>NZ_JAPCHY010000032.1 GCF_026107455.2 Xanthomonas chitinilytica | reverse complement strand
TAGACGATCAGCCTGGCACCTTCGATCAGGGCGGCCGAAGCCTTGCCGGCGGCGTCGATCGGCACGATCTGGTCGTCGTCGCCGTGGATCACCAGGGTCGGCACGTCGAACTTCTTCAGGTCGTCGCGGAAGTCGGTGGCCGAGAACGCGGCAATGGAGTCGTAGGTGTTCTTGTGGCCGCCTTGCATGCCCTGTGCCCACCACGCGTCGATCAGGCCCTGCGAGACCTTGGCGCCGGGACGGTTGAAGCCGTAGAACGGGCCGGAGGCAAGGTCGAGGTACAGCTGCGAACGGTTTTCCAGCGAGGCCTTGCGGATGCCGTCGAACACTTCGATCGGCAGTCCGCCCGGATTGTCGGCGGTGCGCAGCATCAGCGGCGGCACGGCGCTGACCAGCACCGCCTTCCTGACCCGGCCGGTGCCGTGGCGGCCGATGTAGCGCGCCACTTCGCCGCCGCCGGTGGAGAAGCCGACCAGGGTGACGTCCTTCAGGTCCAGCGTGTCGATCACGGTGGCCAGGTCGTCGGCGTAGTG
>NZ_JAPCHY010000031.1 GCF_026107455.2 Xanthomonas chitinilytica | reverse complement strand
ATGACCCGGCGGAAGGTGACGCCGAGGCTGCGGTAATAGCGCAGCGCCTGCATCAGGGCACGGCAGGCGCTGGAGCCGCGCTCGTTGCCCTCGATGGTGCCGAAGGCGACCCTGGAGTGATCGTCGATTGCCAGGTGCACGAACTCCCAGCCGGCGCCGTCGGAGGCCCCCTGGCGATCACCGGTGACGCGATGCCCGGGGCGCCAGAACCGCCCTAGCTTCTTGATATCCAGATGCAGCAGATCGCCTGCCTGCGGGTACTCGTATCGGTTGTCCGGGCGCGCTGGTTCGAGCTCGGCCAGCCGGTGCAGCCCGGCGCGCCGCATCAGTCGCGCGATCGTGCTCAGACCGACCGGGAGGACCAAGGCGATCTGGCGATAGGTCTTGCGCTGGTGACGCAGCGCCAGCACCTGCTCGACCATCGCTGACGGGGTTGCGCATGGCGAACTCTGCGGCCGTGAGGAGCGGTCCTGCAAGCCGGACAAGCCTTCCTCTCGGAAGCGACGCAACCACTTGTAGGCTGTCCTAACACTGACGCCAGCGGCGTGGGCCGCCTCCTCCACTCTCAGGCCCTGTTCGATCACGCGATCGACAAGCAGGGCTCGACCGCGAGGCGTAAGACGGGCATGTTTATGCAGGTTCATCCGGGGCTCCTGGGGGCTGGGTTGGCTTCG
>NZ_JAPCHY010000030.1 GCF_026107455.2 Xanthomonas chitinilytica | reverse complement strand
GAAGCCCCCAAAAGAAGAAGGCCCCTCCTTGCGGAGGGGCCTCGATCACACCTGACGGGGTGTTGCTACCGGGATCAGCCCAGCAGGCTCAGCACGTTCTGGGTGGAGCTGTTGGCCTGTGCCAGCATGGCGGTACCGGCCTGCTGCAGGATCTGCGTGCGGGTCAGTTCGGCGGTTTCCTTGGCGTAGTCGGTGTCGCGGATGCGGCTGCGCGAGGCCGACAGGTTTTCCGAGGTGGTGTTGAGGTTGGCGATGGTGGAGGTGAAGCGGTTCTGGATCGCACCCATCTCGGCGCGCGAGGAATTCACGGCGGTCAGCGCGCTGTCGATGATGGACAGGGCACGCTGGGCGCCTTCGACCGTGGTGATATCCAGGTCCTGGGCGTGTACGCGGTCGAAGGTATCGGCATCGTCGAGGGCAATAGCGTCTGGATCGGTGAAACCAGAATCATCGAAACCGTCGGTGACGATATCGGTGTTGCCCTTGATCGCGACCAGGCTGACGGTGAACTCGTCGCCAGCTGCGTTGGCCTCCAGCTTGGCGTAGACGCCGGTCTGGTCCATCTTGGCGTTGATGGCGGCCTGCAGGGCGCTGGCGGCCTGCTTGGCGGTGGCGCCGGCATCGAGCTTGATGTCATCGATCTTGACTTCGTTGATGGTGCCACCGGTCAGGACGACCTTGCTGGCGTCATCGGTGTCGGCATCCAGACCATCCACGATGGCGCTGGTCAGTGCGGTGCCTTCGGCATCCTTGGCGAATACCGTGGCGCCGATGGAGTCGGCGCGGGCATTGACGATGCTGTTGATGCCGATGGTCTGGCCGGCGTCGGCGCCGACCTGGAACAGGGCGCCGGAGAAGCTGCCGTCCAGCAGGTTGGTGCCGTTGAAGTTGGTCTGGCGCGAGACGCGGTCGATTTCCTCGACCAGCTGCTTGACTTCGGCATCCAGCGCCTTGCGGTCGGATTCGGAGTTGGTGGCGTTGGCCGACTGCACC
>NZ_JAPCHY010000029.1 GCF_026107455.2 Xanthomonas chitinilytica | reverse complement strand
GCGACCCAAGAAGGTGCTCGGCGGACTGACCCCGAGCGACTACGCCAGCCAGCTGGCATCCGCTACGATTGATCCCGGACTCTAAACCGCCGTGCTACTGAAGGCGGGGGGACGTCGAGGACATGGCGGCAATCGAACAGCGGCTGGAGGAATTCGCCTCACGGGACGTGGCAGTGCAGCGTCACCGCACCGTCCCGGGCGTGGGTCTGCTGACGGCAACCGCGCTGCGGGCCAGTGCCGGCGACCTGTCGCGCTTTGGCAGCGGACGCCAGTTCTCGGCGTGGCTGGGGCTGACCCCGCGCGAGCATTCCTCCGGTCAGCAGCGCCGGCTGGGAGGCCTGACCAAGCGCGGCGATGTCTACGTAAGAACGCTGCTGATCCACGGCGCCCGCGCGGTACTGCAGGCGGCGCGGATGAAGCAGCGGCGCGGACAAGACCTCGATCCGCTGCAGGCCTGGGCGCTGAAGGTCCAGGACACCCGTGGCCACAACAAGGCCGCCTGCGCCCTGGCCAACAAGCTGGCCCGGCGGCTGTGGGCGATGGACCATCACGGCACGCCGTTCGATCCGCGCCACGTCAGCGAGAGACCCCGCGCTGGGTAGCGCGACGGCTTCGACACACGTTCACCGCTTCAACGTCGGGAGTTGCCTGACACGATCTTGATCATGGCGAAGGGTTCGGTCCCGGAGCGGACAACGCCGATAACAATGCTGGCCTGGCAGGCCGCTTGAACGATAGGCACCCGCTCCGCGGATTCCATGATGGCCCGGGCATCAACGCCCATCCAAAGGCCGGATACACGACTGCAACCGCACCGCTTCCCGACGATCAGCGATCACCTACGGCAACGACTGCTTGACGGAGGAGTCCATACATGAATTGTTAGCTCTTTACCAATCGCTCCAAAGATGCGACGAGAGCATCGATTGATGAGCGCTTATGAGGGTTCAGGGCCGAGGCGACGTCCCCCCGGTTTTGAGTAGCGCGGCGATCTGGAGTCCAATTCCCCAGAGTAAGGAGATTGGACGTGAAGAAGCGCTTTTCCGAAGAGCAGATCATCGGCTTCCTGCGTGAGG
>NZ_JAPCHY010000028.1 GCF_026107455.2 Xanthomonas chitinilytica | reverse complement strand
CGACGTCCCCCCGGTTTTGAGTAGCGCGGCGATCTGGAGTCCAATTCCCCAGAGTAAGGAGATTGGACGTGAAGAAGCGCTTTTCCGAAGAGCAGATCATCGGCTTCCTGCGTGAGGCCGAGGCCGGGCTGCCGGTCAAGGAGCTGTGCCGCAAGCACGGCTTCAGCGAGGCGTCGTACTACCTGTGGCGGAGCAAGTTCGGGGGCATGAGCGTGCCCGACGCAAAGCGCTTGAAGGAGCTGGAGACCGAGAACGGGCGGCTGAAGAAGCTCCTGGCAGAGCAGGTGCTCGAGAACGAGGTCATCAAGGACGTCCTGCGAAAAAAGTGGTGAGCGCGCCGGCTCGACGCGAGCAGGTGCGCTACATGATGACCAGGGGGCTGAGCGAGCGGCGAGCCTTGGCGGTGCTGCGCATGAGTGCCAGCGCGTATCGCTACCAGCCGGCGCCCGATCGCAACGTCGATCTCCGCGAGCAGATCCTCGCACTGGCCCAGCGATACAAGCGCTACGGCGTCGGGATGATCTACCTCAAGCTCAGGCAGGCGGGAGTTCTCGTGAACTACAAGCGCGTGGAGCGGCTGTACCAGGAAGCGAAGCTGCAGGTGCGGCGCCGGAAGCGGAAGAAGGTGCCGGTCGCCGACCGGCAGCCGCTGCTGCGTCCGAGCCGTGCCAACGAGGTCTGGTCGATGGACTTCGTGTTCGACCGGACCGCGGATGGCCGGGTACTCAAGGCGCTCGTGATCGTGGATGACGCGACGCACGAGCTAGTGGCGATCGAGGTCGAGCGGGCCATTTCCGGACATGGCGTCGCTCGCATCCTGGACCGCTTGGCGGTGCAACGTGGCCTGCCGCGGGTCATCCGCACCGACAACGGCAAGGAGTTCTGCGGCAAGGCGATGCTCGAATGGGCGCATGCCCGCGGTGTTGCCATGCGCCTGATCGAGCCGGGCAAGCCCAACCAGAACGCCTATGTCGAGAGCCTCAACGGCCGCCTGCGCGACGAGTGCCTCAACGAACACTGGTTCACCAGCCTGCTGCATGCCCGAACCGTCATCGAAACCTGGCGCCGCGAGTACAACGAGGAGCGACCCAAGAAGGTGCTCGGCGGACTGACCCCGAGCGACTACGCCAGCCAGCTGGCATCCGCTACGATTGATCCCGGACTCTAAACCGCCGTGCTACTGAAGGCGGGGGG
>NZ_JAPCHY010000027.1 GCF_026107455.2 Xanthomonas chitinilytica | reverse complement strand
AATTGATTCATTGCTTGATCAAACGTCTGCAAGATGGACAGTCATCCTTCCTGCAGGCGTCCTCACAAATTAACCTGCGCATACTTTCAAAGATCCCGAATCCGGCCTCAGCGCCTTCTCCGTACACCCCGACGTTTCCGTCGTAGCGAGCCGCCCATTATAGCCGGCTTTTCCGCGGCGTCAACACCTCGTAAGGCCCGACTCCGCCGCCCCAACCGACCCTCAGGTCCTGCCGAAGCGAGCCGCCTATTATGGCGGGTTTTCCGTGGCCGTCAACACCTTTTCGAAGGGTCCTGGCGGCTTCCGCTTCCGGCAGCGCCACCGCGTCGGTGGCCGCTTCCTTGGCGGGCCGCGCAGTGTAGGCCAATTGCGGAATTCGTCAAGCATCGCGTCGCCTGCAAGCGCGTGGCGCCATGTGCTGCCACGCATGCAACGGACCGGACCGGCATGCGGATACCGCGCTGGGCAACAATGACACTCCCTTCCTCCAGCCAAGATCCTGCCCGATGTCGCTACCGGTATCGCGTTCACTGCTTCGGGACCTGTCGCTGCCGGCGATCATGGCCGGCTTCATCACGGTCCTGGTGGGCTTCGCCAGTTCGGCGGTGATCGTGTTCCAGGCGGCGCAGTCGCTGGGCGCGGACCAGGCCGAGATCGCGTCGTGGATGTGGGCGCTGGGACTGGGCATGGGCGTTACCTGCATCGGCCTGTCGCTGCGCTACCGGATGCCGGTGGTGACCGCATGGTCGACGCCGGGCGCGGCGATGCTGGTGGTAGGCAGCGGCGGCCTGCCGTTGTCCGACGCGATCGGCGCGTTCCTGCTGGCCGCCGCGCTGGGCACGGTCGCCGGTTTCTCGGGCGTGTTCGAGAAGGCGATGCGGCGCATCCCGGTGTCGCTGGCGGCGGGGATGCTGGCCGGGGTGCTGTTGCGCTTCGGCCTGGACGTGTTCGTATCGATGGGTACCCAGCTGGGCATGGCGCTGGCGATGTTCGCCTGCTACCTGTGCGGCCGCCGGCTGTTCCCGCGCTATGCGGTGATCGCCACCTTGTTGACCGGCATCGCCATCGCCGCCGGCAAGGGCCTGTTGCACTGGGAGCAGGTGCAGCTGCAGCTGGCCGTGCCAGTGTTCACGCTGCCCACGCTGTCGGGAGCCGCGGTGCTGGGCATCGCGCTGCCGTTGTTCATGGTGACGATGGCCTCGCAGAACGTACCCGGGGTGGCGGTGCTGAAGGCCTCCGGCTATGCGCTGCCGGTGTCGCCGGTGATCGGCTGGATCGGCGCGGTCAACATGGTGCTGGCCCCGTTCGGGGCATATGCGCTCAACCTGGCGGCGATCACCGCGGCGATCTGCATGGGCCGCGACGTGGACGAGGATCCGGCCCGGCGCTATACCGCCGCGGTCAGCGCCGGGGTGTTCTACATCGTCGTCGGCCTGTTCGGCGCCACCGTGGCGGCGCTGTTCGCGGCGTTCCCGCGCGAGCTGGTGGCGACGGTGGCGGGCATCGCGCTGCTGGGCACCATCGGCAACAGCCTGGCGACGGCGCTGAGGGAGGAGGGCGAGCGCGAACCGGCGCTGGTCACCTTCCTGGTGACCGCCTCGGGACTGACGCTGGGCGGGATCGGCTCGGCGTTCTGGGGACTGGTGGCGGGGGCGCTCACCCTGCTGGTGCTGCGCAAGCGCACGCCTATCTGAGCAGGAACACGAGCCTGAGCACCGCCATGCCGGCAACACCGGCCGCCAGGGCGGGGTAGCTGATGCCGCCGCGCCGGCCTAGCTGTGATCTCTCAGTAGGTTGTTCATCCGGGGCATCTCTGGAAGATGGGGGTTACGAAGCCAACCCAGCCCCCAGGAGCCCCGGATGAACCTGCATAAACATGCCCGTCTTACGCCTCGCGGTCGAGCCCTGCTTGTCGATCGCGTGATCGAACAGGGCCTGAGAGTGGAGGA
>NZ_JAPCHY010000026.1 GCF_026107455.2 Xanthomonas chitinilytica | reverse complement strand
AAAAAAGCAAACCCCCGCAGCGTGAGCTGCGGGGGTTTGGGGGTAAAGCCCCTGGCGATGACCTACTCTCGCATGGCTTGAGCCACACTACCATCGGCGCAGCTGCGTTTCACTTCCGAGTTCGGGATGGGATCGGGTGGTTCCACAGCGCTAATTTCACCAGGGAGAGGGTTGGAGGGTCGCTATCCGGTGTACTGGATGAAGCGCCAGCCTCTCGTAGGGTCTTGTGACGTAGCGTGCACTTGGATCTATCGACATGTCGTCGGCCAAGGCAACTTGAGGTTATATGGTCAAGCCGCACGGATCATTAGTATCAGTTAGCTCAATGCATTGCTGCACTTACACACCTGACCTATCAACCACGTAGTCTACATGGTTCCTTCAGGGGGCTTGTGCCCCGGGAAGTCTCATCTTGAGGCGCGCTTCCCGCTTAGATGCTTTCAGCGGTTATCGCTTCCGAACATAGCTACCCGGCAATGCCACTGGCGTGACAACCGGAACACCAGAGGTTCGTCCACTCCGGTCCTCTCGTACTAGGAGCAGCCCCTCTCAAACTTCCAACGCCCATGGCAGATAGGGACCGAACTGTCTCACGACGTTCTGAACCCAGCTCGCGTACCACTTTAAATGGCGAACAGCCATACCCTTGGGACCGACTACAGCCCCAGGATGTGATGAGCCGACATCGAGGTGCCAAACACCGCCGTCGATATGAACTCTTGGGCGGTATCAGCCTGTTATCCCCGGAGTACCTTTTATCCGTTGAGCGATGGCCCTTCCATACAGAACCACCGGATCACTAAGTCCTACTTTCGTACCTGCTTGATCCGTCGATCTTGCAGTCAAGCACGCTTATGCCTTTGCACACAGTGCGCGATGTCCGACCGCGCTGAGCGTACCTTCGAGCTCCTCCGTTACTCTTTAGGAGGAGACCGCCCCAGTCAAACTACCCACCATACACGGTCCCCGATCCAGATAATGGACCTAGGTTAGAACGTCAAGCACGACAGGGTGGTATTTCAAGGATGGCTCCGCCACAGCTAGCGCCATGGTTTCATAGCCTCCCACCTATCCTACACAGACGAACTCAACGTTCAGTGTAAAGCTATAGTAAAGGTTCACGGGGTCTTTCCGTCTTGCCACGGGAACGCTGCATCTTCACAGCGATTTCAATTTCACTGAGTCTCGGGTGGAGACAGCGCCGCTGTCGTTACGCCATTCGTGCAGGTCGGAACTTACCCGACAAGGAATTTCGCTACCTTAGGACCGTTATAGTTACGGCCGCCGTTTACTGGGGCTTCGATCAAGAGCTTCGCCTTGCGGCTGACCCCATCAATTAACCTTCCAGCACCGGGCAGGCGTCACACCCTATACGTCCACTTTCGTGTTTGCAGAGTGCTGTGTTTTTGATAAACAGTCGCAGCGGCCTGGTTACTGCGGCCCTCTTCAGCTATAGCTCGCACGAGCCACCAAAAAGGGCGCACCTTCTCCCGAAGTTACGGTGCCATGTTGCCTAGTTCCTTCACCCGAGTTCTCTCAAGCGCCTGAGAATTCTCATCCTACCCACCTGTGTCGGTTTACGGTACGGTCTGCGTAAGCTGAAGCTTAGGAGCTTTTCCTGGAAGCGTGGTATCAGTGACTTCGTCTTAAAGACTCGTCTCGGTGCTCGGTCTTAAAGGATCCCGGATTTGCCAAAGATCCAAACCTACCGCCTTTCCCCGGGACAACCAACGCCCGGTACACCTAACCTTCTCCGTCCCTCCATCGCACTTACGCGAGGTGCAGGAATATTAACCTGCTTCCCATCGACTACGCATTTCTGCCTCGCCTTAGGGGCCGACTCACCCTGCGCCGATTAACGTTGCGCAAGGAAACCTTGGGCTTTCGGCGTGCGGGTTTTTCACCCGCATTATCGTTACTCATGTCAGCATTCGCACTTCCGATACCTCCAGCAGACTTCTCAATCCACCTTCGCAGGCTTACGGAACGCTCCTCTACCGCGCATACAAAGTATGCACCCCAAGCTTCGGTTCTGTGCTTAGCCCCGTTAAATCTTCCCCGCAGACCGACTCGACCAGTGAGCTATTACGCTTTCTTTAAAGGGTGGCTGCTTCTAAGCCAACCTCCTGGCTGTCTGTGCCTTTCCACATGGTTTTCCACTTAGCACAAAATTTGGGACCTTAGCTGTGGGTCTGGGTTGTTTCCCTTTTCACGACGGACGTTAGCACCCGCCGTGTGTCTCCCATACAGTCCGTCTCGGTATTCGGAGTTTGCAATGGTTTGGTAAGTCGCGATGACCCCCTAGCCATAACAGTGCTCTACCCCCGAGAGGATACATATGAGGCGCTACCTAAATAGCTTTCGAGGAGAACCAGCTATCTCCGGGTTCGATTAGCTTTTCACTCCTAATCACACCTCATCCCCTACCTTTGCAACGGGAGTGGGTTCGGGCCTCCAGTGCGTGTTACCGCACCTTCACCCTGGGCATGACTAGATCACCCGGTTTCGGGTCTACTGCCCGCGACTATGCGCCCTTATCAGACTCGGTTTCCCTTCGCCTCCCCTATACGGTTAAGCTTGCCACGAACAGTAAGTCGCTGACCCATTATACAAAAGGTACGCAGTCACCCTTGCGGGCTCCTACTGCTTGTACGCACACGGTTTCAGGATCTATTTCACTCCCCTCTCCGGGGTTCTTTTCGCCTTTCCCTCACGGTACTGGTTCACTATCGGTCGGTCAGTAGTATTTAGCCTTGGAGGATGGTCCCCCCATGTTCAGACAGGGTTTCACGTGCCCCGCCCTACTCGTCTTCACTGGTATGGCCCTTTCAAATACAGGGCTATCACCTTCTATGGCCAACCTTTCCAGGTTGTTTTTCTAAAACCATACCAGCTTAAGGGCTAGTCCCCGTTCGCTCGTCGCTACTCAGGGAATCTCGGTTGATTTCTTTTCCTCCGGGTACTTAGATATTTCAGTTCCCCGGGTTCGCTTCCAGCAGCTATGTATTCACTGCAGGATACTGCCGAAGCAGTGGGTTTCCCCATTCGGACATTGCCGGATCAAAGCTTGTTGCCAGCTCCCCGACACTTTTCGCAGGCTGCCACGTCCTTCATCGCCTCTGACCGCCAAGGCATCCACCGTGTGCGCTTATTCGCTTGACCATATAACCGCAAGTTGCCTTGGGCTATACATGATCCAGGGGTACAAAGCCTGGATACGAATATAACGACTCAATCAATAAGAAGACATTCAAGTCTTCCGCCTTAGCCTCACGACACGTCAAGATAGATCATCTCAAACGCTCGCTACGTCACAAGTTTTAAAAGAACACGGGCCAGCCACAATGCCAGTCCGTCTAAATTCTGCGTATGCGCCAATCATTCAGAGTGGTGGGTCTGGGAGGACTCGAACCACCGACCTCACCCTTATCAGGGGTGCGCTCTAACCACCTGAGCTACAGACCCAATGTCCGTTTAGATCAGATGGTGGAGCCTGTCGGGATCGAACCGACGACCCCCTGCTTGCAAAGCAGGTGCTCTCCCAGCTGAGCTAAGGCCCCATATACGGGACTATCCAAGCCAACCTCGCGGCCGACTCGAAACTCTGAATGCAGGTTACTTGTGAGGACGCCCGACAGGACGATGCTGCCTTGCTCAAAAGGAGGTGATCCAGCCGCACCTTCCGATACGGCTACCTTGTTACGACTTCACCCCAGTCATCGGCCACACCGTGGCAAGCGCCCTCCCGAAGGTTAAGCTACCTGCTTCTGGTGCAACAAACTCCCATGGTGTGACGGGCGGTGTGTACAAGGCCCGGGAACGTATTCACCGCAGCAATGCTGATCTGCGATTACTAGCGATTCCGACTTCATGGAGTCGAGTTGCAGACTCCAATCCGGACTGAGATAGGGTTTCTGGGATTGGCTAGCCCTCGCGGGTTTGCAGCCCTCTGTCCCTACCATTGTAGTACGTGTGTAGCCCTGGTCGTAAGGGCCATGATGACTTGACGTCATCCCCACCTTCCTCCGGTTTGTCACCGGCGGTCTCCTTAGAGTTCCCACCATTACGTGCTGGCAACTAAGGACAAGGGTTGCGCTCGTTGCGGGACTTAACCCAACATCTCACGACACGAGCTGACGACAGCCATGCAGCACCTGTCTCACGGTTCCCGAAGGCACCAATCCATCTCTGGAAAGTTCCGTGGATGTCAAGACCAGGTAAGGTTCTTCGCGTTGCATCGAATTAAACCACATACTCCACCGCTTGTGCGGGCCCCCGTCAATTCCTTTGAGTTTCAGTCTTGCGACCGTACTCCCCAGGCGGCGAACTTAACGCGTTAGCTTCGATACTGCGTGCCAAATTGCACCCAACATCCAGTTCGCATCGTTTAGGGCGTGGACTACCAGGGTATCTAATCCTGTTTGCTCCCCACGCTTTCGTGCCTCAGTGTCAGTGTTGGTCCAGGTAGTCGCCTTCGCCACAGATGTTCCTCCCGATCTCTACGCATTTCACTGCTACACCGGGAATTCCACTACCCTCTACCACACTCTAGTCGCCCAGTATCCACTGCAATTCCCAGGTTGAGCCCAGGGCTTTCACAGCAGACTTAAACAACCACCTACGCACGCTTTACGCCCAGTAATTCCGAGTAACGCTTGCACCCTTCGTATTACCGCGGCTGCTGGCACGAAGTTAGCCGGTGCTTATTCTTTGGGTACCGTCAGAACCACAGGGTATTAACCCATGGCTTTTCTTTCCCAACAAAAGGGCTTTACAACCCGAAGGCCTTCTTCACCCACGCGGTATGGCTGGATCAGGCTTGCGCCCATTGTCCAATATTCCCCACTGCTGCCTCCCGTAGGAGTCTGGACCGTGTCTCAGTTCCAGTGTGGCTGATCATCCTCTCAGACCAGCTACGGATCGTCGCCTTGGTGGGCCTTTACCCC
>NZ_JAPCHY010000025.1 GCF_026107455.2 Xanthomonas chitinilytica | reverse complement strand
TAGTCCTTGAATTCGCCACCGAAACGCTCGGCGCCGATCTTGGTCAGCGCGGCGGTCAGCGTGGTCTTGCCATGGTCGACGTGGCCGATGGTGCCGACGTTGACGTGCGGCTTGGTACGTTCGAACTTACCCTTGGACATTGTCTTGGATCCTTTATGTCAATGCGTGTTTGGAAATCCTGAGCGCGGGGCTCAGGACTTCTTGACGACGGTTTCGGCGATGTTGGCCGGCGCCGGCTCGTAGTGGTCGAATTCCATCGTGAAGGTGGCGCGGCCCTGGGTCTGCGAACGCAGCGCGGTCGCGTAGCCGAACATTTCGCCCAGCGGTATCATCGCGTTGATGACCTTGCCCGACGGCGTGTCGTCCGAACCCTGCAGCACGCCACGACGGCGGCTGACGTCGCCCATCACGTCGCCCAGGTAGTCTTCCGGGGTGACGATCTCGACCTTCATGATCGGCTCCAGCAGCACCGGGCTGGCCTTGCGGAAGCCTTCCTTGAACGCCATCGAGGCGGCCAGCTTGAACGCCATTTCCGACGAGTCGACGTCGTGGTAGGAGCCGAACACCAGCTTCACCTTCACGCCCACGACCGGGAAGCCGGCCAGCGGACCGCTGGTGATGGTTTCGCGCAGACCCTTTTCGACCGAGGGGATGAATTCCTTCGGGATCACGCCACCGGTGATCTCGTTGATGAACAGGAAGTCGTCCTTCACGTCCGGGTTCTTGCGGTCCTCTTCGGTCATCGGCGACAGCTCGATCACCACGTGGCCGTACTGGCCCTTGCCGCCGGACTGCTTGGCGTGCTTGTAGTCCGACTTGACGTCCGACTTCTGGATGGTCTCGCGGTAGGCCACCTGCGGCTTGCCGACGTTGGCCTCGACGTTGAACTCGCGCTTCATGCGGTCAACGATGATGTCCAGGTGCAGCTCGCCCATGCCCGAGATGATGGTCTGGCCGGACTCTTCGTCGGTCTTGACGCGGAACGACGGGTCTTCCTGCGCCAGACGGCTCAGGGCGTTACCCATCTTTTCCTGGTCGGACTTGGTCTTCGGCTCGACCGCCATCGAGATCACCGGCTCCGGGAACGTCATCCGCTCCAGGATGATCGCCGAATCGGTGGCGCACAGGGTGTCACCGGTGGTGACGTCCTTCAGGCCCACCGCCGCGGCGATGTCGCCGGCACGGACTTCCTTGATCTCGCTGCGCTCGTTGGAATGCATCTGCAGCAGACGGCCGATGCGCTCCTTCTTGCCCTTGACCGAGTTCAGCACCTGGTCGCCGGCATTGAGCACGCCCGAGTAGACGCGGAAGAAGGTCAGCGAACCGACGAACGGGTCGGTCATGATCTTGAACGCCAGCGCCGAGAACGGGGCCTTGTCGCTGGACTCGCGGGTCAGCTCCTTTTCCTCGTCGTCGACGTCGACGCCACGCACCGCCGGCACGTCGACCGGCGACGGCAGCAGGCGCACCACGCCGTCGAGCATGGCCTGCACGCCCTTGTTCTTGAACGCGGTGCCGCAGAACATCGGCACGATCTCGGTCGCCAGCGTACGGATACGCAGCGCCTCGATGATCTCTTCCTCGGTCAGCTCTTCGCCGCCCAGGTACTTGTCCATCAGGGCTTCGTTGGCCTCGGCGGCCGACTCGACCATGTACGCGCGGGCCTCGTTGGCCTTCTCGACCAGGTCGGCCGGGATGTCGCGGTACTCGAAGGTGGTGCCCTGGGTGGCCGAATCCCAATGGATGGCCTTCATCTTCAGCAGGTCGACCACGCCCTCGAAGCCGTCCTCGGCGCCGATCGGCACCTGCATCGGCACCGGCACGGCGCCCAGGCGCGACTTCAGCTGGTCGCGGACCTTCTCGAAGTTGGCGCCGGTGCGGTCCATCTTGTTGACGAACGCGATGCGCGGCACGTGGTACTTGTTGGCCTGGCGCCACACGGTCTCCGACTGCGGCTGCACGCCGCCGACGGCGCACAGCACGAACACCGCGCCGTCGAGCACGCGCAGCGAACGCTCGACCTCGATGGTGAAGTCGACGTGCCCGGGGGTGTCGATGATGTTGAAGCGGTGCTCCTCCATCGACTTGTCCATGCCCTTCCAGAACGCGGTGGTGGCAGCGGACTGGATCGTGATGCCACGCTCCTGCTCCTGCTCCATCCAGTCCATGGTGGCGGCGCCATCGTGCACTTCACCGATCTTGTGGCTGACGCCGGTGTAGAACAGGATGCGCTCGGACGTGGTGGTCTTGCCGGCATCGATGTGGGCCATGATGCCGAAATTGCGGTAACGCTCGATAGGAGTGGTGCGGGCCACGGGGAGCCTCTCAATTTCTCGGAATTCGGATGGCCGAATGCCGCCTTGCGGCGGCCTTCGGGTTGGCGTGGCGCAACTGGCGCCACGAGCGGCACGGGTTCGGTGCCGAGGGCCTCGTTGCCGAGGCCCGGAAAATCACCAGCGGTAGTGGGCGAACGCCTTGTTCGCTTCCGCCATGCGGTGAGTTTCTTCACGCTTCTTGATGGCGCCGCCACGGCTTTCCGAAGCGTCGACCAATTCGGCGGCCAGCTTGCGCGGCATCGAGTTCTCGCCACGCTTGCGGGCCGAGTCGATCAGCCAGCGCATCGCCAGCGCCATGCGACGGGAGGAACGCACCTCGACCGGCACCTGGTAGGTGGCACCGCCGACACGGCGGGACTTGACTTCCACCGCCGGAGCGACGTTGTCCAGAGCCTTCTGCACCAGCTCGATCGCGTTGCCGTTCTTTTCGCTGATCACGTCCATGGCGCCATAGACGATCTTCTCTGCAACCGACTTCTTGCCGCTCTGCATCACCATGTTGATGAAGCGGGCAATGGTTTCGCTGCCGTGCTTGGGATCCGGCAGGACCGAACGCTGCGGAGTATTACCTTTACGGGACATGATTTATTCCTTAGGCCTTCGGACGCTTGGCGCCGTACTTGGAACGAGCCTGGCGGCGCTTGGCGACGCCGGCGGCGTCCAGCGAACCACGCACGGTGTGGTAACGCACACCCGGCAGGTCCTTCACACGACCGCCGCGGATCAGGACCACGGAGTGCTCCTGCAGGTTGTGACCTTCACCACCGATGTAGCTGATGACCTCTTCCTGGTTGGTCAGGCGCACCTTGGCGACCTTGCGCAGGGCCGAGTTCGGCTTCTTCGGGGTGGTGGTGTACACGCGCGTGCAGACGCCGCGGCGCTGCGGGCACTTGTCCAGCGCCGGCGAGGCGCTCTTGTAGGTGGTCGCTTGCCGCGGCTTGCGGACCAGCTGGTTGATCGTCGCCATCAGTAGGTTCTTCTGAGTGAGGCCAAGAGAAAACAGGCCATAGATGCGGAAAATGGAAAGCAGGCCAAAATTTTGGCCTGCCGAGACAGACGATTGTAGCAACCCGGCTGCAGCGCAGTCAACCGCGCCCGTCGGGCCGACCCTGATCCCGGGTCGTTACAGGGGGGCCTCCATGTACCCCGTACGCTTGGATCGACCGGCCCGCGGACGGGCCGGCCGGGCCGGGTCTTACTCCTCGCCGCCGGCAGCCTGTTCAGCTTCGGGCGACGCGACCTCCGTCTCGACGACCGCGGCCGTACCGGCCAGGGTCTCGATCTCCGACTCGGTCAGGCCGGAGGCGCCGCGACGGCGCTTGGAATGGTAGGCCAGGCCGGTACCCGCCGGAATCAGGCGGCCGACGATGACGTTTTCCTTCAGGCCGCGCAGGTTGTCCGAGGTGCCGCGGACGGCGGCTTCGGTCAGCACGCGGGTGGTCTCCTGGAACGAGGCCGCGGAGATGAACGACTCGGTCGCCAGCGAGGCCTTGGTGATGCCCAGCAGCACCGGCTCGTAGCGGGCCGGCAGCTCGTTGCGCACGGTCAGGCGGGCATTTTCCTCGATGACGCGCTGGCGCTCGGCCTGCTCGCCATTCAGGAACTTGCTGCCGCCCTGGTCGGTGATCTCGACCTTGCGCAGCATCTGCCGGGTGATGACCTCGATGTGCTTGTCGTTGATCTTCACGCCCTGCAGGCGGTACACGTCCTGGATTTCCTTGACCAGGTACGCGGCCAGGTCCTCGATGCCCTTCAGGCGCAGGATGTCCTGCGGGCTCGGCTCGCCGTCCACGATGGTCTCGCCCTTGGTCACGTGCTCGCCTTCGAACACGATCACCTGGCGGTACTTCGGAATCAGCTCCTCGTGCTCCGAACCATCGGTGTCCTTGATGATCAGGCGCTGCTTGCCCTTGGTGTCCTTGCCGAAGCTGATGATGCCCGAACGCTCGGCCAGGATCGCCGGATCCTTCGGCTTGCGCGCCTCGAACAGGTCGGCCACGCGCGGCAGACCGCCGGTGATGTCGCGGGTCTTGGACGCTTCCTGCGGGATCTTGGCGACCACGTCGCCCACGCCCACCGGGGCGCCGTCCTGCAGGTTGACGATCGAGCGCGGCGGCAGCAGGTACTGCGCCGGCAGGTCGGTACCCGGGATCGACAGGTCGTTGCCGTTCTTGTCGACGATGCGCACGATCGGGCGCAGGTCCTTGGCCTGCGAGCCGCGACGCTTGGGATCGGTGATCTCGCGCGAGGCCAGGCCGGTCAGCTCGTCGGTCTTCTCGATGACGGTGACGCCGTCGATGAAGTCGATGAAGCGGACGAAACCGGCCACTTCCGACACGATCGGGTGGTTGTGCGGATCCCAGTTGGCGACCGACTGGCCGGCCTTGACCGCATCACCGTCCTTGGAGGTGATGGTGGCGCCGTACGGCAGCTTGTAGCGCTCGCGCTCGCGGCCGTGGCCATCGAGCACCGACAGTTCGCCCGAACGCGACACCGCGACCAGGCTGCCGCTGGCGTGTTCGACCGACTTGAGGTTGTTGAACTTGATCGAACCGGTGGTCTTGACGGTGATGTTGTCCACCGCCGCCGCACGCGAGGCCGCACCACCGATGTGGAAGGTACGCATGGTCAGCTGGGTGCCCGGCTCGCCGATCGACTGCGCGGCGATGACGCCGACCGCTTCGCCGATGTTGACCAGGTGGCCACGGGCCAGGTCGCGGCCGTAGCAGCGCGAGCAGACGCCGAACGCCGATTCGCAGGTGATGGTGGAGCGCACCTTGATCGACTGCACGCCGGCCTCTTCCAGCCTGGCCACCCACTGCTCGTCGAGCAGGGTGTTGCGGGTGACGATCGGATCCTCGTCGTTGCCCGGCAGGAACACGTCCTCGGCCACGACGCGGCCCAGCACGCGGTCCTTCAGCGGCTCGACCACGTCGCCGCCTTCCACGATCGGGGTCATGGTCAGGCCGTCGACGGTGCCGCAATCGACTTCGGTGATCACCACGTCCTGCGCCACGTCGACCAGGCGACGGGTCAGGTAACCGGAGTTCGCCGTCTTCAGCGCGGTATCGGCCAGACCCTTGCGCGCGCCGTGGGTGGAGTTGAAGTACTCCTGCACGTTCAGGCCTTCGCGGAAGTTGGCCTTGATGGGCGTCTCGATGATCGAGCCGTCCGGACGCGCCATCAGGCCGCGCATGCCGGCCAGCTGGCGGATCTGCGCCTGGCTACCACGCGCGCCGGAGTCGGCCATGATGTACAGCGAGTTCATCGACTTCTGGTCGATGGTCTCGCCCTTGGCGTTGACCACCTTCTCGGTACCGATGGTTTCCATCATCGCCTTGGCGATGCGCTCGTTGGTGCGCGACCAGATGTCGACCACCTTGTTGTAGCGCTCGCCGGCGGTGACCAGGCCGGACTGGTACTGCTCCTGGATTTCCAGCACTTCGGCCTCGGCCTCGGTGAGGATGCCCTTCTTCTCGTCCGGGATCAGCATGTCGTCGATGCCGATCGACACGCCGGCGCGGGTGGCGTAGGCGAAGCCGGTGTACATCAGCTTGTCGGCGAACACGACCGTGTCCTTCAGGCCGAGCTGCCGGTAGCTGGAGTTGATCAGGCGGCTGATGTTCTTCTTGGTCAGCTCGACGTTGGCCAGCGCGAACGGCAGGCCTTCGGGCAGGATCTCGGCCAGCAGCGCACGCCCGATCGTGGTGTCCACGATCGAGGTCTTGTTGTGCTTTTCGCCGTTCTCGTCGGTCACCACCTCGGTGATGCGGACCTTGACCTTGGCGTGCAGTTCCACCACGCGGTTGTCGTAGGCGCGCTTGACCTCGGCGATGTTGGCGAAGGCCATGCCCTCGCCCTTCTTGTTCTCCAGGGCACGGGTCATGTAGTACAGGCCCAGCACCACGTCCTGCGACGGCACGATGATCGGCTCGCCGTTGGCCGGCGACAGGATGTTGTTGGTGGACATCATCAGCGCGCGCGCTTCCAGCTGCGCTTCCAGCGACAGCGGCACGTGCACGGCCATCTGGTCACCGTCGAAGTCGGCGTTGAACGCGGTGCAGACCAGCGGGTGCAGCTGGATCGCCTTGCCTTCGATCAGCACCGGCTCGAACGCCTGGATGCCCAGGCGGTGCAGGGTCGGCGCACGGTTCAGCATCACCGGGTGTTCGCGGATGACTTCCTCCAGGATGTCCCAGACTTCCGCCTCTTCGCGCTCGACCAGCTTCTTGGCGGCCTTGATGGTGGTGGCCAGGCCGCGGCGCTGCAGCTTGGCGAACACGAACGGCTTGAACAGCTCCAGCGCCATCTTCTTCGGCAGGCCGCACTGGTGCAGCTTCAGGTACGGGCCGACCACGATGACCGAACGGCCGGAGTAGTCGACGCGCTTGCCCAGCAGGTTCTGGCGGAAGCGGCCCTGCTTGCCCTTGATCATGTCGGCCAGCGACTTCAGCGGGCGCTTGTTGGTGCCGGTGATGGCCCGGCCGCGACGGCCGTTGTCCAGCAGCGCATCCACCGACTCCTGCAGCATGCGCTTTTCGTTGCGCACGATGATGTCCGGCGCGTTCAGCTCGAGCAGGCGGCGCAGGCGGTTGTTGCGGTTGATGACGCGGCGGTACAGGTCGTTCAGGTCGGAGGTCGCGAAGCGGCCGCCGTCCAGCGGCACCAGCGGGCGCAGGTCCGGCGGCAGCACCGGCAGCACGGTCATGACCATCCACTCCGGACGGTTGCCCGACTCCAGGAAGGCCTCGACCAGCTTGATGCGCTTGGTCAGTCGCTTGAGCTTGGTTTCCGAACCGGTGCTGGCGATTTCCTCGCGCAGGCGGGTCATTTCCGACTGCAGGTCGATGGTGCGCAGCAGCTCGTACACGGCCTCGGCGCCCATGGCGGCGTCGAAGTCGTCGCCGTGCTCCTGGCGAGCCTGCAGATACTGCTCTTCGGTCAGCAGCTGGCGGCGCTCCAGGGCGGTCAGGCCCGGCTCGGTCACCACGTAGGCTTCGAAGTACAGCACGCGCTCGATGTCGCGCAGGGTCATGTCCAGCATCAGGCCGATGCGCGAGGGCAGCGACTTGAGGAACCAGATGTGCGCCACCGGCGAGGCCAGGTCGATGTGGCCCATGCGCTCGCGGCGCACCTTGGCCAGGGTCACCTCGGTGCCGCACTTCTCGCACACGACGCCGCGGTGCTTCATGCGCTTGTACTTGCCGCACAGGCACTCGTAGTCCTTCACCGGGCCGAAGATGGCGGCGCAGAACAGGCCGTCGCGCTCGGGCTTGAAGGTGCGGTAGTTGATGGTCTCCGGCTTCTTCACTTCGCCGAAGGACCACGAACGGATCAGGTCCGGCGAGGCCAGCGCGATCTTGATCGCGTCGAAATCCAGCGTCTGGCGCTGCTGGTTGAAGAGGTTGAGCAGGTCTTTCATGGTGTTCTCCGAGAGGAGGAATTCGTGTCGATGGGCTGTCGGTCAACGGCTGGCGGCGCCGGTGCATCTGCGCACCGGCGCCTGCGCGATCAGTTGTCTTCCAGTTCCATGTTGATGGCCAGCGAGCGGATTTCCTTCACCAACACGTTGAAGGATTCCGGCATGCCCGCGACCATCTCGTGCTCACCGTCGACGATGTTCTTGTACATCTGGTTGCGGCCCTGCACGTCGTCGGACTTCACCGTCAGCATTTCCTGCAGGGTGTAGGCCGCGCCGTAGGCTTCCAGCGCCCAGACTTCCATCTCACCGAAGCGCTGGCCACCGAACTGCGCCTTGCCGCCCAGCGGCTGCTGGGTGACGAGCGAGTACGGACCGGTCGAACGGGCGTGCATCTTGTCGTCGACCAGGTGGTTCAGCTTCAGGTAGTGCATGTAGCCAACCGTGGTGTGGCGGTCGAAGGCCTCGCCGGTGCGACCGTCGTACAGCTGGGTCTGGCCGCTGCTCGGCAGCTCGGCCAGTTCCAGCATGCGCTTGATCTCGGCCTCGCTGGCACCGTCGAACACCGGGGTGGCCATCGGCACGCCGTCGGTCAGGTTCTTGGCCAGCCGCAGCAGTTCCTCGTCGCTGAACTGCGTCAGGTCGACGCGGTTGGCGGCGTTGGCGCTGTCGTGGTTGTAGATGTCGTCGAGGAACTTGCGCAGCTCGGCCACCGCGGTCTGGGCTTCCAGCATCGCCTGGATCTTGCGACCCAGGCCCTTGGCCGCCCAGCCCAGGTGCACTTCCAGGATCTGGCCGATGTTCATGCGCGACGGCACGCCCAGCGGGTTCAGCACGATGTCCACGGTCTCGCCCGAGGCCATGTACGGCATGTCCTCGACCGGCACCACGTTGGAGACCACACCCTTGTTACCGTGGCGGCCTGCCATCTTGTCGCCCGGCTGGATGCGGCGCTTCACCGCCAGGAACACCTTGACCATCTTCAGCACGCCCGGGGCGAGGTCGTCGCCCTGGGTGATCTTGCCGCGCTTGTCGGCGAAGCGGCGCTCGAATTCCTTCTCGTGCACCTGGATCTGCTTCTGCGCGCGCTCGATGGCTTCCGAGGCGTCCTCGTCCTTCATGCGCAGCACGAACCAGTCGGCCTTCTTCAGGCCGTCCAAGTAGGCGTCGGTGATGACGTCGCCCTTCTTCAGGCCGGCACCGCCGTTGGCCACCTTGCCGACGATCTGCGAGCGCAGGCGCGCGTAGATCGCCGCTTCCAGGATGCGGAACTGGTCGTCGAAGTCCTTCTTGACGCGCTTGATCTCGGATTCCTCGATCTGGCGCGCGCGCTTGTCCTTCTCGATGCCGTCGCGGGTGAAGACCTGCACGTCGATGACGGTGCCGTCCATGCCCGGCGGCACGCGCAGCGAGCTGTCCTTAACGTCGGAGGCCTTCTCGCCGAAGATCGCGCGCAGCAGCTTCTCTTCCGGGGTCAGCTGGCTTTCGCCCTTCGGCGTGACCTTGCCGACCAGGATGTCGCCGGCGCGCACCTCGGCGCCGATGTAGACCACGCCGCTCTCGTCCAGGCGGTTCAGCGCCTGCTCGGAGACGTTGGGGATGTCGGCGGAAATTTCCTCCGGCCCCAGCTTGGTGTCGCGGGCGACGCAGGTCAGCTCCTCGATGTGGATCGTGGTGTAGCGATCCTCTTCCACCACGCGCTCGGAGAGCAGGATGGAGTCCTCGAAGTTGTAGCCGTTCCACGGCATGAACGCGATCAGCATGTTCTGGCCCAGGGCCAGCTCGCCGATGTCGGTCGAGGGACCGTCGGCCAGCACGTCGCCACGCGCGATCACGTCGCCCACGTTCACCAGCGGACGCTGGTTGATGCAGGTGTTTTGGTTGGAACGGGTGTACTTGATCAGGTTGTAGATGTCGACGCCGGCATCGGTGGCACCGACGATCTCCTCCTCGTTGACCTTGACCACGATGCGGCCGGCGTCGATCTGCACGATCTCGCCGCCGCGGCGGGCGTTCACGGTCACGCCCGAGTCGCGTGCCACGGCGCGCTCGATGCCGGTACCCACCAGCGGCTTCTGCGCGCGCAGGGTCGGCACCGCCTGGCGCTGCATGTTGGCGCCCATCAACGCGCGGTTGGCGTCATCGTGCTCCAGGAACGGCACCAGCGCAGCCGCGATGGACACGGTCTGCATCGGCGAGACGTCCATGAAGTGCACTTCGGCCGGCGGCTTGAGCAGCGACTCGCCCTGGTAACGGCACGGCACGAACTGCTCGGTGAGCATGTTCTTGGCATCGGTCAGCGCGTTGGCCTGGGCGATGACGTACTCGTTCTCCTCGATCGCCGACAGGTACTCGACGTCGTCGGTGACCTTGCCGTCCACGACCTTGCGGTACGGCGTCTCCAGGAAGCCGTACTGGTTGGTGCGGGCGAACACCGCCAGCGAGTTGATCAGGCCGATGTTCGGGCCTTCCGGGGTTTCGATGGTGCAGACGCGGCCGTAATGGGTCGGGTGCACGTCGCGCACTTCGAAGCCGGCGCGTTCGCGGGTCAGGCCGCCCGGGCCCAGGGCCGAGACGCGGCGCTTGTGGGTCACTTCCGACAGCGGGTTGTTCTGGTCCATGAACTGCGACAGCTGCGAGGAGCCGAAGAACTCCTTGATGGCAGCGGCGACCGGCTTGGCATTGATCAGTTCCTGCGGGGTCAGGCCCTCGGACTCGGCCATGGACAGCCTTTCCTTGACCGCGCGCTCGACGCGGACCAGGCCCACGCGGAACACGTTCTCGGCCATTTCGCCGACCGAACGCACGCGACGGTTGCCCAGGTGGTCGATGTCGTCGACCACGCCGCGGCCGTTGCGGATCTCGGTCAGGACCTTGATCACGTCCAGGATGTCGGAGCTGTCGCCGTGCTCGGCGACCAGGCGCTTGGACTCCTCGTCGTTGCGCTCGCCGTAGTACTTGCGGTCGTACAGCACCGCTTCGCCGGTGACTTCCTTGCGGCCGACGCGACGGTTGAACTTCATGCGGCCGACCGTGGACAGGTCGTAGCGCTCGAAGGTGAAGAACAGGTTGTGGAACAGGTTCTGCGCGGCGTCCTTGGTCGGCGGCTCGCCCGGACGCATCATGCGGTAGATCTCGACCAGCGCCTCGAGCTGGGTCTTGGTCGGGTCGATGCGCAGGGTGTTGGACAGGTAGGGGCCGCGATCCAGGTCGTTGACCCACAGCGTGCCCACGGCATCCACGCCGGCCTTGCGGAAGGCCTGCAGCTGCTCATCGGTGATTTCGTCGTTGGCCTGGGCCAGCAGTTCGCCGGTGCTGGCGTCGACCACGTCGTGCGACAGGATGCGACCGACCAGGTACTCGTCAGGCACTGCCAGGGCGGCGATGCCCGAGGCTTCCAGCTGCTTGACGTGGCGCGCGGTGATGCGCTTGCCGGCCTCGACGATGACCTTGTCGCCATCGGCCAGGTCGAAGTTCAGGGTCTCGCCGCGCAGACGCTCGGCCACCAGTTCCAGCTGCACGCCCTCGTCGGGGTTGATGTGGAAGGTGTTGATCTCGAAGAACTCGGCCAGCATCTCTTCGTTGCTGTAGCCCAGCGCACGCAGCAGGATCGACACCGGCAGCTTGCGGCGACGGTCGATACGGGTGAACAGCGCGTCCTTCGGGTCGAACTCGAAGTCCAGCCAGGAGCCGCGGTAGGGAATGATGCGGGCGCTGTACAGCAGCTTGCCCGAGCTGTGGGTCTTGCCGCGGTCGTGGTCGAAGAACACGCCCGGCGAACGGTGCAGCTGCGACACGATGACGCGCTCGGTACCGTTGACGATGAAGGTGCCGTTGTCGGTCATCAGCGGGATTTCGCCGAGGTAGACCTCCTGCTCCTTCACGTACTTGATCGCCTTGGTCGACGACTCGCGGTCGTAGATCACCAGGCGCACGGTCACGCGCAGCGGCGCGCCGTAGCTCATGCCACGCTGGCGGCACTCGCGCTCGTCGAACACGGGCTCGCCGAGCTTGTAGCCGACGTACTCCAGCGCTGCGTTGCCGCTATAGCTGGAAATCGGGAACACCGACTTCAGGGCCGCGTGCAGGCCGTGATCGGCGCGCTTGGCCGGATCGACGTTTTCCTGCAGGAACTCGCGGTAGGAATCCACCTGGATGGCGAGCAGGAACGGCACTTCGAGGATCGAGCGCTGCTTGCCGAAATCCTTGCGGATACGCTTTTTTTCGGTGAACGAATATGACGTCATGGGGTCTTCCGCCTTGGCTGTGCGGGCCGCGCGTCCGCGACCCGAAAGGAACATGAAATTGTCAGTTGGAAGTCGCTGGTATTGCCGGCACCAGCACGCCTTCTCCCGCTACTTCCAACTGCCAACTCGCTTGGATCCGGAGTTGGACTGCCCCGCGTTTCCCGCCTTCGATGGCTGGCGCGCTTGGCTGACAACGTCCGCAATCCGCTTGCGGCTTGAAACGGCCAAAGGCCGGGGGCTTACGCCCCCAGCCTTGGCTGCATCGCCGTGATTCGATGGCGACGCAAGGGTCTGCTTACTTGACTTCGACAGTCGCGCCAGCAGCTTCCAGGTCCTTCTTCATCTTCTCGGCGTCTTCCTTCGAAGCGCCTTCCTTCACGACGCCACCGGCTTCGGCCAGATCCTTCGCTTCCTTCAGGCCCAGGCCGGTGATGGCGCGAACGGCCTTGATGACCTCGACCTTCTTGGCGCCGGCATCCTTCAGGATGATGTTGAACTCGGTCTGCTCTTCGACAGCGGCAGCCGGGCCAGCGGCGGCAGCCACGGCGACCGGAGCAGCGGCGGAGACGCCGAACTTCTCTTCGATGGCCTTGACCAGCTCCATCACTTCCATCAGGGACTTTTCGGCGATGGCGTCGACGATCTGTTCGTTGGTAAGGGACATTTTGATTACCTTTGGATGATTTTCTTGGTTGGGGTTCCTCGCGGAACCACTGGAACGTCGAACTTAGGCGGTTTCAGCGGCCGGTTCGGCAGCTTCAGCAGCCGCGCCACCTTCCTGCTTCTCGCCAACAGCCTTGACGGCGCGCGCGAACATCGTGACCGGCTCGGTCAGGACGCGGGCCAGCATGGCCAGGGCCTGATCGCGGGTCGGCAGCGACGCCAGCACGTCGACGTGGCTGGCCGGGAAAACTTCCCCGCCGATGGCCACGACCTTCGCCTGCAGCTTGTCGTTACCCTTGGCGAAATCCTTGATCAGGCGACCGGCGGCGCCGGGCTCCTCCATCGAAAACGCGTAAAGCAGAGGACCGACCAGCGCGTCTTTGGCGCACTCGTACTCGGTACCTTCCACGGCGCGCGAGGCCAGCGTGTTCTTGACAACCTTCAAGAAAACGCCGGTTTCGCGGGCCTGCTTGCGCATCGCGGTCATTTGGGCGACCGTGGTGCCAGCGTATTCAGCTGCGATCAAGGAGTGGGCCTTGGCGGCGACGTCTGCCAGTTCGGCGACAACTTCTTGCTTCTGGGACAGATTGAGAGCCATTGCACTCCTCCGATTGAACTCCGCTTACGGCTCCTGCCGTGTGCGGTCCTGGGCGGCATCCATCCTGGACGCCGGGAACATCGGGGCGATGTTCCGGTGGTGGCCGTTCTAGACCTGGAGTGTGCCAACCCGGGAAAACCCAGACGTGCGTGAACCAGAAAAACTCCAGAAGGGCGGCACCATCTACGCAGGTTGATTCCCGGGGGAACCGATTAAGCGATCCCGCTGTACCGGCGGCGACTCCTTGCCAGATCGAGCTTCCCTGCCCGTCGCCGGTATGCGCAGACCGCGCCTGCGGTCTTTGACGGCTATCGCGCGGGCGAACCTGCGCGACGCCTTCAAAATGACGGGCACGGCACCAAGGCGCCGCGCCCGCTTGAAACGATTACTTCAGGGTCAGCGAGGACTGATCGACGGTCACGCCCGGGCCCATCGTCGAGCTGACCGAAACCTTCTGCAGGTAGGTGCCCTTCGAGGTGGCCGGCTTGGCCTTGATCAGGTCCAGCAGCAGCGCCTGCAGGTTCGACTTCAGCGCTTCGTCGTCGAAGCTGGCCTTGCCGATGGTGCAGTGGATGATGCCGGCCTTGTCGGTGCGGTAGCGGACCTGGCCCGACTTGGCGTTCTTCACGGCCTCGCCCGGGTTCGGGGAGACGGTGCCGACCTTCGGGTTCGGCATCAGGCCGCGCGGACCCAGCACGGTACCCAGCTTGCCGACGACGCGCATGGCGTCCGGGGTGGCGATGACCACGTCGTAGTTCAGGTCGCCGGCCTGCATCTTCTCGGCCAGGTCGTCCATGCCGACGGCTTCGGCGCCGGCGGCCAGGGCCTCGTCGGCCTTGGCGCCGGCCGGGGCGAACACCGCCACGCGGACCGACTTGCCGGTACCGGCCGGCAGCACGGTGGAACCGCGCACCTGCTGGTCGGACTTCTTGGCATCCACGCCCAGGCGCACGGCCACGTCGATCGACTCGACGAACTTGGCCTTGGTGGCGGTCTTCAGGATGTTGATCGCGTCCTCGAAGGCATACGCCTTGCCCGGAACGACGGCGGCCTTGATGGCCTTCTCACGCTTGGTCTGTGCCATCTTCTTAACCCTCCACCGTCAGGCCCATGCTGCGGGCCGAACCCGCAATCGTACGCACCGCGGCTTCCAGGTCGGCGGCCGTCAGGTCCGCTTCCTTGGCCTTGGCGATCTCTTCCAGCTGCTTGCGGGTGACCTTGCCCACCTTCTCGGTGTTCGGGCGCTTGGAGCCCGAGGTCACGCCCGCAGCCTTCTTGAGCAGCACGGCAGCCGGGGTGCTCTTGGTGATGAAGGTGAAGGTACGGTCCGAATAGGCCGTGATGATGACCGGCACCGGCAGACCCGGCTCCAGCTTCTGCGTGGCGGCGTTGAACGCCTTGCAGAATTCCATGATGTTCAGGCCGCGCTGACCCAGCGCAGGACCGACCGGCGGCGAGGGGTTGGCCTGACCGGCCTTCACCTGCAGCTTGATGTAACCGACAACTTTCTTTGCCATGAGTGTGCTCTCCGGGTGCTAGCGCCTTGCGACAACAGGCTCCCCATCGGACCGGGAATCACGCGTCCCGGCATCGCGTTTTCGAAATCATGCAGAAGGCCACCTCGCGGCGGCCGTCTTTCCTGCCAGGCACCCTGGCAGGGAGCCGCGCAGTATATCAGGATTTGATCGCCCCGCCTGAATGCGGCGGGGCGCGTGGATCAGGCCTTCTCGACCTGCCCGAATTCCAGCTCCACCGGGGTGGAGCGGCCGAAGATCAACACCGCCACGCGCACGCGGCTCTTCTCGTAGTTGACTTCCTCGACGACGCCATTGAAGTCGTTGAACGGGCCGTCGGTGACGCGGACCATCTGGCCCGGCTCGAACAGCACCTTCGGACGCGGCTTCTCGACCCCCTCCTGGACGCGGTCCAGGATGGCCGCGGCCTCGTCGTCGCGGATCGGCAACGGACGGTCGGCGGTGCCGCCGATGAAACCCATCACCTTCGGGGTTTCCTTGACCAGGTGCCAGCTTTCGTTGTCGATGCGCGGAATGCCGGCTTCCTCGTGGGTCTCGATCTGGACCAGCACGTAACCCGGGAAGAACTTGCGCTCGGAACGGCGCTTCTGGCCGGAGCGCATCTCCACCACTTCCTCGGTGGGAACCAGCACGTCGCCGAAACGCTCCTGCATCTCGTCACGCACAATGCGGTCGCGCAATGCCTGCGCAACCGACTTCTCGAAGCCCGAATAGGCGTGGACGACGTACCAACGCTTCACTGCTTTCTCCTCAACGCCCCAGGAACCACTGGGTAAGTTTCGAGATGACGAAGTCGAATCCACCCAGCAGCAGACTCAGGATGATCACGACCACGATCACCACCCAGGTGGTGCGGATCGCTTCCTGCCGCGTCGGCCAGACCAC
Source organism: Xanthomonas chitinilytica (assembly GCF_026107455.2). Lineage (GTDB taxonomy): Bacteria > Pseudomonadota > Gammaproteobacteria > Xanthomonadales > Xanthomonadaceae > Stenotrophomonas > Stenotrophomonas chitinilytica. The sequence goes on along the minus strand of NZ_JAPCHY010000025.1, from coordinate 894 downwards.
CTTGCGCAACTCGAACCGCGACTCGGACAGGAATTCGCGGGTATCGCGCCCCTTGCCGCTCAGCATGAATACCGCGCCACCGGCCACCAGGCCGACGACCACCGCCAACCCGCGCAGCTGCGAGCCCCATGCGCCCAGCTGGGCCGCGCGCTCGGGTGCGGAGAACCAGAACCAGACGAACAGACCCGCCAGCACCAGCAACGCAGCAACTACGTACTTGACGATATCGCCACCCGAGGAGGCGTCTTTGGAATGTTCGATCTTGCTGTTCATCCGACTCTTGCTGCTGATGCGACCAAGGTCACTGGATAGAGAGTGGCAAGTGGCACGCCAGGAGGGACTCGAACCCCCAACCTGCGGTTTTGGAGACCGCTGCTCTGCCAATTGAGCTACTGGCGTATGACTTGGCTAATGCACTTCCCTTAGACGGCGAAGGCGGACCGAGGTTCCCGGCCCGCCATTCGCGCGACCGGCGGCGCGAACCGCCGGCACTGCAGGCTATTACTTGATGATCTTGGAGACCACGCCGGCGCCGACGGTGCGGCCGCCTTCGCGGATCGCGAAACGCAGACCTTCGTCCATCGCCACCGGGTTGATCAGCGTGACCGACATCTTCACGTTGTCGCCCGGCATCACCATCTCCACACCTTCCGGCAGCTGCACCGCACCGGTGATGTCGGTGGTGCGGAAGTAGAACTGCGGACGGTAGCCCTTGAAGAACGGGGTGTGACGGCCGCCCTCGTCCTTCGACAGCACGTACACTTCGGCGTCGAATTCGGTGTGCGGGGTGATCGAACCCGGCTTGGCCAGCACCTGGCCGCGCTCCACGTCGTCACGCTTGGTGCCGCGCAGCAGCAGACCGGCGTTGTCGCCTGCCTGGCCCTGGTCCAGCAG
>NZ_JAPCHY010000024.1 GCF_026107455.2 Xanthomonas chitinilytica | reverse complement strand
GCGTAAGACGGGCATGTTTATGCAGGTTCATCCGGGGCTCCTGGGGGCTGGGTTGGCTTCGCAACCTCCATCTTCCAGAGATGCCCCGGATGAACAACCTACTGAGAGATCACAGCTAGCGCCTGCGCGGCGGGCGGGTGGATTCGCGGAACAGCAGCGTGTGCTCGACGCGGACCATGCGCCCGGCCCCGGGACTGCGGATCCGCTCGAGCAGTTCCAGCGTGGCCAGCCGGCCCATTTCCGCGGTCGGCTGGCGCACCGTGGTCAGCGCGGGATAGATGTGGCGGGCGATGGGAGTGTCGTCGAAACCGCAGACGGAAAGCTGCCGCGGGACGGCGATGCCGCGCTCGCCGGCGGCGCGGATCACGCCGGCGGCCATGTCGTCGTTGGCGGCGAAGATGGCGGTCGGCGGGTCGGGGAGGTCGAGCAGCGCATTGGCGCCGGCCATGCCCGATTCGAACGAGAACTGGCCGGATGCCACCAGTTGCGGATCGTAGGCGATGCCCGCCTTGCGCAGCGCCTCGCGATAACCGGCGTGGCGCCACTGGCAGGCGCCGTGCGCGCGCGGCCCCTTGATGTGGCCGATGCGCCGGTGCCCCAGTTCGATCAGTCCCGCCATGAGTTCCAGCACCGCGCTGGTCTCGTCCATCATCACGCCGATGCGCCCGCGCGGGTCGCGCGGCGCGATGCAGGCGAACGGGACGCCGCGCTCTTCCAGGTAGGACAGCACGACGCCGTCGTCGGTCAGCGGCGGGATCAGCACCACGCCATCGGGCCCGAAATTCTCGAACAGTCCCTTGATGTCGCCCGCGGTGTGCTTGCCCGAACCGACCGGCCCCAGGATCAGGTTGTAGTGGTTGGCGTGGCAGGCCTCGAGCATGCCGCCCTGGATTTCCATCAGGTAGTTGCGCGAGGGATTGTTGTAGACCAGCGCCACCGCGTACGAGCGCTGGCCGGCCAGGCTGCGGGCGGAGAGGTTGGGTTTGTACTGCAGCAGTTCGACCGCCTGCATCACCCGGTCGCGGGTCTCGCTGCGCACGTTCGGTTCGTTGTTGAGAACCCGGGAAACGGTTTTCATGGACACGCCCGCAGCGGCGGCTACATCCTCGATACGGCTACGCATGATCCAGATCCCGCTCCGAAGTGGGCCAGCCATAAGGCGGCCGGGTTTGTAGGGACAATTCTGCCAGTGCGCCATGCAGCTGTGTACCCGCGGTCGACGGTATGCGCCTGTCCATGCAGGCAGGCGATACCGCCGTCACGTCGGGTTGCTGCGCAACGTCACCCATGTGGACGGCAGGAGAACGCGGACAGAGACGCGACGGGCTCCCGGATCGTCGGTCGCGTTCGCCGTGCGATGCCGCGACGCCTGCGGAAATTCCGCCGATAGGGTGTTGCCGATCCGCGCTCATGCGTGCTGCGGGGCAGCACGGGGATGCATGCGCGGTGGCGCACGATGGGGTTTCCGCTCGTATCTGCATGGCAAAACGGCACGTGGCGAGTCCGATTGTTGACATACTTTTGCGGGAATCATATGACAACGCTGTCACACGCAGTGTCGACGCGATGCGCTGGTCCAGTTGCCGTACGTGGGGCCTGCATCCGTTGCCGGAACTGCCGTGCCGGCGGGGAAGGCATGGCGTCCGATGATCGATTTCGAAAACGATGGAGATGCACGTGGAAGCTCCTGGCATGATGGCTCTGTGCAGCTGCCTGACCGCAGCGCTGGCACCGGGGCGGAAGCGTGTGCTCAAGGTGCCGCGGGCCTGCTTCGCCAACCGCGGCGTGGACCCGGGAGACATCGACGTGCCCTTCGGCATCACGGCCGATGCGCCGTTCGCCGCGGCATCCACCAACATCCGCGTGGTCGCGGGCGCGGCAGCCGAGGCGGAGGCATTCGATTGCGGCGCGGTCGCGCACTGATCGGCGCGATCATCCCGGTGCGCTGGCGGATGTCGACAAGTACCGGCCGGAACCTGTGGATTGTAGTGCCGGCCATCCATGGAGCTGACGGAGCGCCGGCTTCCGCCCTGGCAGCGCCGCGGTCTTTCGCATCGTGTGCCAGGGGCTACCCCGGGCCGAGGCAGTGGGAGGAAACGATGAAACGGTGCACAACGCTTCTGCTTGCCGTATTGCTTCTGCCGTCGTTGCCGGCATGGGCCGGGCCGGGCGGTGCGCTCGCATGGCCGGACGGGAAAAAGGCCGCGGTCAGCCTCGCCTACGACGACGCGCTGGACTCGCAGTTGGACAACGCCATCCCGGCGCTGGACAGGCATGGGTTCAAGGGGAGCTTCTACCTGCAGTTGTCGCGCGAACCGGTGCGCCTGCGGCTGGAAGAATGGCGCGCTGCCGCGCGCAACGGCCACGAACTGGGAAACCACACGCTGTTCCACCAGTGTTCCGGCTCGGTGGAAGGACGCGACTGGGTGGAACCGCAGCGGGACCTGGATACGACCGCGGCGGCGGCGATGAAGGAGCAGGTGCTGCTGGCCAACGTCATGCTGACCGCGATCGACGGGAAGCGCGAACGCACCTTCACCGTGCCTTGCGGCGAGGCCATGGCCGGCGGCGAGGACTATGTCGATGCGGTGAAGGATGCCTTCGTGGCGATCAAGCGCGGCGAAGGCGCGGTGACCCCCGACATGCGGACGCTCGACCCCCATGCCGTCACCGTCGGGGCGCCGGTCGAGGCCAGCGGCCGGCAGCTGATCGCGCAGGTGGAAGAGGCCGCGCGCCGGGGCACGATGGTCAACTTCACCTTCCACGGCATCGGCGGCGATTACCTGGCCGTCTCGAACCAGGCCCATGAGGAACTGTTGGCCTACCTGGCGGCACATCGCGACGTGTACTGGGTCGAGACCTTCGTGACGCTGATGAAGTACGTGAGGCAACAGCAGTCCCCGCCTGGCGAGCCCTGAGGGCATGCCACGATTCTGGACGGACGGAAGGGAGATGCCGGCGGCGACTGCCGATTTCTCCCGCGCATGGGTTTCCGGAACTTTCTCCGAAGGGGCGCTGCCAGCTGAGCTTCGCTTCGTGGTGGATGCCGAGGGCGGGAGGAGCAAGCGGGTTCGTGCACCGTCGCACGCTCGTCCGCGTTGCGGACGGGCCGGGAATCCCGACGGGGAACAAGTGGAAGAATGGCGCGCCCGGAGGGGTAAGCCGATGCGCTTGCGAACCACTGGTTCGCGCATCGTCGCACGCCCGTCCGCGTTGCGGACGGGCCGGGAATCCCGACGGGGAACAAGTGGAAGAATGGCGCGCCCGGAGGGGTAAGCCGATGCGCTTGCGAACCATTGGTTCGCGCATCGTCGCACGCCCGTCCGCGTTGCGGACGGGCCGGGAATCCCGACGGGGAACAAGTGGAAGAATGGCGCGCCCGGAGGGATTCGAACCCCCGACGGCTTCGGAAGCCACTAACTGAACGATGCGTCTAGATGCATTCTGTTCTGACTGGTACGCCCCCGCTTTCGTAGACGGTTAGGGGCTTTGTTTTGAGTTAGCCGCCTCAAACATCATTGGCGCAAGGCCTCCCAGATGTCCATGGCGGCGCTGTCGATTGTAGAAAACCTCGATGTAATCGAACACGTCGCTGCGTGCTTCTTCGCGACTGCTATACACCCTGCCACGTACGCGCTCCTTCTTCAGGCTGCTGAAGAAGGACTCAGCCACTGAGTTGTCCCAGCAGTTGCCACGACGACTCATGCTGACTTCCAAGCCGTGCTCGCGGCAAAAGCGACGCCAGTCGTCGCTGCCGTATTGCACGCCCTGGTCGGAGTGAATGACGACCTCCGAAGTGGGGCGGCGGCGCCAGATGGCCATCAACAGTGCGTCCATCGCCAGTTCGCGCGCCAAGCTGGACTTCATCGACCAACCAATGACCGCGCGCGAGTAGAGGTCGATCACCACGGCCAGATACAACCAACCTTCGGCGGTGCGCAGGTAAGTGATGTCGGTGACCCAGGCAAGGTCGGGTTGCTTGACCGTGAACTGTCGTTGCAAGCGATTGGGCGCCACGACTGCAGGCTTACCGCCCTTGTATCTGCGACGCAGCGGAGAGCGCACCGAGCGCAGTCCCTTCTGTCGCATCAATCGCTCCACCCGCTTGCGACCAATACGTTCGCCGGCTTCGGTCAGATCGCGGTGCACATTACGACTGCCGTACACGCCGCCGGAGGCCAGGTAAGACTCCTCGATGTACGCCAACAGGCGCGCATCGTCTTTGGCACGTGCCGACTGCGGACACTTCAGCCATGCGTAGTAACCGCTGCGCTCTACCTTGAGCACCCGGCACATCGTCACAACCCGAAACTGCTGCTGATGGGCCTGCATGAAGGCGTACCTTGCCCTTACCCCTTGGCAAAGTACGCGGCGGCCTTTTTTAAGATGTCGCGCTCCTCTTCGGCGCGACGCAGCTCGGCACGCAGCCGGGCGTTCTCCTGAACCAGGTCAACGCTCTTCTTGGCTTTGCGCACTTCGCGACTGATCCCGCGCTCACGAAGCCAACCGTAGAGGCTGTGCGATGACACGCCAAGCCGCTCGGCCACTTCAGTGACTGGGTAACCACGCTCGCTGACCTGCTTGACCGCCTCGGCCTTGAACTCGTCTGTGAATCGCTTGCTCGCCATAGATCCTCCGATCCTCAAAAGACACTATCAGGTGTCTACGGAATCGGGGGCGTACCACGCTTCTCTAACACTTCATCGAGCGAAATTTCTCCCATGAAACCGCCTGCACTGTTTGCAGACTCCCGCTGTTCGATCGCGTGGGCGAAGACGACAGCCGGGTCGGCTTCCAATTGGCCGTACAAGCGCTGCAGGTTCGGATAGTCGCGGCGGTCGACGACCTGGTGGTACTCGTTCCAGCGCGCAATCCCAATGAAATAGGCATCGGCGAGTGTGCGGTGTCCGCCCAGCAACCAAGGCTGATCGCCGAGCATGGCTTCAAGGTCGGCATGCGCCTTGAGTACCTTGGCTTGGCCGTAGTGGGTCAGCGCCTTCTTCTCCGTGGCCTCAAGATCATGCTCGAGGGCGTACCAGAAGGGTGCGTACGCATCGAAGAAGCTGGTGTTGAGGTAGGCCAGCACCTGGTTGAGCCGGTCGAACGCCGGCGTCCCCTGCGTGAAGGTGAGCGCGCGGTCCAGGTCCAGTGCGCCGATGTGGTTGAGGATGGCAAGACTCTCGCTGATGAAGTCGCCTGCCGCGGTACGCATCGTCGGCGTTTCGCCGACGGCGTTGATGCGCTTGTAGGCATCACTGCTGACGACGTCGGGCATCTCGATGCGGCAGAGCTGGTAGGGCCGGCCGAGCCACTCCAGGGCGACGATGGAACCGAACGAGCATCCCGAGGGCACCCCGTAGAAGAGCGTGGGAAGGTCGTTGTCATGGGGAATCTTCATCGCATGGATCCTTGTAGGGGAGATTGATCGGCGACCGTGGTCGTCCCAGACAAGATAATTTCATGGACTTTGGCTGTGTAGTAGCCGAATAATGGACTTATCGTCCACATTTGTGGCCCTTGATCGACGGGCATGATCAACCTCAACGACCTGGTGCTCTTCGCCGCTGCGGTCGAACACGGCGGCTTTGCCGCCGCCTCGCGCCGGCTTGGCCTTCCCAAGTCGACGATCAGCAAACGCGTGGCCGAGCTCGAGGACGCGCTGTCGACGCGCCTGATCCACCGCACCTCGCGAAGCTTCACCCTGACCGAGCTCGGGCGGGACTTCTATGAGCATGCACGCGCCGCGCTGATCGAAGCCGAAGCCGCCGAGGCCATCGTCCGCCGGCGCCAGTCCGAACCCAGCGGCACGGTGCGCATCAGTGCATCGGTCCCGGTCGCGCAGGGCGATCTCGCTGCGCACCTGCCGCGCCTGGTGCGTGCGTATCCGAAGGTGCAGGTGGAACTCGACGTCAACGACCGCTTCGTCGACGTCCTGCAGGAAGGCGTGGACATCGCCGTGCGCAGCCATTTCGCGCCGCTTCCGGATTCGGGATTGGTACAGCGGCAGCTGATGGTCGAACCGATCATCCTGGTCGCCGCACCCGGTTACATCGATCAGCATGGGATGCCGCAGTCGCCTGCGGAGCTACAGGATCATCTGGGCCTGCTCACGGCGCCCTCCGCAGGTGCGTGGCGGCTGTCCGGCGCACACGGCCAACGCGCGGATGCCTCCCCGCGACAGGCGATGGTGGCGAACGAATCCGTGGTGCTCATCGCAGCCGCCATCGCGGGGCTAGGCGTCGTCTGCCTGCCCGAGCGAATGTGTCGTGATGCGATCGCCGCTTCGCAACTGACGCATGTGCTGCCGGAATGGAACGCCGGCACCGTGACGACGTCGCTGGTGATGCCGCATCGGCGGGGCCAGTTGCCCGCCGTGCGTGCGACGGTGGAGTTTCTCGTCGAGTGCTTCAGGGATGTGACCTAGCGGGGGCCTCGTACAACGCGCTTCGTAGCAGATACCTGCGCCTGCGGAAGATGGTGAAGCTAGTCATGGGTCTCACCGGACAACGGCGTCTTCCGCATGGACTCGCGTGCCTCGAAGGCGTCGAACCAGGCGGCCAACCGGGGATGCCCTTCACGGAAGTCCGGAAGGTCGCGGAACGCGATCCAGCTCAACGCAGTCGCCAACCCGATATGACCCACATGGACAGACTCGTTCCCGTCGATTTCCTGCTCAAGCCAGTCGTAGGTGGTCCGAAGCTTCTCCGTGTAGCCGTCGCGCAGCGGCGGATATCGCAACTCGGCGGGTCGTCGCACCGTCTCCCAGCGCAGCGCGATGCCGGCGTCGCACAACCCTTGGGCGGCGGCCTGGAGGCGCAGCGCGCGCCAGCGGGGCTCGCCCTCCTGCGGGATCAGACGCGGTCCCGCATGCAACGTGTCGAAGTAGGCGCAGATCACGTCCGAGTCGAAGATTGCATCGGCACCGGTGCGCAACAACACCGGCACCTTGCCCAAGGGATTGCGTGCAAAGACCTCTGGGTTCTTCACCGTCGGGCTGGTTTCCTGGTGAATGACTTCAAGCGCGGCCGCGATGCCGGCCTCGTGAGCGAAAACGAGCGTCTTGCGGGCATACGGGGAGTGAGTCTGGTAAAGCAGTTTCATGGTCATGGCTGATGGTCCGGTTGGTAAGGAAGCGCGTGGGCCGACGATGCGGCATGTCGCTGCGTATCGCGCAACACGAGAGCCATGGCGAGGGTCAGCCGGATCGCGGTCGGGACATGCAGGAACTCATTGGGCCCATGGGCATTGGACTGGGGACCCAGCACGCCGGTCACGATGAACTGCGCATGCGGAAAGCGCTCGCCCAGCATGGAAAGAAACGGAATGCCGCCGCCTCCTATCGACGCCGGCGGCGCACCGAAAGCGGCTATCGACGCTTCTTGCACGCTGCGTTCCAGCCAAGCCGACAGGGGAGGTGCCACCCAACCTTTCGATTGCAGTTGGGGCTGGAAAACGGCGTGCGCGCCGTAAGGAGGATCCGTTTCGAGCAGCATCTTGAGTGCCTCGGTCGCGGCCAGCGGATCCACGGTAGGAGGCAAGCGCAGGCCGATCTTCAGGCTCGTGCTGGGCTGGGTGACGGCAGCGGCGTGCGCAACTGCTGGCAGGCCATCGATCCCGATGACGGCCAGTTGGGGACGCCAGGCACGATTGAGGATCAGCTCGGCAACCTCCTCCGAGACCGGACGGACGCCGTGCGCCAGGGGAAGTTGCTCGTAGAAGCTGGTCCCCAGTGCCTGTGCGGCGCGCTCGGCTTGCAGGCGGTTCTGGGCCGGGATGGGTGCGTGGAATGTCTCGGTCACCTCGCCGCTGTCCTCGCATTCGAGCCGGGACAGCAGTCGGCGGGCGACGCGGAAGCTCGACGGCACCACGCCCGACCCGTCGCCCGAGTGGATGCCTTCGTCCAGGACGCGGACCGTCAAGGTGCCGGCCACCTGCCCACGCAAGGACGTCGTGAGCCAGAGCTGGTCGTAGTTGCCGCAACCAGCGTCGAGCGCGACGACCAATTCGGGCGTGCCGATGCGATCAGCCAGATGCGCGACATAGAAGGGGAGATCCGCACTGCCGGACTCCTCGCAGGCTTCGATCAGGATCGTGCAGCGTGGCAGCGCGATGCCCTGCGCATGCAATGCGCGCAGGGCGGTGATGGCGCTGAAGAGCGCATAGCCATCATCGGCACCGCCTCGTCCATACAGTCGATCGCCTTCCAGCGATGGCGCCCATGCCGAACGGCCATGGGTCCAGCCGTCCATCGGCGGCTGCTTGTCCAGGTGGCCGTAGATCAACACGGGAGCACGTGTATCGCCGGGGACCTCGATGAAGATCACGGGTGTGCGCGTGTCCAGTCGCACGACCTCGATGCTCGCGCCGGGTATTGCCGTCAGTTGATCGCGCGACCAAGCGACCATGAGCTCGACAGCCCGGTCCATGTGGCCGTTTGCCTCCCAAGCGGGGTCGAAAGCCGGCGACTCGCAGGGAACGGCCATATAGGTCATGAGCGCGGGCATGACGTGCGAGGACCATATGTCCTCGATGAAATCCTGCAACGTGGGTAAATCCATCATCACCTCTTGATCGGAGGCGAGAATGCTAGGTGCGGACCTGCGTCGTTACGCAGCGATTCCGGCCACGCCTGCGCTTTTTTTCGGCGCAGTGCGCGGCGTATCATCCAACAATGACGCTGGATCGCTTCGACCGCCAGATTCTCAATCTGCTCCAGGAGGACGCGGCCCAGACGGCCGAGCGTCTTGCCGAGCAAGTGGCCCTGTCGCCATCGGCCGTCCAGCGCCGCGTTCGTCGGCTGCGCGAGTCCGGCGCCATCATTCGCGACATTTCGATCGTCGATCAGAAGCATGTGGGACGGCCGACATCGTTCATCGTCGCCGTCCAGGTCGAGCGCGAGCGTCCCGAACTATTGGCGCAGTTCAGGACCTGGCTGGCGGGACAGCCGCATGTGCAGCAGGCGTTCTACGTGACGGGCGAGGCCGACTTCATCCTGGTGATCACCGCGCCCGACACAGAAACTTACGACGCGCTGATGGCGCGCATGGTCGGTGAGAATGCCAACGTCAAGCGCTTCACCACCAATGTCGCCCTGAGCCTGGTCAAGCGTGGCCTGGCCATTCCGGTCCCTGCCGAACCAGAAGACTAGCGGGCGCTGCTGGAACGAGCGCAGGTCTTCGCGGAATTTTCCCTACCCTACTCGCGCAATTGCCGGGAAACCGCGCTGTGCCCTGCGTTTTCGCCCGGAACCGATATGGAGGCGTCGACATACTGGTGGCATGACAACGACATCCTCTTCGACACTGCAGCGCGACTGGAATCCCGGCGATCTCTGGGAGGGCTACCAGGCCACCTCGCTACTTGAAATTCCTGAACTGGCACAAGCCACTGGCGTCTCCAAGGTCTTCATCAAGAACGAAGTTGAGCGTCCGCTGGGGAACTTCAAGGTGCTCGGCGGCATGGTCGCAGCCTTCAAGGCAATGAAGCGCCGCGCAGACGCCTACCTCTCCTCGAACGACGGTGCCGTGCCCTTGCCGCACCTCGTGTGTGCGAGCGACGGCAATCATGGCTTGGCCGTTGCCTCGGCCGCACAGCATATGGGCGTGTCGGCCACGGTCTATCTGCCGGCATGCGCGAGTCCGTTACGTATCGAGCGAATCCGGACTGTCGGTGGTCGCGTCGTGCTGGTCGAAGGCACGTACGACGATGCGGTGCTGGCCGCCCGAACGGCCGCGAGCCATGAAGATGGGCTGCTGATTCCGGACACCACGTCGGACCCGCTAGATCCCGTGGTGCTGGACGTGATGAGGGGATATGGACAGATGACGGAGGAACTCACCGCGCAGTTCGCGTCCCAGGGCGATATCCGTCCGACCCATGCGTTCATTCAGGCCGGCGTGGGAGGGCTGGCAGCGGCCGTCGCCACAGGTTTGCAGATCAATGGGCTGGCGCCCATCCGCATCGTCGTCGTCGAGCCACGCAATGCGGCCTGTGTTGCGCATGCACTGCAGCAAGGACGGCCGGTACGCATAGCGGGCTCGCTTGGAACAACGGCCGAAATGTTGTCCTGTGGACTTGCTTCTGCACCGGCCCTGGACGTGCTGCTGGAACATCGCGCGCGATCGCTGCTCGTCGACGAAGTAGAGCTCCAAGCGGGGCCGAGCGCATCGCTCGCTACCACCGGACTGGCATCAACCCCGTCCGGCGCCGCAGGGCTGGCCGGGTTTCTGGTGGCAGCTGCAAATCCAGAAAAGCGCCGAGAGTATGGTCTCGACCCGAACAGCGTCGTTTTGCTTTTCAACACCGAAGGTGCTGTCGAGGATCAGAAACCTACATCGCACTAGGGGTGCATGGGTGCCGCAGCCGGCGCATGCATGTCGTAGCTGTGCATCTCATACGCATGACTTTAGGCGCTATCGCCTCGCCGTGTGCGTTGGCACGATCGTAGCCGAATTCTGAGGAACACCACTCCATGATTCGACAAATTCGTTTTCTTTCTGTCTTGGCAGCCATCGTCATCAGTGCCGGTGCCCATGCCCAGCCACCGAGGGGGCCGGAAATCCTCGTCGACGACGTCACGCGCTTCTACGAGCTATACGCCGCCACTGGCGGCAAACCGACGGCCAAGCAGCTTGAGCGTGACTATATGGCCAAAGCCACGCCAAGCTTGGTCGAGTTCGCCAAGCTGCGCCGCGTCACTGCGCAGAGCATCGCCGGCCGCATTGCGAAGGATCCCGCGATCTATGAAAAGGCAAGAGCCTGTATGGAAGTGCTTCCCGGCGTTAAGGCGCGACTGGCTGCGTCGTTCGCGACATTCGCAGATCTCTATCCGGAGGCGCGGTTTCCGCCTGTTGCCATCGTAGTAGGACATGGGAAGCCCGTTGGCACCGCTGATCGCGATGGCCTGTACATTGGATTGGAAGCCCTCTGCGCCGCGGACTTCATGAACCCCGATCTCGAGGATCGTTTTGTCCACGTCATCGCGCACGAATACGGACATATCCAGCAACCCGGCTCAGACTTCGAAGAGGGGAGCCCGAATGCCACAGTGCTTAGAGTGTCATTGCTGGAAGGCGTGGCTGAGTTGATTGCGGAGTTGACGTCCGGCAGCGTGGGAAATCCCGGTCTGACACGCTGGACGAACGGCAAGGAGGCGGACATCGAATCGGCATTCGTCCGTGATATGGACAGCACCGATCTGTCGAAGTGGGTATACAACTACCGTCCTGGTTCGGCTGAGCCCTACGATCTAGGCTACTGGGTCGGCTATCGCATCGCAAAGGCATACTATTCGGGATCGGATGATCCTAAGGCTGCTTTGAAGCAGCTCATCGAACTGGAGGATCCGAAGGCGATCCTTGAGGCGAGTGGCTGGACACCGGGCATGACCCTGCCGGAAACCCGCTGACCATGGCGTTTGGATTCTCGGTAGCACACGCTGCGATGCAAGCCCTCGTCGCACTCCTTGACTAAGCTGTGGATGGCGCGGATTTTGCAGCTGATTAGGTAGCATCCACCTGCGTATCCATATGCGCAGCAACATTCTGAGGAGTTGGCATGGACTCTACGGTTAGGCAGCTTGAGGAGGCGTTGCGCGACGCGATGCTTGCAAGCGATGTGGTCGCCCTGGATTCACTGATCGCGGACGGACTTATCTTCATAGGCCCCTCCGGTGACGTGTTCGGCAAGGACGATGATCTCGATCTTCACAGGTCTGGGCGACAGAAGCTGACGAAGGCGGAATGGCGATCTGTCGAGGTGGTGACGCACGGCCAGTCAGCAGTAGCGCTGGTGACTGCCGACCTTGCCGGAACGTTCGACGGTGCCGAATTCTCGGGCCACTTTCGGTACTGCCGTTTCTGGGCGAAAACCGATGCCGGTTGGAGGGTGGTCGGAGGGTCGGTTTTGGCTCAGTGATTGGCCACTGGATTGGAAGCTGCCTGTCAGTGCCGGTCACGAATCCGTAGCGTGTCGATTGCCTTTCGCGCAAAGGTTGATCGGTAGCGTATGCCTGCTTCTGGCCGACAGCTGCCATCCTGAAGATGACGTCCGCTTCCGGCCAGAAGCAGACGACCTACGCGGCTCCCTTGACAAGGGTCCACCCGATAAATATAGTTGCGACTAGCAACCAAGTGGGTGTGTATGCCATCCCAGAGAGCAAAAGCCAGCAAAGAGACCGCTTTGCTTACCGACGCAGAAGCGCTCAACGCGGCTGTCTCTCAGTTGGTCAGGGTGTATCAGTTCAGAGATCGAGACCGCATTTGTTGCTATGACATATCCGTCACCCAGTGTTATGCGCTTGAGGCTCTCGTGGAGCGCGGCCCCAGCCGCAGCCAGACGCTAGCTGATGCTTTGATGCTCGACAAGAGCACCACCACACGTGTCGTGGACGCTCTCGTAAAGAAAGGGTATGTGGTGAGGCAAGCCGAGGCAGAGGATGCTCGCGCGCTCGCCCTAAGCGTCACCCCGGAAGGACGTGCACTCTACGAGCGCATCAACAATGAACTCGTTGAGCAGCAGGCATCGCTAATTCAGGGTCTAGAGCCTGAGGTCAGGCGCGCCTCGATCGAGGTTATTCGTCGTCTTGCACGCGCTGCACAGGATCGGTTCGTTTCTGGGGTCAGCGTGGGCTCGTGCGAACCTTCTTGCGGCACGGACGCCACGCGCAAGTGCGGCTGATCTTTTGCCCAAATAGTTGTCACTAACAATGGAGAGTCGGAGTGCATCGCGACCACACGCCCAAGCGCTGGAATTTGCCCCACCTAGCACTGCTTTCATTGCTGCCGCTTGCTTGGCATTTCGTGCAAGAGCACAGCATTCCACCAGCCGTAGCATTGGGCGTTTGGCTTGCACTCAACCTGGCGGTGCTGTTGCTTGCCGAACGGAGACGCCCGTATCGAGACGACTGGCATGGGGATAAGCAGATCATGCGACGTGATGGTCTTATCGGTGGCGTCAACGTCGTCGTAGATGCAGCTGTGGGTGCAATGCTCACCGCCTTGGTTATCGCGTGGCTTCCTGGAAGCATCACGTGGTCACTTCCCCTGCAAGTTCTCGCGGGGGTTCTGGCGGCCGAGCTTGGCAGCTACTGGGTTCATCGTTTGAGCCACGCGGAGGGCTGGCTATGGCGGGTGCATGTAATGCACCACCTACCTGGCCGTCTCACGGCAACAAATGCGCTTCTGGCGCATCCCATCAATGCCGCCTACGACAAAGTAGCCAAACTGCTGCCCCTACTGATCTTAGGTCTGTCGCCTGAAGCCGTTGTTGCGATCGCTCTATTCGGTATCACTCAAGCTTTGGCCACCCACGCCAACGTTGCGGGGACCATTGGGCCACTGACTTGGCTGCTCGGTGGTGCTGAGCTTCATCGCCTGCATCACAGCACCAACGAAGCCGAGGCGGGCAACTTCGGGACGACGCTGCCCGTATGGGATCAGGTGTTCGGTACCTACAGGCGAGCTGCTGAGCCAGCGACTGTCGGGGTATTTGAGCCTCGGAGATATCCAGCGGAATCAGCGCTCGGCCCCCTCCTGATGCTTCCGTTCAAGCGCGCGACCAGCTGGGTCTCGTGCGCGATGAAGCGCTGCTGCCCGATAGGCGTTCACTGAGCACTTTCGCCTTTCCAAATTGTTGCTAGTGACAACTTTGAGCACGTATGAATTTTCGAAACGCAAGACCAAGTGACGCAGCGTCTGTAGCGAAGATCTATAACCAAGGCATCGTCGAGCGATCGTCCACGTTCGAAACGACGCTGCGCACTCCAGAGGACATGCTGATCCGTTTTGAAGATCAGACGAAGTATCCCGTTCTCGTGGCGGAGGATGATCGGGGCCGCGTGGTCGGCTGGGCGGGCCTGAGTAGCTACCGCATGCGCGACTGCTACGCGGGCATTGCCGAGTTCTCGATCTATCTGGATGAGAACGTCCGCGGACGGGGGATCGGGCGAGATTTGCTGGAAGCATTGGTGAATGAGGCGACCGCACTGCGGTACTGGAAGTTGGTATCGCGGATTTTTCCCTTCAACACCGCGAGCCGCGCCCTCTGCAGGTCATCCGGCTTCCGGGAGGTCGGCGTCTACGAAAGCCACGCGCAACTTGATGGTCGATGGCTGGACGTCGTGATCGTCGAGCGCCTTATCCCTGAAAACATGATCAACCGGGCAGTGTTCACCGCGCCCGCTCCTTCCAACTGAGGAATCGCAATGAATACTGATCTTCCCGTTGTCGTCATCGGCGCTGGCCCTGTCGGTCTAGCCGCAGCAGCACATCTGCTGGCGCGTGGGCGCTCGCCTCTTGTACTTGAAGCGGGCGGAACTGTCGGTTCTGGCATGCGGCGCTGGGCACACGTGCGCATGTTCTCCCCTTGGGAGTTCAACATTGATCGCGAGGCGGGGGAAATTCTCGCGCGTCATGGCTGGTCAGCGCCAGACCCGAAACATTTCCCCACAGGGGGTGAAGTCGTCGACCGGTATCTTCGGCCACTGGCGGCTACTGCAGAAATGGCGGCCATCATCCGTACCAACGCGCGCGTTACCGCGGTCACGCGACTGAGTAAGGATCGTATGAAAGACGAACGACGCGATAACAGCCCGTTCTTAGTTCGGTACTCGGACGAAAGCGGCGAACATGAACTCCTGGCTGAGGCCGTGGTAGATGCCTCAGGGACCATGGACACGCCGAACCCTGCCGGCGCCTCAGGCTTGCCGGCGCTGGGGGAGACCGCGCTACGCGCGCACGTCTTCTATGGCATGCCAGATGTGCTCGGTAGTGAGCGCGCGCGGTACGAGGGAAAGCGCGTGCTTGTCATTGGCAGCGGGCATTCGGCCTTCAACGTCCTGGCGGATCTGGCCAAGCTGTCTGATCGGTCGCCTGGCATGCAGATCCAATGGGCGTTGCGGCGCCAGAGCACTGCACGCGTGCTTGGCGGTGGCAAAGGTGACCAGCTAAAGGAGCGGGGGCGACTCGGCCTGACCATTGCCGACCTTGCCAAGCGCGGAGTCATTCAGGTTGCAACCGGATTCTACTTGGACAAGCTGGAGCAGACTCCGGAGGGCATCATCCCCACGAGTGGATCACGGGCGCTCGGGCCGGTTGATGAGATCGTGGTCGCAACAGGGTTTCGCCCGGACGTCGCACTTCTCTCCGAGCTACGAATTTCCCTAGATCAAGGAACACAGGCGCCGACGGCACTGGCCCCGCTAATAGACCCTAACCTGCACAGCTGTGGAAGTGTCCGACCGCACGGTGCAGAAGAACTCAAGCACCCTGATCCCGGCGTCTACATCGTAGGCATGAAGAGCTACGGCCGCGCGCCCACCTTCCTACTGCTGACCGGATATGAGCAAGTGCGCTCAGTCGCAGCTGCAATCGCGGGAGATTGGGAGGCCGCAAGACGGGTGGAGTTGGTGCTGCCGGAGACTGGCGTATGCATTACGCAGTTCAACGATGAGGAGGCTGAGGCTCCGGTGTCCGCGGGCTGTTGTGCGCCCAAGCCCGAAGAGCTGATCACAAGAAGCGAGACTTGCTGTGGTGGCCCTGCTCCGCAGGGCATGGATGCGTGCTGCGTCAAAGATGCGCAGGCCAAGCAAGCGGGCGAGTCGGGTTGTGGCTGTCAGAAGGCCTCGCCGACTGCGCACCCACGATCGACCTGCTGCTCCTGAAATGTCTCCCACGCAGAAGCGCGCGGTTTGGCTGCTTGGTCTTTGCCAGTGCATCCTCTGGGGCGTGCTCTATTACAGCTTCTCTGTGCTACTCGTGCCATTGGAGCAAGCGCTGGAGACAACACGAACCGTTGTCGCAGGTGCTTTCTCTACCGGCTTAATTGCGATGGCTTGTATTGCGCCCCAAGTAGGGCGCTGGCTGGATAGCGGTAATTCCAGGCGTGTTACCCACTATGGTCTTGCACTTGCCATGCTGGGGCTGCTTTTACTCGGGCTGTCTGACGGGATCGCATTGCTCTATGCAGCTTGGTTAGTAATGGGAATTGCGATGGCACTGCTGCTGTATGAGCCTGCCTTCGTCCTAGTGATGCATGCCGTCGTCGAGCCCGGCCACCGGCTCCGGTCCCTGGCAGCCGTAACGATCATGGGGGGCTTGGCGAGCACTATCTTCCTTCCGCTGACCTCATATGTGATCGATCTGTGGGGCTGGCGGGCCGCTGTCTTCTCGGGTGCTTGCGCTGTGCTGTTGGTGGCATACCTTATGGAGGCATGGGTTCTTCCGTCGCTTCCTTCTATGCAACAGGATGCTAAGCGGGCGGCCTTCACGCATAAGGCGTGGCCTCGCTTTATGCCTTCGCTTGCCGTCGTCTTCGGCATCGGGAGTCTTGCCAGCATCGCGTTGACGACGTTGCTGATTCCATTTCTTATCGAGCGTGGAACCTCTGCGAGTGCAGCGGCTCTTGTCCTTGCCGCATTCGGTGCTGCACAGCTTCCAGGGCGAATCTGGCTACTGCGCCAGACCAGAGCTCTCTCCGCAACGACGCTCACGATTACCCCGATCCTCCTTATGGCGCTGGGCATGCTGGGCGTCACCTTGGTCGACAATCCATGGATCAGTCTGGTTGCAGTAGCCGTATTCGGATTAGGGGCTGGCTTGCAGACGCTCGCCAAACCCTGGCTCGTCCAGGCCATCTACGGATCGTCATCGGCAGGCCAATGGAATGGCGAGATCGCTCGCGTCCAAGGCTTCGCCCGGGCGGTGACCCCTGTGGCTGTGGCCGGCGTGTCCATAGTGTGGGGCATCGCCTCCGTACTGGTGGCGATGGCTATCCTTCTGGCCGCGACGCTTCCGATCGCGCACAGACTTCGCACAACCGATGGGCGTGGGATCTTGTAGCTCGACGGCCTGGCCCATCGGGCGCTCTCAGAGCCGGCGATGTCCGTAAGGCCAACCCAAGGCAAGACGCTGGCCGTCATGCAAGTCTTTGGTGGTTCGCAGTCCTTCAATGCATCAACCAGCTCCGCGTACTTGGACGTTGGATGCTCATGATCACGACCCCCAACCAGTCCTCTGTTGCAAAGGCGTTCAACGAGTTCGACGAAGATGGGCGCATGAAGCCCTCCGCGTTCTACGACCGCGTCGTGGACGTCGGTGATTGTGGACATCTACACGCATGGCGATGGAGTGGGTGCGAACAAGGCGACGCCCGAAGAGGTCGGGGCCTCGATGAACAATCCCTTGGTCGTGTCGTGCGTTGCCCTGCAGAGCCTGCTTGCGCTTTGTGACCCAAGCGAAGCGAGGGATGCCGCAGAGGTTGAGCTCAAGGAGGTGCGAAGGCTGTTAGAAAGAATGCGGCCGTTGACCGATGTGGTGCTGGCGACGTCCCCCCGCCTTCAGTAGCACGGCGGTTTAGAGTCCGGGATCAATCGTAGCGGATGCCAGCTGGCTGGCGTAGTCGCTCGGGGTCAGTCCGCCGAGCACCTTCTTGGGTCGCT
>NZ_JAPCHY010000023.1 GCF_026107455.2 Xanthomonas chitinilytica | reverse complement strand
GATTCATTGCTTGATCAAACGTCTGCAAGATGGACAGTCATCCTTCCTGCAGGCGTCCTCACAAATTAACCTGCGCATACTTTCAAAGATCCCGAATCCGGCCTCAGCGCCTTCTTCGTGCACCCCGACGTTTCCGTCGTAGCGAGCCGCCCATTATAGCCGGCTTTTCCGCGGCGTCAACACCTCGTAAGGCCCGACTCCGCCGCCCCAACCGACCCTCAGGTCTTGCCGAAGCGAGCCGCCTATTATGGCGGCGTTTTCCTCCATGTCAACAACTTGTCGAGCGAACTTGAAGTTCTTCTTGAAGTTGTTGCCGCAACCGACGCCGGAACCGATCGCCAGCACGGTCAAGAACGAAGACCCTGTCGATCCGGGACCGCATACAAGGCGACAACCCGGTTTGCGTTGCTTGAACGACAGAGCCCCCGTTCCGAGGGGGCGCAACGATAGCAGACTTCGCCAGGCTGCGGGTGGGTATCGACACCACACGAAGCACTCGCGCCCGTCCTGGCACGCAGATGCCGGTTCTGCGTCGCCCTAAAGCAAGAAGCCCGGCGCAAGGCCGGGCTTCCCGTCGCGATCCGGCGGCATCAGCCGCACTTGCTGTAGCCGCAGTTCAGGCAGGTGGCGCATCCATCCATGATCACCAGCGCCTTGGTGCTGCACTTGTGGCACATGGTGGCGCTGGGAGGGAAGCTGGTGCCTTCGCCGGTGACTTCGACATCCTCTTCGCGCTTGTCGATGGCGACGGCAGCCGGGGCGGTCACTTCACTGTTTTTTTTTGAGCGGTCCTCGTACTGCTTGCGCTTCTCGGCGATCAGGGCGCGCTGGTGGGCGCTCATTTCCGGGTCGTGCAGCAGGCCGATGGACTTCATGTGTTCTTCGACGATGGAACCCAGTTCGGCCACCAGCGAGGGCATGTACACGCCGCCGGCCTTGAAGTAGCCGCCCTTGGGGTCGAACACGGCCTTCATCTCGTCGACGATGAAGGTGACGTCGCCGCCCTTGCGGAACACGGCGGACATGATGCGGGTCAGCGCCACGATCCACTGGAAGTGCTCCATCGACTTGGAGTTGATGAAGATCTCGAACGGGCGACGCAGTTCATGCTCGGTGCCGGCGTTGAGCACGATGTCGTTGATGGTCACGTAGAAGGCGTGTTCCACCAACGGCGACTTGATCTTGTAGGTGCTGCCGACCAGCACTTCCGGACGCTCGATGCGCTCGTGCATGTGCACGATGTTGTCCTGCGGCGCCTCGGCCTCCGCGGTGGCACGGTCGATCGACGCGGCCGGGGTCTGGGCAGCCGCCTCGCGCGCCTTGTCGTCCGCGCCGATGACGCTGTAACCCTTGATTTTCTTGTCGATCTTGACGGCCATGGTGCGTGTCCTGGTATGCGTTGCGGTACTGGGGATTGCTGCCGCGCCCCTCCCGTCAGCGGGGAGGGGCGGGCTGTGAGCTTACTTGCCGGCGCTGCGCCGGGCCGGCTTCTTGGCGACGGCTGCCTTCTTGGCGACCTTCTTGGCAGCGGTCTTCGGCGCGGCCTTCTTCACCGCCTTCTTGACCGTCTTTTCCGCCTTGGCCACGGCCTTTTTGACCTTGGCCGACTTCTTGGCGACCTTGCGCTTGGCCGCGGCCACATCGCGCTTGACCGTGTTCTTGGCCTGGGCCACGTCGGCCTTGGCGGTGCGGCGAGCGCTGGTGACCTTCTTGGCGGCGGCCTTCTTGGCCTGCGCCGCCTTGCGCTTGAGCGCGGCGGCCTCCTTCTTGACCTTGGCCACTTCCTTGTCGACCTTCTTCCCGGCCTTGGCGGTTTCCTTGCGCACGGCCTTCTTCACCGCGGCCTTCCTGGCGCCGGCCTTCTTCTTCAGCGCGCTGGCCTCGGCTTCGGCACTGGCCTTGGCGCTGACGAGCTTCTTCCTGGCGCTGGCGACGGTCTTCTTGACCGCCTTCCTGGCGCTGGCGGTCTTCTTGGCGACGACCTTCTCGGCCTTCTTCACCGCTTTCTTCACTGCCTTCTTCACCTTGGCGACCTGCGTCCTGGCGCTGCCCTGCGCCTTGCGGGCGCGCTGCTGCACGGCGGCGACGGTTTCGCTGGCGGTGGTGGCGATGCTCTCGCCCAGGTTCACCGCGGTTTCCTTCACGTCGTCGGCGACCTGCGAAACGGTCGCCGTCACACCATTTCCGTTGCTCATAGTGCCCTCCTCAGGGCGTCAAGGGTGGAACGCTGGCGATGCTATATCGATGTGGCGAAACGTGGAACGGACCACATGGAACCCGGCAAGGCCAGCGCCGCCCCGCCGGCAGGACGGGACGACGCGGCAGGCATTCAGAACTTGCCGTAATACCCTTCCTTGAGGGCGTCGAACAGGTTGGCGGCGGTATGCATCTCGCCGTCGTATTCGATCTGTTCGTTGCCCTTCACTTCCACCACCGAGCCGTCTTCCAGTTCGAAACGGTAGGTGGTGTTCTCCAGGTCGGCCTCCTTGACCAGCACGCCCTGGAAGGCGGCGGGGTTGAAGCGGAACGTGGTGCAGCCCTTCAGGCCCTGCTGGTGGGCGTAGCGGTAGATGTCCTTGAACTGCTCGTACGGGTAGTCCGTGGGGACGTTGGCGGTCTTGGAGATGGAGCTGTCCACCCACTTCTGCGCGGCGGCCTGCACGTCCACGTGCTCCCTGGGCGAGATGTCGTCGGCAGAGATGAAGTAGTCCGGCAGCTGCGCGTCGGCGTCTTCGGCAAAGGGCATCGCCCTGGGGTTGACCAGGTGGCGGTAGGCCAGCAATTCGAAGGAGAACACATCCACCTTCTCCTTGGACTTCTTGCCCTCGCGGATGACGTTGCGGCTGTAGTGGTGCGCGAACGACGGCTCGATGCCGTTGGAGGCGTTGTTGGCCAGCGACAGGCTGATGGTGCCGGTCGGGGCGATCGAGCTGTGGTGGGTGAAGCGGCTGCCGACGGTGGCCAGCTCCTCGACCAGTTCCGGCGCCACCGTGGCGATGCGCTGCATGTAGCGGCTGTAGCGCGCGTGCAGCACTTTGCCTTCGATGTTCTGGCCCACGCGCCAGCCGTCCTTCGCCATTTCCGGGCGCTGGCGCAGCATTGCGGCGGTGACCTCGAACTGTTCGTCCATGATCGGCGCGGCGCCCTTCTCGCGGGCCAGTTCCAGTCCGGTTTCCCAGCCGGCCACCGCCATGTCGCGGGCGATGGCCTCGGTGAACGTGCACGACTCGGGCGAGCCGTACTTCATCCTGAGCATGGTCAGGGTGGAGCCCAGGCCGAGGAAGCCCATGCCGTGGCGGCGCTTGCGCATGATCTCCTGGCGCTGCTGCTCCAGCGGCAGGCCGTTGACCTCGACCACGTTGTCGAGCATGCGGGTGAACACGCGCACCACTTCCTTGTATTCGTCCCAGTCGAAGCGGGCCTTGTCGGTGAACGGGTCGCGCACGAACTTGGTCAGGTTGACCGAGCCCAGCAGGCAGGCGCCGTAGGGCGGCAGCGGCTGCTCGCCGCACGGGTTGGTGGCGCGGATGTTCTCGCACCACCAGTTGTTGTTCATCTCGTTGACACGGTCGATCAGGATGAAGCCCGGCTCGGCGTAGTCGTACGTCGAGACCATGATCATGTCCCACAGGTGGCGGGCACGGATGTGGCCGTAGATCCTGCAGGCCACCAGGCCGTCGTCGCGCACGATGTAGTTGTCGTGGGTCGGCCACTCGCGCCAGACCACCTGCTCGGCGCTGGCCAGGTCGATGTCGCCCTCTTCCTTGCGGTTGACCGGGAATACCAGCGGCCAGTCGCCGTCGCTGTCCACCGCTTCCATGAAACCGTCGGTGATCAGCAGCGACAGGTTGAACTGGCGCAGGCGGCCGTCTTCGCGCTTGGCGCGGATGAAGTCCTTCACGTCCGGGTGGGAGACGTCGAAGGTGCCCATCTGCGCGCCGCGGCGGCCACCGGCCGAGGACACGGTGAAGCACATCTTGTCGTAGATGTCCATGAAGGACATCGGCCCGGAGGTGTAGGCGCCGGCGCCGGCGACGAACGCGCCGCGCGGACGCAGGGTGCTGAACTCGTAGCCGATGCCGCAGCCGGCCTTCAGCGTCAGCCCGGCCTCGTGCACCTTCTCCAGGATGCCGTCCATCGAGTCGCCGATGGTGCCCGACACGGTGCAGTTGATGGTGCTGGTGGCCGGCTTGTGTTCCTGCGCACCGGCATTGGAGGTGATGCGCCCGGCGGGGATCGCGCCGCGGCGCAGCGCCCACACGAAGCGCTCGTACCAGTAGGCCCGCTTTTCCTCGGTGGCTTCGGCATCGGCCAAGGCACGGGCCACGCGCTGGTAGGTGCCGTCGATGTCGGCGTCCAGCGCTTCGCCCTGCTTGGTCTTGAGGCGGTACTTCTTGTCCCAGATGTCCTGCGAGGCAGGCTGCATCGGTACGAGGTCCGACTTGGTTTCGTTGCTGACCACTTCCAGGCGCACCGTACTCATAACTGTGGAAATTCTCCTTGTGCACCTCGCGGTGCGTTTGCCTTCCCCGGGATGGGGCGACAACGACGACGCAGGCGCGTGGCTACGCGCCCGATGGCGGGATGGGGTGAGTCCGGGAAACACCGGCCGTCTGCATCGCTTTCGCTGTCATCGCACGCCTTCCTGTGGGGTGCCCGCACCCCAAGCCTGAACCCTACTGCTTGGGGACGCTGGTCGCGGCGACGCTACATCTTGTGGCCGGCGACGAGGCCAAGCTTACCCTCCCGGAAGGCCATGTCAAACGAAAAATCCGCGCACGCGCCGCGCCGGTTGCGGTAACGCCCGCGCCCGTAGGGATTGCGCCGGCACCGGCGCGACGGACGGGTTTCATTGTCGATTTAGCCAGCGCCGGCGACACTGCCGTTCAGCTACATTCCGCTCCCACCCCGGCGCCCACCCGCGCCCCGTACGGAACCGCTGCACGAACATGCGACCGCTTCCCACCCTGCTCACCCTCGCCCTGGCCGCCGCGTTCGGCGGCTTCACCGCCACCGCCATCAACGCCCACCTGGACAACCGCGCCGAGGCCACCACCGCCACCGCGTTGCCGGCGACCACCTCGCTGCCGGCCGCGGTCGCCGGGCAGCCGGTGCCGTCGCTGGCGCCGATGCTGGAACGGACCATGCCGGCAGTGGTCAGCGTCAACACCAAGCAGGTGGTACGGGTGCGCAACCCGTTCTTCGACGACCCGTTCTTCCGTCGCCTGTTCCCGCAGGTGCCGCAGGAGCGCATCAACGAGTCGCTGGGTTCGGGCGTGATCATCGACGCCCGCAACGGCTACGTGCTCACCAACCACCACGTGATCGAGAACGCCGACGACGTGCAGGTGACGCTGGCCGACGGGCGCACGGTCAAGGCCGAGTTCCTCGGCTCGGACGCCGATACCGACGTGGCGCTGATCCGCATTCCCGCCGAAGGCCTGACCGAGATCAAGCTGGGCGACAGCGACCAGCTGCGGGTGGGCGACTTCGTGGTCGCCATCGGCAACCCGTTCGGCTTCAGCCAGACCGTCACCTCGGGCATCGTCTCGGCGGTGGGTCGCAGCGGCATCCGCGGGCTGGGCTACCAGAACTTCATCCAGACCGACGCCTCGATCAATCCCGGCAACTCCGGCGGCGCGCTGGTCAACCTGTCCGGCCAGCTGGTCGGCATCAACACCGCCAGCTTCAACCCACAGGGCAGCATGGCCGGCAACATCGGCCTGGGCCTGGCGATCCCTTCCAACCTGGCGCGCGACGTGGTCGAACAGCTGATCAAGCACGGCGTGGTGGTGCGCGGCACGCTGGGCATCGAGAGCCAGAACCTGACCGCGGCCATCGCCCGCGGCCTGGGCCTGAGCGAAACCCGCGGCGCGCTGGTGACCCGGGTACTGTCCGGTTCCGGCGCGGCGGCGGCCGGGCTCAAGGCCGGCGACGTGATCGTCTCGGTCAACAACCAGCGCGTGGACAGCGCCCAGGCGCTGCACAACTACGAGGGCCTGCAGGCGGTGGGCAGCACGCTGGCGCTGGACGTGCGCCGCGACGGCAAGCCGCTGCAGCTCCGGGCCACACTGAAGGAGCAGCCGCGCGCGGTCAGCGGCGAATCGCTGGATCCGCGCCTGGCCGGCGCGACCTTCGTCGACCTGCCCGAATCGCGGCGCCAGTCCGGGCTCAATGGCGTGCTGGTGAGCGAGGTGGCGCGCGGCAGCCGTGCCGCGCAGTCCGGCCTGGCCGAAGGCGACATCGTGCTGGCTGCCAGCAGCGGCGAGTTCGTCGACCTGGCCAGCTGGCGCGCCAGTTTCGAGCAGCCGCCGCTGCAGCTGGTGCTGCGGATCCGCCGCGGCAACGCCCGCGGCGAGTTGATGATGCGATGATGGTTGGCGTGCCGTGACGCAGCCTGCACTGCGCCGATGGTATTGCTGGCGTCCACGATCCGTTCCACGCCCGTACGCGGGTGCCCCCTTTTCGAGACAAGGAGACAGTGATGACCCCCACCAACACCGAGAACATGAAGGAACACCTGGGCGAGGCCGGTTCGCACCTGAAGTCGGCGGCCTCGGCCGCGACCGAGGCGGTCAAGGGCGCCGCCGGAGCCGCCAGCGACGAATTGCGCCTGGGCAAGGCCAACCTGAAGGCCGAGCTGTCCGACAGCGCGCTGTCGGGCCTGGCCGCAGCCGAACTCGGTGGCGCGGCCGCCAAGGAGCAGATGGACGCGTTGATGGACAAGGGCAAGGACCTGGTCGACAGCGCCGCCGAGCTGATCCGCGAGCGCCCGCTGGCCTCGTTCGGCGTCGCTTTCGCCGCCGGCTGGATCATCGCCAAGCTGGCCCGCAGCGGTAACAACCAGTAAGCGGCGTGAGCGACCAGCCTCAGCCCGGCACCGGCGCGGACGGCAATGCGGAGGGCGGCGACGCGCAAACCGCTGCCGCCCCCGGCCTGGAGGAAAGCCTGCGCCAGGTGGGCCAGGCCGGCCGCGCCGCGACCGACTCGGCCAAGCAGACCGCGCGCGCGTTGCGGCGCCTGGCCGCGGCCGACTTCGCCTTGGCGCGCAGCGCGTTCGGCCGCGCCCTGGCCTGGACCGGGGCGGCGGTGGTGTTCGGTGCCTCGGCCTGGTTCCTGCTGGCCGGCACCATCATCGCGTTGCTGCAGCGTTCGGGCTTCTCCTGGCTGCAGTCGCTGCTGTTCACCGCATTGGGCAGCCTGGTGGTGACTGGCATCGCGGTCTGGCGGGTGTCGCACTTCTTCGACTACACCGGCATGCATGCCACCCGCCGGCAACTGTCGCGGCTGGGCCTGTTCGACGAGGACGGCGACGACGAAGAGGATGAGGGCGACGCGCCGGCAACGCAGGAGCGCAGGCCATGAATTTCGGGACATTGCGGCGGCGGGTGGAACGTGCCGAACGGCTGGTGCAGGGCCGCGCCGACGACACCGAACGCGAATGGGGCACGCTCAAGCGCGTCTGGCGCGAAGGCTGGACGCCGATGCGCATCATCGTCGCCGGCCTGGCCGGCGGTTTCCTGGCCGGCAAGTTCGAACCCGCCGGCCAGTTCAACGGCGCGCGCTGGCTGCAGATGATCGGCTCGGTGTCCAACCTGCTGGCCACGGCGCAGGCCGCGTTCGTCGCGGAAACGGCGCCCCGGGCGGCCGAAGAGGAGGCGCAGGCGGCGCCGGAACGCGCCGCGGCCGAACCGGCGCCCGCACCCGCCAGCACCGGCACAGGACAGGGCCGCTCCAGCTCCACGCCGCCGCGCGCCGCCGAAGCGGCCACCGAACTGTCCGAACCCTGAGCCGGCGACGGTTCGCGGCGGCCCCGCATGCACGCATCGTGTCCGTGTACGCGGCCGCCGCCGGGGCGCTGGAACAGCGCGTTCCTGCGCAACACGGCCGCGGGGTGCGGCGGTTGCCGTAAAATGCGCCGGTGAGTTTCCCAGTCCTTGCCATCACCCTCGACCTGGACGATACCCTGTGGCCGTTCGCCCCCATCGGCGCGCGCATCGACCAGGTGCTGTACCAGTGGATGCAGCAGCACAGTCCCGCCACCGCCGCGATGTATCCGGTGGCGGCGATGCGCGAACTGCGCGAGCGCTCGTTCCGCGACAACCCGCACCTGCACCATGACCTGAGCGCGCTGCGCCGGCTGACGCTGCGCGAGGCGCTGCACAACAGCGGCGCCGACCTGGCGCTGCTGGAACCGGCGTACGAGGCCTTCTACGCCGCGCGCAACCAGGTCGAGTTCTATCCCGACGCGGTCGACGCGCTGGCGCGGATCGCCGCGCGGGTGCCGGTGGCGGCGGTGAGCAACGGCAACGCCGACCTGGAACGGATCGGACTGTCGCACCATTTCGCGTTCCAGCTCGGTTCGCGCGAGCACGGCGCGGCCAAGCCGGCGGCCAGCATCTTCCATGCCGCCTGCCAGCGGCTGGGCGTGCCGCACACCCAGGTGCTGCACGTCGGCGACCACCCCGAGATGGACGTGGTCGGCGCGATCCAGGCCGGCCTGCGCGGCTGCTGGATCAACCGCGAAGCCGGGCGCTGGAACCACGACACACTGCAGCCCGACCTGCAATTCGACACCCTGACCGGCCTGGCCGACTGGCTGGATGCCAACGCATCCGCGCACAGCGCCTGAACCGGCCGACGCCAACCACCGAAGGAAGCGACATGTCCGTCCCCAACGGCTTCACCCCCGATACCGCCCATGCCCTGCCGCTGCACGTACTGGACCGCGGGCAGTTCGCGGCGTGGCGCGAGCGCCAGCCGGCCGCCGTCGTCGCCTGGCTGGAGGCGCAGCGCTTCACCGCCGCGCCGGCCACGCTGGCGCTGCTGCCCGGCGCGGACGGCATTGCCGGGGCGGTGATCGGCGTGGGCGACCGTGCCGATGCCTACAGCTACGCGCACGCCCCCTTCGCGTTGCCGGAAGGCAGCGTGTGGCAGGTGGCCGGTGAACTGGACGCCATCACCGAGGCCAACCTGCACCTGGGCTGGGGCCTGGGCAGCTACCGCTTCGCGCGCTACCGCAAGCCGCAGCGCGCGCCGGCACAGCTGGCCGCCACCCCGGCGCCGGAAGTGGCCGACCTGATCGCCGCCTCGCTGCGCGTGCGCGACTGGGTCAACACCCCGACCGAGGACATGGGCCCGCAGCAACTGGAGGACGCCGCGCGCGGGCTGGCCGACGCGCACGGCGCGCGGATCGAGGCGATCACCGGCGACGACCTGCTGCAGCAGGACTTCCCGGCGATCCACGCGGTGGGCCGCGCTTCGCACCGCGCACCGCGGCTGATCGTGCTGCGCTGGGGCCAGGACGACCACCCGCACGTGGCGCTGGTCGGCAAGGGCGTGTGCTTCGACACCGGCGGGCTGGACCTGAAGCCGGCCGACGGCATGCGCAACATGAAGAAGGACATGGGCGGCGCGGCGCACGCGCTGGCGCTGGCCGGGCTGGTGATGGCGCAGCGGCTGCCGGTGCGGCTGACCCTGCTGATCCCGGCGGTGGAAAACGCGGTCGGCCCGGACGCCTTCCGCCCCGGCGAGGTGATCGCCACCCGCAAGGGCCTGAGCATCGAGATCGACAACACCGACGCCGAAGGCCGGGTGATCCTGTGCGACGCGCTGACCTACGCCAGCGAGCAGCAGCCGGAGATCGTGCTCGATTTCGCCACCCTCACCGGCGCGGCGCGGATCGCGCTCGGCCCCGACCTGCCGGCGTTGTTCAGCAACGACGACAGCCTGGCCCAGCAGTGGCTGCAGGCCGGCGACGACACCCGCGACCCGGTCTGGCGCATGCCGCTGTGGCGCCCCTACCTGCGCTACCTGCACAGCAACATCGCCGACCTGGCCAACGCCGGCTCGCGCATGGCCGGCGCGGTCACCGCCGCGCTGTACCTGGAGCGCTTCATCGCCGAGGGCCAGAAGTGGGCGCACCTGGACGTGTACGCCTGGAACGACGGCGAGCGCCCCGGCCGCCCGGCCGGCGGCGAGGCGCTGGCGCTGCGTTCGGCCTGGGCGATGCTGAAGGCGCGCTACACCAACTGACAGATCAACGCGAAGGAGCCGCATGGGACCACGTACGCGTACATCGATCGCCTTCCTTATCGCAGTAGCGATCTGCGCCCATCAGTTCATAGGTAGCTTAGTCGGCACTCCCTTCACCTCACCATGGTGGGCCGTGGGGGCGTTAGCCATCGTGACGATTGCCATGCTCATCAACGCCAGTGAAATGCGCGTGGCCGGCGTCCCCATAGGTTTCACCCATGGCCGCAAGCTGCCGACAGCCGGGCTCAATTTCTCGGCGGTGCTGACCTTCCTGGTGATCATCTGCGCACTGGTCAACACCATTAACGGCTGAGCATTACCGACGGGATACCCGGCCCAACGGGCCGGGCGCGTCAGCGCAGCCAGCCGCGAACGCGGGCGTTGCGCGCGTAGCGGATCTGCAACAGCCCCACCACCACCAGCACCACCGGCATCACCAGACCGGCCGGGCCGTAGGCCTCCCACGCCGGCGTGGCCGCGTAGGTGGTGCCGATCTGCACCAGCACCGCCAGCAGCGACAGCACGAAGCACGGCAGCGCCCAGCCGCGGCGCAGCAGCAGGCCCAGGGCACCCAGCAGGCCGGCGACCACCGCCACGCCGAAGGCGATGTTGACCAGCGCCGGCGTGGCCTCGTACACCGCGCGCTGCGGCGCCGGCAACGCCGCCACCGCTTCCGGGCTCATGCCCAGCTGCAGCCAGAACATGGTCAGGCCCAGTACGTTCCACAGCAGGATGAGGGTGGCGATCACGCCATGGCGGCGCGGTACGGCAACGGCGGTGTTCATGTCGGTTCCCCCGGGTGGATGGAGCGATGCTACCGCAGCCGGTGGCGGCGGCCGTGCCCTCCGGCGAAGGCTGCATGGGCCGTTGTCGGCGCCGGCGTCGAGGCTCCCGGTGCAGGACGGCGCCCGCGCGGGCCGCATGCGCCCACGCAAACCGGTACCGGCCATGGCCCCGGCCCGGCAACCTGGCAGTGCGGCCGCCGCAGCCGTCAGCCGGCGCCGCGCAGCAATGGCGCCAGCTGGCGCATGCGCGCCTGCGTCGCCGGCCCGACCAGCGCGAAGGAGGTGTCGCCCTCGGACCAGTACTGCGCGAGCAGGCGCCCGTCGCGGCGCTCGCCCGGCACCATGCGCTGGCTGCGCGGACGCAGGTACAGGCCGATGCGCGCGCCCTCGGCATCCTGGTAGACCAGCATCGCCGCCGCGCCCTCCGGAGTGGACAGCATGCGTCCGCCCTGCAGCCGGAATCCCTGCGACTGCAGGTCCGGCACCTCGCCGGCCGGGCCGAAGTGGGCCTGCAGCCACCCCTGCAGCGCGGCGTGGCGGTCGGCGTCGAATTCCAGCGGCGTTGCCGCGTCGGCGAACAATCGGTAGGCGGCCACCGCATCGGCCATCGGCGGGCGTTCGCCGGCCATGCGCAGCTCGCGCAGCTGCCAGCCGAGCGCGCCGCCCAGCCCCAGCGCGAGCACGCAGCTGGCCACCATGCCCAGGCGCGCACGGCGTTGCCGGCGCAACCGGCGACGGACCTGCGCAGGCGCCAGCGGGGCGTCGGCGGACACCGTTTCCAGGCCGGCCCAGGCCGCACGCAGCGCTTCGGCATCGCGCTTCCATCCCAGCACCCGGACGGCCTGCTGCGGATGCGCCTGCAGCCAGGCTTCCAGCGCAGTGGCGCGCGATGCGTCCAGGCGGCCATCCACGTAGGCGTGCAGTTCGTCGTCGTTGGGATCGTTCGTGTTCATTTGAGTACCCGGAGTGCGGGAGTGGCGGTGTCGGTCGTGCCTTCGCCCAGCGTGCGCAGCCGGTCGCGCGCACGCGACAGCCGCGACATCACCGTGCCGATGGGCAGGCCGAGCGTATCGGCCGCTTCGCGGTAGCTGAAGCCTTCCACGGCGACCAGCAGCAGCAACGCGCGCTGCTCGGCCGGCAGCTGCGCGAACGCGGCCAGCAGCGCACGACCGTCGTGGACGCGTTCGGCCGAGGGCGACTGGTCGGCCTGCTGCGGCACGAACAGCGTCAGCACCCGCTGCCAGCGCGCAGCCCGCCGGCGCTCGTCGACGAACTGGCGGTACAGGATCGAGAACAGCCAGGATTGCAGCGCAGCGTCGTCGCGGCGGGTATGCCAGCGCCGCAAGGCGCGCTCCAGCGCCGACTGCACCAGATCGTCGGCGCTGGCCGCATCGCCGGCCAGCGAGCGGGCGAAGCGGCGCAACCGCGGCAGCAGCGCGCGCAGGCGTTCGTCGTCGAATGCGTCCATCACGGTGAATGACTGGGAAGTTGCCGGTAGGACGACCCGGCACCGGGATTATTCCCGTACCGGCGTAAAGATTTCCGCATGCGGGATTTTTTGCCGGCCGGGGGAATAGACGCCGCTGCCGCGCGTCCGACCTGCACCGACGCAATCCGGACACCCACGATGACCGCCCCTGCCCCGAAACCTCCCCTGTCGCCGATACCTGCATTCCTCCGCCGCCACGGGCTGGCGCTGGCCGGCATCGGCGCCATCGCCGCGCTCGCCGCGGCAGCCTTCGCCTGGACCGCTGGCCGGCTCGGCGACCGCCTCACCTCGCAGCGCATGATCGATGCGATCGAACGCGGCGCACCGCCGCACCCGGGATTCCGCCGCGCCCACAGCAAGGGCATGTGCGTCAGCGGCGTGTTCCGCGGCAACGGCGAGGCGGCGGCGTTGTCCTCGGCGCGGGTGTTCGTGCAGTCCGAGGTGCCGGTGCTGGGACGGCTGTCGATCGGCGGCGGCGACCCGCACGGCGCCGACGGCAAGGCCCGCGTGCGCAGCATGGCGCTGCTGCTGCAAAGCGACGACGGCCAGCAATGGCGCATGGCGATGAACAGCTTTCCCTTCTTCGCCGTGGCCACGCCGGCCGGCTTCCAGGCACAGACGCTGGCCGCGCTGGCGGATCCGGCCACCGGCAAGCCGGACCCGGCGAAGATGGCCGCCTTCCTGCAGCAGTATCCCGAAGCACGCCGCTTCCAGGAGTGGGCCAGGACCGCGCCGTGGTCCAACAGCTGGGCCAATACCCAGTACAACGGCGTCAATGCCTTCCGCTTCACCGCCGCCGACGGCAGCAGCCATCACGTGCGCTGGTCGATGCGGCCGCACGCGCCGTTCGAGGAACTGGACGCCCACCAGCGCGAACAGGCCGATGCGGATTTCCTCGGCCAGGATCTGCAGGCGCGGCTGGACCGTGGCCCGCTGCTGTGGGACCTGGTGCTGACCGTGGCCCAGCCCGGCGATCCGGTCGATGACCCGTCGCAGCCCTGGCCGGCGCAGAGGACGCAGCTGGTGGCCGGCACGCTGGTGCTGGACCGCGCCGAACCGCAGGCCACCGGCCCGTGCCGCGACGTCAATTACGACCCGCTGATCCTGCCGACCGGCATCGCCGGTTCCGGCGACCCGATCCTGGCGGCACGCTCGGCGGTGTATTCGCAGTCGTTCAACCGCCGCGAACGCGAGATCGGCCGCGGCCAGGCCCGCGAAGCCAGCGGCCAGGGAGCGACGCGATGAATGCTTCCCGTCATTTCGATGCTTTCGCCCGCCTGCTGCACTGGCTGATGGCACCGATGATCGTGGCGATGCTGTTCATCGGCGTGGCGATGGTCGCCTCGGTGTCGCAGCGGCCGTGGCTGATCGACCTGCACCGCCCGCTGGGCATCGCCATCGGGCTGCTGGCGATGGTGCGCCTGGTCCATCGCCTGCGGCACCGCCCGCCGCCGCTGCCGGCCGACCTGCCGCGCTGGCAGGTGCTGGCCGCGCAGGCCTCGCACTGGCTGCTGTACGCGCTGATGCTGGCGATGCCGCTGATCGGCTGGTCGATGCTGTCGGCTGGTGGCTACCCGGCGACGATGCCCGGTGGGCTGCAGCTGCCGGCCCTGCTGCCGCAGGATCCGGCGCTGTACGCCTGGCTGCGCGACGCGCACGGCTGGCTGGCGTGGCTGTTGTTCGCCACGGTGCTGGCGCACCTGTCGGCAGCGCTGTTCCACGCCTGGGTCCGCCGCGACGGCGTGTTCTCCGGCATGGCGCGCGGCCCTGCGGCCGACGCCGGCCACGAACCGCCTCCGGACGGGAGCGCGGCCGACGCCATGGTCGGCTTCACCACGGAAACCACGGCGGAGGCGTCACCGCCGCCTGGGCGCATACCGTGACCCATGACCGGACGCCATTCCCTGTCCGGATGCCGACGCCGGACAACGGGGCAACGTCCGCGACCGCGGAGGCGGCGCAGCCGCACCAGGCTGGTTTACCGGCAACCGCAAGACACCGCCGCGTTCCGACGGCACGCCCGCCGCCCGGCTGTCACGCAGACGGATCGGGAACCGCCCCATCGCGCGGTCGCTGCCGCTGCAACGCCAGCAGCATCGAGGCCGCGACCAGCGCGCCCGCGCCCATGGTCGCCGACACCACCAGCAGTGCGCTGCCGCCGGCGAACAGTGCGCCGGCCAGCATCGGCCCCAGCGCCGAACCGCCACGGCCGACGCCGATCACGAAGCCGGTGCCGCTGGCGCGCAGCGGCGCCGGGAACACCCGCACCAGCACCGGGTACATGCCCACCACCCCGGCGTTGGTGAAGAAGCCGGCGAGGCCGGCGACCACGGCCAGCCAGGCCAGCTCGCGCGGCACCAGCCCGTAACCGGCGATCGCGACGAACGACAGCACCATCGCCCCGACCACCAGCGGCTGCAGGCGGAAGCGCTGCGACGCCAGTCCCACCGCCAACGCCCCGAGCAGGCAGCCGATGTTGGCGCAGACCAGCACGCGGCCGGCACTGGCCGCCTCGAAGCCCATGTCCACGATCACCTTCGGGGTCCATTTCTGGATGAAGTAGAACGCCATGATCTGGGCGAAGTAGGCCACGGTCAGCAATACCGTCGGCGCGGCATGGCCGGAGGAGAACAGCGCCAGGATCGACGGCCGCTGCGCCTGCGTCGCCGCCGCGGGCAGCCGTTCCACCGGCGGCAGCCGCAGCCGGCGCAGGGTGCGGTTGACCTTGTCCAGCGCGCCCGGCGGACGCCGCGCGATCTGCGAGTCGATCGACTCGGGCAGAAACAGCAGCGCCAGCGGCAGCAGCGCGGTGGTGGCGGCGGCGCCGACCAGGAACACCGAGCGCCATTCGCCGGTGCGCGCCAGCAGCGCCGAGGCGATGGCGCCGCCGACGATGGCGCCGGCCGAGTAGCCGGCGATGTTCAGCACCACGTTGAGGCTGCGGCGGCGACCGTTGGAGAACTCGGCCACCATCGCGCTGGTGGACGACAGCATCCCGCCGATGCCCAGGCCGGTGACCAGCCGGGTCGCCGACAGCGTCGCCACGCCATCGGCCCAGGCGGCCAGGAACATGCCCGCGGCCATCACCACCAGGCAGCCCAGGATCACCGGACGCCGGCCGATGCGGTCGGCGAGGTTGCCGATCAGCACCGAGCCGGCGGCCATGCCCAGCAACTCCATCGACAGCACCACGCCCAGGGTGGCGCGGTCGATGTTCCACTCGGCGGCGATGCCCGGCGCGGCGAAGCTGATCGCCAGCACGTCGAAGCCATCGACCGCGTTGAGCGCGATGCACAGCGCGACGACCACGATCTGCAGGCGGCTCATCGGCTGGCGTTCGATCGCCTCTCTTGGATCCATGCCCGTCCCCTCCCAAGGATCTCGGCGAACGGTGATCGGTCAGGCCCGCGGATGTGCCCGACCGGCGGCGGCCGCAGGTCGGCGGCCCCGCCGCGGCCACCCGGCAACGCGGCCGGACGCGTGCGGGGCCATGCCGGCGTTGCTCACTCCTGCCCCAGCGCGTCGAGCGCGCCGAACACCGGCCTGCCCTCGAACAGGGTCAGCAGCACCTTCGCCTGCGAGATCTCCCGCGCCGGGATCGCGAACAGGTCGCGGTCCAGCACCACCAGGTCGGCGCTCTTGCCGACGGCGATGGAACCGGCCACGCCGTCGATGCGGTTCACGTAGGCCACGTCGAGGGTGTAGCCCTTGATCGCCTCGGCCAGCGTCACCCGCTGCTCGGCCAGCAGCGGCTCGGTGTCGTGCACGCCGGGGGCGATGCGGGTCAGCGCCACCTCGATGCCCTCCAGCGGATTGGCCGAGGCCACCGGCCAGTCGGAGCCGTAGGCCAGCCGCCCGCCGGCCTGCAGCACGCCGTTGGCGGGATAGACGTGCGCCCTGCGGCGTGGGCCGATGCGCTGCAGCGTCAGCCGCATGTAGGGCTCGTCGCAGGCCCACAGCGGCTGGAACACCGCCGCCACCCCCAGCTGGCCGAAGCGCGGCTGGTCGGCCGGGTCGATCACGTTGAGGTGCGAGATCATGTGCCGGTTGTCGCCGATGCCGTTGCGCGCGCCGGCCGCGGCGAAGGCGTCCAGCGCCTGCCGCACCGCGCGGTCGCCGATGGCGTGGACGTGTACCTGCATACCGTGCGCATCGATCCGCTGCACCGCCTGGCGCAGCACCGCCTCGGGAATCTGGGCCTGCCCGCGCTCGTCGCCGCTTTCCTCGTAGGGCTCCAGCATCGCCGCGGTGCGCTGCACGATGACGCCATCGAGATAGAGCTTGACGCTGTTCGCGGCCAGGCCCAGTTCGCGCGCATGGGCGGAAGCGCGGAACAGCGCCGACAGCTGCTCGAGCGAGCGCTCGTCCTGCCACTGCGTGCCGTACCCGCCCAGCGCGATCGACACGCGCACGCCCAGCTCGCCGCGATCGCGCACCGCGCGATAGGCCTCCAGCACGGGGCTGCCGCCGTCGGCCTGCACCTCCACCCCGGCGTCGTGCCAGTGGGTGATGCCCAGGCTGTTGAAGTGCCGGGCCGCCCAGGCGATGGAGTCCTGCAGCTCGCGCTCGCTGGGCGCCGGGATCTGCGCCTGCACCAGCTCCATCGCCGCCTCCTGCAGGCCGCCGAGCGGTTCGCCGGTGGCCGGGTCGCGGTCGATGTGGCCGTTGGCCGGGTCGGGCGTGTCGCGGTCGATGCCGGCGATCTGCAGCGCCCTGGAGTTCAGCCACATGCTGTGGCCGCCGGTGGAGGAGAAGATCAGCGCGCGCTCGCTCGAGATCGCATCCAGCACCTCCTTGCGCGGCACTCCGTCCGGCGGGAACAGGCCGTCGCGCCAGCCGACGCCGTAGACCGTGCCGGTGCCGGGCGCGGCGGCGACGCAGGCGGCGATGAGCCGCTCGTAGTCCTGCACGCTCTCGCCCTCATGCAGCGAGCAGCGCGAATGGCTCAGTCCGCCGAACACCGGATGCACGTGCGCGTCGCCGAACGCCGGCAGCAGCAGCCGGCCGCCGAGGTCGACCACGCGGGTGCCGGGGCCTTTCCAGCGCGCCAGCTCGGCATCGCTGCCCACCGCGACGATGCGGCCGTCGCGCACCGCGACCGCCTGCGCCCATGGCCGGGCCGCATCCACGGTGTAGACGCGGGCGTTGCCCAGCAGCAGGTCGGCGGCAGGTGCCGCCTGGCTGGCCGGTATGGCGGCCAGCGCCAGTGCAAACAGGACTAGGTGTGATCTCTCAGTAGGTTGTTCATCCGGGGCATCTCTGGAAGATGGAGGTTGCGAAGCCAACCCAGCCCCCAGGAGCCCCGGATGAACCTGCATAAACATGCCCGTCTTACGC
>NZ_JAPCHY010000022.1 GCF_026107455.2 Xanthomonas chitinilytica | reverse complement strand
ACTCCCGCGCTGGCTGCACCAGTACAACTGGCACAGACCTCATGCCAGCCTCGGCTACCAGCCACCCATCAGCCGCCTCCAGCTCCCGCTGAACAACGTCCTGGGTTTACACACCTAGCGCTCCGACTGCCCGGTGTCGTCGTAGCTGCGCGGGGCGAACAGGTCCGGCTGGATCAGTTCGACGAAGGCGCGCGCCTGCGGCGACAGGTATTTGCCCTTGCGCACCACCACGCCGTAGCTGCGCGAGGGGAAGTAGTCGCCCATCGAACGGGTGGCCAGCTTGTCGCGGTCGGCCTCGTTCAGGCACAGCGCGGTGACGATGGAGATGCCCATGCCCATCGCCACGTACTGCTTGATCACCTCCCAGCCGCCGACCTCCAGCGCCACGGTGTAGGGCACGCGGTGCTGCTGGAACACCAGGTCGACCAGCCGGTAGGTGATCTGGCGCCGCGGCGGCAGGATCAGCGGGTAGGGCGACAGGTCTTCCAGCGTGAGCTGCTTCTTGCCGGCCAGCGGGTGGTCGGGCGGGGTGATCAGCACCTGTTCGAAGCGGTACACCGGCGCGTAGGACAGGTCGGCCGGCACGTCCATCATCGACCCCACCGCCAGGTCGGCGGCGTCGCTGCGCAGCAGGTCGGTGCCGTCGGCGCTGATGGCGTTGTGCAGGGTGAGCCGCACGTCGGGGTGGCGCTGGCGGAAATTCTCGACGATCTTCGGCAATAGATAGAGGATCGTCGACGAATTTGCGGCGATATTGAGCTCGCCCGCGTCCAGGCCGCGAACCTTGTCGCGGAAGCTGGCTTCCAGCCCGTCGATGCTTTCCACCAGCGGCTGCGCCATCTCGTACAGCAGCTGGCCCTCGCGGCTGGGCACCAGCCGTCGCCCGCTGCGCTCGAACAGCACCACCCCCAGCTCGCGTTCCAGCGCCTGCAACTGCAGGCTCACCGCCGGCTGGCTGACGAAAAGCGCTTCCGACGCACGCGACACCGACCCCAGCCGGACCGTCTGGCAGAACGCGCGCAACGGCTTCAGGCGATCGGATTTGTAGGGAAAACGGGGACTTGGCGGCGGCTTGGTGGGCATTTCGTGACGAGTATAAGCACAACTTATCAACAACATTGCAAAAACTGTTTTGTTAAATAGTCCTGTGCGGCGGCACGGTGTCCCCCCGGATCCCAGCAGGAGCCCAACATGTCCGCCGTCGCTACAGCGCCCCGTTCCCAGGTCGTCGACCACCCCACGCCGGGAATTGCCCTCACCACCCAGGTCGCCGGCCAGTCCGCGCTGCTGCCGGCCGGCGCGCTGGCGCTGCTGGTGTCGCTGCACCGCTCGGTGGAGAAGGAGCGGCAGAGCCGGCTGGCCGCGCGCCGCCTGCGGCAGGCGTACTTCGACCAGGGCGGGCTGCCGGATTTCCGCGCCGACACCGTCGCCATCCGCGACGGCGACTGGACGGTGGCGCCGCTGCCGGCCGCGCTGGCCGACCGCCGGGTCGAGATCACCGGGCCGACCGACCCGAAGATGGTCATCAACGCGCTGAACTCCGGGGCCAAGGTGTTCATGGCCGACTTCGAGGATTCCACTTCGCCGACCTGGCGCAACCTGCTGGCCGGCCAGCAGGCGCTGATCGGCGCGGTGCGCGGCGACCTGGAGTACACCGCCCCCAACGGCAAGCACTACGCGCTGCGTCCGTACCAGGAGCAGGCGGTGCTGATCGTGCGTCCGCGCGGCTGGCACCTGGACGAGAAGCACGTGCTGATCGACGGCCAGCCGATGGCCGGCGGCCTGTTCGACGCGG
Organism: Xanthomonas chitinilytica; assembly: GCF_026107455.2. Taxonomy (GTDB): domain Bacteria; phylum Pseudomonadota; class Gammaproteobacteria; order Xanthomonadales; family Xanthomonadaceae; genus Stenotrophomonas; species Stenotrophomonas chitinilytica. The sequence continues at coordinate 26,116 of NZ_JAPCHY010000022.1, read as the reverse complement.
CGCTGTTCGCCTTCCACAACGCCCGCGCGCTGATGTGCAAGGAGCGCGGCCCGTACTTCTACCTGCCCAAGCTGCAGAGCATGGAAGAGGCCGCGCTGTGGGAGGCGGCGCTGTCGCACATCGAGGGCATGCTGGGCCTGCCGCATGGGCAGATCAAGGTCACGGTGCTGATCGAGACGCTGCCGGCGGTGTTCGAGATGGACGAGATCCTGTACGTGCTGCGCGACCGCATCGTCGGGCTGAACTGCGGCCGCTGGGACTACATCTTTTCCTACCTCAAGACCTTCCGCCGCCACGCCGACAAGGTGCTGCCCGAGCGCGGCCAGGTGACGATGACCCAGCCGTTCCTGAAGGCCTATTCGGAGCTGCTGATCCGCACCTGCCACCGCCGCGGCGCGCACGCGATGGGCGGCATGGCCGCGCAGATCCCGATCAACAACGACGCCGCCGCCAACGAACAGGCGATGGCGCGGGTGCGCGCGGACAAGCTGCGCGAAGTGACCGCCGGCCACGACGGCACCTGGGTGGCGCATCCGGCGCTGATCCCGGTGGCCAGGGCGATCTTCGACGAGCACATGCCCACCCCGAACCAGCACCAGGTGCTGCGCCGCGACGTGCACGTCACCCGCGACGACCTGGTCGCCGCGCCGGTGGGCACCATCACCCGCGCCGGCTTCGAGAACAACGTCGAGGTCTGCGTGCGCTACATGGCCGCCTGGCTGGACGGCAACGGCTGCGTGCCGATCCACAACCTGATGGAGGACGCGGCCACCGCCGAGATCAGCCGCAGCCAGATCTGGCAGTGGCTGCACGTGGGCGGCCTGCACCTGGACGACGGCACCGCCATCGACTCCGCGCTGCTGGACAGCACCCTGCGCAGCCTGCCGGCGCGGCTGGGCGAGCGCAGCGCGCTGCCGGGCGGACACCGCATCGACCAGGCCATCGCCCTGCTCGACGAACTGAGCCGCGCCGACGAACTGGCCGAGTTCCTGACCCTGCCCGCCTACCGGCAGATCGACTGACCCCGTTCCCCTGTAGGAGCGACGTGAGTCGCGACAGGCCTTGCCGGGAAAGCCCATCGCGACTCACGTCGCTCCTACAGAAACCCTTCGCCGATCCGACCCACCAGGAGAACCCCCATGAGCAAGCTGCCGACCGCCGAACAGATCCAGCACGACTGGGACACCAACCCGCGCTGGAAGGGCGTGACCCGCAACTACACCGCCGCCGACGTCGTGCGCCTGCGCGGCACCGTCCATGTCGAGCACTCGCTGGCACGGCTGGGCGCGGAGAAGCTGTGGAAGTACCTGCACGAGAAGGATTTCGTCAACGCGCTGGGCGCGCTGACCGGCAACCAGGCCATGCAGCAGGTCAAGGCCGGCCTCAACGCCATCTACCTGAGCGGCTGGCAGGTGGCGGCCGATGCCAACCTGGCCGGGCAGATGTATCCGGACCAGTCGCTGTACCCGGCCGACTCGGTGCCGGCGGTGGTCAAGCGCATCAACAACACCCTGCTGCGCGCCGACCAGCTGCACCACGCCGAGGGCAAGGACGAGATCGACTTCCTGCAGCCGATCGTGGCCGATGCCGAGGCCGGCTTCGGCGGCGTGCTCAACGCCTTCGAGCTGATGAAGGCGATGATCGAGGCCGGCGCCGCCGGCGTGCATTTCGAGGACCAGCTGGCCGCGGTGAAGAAGTGCGGGCACATGGGCGGCAAGGTGCTGGTGCCGACCCGCGAGGCGATCGAGAAGTTGAACGCCGCGCGCCTGGCTGCCGACGTGCTGGGCGTGCCGACCCTGCTGGTGGCGCGTACCGACGCCGAGGCTGCCGACCTGCTGACCAGCGACATCGACGGCAACGACCAGCCGTTCACCACCGGCGAGCGCACCGTCGAAGGCTTCTTCAAGACCCGCAACGGCCTGGACCAGGCGATCAGCCGCGGCCTGGCCTACGCGCCCTACGCCGACCTGGTGTGGTGCGAGACCGGCAAGCCGGACCTGGAGTTCGCGCGCAAGTTCGCCGAGGCCATCCACGCCAAATACCCCGGCAAGCTGCTGGCCTACAACTGCTCGCCGAGCTTCAACTGGAAGAAGAACCTGGACGACGCCACCATCGCCAAGTTCCAGAAGGAAATCGCCTCCTACGGCTACAAGTTCCAGTTCATCACCCTGGCCGGCTTCCACGCCCTGAACTACTCGATGTTCAACCTGGCCCACGGCTACGCCCGCCGCCAGATGAGTGCCTTCGTCGAGCTGCAGGAGGCCGAGTTCGCCGCCGCCGACAAGGGCTTCACCGCGGTCAAGCACCAGCGCGAGGTCGGCACCGGCTACTTCGATGCGGTGACCCAGGCGATCCAGCAGGGCCAGTCCTCGACCACGGCACTGACCGGCTCCACCGAGGAAGAGCAGTTCCACGGCGAAAGGGCCGCCTGATCGGGGAGGGACAGTACTTTGGCGTACTGTCGAAGCGGGCGGCCTTCGGGCCGCCCGCCGGCTATTCAGGGAGCCGAAACCGGTGAAATCCGGGCTTGAAATGGGACGTACCGCACGGTTTACTCCGGTGATATGCTCTCACGCTAGCCCGGGCGGGCGACGGGGGCAGTGGGGCAAGGGATGACCGGCAACAGTGCTGCAATCATGGCCAAAGAGCACGATCAGACCGTTGCCGCCACGGCGATGGCCGAGATCGTGCACGCCGTGTTGTCGGCCGGCGAATTCGCCCTGTTTTCCGCGTTCGGCCGCCAGCGCCGGGTCGCCGCCGGCGAGACCCTGTTCCGCCGCGGCGAGTCGGGCAGTTCCATGTTCGTCATCGTCAGTGGCATCGTCGACCTGGATTTCGGCGAGGACCTGGTGGTCAAGTACCTGGGACCGAGCGAATTCTTCGGCGAGCTGGGACTGCTGATCGGCGACCATCGCCGCGGCGCCGACGCCCACGCCTCCACCGACACGGTGCTGCTGGAACTGGACCACGCCGATTTCCAGCGGCTGGTGGACCACGACCCGGGCCTGGTCGCCTATTTCCTGCGTCGCACCATCATGCGCGTGGTCTCCAACGAGCAGGTGCTGATCCGGCAGCTGCGCCGCCGCAACCACGACCTGGAAACCGCGCTCGACAACCTCTACACCACCACCCACCAGTTGAATCACACCGAAGAACTGGTGCGCACCGACGAACTGACCGGTCTGCACAACCGGCGCGGGCTGACCCTGTACCTGCAGGAGTGCCGCAGCCCGGGACGGACGCTGCCGCAGGGGCTGCTGCTGATCGATTGCGACCGCTTCAAGCGCGTCAACGACGAGCATGGCCATCTGGTGGGCGACCGCGTGCTGCAGGCCGTGGCCAACATCCTGCGTTCGGTGGTCCAGCCCGGCGGCCTCGCCTGCCGCCTGGGCGGCGACGAATTCTGCCTGCTGGTACGCGACACCGACGCCGAAGCGCTGGGCCACGTGGGGGAATTCATCCTCCATGCGGTACAGGGCCTGATGGAGCGCACGCAACCGGTGCCGCGCATCTGTCCGGTCAGCCTCGGCGCCTGCCTGCTCGATCCGGTGAAGGACTGGAGCGACTGGTACGCGCAGGCCGACAGCGCCCTGTACGAAGCCAAGCGCCTGGGCGGCAACCGGCTGCAGTGGTCGGTCGCCAAGGCGGGAGGCGATTGATCATGTTGGCGGAGCCGGCCATGCGCGAACACGCCCAGGAGACGGCGCCGTCGGCACCGCAGTTGCGAACGCTGCTGCTGACCGACCTGTGCGATTCGGTGGCGCTGGTGGAGAAGCTGGGCGACGCCGCTGCCGCCGAACTGTTCCAGCAGCACGACCGCCTGGTGCTGCAATTGCAGCAGCAATGGAAAGGCCGGCTGATCGACCGTTCCGACGGCCTGCTGCTGCTGTTCGAACGCCCGATCAACGGCCTGGCGTTCGCGATGGACTACATGCGCGGGCTGCAGGAGCTGGGGCGCGAGCGCAACATCGTCCTGAAGGCGCGCGCCGGCATGCATGTCGGCGAAGTGCTGACCTGGCACAACAGTGCCGAGGCGGTGCAGGTCGGCGCCAAGCCGATGGAAGTCGAAGGCCTGGCCAAGCCGATGGCGGCACGGCTGATGGCGCTGGCCCGGCCTGGGCAGATCCTGCTGTCGGCGGTCGCCGAATCGCTGACCCGGCGCGCCGCGCGCGAACTGGGCGAGCGCAGCGAACGCCTGCTGTGGAAATCGCACGGCCGCTGGCGTTTCAAGGGCGTGCCGACCTCCCAGGAAATCTACGAAGCCGGCGAGATCGGCATCACCCCGCTGCGCGGTCCGCGCAGCTCGCCCAAGGCCTGGCGCGACCTGCCGCTGTGGCGGCGCCCGGCCGCGCTGGTGGCCGAGGTGGCGCTGCTGGCGGTGATCGGCATCGGCGTCTGGTTCATCACCCGCCCGGAGCCGGCCATCGCCTTCGCCGAGCGCGACTGGGTGCTGATGGGCAATGTGCGGAATCTTACCGGCGATGCATTGCTGGACGATTCCCTGGAGCAGGCGTTTCGCATCAGCCTGGAGCAGTCGCGCCATGTCAATTTGCTGAGCGACCTGAAGATCCAGGAGACCCGGTCACTGATACAGATTGCTCCCGATGTGCAGATCGATCGGGAAACAGGAATGCAGATCGCACTGCGCGATGGCGCGCGCGCCCTCATCCTGCCTACCGTTGCGACGGTCAATGGAAGCGTACGGGTCAGCGTGGAAGTGGTTGATCCTCATAGCGGGGCAACGGTGTATTCCGAATCGGTTTCCGCACCCGGCAAGGACACCACGGCGGTGCTGGCGTCGATCGATGCCGTTACGGGAAAACTGCGCGGCCGGCTGGGCGAAGCAATGGCGTCGATTGCGGCAACCCAGCCCCTGCCCAAGGTAGCTACCAGCAATTTGGACGCGCTGCGCGCATTCGCATTGGCCGAAAAGGCGATGGGCCGGCGGGACTACGAGGAAGCTCGCCGGCTGTATCAAGCGGCATTGGAAAGCGATCCCAAATTCGCGCTGGCCCACGTTGGACTGGGCAGGTTGCTGGCACGCCTGAATTCCCGGCAGGAGGCGCTGGTGCACGTTACCAAGGCGCTCGCCCTGCGTGATTCCCTGCCGCCGCGCGAGCGCTTGTATCTGGATGCCTGGAGTGAGGAGCTGGCTCCGCGTGGTTGGCCCACCGAGCACTGGATCGCGCTCGCCAAGCTCTATCCGGATTTCTTTGCCGGGCCTTCCAACGCATCGTGGTACCTGATGATGGATAACCGCTTCGACGCTGCGGCTCCTTATGCCGAGGCGGCCGCGGTACCTCAGGATCCGTTGAGGGTCTTCCCGATGATGCATCTCGGCCGCATCTTCCTGGCCCAAGGGCGTCAACAGGAGGCGCTGGACATGATGCTGGCTGCGGAGAAGCTGTCTGGCAATAAGATCAACGATGCCCGCGCCGACGTATTGATTGCGATGGGGCGTCTTGATCAGGCCGAAGTACTGCTGCAGGAGGCGCTGGGCCAGCGTGAACCGGTGGGGCGGTTGACCGTGATGCGGGGGCAGTTGCTGCTGGCGTTGGAGCGGGGAGAGCTGGAGCGCGCACTGGAGATCGCGCAGCAGCTGACCAAGGCGGCGCAGGCGTTTCCCGCCGACTATCGCAACCATTTTGCGTTGCTCGATATGACGGTAAGGGTGTTGAAGGATCCCGAGCGGATCGGCAAGCGTGACTTCGACGCGTTGGGCAAGCAGATGGAAGCGGTGATCAAGCCGGACGATCCCAATTTGCGCGACCACTACTACCGCCTGCTGACCTTGGTCTACCTGGCACAGCGTTCGGGTACCGGGGATTGGGCCGGGATGCTTCTGGCCCGGCACGCATCGTCAATCAAGGCGCTGGAAAATCCCGTGCTTGATGCATGGCTGGAAACGGTGCAGGCACGCCAGCTGTTGCATGAAGGCGACCCGGATGCAGCGATCGAAAAGTTGCAGCCGCTGCTAGATGGAAGCGAGCCGGTACAGGCGCGGGTTGTGTTGCATGACGCGTTGCTGGCTGCAGGACGGCAGCGCGAGGCAGACGAGCAGCGCCGGTGGCTGCGCGAGCATCGTGGGCGGGCATTTGCCGAAGTGGCCGCTTCGCAGGTATTGCAGGTGCTCAACGTAGCCGACAGCAGAACGCCCGAAGCGGTAGCCGTTGCCTCCCGATAGCCCCACATGAGGCCCGGCTTTGCCGGGGACTCATGTGGGAGATGGATCGCCTAGCTCGGCTTCTTCAGTTGCCCGGCGGTCTGGCCTGCTTCGAAGCAGAACACGACGGTCATCGCCATCATGGCGCTGGAGGTGAGTTGTTCGCGCAGCGCCTCCCGGGCCTTGATCAACTCCTCCCTTGGCGCCAACGTGGTGACCTTGGCGCATTGGATGGTTTCCATATCGCTGTCGGCATATCCGATGCTGGCCAACGCCCCGCGCCAGTCATGGGTGAACTGTTCGCGGAATGCCTCATCGTCGATCAGCAGGTCGAGCAGTTTCTTCGCCTGGGCCACGTCCAAAGGCCTGTGGGATGGCCGGTTGCCTTCTTCCGTCATTGCGCTTCCCCCGTGAAAAGTAGACCGATATTACCGGTGGCGGCGGATACTTGCTCGCATATCATCGACGGCCAGGACAAGCCAAGGGGGAGCCATGGAAGTCAGGCGCTGCGCGTCTGTGTACTTCGAGCCGCGCGAACAGGTCCAGCTGGATCTGAGCCAGCTGCTGGCCGGAACGAACGGTATGGTACGGACGGTATCTTGGTATGCATTGGCGCCGCATCTCGAAACCCCGGTGCCGGTTTCCGAGCAACAGATGCTCCTGCTGGGGCGGCTTTCGTCATTGCAGTGGCAGCCGGTGGAGCCGGCCTCGGTCGAGGCCTTGGCCGATCTGGTGCGGCTGGGCCTGGTGATTGACAGCCGTGCGCAGGATTGCGCTTTTGCATGCGCGGACGCGGAAGTGCGGAAGGACAACTGGTGGCCGTTGGCCGCATTGCTGCACCGGCAGGGGCGGTGGCAGAGCGTGGACAGCGTGGAGGCACTGGAGTCGGCTGGCCTTGTCACCCTGGAAGGGCTGCGCGACCGGTTGGGGGCTCCCCCTCCCTCGGGGCCGTCTGGCGACTGCCGGGTGTTGCCACTTCCGGTTCCAGCGCGTACCCCGTTCGATGCGTTGCTCGCATGCCGGGCCACCTGCCGCAATTTCGACACCGGGCGCGGGCTGGAGCTGGAATTGCTGTCGCAGATGCTCAAGCGGGTATTTGGTGTGGCCGGGGTGCTTGAGGCGAGAGGGGATACGGAGTTCGCCAAGAAGGGTTCACCGTCGGCGGGTGGGCTGCATCCTACCGAGGCATACCTGATGGTCCGGCGGGTGGAAGGAATCGCCGAGGGTCTTTATCACTACCAGCCCAGAGGGCATGCGCTGGTGCCATTGCCCTCGCTTGGCGAGGCGTTGGATAGCCTGGCCATGCGATGGCTATCGGGCCAACATTGGTTCGCAGATGCGCCGGTGCTGGTGGTGATGGCGCCGCGATTCCGGCGTACGTTCTGGAAGTACCGGAACCACAGCAAAGCGTACCGCGCGGTCGTACTGGATGTGGGGCATCTCTCGCAGACCCTTTATCTTGCCGCCACCGATCTGGGTCTGGGGGCGTTCGTAACGGCAGCGATCAACGAACGGGACATCGAACGATCGCTTGCGCTCACGGCGCTCGGTGATGGGCCGCTGGCTGTTGCGGGTTTTGGCTGGAGGCGCGATATGTTGGAGGTCGCCGAGTTTGACCCGGGAGGAGAGATCTGGGACATGCAACCGTCTGCTTCATGAGCAGACCGTAGTTGTCTATTCGTGGTCGCCGCGCCCGAACATCGGCAGCCGCAGCCGGGTGCGGTGGTCGACGCCTGCAGGGCATTGCCCCGGCGCCGGTCCCTTGAAATAGCTGCGTTGCCAGCCCTCGCGGCTGGCGTCGGGGTCGGATTGCCCCAGCCGTTGCAGGAAGTCGCCGCGCCTGTGGGTCCATTCGGCGTGGTGGCGCTCCAGTTCCGGGGTCTGCGACAGCGGTTGCCAGTGCGGTTGGGTGTCGGCCAGCACGCGGCGGGCGACCGGGAAGAAGTGGCAGAACGGCTCGCCGGGGTCGAAGCGCACCTTGCCGGGGCGGGTGAACTTCCAGTTCATGGTGAAGGTGTAGGGACTCCAGTCCGTCTCCACCACCGCGGTCAGGCCCGCGATGCCGTCCTTGGGCTGGTTGACCGGGGCGGTGACGTAGAGCTCGTGGCCGGGTTCGCTGCGGAACAGGCACGGCACGTGGAAGGTGAGGATGCCGTAGCCGAAGTGGCTCACCGCCGGTGCGACGTGGCCGGCATCGGCGACGATGCGCAGGTCGTCCAGGGCGTTGCCGCCGTTCCAGTGCGCCTCGAAACCGGACTGGCACAGCAGTTCCCAGCCGTGCGCATTGGCGATGTCCAGCGGCAGGCAGCGGTAGGCGTAGCGCTGGTCGGTGGCGTCCATCCACGCGCGTTCGCGCGGTGCCGGGCGAACGTCGAGGGTGTGGCCATCGAGGACGTGGGCGGTCAGCTTCATGCGGCGGCTCGGCGGGAGGAACGCAGAGTGTGCCGCAGCCGCGGCGCCAGGGCATGCCTGCGATCCGGGGGCGGCGGAGGAATCCGCCGGCACGGTGCCCGGCGCTCGCGCATCGACGCACGTACCGCACCTTCCATGTACCCCTGCTTGCGATGAAGCAGGGGCGGGTCTGCTCAGGACGCCGGGTCGACTTCGAAATCCACCAGCACCGCGCCATCGCCGACCTGGTCGCCGGCACGCACCCGGTAGCCGGCCACCACGCCGTCGGCGGGCGCCTGCAGGGTGTGCTCCATCTTCATCGCTTCCAGCACCAGCAGCGGCGTACCGCGCGCGACCGTGCTGCCTGGTTCCACCAGGGTGGCGACCACGCGGCCGGGCATCGGCGCCACCAGGCTGCCGTCCTCGTGGCCGGGCTGGTCGGCTTCGGCCACCGCGTCGTGCAGCTGGAAACGGTCGTGGTCCGCGCCGGCGAACAGGTGCAGGTGGGGGGCAAGGAACACCGCGTTGCCGCGCCGCAGGCAGCCCTCCACCTGCAGGGCGAATATGTCGTCGGCCAGCGTGCCGCGGACCGCAAGGATGTCGTCACCCTGGCATACCTGCCAACCGTCGGCGACCTGCCGCACGGCGAAGTCGCGTCGCTCGTCGCGCCGTTCCAGGGTCAGGCGCCGGCTGGCGGCCGTACCCAGGCGCCAGCCATCGCCGATGTTCCAGGGCGAATGCGGATCGCGGGCATCGCCGGCCACGTTGCCCATGAGCCGGCTGGCGACGACCGCGGCCACCGCCCATGCGGCGATGCCGTCGGCCTGGTTGGCGATGTCCAGTGCGGCCTTCTCGCGCTCGATCAGCGCGGTGTCCAGTCGCGCCGAGGCGAACGAATCCGTCGCCACCAGCCGCCGCAGGAACGCGGCGTTGGTGGTGACGCCGACCACCTGGCAGGCGGCCAGCGCCTGCTGCATGCGGCGCAGGGCGGCATCGCGATCCACGTCCCAGACGATCAGCTTGGCGATCATCGGGTCGTAGAACGGGGTGATCGCGTCGCCCTGTTCCACCCCGGCATCCACCCGCACGTGCGCGCCGGCGGCCGGCAGCCGCAGGTGGTGCAGGGTGCCGGTCGAGGGCAGGAAGCCGCGGTCGGCATCCTCGGCATACAGCCGTGCCTCGATCGCGTGGCCGCGGATCGCCAGTTCCTGCTGCGTCTTCGGCAACGGCTGGCCGGCGGCCACGCGCAGCTGCCACTCGACCAGGTCGGTGCCGGTGACCAGTTCGGTGACCGGGTGCTCCACCTGCAGGCGGGTGTTCATTTCCATGAAGTAGAAGTCGCCATCCGGCCCGGCGATGAACTCCACCGTGCCGGCGCCGACGTAGCCGACCGCACGCGCGGCATCGACCGCGGCCTGGCCCATCGCCGCGCGCCGTTCCGGCGGCATGCCCGGCGCCGGCGCCTCTTCCAGCACCTTCTGGTGGCGGCGCTGCACCGAGCAGTCGCGCTCGAACAGGTGCACCACGTTGCCGTGGCCGTCGCCGAACACCTGGATCTCGATATGGCGCGGGCGCTCGACGTACTTCTCCACCAGCACGTGGGCGTTGCCGAATGCCGACTGCGCCTCGCGCTGGCAGCCGGCCAGCGCGTCGACGAAGTCTTCGCTGCGTTCGACCTTGCGCATGCCCTTGCCGCCGCCGCCGGCGCTGGCCTTGATCAGCACCGGATAGCCGATGGCATCGGCCTGCGCGCGCAGGAAGTCCGCATCCTGCTCGTCGCCGTGGTAGCCGGGCGTCAGCGGCACGCCGGCGGCCTGCATCAATGCCTTGGCCGAGCTCTTGTCGCCCATCGCCCGGATCGCGTCGACCGGCGGGCCGATGAAGACGATGCCGGCCTCGCTGCAGGCCCGGGCGAAGCCGGCGTTCTCCGACAGGAAGCCGTAGCCGGGATGGATGGCCTGCGCGCCGGTGCGCCGTGCGGCTTCCAGGATGGCGTCGCCGCGCAGGTAGCTTTCCGCCGCGGGCGCCGGGCCGATGTGGATGGCCTCATCGGCCAGCCGCACGTGGCGCGCGTCGCGGTCGGCGTCCGAGTAGACGGCCACGGTGGCGATGCCCAGGCGCCGGCAGGTGGCGACGATGCGGCAGGCGATTTCGCCGCGGTTGGCGATCAGGATCTTGGTGAACATGGCAGCGGACTCGATCAAGGCGGGCGGATTACATGCGGAACACGCCGAAGCGCGTGTCCTGCGCCGGTGCGTTGAGGCTGGCCGACAGCGCCAGTCCCAGCACGCGGCGGGTGTCGGCCGGGTCGATCACGCCGTCGTCCCACAGCCGCGCGCTGGCGTAGTAGGGGTGGCCCTGGCGTTCGAACTGCTCGCGGATCGGCGCCTTGAACGCTTCCTCCTCCTCGGCCGGCCACTGCCCGCCCTTGCCCTCGATGCCGTCGCGCCTGACCGTGGCCAGCACGCTGGCCGCCTGCTCGCCGCCCATCACGCCGATGCGCGCGTTCGGCCACATCCACAGGAAGTTGGGCGAGTAGGCGCGGCCGCACATGCCGTAGTTGCCGGCGCCGAACGAGCCGCCGATGACCACGGTGAACTTCGGCACGCGCGCGTTGGCCACCGCCATCACCAGCTTGGCGCCGTCCTTGGCGATGCCGCCGTGCTCGTACCTGCGGCCGACCATGAAGCCGGTGATGTTCTGCAGGAACAGCAGCGGGATGTTGCGCTGGCAGCACAGTTCGATGAAGTGCGCGCCCTTGAGCGCGGACTCGGAGAACAGGATGCCGTTGTTGGCGATGATGCCCACCGGATAACCGTGCAGGTGGGCGAAGCCGGTGACCAGGGTGTTGCCGTAGCGCGGCTTGAACTCGTCCAAGCGCGAGCCGTCGACCAGCCGCGCGATCACCTCGCGCACGTCGTAGGGCTTGCGGGTGTCGGCGGGGATCACGCCGTACAGTTCTTCGGCCGGATACAGCGGCTCGGCCGGCGCCTGCAGCGCCATCGCCGGCTCGGGCTTGCGCCAGTTCAGCCCGGCGACGATCGAACGCACCCGCGCCAGCGCCTGCAGGTCGTTGTCGGCCATGTGGTCGGCAACGCCGGAGATGCGCGTGTGCACGTCGGCGCCGCCCAGTTCCTCGGCGCTGACCACCTCGCCGGTGGCCGCTTTCACCAGCGGCGGGCCGCCGAGGAAGATCGTGCCCTGTTCCCTGACGATCACGGTCTCGTCGCTCATCGCCGGCACGTAGGCGCCGCCGGCGGTGCACGAGCCCATCACGCAGGCGATCTGCGGAATGCCTTGCGCCGACAGGTTGGCCTGGTTGTAGAAGATGCGGCCGAAGTGGTCGCGGTCGGGGAACACCTCGTCCTGCAGCGGCAGGAACGCACCGCCGGAATCGACCAGGTAGATGCACGGCAGCCGGTTCTGCTGCGCGATCTCCTGCGCGCGCAGGTGCTTCTTCACCGTGACCGGGTAGTAGGTGCCGCCCTTGACCGTGGCGTCGTTGGCCACGATCACGCATTCCACCCCGCTCACCCGGCCGATGCCGGCGACCATGCCGGCGCTGGGGATCGGGTCGTCGTACATGCCGTGCGCGGCCAGCGGCGCGATTTCCAGGAACGGGCTGCCGGGGTCGAGCAGGGCGTCGATGCGCTCGCGCACCAGCAGCTTGCCGCGCGCGGTGTGCCTGGCGCGCGCGGCGTCGCTGCCGCCGCGCGCGGTGGCTTCCAGTGTGGTGCGCAGGTCATCGACCACCGCCTGCATCGCCGCGCGGTTGGCTTCGAAACTCTCGCTGCCGGGTTGCAACTGGGTTTTCAGTACGGTCATGGCAGTGGCTCCTGAATTGCCAGACGGCAGGAGCGCAGCTTGCTGCGCTCCTGCCGGGTCACGCGGTGCGCTGGAACAACTCGCGCCCGATCAGCATGCGACGGATCTCCGAGGTGCCGGCGCCGATCTCGTACAGCTTGGCGTCGCGCCACAGGCGGCCGGTCGGGTATTCGTTGATGTAGCCGTTGCCGCCGAGGATCTGGATCGCCTGGCCGGTCAGCCAGGTGGCCTTCTCGGCCGAATACAGGATGGCGCCGGCGGCGTCCTGGCGGGTGGTGCGGCCCTGGTCGCAGGCGCGGGCCACCGCGTAGACATAGGCGCGGCAAGCGTTGAGGCCCACGTACATGTCGGCCAGCTTGGCCTGGATCAGCTGGAAGGTGCCGATCGGCTCGCCGAACTGCTTGCGCTCGTGCACGTACGGCAGCACCACGTCCATCGCTGCCGACATCAGCCCGAGCGGGCCGCCGGACAGCACCACGCGCTCGTAGTCCAGGCCGGACATCAGCACCTTGACGCCGCCACCGACCTCGCCCAGCACGTTGCCGGCCGGCACCTCGCAGTCCTCGAACACCAGCTCGCAGGTGTTGGAGCCGCGCATGCCCAGCTTGTCCAGCTTCTGCGCGGTGGAGAAGCCCTTCATGCCCTTCTCGATCAGGAAGGCGGTGATGCCCCTGGCGCCGGCCTCCGGGTCGGTCTTGGCGTAGACCACCAGCACGTCGGCGTCGGGACCGTTGGTGATCCACATCTTGTTGCCGTTGAGCACGTAGTGGTCGCCGCGCTTGTCGGCGCGCAGCTTCATCGACACCACGTCCGAGCCGGCGCCCGGCTCGCTCATCGCCAGCGCGCCGACATGTTCTCCGCTGCACAGGCCGGGCAGGAAGCGGCGCTTCTGTTCCTCGCTGCCGTTCTTGCGTAGCTGGTTCACGCACAGGTTGGAGTGCGCGCCGTAGGACAGGCCGATGCCGCCGGAGGCGCGCGAGATCTCCTCCATCGCCACCACGTGGGCCAGGTAGCCCATGCCGCTGCCGCCGTATTCTTCCTCGACGGTCAGGCCCAGCAGGCCCTGTTCGCCCAGCTTGCGCCACAGTGCATCGGGGAAGCGGTTTTCTTCGTCGGCCCGGGCCGCCAGCGGGGCGATCTCGTGGGCGGCGAAGGCGGCCACGCTTTCGCGCAGCAGGTCGATCTCTTCGCCAAGATCGAAATTGAGGGATGGCACGTGCATGGGGCGGCTCCGCAACGGCAGGACAGGTGGGACGCTCCGTTGGGGGGCGACGCGGCAGGCGTCGGCACGGGCGGCGGCGCCAGCGTAGCGGGGTTTCCGGAAGAAGTGAATACAAATTCAAAAATTGAACATAGAATCAGGAAATGGCCTACAAACGCTCCGCACTGATGGAAGAACGCCTTGCCGGCGCCCGCGAACGCATCCTGCTGGCGGCGCGCCGGCTGGTCGCCGCCGGCGGCTACCGCAATGCGCCGGTGACCGCGGTGGCCGCCGCCGCGGGGGTCTCCACCGGGTTGATCTACCGGCACTTCCCGTCCAAGGCGGAACTGTTCGTCGAGGTACTCACCGCCGCGGTCACGCACGAGGTGGAGATCCTGGCCGCCATCGCCGCGCAGCCGCTGCCGGCACCGGAGCGGCTGCGGCTGGCGGTGGCTTCGTTCGTGCGCCGCGCAATGGCCGGCCCCGGGCTGGCCTATGCCTTCATCGCCGAACCGGTGGACCCGGAGGTGGAAGCCGAGCGCATCCGTTGCCGGCGCCTGTTCGGCGACGTGTTCCGGCAGATCGTGGCCGAGGGCGTGGCGGCCGGCGAACTGCCGCCGCAGGACCTGGACGTGGCCGCGGCCTGCATCGTCGGCGCCTATACCGAAGCCCTGGTCGGGCCGACCGCTCCCAGCCGCGATGGCACGCGCGACGGCGAGCACCTGGTGGAGGCGATCTGCGGCTTCTGCCTGCGCGCAGTGGGCGCCGCGACGCGATAACGCGGGTCGACGACAGCGCGCCGGCGTGCCGGCGGACGATGGTTGCCATTGCAGGGATGGTGCGTTGCCGCACGCCATGTCGCGCCGCCGCCCCATTGCAGGCGGCTGCGGGCGCTGGTCTATACTCGGCCGATAGTTGTCCTCCAGCGACTTCCTGCCAGGGGTGATGAGACGTGCGGAATTACGACCTCGAGTTCCTGAAGCGGTTCTCCATGGTGATCGTGCTGTTGGCGGTGATCACCTTGGGATTGATCTTTTTCGCGGCGTTCCTGCATCGCTCGATTCCCCCCGAAGTCTCGCCCACCGCGGCCAAGCGCACCGAACAGCGCATCGCTCCGGCCGGCGCGGTCTACGCCGGCAGCACCGGCGCCGCGGCACAGGCCGCCGCGCAGGCCGCGGCCCTGGCGCGTGCCGCCGCACAGGTGGCCTACGGCGGCACCACCGACGGCAAGGTGATCTACGACAACCTGTGCGGCGCCTGCCATACCAATGGCGTGGGCAACGCGCCGACGCTGGATCACGCGCACTGGGACCAGCGCATCGCCCAAGGCACGCAGACGCTCTACAAGCACGCGATCGAGGGCTTCACCGGTCCCGATGGCGGCATCATGCCGCCCAAGGGCGGCAACCCGGCGCTGACCGAGGAACAGATCCACGCCACCGTCGACTGGATGCTGGCCAACCTCAAGTAAGCTGCGCTACCCCGATGTTCCGGCGCCGCCTGCGGGCGGCGCCGTCGTTTCCGCCCTGCTGGAGTTGTCACGCGATGCCCCGCCTTCCGTCTGTCCTTGCCCTGGCCGCGGCGATCGCGGCGGCCGTTCCCGCGTTGCATGCGCATGCCGAAGTGCTGGCCATCGGCCAGGTGCAGGGCAGTGCCGCGCGCAGCCCGCACGAAGGACGCCGGGTGACGGTCGAGGGCATGGTCACCGCCGACCTGCGCCAGGGCCTGGGCGGGGTGTTCGTGCAGGACGCCGGCGACGGCGATCCGGCCACTTCCGATGCGCTGTTCGTGCCGGTCGCGGCCGACCAGGCATTGCAGGTAGGGCAGTGGCTGCGCATCAGCGGGCAGGTGGTCGAACAGCCGGCCGGCCAGGACGGGCAAAGCCTGACCGCATTGCAGGACGCGACCTTCGAACCGCTGCCGCCGCGGCCGGCACCGCCCGTGCAGTCGCTGGCCGGCGTGCCCGACAGCTGGGAAGCGCTGGAGGGCATGCAGGTGCGCATCGAGGCGCCGTTGACCGTGGCCGGGCTGGACCAGCTGGCACGCTACGGCGAGCTCAGCGTCGCCTTCGACGGGCGCCTGTGGCAGCCGAGCGAAGTGGCGGCGGCCGGTACCGCGGCGCATGCCGAGGTGTTGGCCGACAACCGGCGCCGGCGGCTGCGACTGGACGACGGCAGCAGCCAGCGCGACCCGCAGGCGGTGGGCTACCTGGCCGAGGGCGCGGTGATCCGCAGCGGCATGCAGCTGCACGGCGTGCAGGGCATCGTCGACCAGCGCCATGACGGCGACTACCGGCTGCAGCTGACACAGCCACTGCAGCTGCCCGCGCCCGAGCGCCCGGCACCGCCGAAAGTGGCCGGCTCGCTGCAGGTCGCCGCGTTCAACCTGGAGAACTTCTTCAATGGCGACGGCCACGGCGGCGGCTTCCCGACCCTGCGCGGCGCCCGCACCGTGGAGGAGATGCAGGCGCAGCAGGCCAAGCTGGTGGCGACGATCCGCGGCCTGAACCCGGACGTGGCCGCGCTGATGGAACTGGAGAACGACGGCTACGGCGCCGATTCGTCGATCGCCCAGCTGGTGGCCGCGCTCAACGCCGGGCAGGGCAGGGCCGGCGACTGGCGCTTCGTCGATGCCGGCACCGGCCCGGGCGACAACCCGATCCGGGTCGGCATCATCTACCGCGCTTCGAAGCTCGCGCCGCTGGGCAAGCCGGCGGTGCTGGAGCGCGAGCCGTTCGGCGAGCGCAGCCGGGTACCGCTGGCGCAGGCGTTCCGTGCCGGGCGCGGTACGCCGTTCGTGGTGGTCGCCAACCACTTCAAGTCCAAGGGCTGCTCCGAGGCGAGCGGCGCCGATGCCGACCAGGGCGATGGCCAGGGCTGCTGGAACGCCACCCGCACCGAATCGGCGCGTCTGCTGCACCAGTGGCTGCAGCAGGACCCGACCGGCAGCGGCGCCGAACATGCGGTACTGCTGGGCGACTTCAACGCCTATGCCAGGGAATCGCCGATCCTCCGCCTGCACGCCGACGGCTGGCAGGACGCGTTCGCCGTCGCCGGTGTCGAGCGCCCCTACAGCTACGTCTACAACGGCCTGAGCGGGCGGCTCGACCATGCCCTGCTGAACCCGGCCATGGCGCAGCGGCTGCGCGGCGCGGCCGAATGGCACATCAACGCCGACGAGGCCTTCGACGTGGGCTACCGCGGCCGCAACGAGGCCGGGCCGTGGCGCAGCTCCGACCACGATCCGCTGCTGCTCGGTTTCGATTTCTGAGCAGCGGCCTCCGCGCCGGCATGGCCGGATCGCGGATGGCCGGCCGGCATGCGCTGCCGTCGCACCGGCAGGTGGCCGGTTCACGCCGGCGGTGCCGCGCACGCGCGGCCGAATGATGGCGGATACAGGGACGCGCCGCGTCAGTCGTGAACGCGATGGC
Organism: Xanthomonas chitinilytica; assembly: GCF_026107455.2. GTDB lineage: Bacteria > Pseudomonadota > Gammaproteobacteria > Xanthomonadales > Xanthomonadaceae > Stenotrophomonas > Stenotrophomonas chitinilytica. The sequence continues at coordinate 9,106 of NZ_JAPCHY010000022.1, read as the reverse complement.
GCCGTGCCGTGTTCCACAGGTGCGCGCCGGCCAGCATCAGGCTGCCGGCCACGGTGAGCGGCGTTTCCGCCGACGCCTGCGGCCACCCCGCCGCGCCGGCCGCAAGCCCGGCCAACCCCGCCGATGCCAGCAACCACAGGCCGCGCGGCAGCGGCCGCCGCCGCTGTGCCCGCCACAACGCGAACCCGGTCAGCGGCGCGGCCAGGGCGACGAACAGGACGTGCACCCATTCGGCCTCGCTCCAGGCACCGAACAGCGGCAACAACGACGCCAGCAGCGGCAACGCCAGGCAGTGCAGCAGGCACAGCGAGGACAGGGTCACGGCGGAGGCATCGAGCAGGGAGGGGGAGGGAGATTTCATGTCGGGCCTTGGTCTTGATTTGTTATAAAGTAACATTTTGCCGCCACAACCCATAGCCATCGCCATGACCCTGCCTGCCTCCGACTCCCGCCTCCCCGTCACCGTCCTGTCCGGCTTCCTGGGCGCGGGCAAGACCACCCTGCTCAACCGGCTCCTGCACAACCGCGAGGGACTGCGGGTGGCGGTGATCGTCAACGACATGAGCGAGGTCAACATCGACGCGCAGCTGCTGCGCGAAGGCGGCGCGGCGCTCAGCCGGACCGAGGAGACGCTGGTGGAGTTCAGCAACGGCTGCATCTGCTGCACCCTGCGCGACGACCTGCTGCAGGAGGTCAGGCGGCTGGCGCTGGAACGGCGCTACGACTACCTGCTGATCGAATCGACCGGCATCGCCGAACCGATGCCGGTGGCGGCGACGTTCGCGGTGCGCGACGCCGACGGCTTCAGCCTGTCGGACGTGGCGCGGCTGGACACGATGGTCACCGTGGTCGACGCCAGCCAGTTCCTGGAGCTGTTCGGTTCGCCGGCGTCGCTGGCCGGGATCGGCCAGCAGGCCGGGCCGGAGGACGACCGCACCGTGGCCGACCTGCTCGGCGACCAGGTCGAATTCGCCGACGTGATCGTGGTCAGCAAGGGCGATCTCGTCGATGGCTGGCGGATGCAGCGGGTACGGTCCATGCTGCGCGCGCTCAACCGCGACGCGCGCATCGTCGAATCGCGCCAGGGCGACGTGCCGTTGCCGCAGCTGCTGGGCACCGGCCTGTTCGATTTCGCCCGGGCGCAGCTGGCCCCGGGCTGGATGAAGGAGCTGCGCGGCGAACACACTCCGGAGACCGAGGAGTACGGCATCACCAGCTTCGTCTATCGCGCGCGCCGTCCTTTCCATCCGCAGCGTTTCGCGCGCCTGCTCGAACACGGCCTGCCCGGCGTGATCCGGTCCAAGGGATTCTTCTGGCTGGCCAGCCGCATGGACTGGGTCGGCGAGCTGTCCAGCGTGGGCAGCGCCACCCGCACCGCGGCGGCCGGGTTCTGGCACGCCGCCCGCCACCGCGTCCAACTGCGGCTGGAAGGAACGCTGCCGCAGATCGGCATCGCTCCGTTGCCGTACACCGAGGCCGGCTGGGAACGGCAGCAGATCGCGTGCTGGACGGCGCCGTTGCCGCCGCCGCAGGAGGTCGCCGATGCCGCCGAATACGCGGCGATGCGGCGTCTGTGGCACCCGCAGTGGGGGGACCGCCGCCAGGAACTGGCGGTGATCGGCGTGGACCTGGACGAACGCGCTGCGCGTGCCGAGCTCGACGCCTGCCTGCTGGACGATCACGAATTGCGCCTGGGGCCGATGCAGTGGCACGGCCTGCCCGATCCGTTCCCGCAGTGGCAACGCTGAGGCGCGGCGCGCTCAGCCGCGGGCGATCAGGCCGATCGCCACGACCGCCAGCACCAGCCCGGCGCGGTTCCAGCGGCTGGTAGCCTCGCCGAAAGCGAGGATGCCGACCAACGTACCCAGCACCACCACGCCGATGTTCATGCCGGCGAACACCACCGCCGGACTCTCCGGCAGCGCCTGGTGGGCGCGCACGTAGAACAGGATGTTGCCGAAGTTGATCGTGCCCAGCAGCAGGCCGAAGCCGAGGTTGCGGCCGCGCAGCGGCGCGCTGCCGCGTGCGTGCCGCCATAGTTGCCAGCCCAGCATCAGCACGAAGGCCAGCGCGAAACTGACCAGCAGCGCAGCGGTGGAGGGCGTTCCGGCCAGCGCCACCTGCTTGAGCATGACGTCGATCAGCGCGAAGCCGCACCAGACCGCCAGCAGCCACGGCCAGGTCGCCGCGCCTGTGCCGGCCTGGCCGCGCTGCGGCCGCGCGGTGACGCCGGCGATGGCCAGCAGCCCCAGCGCCAGCCCGGCCAGCTTCGGGCCGCTGGCCTGCTCGCCGAACAGCGCGAAGGCGGCCAGCAGCGACAACAGCAGCGACAGCCGCTGCGCCACGTCGGTGCGCACGATGCCGGCCTCGCGCACCGAGCGTGCCAGCACCAGGAAGATCCCGGGCAAGGCCACCGCCAGTACCAGCAGCGCCGGCCACGGCGTATCCGGCGTCTGCAGCGAGGCCAGCGACGGCTTCAGCAACCACAGCGACAGCATGCTGGCGGCCAGGTAGTTCCAGGTCACCGCCTGGGCGATGTCGATGCCGCGACGCGGGGCCAGCTTCAGCAGCACCGACACCAGCACGCTGCAGATCACGCTCAGGATCAGGAAATGCATCGGGTTCGCGGGCCGGGGAAAGGATGCGGCGGTGAAGCCGGCGGATGGGGCCGGTATTATGGGGCCATGAACACCCCCGCATTCCCCACCGCCTCCGGCACGCTGCTGCTGGACGGGCCCGCCGGCGCGCTGGAAGTCGCCGTCGACCTGCCCGAGGGCGAGGCGCCGGCGCTGCCGGTCACCGCCATCGTCTGCCATCCGCTGTCCACCGAAGGCGGCACCATGCACAACAAGGTGGTGACCATGGTCGCGCGCGCGCTGCGCGACCTGGGCGTGACCACGGTGCGCTTCAACTTCCGCAGCGTCGGCAATTCGGCCGGCAGTTTCGACCATGGCAACGGCGAGCAGGACGACCTGCGCGCAGTGGCCGCCTGGGTACGCACGCAGCGGCCGCACGACGCGCTGTGGCTGGCGGGCTTCAGCTTCGGCGCATTCGTCTCGCTGCGCATGGCCGGCGAGCTGCAGCCGCAGGTGCTGATCTCGGTGGCGCCGCCGGCCGGGCGCTGGGATTTCGACGGCATGCAGCCGCCGGCGCAATGGCTGCTGATCCAGGGCGATACCGACGAGATCGTCGATCCGCAGGCGGTCTACGACTGGGTCGACACCCTGGCGCAGAAACCGCAGCTGGTGCGCATGCCCGATACCAGCCATTTCTTCCATCGCAAGCTGATCGACCTGCGCGGTGCGGTCGCCCATGGCGTCAAGGGATGGCTGCCGGCCGGCGGCAGCGCCGGCGCATGAGCGAGCCGATCCCTTCGCAACGCTACGCCGCCGGCGTGCAGCGCGGCGACTGGCAGGACGATCCGGCCCAGCACGCCGCACTGGCCGAGCTGGACCGCATCCACGAGGCCATCGTCGACAGCGCCCAGGACGGCTGGCTGGACCGCCTGTCGGCGTTCTGGAAGAAGCCGGACCCGGTGCGCGGGCTGTACTTCTGGGGCGGCGTGGGCCGTGGCAAGACCTTCCTGGTGGACCTGTTCTACGACGGCCTGCCGATCGAGCAGAAGTACCGCACCCACTTCCACCGCTTCATGCGCGGCATCCACGAGCGCCTGCGCGAGCACCAGGGCCAGAGCGATCCGCTGGCGAAGATCGCCCAGGAATGGCGCAACAACCTGCGGGTGCTGGTGCTGGACGAGTTCTTCGTCACCGACATCGGCGATGCGATGCTGCTGGCGCGGCTGCTGGAGAGGCTGTTCGCCGAAGGCGTGACCCTGGTGACGACCTCCAACACCGCGGTGGAGAACCTGTACCGCGACGGCCTGCAGCGCGACAGCTTCCTGCCGGCGATCGCGCTGTTGCAGAAATACTGCGTGGAGCTGTACGCCGAGGGCACCGAGGACTACCGCATGCGCGCGCTGACCCGCTCGCCGGTGTACCGCGCCCCGCTGGAGGCCGACTCCGACGGCTGGCTGGCGCAGCGCTGGAACGAGCTCAGCGGCGGCGAGGCCGCGCGTGGCGGCAACATCCAGATCGAGGGCCGCAGGATCCCGGTGCGCGGCCGCGGCAAGTCCATCGCCTGGTTCGACTTCGCCGCGCTGTGCGAAGGCCCGCGCGGGCCGGCGGACTACATCGAGATCGCGCGCGAATTCAACACCGTACTGGTTGGCGGCATCCCGCATTTCGACCGCATGAACGAGGACGCCGCGCGCCGCTTCGTCAACCTGATCGACGAGCTGTACGACCGCCAGGTCAACCTGGTGTGCACCGCACAGGACCCGCCGCCATTGCTGTACAGCGGCACCCGCCTGGCCGGCGCCTTCGAGCGCACCGCCAGCCGCCTGATCGAGATGCAGAGCACCGAGTACCTGGGCACCGCGCACCGCGCCTGAGCACGATGCCGCAGGGCATCACGGCGAAATCGGCGGCCGCTGCTGCTGTGCTTGCTCCTGCTCGCGCGCATGCGATTGCACCTGCTCGCGGGTGGCCACGTCCTGCTGCAGTTCCTGTGCGCGGGAGAGGGAAGCCGCTTCGGGCGTGTTGACCGCCTCCAGGGTCTTCATGTGCGCACGATGGTGGGCCGGGTCCTTCGGATCGCCATGCACCACGAATGCGTTCTCTCCCGCCTGCGCCTCCGTCCCCTGCTTGCCGATCAGCACGTGATCCACGCGTTCCAGGTTCTTTTCCACGGCGAGCGCGTACAGGCTGGCGGTCATGTTGCGGCTGTTGTCGTCCCATGGGCGGCCGAGGTCGGCATCCAGCCGCTCGACGGCGGCGCGTACCTGCGCGTAGCGCGGATCGGAGGGAGCCGCCGGCACCGGTGCGGCGGCGGGCGATGCCCGCAGCGCCTCGTCGTCGGCGAGCCCGGGCGAGGGGTTTTCGTCGTGACTTGCCATCTTGCTCCACTCCCAGTCGCGGATTGCCTCCAGCATAGCCAGTCTGCCCATGTTGGGGGGAGGCGGCGTGCCAGGTGTGTGATGCAGGTGCGGATCGCCCACGGTGTGTTTCAAGGTGTAGACCATCGGCGGAACATCATCCTTGTTGCGCACCTCCAGGATGTTGCCGGGGCCGCCGGGGTCCAGCTCGTTGCATTCCAGGTGCTCGGGCTTCAGCTTGAAGCGGTCGAAGCCCCGGGTGATCTGGTGGGGCGGATCGCCGGCCGAGCGCGGGCGGTAGTGGTTCTCGACCTTGACGATGGTCTCTATCAGCTGGCGTCGATGTTCGCTTCGGTGGCGCCGAGGGCCATGTCGGGATTCAGCGACGGCCCTGGCTTCAATGAGTAAGTTGCGGGGGACGCTTTGCTGTCAACGTCAACGAAATCGTTGGTTCGCCACCCTCCGAGTGAGTGAATCTTCTCAAGCGTGGGCGGAATTCCCTCTGCTTCGAGGCGGCTGACCAGTACATTCCAGGCTTGCACTTGGGCACGTGACTCATCCCACAGGTTCTTCTCCAGCATTGCCTCCATTGGAGCCGAATAGTCCCGGGATTCGGCATCTCGTCGCTTGCCGATACTGATGGCCTGATCGGCGAATGACAGAATGTGAGTGCGCATCTGTGGCGTGTTCAGGGCGTGCTGCAGCTCATGGCCTAGCAGCATCGCAAGATTGCCAGCGCCGTCCCTGCTTAGAAGCGCATCCTCAAAAGCACCAGCCGGCAGCGCAACCACTCCAGTACTCGGGTTATAAGTGCCCCGGCAATAACGGCGCCTGCCTGGATAGCAAACCCCGTGAATACGGGGGGAGAGTCTGGGGGCATGCTGGCTGCCCGATTGAGTTGTTCGGCCAGCTCCGGGACGTGGTGAAGCTTTCACGTATAACGCGTACGTGATCGGCCTTTACGCCTGGCTTGGTGGAAAACTCACTGAGTAGGCGTTCTGCATCGGCTGAAAGCGTAGTCATATGCCCCTCCTTGGGATCAACGCACGCTGACGGTCGTGATGCAGTTATGGTCGAGCCGTGCCATGGATTCGGCGCGGAGATGGACCTTCATGTGGAAGCCTTCTTTCTTGAAGTGGTAGCCAACCAGGTGATTGGGGTTATCCCATTCTGGGCGCTCTTCAAATCCCATGCTTTCCATTTCGGCCTTGAAGCTGTCGAAATCCAGTTGGCAGATATGGGTAGCGTCGATGGCCCGTCCGGGTGGCAGGTCGGTCCGGGGAGTGAATCGCAATGTGAGACGGGGATCCAATGGGGTGAGATCAAGGTCGTAGCCGCCCGCCCAATCGGCGGAAATCCGCGCGCCGAACCCCCATTTGCCCTGTTCATAGGAGCTCCCTTTCTCCTTCATGGCCGCATCCACTTTTTCAGGCGTGAAGTCGGCGAACGAGGCATTTTCGCGTAGCAGCGTCAATACACCTTGCAAACCTCTCTCTGCAGTGAAGCCGGAATGGATGGAGGTAGCTTCCCATTCGGCTGTCCGCGGGTCCGTGCTGGTGTTCATGGCCTTTTCCTTCGTGGCTATGGGTTCGGTCGGTGGTGTCGTGGAGGGGCCGTGGGCGCAGGCGAGCAGGGCGAGGGTTGCGCCGGCCAGGATTCGCTTCATCTGCACGTCCTTGCGAATGCGTGTGCGGCAACGCTAACGAACGCCGGGGCCGGTCACAAACCCTCGTGGCCTGCGGGAAGACCGGGGTCACAGAATGGTTTCCGTGGGAGAACGAGGGCGCACGCCGGGACGAAGAGCGGCGAGATTCCCGGTCCGGCCAGCAGGCCGCCGCCACGAGGTTCAACCCCGTCGGCCGCCATGGCGCGTTCATGCCTGTCGACCCGCCGCGTTTGCGTGGCGGCCACCGTATTCCGACGAACATGGAGGCGATTTCGATGACGCTGGTTGAACGTGGTGTAGAACGCCGGCGCGCGCTGCGCCCGCTGGCCTGTGCGCTGATGCTGCTGGGCGTGCCGGCCCTGGCCGGGGAGCCGGTCCGGCCGGCTCCGACGCAGGCGTTGACGGCGCCGGGGCAAACGCAGTGGCCGGCGCGGCAGCGCCAGACCGCGCCCAACTTCCAGGCGCCGTCGGCCACCGTCTGTTCCGATGCGCCGGTGTTCCGCGAGGTGCCGGACCCGCAGCCGCGCCCGCAGCAGGTGGCACGGGATGCACCGGGGGCGGTGCGCCATGTGCGGGAACGGGCGATGCGGGCGCCGCCGGCACCTTCCGCTCCGCCACCGCCACCGTCGCCCAGCGCGGCGGTCGAAAGGACCGCCCCGGCGGAGATCGAGGTCACGGCCGGCGCCGTTGCCGCGGCGCCCGTATACGAGGACCTGCGGGCGCCGTCTCCGCAGCCGCCGGTACCCGGGCCGGTGACGGCCGGCGTGGTGGACGACAACGCCGACTTCGGCGGCTTCCTGCAGTTCCTGCAACGTCATCCGCAAACGCGCGGGCTGGGGCGCGACATCTCGCTGCGCCAGCGGCTGCAGGTGCGCGATGCGCAGGGCCGCGGCGTGCCCGATGCCGAGGTGGTGCTGAGCGCGGCCAACGGCGCCCGCCTGTGGGCGCGCACCGATGCCGCCGGGCAGGTGTGGCTGTACCCCAACGCGTTCGACGACCAGGACTCGGCCCGCTACCGGGTCGATGTGCGCCGCGATGGCCGCCAGGTGCAGGCGAGCCTGCGCCGGGGCCAGAAGAACGCGCTGGAGGTGGTGCTGCCGGCGGCCGCGCCGGGGCCGCGGGCGCGGCTGGACCTGGTGTTCATGGTCGATGCGACCGGCTCCATGGGCGACGAGATCGACAAGCTGCGCGGCTCGCTGCAGGGCATCGTGCGGCAGATCGGGCAGCTGCCGTCCAACCCGGACATCTGCCTGGGGCTGGTCAGCTACCGCGACCGCGGCGACGAGTACTTCGTGCGCAGCTGGGACCTGACCGGCGACGTGGGCGCGTTCCAGGGCGTGCTCGACCAGGTGCGCGCCAACGGCGGCGGCGACAATCCCGAGGCGATGAACGAGGCCTTCGACCATGCGGTGCAGGCGCTGGGCTGGCGCGGCACCGCCACCACCCGGCTGCTGGTCGCCCTGGCCGATGCGCCGCCGCACCTGGACTACGACGGCCCGCGCTACGAGGACACGATGCTGGCCGCGCTGGGCAAGGGCATCAAGGTGTTCAGCGTGGCGGCCTCGGGACAGGACCGCACCGGCGAGACCGTGCAGCGGCAGATCGCCCAGTACACCGGCGGGCGCTTCATCTTCCTCACCTACAAGGACGCTTCCAACCCTGCCAGCGGTGCCGGCGGCGAGACCGTCCACGACGTGGCGAACTATTCGGTCGATACCCTGGATGCGCTGGTGGTGAGGCTGGTGCGCGAGGAACTGGCGAAGCTGCCGAAGGGCTGAGCCGGGATGCGGCAGGACGGGCGGCAACGGTGCGGCAGTGGCCGGTGCCGGCCCGGTGCCGCCGTGCAAGGCAAAAGCGCGGTGGCAGCGATCAGTGCGCTGGCAGCGCGACGAAGTTGTCCGGCGCCGCTTCCTTCGCCGTGGGGCCGGGGGATTGGTTGTCGGTCCACATCATCCGCAGCGGCTGGCCGTCGTAGCGGAATTCCAGGGCCGATTGCAGCCGCTCCAGCACCACCGCCTGCGAGCACAGCGACAGCGCGTGCTGTTCCAGTGCCTGCGCGCGCCGCTCCAGGCGCTGCTCGAGTTCGGCGTCGAGCTTGTCGGCGCGCTTTTCCAGGCGCCCGGCGCCACCGGTGAACACCGTCCACAGCACGCTGCGCGCCATCGAGCCGGCCAGCGAATCGGCCGCCTTCTCGACACGCTGCTCGAAGCCCTCGTCGAACAGAGCCTGCTCCCAGCGGCCGCGGCCGATGGTGGTGGCGACGAATCGCTCGGCCTCCTTGCGCAGGTTCCTGACCTTGCGCGAATTGGCGCGGCCGGTGAGGCCCGCGTAGACGGCATCGAGTGCATCGAAGGTGATGCCGACCGACTCGTTGGCGATGCCGGTCACCCGACGTCCCCCCGCCTTCAGTAGCACGGCGGTTTAGAGTCCGGGATCAATCGTAGCGGATGCCAGCTGGCTGGCGTAGTCGCTCGGGGTCAGTCCGCCGAGCACCTTCTTGGGTCGCT
>NZ_JAPCHY010000021.1 GCF_026107455.2 Xanthomonas chitinilytica | reverse complement strand
AATTGATTCATTGCTTGATCAAACGTCTGCAAGATGGACAGTCATCCTTCCTGCAGGCGTCCTCACAAATTAACCTGCGCATACTTTCAAAGATCCCGAATCCGGCCTCAGCGCCTTCTTCGTACACCCCGACGTTTCCGTCGTAGCGAGCCGCCCATTATAGCCGGCTTTTCCGCGGCGTCAACACCTCGCAAGGCCCGACTCCGCCGCCCCAACCGACCCTCAGGTCTTGCCGAAGCGAGCCGCCTATTATGGCGGGTTTTACGTGGCCGTCAACACCTTTTCACAAGGATTTGGCGGCAACTCCTTCAGCGGTTGCCGCCTTGCGGCGGCCCCTGCGTCGGGGGAGGGAAAGTATGTGCCTATCCGCGGCATTTGGGAAGAGGAAATCCGGCGGATCCGCCGGCCGTCTTCATCCGTTCAGCATGATGGTCGACCCGGGTCACCGGGCCGGCCGTACCAGCTCAGGCCGCTACCAGCAGGACCCGGGCAAAATTGCGCTTGCCCACCTGCAGCAGGCCCTCGAAGCCCGGCGCGAAGACCTGCTGGGCGTCCTCCACGACAGCGCCATCGACCTTCACCGCACGCTCCTTGAGCTTGCGCGAGGCCTCGGAGTTGCTCGGGGTCAGACCGGCGGCAGTCAGCAGCGCGCCGATGCGCAGGCCTTCGGCCGGGATCGCCACTTGCTGCAGCGGCAGCAGGGTCACGTCGCCCTGCCCGGTCACGGCCGCCTGCCAGCCGGCGATGGCCTGCTCGGCCGCGGCGGCATCGTGGAAACGGGTGGTCAATTCACGTGCCAGGCGCAGCTTGATCTCGCGCGGATTGATGGCGCCTGCCTCGACGTCGGCGCGCAGCTGACTGGCCTCGGCAATGGAGATGTCGAAGCTGAGCAGGTCGATCCAGCGCCACATCAGGGTGTCGTCGATCTTCATGGTCTTGGTGACGATGTCGATGGCCGGTTCGCTGATGCCGATGTAGTTGCCCAGCGACTTGGACATCTTGTTGACGCCATCCAGGCCCTCCAGCAACGGCATGGTCAGCACGATCTGCGGCTTCTGCCCGTAGTGCTCCTGCAGGCCGCGACCCATCAGCAGGTTGAACTTCTGGTCGGTGCCGCCGAGTTCGACGTCGGCTTCCAGGGCGACCGAGTCGTAGCCCTGCACCAGCGGGTAGAGGAACTCGTGGATGGCGATGGACTGCTGGGCGGCGTAGCGTTTGGCGAAGTCGTCGCGCTCGAGCATGCGCGCCACGGTGTGCTGGCCGGCCAGGCGGATCATGTCGGCCGCGCCCATCTTGCCGAACCACTCGGAGTTGAAGCGCACTTCGGTGCGGTCGCGATCCAGCACCTTGAACACCTGCTCCTCGTAGGTGCGGGCGTTGGCCAGCACGTCCTCGCGGCTGAGCGGCTTGCGGGTGATGTTCTTGCCCGAGGGGTCGCCGATCATGCCGGTGAAGTCGCCGATCAGGAAGATCACCTGGTGGCCCAGGTCCTGGAACTGGCGCAGCTTGTTCAGCAGCACCGTGTGGCCCAGGTGCAGATCCGGGGCGGTGGGGTCGAAGCCGGCCTTGATGCGCAGCGGCCGGCCGCTCTCCAGGCGCTGACGCAGTTCCTCGGGCTTGAGGATCTCGTCGGCTCCGCGGCCGATCAGGGCAAGGGCTTCTTCAATCGATGACACGTGACAACTCCCGGCAATGCCGTCAAATTCATGAATGGTGTTAAGAGCAAGTTAACCGCAAGAGCTTCACAAAAGCCAATGGGCTCAAGGGTTTGACGCGTTATTGATACGTGTCTATGTTACCGGCGTTTGGGCCCGCGATCCGGGCCGGCCAGAGAATCCGAGCAATGCCCCATTCCGATCACGGCCGCGTGCGCAAGCAGCGTTTCCACGAACGCCTCCATGTCCTCCACGATACCGTCCTGCATCGGAAGCTCAAACAGCATCTCCCGGCGGCCTTCAACGAACGCTGGACCCGCCGCCACTGGATCCATGCCAGCCTGTTCCTGACCATCGGCGCGCTGGCCGCGACGATCGTCCCCGGCTTTTCCAACGCCATCGATAGCCCGGCGGCGAGTGCGCACTCGACCCTGGCGCTGCCGCTGCCACCGTTGTCGCTGGCGCGCCAGCAGGAGATCCCCGGCGACAGCTGGCAGGTCCTGCGGGTCGAGTCGGGACAGACGTTGAGCAACCTGTTCGAACAGATGAACGTCCCGGCCACGGTGATGCATCGGGTACTGGAACATCCCGGCGCACGCCAGGCGCTGACCCGGCTGCGCCCGGGCACGGAGATCGCCTTCGACCTGCCGGTGGACGGCCAGTTGCGCACGCTGCGCTTCGATCGCGACCCCAGCCACCGGATCGAGCTGTCGCTGCACGGCGACGAGATCCGCGAGAAGGTGCTGGAACGGGTGACCACCACCCGCACGGTGGTGGCCAGTGGCGAGATCATCAGCTCGCTGTATGCCGCCGGACGCAAGGCCGGGCTGACGCCGTCGGCGATCGCGACGATGACCGACGAGATCTTCAAGTACGACATCGACTTCTCCAAGGAAGTACAGCCGGGCGACCGCTTCAGCGTGGTGCTGGACGAAACCTGGCGCGAAGGCGAGCGCATCGACACCAGCAAGGTCCTGGCCGCCACCTTCGTCACCGGCGGCAAGACCTATACCGGCTTCCGCTTCGAGCGCAACGGCAAGTCCGAATACTTCGACATCGACGGCCGGCCGCTGAAGAAGAGCTTCATCCGCATGCCGATCCAGTTCGCGCGGCTGAGCTCCAGCTTCGGCGCGCGCCGCCATCCGGTGCTGGGCAAGATGCGCATGCACAAAGGCGTGGATTACGCCGCGCGCACCGGCACCCCGATCATGGCCGCCGGCGATGCCCGCGTGCAGTTCGCCGGCGTGCAGCGCGGCTACGGCAACGTCGTGATCCTCGACCACGGCCGCGGCCACACCACGCTGTACGGGCACATGTCGCGCTTCGGCAACATCAAGACCGGCCAGCGCGTCGCCCAGGGCACGGTGATCGGCTACGTCGGCTCCACCGGCCTGGCCACCGGCCCGCACCTGCACTACGAATTCCGCGTCAATGGCGTGCACCGCAACCCGCTGTCGGTGACGATGCCGCCGCCGGAACCGCTCAAGGGCGCCGAACTGGTCGCCTTCCGTGCACAGACCGCACCGGCGATGGCGCGCATCCAGGGCATGGAAGAGCTGATCTACGCCAATGCCGACAAGGCGCCGGGCAAGAAGGCCACCACCGCCGCCGCCAAGCCGGCCACGGCGCCCGGCCGCGGCTGATGCGGCGACGGCCGGCGCATTGACGCCGATGCCGGGAAGCGCCGAAGCTTCCCGGCCCCATGCCGGATCGCGTCGCCATGCCCGTTTTCGTGGACCCCAACGCTCCGCTGTTCCTCGGCCTGATGTCCGGCACCAGCGCCGACGGCATCGATGCGGCGCTGGTCCAGTTCGACGAGCAACCGGGCCGTGGCTGCCGCTTCCTGGCCGGGCATACCCATCCCTGGGATGACGATCTGCGCCAGGCCCTGATCGCGCTGGGGCAAGGTGGCGACATCGGCTCGCTGGATGCGCTGGGCCGGCTCGACGCGCAGGTTGCCATCGCCTTCGCCGCGGCCGCCAACCAGTTGCTGGCCGACACCGGGACAGCACCCGCGCAGGTATGCGCCATCGGCTCGCACGGGCAGACCGTGCGCCACCGGCCGCTGGCCGACCCGGCCTTCACCTGGCAACTGGGCGACGGCAACCGCATCGCCGAATTGACCGGCATCACCACCGTGGCCGACTTCCGTCGTCGCGACGTGGCCGCCGGCGGCCATGGCGCGCCGCTGATGCCGGCCTTCCACCTGGCGATGCTGGGTACGGCCGACGAGGATCGCGCGGTACTGAACCTGGGCGGCATCGCCAACCTCACCCTGATCCCGCGCGCCGGCACGGTGCGCGGTTTCGACACCGGTCCGGCCAACGCCCTGCTCGATGGCTGGTGCCAGCAGCATCTGGGCCAACCCTTCGACGCCGGCGGCGCCTTCGCCGCCAGCGGCCGGGTCGACGAACCGCTGCTGGCGCGACTCCGCAACGACCCGTGGTTCGCGCTGCCGCCGCCCAAGAGCACCGGCCGCGAGCAGTTCCACCTGGATTGGCTGCGCTCGCATCTGGACCAGCGCCCGCTGGCGGCCGCCGACATCCAGGCCACCTTGCTGGAACTGACCGCCGCCACCGTGGCCGATGCGCTGCTGGCCCAGCAGCCGGGCACCCGGCGGTTGCTGGTGTGCGGTGGCGGCGTGCGCAACCCGCACCTGCTGCAGCGGCTGGCGGCACGGCTGCCGGGCGTGGCACTGGAATCCACCGCCGCCCATGGCCTGGACCCGGACTATCTGGAGGCGATGGGCTTTGCCTGGCTGGCGCGCGAGACCCTGGCCGGGCGCCCGGGCAACCTGCCGGCCGTCAGCGGCGCACGCGGCCCGCGCGTGCTCGGCGCGATCCATCCGGCCTGACGGACGCCTGTGCCGGCGCCGACGCCGGCGTGCGCAGGCCCCACGGGGTATCTGCACCAGCCCTTGCACTGTCTGTTCCCGCCGGCCATCCGGCAGGCCGAACAGTGGCCGCGGGCGCGATGGGGCGGACGCATCCCCGCCTGGCGCGGTGGCGCCCTAGAACCCGCTGCCGGCCGGCAGCGCCTTGAGCGCGGCGATCGCCTCGGACAGCGCATCGACTTCCGGGTTGGCGAATCCGCTGCGCACCTCGTGCTCGCTGACGAACAGGCCCTGTTCGATCAGCGCCAGCACCGTCTGTTGCTGGGTCCAGCCGCGCGCCACCGATATCCGGCGGATGCGCTCCAGCAGCAGCGGGTCCACATCCCGCAGCATCAGATCTGGCATGGCCGCATCACCTGCATTCGGGAAATTCCCCGCCCCATCATCGGTGCCGGACAACCGGGTTTCAATCCACATGCCCGGCCGCTCAGGCTGGTGCCCGGATGACGGTGGTCGCGTCCACTTCCCGCCGCAGCCACCAGGCCATCCACAGCCCCGGGATGCCGACCACCACCGAGACCAGGAAGAAGGTCTTCCAGCCATAGGCATCGGCCAGCACGCCGGCGAACGGGCCGACGAACACCCGCCCCAGGGTGGCGAAAGCCGACAGCAGCGCGTAGTGGGTGGCCGAGAAGCGGGTGCCGCACAGGCCGCTGAGCAGCGCCACGAACGCGGCCGTGCCCATGCCGCCGGCGAAGTTGTCCAGGCTCAGCGCGAACAGCAGCAGGCTGTCCATCTTGGTCGGCTCGTCCAGATGCACGATCAACAGGTTGAACGCCGGCAACGTCAGCTTGCCCCAGGCCCCGGCGCCTTGTTGCGCCAGCGCGTAGAAACCCAGGTTGGAGACCAGCTGCAGCACGCCGAAACCCAGCACCGCCCGCGACAACCGCACCCGCAGCAGGAAGAAGCCGCCGACGATGGCGCCGACGATGGTCATCAGCAGGCCGATGGTCTTGTTGGCCAGCCCGACCTCGGCCTGGCTGAAGTTCATGCCCTTGAGCAGGAACGGCGTGGACAGGCTCAGCGCGAAGGCGTCGCCGACCTTGTACAGCACCACCAGCGCCAGGAAGGCGCCGGCGCCGCGCATGCCGAAATAGCTGCGCAGCGAAGCGTTGAGGGTCTCGAACGGCACCCAGCGGGTCACGCCCAGGCCCACGGTCATGCCGGCGGCGATCTGGGTCACGACGAAGCCCAGGCGGACCCAGCGGTCGCTGCTGTCCGGGTCCAGTCCCAGCAGCACCAGCAGCCAGTGCGCCAGCCAGGCGCCCACGGCAACGCCGGCGATCAGCGCGACGAAGCCGCGCAGCTCGCCGCCGGCCCGGGACACCGGTGCCTTGAAGCGCTCGGGCAGCTGCGGCATCAGCAGCAGCGCCAGCACGCCCACGGCGACCGACAATCCGGCCATGACCCGGTACACCTGCGGCCAGCTCTGCCACTGTTCGGCCCAGATCAGGGTGATGCCGCCGGACAGCACCATCGCCAGCCGGTAGCCCAGCACCGTGAGCGAGCCGCCCAGGCCGCGCTCGGCCGGCTCCAGCAGGTCGGTGCGGTAGGCGTCGATGACCACGTCCAGCGTCGCCGACAGACAGGCCACCAGCACCGCCACCGTCGCGAAGAGTCCCAGGCTGCGGGCCGGCGACAGCGAGCTCATCAGCAGCAACGCCGCACCCAGCGCGAACAGCAGCAGCACGATCCAGCCGCGGCGGCGCCCCAGCAGCGGCGTGTCGAAACGGTCGATCAGCGGCGCCCACAGGAACTTGAAGGTGTAGGGGATGCCGATCAGCGACAGGAAGCCCAGCGTCACCAGGTCCAGCCCGTCCACCGTCAGCCACGCCTGCATGGCGCCGCCGGTCAACGCCAGCGGCAGGCCGGAGGCGAAGCCCAGCAGCAGGATCACGAACAGCCGCCGCAGCCGCTGCGGCAGGGTGTGCGGCACCGCCGCCACGCCTTCGGTCATGGGGCGTAGTCCACCGTGAACGGGGCATGGTCGGAAAAGCGCTGCTCACGGTAGATCGAACAGCCGCGCAGACGCTCGCGCAGCCCCGGGGTGACGAACTGGTAGTCGATGCGCCAACCGACGTTGTTGGCGCGGGCCGCGCCGCGGTTGCTCCACCAGGTGTAGTCCTCGCCCTGCGGGTTGAGCACGCGGTAGGCATCGGCCCAGCCGCGGCCGTTGGCGGGATCGGCCTGCTCGGCCAGGTCGGCGCACAGGCCGTTGAGCCAGTCGCGCTCGGGCGGCAGGCAGCCGGAATTCTTCTGGTTGGACTTCCAGTTCCTGATGTCCAGCGCCGAACGGACGATGTTCCAGTCGCCGCACAGCACGTAGTCGCGACCGCTGGCCAGCCACTGGTCGAGGATCGGCCGCAGCCACTCCATCACCTCGAACTTGAAGCCCTGGCGCAGCTCGCCGGAGCTGCCGGAGGGGATATAGAACGAGACCACGCTGAGGTTGCCGTAGCGGGCCTCGATGTAGCGGCCCTCGTCGTCGAACGGCGCCCAGCCCAGCGAGGTCAGCACCTGGTCCGGCTCGCGCCGGCTGTAGATCGCCACCCCGCTGTAGCCCTTCTTGGTGCTGGCGTCGCGGTAGAAGCAGTGGTGGCCGTCGGGCCGGAACATGGGGTCGGCCAGCTGCGCCTCCTGCGCCTTGGTCTCCTGCAGGCACAGCACATCGGCGTCCTGTTGGCGGAACCAGTCGAGAAAACCCTTGGTGGCGGCTGAACGGATGCCGTTGGCGTTGAAGCTGATGATGCGCATGAAGAACCGTAGAGCGGGGCAATGACCGGCAAGAGCATACCCGCTCGCGCCAGCATTCCCCGAAGCCATGCTTTACGCTTTACCGCTTTCGACAAGACGACCGGCATCCATGAGCGATCATCGCACCCGTTTCCTGCAGCTGGCGCTGGGCGCCGACGCGCTGCGCTTTGGCCAGTTCACCCTCAAGTCCGGGCGCCTGAGCCCGTACTTCTTCAACGCCGGCCGCTTCGATTCGGGCCTGCGCATGGCCGAACTGGCCGCCTGCTACGCCGACGCCACCGATGCGGCCGGGCTGCAGTTCGAGCTGGTGTTCGGCCCGGCCTACAAGGGCATCCCGCTGGCCACCGCGCTGGCCTGTGAATACGCCCGCCGCGGCCGCGACCTGCCGCTGGCGTTCAACCGCAAGGAGGCCAAGGACCACGGCGAGGGCGGCACCCTGATCGGCGCGGACATGGCCGGCAAGCGGGTGCTGATCGTGGACGACGTGATTACCGCCGGCACCGCCATCCGCGAGGCGCTGGCGATCATCCGCACCGCCGGCGGCCGCCCGGCCGGGATCGTGGTGGCGCTGGACCGCCAGGAGATCGCCTCGGAGCAGGATCCGCGCTCGGCCGCGCAGGCGGTGGCCGAGGAAGCCGGCATCCCGGTGGTGGCGGTGGCCGACCTGGGCGACCTGCTTGCATTCGCCTCCGGAAACCCGGAACTTGTCGGTTTCAGGGAACCGTTGCTGGCCTACCGGGCCCGTTACGGGAGCCATCCATCAGGCTGACAGCAGGGGGCTGCCATGATGCCGATTCGTTCAAAACCGGGTGTATTGGGCCTGGCGCTGCTGGCGGTGCTGGCCGCCCCGGCGGCCGCGCAGAAAGCCGGCGCGCCGGCCAAGAAGCTGTATTGCTGGGACCAGGGCGGGCAGCGCATCTGTTCGGACACGCTGCCGCCGGAGGCGGTGAACAGCGCCCGCGACGAGTTCAACTCGCGCAGCGGCCTGCGCAGCGCCGAGGTCCAGCGCGCGCTCACCGCCGAAGAGCGCGTCGAGGCCGCGGTGCAGGAAGCCCAGCGCCGGGCCGACCGCGCCGCCGAAGAGACCCGCCGGCGCACCGAGCAGGCGATGCTGACCACCTACCAGAGCGAGGAGGACCTGCGCCGCGTGTTCAGCGAGCGCATCGGCATCGTCGACAACAACATCCAGACCGCGCGCTACAACGTGGCCAGCCTGCGCGATGCGCTGGTGAGCCTGCTGCGCACCGCCGGCGACCGCGAGCTGGCCGGGCAGAAGGTGGCCGACAAGCAGGTCGACGACATCCGCCAGCGCCACCGCGAACTGCTGGTGCAGCAGCGCCAGCAGCGCTCGTTCGAGCAGCAGCGGGAAGGGCTGGACGGGGAAATCGAGGAGACCCTGCAGCGTTATCGGCTGCTGAAGGGCATCGCAACCTCGCCGCGCGGCTGAACGGCCCGCGGGCAGGTAGACGGAGGGGCGGCCGCTGGCCGCCCCTTCCGCGTTTCAGAAGCCCGGCTCGATGCCGGGCAGCAGTTGCTGCAGCTGGGTGCGGAACAGGCCCTTGATCCGTTCCAGCGCCGCAGCGTCGTTGGCCTCGAAGCGCAGCACCAGCACCGGCGTGGTGTTGGAGGCGCGGACCAGGCCCCAGCCATCGCTGAAGTCGGCACGCAGGCCGTCGATGGTGGACAGCCGCGCGGCGGCGAACGGCGACTCCTCGGCCTGCGCGGCGGCCACGAACAGCGCCACCTGGGCGTGCGGCGTGCCCTCGCCGACCGGCACCTTGATCTCCGGCGTGGCCACGCTGTCGGGCAGCTCGGCCAGCACCTCGGACGGGGTCTCCTCGCACTGGGCCAGGACCTCCAGCAGGCGCGCGGCCGCGTACAGGCCATCGTCGAAGCCGTACCAGCGCTCCTTGAAGAAGAAGTGGCCGCTCATCTCGCCGGCCAGCTCGGCGTCGGTCTCGCGCATCTTGGCCTTGATCAGCGAATGCCCGGTCTTCCACATCATCGGGCTGCCGCCATGGCGCAGCACGTAGTCGGACAGCTTGCCGCTGCACTTGACGTCGTAGATCACCAGCGCGCCGGGATTGCGCTGCAGCACGTCGGCGGCGAACAGCATCAGCAGCCGGTCGGGATAGATGATCTTGCCTTCCTTGGTCACCACGCCCAGGCGGTCGCCGTCGCCGTCGAAGGCCAGGCCCAGGTCGGCGTCGAAGCGCTTGACCGTCTGGATCAGGTCCTCGAGGTTGTGCGGCTCGCTCGGGTCCGGGTGGTGGTTGGGGAAGGTGCCGTCGACGTCGCAGTACAGCGGGATGACCTCGGCACCGATCGCTTCCAGCAGCTGCGGCGCGATGTCGCCGGCCACGCCGTTGCCGGCGTCGGCCACCACCTTGAGCGGGCGGTCCAGCTGCACGTCGTCGGCGATGCGCTGGATGTAGTCGGCGGCCACCTCGCGCTGCTGCAGGCTGCCCGGCGCGGCGGCGGTGTGCAGGCGGCCCTCGCCGATGCGCTGGTACAGCTCGGTGATGGCCTCGCCGGACAGGGTCTCGCCGCCGACCACGATCTTGAAGCCGTTGTAGTCCGGCGGGTTGTGGCTGCCGGTGACCGCCACGCAGCTGCCGGCGCGCAGGTGGTAGCTGGCGAAATACACCACCGGGGTGGGTGCCTGGCCGATGTCGATCACCTCGCAGCCGGCGCGGCGCAGGCCCTCGATCAGGCCCTCGGACAGCTCCGGGCCCGACAGCCGGCCGTCACGGCCCACCACGATGTCGCGCAGGCCCTGGGCCTGCATCACGCTGCCGATCGCCTGGCCGATCAACGCGGCCACGCCCGGGTTCAGGTCGCGCCCGACCACGCCGCGGATGTCGTAGGCGCGGAAAATATCCGCGGCCACCGACTGCGGCGCCATATCCGGGGTGTCCACGTCGGCGGTACGTGCCGTCGGCGCCGCCGGCAGCGGCTCCTGCTCCAGGCTCTGGCGCAGGGTCGGCCCGCTCTCCACCTCGGCTTCGGCCGTCTTGCGCCGCGGCAGCGGCACCCGCCCCTTGCCCAGCACCAGCAACAGCACCAGCAGCACCAGCAGGACGGTCACCACCAGGCACGGGATCGGGCCCAGGCCGAGCGGGCCGGGATCGATGTCCGGCAGCGCCGCGGCCACCCGCAATCCGGTCTGGCCGACCGGCCGCGCCAGTGCCTCGGCGCCATTGCCCAGGCTCCGGGTGCCGTGTTCGACGACGTTGTGCCCGCCCTGGCGCAGCGCCAGGTAGGCGCTGCCCGGCGACCGGATGCCGTCGAACACGCCGGTCAGGCGCAACAGCGGCTGGCGTACGTAGATCACGGCCTGGGCGTCGCCCAGTTTCGCCGGCGCGGCCACGCCCAGGCGCTGGTCGCCGCCGTCGCGCACCACCCGCGCCACCGGTTCGCCATCGCGCAGCGCCAGTTCCAGCAGCGCCAGCCGCGAGTAGCCGAAGGCGGCGGCATCGGCATAGGCCGCGTCCAACGTGGCGCCCAGCACCTGCACGTCCTCGACGCCGGGCCAGTTCTCGCGGATCGCCATGGCCGTCGCATCGGCATCGCCCCGGCCCAGCGCGGCGGCCACCGGTTCGGACTGCAGCAGCTTGGCCATCTGCGTGGCCTGCCCGGCGATGGCCTTCTCCAGCCCCGCCACCGCCTGGTCGCGGGCCTGTTCCAGCTGGGCGCTGACCGCGCCCTGCCGCCACTGGTTGAATCCACTCCAGCCGAACCAGCCGGCCAGCAACAGCAACGTCACCGCCAACAGCGGTACCGAGCGGCCCAGTCCGGCACGCGGCCGCCCGCTTTCATTCGCATCGCTCATTGTGACAATCCCCTGTCAGCGCACCCCGGTATGGCCGAATCCACCCGTTCCCCGTGCACTGTCGATGAAAGTATCCACTACCTGCAACGCCACGCGCACGATCGGCAGCACCACCAGCTGCGCGATACGGTCGCCAGGCTCGATGGTGAACGTTTCCCGGCCGCGGTTCCAGACGCTGATCAGCAGCGGCCCCTGGTAGTCGGCATCGATCAGCCCGGTGCCGTTGCCCAGCACGATGCCATGGCGGTGCCCCAGCCCCGAGCGCGGCAGCACCACCGCGCACAGCCCCGGATCGGCGATGTGGATGGCGATGCCGCTGGGCAGCAGTGCCGCGTCGCCGGGTGCCAGCGCCATCGGCGCATCGATCGCCGCGCGCAGGTCCATGCCGGCGCTGGATTCGGTGGCGTAGGCCGGCAGCGGCCAGCTGTCGCCGAAGCGCGGATCCAGCAACTTCACCTGCAACGGCTGCAAGCCGGGGGCCTGGGTCATGCGTTCAACCTCTCTGCGATCAGGGCCAGCAGCTGCTCGGCCAGTTCGGTCTTGGCGGTGGCGGGGAAGGCCCGCTCGCCGTCCTGCCAGTAGGCGGTGGCCGCGTTCTGGTCGCTCTCGAAGCCGCTGCCGGCCACGCCCACCTGGTTGGCGATGATCAGGTCCAGCCGCTTGTCGGCCAGCTTGCCGCGCGCGTAGCGCTCGACGTCGTGGGTCTCGGCGGCGAAGCCGACCACCAGCTTCAGCGTCTGGGTCTGGGTGGCCACTTCGGCCAGGATGTCGGGGGTGCGCACCAGCTCCAGGGTCAGGGTCTGGCTGCCGGCGGTCTTCTTCAGCTTCTGCGCCGAGACCTGGCGCGGGGTGTAATCGGCCACCGCCGCGGCGCCGATGAAGATGTCGGCCGGCAACGCCGCCAGCACCGCCTCGCGCATCTGCGCGGCCGAGCGTACGTCCACCCGCTGCACCCCGACCGGGGTCGGCATCTGCACCGGGCCGCTGACCAACACCACCTGCGCGCCCTGGCGGGCGGCGGCGGCGGCCAGCGCATAGCCCATCTTGCCGCTGCTGCGGTTGCCGACGTAGCGCACCGGGTCCAGGTCCTCGTAGGTCGGGCCGGCACTGATGACGATGCGCAACCCGGTCAACGCGGTGGGCTCGCGGACCCCGGCCGTGCCGCCTGCGCCCGGAACCCCGGACAGCGCCGCGACGATCGTCGCCGGCTCGCTGAGCCGGCCCGGCCCGGATTCGCCCTCGGCCAGCGGGCCGTCCTCGGGCCCGATCACCTGTGCGCCGCGCTCGCGCAGCAGCGCGATGTTGGCCTGGGTGGCCGGGTGCAGCCACATGCGGTGGTTCATCGCCGGGCAGACGGTCAACGGCGCGGTGGTGGCCAGGCACAGGGTGGTCACCAGGTCGTCGGCGTTGCCGTGGGCCAGCCGCGCCAGCAGGTCGGCGGTGGCCGGGGCGACGACGATCCGGTCGGCCCAGCGCGCCAGTTCGATATGCCCCATCGCCTGCTCGGCGGCGGCGTCCCACAGCGTGGTGCGGGTGGGGTGCCCGGACAGCGCCTGGAAGCTGAGCGGGGTCACGAACTGCTGCGCGCCGGCGGTCATCGCCACCTGCACCTGGGCCCCGGCATCGCGCAGGCGCCGCACCAGTTCCAGCGATTTGTAGGCGGCGATGCCGCCGCCGACGCACAGCAGCAGCTTCTGTCCTGCCAGCGCGCGCGCCTGCGCCGGGGAAGCAAGGGGAGAGCCGGTCACGTGGGGAAATTCCTACCCGTACAAGAGCGATTAGCTTACCCGAAGGGTCATCAGCGCCTGATGCCGGCCGCGCATGCCGGGGGCCATGCTCGGCATATGCACATACGCGACTGGCCCACCACCGAACGCCCCCGCGAGAAGCTGCTGGCCCGCGGCGCCGGCGTACTGTCCGACGCCGAGCTGCTGGCGATCTTCCTGGGCTCGGGCCTGCGTGGCCGCGACGCGGTGCAGACCTCGCGCGACCTGCTCAACGACCACGGCCCGCTGCGGCGGCTGCTGGACCGCGAACCCGGCGACCTGGCCCGGCTGCCCGGGCTGGGCCCGGCCCGGGCCTGCAAGCTGGCCGCGGCGTTGGAGCTGGGCCAGCGGCACCTGGCCGCCGATCTGGAACGCGGCGCCACCCTCAGCGACCCGATGGCCGCCGGCCGCTACTTCGCCCAGCGCCTGCGGCCGCGCCCCCACGAGGTGTTCGCCGCGCTGTTCCTGGACATCCGCCACCGTGCGCTGGCCTTCGAGGAACTGTTCAGCGGCACCCTCGACGGCGCCGAGGTGCACCCGCGCGAGGTGGTGCGGCGGGCGCTGGCGCACAATGCCGCGGCGGTGATCGTCGGCCACAACCACCCCTCCGGCAACCCGGAACCCTCGGCCGCCGACCGGGCCGTCACCGAGCGCCTGCGGCACGCGCTGGGCCTGGTGGAGGTGCGGTTGCTGGACCATTTCGTGATCGGCGACGGCGCCCCGGTATCGCTGGCCGCACGCGGCTGGGTGTGAACCGCCACCCACGCCGCGGCCGGGCCCATGCCGACGGCGGACGAGCGCCGATGGCCCCCGCCTGAACCGCATCCCGGCCAGCGGCCACGCGGTCGGGTAAAATGCCCAGTTCCGCGCTTCAAGCAGACCTCACGTGAAACCCCTACTCCGCGCCCTGATCGGCCAAGGCATCGAAGCCTTGCGCGCCAACGGCAGCCTGCCTGCCGACACCCTGCCGCCGGACTTCGTGGTCGAACGGCCCAAGACCCGCGAACACGGCGATTTCGCCACCAATGCCGCGATGCTGCTGGCCAAGGCCGCGCGCAGCAACCCGCGCGCACTGGCGCAGGCGCTGGTCGAAGCGCTGCCCAAGAGCGACGACGTGGCCAGGATCGAGATCGCCGGCCCCGGCTTCATCAACTTCCACCTGGCTCCCAGCGCCTACCAGCGCGAGGTGTCCAGCGTGCTCAAGGAAGGCGCCGACTACGGTCGCAGCCTGTCCGGCAACGGCCGCACCGTGGGCGTGGAATACGTCTCGGCCAACCCGACCGGTCCGCTGCACGTCGGCCACGGCCGCGCCGCCGCCATCGGCGACTGCCTGGCGCGGCTGCTCGACGCCAACGGCTGGGCCGCCAAGCGCGAGTTCTACTACAACGACGCCGGCGTGCAGATCGAGAACCTGGCGCTGTCGGTGCAGGCGCGCGCCAAGGGCCTCAAGCCCGACGACGCCGGCTGGCCGGAATCGGGCTACCGCGGCGATTACATCCAGGACGTGGCCGACGCCTACCTGGCCGGCGCCAGCGTCGAGCTGGAAGGCCACTCGGTGGTCGGCGCGCGCGACCCGGACAACCTGGAGGCGATCCGCCGCTTCGCCGTGGCCTGGCTGCGCAACGAGCAGAACCTGGACCTGGCCGCATTCGGCGTGGATTTCGACATCTACTTCCTGGAAAGCTCGCTGTACAAGGACGGCAAGGTCGAAGAGGCTGTGAACCAGCTGGTCGCCTCCGGCCACACCTACGAGGAAGGCGGCGCGCTGTGGCTGCGCTCGACCGACTTCGGCGACGACAAGGACCGCGTGATGCGCAAGTCCGACGGCACCTACACCTACTTCGTTCCGGACGTGGCCTACCACCTGTCCAAGTGGCAGCGCGGCTACGAGCGCGCCATCACCGAGCTGGGCGCCGACCACCACGGCTCGCTGGCGCGGGTGAAGGCCGGCCTGCAGGCGCTGGACATCGGCATCCCGCAGGGCTGGCCGGAATACGTGCTGCACCAGATGGTGACGGTGATGCGCGGCGGCGAGGAAGTGAAACTGTCCAAGCGCGCCGGCAGCTACTTCACCCTGCGCGACCTGATCGAGGAAGCCGGGCGCGATGCGACGCGCTGGTTCCTGATCGCGCGCAAACCCGACTCGCAACTGACCTTCGACATCGACCTGGCGCGCCAGCAGAGCAACGACAACCCGGTGTTCTACGTGCAGTACGCGCATGCCCGCGTCTGCAGCCTGCTGCGCCAGGCGCAGGAGAAGGGCCTGGGCTATTCGCAGGCCGACGGTCTGGCGGCGCTGTCGCTGCTGGGCGACGAGACCTCGCTGTGGCTGATGACCGAGATCTCGCGTTATCCGGAAGTGGTGGAAGGCGCCGGCCAGGTACTGGAACCGCATTTGATCGCGCAGTACCTGCGTGAATTGGCGCACGCTTTCCACACGTGGTATCACGGCACACCGGTGCTCGTGGAAGCTGCGGACGAACGCAACGCCAAGCTGGCGCTCGCCTGCGCCGCGCGGCAGGTACTGGCCAACGGCCTGGGCATCCTGGGCGTCAGCGCCCCGGAAAAGATGTAAGCGAGGAGACGTAGGTAGATGGCAGCACGACGCGGCAAGAGCCAGGCACGGCGCAACAGCAACAACGGCACGCCCGCCTGGGTGTGGCTGGTTGCCGGCGCGGCGATCGCGGCCGTGGTGTTCCTGGCAGCGCCGAACCTGTTCAAGAAGGACGGCGACGGCTTCCTGCGGGTCGGTCCGCAGCCGAACCCGAACGCACAGCCGGCACCGGTGGCCGATGCCGACATCGACGCGGCGGTGGAACTGCCGCGGCCGGCCGGCCGTGGCGGCGAGGCCGAGAAGCCCGCCACCCAATACGACTTCTACACCCTGCTGCCCGGCAAGGAAGTGCAGATGTCCGATGCCGAACTGGCCGCCAGCGCCCGCGCCGAGGAGCAACGCCGCGCCCAGGCCGAGGCGCAGCGCGCGCGCGCCGCGCTGGAAGGCCGCCCGGTGGCGGCCGCCCCGCTGCCGGCAGCGGTACCCGAAACCCCGACGCCGGCTCCGTCGCGCGAACCGACACCGGCGACCTCCGCCCCGGCTCCTGACGCGGCAGCCTCCACTGCTCCGCCTGCATCCGCTCCGGCGGCCGTGGCGGCCGAAAGCAACGTGCGCTACATCCTGCAGGCCGGCGCCTTCGGTGCCTCCGGCGACGCCGAGGCCACCAAGGCCAAGCTGGCGATGATGGGCCTGAGCGCACGGGTGGAATCGGCGCAGATCGGCGACAAGACCGTGTACCGCGTGCGCATGGGGCCGTACGGCAGCGCCGGCGAGTTGGCCGAGGCCAAGCAGAAGCTCGCCAGCAACGGCATGCAGGCGATGGCGATCAAGGCGCAGTAACACCGCCGTGGGCGGTGTTACCCCAAGGTTTGCGCAGCAAACCTTGGGCCCCATGCCCATCCTCGCCACAACCCCGCGCCTGTCGGCGCGCCCCCTTTGACTCAAAGGGGGCTGCTCCTCCAGCACGATATTCCACATCTTCATGCACCGGGCTGCGTGACCAGCCAGGGCGCTGCGCCCTACCGATCTGGGTGTAGTGGCCACTGCGCCGGGTGCGCGACGACCCCAAGGTTTGCGCAGCAAACCTTGGGCCCCATGCCCATCCTCGCCACAACCCCGCGCCTGTCGGCGCGTCCCCTTTGACTCAAAGGGGCTGCTCCTCCAGCACGATATTCCACATCTTCATGCACCTGGCGGCGTGACCAGCCAGGGCATGCTGCGCCCTACCGATCTGGGTGTAGTGGCCACTGCGCCGGGTGCGCGACTACCCCAAGGTTCGCGCAGCAAACCTCGGAACCCGTGCCCATCCTCGCCACAACCCCGTGCCTGCCGGCGCGCGCCCTTGATTCAAGGGGCCGCTTCTCCATCACGATATTCCACATCTTCATGTGCAGGGCTGCGCGGGAGTTTTCGTGTGTCGCTCGTACTTGTGCACTCGCTGCCGGAATGGGACAGGACACGCGCGTCGCCGGCTCGGACCGGCTACAGGGAGATCGGAGAGACGGGATTTCCGCTCTCCGTGCCGCCGCTCCTTCCGGGCCAGAGCCACCCCGGGTGCCCGATGGTGCGAAAATCGGTGGTCCCTTCCCGAGGTAACTGTCATGTCCAAGACCGTCCTGATCACCGGTGCCACGTCCGGTTTCGGCGCCGCCGCCGCGCGCCGCTTCGCTACTGCCGGCTGGCGGGTGATCGCTACCGGCCGCCGCGCCGAGCGCCTGCAGCCGCTGGTGGCCGAGTTCGGTGATGACGTGATCCATGCCGCCGCCTTCGACATCCGCGACGAGGCGGCGATGGATGCCGCGCTGGCGGCATTGCCGGAAGGCTTCCGCGGCATCGACCTGCTGGTCAACAACGCCGGCCTGGCGCAGGGCACCGCGCCGGCGCAGCACGCCGAACTGCAGGACTGGCGCACGATGATCGACACCAACGTCACCGCGCTGGTCGTGCTGACCCACCGCCTGCTGCCGCAACTGGTGCAGCGCCGCGGCGCGATCATCAACATCAGCTCGGTGGCCGGCGTCTATCCGTATCCCGGCGGCAACGCCTACGGCGGCACCAAGGCCTTCGTCAGCCAGTTCTCGCTGGGCCTGCGCTCGGACCTGCACGGTACCGGCGTGCGCGTGACCACGATCGAGCCGGGCATGGCCGAAACCGAATTCACCGTGGTGCGCACCCATGGCGACCAGGCCGCCTCGGACCGGCTCTACAGCGGCGCCGAACCGATGACCGCCGAGGACATCGCCGAACAGATCTTCTGGGTCGCCACCCTGCCGCCGCACCTGAACATCAATCGCCTGGAAATCATGCCCACCACGCAGTCGTTCGCCGGCTTCCAGGTGGCGCGCCAGTCGCAATAGGCCATCGTCGCCGCCCTATGCATGGCCGGCTTCCGCCGGGCGTTCGGGCTGCATCGTTTCAGGCAGCGTCGCGAAGCCCGGCAGGCGCCGCCCGACGCGCCAGCAGATGGCCGCGCAGGCGCAGGAACGGCCGCTCGACGGCGTAGTGCAGCAACGCGCCGGCCGCCAGCGTGGCGGCCGCATAGACCAGCAGCGCGAGCAGCGGGCGACCGTCGATCAGGTCGCCGGCCAGCCGCTGCACGTTGCCGTAGACCAGCTTGTGCACCAGATACAGGCTGTAGGAGGCAAGCGCGAGCCAGCCCGCTCCCGGCACCTTCCAGCGCGCGATCACGCTGCGGGTTCCGGCGCCGGCGAACACCAGCAACCCCATCGCCGCCGACAGCAGCGGCCATCCCAGCGCGTTGCCCGGCAGCCCCACCCGATCGCGGAACGACCACATCGCCGCCGCCAGCAACAGCAGGCCGGCCACCAGCACGGTGTTGGCGTGCTGCTGCAGACGTTCCCATGCCTGCGCACGGAACACCCTGGCGGCGGCGAGCATCACCCCGGCGAGCAGGCCATCCAGGCGATTCCAGGTCGGGTAGTAGATGTCCTCGACGAACCAGTTGCGGTCCATCTGCCCCATCGCATCGGCGCGGGCATCGACGATCCAGATGGTGGTGCGCAGCGCCACGCCGCCCAGCACCAGCGCCGCGCACAGCCAGAGGAACCGGCGCGGATTCAGGCGCGGCACCAGCCACAGCGCCAGCAGCGGAAAGACCAGATAGAAGTGTTCCTCCACGCACAGCGACCACACCTGCGAGAAGGCCGGGTTGCGGTAGTCGGCGGTGACGTTGAACAGGAAGAACGCGAACTTCCACCACGGCTCCAGCCCGGGCCGCTCGCGCAGCAGCGGGAACGCCAGGTAGATCGCGAGCACCACCCAGAATGCCGGCAGGATCCGCAGCGCGCGGCGCAGGTAGAAATCGCCGAAGTCGAGCCGCGCGCCACGTGCCAACGGCGCCAGTACCTGCTGCCCGATCAGGAATCCGCTGAGCACGAAGAACAGGTCCACGCCCATCCAGCCGAAACGCTCCAGCCAGCCCCAGTCCGGGCCGAGTCCGCCGACCAGATAGGTGTGGAACAGCATCACCCAGACGATGGCGATGGCGCGCAGCAGATCCAGACCCGGATAACGCACGTTGCATTCCCTTGGCGACAGCCGTAGATCCTAACCGTGCCTGCGGCATCGGCACAGGCGGACATGCATCATCGTGGTCGCGTGCCGGCCGTGTTCGCCCCGGCATTCCATCCGCATGGATGGCGACCGTGCCCCGTGCGCGTCGCCGCTGCAGGTTCACCCGGACAAGTGGCAATGCCATCGGTGCCAAATAGTGCAGGCACGACCATCGGTACCGCCCGACCGCTCACGCACCGCCTGCCCCCGGCAGAAAAGCGCCGCTACGCCAGCGCGTGCAGGTCGTGGATGATGTCCAGCGTGCCGTTGATCGCGAACTGCACGCCCATGCATACCAGCAGGAAGCCCATCAACCGCGAGAAGGCCTCCACGCCGCTGTGGCCGAGCACGCGGATGATCGTGCCGGCGCTGCGCAGGCACAGCAGCAGCAGCGCGCTGGCCAACAGGAAGGTCAGCAACGGTGCCGTCAGCATCACCCAGGGCGCGAACGGCTCCGAATCCTTCATTTCCGCGGCGGTACTGATGATCAGCGCGATCGTGCCCGGCCCCGCCGTGCTGGGCATGGCCAGCGGGATGAAGGCGATGTCGGCGGTACTGCGCTGCCGCAGCTCCTCGTTGCGGTGCTCGACTTCCGGCGTTTCCTCCAACCCTTGCTGGGGAAACAGCATCCGGAATCCTATGTACGCGACGATCATGCCGCCGGCGATGCGCAGGCCGTCGATCGAGATGCCGAACGTGCTCATC
This sequence comes from Xanthomonas chitinilytica, assembly GCF_026107455.2. Taxonomy (GTDB): domain Bacteria; phylum Pseudomonadota; class Gammaproteobacteria; order Xanthomonadales; family Xanthomonadaceae; genus Stenotrophomonas; species Stenotrophomonas chitinilytica. The sequence goes on along the minus strand of NZ_JAPCHY010000021.1, from coordinate 8,404 downwards.
ACCAGGTGCCCGGCGTAGAAGGACACCATCATGATCGCGAACACGTAGCACGAGGCGCGCAAGGCCTGCCGGTTGCGTTCCCGCTCGGTCATGCCGCCGGACAGCCCCAGCAGCAGCGCGACCGTGGTCAAGGGATTGGCCAGCGGCAACAGCATCGCCAGTCCCATGCCAACTGCCTTCAGTAGTTCCAGCACGCTGTTCCACCCTCCATGCGATCCGCGGCCATCCGCATCCCGGGTGCGCACGCTTGCGCCGCCCGCGAGCCCGTCATCATGAGCTCGCCGGTGAATAATGCCTCATCAGCCCAACGGTTCGTCCGACAGGTAGGTGTAGCCGGTCAGGCCGGCTTCCAGCGCGGCGGACAATTCTGCCGCCCGTTCTGGCGACAGGTCGGCGGCGGCCACGCGCTGCGCGTACACCGCGCGCAGTTCGTCCAGCTTGTAGCCGACGTAGTCGAGCATCACGTCGGTGGTGTCGCCGCGGCGCTGCTGGGTGATGACGTAGCCGTCGGCGTCGGCCACCACTTCCACCGCGTCGGTGTCGCCGAACAGGTTGTGGATGTCGCCCAGGATTTCCTGGTAGGCGCCGACCAGGAAGAAGCCGATGCGATAGCTCTCGCCGTGCCGCAGCGCGTGCAGCGGCAGCGAGCTGTCCAGGCTCTCGTTCTCGACGTAGGTCTTGACCACGCCATCGGAGTCGCAGGTCATGTCGGCGACGATGCCGCGCCGGTCCGGACGCTCGTCCAGTCGCTCGATCGGCACGATCGGGAACACCTGGTCGATCGCCCATACGTCCGGGATCGACTCGAACACCGAGAAATTGACGAAGTACTTGTCCACCAGGCGGTCGTTGAGCTCGTCCAGGATCGGGCGGTGGCTCTTCTCCTCGTGGCTCAGGCGCGCACGCACGCCGTGGGCGATGGCGTAGAACAGGTCGTCGATGCGCGCCCGCTGCGGCAGGTCGATCTGCCCCAGCGCATAGCTGCTCAGGCCCTCGGCATGGAAATGCTGGGCCTCCTGGAACAGCTCCACCGCCGGGCGCACGCCCAGCTCGTCGTGGATCTCGCGCAGGTGGCGGATCGCGGCCGGCTCGTCGTCGTGCGCGTCGGGTACGCGTCCTTCCGGCGCCTGCTCCACTTCGGACACATTGGCGATCAGCACCGCGTGGTGCGCGGTCATGGCGCGGCCGCACTCGGTGACGATGCGCGGCGGCGTCAGCCCGTTCTGTTCGCAGGCCTCGGCCAGCGGCTGCACGATGTTGCTGGCATAGGCGTGCAGGCCGTAGTTGATCGAGCAGTAGCTGCGCGAGCGGGTGCCTTCGTAGTCGATGCCCAAGCCGCCGCCGACATCGACGTGGCTGATCTTCGCGCCCAGCCGCGAGAGCTCGACGAAGTAGCGGGTGGCCTCGCGCATGCCGTTGGCGATGTCGCGCACGTTGCTGATCTGGCTGCCCATGTGGAAATGCAGCAGGTTCAGGCAATCGGCGTACTCGCTGTCGCGCAGGGTCTTCCACAGGTCCAGCAACTGGCGCGGCGACAGCCCGAACTTGGCCTTGTCGCCGCCGCTGTTCTGCCACTTGCCGGCGCCCAGCGAAGCCAGGCGCATGCGCACGCCCAGGCCCGGTTTCACCTCCAGCGCGCGTGCCTCCTCCAGCACCAGCTTCAGCTCGGAGGGCTTCTCGATGACGATGAAGGTCTGCAGGCCGAGCTTGCGCCCGATCAGCGCCAGGCGGATGTACTCGCGGTCCTTGTAGCCGTTGCAGACGATCAGCCCGCCCGGGCGCGACAGCGCCAGCACCGCCATCAGCTCCGGCTTGCTGCCGGCCTCCAGGCCGAAGCCCTCGCCGTGGTTGGCCGCCAGGGTGCCGGCCACGCCGCGGTGCTGGTTGACCTTGATCGGATATACCGCGGTATAGCCGCCGGCGTAGTCCCAGTCGGCCTGCGCCTGCGCGAACGCGGCCTGCAGCTTGCCCAGGCGCTCGCCCAGGATGTCCGGGAAGCGCACCAGCAGCGGCAGCTTGGCGCCGGCCGCGCGTGCGGCGTCGACCACCTGCGGCAGCGACACCGCCGGGCCGCCTGCCCCGGTCGGCCTCACCACCACGTGCCCGGCCTCGTCCACATCGAAGTAGCCGTCGGCCCAATGCGGAATCGAATAGGTCTTGCGGGCCTGGTCGAGGGACCAAGTACGGCTGGATGTCATGGTTGTTCGCTGTGTCTGGCGCGTGGCGACGCGTTCTTCATTGCCGCGACGGAAGGCCCGCCGCGGCGCGGGCGTGCATTCTAACGCCTGCCCGGGCCAGGGTCCGTTACAATCCGCGGCGCGCCGCAGGGGCGTGCCAGCCGCGAAGGCACCGGACGCATCGCCCGCGCCCGCCAGGGCGAGCCGCCCTCCCCTGCGCAGCCGCAGCGCCTCCCTCTTCCCGCCGGACGCCCTTCATCCATGGCGACGGCCGCCGCCCCACCAAGGACCCCCATGAGCACCAACGACAACTGGTACATCGAACACTTCCAGCCCACCGGCTCGGCCATCGGCTACCGCATCAGCGGCAAGCTGGACGAGGTGCAGTCGCCGTTCCAGAAGATCGAGATCTACCAGACCACCGACTGGGGCAAACTGATGCTGATCGACGGCGCAGTGATGCTGACCAGCCGCGACAATTTCTTCTACCACGAGATGATCAGCCACCCGGCGCTGTTCACCCACGCCGCGCCCAGGCGCGTGGTCATCATCGGCGGCGGCGACTGCGGCACCCTGCGCGAGGTGCTCAAGCACCCGGGCGTGGAGAGCGCCACCCAGTGCGACATCGACGAGCAGGTCACGCGGATGTCGGAGAAGTACTTCCCCGAGCTGTGCGAGGCCAACGGCGACCCGCGCGCCGAGCTGCTGTTCGACGACGGCGTGGCCTACATGGCCAACTGCCCGGCCGGCAGCGTGGACATCGTCATCGTCGATTCCACCGACCCGGTCGGCCCGGCCGAGGGCCTGTTCAACAAGGCCTTCTACGAGAGCTGCTTCCGCGCGCTCAAGGACGACGGCATCCTGGTGCAGCAGTCCGAATCGCCGCTGGCGCTGCTGGAGCTGATCAAGGAAATGCGGCAGGAGATGGGCAAGGCCGGCTTTGCCTCGTTCAAGACCCTGCCGTTCCCGCAGCCGTGCTACCCGACCGGCTGGTGGAGCGTGACCATGGCACGCAAGGCCGGCGGTTTCGATTTCCGCCAGGCCGACGCCGCCGCCAAGCCGTTCGAGACCCTGTACTACACCGCCGCCCAGCACACCGGTGCGCTGGCGACCCCGCCGTTCGTGGCCAAGGCGCTGGGCGAGTAAGCCGCTTCCCTCGGAGGCCACCCGACCCCGCGCTGTGGCGGCGCGGGGTTTTCATTGGACCGCCATGGCGGGAACCCTGCAGGGGCGACGTGAGTCGCGACAGGCTTTCCCGGTAATGCCCCATCGCGACCCACGTCGCTCCTGCAGACTGCGCACGGAGCCCACTTCGCCCCGGCGGTTCGGTTCTTTCATGTCCGCGGCAGAAGGGCCGGCCATGGCGCCCGCACGGACCGGCGCGCAGATCCGGCCGATCCAGCTATTTCGCCAGTCCGCCGCGACAGTGCGTTCCAGAACGCGACTTCTACATTTTTTTTACATTCAGATTTGCTGTACCCACGGGTACTAAAATTGCGCCAGCCTTGATCGCCGCCCGCGCGCGGCCCCCCAGGACCGGCCCTGCAAGACGCTTCCCGCGCCGCACGCCGCGTCCGGATGACCTTGCCATGAACACCGCCAATCCCTGTGCCGACGCCGCCTTGGTCGATACCCCTGCGCAACTGCTCAAGCGCGGCGAGCGCCTGCTCGAACCCGACGTCTACCGCACCTGCCTGGACGGCAAGCCGGCGGTGGTCAAGGACTACCGGCGCTACCGCGGCACCCCGCTGTCGCCGATCGCCCGGCTGCTGGTGCGTCGCGAGGCACGCGTGCTGCGGCAGCTGCAAGGCTGGAAGCATGCTCCCGCCCTGCTCGGCACCATCGGCGGGCTGGCGCTGGGCATGGAGTTCATTCCCGGCAATACCCTCAGCGCCGGTGTCCAGGGCGTGGGGCAGGAGGTGTTCGATCAACTGCAGAATGCACTGATGCGCCTGCACGCGGCCGGCATCACCCACAACGACCTGCACGGCACCAACGTGGTGGTCAGCGCCGGGGTGCCGGTCCTGCTCGATTTCACCTCGGCCTGGCGCACCCCGCGCTGGCTGCGCAACGACCCGGTGTCGCGCCAGCTGCGCCGCAGCGACATGAAGAACCTGCTGAAGATGCGCCAGCGCCTGACCGGCCAGCATCCCACTCCCGAGCAGGCCGCGCTGGTGGCCGAGCCGGGCTGGGTACGCCGCATACGCGGCGCCTGGAAGCGGCTTTACCGGCACATCAAGGGCCAGGGCTGAAACCCGGCCCGGGGAATCAGAGCGCGTCGGCGTCCAGTTCGCCGGTGCGGATGCGCACCACGCTGCCCAGGTCGTACACGAACACCTTGCCGTCGCCGATCTTGCCGGTCGCCGCGGCCTTGACGATGGCCTCGACCACCTCGTCGGCCCGGGCGTCGGTGACCGCCACCTCGATCTTCACCTTGGGCAGGAAATCGACCACGTACTCGGCGCCGCGGTAGAGCTCGGTATGGCCCTTCTGCCGCCCGAAGCCCTTCACCTCGGTCACGGTGATGCCGGTGACGCCGCGCTCGGCCAGCGCCTCGCGCACGTCGTCCAGCTTGAACGGCTTGACGATGGCCATGATCATTTTCATCGGTGCATTCCCTTTGCTGTCTGCCGGCGAAGGATAGCCTGCCGACCCGCGCGATGGCTTCATTCCCCGCTCCGGCGCGGCGTGTGGGCACGGCCGTATCGGATTATCCTTACGCCCCGACGTTCCACTCCCCGATGGCCGCAGGTGCGCAGCCGCCATAGGCTCGAATCCTCCTGCGGAGACCGACCATGATCGACCTCAACCACATCGACGACCTCGCCCGCCGCCTCAGCGACCTGGTGCCGCCCGGACTGCGCGAATCGCGCGAGGAGCTGCAGGCCACCTTCAAGAGTGCCCTGCAGGCCGGACTGGCCAAGCTCGACCTGGTCACCCGCGAAGAGTTCGAGGTACAGCGCGCGGTGCTGCTGCGCACCCGCGAGAAACTCGAAGCCCTGGAACAGGCGGTGGCCACGCTGGAACTGCGCCAGCCGCCGGCACCGCCCCCGCACGCCTGACTGCCGCCGCCATGAGCCTGGCGCTGGTGCACAGCCGTGCCCGCGCGGGGGTGCTCGCGCCTCCGGTCCGGGTCGAGGTCCACCTCTCCGGCGGCCTGCCCTCCACCCAGATCGTCGGCCTGCCGGAAGCGGCGGTGCGCGAATCCCGTGATCGCGTGCGTGCGGCCATCCTGTGCGCGCAGTTCGAATTCCCGGCCCGGCGCATCACCATCAACCTGGCGCCCGCCGACCTGCCCAAGGAAGGCGGGCGCTTCGACCTGCCCATCGCCCTGGGCATCCTGGCCGCCAGCGGCCAGATCGACCGCCAGGCGCTGGCCGGCCATGAATTCCTCGGCGAACTGGCGCTGACCGGCGAGCTGCGCAGCATCGACGGCGCGCTGCCGGCCGCGCTCGCCGCCGCCCGCGACGGCCGCACGCTGGTGGTGCCGCCGGGCAACGCCGGCGAAGCGGCGCTGGCGCAGCAGGCGACCGTGCTCAGCGCCCGTACCCTGCTGGAAGTCTGCGCCGCCCTCAATGGCAGCGCCTCGCTGCCGGCTGCCGCCGCCCCGGCCGTCGAACCGGTGCGGCTGCCGGACCTGGCCGATGTCCGCGGCCAGTTGCAGGCGCGGCGGGCACTGGAGATCGCCGCGGCCGGCGGCCACCACCTGCTGTTGATGGGTTCACCCGGCTGCGGCAAGACCCTGCTGGCCTCGCGGCTGCCCGGCATCCTGCCGGCGGCCAGCGAAGCCGAGGCGCTGGAAACGGCAGCCGTCGCCTCGGTCAGCGGCCGTGGCGTGGACCCGGCACGCTGGCGGCAGCGCCCATATCGCGCGCCGCACCATACCGCCAGCGCGGTGGCGCTGGTCGGCGGCGGTTCGCATCCGCGTCCGGGCGAGATCTCGCTGGCGCACAACGGCGTGCTGTTCCTCGACGAACTGCCGGAATGGAGCCGGCATGCGCTGGAAGTACTGCGCGAGCCGCTGGAATCGGGCGCGGTGACGGTGTCGCGGGCGGCGCGCAGCGCCGAGTTCCCGGCCCGCTTCCAGCTGATCGCGGCGATGAATCCCTGCCCCTGCGGCTGGGCCGGCGACAGCAGCGGCCGCTGCCGCTGCACCCCGGACGGCATCCGCCGCTACCGCGCGCGCATTTCCGGCCCGTTGCTGGATCGCATCGACCTGCACGTGGCGGTGCCGCGCCTGCCGCCCGGCGACCTGCGCAGCGACGGCCCACCCGGGGAGGACAGCGCCACGGTGCGCGAGCGCGTGCAGCACGCGCGCCAGCGCCAGCAGCAGCGCGCCGGCAAGGCCAACGCCCGTCTCGACCAGTCCGAAACCCTGCTGCATTGCCGGCTGCAGCCCCGCGACCAGACTCTGCTGGAGCAAGCGATCGAACGGCTGCAGCTGTCCGCCCGCTCGCTGCACCGCATTTTGCGCGTGGCGCGCAGCATCGCCGACCTGGCCGATGCCGCGGACATCCAGACCCTGCACCTGACCGAGGCCATCGGCTACCGCCAGCTCGACCGCGCCAGCCACGAGGCCTGAACGCGGCACGGTGGCCGGTCGCGGGCCGTCGTGCCGTTGTGTTGCACACCCTGCCGCCGCCACGCACACGCCATGGATGCCCTCGCCTTGCCTTCCGCCGCCTGCCATCCCGACCTGCGTGGGCGCTGCGTCTTCGTCACCGGCGGCGCTTCCGGCATCGGCGCGGCCGTGGTCGAAGCCTTCGCACGGCAAGGCGCAACGGTGGCCTTCGTCGACATCGCCGAAACCAAGGCCGGCGCATTGACCCAGCGCCTGGCCGACGACGGCTGCACTCGCCCCTGGTGGCGCCATTGCGACGTGCGCGACGTGGCGGTCCTGCAGCATGCGATCACCGACGCCACGGCGGAACTGGGCGGACTGGACGTATTGGTCAACAGCGCCGGCCACCACGAGCTCCCGGCACTGGCCGACATCACACCCGGCGACTGGGACCGGCACTTCGCGGTGAACCAGCGCGCGGCCTTCTTCGCCATCCAGGCCGCCATCCCGGGCATGCGTGAACTGGGCGGTGGCGCCATCGTCAACATCGCCTGGAACAGCGGATATCCCGTGCCTGCCGGCAGCGGATCCCTGCGCCAGGACTGGACCCGCGCCTTGGCACGCGAACTGGGTGCCGACCGCATCCGCATCAACACCGTCGTCGCCGGCCCGATGGCGCAACGGCCATCACCCGGCAACGCCGGAGAGCGGAAACCGCCGCACCAATGCCTGCCCGACGCGGTGCTTCCGGCCGACGTGGCGGCGATGGCGCTGTTCCTGGCCTCCCCCGCCGGCCGCGCTTGTACCGGGCAGGAATACGTGGTGGGTAGCGGCGCCTGTTGACCCGGGTACGACGGCCAATCCGCACCCCGGCAGGCGGCAACCCACCGTGGGAGCCACGGCGTTCCCTCCGGAGCCTCCGCACACCGCTCTCCCGCCCGCAGCGGAGGCTTTTTGCCACAGCCGGCGACGATGGATAGCCACAAGTGCAGACCTGCGCATCATTTGCCGCTAGAATGCGCCTCCACCTGCCGCAACGGCCGGTGCCCCGGATCACCGGCAGCGCCGGTACGCGGGGAAGTTCAAGACAACGCGCCCGTAGCTCAGCCGGATAGAGTAGTGGCTTCCGAAGCCATTGGTCGGGGGTTCGAATCCCTCCGGGCGCGCCAATCAAATCAATGACTTCTCGCAAGACGACTGATCAAATCTGATCCAGCGACGGCCATGTGCCCATCCTGTGCCCGCTCTGTGCCCCACCCCTTGGTGGGGATGAAAGGTTTTGAGCAATAGCCTCGACTCCTTGGCTGCGCACCATGGTCAGCACTCCATCCAGGCATAGGCAAGTTGGCATTGAAACCGCAGTGCTGGTGCTTCGGTCGCCGCACTCATAATGCTGGGGTCGGTGGTTCGAGTCCACCCATAGCCACCAGAATTTATTTGAAATTCAATGCGTTACAAAGAACCCGCCTCACGGCGGGTTCTTTGTTGGGTGCGATTTGGGGTGGCGGGAGGGGTGGAGGCGGCTTACTCGGCACTTCTGGGACCCAGCGACGTCCCCCCGGTTTTGAGTAGCGCGGCGATCTGGAGTCCAATTCCCCAGAGTAAGGAGATTGGACGTGAAGAAGCGCTTTTCCGAAGAGCAGATCATCGGCTTCCTGCGTGAGGC
>NZ_JAPCHY010000020.1 GCF_026107455.2 Xanthomonas chitinilytica | reverse complement strand
CACTCCCGCGCTGGCTGCACCAGTACAACTGGCACAGACCTCATGCCAGCCTCGGCTACCAGCCACCCATCAGCCGCCTCCAGCTCCCGCTGAACAACGTCCTGGGTTTACACACCTAGTCCTTCTTGACCCGGCGCGCACGCGGGTGCGTCGCGTCGTAGACCTTGGCCAGGTGCTGGAAATCCAGATGGGTGTAGATCTGGGTGGTGGCGATGTCGGCATGGCCCAGCAGTTCCTGCACCCCGCGCAGGTCGCCGGACGATTCCAGGATGTGGCTGGCGAAGCTGTGCCGCAGCATGTGCGGGTGCACGTGCTTGAACAGGCCCTGCCGCTGCGCCAGCTGCTTGATGCGGATCTGCACGGCGCGCTGGCCGATCGGACGCCCGCCGCGGCCGGGGAACACTGGCGATGGCCCCCCCGCGCCGCTGTCGGCCTGCCACTCCTGCAGCGCCTTGCGCGCATGCGAGCCGACCGGCACCTGGCGCTGCTTGCCGCCCTTGCCGAGCACGGTGACGACGCCGGCTGCGAAATCCAGGTCGCACCAGCGCAGCGCGCACAGCTCGCTCAGGCGCAAGCCGGAGGAATAGAACAGTTCCAGCAGCGCGCGGTCGCGCAGCCCCAACGGTGCGTCGGTGGGCAGTTCCACCAGCTGCACCGCCTCGTCCGCATCCAGCACCTGCGGCAGCTTGCGCGGCGCCCGCGGCGCGCGCAGGCCGGCGGCAGGGTTGCTGGCGATGCGGCCGTTCTTCAACAACCACTGGTAGAAGCTGCGGCAGGCCGACAGCCGCCGCTGCAGGCTCTTGGCCGACAGCCCGCGGCGATGTTCGGCCGCGATGAACTGCCGCAGCCGGTCCGCGTCCAGCGTCGCGACGGCGACGTCCTCGCCGACCCAGGCGGCCAGCGCCGCCAGGTCGCGGCGGTAGGCATCGAGCGTATGCGCCGACATCCGCCGCTCGACCTGCAGGTAGGAAAGGAAGTCCTCGATCATCGCGCGTCGAATGCCTCGGTATCCGCGTTTCGCTTGTGCCTGCGTTCTTCGTAGGAGCGACGCCGGGTGGCCTCGGGCCATCGCTCGCGAACAGGCTATTGCGCAGGCTCCCGACGACTCCCCGCGTGCAGGGGTTCAACGGGAAAACCACGTCACGACATACGTCGCTCCTACAGGGAATGCCGGTTAGCCGTAGCGCTTGAGCGCCACCACCAGCGACTCGCCCATCATGCGCAGGAACAGCGTGCCCATGCCGGGGTAGAATCGATTGGGGTCGTGGCTGCCGACCGCGATCAGGCCCACGCCCGGCAGCGGCAGCAACGCGGTGGACTGCACTTCGCCTTCGCGGTCGCGATACAGCACGGCGTTCTTTTCCGGCTGCAGGCGGCCGCAGATCGGCTCGCCGTCCTTCAGGCAATCCTGGAACGGCGCCAGCTGCGCGTCGCCCTCGGCGATGGCCTGCAGCCATGGCGCCTGTTCCAGGCCCGGTTGCGGCTGCAGCAGCACGATGCGGACCAGGTCGCCGGCGAAATCCTCTTCCAGCGAAGCCACCATCGCGCGCAGCGTGTCGCCGGCGCTGGTCTGCCGCATCAGCGCCAGGGTGAGCTGGTGGGTGCGCACCGCCAGGCGTTCGTTGACCTGGGCATTGCCGGCCAGCTCGCTCAGCCGCCGCGACAGCTCGCGGTTCTTGTCGCGCAGCACTTCCAGCTGGTAGCTGGCCAGCGATGCGGTCGGGCCATCGTCGCGCGGCACCACCAGGGTCAGTGCCAGATCCGGGAACTGCTTGAGGAAGGTCGGGTGCCGCCGCAGCCAGGCTGCAACCTCGTGGGCGCCGATCTGTTCCTGGGTATCGCTCATCCGTTCCACTCCCCATCGAATACGAATGCTGCCGGCCCGGACATGACGACCTGGGCATCGTCGGCCGGCCAGCGGATGCGCAGGTCGCCACCGGGCAGCGACATCATCGCGTCGCGGCCCAGCCGGCCACGCTGCATCAGTACCACGGCCGCGGCGCAGGCACCGCTGCCGCAGGCCAGGGTTTCGCCCACGCCGCGTTCGTAGACGCGCAGGCGCGCGTGGCCGCGGTCGACGACCTGGACGAAGCCGACATTCACCGACTCCGGGAACGAAGCGTGCTGCTGCAGCAGCGGGCCGACCCGCTCCAGCGGCGCGGCGTCGATCAGGCCGACTTCCAGCACCGCGTGCGGGTTGCCCATCGACACGGCGCCGAAGCGCACGCTCTCGCCCTGCAGCGGCAGCACGTATTCCTCGCGCGCGCGCGGGAAACCGGCCAGCGGGATCTGCAGCGGATCGAACTGCGGCAGGCCCATCGCCACCGCGTAATGGTCCGGCCCCAGGCGTTCGACGCGGTGGCTGTCGCCAGGGCTGTCGATATGGAACTCGTCGCCCTGCGCCGTGCCGTCGCGGACCAGCCATGCCGCCACGCAGCGCGCGCCGTTGCCGCATTGCTGCGAGCCGGAACCGTCCGCATTCCAGATCCGGTAGGAAGCCACCGACTGCGGCGCACGCGCCGGCTCGATGGTCAGTATCTGGTCGCAGCCCACGCCCATGTGCCGGTCGGCCAGCCGTGCGGCCAGCCGTGGATCCGGCGGCGGGGTGCCATCACGCAGGTCCAGCACCACGAAATCGTTGCCGGCACCATGCATCTTGCTGAAACGCAGGCGGCCGTGGCCGGGACTATTCATCCCCGTCGTCTTCGGCGGGGACCGCCGCGTCGTCAGCATCCTGCACATCGTCCGTGGCGGCATCGGTCGCCGGCTCCGCCGGCTGCTCCTCGATCGGCACCGGCTTCTGCGGCATCACCAGCGGCCCCTTGTTGCCGCAGGCGCTCAGGACCAGCAGCGCAGCGGCCGCCGGCAACAGGAAAAACACGGAACGGGACTTCATCTTCATGCGCCCGAGTATAGCCATTGCCGCATGAATTCCGCTGCCATGCGCGGTGCCGGATTCAGTCGGCGGACGGCGGCAGCGGACGCGCCCACAGCCACAGCGCGACCACGGCCATGCAGCCGATCGACAGCCATTTCACCCAGGCCAGCGGCACGCACCAGAGCATGATCAGCGCACACACGGTCATCATCGCCGTCGCCATCCATTTGGCGCGGCGGCTCACCGCGCCATGGGCGCGCCAGTCGCGGATCACCGGACCGAACTGCGGATGCCGCAGCAGCCAGTTGTGCAAGCGTTCGGACCCGTGCGAAGCCGCCCAGGCCGATATCAGCACGAACACCGTGGTCGGCAAGCCCGGCACGAAGATGCCGACGATGCCGATGCCCAGGCTCACGTAGGCCAGCAGCCACCACGCCCAGCGCAGGCGCGCGCGCGGCGGGCCGGAGGGGGCGTGATCGCGTTGCGGGGCATCGGGCGGCATCGGTCAAGGATACCCGGCACCGCCATCGGCGCGAAGAACCACCAGAGGCGGCCGGTCACCCGCGGTGACCGGCCGCCTTGCCATCAGAACCGGAACTGCCAGTCCACGTGGCCGCCGATGTCGCTGAGCCCATCACCGGAACGGACGTGCGCACCGAACCGCAGGCGGCTGCGCTCGGACGCGTTCACGACCACCCCGACTTCGGCCAGGCCGACGTTGCGCGCCAGCGGTACACCCTGCACCACGAAGTCGTTGCTGCCGGCCAGCAGGCGATGGCGGCTGTACAGCGTCTCGTCTCCGCCGGCGTGCTGCCAGCCCAACCCCAGCGAAAGCTCGGCGTCATCGGCGATCTCCCAGGTGGCTCGGGCGCCGAGCGTCGCCGACCACCACTCGTCCTTCTGTGCATCCACCGCCAGCGCCGCCGATCCGCCCATTTCCGAGAACGCATCGCTTTCCAGGCGGGTGTGCGCCAGGTTGAGGTACGGACTCAGGCGCCAGCCATCGAATTCCACGTCCAGGCCCGCTTCGGCGAAGAACGTCACCGCGGTCGCCGATGTATCGCCGGCCACATGCTGCAGCGGTGCATTGGCGGTGTAGACGGCACGGCGCGTATCCAGGTCGTAGTCGGCGTATACGCCGCCGCCGCGGACATATGCGTTGCCGAATGCGCCGTCGAAGTACACACCGGCGTAGCGGCCATCCATGTCGGTCTCGGCCGAGCGGGCGCGGGTGGAGAGCGTCGCGTCCTGGTAGCCGATGGCGGCGCCCAGTCGCCATGCTTCTCCCAGCTGCCAGTCCACGCCGGCGGCTGCACCGAACCCGCTGGAACGGGCCTCGGCGGCGTTGCCGTCGGAATCCAGCGTCGCGTGGCCACCACCAGTGGAAACCCAGGCGGTCACGCCGCCGGCGGCATCATCGCCCTCGCCGCTGCGCAGGGTGCGATCGATCGCGTCCGGCAGGAAACGGTCCTGCAGCAGCAGCGCCCGGGTGTTGGGGTGGCTGTCGCCCGACAGGGCATCGAATGCCAGCCGCGCCTCGTCGGCGCTGTGCATCAGCAGGTTGTTGTACAGCGCCAGCGCTTCTCCGCTCTGCACCAGGGTATCCAGCGCCGCGGCCGTGGCCACCTGGTTGCCGGTGAGTGCGGCCGCGCCGAACACCGGCGGCGGGTTGGCCGTGCCCGGATCCGGATCGGTACCCGGGTTGGGGTTGGGATTGGGATTGGTGCCCGGGTCCGGGTCCGGATCGGGGTTTGGACCCGGATTGGTCGATGCGACCGCGATGCCCAGCACCACCGTATTCGCCGTGTAGCTCAATGTCGGCGTCAGGAAGGCGGACTTCGTGGTGACGTCGGTGAAGGTGCCATTGACGCCACCGGCGGCGTCGATGATCACGTAGGTCTTGCCATCCTGGTAACTGGTCTGCGGATCCAGCGCGGTGACGCGCACGCCGGTCTCATCCTTCCAGACCGAAGAACCGATGTTGACCGGGCCGCTGACCTTCAGCAGGTCGGAGCGGCCATCGCCGGCGATGTCGACGTCGTAGAACGACTTGCCGTAACCCGTGCCCACGTCCCGCGGATAGCCCGACATGTTGGACGTTCCATTGATGCTCAGGTAACCGTCGATGGAATAGGTGCCGATCTGGCTTCCACCCGGCGAGATGATGCCGCCGTCGAGCACTTCCACCGATCCGCTGCGTCCGGTCCCGCTCAGGACACCGCCGGTCGCGACCGCCACCAGGGAGGAACGTTCGGTATAGCTGGACTGCTTGCCGGTGTCGGCGTACAGCACCCCCGCCTTGCCATTGATCTCCAGCTCGCCTCCGGTCACCCACACCTTCTGCCACTCCCAGCTGGTGTTCGGGCCGTCACGATCGGTATTGCCGTAGGTGAACGTGTCCGAGTCCAGGATCAGCTTGCCGCCGGAGACCCGGATGTCGCCGCCGAATCCGCCGAGGTCGCCACCGAGCACCGTGGTTCCGGCGATGTTGCGGATGCCGCCATTGGCCTCGTTGAGACGTTCGCCGTTGGAGGCAAGCGTGCGGTCGAAGCGGTATCCGTCTTCGGTATGGTTGAAGACCACTTCCGCTCCGTCATCCAGATGGATCGTACCGGTGCCGGTCAGCGTGCCCGCGGACTTCGCCTGGGCGAACTCCCCAGTCCCCCAGCCGGCCCCGATCACCAACAGCGACGACGGGCCGGCATCGATGTCCGCGGCACCGGTATCGACTTCGCCGCCCGCGGAGACAACCAGTTGCCCTCCCCTCGTGGCGGTCGAACTGCTCGAGAACTGGAGGCCGTTGAGCACGACGAGCCTGGAGCCGGCGCCGCTGACCTCCAGCGCCTCGATCCTGCCACTGGCTTCGGGAAGCCGGAAGTAGTTGCTGCTGTCCCAGATCCTGGCCGTGTCCGTGGTCACCACTGCCCCGCCGGTGATGTTCATCCCGGAACGGACACTCAACAGGCCACTGTTGGTCCAGCGCGTCGCCGGCCCGTCGATGGTCAGCGCATGGATGGCCTTCTCCCCGCTGTCGCGGACTTCGGCGCTGCCGCTGTCGATCGTGGCACCATTGATGAACGAGGTCTTTCCGGTGACGCTCAGCAGTCCCGTCACATCCAGCCGGGATGCGTCCACCACCAGCTTGCCGGTCTTCTCGCGCGCAATGTTGCCGCCGAAGGCATCCATCACCAGCGACCCCGCCGTCACCTTCGAGCCCTCGATGATCGAAAGTTCGCCTTCCTGGCTGCTGGACAGCGTCAGCTCCCCGGCAATGTCGCCGGTGCTGGCGCCGCGGAAAACGACCGTGCCGCCGTCGGACAGACCCTGGCCGATGGTCATGCTGCCGGCGGCGACGCTGCTGCCTCCGGAAACGTCCAGGGTTCCCCTGCCGCCACTGTCCACCCCTACCGCCAGGTAGCGGGCGACGGTCAGCGACGCACCGTTGCTCAGCGTCGCATCGCCCTGCGCGTTGTTGCCGATCGACATCCCGCGCGAATTCACGTTCAGCGCCGAACCGGCACCGTCGATCGTCAGCGTGCCTTTGCCGCGATGGCCGATATAGACATCCGGGAGATTGGCCGACGACGCGGACTCCACGTCCACCACGCCACCGTCGATGATCGTCAGTTCACCGGTACCGTTGGTACCGACATCCAACCAGCGCGAGGAGAGGTGACTGCCCACGCCGCTCACCAGCACCTTGCCGCTGCTGCCGGCGAGCTGGCCGACACGGATCGCATCGTCCACGCGCGCCTGGGCACCATCGGTGACGGAGAGCTCGCCATTGCCGCCGCGGCCCACGGCGAACAACCCGGTGATCAACAAGCGGGCGTCGGCCCCTTCCACCGACAGCCTGCCGGTCACGCCCGCGTTGTAACCCAGCGAGGTCCTGTTGTCGACGCTGGAGGCGGTCACGTTGCCGTTTCCACGGATCACCAGGCTGCCGTCGTTGTTCTGGCCGATGATCAGGTCGTCGTTGTAGACCACCGTGTCCTCCTCGACGTGGTTGCCCTCCAGCACCGTATCGACGGCGAACGCTTCCGGAGCCACGCCGATGCCCAGCAATATCGCGATGGCGCTGCCCAGTACCGTGGGACGGAATGTCGCGGGCCGCCCGGTGGCGCCGCTGGCATGACCGCATGCCAGTTCCGACGCCACCTGCATCACATTGAGCTTCCGGTTGAACACCAGACGGTAGATCCGATTCATGTATTCCTCGTTTGATTGCGCACAGGGGAACGCACCGACGCCGCTCCGGGGGAAGCGACGACGCGGCACGTGGGTTTGATGCGAAGGTGGCCCGTGACAGGCCGATGCAGGTGCGCTGGGCACTGTTGATTGCGGGGGACGACGGTCAAATGCTCACTCCTTGAGCGACAGGATCGATGCAGCGATCACCGTCCTTCCATGAAGGCGGCGCCAGCGCAAGATGCACTGTTCCAGTGCCAGCGCATTATCCTGAACACGGCATGCCGCCCGCACCCGGGAAAAGCCCCGCGGTGCGATAGGAATTTCCCTACAAGCAAGAAGGGCCGCCTTCCTTGCGGAGGCGGCCCCTGGTCGTTGCCTTGCGGACGATGCGTTGCCGTCAGTCGGCCACGCCCAGCTGCGACAGCACGAACGCGTAGGATTCGGCCAGTTCGTGATAGCGGCGGAAACGGCCCGACTTGCCGCCGTGCCCGGCTTCCATGTTGGTGCGGAACACGATGGGATGGCGGCCGGTGTTGTCGTCGCGCAGCCTGGCCACCCACTTGGCCGGCTCCCAGTACTGCACCTGCGAGTCCCACAGGCCGGTACCGACGAACAGCGCCGGATAGGCCTGCTGCTTCACGTTGTCGTAGGGCGAGTACGACAGCATGTAGTCGTAGAACTCCTTCTTCTCCGGATTGCCCCACTCGTCGTACTCGTTGGTGGTCAGCGGGATGCTGGCGTCGAGCATGGTGGTGACCACGTCGACGAACGGCACCTGCGCCACCATCACCCGGTAGTCCTGCGGCGCCTGGTTGGCCACCGCGCCCATCAGCAGGCCGCCGGCGCTGCCGCCGGCCGCACCGACCCGGTCGGCGGCGGCGTAGCCCTGCGCGACCAGCGCGCGGGTGACGTCGACGAAGTCGTTGAAGGTGTTCTGCTTGTTCAACAGTTTGCCGTCCTCGTACCACGCACGGCCCATCTCCTCGCCGCCGCGGATGTGGGCGATGGCGTAGACCACGCCGCGGTCGAGCAGGCTCACCACCGGCAGGTTGAAGCCCGGGTCCATCGACATGCCGTAGCTGCCGTAGGCGTACTGGTACAGCGCGGCGCGGCCGTCCTTGACGAAGTCCTTGCGGTACACCAGCGACACCGGCACCCTGGCGCCGTCGCGCGCGTCCACCCACACCCGCTCGGTCACGTACTGCGACGGGTCGTAGCCGATCACCGGCTGCTGCTTGAGCTGGCGGCGCTCGCCGGTCTTCACGTTGAGCTCGTAGGTGGTGGCCGGCGTGGTCAGCGAGGTGTAGCCGTAGCGCAGCCAGTCGGTGTCCGGCTCGGCGTTGACCGACAGCCCCATCGAATAGGCCGGCTCGTCGGCCTGCACGTGCTGCTCGCGGCCATCGGCGAACACCAGGCGGATGCGCTCCAGCGCGTCGGAACGCTCGGCCACCGCGGTGAAGCCGGCGAACAGTTCGAAGCCTTCGACCAGCACCTTGTCGTCGTGGACGATCCAGTCCTTCCACTGCCTGCGCGAGGTGGCGTCGGTCGGCGCGGTGACCAGCTTGAAGTTCTTGGCGCCGTCGGCGTTGGTGCGGATCACCCAGCGACCGTCGTAGTGGTCGGCGTCGTACTCGACGTCGCGCGCGCGCGGCGCCAGCACGGCGAACGCGCCCGGGTCGGCGGCGGAGGTGTAGCGCAGTTCCGAGGACACCGTGCTTTCCACGCCGATGGTGATGAAGCGGTCGTCGCGGGTACGGCCGATGCCCATGTAGAAGCTGTCGTCCTTCTCCTCGTACACCAGCACGTCGTCGGCGACCGGCGTGCCCAGCACGTGCTTCTTCACCCGCACGGTGAGCAGGGTCTCCGGGTCGTTCTCGACGTAGAACAGGGTGCGGTTGTCGTCGGCCCAGACCACGTTGGCCGAGACGCCCGGGATCGCGTCCGGATGGATCTCGCCGGTCTCCAGGTCCTTGAAGCGGATGGTGTACTGGCGGCGGCCGACGTCGTCCTCGGCCCAGGCCAGCAGCCGGTTGTCCTGGCTCACCTCGGCATCGCCGACGTTGAAGTAGCCCTTGCCCTCGGCCATGGCGTTGACGTCCAGCAGGATCTCCTCCGGCGCCTCCATGCTGCCCTTGCGCCGGGCCTGGATGGGATAGTCCTTGCCGGTCTCGAAGCGGGTGTAGTACCAGTAGCCGCGCTCGCGGTACGGGACACTGGCGTCGTCCTGCTTGATGCGGCCGACGATCTCGTCGTACAGCCGGTCCTGCAGCGGCTTGAGCGGCGCCATCACCGCGTCGGCATAGGCGTTCTCGGCCTCCAGGTAGGCCAGCATGGCCTTGTCCTCGCGCTTGTCGTCGCGCAGCCAGTAATAGTCGTCGTTGCGGGTCGCGCCGAACGGCGCGGTGACCGCATGCGGACGCTTTTCCGCATCCGGCGGCACGGGCAGAGGGGTGGCGGTGGCGGAAATCGTCATCAGGCTGGCAACCAGTAAACAGAGGGTGGGTTTCACGAGCGGGCTCCTGGCGGTGAATGCAATGGCGTCCTGCATGCGCCAGTTTGCCATGGCCCACCCTGCCGCGGCGCCGGCCTATCATGGCAACGATGAGCATTCCGCACGACATCCCGACCGGCTACAGCCGGCGCAGCCGCGAGATCGCCCCGTTCCACGTCATGTCGCTGCTGGCGCGCGCCAACGCGCTGGAGCAGGCTGGCCACGACGTGATCCACCTGGAGATCGGCGAGCCCGACTTCACCACCGCCGCGCCCATCGTCCGTGCCGGACAGGCGGCGCTGGCCGCCGGCCATACCCGCTACACCGCCGCGCGCGGCCTGCCCGCGCTGCGCGAGGCCATCGCCGGCTTCTATCGCGACCGCTACCGGCTGGACATCGACCCCGAGCGCATCCTGGTCACCCCCGGCGGCTCCGGCGCGTTGCTGCTGGCCAGCAGCCTGCTGGTGGACCCGGGCCGGCACTGGTTGCTGGCCGATCCCGGCTATCCGTGCAACCGCCATTTCCTGCGGTTGGTGGAAGGCGCCGCGCAGCTGGTGCCGGTCGGCCCCGACAGCGGCTACCAGCTCACCCCGGACACGGTGGCGGCGCACTGGAACGCGGACAGCGTCGGCGCGCTGGTGGCCTCGCCGGCCAACCCCACCGGCACCACGCTGGCGGCCGACGCGCTGGCGGCCTTGTCGGCCGCGCTTAAGACGCGCGGCGGCCACCTGGTGGTGGACGAGATCTACCACGGCCTCACCTACGGCTTCGACGCGCCGAGCGTGCTGGAAGTGGACGACGACGCCTTCGTGCTCAACAGCTTCTCCAAGTACTTCGGCATGACCGGCTGGCGCCTGGGCTGGCTGGTGGCGCCGCCGCAGGCGGTGCCGGAACTGGAGAAGCTGGCGCAGAACCTGTATATCAGCGCTTCGAGCATCGCCCAGCACGCCGCGCTGGCCTGCTTCGCGCCGGAAACGCTGGCGATCCTGGAGGCGCGCCGCGAGCAGTTCCACCGGCGCCGCGACTACCTGCTGCCGGCCCTGCGCGAGCTGGGCCTGCGCATCGAGGTGGAACCGCAGGGCGCGTTCTACCTGTACTGCGACGTGAGCGATTTCACCGACGATGCGCAGGCCTTCTGCGCGTACTTCCTGGAGACCGAGCACGTGGCGTTCACCCCGGGGCTGGACTTCGGCCACCATCGCGCCGGCCAGCATGTGCGCATCGCGTATACGCAGGACGTGGCAAGGCTGCAGGAGGCGGTGGCGCGGATCGGGCGCGGGCTGGAGCGCTGGCAAAGCCTGCGGGAATAGCCCTGCAGGAGCGACGTGAGTCGCGATCGGGGCCTGCCCCGGTAAAGCCCCGGTCGCGACTTACGTCGCTCCTACACGTGCACATGAAGAAGAAAAAACGCCACCCGGAGGTGGCGTTTTCACTGCACCGGAACGGCACGATCGTCACTTCCCGCCCAGTTGCTCCCACAGGAAGCTGTAGGCCAGTGCCGACATGTGCGCGGCCTGCGCGTTGTTGGCCGCGCCGCCGTGGCCGCCCTCGATGTTCTCGTAGTAGGTCACGTCCTTGCCGGCGTCGATCATCTTCGCCGCCATCTTGCGGGCATGGCCCGGATGCACGCGATCGTCGCGGGTAGAGGTGGTGAACAGCACCGGCGGGTAGTTCTTGTCCGCATCGAACAGATGGTACGGCGAGAAGGTCCGGATGAACTCCCAGTCGGCCGTGTCCGGGTTGCCGTATTCGGCCATCCACGAGGCGCCGGCCAGCAGGTGGCTGTAGCGCTTCATGTCCAGCAGCGGCACCTGCACGACCACCGCGCCGAACAGTTCCGGGTACTGGGTCAGCATGTTGCCGGTCAACAGGCCGCCGTTGCTGCCGCCCTGCACGCCCAGGTGCCGGGGCGAGGTGATCTTGCGCTCGACCAGGTCCTGCGCCACGGCGGCGAAGTCCTCGTAGGCCTTGTGGCGGTTCTGCTTCAGCGCCGCCTGGTGCCAGCGCGGGCCGTACTCGCCGCCGCCGCGGATGTTGGCGACCACGTACACGCCGCCCTTCTCCAGCCAGGCGCGGCCCATGCCGCCGGAATAGCCCGGGGTCAGCGAGATCTCGAAGCCGCCATAGCCGTACAGCAGGGTCGGGTTGCTGCCGTCCAGCTTCATGTCCTTGCCGTGCACCACGAAGTACGGCACGCGGGTACCGTCCTTGCTGGTGGCGAAGTGCTGCTCGATCACCTTGCCCTCGGCGTCGAAGAACGCCGGCATGGTCTTGAGCGTCTCCGGCGGCTGGCCGATCTGCGCCAGGGCCAGCGTGGTCGGGGTCAGGTAGTCGGTGGTGGTCAGCCACACCGCGTCGCTGTCGTCGGCATCGACCGCGCCGACGCCGAGGGTGCCGAACGCCGGCGCGCCGACGAACTCGCTCTTCCACCAGCCGTTGGCGCCCGGGGTCAGCACCGACAGGCGGTTCTTGACGTCGTCGAGCACGTTCAGCACCACGTGCGACTTGGTCCATACCGCGCCGGCCAGCGAGGTGGTCTCGGTCGGCGCGAACAGCACCTCGAACTCGCGCTTGCCGGTCATGAAGTCGTCCAGCTTCGTCGCCAGCAGCGAACCGGCGGCGTAGGTCCTGCCGCCCACCGTCCACGGCTCGCGCAGTTCCAGGCTCAGCCACTGCTTGTGCAGGCCCTTCTCGGCCGAGTTCGGCGCATCGATCCGGGTCAGCTGGCCGTCGTCGCCGCGCAGGTACAGCTCGTTGTTGTAGAAGGCCAGCGTGCGGCTGACCAGGTTGCGCTCGTAGCCCGGGGTGTCGTCGTGGAAGGCGGCGATGTACATGTCCTCCGGCTGGCCTTCGTAGACCAGCGTGGCGCTTTCCATCGGCGTGCCGCGCTTCCACAGCTTGGCGATGCGCGGATAGCCGGAGGTGGTCATCGAGCCGTCGCCGAAATCGGTGTAGACGAAGACGTGGTCCTGGTCGATCCAGTTCAGCCCGCCCTTGGACTCGGGGCGGAAGAAGCCGTCCTCGATCCAGGTCTTGTTGGCCAGGTCGAACTCGCGGGTGACGTCGGCGTCGGCGCCGCCGCGCGACAGCGCGATCAGGCAGCGCACGTAGTCCGGGCGCAGGCAGTCGGCGCCGTGCCACACCCAGTTCTCGCCCTCGGCCTCGTTCAGCGCATCCAGGTCGAGCACGGTTTCCCACTTCGGCTCGGCCTTGCGGTACTCGTCCAGCGTGGTGCGACGCCACAGGCCGCGCTCGTGCTGCTTGTCCTTCCAGAAGTTGTAGTAGTAGTCGCCGATCTTCTGCACGCCCGGGATCTTGGCGTCCGAGTCCAGCACCTCGCGGATGCTGGTTTCCAGCTGCTTGAACGCCGGGGTCTGCGCCAGCCGCGCATCGGACTTGGCGTTCTGGGCCTTGACCCACTCCAGCGGCTTGTCGCCGCCGACGTCCTCCAGCCAGGCGTAGGCGTCGTTGCCGGTTTCAGCCGCCATGGCGGTTCCGGCCAGGGCGCCGGTGGAAATCAGGCCTGCGATCAGGCAGGCGGATGCGAGTCGTGACATGGCAGCTCCAGGCAGTCATAGACCGCGAACGCTAGCACACGCCCCGGCGTCGCCTCCCCTGTCGAAGGTCAGGCCGCCGACGGCAGCCGGCGGCGCGGGGAAAGCCGGCGCCGGCGCGCCTGCGGTCCCTGCCGGCGCTTGCGGCCGCGGCGGACCGCCAGCAACGCCCGCGGCAGGCGGAACCGGTACAGGCTCCACCACGCCACCATCGGCATGCCCAGCAGCCACAGCGGCAACCAGCCCAGCCACGCGCTGTGGCCGCGCGCGGCCGGCCATACCAGCACCAGCGCCAGGCCGGCCAGCGCCACCTGCCTGACGCAACGCAGCACGCGCGGGTCCGGCGACGCGGTTTCCAGGGGACGACGAGCGGAAGCGTACGGGGTCTTCATGACATCTCCGGCAGGTGGGTGTGGCGGCGATGATCGACAGTCGCCATCTCACCGGCTGCGACCTACCATTGACGTCTCCGTCGCCGGCACCGCGCCATGCTGCGGACACTCCATCCCAACCGATGCCCGTAATGCGCCTGATCCTTTCGCTTGCCGCCGTCCTGATGCTGAGCCTCGCCCTGCCGCCGGCACCGGTCCGTGCGCAGACGCCCGTCGAAGACGCCCCGGTGGACCTGCAGCGTTTCATGGGCCGCTGGTACGTGATCGGCCGGGTGCCCAACTTCATCGAGCGCGGCCACGTGGCCAGCGTCAACGAGTACACCCTGCGCGACGAGGACAAGGTGGCCATCCGCTACCTGTACCGGGAAGGCTTCGGCGAACCGCGGGAGGTGATCGAGGCCCGTGCCACGGTCGACGCGGAAAGCGGCAACCGCCGCTGGCGCACCTGGTTCTACCGGATCGTGCCGACCCGTACCCGGATCCTGGAAGTGGCGCCGGATTATTCGTGGGCGCTGGTGGGCTATCCGGGCCGCGAGATGGCCTGGATCTTCGCGCGCGAGCCGGACATGGACGCGGTGCTGTACCGGCAGCTGGCCACCCGCCTGCGCGAGGAGTACGGGGTCAACATCGACAAGCTCAAGCGCGTGCCGCAGCACCCGGAGCAGGTCAACCGGCTGGGATTCGAGGTCCCGAACAAGCGCTGATTCCCCAGCCTCGGCTCGCTGTAGGAGCGACGTCAGTCGCGACCGGGCCTTCCCGGGAAAGCCTCGTCGCGACTGACGTCGCTCCTACAAGAAAGCAGGAACAGTAGCCGTCAGTCGTAGTTGCTCAGCGCCAGCGCCAGCAGCGACTTGGCCTGCTCGCGCAGCGACGGCGGCTCGACGATCTCCGCGTCCGAGCCGTAGTGCAGCACGTCCATCAGCAGCTCGCGCGAGACGCTGTAGGGCACCTTCAGCTCGTAGCGGCCGTCGGCCAGGAACCGCCCCTGCTGCTTGGAATGCCAGTGCTCGTCGGCCACCCAGCGCGCGGCCTTGGCGCTGAACACGATGGTCGCCCAGCCCTTGGGCGCGCCGGAGAAGATGCCGTAGCTGGCGGCCAGCTGATCGTCCAGTTCGGCGTCGGCCACGTCGCGCGCCGGCGCATCGAGCAGGCGCGCGTGGTTGATGCGGTCCACGGCGAAGCTGCGCACCGCCTCGCGGCCATGGTCCCAGGCGTCCAGGTACCAGTTGTCGCGGTAGTGGGTGATGCGCTGCGGCGACACCGTGCGCCGGGTCGGCTCGTCGGTGGAGCGGGCACGGTATTCGAACGAGAGCTGCTTGCGCTCCAGCACCGCCGAGGCCACCGCGCGGAAACTGGCCTCGTCCAGCTTGCGGCCGCGGTGCGGGATGACCCGTACCCGTTCCACCGGCCACGACGACACCCCGGCCTGCGCGGCGAGCAGCCCCTCGATGCGCTGCTGCAGCGGCGCCAGCACCGAGGACAGCACCCCGCCGCCGGTGCGCGAGAGCAGGTGCTGGGAGGCCAGCAGCGCGTGCAGTTCCTCGGAACTGAGCCACAACCCAGGCAGTTCGAAGCGCTCGCTCTCGCCGGTCTGGTAGCGGAAGCCGGCTTCGCCGTCGCCCTCCACCGGCGCCATCAGCGCATCGCGCAGGAACGCCAGGTCGCGGTAGACGGTGGCGCGGGAACAGCCCAGCTCGTCCTGCAACCGCGCCACCGTGACCGGGTAGCGCGCGGACTTGAGAAGGCGGTGCAAGGCATTGATGCGTTCGTAGCGGTCCATTGCCCGATTATGTCCGAGTCGCGGCCGCAATGGCTGTCCCGGCCAGCGCCTGGACCAGCCCCGGCGGCGTTCCGCCTCCGCCCGGCATCCTGCCCGGGGTCTCCTTCGGCCGCGTTGCCGGCAGGCCGGGCCGGGCGGACGCCACCGGCGGCCCGGCCGTTCCGCGATCCAGCGGCGGCGCGGAGCGAAGGCCCAGGCGACACGCACCGGTGGGCGGAGCACGCCCAGGTATCGGGCCCACACCGTCCCGCCATGGCGACGCCCGCCCGTTCAGGATCCGGCACCGGCGACGGCCGGATCGACGTGCCCCACGCCTCCAGGCACCCGCACCGACAGGGAAAAAACCCGCGCCACCACCGCCTTCGGCGTCCGAACCGCAAATGAAGCCGGGGCCGCCGCCGGGCCGGGCCGGCCGATGGCTTCCGGTATCATCGGCCGCGCTCCCATCCCCCTGCGTCGCCCATGGAGGCCTGTCGATGTCCCTGCGTGTTTCATTGTTCCTGCCGCTGCTGCTGTGTGCCCCGATGGCCTGGGCCGACGATGCGTCCGACCCGGCGGCGATGTCCTCGCCCTGGAGCGGCAGCGGTGGCGAACTCGGTTTCGCCTCGGCCCACGGCAACAGCAACACCGAAAGCTTCAACGGCCGGCTCAAGCTGCGCTACAGCGACGACGACTGGATCCACAGCATGGACCTGTTCGGCCTGCGCTCCAGCGCCGAATACACCCAGACCCAGGACGACGGCAGCAGCAGCCGCCGGCGCCAGACCACCGCCAACCGCTATACCGCCAGCGCCGGCAGCGCGCTGCAGCTGGGCGAATACCGGCAGCTGACCGCCACGGTGCGCCACGAAAGCGACGATTTCGCCACCTACGACCGCCAGTCCAGCTTCGGTCTGGGTTACGGCACCCGGCTGATCGACAGCGAACGGCTGCACCTCGATGCGCAGCTCGGCCCCGGTGTCCGCCGCACCCACGACTCGGTCACCGACGAGACCCGCACCGGCCTGATCGGCCGCGGCCTGTTCGACCTCAAGTTCGGCATGACCGACAACACCGAGCTGGTCAACACGCTGCTGGTCGAATCCGGCTCCTACAACACCTTCGCGCAGAACGATTTCGGCGTGGCGGTGAACATGAACGCGCACTTCGCGCTGAAGGCCGGCTGGCAGGCCCGCTACAACAGCGACGTGGCCGAAGAAAAGCGCAGGACCGATACCCTGACCACGATGAACGTGGTCTACACCTTCAAGTAATCGCCGCTCGCCGGAACGGCCGCCGTCGCGGCCGCTTCCCGGTCATGCCTGCGCCAGCAGCTCGCCGGCGCCGGCTTCCAGCAGCCGCGCGGCCACCTGCCGCCCCAGCGCTTCCGGATCGGCGCCCGGCCCGCGCGCTTCGGCCCGTACCAGCCGGCCATCGGCCACGCCGCCCACCAGCCCCTGCAACCACAGCTCCCGGCCCTGCCACTGCGCGAAGCCGGCCACCGGCACGTGGCAGCTGCCGTGCAGGGCGCGGTTCATCGCCCGCTCGGCCTCGACGCAGCCGCGCGTGGGCGCGTCGTCCAGCGCCGCGAACAGCGCCATCGTGCGGCCGTCGTCGCCGCGGCATTCCACCGCCACCGCCGCCTGCGCCGGCGCCGGCAACCACTCCGGCGGCGTCAGCCGGGCGCTGATGCGGGCATCCAGCTGCAATCGCTGCAGGCCGGCGCAGGCCAGCACGATGGCGTCGTAGCCGCCGTTGTCGAGCTTGGCCAGGCGCGTGTTGACGTTGCCGCGCAGATCCAGCAGCTCCAGGTCGGGACGGCGCGCGCGCAACTGCGCCTGGCGCCGCAGCGACGAGGTACCCACCCGCGCGCCGAGCGGCAGCGCATCGAGCGAGGCGTAGAGGTTGGACACCAGCGCGTCGGCCGGATCGGCGCGCGCCAGGATCGCCGGCAAGGCGAACGGTTCGTCCAGCTCCATCGGCACGTCCTTGAGCGAATGCACCGCGCAGTCGGCCTCGCCGCGCAGCATCGCCAGCTCCAGTTCCTTCAGGAACAGGCCCTTGCCGCCGATGGCCGCCAGCGAGCGGTCCAGCACCTCGTCGCCGCGGGTGCTCATCGGCACCAGCGCCACCTCCAGCCCCGGGTGGGCCTGGCGCAGGCGCGCGGCGACGTGTTCGCTCTGCCACAGGGCGAGCGGGCTCTTGCGGGTGGCGATGCGCAGAAGATTCATGCCCGCATTATCGCGGACGGCGCCATGCGATCACAGCTGGCGCAGCTCCTGCTTCAGGTTGGCCACGCAGCGCCGGCTCACTTCCAGCGGCTGCTTGCCGTCGCGCAACACCGCCTGCACCTGGCCGCCGCCGTTGCGGCGCAGTTCCACCAGTTGCTGGCGCGCGACCAGGCAATTGCGGTGGATGCGGATGAAGCGGCTGGGGAATTCCTCTTCCAGCGACTTCAGCGACTCCTCGATCAGGTCCTCGCCGCGGGCGTGGTGCACCACCACGTACTTCTCCTCGGCCTGCAGGTAGTGGATGTCCTCCACCGGGATCAGCCGCAGGCTGCCGCGCAGGCGCGCGCACAGCAGGGTGCGCGCACGCGCCGGCATCGCCGCCTGCGCGTTGCCGCGGCCGGCGACGAAGGTGCGGGCACGCTCCAGCGCCGCCGCCAGCCGCTCCGGCCGCACCGGCTTCATCAGGTAGTCGATCGCCGCCGCCTCGAACGCCGACAGCGCGTGCGCGTCGTAGGCGGTGCAGAACACCACCGCCGGCCGCGGCTCGAAACCGGCCAGGTGGCGCGCCGCCTCCAGCCCGTCGACGCCGGGCATGGCGATGTCCAGCAGCACCACGTCCGGCTGCAGTTCGGCACAGGCGTGCAGCGCCTCGGCGCCGTTGGCGGCTTCGGCCACCACCTCGATCCCGGCGTGCTCGGCCAGCAGCGAACGCAGCCGCTCGCGCGCCAGCGGTTCGTCGTCGGCGATCACCACCTTCAAGTCGATACCCCTTTCAACGGCAACGAAATTGCGCAGTCATAGTAGCCGTCGGCCCAGCCGCCCGTCATCTTCGCCGCCGGCCCGAAACGGTAGGCGAGCCGGTGGGCGATGCTGCGTTGCGCGTGTCCGGTGCCCGCGTTCAACGGCAGTTCGCCGGTGCCCGGCTCGGGCGCCGGATTGCGCACGGATATCCGCAGCTGCCCGTCTTCGCACCGCAGCGCCAGCTCGATCGTGCCGCCGTGCGGCAGCCGCGAGATCCCGTGCAGCACCGCATTCTCGACCAGCGGCTGCAATACCAGCTGCGGCAGCGGCATGGACCACGGCAGCGGCTCTTCGCGCAGCCAGCGCACCTGCAGCCGCCCGCCCAGCCGCAGCGACTCGATGGCCAGGTAGCGCTCGGCCAGTTCGCATTCGGCACGCAGGCTGGAATCGCCCTCGCCGGCCACCAGCGCGGCACGGAACAGGTCGGACAGGTCGAGGACGGCGCGCTCGGCCACGTCCGGGTCGCGCCGGACCAGGCTTGCGATCAGGTTCATGCTGTTGAACAGGAAATGCGGCCGTATGCGCGCCTGCAGCGCATCGGCCTGTGCCTGGGCATTGGCCGTCACCTGCGCGCTCCAGCGGTCGCTGACGTAGAAATGGCGCAGCGCCAGCGCCGTGATCAGCGCCGCCATCGCCGCGCTGCCCAGGGTGAAGCGCCAGAAGCCGGTGAGCTGCGCGCCTCCCGGCATCGCCCCGGTCACCGAGTACAGGCCATGCACGATGCCGGAGCAGACCACCGCGATGGACGCGGCGAGCATCACCGCCGACACCGCGCCCAGCGCCTGCGGCAGGCGCGACAGCAGCGTCCGCGACAGGCACAGCGAGACCGCCACCGCCAGCGCCAGCCACAGCGCGAAACCGCTCGCCGCGAGGAATTCCTCCAGCGCCCAGCCGCGGCTTCCGTCCGGCGCCAGGGCGATGACCACCACCGCCAGTTCGGCCAGCCCCAGCATTGCCGCCACCCGCGGCAGCCGGCACAGGTCCGGCAGCCATGGTTCGAGCAGGCGTGGGTCGCTCATCGCTTCACCCTGCGGCGAAACGGCGTTCCAGCCAGTCGCCCAGGTCGCGGATCTCCTCGGCACAGACCTGGTGGGCCATGGGATAACGGTGCCATTCCAGGGCGAAGCCCAGGCCCTGCAACAACTGCGCGCTGTGCTCGCCGATCTGCACCGGGATCACCGGATCGCCGCTGCCGTGGGCCATGAACACCGGCTGCGCGGTGGCCGCCGATGCCAGCGTCGCGGCCGCATTGGCGGCATCGGGCAGGTAGGTGGACAGCGCGATCAGCCCAGCCAGCGGCTGTTCGCGGCCGATGCCGGTGGCCAGGGTGATGGCACCGCCCTGGGAGAAGCCGGCCAGCAGGATCCGCTGCGCCGGCACGCCGCGCGCCTGTTCGCGCTCGATCAACGCTTCCACCTGCGCCACCGAGTCGGCAACGCCGCCGGCATCGGCGCGGGAACGGAAGTCCATGCTGACGATGTCGTACCACGCCCGCATCGGCACGCCGTTGTTGACCGTCACCGGGCGTACCGGCGCGTGCGGGAACACGAAGCGCAGCGCCGGCCAGTGCGGCCGCACCAGCTCCGGCACGATCGGCGCGAAATCGTGGCCGTCGGCGCCCAGGCCATGCAGCCACAGCACCGACCATTCGGGGGCGGCCCCGGTTTCCTGTTCCAGTGTTTCCAGCATCGATACGGCTCCCAGACACGAGGCCGCATTATGCCTGCGCCGTCACTTCGACCGGTCGTCCGCCGCTTCCCGGGCGGCGACGCGCCGCAGCTCGGCGGCGCGCACCAGCACATGCGGCGGGGAGCGCTCCTCGGGAATGCTGAGCAGATTCCAGCGCCGCAGCCGCTGCCCCGCCGAACGCGACGAGGTCAGCGCCACCACCGGCACCGCCAGCACCATGCCGATCACCACCGGCGACATCCATGCCGCCAACGGCGGCGATACCGCATAGGCCATGCCGCCGGCGAGCAGCCCGAACAGGCTCAAACCGCCATAGCCGCGCAGCAGCGCCGGCCACGACACGCTGCCGTCGTCGCGCTGCTGGGCGTCCCAGCCCGAATCCTTGCCCGCCAGCACCTCGGCCACCCCGCGCGACTGCAGGTACATCACGATCGGCGCCATCAGCGCCGCGAGCAAGGTTTCCAGCAGCACCCCGACCAACGCCCGCAGCGCGCCGCCGCAACCACGGCGCTCGGCCGGCGACAGCAGCATCGCCAGGTAGCCCATCAGCTTCGGCGCCAGCAGCACGGCCATGGTCACCGCGAACACCCACAGCACGCCGCTCTCGTCCTGGCGGTGCCAGTAGTGCGCCGGCGAGAACGGCAGGTGCAGCGCCTGCGCCAGGTCGAGGCCGTCCTGCTGCAGCGGGATGGCGATGCCGATCAGCATCAGCATCGCCCACATCGGCGCGGTGAAGTAGTGGCCGATGCCGATCATCATGTGCATCCGGCTGACCCAATGCAGGCCGCGCGCGGTGACCACCTTGGAGTGCTGCAGGTTGCCCTGGCACCAGCGGCGGTCGCGCACCAGCAGGTCGGTCAGCGTCGGCGGGCCTTCCTCGTAGCTGCCCTGCAGGTACGGCACCATGTGCGTGGCCCAGCCGCCACGGCGCATCAGCGCCGCCTCGACGAAATCGTGGCTGAGCACGTGCCCGCCGAACGGCTTGCGCCCCGGCAACGCCGGCAGCCCCGCCTGCTCGGCGAAGGCGCGGGTGCGGATCACCGCGTTGTGGCCCCAGTAATTGCTCTCGGCGCCGTGCCACCAGGCCACGCCGTGGGCGATGACCGGCCCGTACACGCGGCCGCCGAACTGCTGCATGCGGGCGAACAGGGTATGGCCGTTGACCACCGCCGGCAGCGACTGGATCAGGCCCACGTCCGGGTTGGCTTCCATCGCCGCGGACAGGCGGATGATGGTATCGCCGGTCATCAGGCTGTCGGCGTCGAGGATCAGCATCTGCGGATAGCCGCCGCCGAAACGGCGTACCCAGTCGGCGATGTTGCCGGCCTTGCGACCGCTGTTGTCGGCGCGGCGCCGGTAGAAGATGCGCCCCTGCCCGCCGGTGCGCTGGCACAGCTGCGCGTAGACGCGCTCTTCCTCCTGGCCGATCGCCTCGCGGGTGGTATCGCTGAGGATGAAGAAATCGAACTGCGCCAGCTGGCCGGTGGCCGCCACCGATTCGTAGATCGCCTGCAGGCCGGCCATCAACCGGCGCGGATCCTCGTTGTAGGTCGGCATCAGCAGCGCGGTGCGGGTGGCCAGCCGCGGCAGCGGCGCATCCGGATCGATGCCCAGCTTGCGGCGTTCGCGGACGATGGCCCAGAAGCCGGCGAGCGAGCCGACGAAGGACAACGCGATCCACGCGAACAGCAGCACGAACAGCACCAGCAGGCAGGCTTCCAGCACGCTGACGCCGTCCACCGCCACCACCCGCCACATCATGCCGGTGGCCACCAGCGTCATCAGGATCGTGCTGCCGAACACGAACAACCGGCGCCAGCCGATGTGCGCCGGCGACGTGGCCTGACGCGGACGCTGCAGCCGCCCCTGGCGCAGCGATTGCTCGGGCATGGCCAGCGGCGATTCGGCGGGCAAGGTGGCGATGCCGGCATCCAGCGACGCCGGCGTAGTCGTTGCGGGGGAATTCATGCGCCTCCCATCTCCGCGTCGAATGGCACGGAAACGGCGGCTATCGGCAGAACGGAAACAGCATCAGGTGTCGCGGAAGGAAGAACCATGGACATGCAATCGGAACGAAAGGAAAACGCCCACGGAGGGGGAGCACTGGGACGACGGCAACGCACTGGCTCTCCTCACCGCGGAACAATCGGTTCAGCTTAGTCAGGAAAACGTAAGGGAAACGCGAAGAAGCGGGTTTCCCGGGAAAGGCGATGGCGCGCGAGACGGCGGTCGCATCCTGCTGCCGGGTCCGCGAACCTGCGCCAGCGGCGGCAGTGGCGATGCCGTGCCCGTCGCTCACGACCCGCATCGCCGCGGTCGGCCATTGTGCCACGCCGGCTTTCGCGGCCGGCACGCGCGACCGCTCGGCATGAGGTGAACCGCTCAGATTTGTGACTCCCCGCACGCCGCCCCTTCACGATGACCGCCGTATGGTCGATGGCACTACTTCCTGCATGGAGACCCAATCGATGGGCACCCGGGTGGACCCGACGATCATCGACATCGAGGCGGAACTGGCGTTCTGGCGCGGCGAGCACAGCAACGGCAGGCTCGGCACGCACGGCTTCGGCACCTATGCCATCGCAGTGAAAAACGCTTGCGATGTATGGCTGCACCACCCCAAGGCCAGCGAACAGCAACGCCTGGAACTGTTGCGCGAACGCTACGAGCTCAATGCCATGCGCCGCCTGCAATGGGACGAGGCCGCCGAATTCGCCCGCCGCTGCTGGCAGCACCTGGGCGCCGCGCCGGGCGACGCAGGCAGCCACTGAAGTCGTCGTCCCCGGCAGCAGGCAATGCTCCTGCTGCCCCTGCGTCGATAGCCGACAACCCGGCCATACGGCAATCGTCCCGTTGATGGCGATGTCCGCCATCAAACGCACGGCTGCCTGGCGGTTTCCCGGGTCGAAGGCCGCCAGCGGATCCGCTGGCGGCCGGACAGCGGCGACTCACCGCCGCTATTCCTCCTCGTCCTCGCGGCCGCCCTGCTGGCCCGGTTGCCGCGGTTCCCGCTGCGGATCCTGCTGCTGTTGCCCGGGCTGACGGGGGTTGCCGTGCCGCTGCTGGCCCGGGTCGTTCGAGCCAGGAGTGCGTTGCTGCTGGTCGCGCTGGTCAGGTTTGTTGTTGCCCATGTCGTTTCTCCGGTTGCCGGAATCCGTATTCCGGTATCGGGGAAGGTATCGACAGCCCGGTTACCCGGGTGTACCAGTCCGTTCAAGACGACGTGACGGGCCGCCGAGCGGCTGAATCGTTCATCGCCCATCCACGTCGCGGCGAGGTGTGCGCGGTACGGAGAGCCTCGTCCGCTGCATCGTGTTTCCGGGGCCGGGCGGTTGTCCCGGGTCGATGGGGACAGACGTCGCACGCCCGATGCCAGCACGCCCGGCTGGCCGTCGGAAAAGACGTTGGATGCCATGGTCGCGCGTGGGCGCGCCAGGACACCGCCACGCCGCCTGGAAAGGTCGCGACTGACGTTGCTCCTGCAACATCCTGCTGTTCACACCGGCTATCCCGACGAAACCCCGGAAAGCGCCAGGAAACTCCCGGTCACCCCGCGGCAACCGGCGCCAGCGCGAAGCGCAGCACCCGCTGGATCGCGATCATCAGCACCGAGGCGTGGTCTTCATCCGGGAACAGGTGGAAGGCCACGGCGTCTTCGCCCAGGGTTTCGCGCAACTGCATCGCCATGGCCTGCGTGTTGGCGACCATGCGCCGCTGCGCGCGCCGCTGCAGCAGTTGCTCGTAACCGGGAGCGCCACGCTGCCAGGGCGGCACCTCGGCTTCCCATTCGCCCACGGCGAGGAACACCCGTGCAGCGTCGCGCGCAAGCGTGGCCAGGCGCGCGCGCAGGCCGGCCTCGTCCCACCAGATCGACGGGCTGACGGCGGCATGGACACGGAAGGCGCCGGGCCGCGCGGCCAGCGCATGCAGCACGAAGTAACCGGCCAGCGAATGGCCGAACAGCACCTGGCGCGTGGCATCCAGCGCGAATTCGCTGCGCAGCGCCGGCGCCAGTTCGTCGACGATGAAGGACAGGAACGCATCCGCGCCGCCGCTGCCCTCCCCCGCCCCGGCCGGCGCGGCGGTGGTGTAGTCCAGCCGTCGCCGCCCGGTCGCGAACAGCTCGCCGCCAGCATGGGCGATGCCGACCACCGCGGCCGCGGCGATGCCGGTGGCGTCCGGACGCCGGCTGCTGCGCCGGATCGCCTCGACGAAGGTGCCGAACAATGCGTTCGCGTCGAGCACGTAGAGCACCGGGAACCCCCCCGGCGGCGGCGGGCCCGGCGGAATCCACAGCTCGATGCCGTATTCGCCGCCGTTGGCGGCCGCGCGCATCCGCCGCGCCTGGGTGCCGTCCAGCGCCACCGGCGGCCAGGCCGGCGCCGGGTCCGGCGGCAGCGTGTTCATCGCACGGCGTCCGCGACCGGCAGCACGTCGTCGACCATGATCTGCAGGCCGCTGCGGGAGCAGCGCTCGACCCGGGCGCTGACCCCGTAGACCCGCGCCAGCGTATCGGGGGTGATCGCCTCGGCCGGGGTGCCGGCCGCCGCCACCGCGCCATCGGCCAGCATCACGATGCTGTCGGACCAGCGTGCGGCGACCTGCAGGTCGTGCAGCACCACCAGCACGATCATGCGGCGTTCGCGCGCCAGCTCGTGCACCAGCCGCATCACCCGCAGCTGGTGCTGCAGGTCCAGCGCGCTGATCGGCTCGTCCAGCAGCAGCACCCGCGGCTCGCGCACCAGCGCCTGCGCCAGCGACACCAGCTGGCGCTGGCCGCCGGAAAGCTGGTCCAGCCCCTCCAGTGCCAGCCGCACGATGCCGATGCGCTCGAGCACGGCCACCGCGCGCTGCTCGATGGCGGCGTGGCCCAGGCTTTCCTCGCCCGTCGGCGAGGCGCGCAGCGCGCTGACCACGCTTTCCAGCACGCTCAGCGCCACGCCCTGCGGCAGGGTCTGCGGCATGTAGGTGATGCGGCGCGCGTGCTCGGCCAGCGACAGGCCCATCAGTTCGCGCCCGCCCAGCCGCACCGAGCCGGTGGCCGGCTGCAGCCCGGCCAGCGCGCGCATCAGCGTGCTCTTGCCGGCGGCGTTGGGGCCGACCAGCGAATGCAGCTCGCCGGCCCGGATCGCAGGCAGACTCAGCCCCTGGATCACCTTGCGGCCGCGATAGCCGGTGGACAGGTCGCTGACCTGCAGGATGTCGTCGACTGCGTCCACTAGCTCCGCTCCGGGCGCCTGAAGATGAGGAACAGGAACACCGGCACGCCGACGATGGCGGTGACGATGCCCACCGGCATCAGCACGCCCGGCACCAGCACCTTGCTGGCCACCGAGGCCAGCGACATGATCAGCGCGCCGCTGAGCAGGCTGGCCGGCAGCAGGAAGCGATGGTCCTCGCCGAGCAGCAGCCGCGCCACGTGCGGGCCGACCAGGCCGATGAAGCCGATGGTGCCGACGAACGCCACCGAGGTGGCGGCCAGCACGCTCACCCGCAGCAGCGCCAGGAAGCGCAAGCGGCCGACGTCGACGCCGAAGCTGCGGGCACGGTCCTCGCCCAGCCGCAGCGAGGTCAGTCGCCCGGCCGCGCGCAGCGAGAACGGCACCACCAGCAGCAGCGCCACGCCCAGCACGCCGGTATTGCCCCAGGTGGCGCGCGACAGCGAGCCCATGCTCCAGAACACCAGCTGCTGCAGCGCCTCCTGCGAGGACACGAACTGCACGAACGCGACCAGCGCGTTGAACGCGAACACCAGCGCGATGCCCAGCAGCACCACGGTCTCGACCCCGGCGCTGCGCCGGCGCGCCATCAGCTGCAGCAGCAGCACCGAGCCGAACGCGCACAGGAACGCGTTGATCGGCACCATCCAGTCGGCCGGCAGGAACGGCACGCCGATCCCCACCACGATGGCCAGCGCCGCGCCGAACGAGGCCGCCGAGGACACCCCCAGCGTGAACGGGCTGGCCAGCGGATTGTTGAGGATGGTCTGCATCTCCGCACCGGCCAGCGACAGCGCCGCGCCGACCAGCACCGCCATCACCGCATAGGGCAGGCGCACCTGCCACACGATCGCCGCCTGCGGCGGGGTGAGGCTGTCCGGCGACAGCAGTCCGCCCAGCACCTGGGCCGGGGTCAGCGCCGACGGCCCGGTCACCAGGTCCAGCGCGAACGCCGCCACGCACAGCAGCGCCAGTCCGGCGACGATGGCGACGCGGCGCGCGACGATGCGGCGATAGGCCGCCAGCACCGTGGCCGTGTCGCCGGGCGCGCCCTTGATTCCGATTTCGTTCAATCCAAGCGACTCCCTGGGAAATGCACGCCTGCCCGTCCGCGGCGCGGGCGGCTACTTCAGATCGGTCCAGCCCACGCCATGATAGGGCACCGCCAGGAAGCGCCGGTTGATCTCCTGCAGCGTCCGCGCCGGGTCCAGGTCCTGGAACAGTTCCGGATGCACCCACCTGGCGAACACCTCGATGGCGACGATGTCGATGGGCGAGTTGATCAGCTGGTGGGCCAGCCCGTGCGCGTTGCCGGTCTTCACCGCGCTCAGCTGGGCGATGCCCTGGCGGCGGGTGATGGCCGCCAGCGAGGCGCGCGCGCGCGCGGCGTCGTAGCCCACGCCCAGTACCAGCCCGCCGCTCTTTTCCAGGTGCGCGCCGCCGGTGGCGATGTACACCTTCGGGTCGCGCGAGATGACGTATTCCAGGTTCAGCTTGCCGAAGGGGCCCTTCAGCACGTCGGCGCCGATGTTGTGGCCGCCGACGAACTCGATGTAGTCGCCGACGTTGCCCTTGCCCGGCGAGTTGCAGCAGTCGCGGGTCATGCCCGCGTGCGCTTCCAGGAACACGCTGGGACGCGCGTCCGGCGCCAGCGCCGCCACGCGCCGCGAGATCGTTTCCAGCCGCTGCCGGCGGAAGGCGATGAAGTCCTCGGCCTTGGCCTGGCCGCCGGTCAGGCGGCCGAGGATGCGCAGGCTGCGCTCCTGGTTCTTGAACGGGTTGGTGAAGAAGTCGATGAACACCACCGGGATGCCCGCCGCCTGCAGCTGCGCCACCTGCGCGTCGCTGGGGCCGTTGCCGAGCGACACCACGGCCACGTCCGGCGCCGCCGCGAGCACCGACTCCAGGTTGAAGCTGCCCGCCGAACTGGCCACCTGCGGCAGCGTGCGCAACGCCGGGAACTTCTTCAGGTACTCGGCGTAGGTCTCCTCGCCGATGCGGTTGATGTCGCGCGGCCAGGCCGCCAGCACCTTCACCGGGTCGGGTTGGATCAGCGCCAGCGCCACCAGGTAGCGGCCGTCGTCGATGGAGATTTTTTTTATCTGGTCGGGAACGGTCACTTTCCTGCCGCGCAGGTCGACGATCTCGGCGGCCATCGCCGGCAGCGCCAGCGCGGCCCACAGGATCGACAGCAGCAGGCCGCAGCGGAGGGCGAGGCGGCGCGGGTGTGGGTTCATGGAAGACTCCGGGTGCGGAAAGGGGGAGACGGTCGGGTTCATGCGCGCAGCGTGGCCCCGCCGTCGACGTACAGGTCGGCCAGCGCGATGTGCCCGGCCTGCTCGGACAGCAGGAACATCACCGCGTTGGCCACGTCCTCGGGCGCGGCCAGCTTGCCCAGCGGGATGCCGGTCTTGTAGGTCTCCGGGGTGCCGTCGATGACCCGGCGCGCGCCGTCGGCGTCGGCCCACATGCCGGTCTGCATCGGGGTCAGGGTCGAGCCGGGGGCGACGATGTTGCAGCGGATGCCCAGCGGCGCCAGTTCCAGCCCCAGGCAGCGCATGAACATCGCCGCGGCCGCCTTGGACGCCGCATAGGCGGCCATGCCGTGCCGCGGCACCCCGGCGGCGTTCGAGCCCACGGTGACGATGGCGCCGCGCCGGCGTGGAGTCATCGCCCGCGCCAGCGCGCGCGAGACGTGGAACACGCCATCGGCGTTGACCGCGAACACCCGCCGCCACTCGGCGTCGTCCAGGGTATCGACGGTCCCGGTCTGCAGTACCCCGGCGACGTTGACGCCGAAGCCGATCGGGCCGATCCCGCGTTCGATCCGCGCCACCAGCGCGTCCACCGCGGCCGGATCGCTGACGTCCAGCGCCTCGGCGTGCGCCGCCGGCGCGCCATCGACGGGTTCCAGTTGCGGTGCGGCCAGGTCGGTGGCGACCACCACGCTGCCGCTGGCGCGCAGCAGCCGCACCAGTGCCGCGCCGATGCCGCCGCCCGCGCCGGTGACCAGGGCCACCGTGCCGTCGAATCCGGTCAATCTCATGTCTCGTCTCCCGCGGATGCATCCCAGTGTCGCAGCCGTTCGTCCAGCAGCGGCGCGATCTTCGCCACGGCGTCGCGGCCGGTCAGCTCCGCGTGCAGGAACGGCAGCTCGATCGATTCGACCGCAGCCGCGTACGGCGCCCACAGCCGCGACTGCAGCTGCGGCCGCCCGGCATGGTCGCGGCCGGCGCGCAGGTGCAGCAGCGCGCCGTCGTAGCGCGCATGGTGGTGCCCGCGCACCAACCGGTTGGTGCTGGTCACCGCCCGCACCACGCCGTCGAGCACCGGCTCGGGCAGGTTGCCCAGGGCGCTGTCGCCGCGGCGCAGGAACGCGACCACCCTGGCGCGGCTGTCCAGCTCCGGATGCGCTTCCGGGTCGTAGCCGGCGATCGCCAGCAGCGCGCGCAGCGCCGCGACCGGGCCGGGCTCGGGTTCGGCGCGCCAGCACTCGGCCGGATAGGCGTCGAGCAGCGCCAGCAGCCCGACCTCCCGGCCCAGCGCGCGCAGGCGTACCGCCATCGCCTGGGCGATGATGCCGCCGACCGACCAGCCGAGCAGGTGCACCGGCCCGTGCGGATGCACTTCGACCAGGCGCCGCGCATAGTCGGCGGCCAGCGCGTCGATGCTCGCCGGCAGCGGCTGCGCCGGGTCCAGCACCGGCGACTGCAGGCCGAACACCGTGCGCCGCGGCTGCAGCGCGCGCGCCAGCTCGCGGTAGTTCCAGGCGATG
This sequence comes from Xanthomonas chitinilytica, assembly GCF_026107455.2. Classification (GTDB taxonomy): domain Bacteria; phylum Pseudomonadota; class Gammaproteobacteria; order Xanthomonadales; family Xanthomonadaceae; genus Stenotrophomonas; species Stenotrophomonas chitinilytica. The sequence continues at coordinate 15,003 of NZ_JAPCHY010000020.1, read as the reverse complement.
CCGCCGGCCGGATGCACCACGAACAGCGGCGCATGCGATGCCTCGCCCTCCGCCAGCCGGATCAGCGGCCCCAGCCCGTGGTCGGCGCTGGCCGGCTGCGCGTCGATCAACGCCGCCAGCGCGGCCACGGTCGGCGTGGCGAACAGCGCGCCCAGGCCGGGGTCGCAGCGCCAGCGCTGCTGGATCGCCAGCAGCAGGTGCACCGCCGTCAGCGAATCGCCGCCGAGTGCGAAGAAATCGGCGTCGGCACCGACCGGCGCCTCCATGCCCAGCACCTGCGCGAACAGCGCCGCCAGCCCGCGTTCGGTCGGCGTGCGCGGCGCGGCCTCGCCGGCCTGCACGGCCGGCGCCGGCAGCGCACCGCGGTCGAGCTTGCCGTTGGCGGTCAGCGGCCACTCGGCGAGCGCGACGAACGCCGCCGGCACCATGTAGTCCGGCAGCCGCGCGGCGAGGTACGCGCGCAGCGCATCCGCCGCCAGCGGCGCGTCCGCCTGCACGTAGCCGACCAGGCGGCGTTCGCCGGGACGGTCCTCGCGCAGCACCACTTCGGCGCGCGCCACGCCCGGGACCGAGCGCAGCGCCGCCTCGATCTCGCCCAGCTCGATGCGCAGGCCGCGCAGCTTGACCTGGTGGTCGCTGCGGCCGAGGAACTCGACCGCACCGTCCTCGCGCCAGCGCGCCACGTCGCCGCTGCGGTAGATCCGCGCCCCGGGCACGAACGGGTCGTCGCCGAAGCGCTCGGCGGTCAGGTCGTCGCGCCCGAGGTAGCCGCGCGCCAGCTGCACGCCGCCCAGGTAGAGGTCGCCGACCACGCCCGGCGGCAGCGGCCGCATGCGCGCGTCGAGCACGTACAGCCGGGTGTTCCAGACCGGGAAACCGATCGGCACCGGGCGCGAGTCGTCGTCGCGCCCGGCCGGCCACCAGCTCACGTCCACCGCGGCCTCGGTCGGCCCGTAGAGGTTGTGCAGCTCGGCATCGAGGACTTCGTGGAAACGGTCGCGCAGCTCGGCGCCGAGTTCCTCGCCGCTGACGAACACCCGCCGCGGCGCCAGCCCCTGCGCTTCCGGCGCGGCCAGGAACGCGGCCAGCATCGACGGCACGAAATGCAGCGCGGTGATGCCGCGTGCGCGGACCAGCCGCGCGATCGCGCGCGGGTCGCGGTGCGCGTCCGGCGGCGCGATCACCAGCCGGGCGCCGGCCAGCAGCGGCAGGAAGAACTCCCAGACCGACACGTCGAAGGTCGCCGGGGTCTTCTGCAGGATGCGGTCGTCCGCGCCGATGGCGAACTGCTCGCGCATCCACTCGATGCGGTTGACGATGGCGCGGTGTTCGACCACCACGCCCTTGGGCTCGCCGGTCGAGCCGGAGGTGTAGATCACATAGGCGGCGTCGCCGGGTTCGACCGCGGCGGCGAGCGCAAGATCGGTATCGGCGTGCCACTGCGCCGGCGCCAGCAGCGGCCAGGCGCCGAAGCGCGCGGCCTCGGCATCGCCGGCCAGCACGCAGGCCGGGCGCGCCGAGGCGAGGATGCGCGCGAGCCGCTCGTCGGGATGGGCCGGGTCCAGCGGCAGGTAGGCGCCACCGGCGCGCTGCACCGCGACCAGCGCGACCACCAGTTCCAGCGAGCGCGGCAGCGCCACCGCCACCACCGAATCGCGGCCCACGCCGCGTTCGCGCAGTTGCAGCGCCAGCGCCCGCGTGCGCCGCTCCAGCTGCGCGTAGCTCAAGGTCTGCCCCTCGTACTCCAGCGCGACCGCGTCCGGGGTGGCCGCCATCTTCGCCTCGTACAGCGCGACCAGGGTGGTGTCCGCCACGGGATGTCCGGTGGCGTTGACCTCGAACAGGTAGCGCTGCGCCTCGGCCGGCGTCGCCAGCGCGATGTCGGCCATCGTGCCGCCGGCCGCATGCACGTCGAACGCGGCGCGCAGGAACGCCGGCAGCCGCGCCGCATGCGCCCGTACCTGCGCCGGGGTGTACAGCGCCGGGTTGGCCTCGATCTCCAGGTCGAGCGCATGCACGGCATCGCCGCGGAAACCGAGGGTGGCGTCGTCCACCGGGCCGGTGCACAGGATCTCCAATCGGGTCTGGATATTCGGCAGCTGCAACGGCCGGTAGAACGGCTGCACGTTGACCAGCGGGCCGTGCAGGCGCCGCTGGCCGCCGACCAGGCCGAGGTCGCGGCGCAGCTGTTCGCTGCGGTAGCGGCCGTGGCGGCGGCCGCGCACCAGCGCGCCGGCCGTGCTGCGGACGAAATCCGCGAGCGGGACATCGGCTTCGGGCACGCGCAGCGGCAGCACGTTCATCGCCATCGCCGGCACCCGCGCCGACGCGCTACCCAGCCGCCCCATGTGCGGCACGCCGACCACCGCCTCGGCCAGCCCGCCGTGGCGCCGGCAGTACTCGGCGGTGAGGGCGGCCAGCAGGTCCGGCCACGGCTGCCCGACCTGCGCGGCGACCTCCAGCAGGCGCTCGCGCAGCGGCGCTTCCAGCGGTTGCACCCGGCGCAGGCAATCGTGCGCGGCGGCGGCGAAGCCCGGTCCCAGTCCCGCGGCGGCCGGCATCGCCTCCATCGCCTGCCGCCAGTACGCCGCATCGCGTTCGCGGCGCTCGCTGTCACGGTAGATGTCGTCCTCGTCCAGCACCGGCGCCAGCGGCGCCAACGGGGTGCCGCCGTCCTCCGCCGCGTACAGCGCGCAGACGCGTTCGCCCAGCAGCGCCATGCCGTAGCCGTCGGCCGCCAGGTGGTGCACGCGCAGGTACCAGACGTAGCGTTCGTTCCCCAGCAGGTAGAGCCGCTGCACGGCGAGGCGATCGCGCGCGGGGTCCACCGGCGTCATCCGCTCGGCGTGCATCGCCGCCTGTGCCGCGGCGACCGGGTCGGCCTGTGCGGACAGGTCCACCCGCTCGATCCCCGGCCGGCAGGCCGGGTCCGGCCATTGCCGCGGCCCGTCCTCGTCCTCGCGCATCCGCAGCGACAGCGCCTCGGCCTCGGCCGCGGCGCGGTCGGCCGCGCGCGCGAACCGGGCCACGTCCAGCGCGCCCTCGATCCACAGCGCATGGGCGGTGTTGAACGCCGGGTTGTCCGGCGCCAGCCGCTGCGCGTACCAGAGCCCGAGCTGCGCCTCGCTCAACCGGCGCACGGGCGCCGCAGCGGCGGACACGGCGGCGCTGGCGGCCGATGCGTTCATCGCCCGGCCGCAGCCCGCGCCTGCAGCCGCTGCACCACCTGCCACCAGTCCTGCAGGGTGGCGTACTCGGCCAGGTCGGCGAACTCCAGCGCGATGCCGGTCTCGCTCCAGGCCATCACCAGCCCGAGCAGGCGCATCGAATCCAGCCCGAGGTCCATCAGGTTGTCGCCGTCGGCGACCGCTTCGGGCGCCTCGTCGATCATCCGCGCCACGTCCGCGCGCATGCGTTCCAGGGTCAGCGTCCCCGTGTTGTCGGTCATTGCAGGGCCTCCAGCAGTTGATCGGTGGTCATCGGCACGCCGCAGGTGCGCGCGATCCAGCGCAGCGCATCGTCGTGGTCGGCGCGCGAGAAATCGGCGACCGCGTCGGCGGCGATGAACGGCTCGATGTCGCGCTGGAACGCCTCGGCCACGGTCGCGGTGCAGCCGATGTGCGCGTAGACGCCGGTGACCAGCAGCTGGTCGCGGCCGCGCGCGCGCATCAGCGTTTCCAGGTTGCTGCGCTGGAAGGCGCTGTAGCGGTGCTTGACCAGCACATGGTCGCCCGCGGCCGGTGCCAGCGCCGCGACGATCTCTTCGTGTTCGTCGATCGCGCGCATGCCCGGTCCCCACAGGTCGGCCTGCAGGCCGCGGTCGCGGCGGTCCTGGTCGCCGCGCTGGGCGGTGTAGAACACCGGGATGCCCTGCCCGCGGCAATGCGCGAGCAGCCGCGCCAGGTTGTCGATGGCCGGCGCCAGCGGTGCCGCATCGGCCGCGAACGCGGCGAGGAAGTAGCGCTGCATGTCGTGCACCAGCAGTGCCACGCGCTGCGCCTGCGGTTGCCATGGCGCGCGCGGCGCCGGCAGTTCGGCCCGCGTGGGCAACGGGTACGGTGCGATCCGGGGCAGGCCCATCAGCAATCCTTCTGTTCGGACAGGAATTTCTCGCGCAGCTGCGCGCGCAGTTCGCGGCGGCTGATCTTGCCCACCGCGGTGGTGCCGAAGGCATCGACCAGCACCACCTGGTCCGGCACCTTGAACGCCGCCAGCCCGCGCCCGCGCACCCAGGCCTTCAGTTCCGCGGCGCGCGGCCGCTCGCCGCGGGCGATGACGAAGGCGCAGCTGCGCTCGCCCAGGTAGGGATCGGGAATCGACACCACCGCCGCGTCGAACACCGATGGGTGCGCCAGCAGGTGGTCCTCGATCTCCTCGGCCGAGATCTTCTCGCCGGCGCGGTTGATGTGGTCGGTGGCCCGCCCCTGCACCACCAGGTAGCCGCCCCGCAGCCGCTGCACCATGTCGCCGGTGCGGTAGTAGCCGTCGGCGGTGAACGCGCGCGCGTTGGCGGCATCGTCGTTGTGGTAGCCGCGGATCGTGTACGGCCCGCGTACCAGCAGGTGGCCGGCCTCGCCCTCGGGCACCGGCTCGCCATGGTCGTCGACCACCAGCACCTCGTCGTCCGGGCTGATCGGGCGGCCCTGGGTGTTGACCACGATGTCCTCCGGATCGTCCAGGCGGGTGTAGTTGACCAGCCCCTCGGCCATGCCGAACACCTGCTGGAGTTGGCAGCCCAGCCCGGCGATCACCCGCCGCGCCGCTTCCGGCACCAGCTTGGCGCCGCCGACCTGCACCACCTGCAGGCTCGACAGGTCGTGCGCGGCCTTGCCGGCGGCATCGGCCCACAGTAGCGCCAGCGGCGGCACCAGGCCGACGCAGGTCGCGCGTTCGCGCGCGATCAGCGGGAACGCCGCATCCGGCCCCGGACCGGGGCTGAGCACCACCTTCGCGCCGGCGTACAGCGCGCCGAAGAAACCGGGCGAGCTCATCGGGAAATTGTGCGCGGCCGGCAGCGCCACCAGGTAGACGCTGTCGCGGTCGATGCCGCAGATCGCGTTGCTGGCGCGGAAACTGTAGATGTAGTCGTCGTGCGTGCGCGGGATCAGCTTCGACAGCCCGGTGCTGCCGCCGGAGATCTGCAGGAACGCCACCGACTGCGGGTCCGGGTCGCCCGGCAGCGTGGCCGGGTCGCCGTCCAGGTCGGCCAGCGCCGCGAACTCGGCGGCCTCGCCGGCGACGACCACGTGCCGCACCGCCGGCACCTCGGCGCGCAGCTCGCGCGCCAGACTGCGGTAGTCGAAGCCATCGTGGCGCTCGGGCATCACATAGGCGCTGGCCTCGGCCTTGCGCGCGAAGTGCGCGATCTCGGTGATCCGGTGCGCCGGCAGCGCGTACACCGGCACCAGCCCGGCACGGAACAGGCCGCAGGCCACGGCGATGAACTCGGGAACGTTGCCCAGCTGCACCACCACCCGGTCGCCGGGCCGCAGCCCCATCGCCAGCAGACCGGCGCCGATGCGCCCGGCCTCGCGCCACAGCTGCGCATAGCTCCAGCGGACGTCGCCGCCGACCACCGCCACGTCGTCGCCGAAACGCTCGGCGCGCTCGCGCAGGAAGCCGGGGAAGGTCTCGCCGCGCCAGTAGCCCGCCGCGCGGTAGCGCGCGACGAAGTCGCCCGGCCACACCTGGCGCAGCGGCAGGCGCGCGTGCGCGGGAACGTCGTTCATCTGATCCTCGCTCGTCATCGGTTCATGCGTTCGGCGTCGATGCCCAGCGCGTTGAGCAGCGCCATGAACTTGCCCGCGGTCTCGTCCACCTCGAGCGCCGGCTGCGAACCGGCGACGATGCCGGCGCCGGCGAACAACCGCAGCATTCTGCCCTGCACATGGGCGCAGCGGATCGACACGTACCAGTCGCCATCGCCGGCGGCATCGGTCCAGCCGACCGCGCCGGCGTAGAACCCCCGCGGCACCGGCTCCAGCGCCTGGATCGCTTCCAGCGCCGGCTGGCGCGGGGTGCCGCAGACCGCGGGCGTGGGGTGCAGCATGCCGGCCAGCGCCGCGGCCGACAGCGCGGGATCCTTCAACGTGCCGGCGATGCGCGTGCCCAGGTGCCACATCGTTGCGGTCGCATGCAGCGACGGCCGCGACGGCGCATCCAGCTCGCTGCACAGCGGTGCCAGCGCCTCGACGATCGCCTCGACCACGTAGCGGTGCTCGTCCAGGTCCTTGGCCGAGGCCAGCAGCGCCTCGGCCGTGCGCGCGTCCTCGGCGGGATCGCCGCTGCGTCGCGCCGAACCGGCCAGCGGATGCGAAACGACATTGCGCCCGCGCCGCGACACCAGCAGCTCCGGCGAAGCGCCGACCAGCCAGGCCGGCGCCTGCCCGGCGGCGACCGGCAACGGCACCACGTAGGTGGCCACGCTGGGGTCGCGGCCCAGGCGCGCGGCCAGCGCGCGCGGATCGACCGCCTGCGCGGCCTGCACCCGCAGGCTGCGCGCCAGCACCAGCTTGCGCAGCGGATCGCCTTCGGCGCGCAGCGGCTGCAGCGCTTGCGCAACCGCATCGGCATAGGCCTCGGCGCTGGGCTCGGCGACGATCCCGCCGGCCAACGCCGGGAATGTCCCGGCTCCGCTCGGCACCGGCGCGACCAGCCGTTCGGGCTGGTACAGCGCATCGCCGGCGTGCGGGTCGAACGGCAGCGCCCCGACCAGCAGCGCCGGCCCGTGGCGCGATTGCGCGAAGAACGCCTGCACCCGCTGCGCCAGCGTCGCGGCGGGACCGCCCGGCAGCCGCATCCGGCAGCCGGCGGCATCCACCCGCCGCTGCGGCGCATGCAGCAGGAACGAGCCTGCATCGTCGACCTCGCGGTACGCCACTCCCGTGTCTGCCACCAGACCCGCGGCCGCGGACGTGTCGTTCATTGCACCTCCTCCGTGCGATGCAGCGCCGCCGCCAGCGCCAATGCCAACAGCACCGCAGCGACCAGCAGGTAGGGCGCGCCCGGCGACCAGCGGTACAGCAGCGTGCCCAGCAGCGGCCCGACCACCATGCCCGATCCCTGCACCGAGGCCACCGTGCCTGCCGCCGCTCCCTGTTCGTGCGCCTGCACCGAATCGGCCGCCAGCGCCTGGAACGACGGGAACACCAGCCCCATGCCGAACGCGGCCACGCCATAGGCCGCCAGCAGTTGCCAGTGCGTGGCCACCAGCGCCACCGCGGCGAAACCGATGCCCGACACCAGCGCGCCGATCGCGATCCAGCGCACCGGCGGCACCGCTTCCAGCCGCATCACCAGCACCTGCGAAAAGATCAGGCCGACGCCGACGGTGGTCAGCGCCAGGCCCGCCATGCGCGCGCCATCGGCCGGCGACAGTTGCAGGCGGTCGATGGCGAAGAAGCCGACCACGACCTGCGCGATCGAGACCGAAACCATCGCCGCGAACACCGCGTACAGCGGCAGCCGCAGGCGCCGGTCGTTCCAGGCCATGGTCGGCCTCGCGCCCGACGGCGCGGCCAGCGGCGGCGTGGCCGGCAGCCGCCACCCGATCATCAGCAACGACAGCAGCGGCAGCAGCGCCGCGGCGTAGAGCGCCAGCGCCAGGTCGTGGAACGCGATCCACCCTGCCACCGCCGGACCGATCACCATGCCCAGGGCGTTGGCGGTACCCAGCCGCGCCATGATGCTGGCGCGCTGTCCCGGCGGCACCGCATCGGCCACCAGCGCGGCCGCGGTCGGCGGCACCGCGGCATAGAACAGGCCGACCAGCGCACGCGCGCCGACCAGCACCAGCACCGATACCAGCACCGCCGGCGGCTGGCGCAGGGCGACATCGACGAACACCGCCAGCGCCGCGTAGATCAGCGTATAGGCGGCCAGCGCGATCAGCAGCACCCGCTTGCGCCCGATACGGTCGCTGAGCGCCCCCCATCGCCGCGCCGCCAGCATCCAGAACAGGCCCGCCGCCGTCACCGACAGCCCCGCATGCCACTCGGCCAGGCCGAGCAGGCGCACGACCGGGCCGATCACGGCGACGAAGGCCATCATCGCCATCGTGCCCGCCAGCGCGGCGAACACCAATGCGGAAAGACCTGGAACGGGGGGACGCGACGCCATGACTCAGTTACTTCGTTTACCCTGAGGATCGTGGGGCGGGCGGTCGCTTCGCTTGTTCCGCAGTACGGTTGCGGAACGCATTCGCTGGAATTCGCGATGAGCGCCCGCCCATGCAATCCGAGATGATAACAGCTCTCATTCTCAGGGTTATCTGCAACGTCCCCCGAACGCACGGGGCACAGCCGCCGAAGACCGACCATCGAGAGCGGAAACCGCGGCAGCGGAAGCGGAATGCCCCAACCTAAAGACGGGATGAACGCCACCATGTCGCATTGCGGACCGCCCCGGAAGGGTCATGCCCGGGGCCGCAGCGCAGGGCGACGCCGACCTTGTTGCCGTGCATGGCCCGACCGCCGGGATCGATCGCGAGGCCGGGGACGCAACCGCTCCGCCAGTCATCGAGGGCATCCGGCCGCAGCCGACCGGCCCGGCCGGACAGCCGCCTGCGCCTGCTGCCGCCCCAACCGACCGAAGCGCCTGCGATGCGTATGGACGTCGCCTGATTGCAGGCAATGCCCCTGGCCGGCAGCGCCGCTGGATCGCAACGCGCCATCGAGCGCCATGTTCAACGCGCGCAGCCGGTCATCGCCGACTGGTCCGGCATCGGCCTCGATACCGCCAGTGCGTGGACAGGGTACCCGAAACCAGGACGGAAGCAGCCCGCGGCGGCCATCCGCGAGTGGCGGTCACTCCACCGTCACCCGCACCATGTGGCTGATTCCGCGGTGGAACATTTTCGCGTAAGGACACACCCGCTCGGTGTTGCGCACCAGTTCGGCGGCCAATGTCGCATCCATGCCGGGCAGGCACACGAGGATCTCGGCCGACAACAGGTATAGGCCATCCACCGGATCGCGCGCGAAGGTCACCGCCACGTCGATGCTCGGGTTGTCGAGTACCAGCCCCGCGCGCGCCGCCACCAGCACCAACGCGCCATGGAAGCAGCCGGCGTAGCCGGCCGCGAGCAGTTGTTCCGGGTTGGTGCCGCCACCGGGTCCGCCCAGCTCGGGCGGCAGACGCAGGTCGACAGCAAGGGCACCATCGTCCGAGCGCACCACGCCGGAGGCGCGTCCGTGCCGCGCCTCGCCCCCGCTCACGCGCACCCGGCCGGTGTAAAGCGGGTGTGCGGCGTCTCCATGGTATTTGTCGAGCACACTGGGGGGCGGCGGCTTCAGTTCGGTCATTGCGTCTTCCCGCAGGTGATGATGGGCACAGATGGGCACCGCCCGCGCGGGTCAGGCCGGCTGGCCCTGTACCAGGCCGGATTGCCGCAGCCATTGCTCGAAGTCCACCTTGCCCGTCCAGGCCGGTCCGGCCGGTACCAGCGTGTCGTGCTGCAGCTGGGCGCCGAAATAGCCGGCCAGCGCATCGCCCACCACCTCGCGCGCATCGCCGGTGGCCCCCAGGAAGCGCCGAGCCAGCACGTCCATCGACGCACGCTCCGGTCCCGCAATGTCGACCACGCCATTGATCGGCGGCGTCAGCGCCACGCCTGCCACCGCATCGGCCACGTCCTCGGCAGCGATCGGCTGCACCAGCGCGGTCGGCAGGCGCAGGGTCGGGCCATCGCCAGCGGACTGGATGATGCCCGGCAGGAACTCGAAGAACTGGGTCGAATGGATGATGGTGTAGGCGATGCCCGATCCGCGGATCAACCGCTCCTGCGCGATCTTGCCGCGGAAGTAGCCGCTGGCCGCGAGCTTGTCGGTACCCACCACCGACAGCGCCACATGGTGGCGGACACCGGCCCGGGTCGCAGCCTCAAGGATGTTGCGGCCGGCCGTCTCGAAGAACGACAGCACCGCCGCATCCTCGAACGAGGGCGAGTTGGCCAGGTCCACCACGACCTCGGTACCGGCCATGGCGGCGTCCAGCCCTTCGCCGGTCAGCACGTCGATGCCGGTGGAGGGCGCGGCGGCCACGGTCTGATGGCCCGCCACACGCACGCGCTCCACCACCTTGCTGCCGATCCGGCCGGTACCGCCGATGACGAGAATCTTCATGACATATCTCCAGAGAGTGCGGAAAGAAGGCCGCGCGACGTGTCGGTGGCGCGGGAACATCGTAGGAAGCCGGCAGACGTGGCAGTAGCTCCGCGCGGGGACGCGCACTGTTGTCCTGCACGCACCAATGGCGATCACGCCCACGCCGCTTGCGCCGGTGCCTCCTTGGCCGCCTGGTGGCGTGTCTCCCAGTGTGAGATCACGTCCAGATCCAGCGCGCGCACGCGCTGGGTGCTGAAGTCGATGAACGCGCGGATGCGCTTGGGCAGCTGGCGGCGGCTGAGGTAACACAGGTAATGACCGCGATCGTGCGGCGCGTAGCGGTCCAGGCAGGTCACCACGGTGCCTGCGCGCAGCGCTTCGCGCACCTGGTAGCTGGGCAGCTGGGCGATGCCCAGCCCATCGACCACCGCCTGCAGGGCCAGGTCGGCATCGTTGAACACCAGCGCCGCGGCAGGCTGCAGATTCACCTCGTTGCCCTCGACCCGGAAATCCCAGCGTTGCAGACGGCCAGCAGGCAGGCGCCGGCCGATGCAGGCATGCCTCGCCAGCTCCTCGACCGAGGCCGGTAGGCCGTGTACCTGCGCATAGCCGGGCGAGGCGCAGACCACCAGCTGCATCGGCACCAGCTGCTTGGCGATCACCTGGCTGTCTTCCAGCAGGCCATCGCGGAAGGCAATATCGATGCGACCGGCGACCAGGTCCGGGGCCTGCTCGTCCAGCAGCAGTTCCAGCGAAACCTCGGGATACTCCTTGCGGAAAGCCGCCAGCAGGGGCGCGATCACCCGGCGCCCGAATCCGTAGGTCGCGCTGATGCGCAGGTGCCCCTTCGGCGGTCCATCGCGCAGGTCGCGCATCTCGTCCAGCGCCTGCAGGATGCAATCGACGCCGGGGCGGCAGCCCTCCAGGAACAGCTCTCCTTCGCGGGTCATCGAGGTCGAGCGCGTGGTGCGCAGGAACAGTCGCACACCCAGCTGGCCTTCCAGCTTCTGCACGCTGCGGCTCACTGCCGAGCGGCCGATGCCCAGACGATCGCCGGCACGCGCGAAGCTGCCTTCCGCCGCTACTGCGATGAAGGCCAGTACGCCTGCATAGCTGGTGGAGAACGACGCGTTGAGGGAATCGCGGCCGTCGCCGGTCGTGGGCAGTTGCGGAGACGATTTCATGGTGTTTCAGGCTCCAGTGGATCGCGATGCGCGCGCAGGCAGGCGCGCGCCTGCTGCAGGCGGTGCCGGCATGCCGGCAGGTCCATGCCGAGCAGCGGCACGATGTCGTCGAAACCAGCACCCAGCACGTCGTGCAGCAACAGCACGGCACGCGCATCGGGAGGCAGCTCGTTGAGTGCGGCAAGGAATTCAAGCCAGACCCGCTCGCTGGCAGGCAGTAGGGCACGGCGATAGGCGGAAATGAGGTCCATGCCCGGCAGACGGATCAGCACCTGCCGCTGTGACACCACATTGGTGTTTTTTACGCACCACCATGCGTCCCTGCCCTTGGCTACCGGCCACAGCGGGGTGGACGTAGCCTCATGCCGTCCATTCCAGCCTACAGAAGGAAAACATCGTCATGACCGCACGCCTGGACTACGCCAAGCAATCGCCGGAACTGTTTAAGAAACTCGCCAGCTTCTCGCAGGCCACCCATGCCACCTCGATCGAGGCGTCGCTCCACGATCTGGCCAACATCCGCGCCTCGCAACTCAACGGCTGCGGGTTCTGCCTGGACATGCACGTGAAGGAAGCCACGATCCGTGGCGAGCGTCCGCTACGCCTGCACCACATTGCCGCATGGCGCGAATCGAACCTGTTCAGCTCGCGCGAGCGCGCCTGCCTGGCCTGGACCGAAGTGCTGACCCAGCTGCCCACGCAGGGCGTGCCGGATGAACTGTACGAGCGCGTGCGCAGCCAGCTTTCCGAGCAGGAGATCGTCGACCTGACTTACGCTGTGATGGCGATCAATGCCTGGAACCGCGCCAACGTCGCCTTCCGTACCGAGCCGGGCGTGCTGGACAAGGCCTTCGGCCTGGACAAGGCCGGTCTGGCCTGAACCCGACGGCGCCGGTGCCCCGGGCACCGGCGCCCCTTACCCGGCCCGCACGCCGCGACATGGCGGGCCATCGGCAGGAGATCCGCCATGCGTTCCCTTCCCTCACTGGCATTGCTCGCGCTGCTGCCGCTGGGCAGCGCCAGCGCCGCGCCCCCAGCACACTCCCACCCTGCGCCGGAACCGATCGTGCACGAAGTGATGACCCAGCCACTGCCCGACCACCCCGGCAAGGAAACGCTGATCCTCACCGTCGAATACCCGCCGGGCGGCGCCGACCCGGTGCATCGCCACGATGCCCACGGCTTCGTCTACGTGCTCGAAGGCCACATCGTGATGGGTGTGGCCGGTGGCCGCGAAGTCACCCTGGGCCCGGGCGAAGCCTTCCACGAAGGCCCCAAGGACCTGCACACCGTCGGCCGCAACGCCAGTCGGGTTGAACCGGCCAAGTTCGTCGTGTTCCTGCTCAAGGACATCGGCAAGCCCGCCGTACTGCCGCCGCACTGAGGACACCGGCCGGGGTGGATGGCGGCCAGCTGCAGCCCGGGTACACATCATCGCATCGCGCCGCGCTGCGGCACGGCCGTTCCCCAGGGAGCTCTGCGCCGGCAACCGCGCTCCCCGTCCGCGGCGCTGATGTCACAATCCGGAGACCTGTTCCGTCTCCGCTTCCATGGAAGATCCCACCAAACTGTTCACCCGCCTGCGTCCACGCCTGTTCGGTGTGGCGTACCGCATGCTCGGCACGGCAGCCGCGGCGGAAGACGTGGTGCAGGATGTCTGGCTGCGCTGGCACGGCGCGGAGCAGCAGCACATCGAGAACCCCGAGGCCTGGCTGGTTGCCACCACCACCCGTCACGCGATCGACGGCCTGCGCCTGGCGCGGCATACGCGCGAACACTACGTCGGCATGTGGCTGCCCGAGCCGCTGCTCACCGACGACACCGACACCCCGGAGCGCGTGCTGGAAACCGCCGACGATCTGTCCATCGCCTTCCTCAACGTGCTGGAACGACTGGCGCCGGACGCGCGCGCCGCCTTCCTGCTGCACGATGTGTTCGACCAGGATTACGAGGTGATCGCACGCACGCTCGGCAAGACCGAAGCGGCGTGCCGGCAGATCGTGCATCGTGCGCGTCTGCAGCTGCGTCAGGAGCGGCCTCGATACGCCGTGCCACTGGAGGTACACCAGCGGTTGATGCGCCGCTTCGCCGAAGCGATATCCACTGGCGATTTCAAGACGATTAAGGCTTTGATGGCCGAATCGGCGGTCCTGATCGGCGACGGTGGCGGCATCGTCACCAGTTTCCCCAGGCCAATGGTGGGCGGCGCGCGCATCGCGCAGCTGCTGTACGCCCCGCACCTGCGCCGCAGGGAGCAGCTGCGCATCGTCCCTGCGATGCTCAACGGGCGATTGGGATTGCTGCGCTACTTCGACGGCGCGCTGGAATCGGCGATGGCCTTCGATACCGATGGCGACCGCATCGTGGAGATCCTGGTGCAGCGCAATCCGCACAAGCTGCGGCGTTTACGGGAACAGGTAGTAACGCCGGTGCAGTAAGCCGCGCGCGGCCATCACGGCAGCAGCGGTGCTGGCATTCCCCGCGCAGCGGCCGCAGGTTCCTCCGCCAATGCAGTTCGCAGTTCATGCTCCAGCAACAGGCATGCACGATGGATCGACCCGCCATCGAACGGATGGCATCCCTCGCGCCCCGCTCTGCCCAGCGCCAGGTACAGCCAGGTCAGCATCGCGGACAACGGCACGATGGACCAGCACGCCAAGGCACCGATGACGTGATCGTCGAACAGCACTAGCGGGCCCATCGCATCAAGCAGGCCGAACGGCAGCAGCAACCCGAACACACCCAGCAACACCCCATCGACGTGGGTACAACGACGCGTATCCGGATCATCCTTCATACCCTCGGCCGCAGCCTGCAACCGCTGCAGCTCGTGCAGCAGGCGATGCAACTCCAGGAACGGCGCGGGGTTCAGCTTGTCGGCAGCGAGCAGCGCCTTCAGCGCCTCGCTCTGCAGGCGCAGCACCTGGCTGGACGGGTCGTCAGCCGCCAGGATGCGCTCGCACTCGTGCGCGCCGACATACCCGACCAGCTCGCGTTGCAGGTGCATCGCCTTCTCCGATGCCTGGCGACTCACCCCGCCCTCAAGGCCGCGGCCGCGTTCGTCGCCTTCCGGTTCCTCGGTGGACCGCAGCTGTCGGCACAGCATCGCCAGCCAGGCCAGATGGCGGTACGCCAGCTGCCGTGCAGCCTCGCCGTCCTGCAGGACGCTGCGGCTCAACAAGGTCCAGCTGCGGCTGGCGGCGGTGATCGATGCCCACAGCCGCTGCGCATTGGCCACACGCGCATGCCCGCGCATCGCCTTGAAGCCGGTAGTGATGGCCAGGGTAAGCCCCAGCATCGTCAGCAGGCTCCAGGGCAGGCTGATCCACGCCCCATCGGTCCAGCGGTAAAGCGCGACGATGGCCGTCGCATGGCCGGTGACCAGCAATAGGGGGCGCTTCGTCCATCGGACCCGTTCGCCAGAATTATGAGGCATGCGCGCTTGCATGACGGGATTCCTCGTTCGCTTGCGATGCAATCGGAAGGCCCCGGCATTGCACCGGGGCTTTCGATGGCTACTTCTGCTGCAGGAAGGCCAGCAGGTCCTGGTTGACCTTGTCCTTGTGGGTCTCGGTCAGGCCATGCGGTGCACCCGGATAGACGATCAGCCTGGCACCTTCGATCAGGGCGGCCGAAGCCTTGCCGGCGGCGTCGATCGGCACGATCTGGTCGTCGTCGCCGTGGATCACCAGGGTCGGCACGTCGAACTTCTTCAG
>NZ_JAPCHY010000019.1 GCF_026107455.2 Xanthomonas chitinilytica | reverse complement strand
GCTGTCCGAACTCAACGGCCAGCCGTGGCTGAAGGTGACGACCGGACCGTCCTTCGGGCCCCAGTCCTTGTAGTAGAGCTGCACGCCGTCGGCGGTGGTGATGGTGCTGGCGGTACGGGTAACGGTGTTCATGGTGGAGCCTCCTACGGAAGTGGATGAGTCGGAACAGGAGCTACTTTGCGCCGCCACATGGGATCATTGGCCGTGAAAAATTCTTAAAACTTTACTTTTCGTACTGCAAACGACCAAAGACGTCCCCGCACCAGATCGGTGCGGGAACACCTAGCCAGCAGGGCGCGATCAGAAATCCCAGAACACCGGCACCCAGCGGAAGGCATCGCCATCGACGGAGACACGGCCGATGGACGGGAACGGCAGGTGGGTGGCCACCAGCATCTCGCCGGTGCCGGCCAGTTCCTTCAGCAGCTCTATGCGCACGCGCGCCGACTCTTCCGGGTCGTGCTCGAAACCGTTGTGCCAGTTCGGCTGGTCGAAGCCGACCGCGAACACCGCATCGCCGGCGAAAGTCAGCGCATCGCCACCGGAGGCCAGCCGCACCACGCTGTGACCCGGCGTGTGGCCACCGGTACGGCGCACCGTCACGCCCGGCGCCACTTCGTACTCCTCCTCGAAGGTGAGCACGTAGCTGTTGTATTCGGCCCAGAAGTGCCTGGCGGTGGCGCGCAACGCATCCGGGAAGCCTTGCGGCATGTTGGTGCGGGTGAAGTCCGGCGACTTCCAGAACTCCACTTCGGAGGCGGCGATATGGATCTGCAGATCCGGGCGCAGGCGCTCCTTCACCCCGTCCACCAGCAGGCCACCGATGTGATCCATGTGCATGTGGGTAATCACCACGTCGGTGATCTCTGCCAGGTCGATGCCGGACGCGCGCAGGCGACGGATCAGCTGGCCGGCCCGCGGCAGCTGCAAGTCCGGATCCAGGCCCAGGCCGGCATCAATCAGGATGGTGCGCTCGCCGCTGCGCACCACCATCACGTTCAGCGCCCAGTCGAACGCGTCCTGCGGCAGGTACATCTGCTCGAACCACTGCGCGCGTTCGGACGGTTCGACGTTGTGGCCGAGCATCTTGGTCGGCAGCGGCAGCACGCCGTCGCTGACCACCAGCACGTCGATGTCGCCGACCTTCAGCGCGTAACGCGACGGAACCAGTTCGTCGAGCGCGGGCGCGACAGGGGCTGCGGTGTTTTCCAGGCTGAACATGTTGGGATCTCCACGAAAGTTGGCTGACTGGCAGCAAGGCAAGGCTGGCGCTGAGCGGATCGACGGAATGGCGGTCGACCCGGACAGTCCTGATGCCCGTCTTCGCCCGACCCAGGACACATCGATGCGCGGGCAGGAATGCCCGGCGCGACGGTGCTGCGTTTCGGTCGAGGACGAGGTCCTTCGCCACGCGGCGTTGGACTCAGATCACGGCAGGGCACCGTGTGGGATCAGCGTAGGAAATACAGGCAAAAGGCAGTAGATCCGCGGGCGGGCTCACGGTGTTGCCTGTTGCGCAGCAATGGCGGGAAAACCGGATGTGCCGCGTGACGCGGATCACTCAGGACGGCATTGGTGCGTCGATCAACCCGGGTACGACGATCATGAGTGTGGCCATCGCAATAAGGCCCCGTGCACGTTGATCGTCGGCAAGTGCCACTGCGGGTTGCCGGAATGCGCAGATGCGTTGCGCGGCACGAAGGCAACCTTGTTGCATGGTGGGCCCACCAGGATTCGAACCTGGAACCAAAGGATTATGAGTCCTCTGCTCTAACCGTTGAGCTATAGGCCCGGCGCCGGTGCGCAAGTGTAGTGGAGGCCGGCGCAGGCGGCCACCGCCATCGCCTGCGCCGGGCGCCTGTGTCAGTAGGTCGACTGCGAGTAGGGCCTCGCCTCCGGGTGGGTGCCCCATTGGCGGTTGGGTTCGGCCTGCATGGTGAAGCGCAGTTCGCCGCCGGCCAGGATCTCTTCGTGGCGCAGGAAGGCGCGCTCCAGCGGCTTGCCGTTGAGGGTGGCGGCGCCGATGTAGGGATGGGCGTCGTCCAGGCCGTCGGCGACGATGGCGAAGCGCTTGCCGTTGGGCAGGTTCAAGCTGGCGCGCGGCAGGAACGGGCGGCCGATGATGTACTCGTTGCTGCCCGGGGTGACCGGGTAGAAGCCCAGCGCGGTGAACACGTACCAGGCCGACATCTGGCCGAGGTCGTCGTTGCCGGCCAGCCCGTCCGGCCGCGGTGCGTACTGGGTATCCATGATCTGCTTGAGCCGCGCCTGGGTGCGCCACGGCTGGCCGGCGTGGGCATAGAGGTAGGCGACGTGGTGGCTGGGCTCGTTGCCGTGGGCGTACCAGCCGATCAGGCCGGTGATGTCTTCCATGTGGTCGAAGATCGACGGATCGACCTCGGCGTCGAACACCTGGTCGAGCCGGGCCAGCAGCCGGTCGGCGCCGCCGTGGGCGTCGGCCAGCCCGGCCACGTCCTGCGGCACGTACCAGGAGTACTGCCAGGCGTTGCCTTCGGTGTAGTCGGTGCCGTAGCCGCTGGCGGTGGGATCGAACGGTTCGCGGAGGCTGCCGTCGCGCTTGCGTGCGCGCATGAAGCCGGTGCCCGGGTCGAAGGCGTTCTTCCAGTTGCCGGCGCGCCGGGCGAACTCCGCGGCGACATCGTCGCGGCCCATCGCCGTGGCCATGCGCGCGATGGTCCAGTCGTCGTAGGCGTATTCCAGGGTCTTGCTCGCCGCTTCGCCCTCCTCGTCGATCGGCACCCAGCCCAGTTCGCGGTACTGGGCGATGCCGTCGTAGGGGCCGTAGTTGGCGCTGGCGACCATGGCGGCGAGCGCCTCGTCGGCGTCGTAGCCGCGGATGCCCTTCATGTAGGCGTCGGCGATCACCGGCACGCCGTGGTAGCCGATCATGCACCAGGTCTCCAGGCCGTGGAACGACCAGACCGGCAGGATGCCGTAAGGGCTTTGGCGGCGCGCAGCCAGCAGCGAGTTGACCATGTCGTTGGTGCGCTGCGGCGGCTGCAGCAGCGCCATCAGCGGATGCAGCGCGCGATAGGTGTCCCACAGCGAGAAGGTCGAGTAGTTGGTCCAGCCCTGCGCCTGGTGCACGGCGTTGTCGGGGCCGCGGTAGCGGCCGTCGCTGTCCATGAACAGGGTCGGGCCGAGCATGGTGTGGTACAGCGCGGTGTAGAAGCTGGTACGCAGCGGCTCCGGCGCGTCCACGTCCACCGCCGCCAGCGCCTGCGCCCATTCCGCGCGGGCGGCGGTGCGCATGCCGTCGAAGTTCCAGCCGGGCGCTTCGGCATCGAGGTTGGCGATGGCGTTGTCCTCGCTGACCGGGGAGATCGATACCTTCACCAGCAGCGGTTCCCGCAATCCCTCGCCGAAGTCGAAGCTGCCCACCAGCTGCCGCCCCTCGATCTGCGCGCGCGCGCCCGGGTCGTTCTCCGCCGGCGGCGGGAAGCCGCGGTACGGAATGTCGCTCTCGGTGTTGTGGAAGGCATGCCCATTGATCGGCCGCGAGAAGCGCATGGCGAAGTACAGCTGGCGCCCGGGCGCCCAGCCGCGGGTCTCGCGGAAGCCGGTCACGGTGCCGTCCGGACGCAACCGCAGGCGCGACCACAGGATCTTGCCCGGGTAGTCGTACATGCTGGTGCGCAGGTCGATCAGTACATGCGCCGGCCCGTTCTTCGGGAAGGTGTAGCGATGCATGCCGACGCGCGCGCTGGCGGTCAGTTCGGCGCGCACGCCGTAGTCGTCGAGGGTGACGGCGTAATAGCCCGGTTCTGCCTGCTCGTCCTCGTGGCGGAAGCGCGAGGTGTAACCGCTGCCGGGCTTGTCGACGTCGCCGCGCTCGTACCTCACCTCGCCGGCGACCGGCATCAGCAGCACGTCGCCCAGGTCGGAATGGCCGGTGCCGGAGAAATGGGTGTGCGAGAAGCCGACGATGGTGCGGTCGTCATGGCGATAGCCGGCCGCCCAGCCATAGCCTTCCTTGCGCGACTTGATCTGGGTGTCGGGGCTGAGCTGGATCATGCCGTGCGGCACCGTCGCTCCGGGATAGGTGTGGCCCTCGCCACCGGTGCCGATGAACGGATCGACCGCCGCCACTGCGCGCTCGCCGACGCCATCGCCCGCAACGGCCGCGCCCGCCAGCACCGCCAGCGCCAGCAGCCACTTCGCCTTCGCCTCTGCACCCGCCATGGCCCACCCCATTTAGACCGATCCAAGTGCCGAAAATACCACCAGTTGCCGCCGCAGGCGCGGTGCCCTTTCCCATTTTTGATACCAGTGCCGGCATCCGTCGTTTCGCCTCCCTGTCCGAGGACTGGCCGAGGACCAGCGACAACGGCCGCTCTTGTCCCCTGCCTCCGCGAAGACATTCCACGGAGGGCCACGGGCATCCAGCGCATGGCATGGCCGCTTGCGCGCACCTCGGCACCTCTTCCCGGGAAATCCGCGATTCCGGCGCCGCAAACGAAAAGGCCCCGCAGATGCGGGGCCTTTCCTGCCGTCTCCGCGACGCGCGCGGGCCGGACCGGGTCAGTCGATGTCGAGGAAGCTGCGCAGCTGCTCGGAACGGGTGGGATGACGCAGCTTGCGCAGCGCCTTGGCCTCTATCTGGCGGATGCGCTCGCGGGTGACGTCGAACTGCTTGCCGACCTCTTCCAGGGTGTGGTCGGTGTTCATGTCGATGCCGAAGCGCATGCGCAGCACCTTGGCTTCCCTCGGGGTCAGCCCGGCGAGCACGTCGCGCACGGTCTCGGACAGGTTGATGTTGGTGGTGTTCTCGATCGGGGACTCGACGTTGGTGTCCTCGATGAAGTCGCCCAGATGCGAATCCTCGTCGTCGCCGATCGGGGTTTCCATCGAGATCGGCTCCTTGGCGATCTTCATCACCTTGCGGATCTTGTCTTCCGGCATGTCCATTTCCTTGGCCAGTTCCTCC
The DNA here is from genome assembly GCF_026107455.2 of Xanthomonas chitinilytica. Classification (GTDB taxonomy): domain Bacteria; phylum Pseudomonadota; class Gammaproteobacteria; order Xanthomonadales; family Xanthomonadaceae; genus Stenotrophomonas; species Stenotrophomonas chitinilytica. The sequence goes on along the minus strand of NZ_JAPCHY010000019.1, from coordinate 48,524 downwards.
GGCGTGGCCTCGCGGCCGTACTGCTGGAGCATCTGGCGGGAAATGCGGTTGAGCTTGTTGATCGTCTCGATCATGTGCACCGGGATGCGGATGGTGCGCGCCTGGTCGGCGATCGAGCGGGTGATCGCCTGGCGGATCCACCAGGTGGCGTAGGTCGAGAACTTGTAGCCGCGGCGGTATTCGAACTTGTCCACGGCCTTCATCAGGCCGATGTTGCCTTCCTGGATCAGGTCCAGGAACTGCAGGCCGCGGTTGGTGTACTTCTTGGCGATGGAGATCACCAGGCGCAGGTTGGCCTCGACCATCTCCTTCTTGGCCTTGCGCGCCTTGGCTTCGCCATAGGCCATCGCGCGGCTGATTTCCTTCAGCTCGTCCAGCGTCAGCGAGGTGGTCTTCTCGATCTCGATGGTCGACTGCTGCTCGGCGATGATCTGGTCCTTGACCTCGCGCAGCGCCGAAGACCACTTCTGCTTGCGCTTCAGTGCGTCTTCCACCCATTCCAGGTTGGTCTGGTTGCCTTCCCAGGAACGGATGAAATCCTTGCGCGGCATGCGCGCGGTCACCGTGGCCAGGTGCAGCACGCGGCGCTCGTGGCCCTTGATGCTGGCCATGACGTCGCGCAGCTGCTTGACCAGCACGTCGGTCAGCGGCAGCGGCAGCTTCAGCGTCACCAGGGTGGCGGCCAGCTCCTCGCGCAGCTTGGCCACGGCCTTGGCGTCGCCCTTGGCATGGGCCTTCTTGAACTTGGCGTAGTCGCTGGCCAGCAGCTCCATGCGACGCGCGACCTCGGCCGGATCCGGACCGGTCGGGCCGGTATCCTCGTCGCTGGCGACGTCGTCGTCGGCATCGTCGTCGTCGCTGTCGCTGTCGCTGTCGTCGCTGCTGTCGTCGCCATCGGCGGCAACGGCCGGCGCCGGCTCTTCCTCGACCAGGTCGTTGAAGCCGACCACGATCTCGGCCAGGCGCTTCTTGCCTTCCTTGTGCAGTTCGTAATCGGCCAGCAGGGTCTCGATGGTCACCGGGAACGTGCCCAGCGCCGCCTGCACCTGGCCCAGGCCTTCCTCGATGCGCTTGGCGATGGCGATCTCGCCCTCGCGGGTCAGCAGCTCGACGGTACCCATCTCGCGCATGTACATGCGCACCGGGTCGGTGGTACGGCCACCTTCGGTGTCGAGCGCGGTCAGTGCGGCGGCGGCTTCTTCGGCCGCGGTGTCGTCCACCTCGCGGTTGCCGGTGTTGCCGTCGTTGAGCAGCAGGGTCTCGGCGTCGGGGGCGACCTCATGGACATCGATGCCCATGCCGTTGATCATGCCGATGATGTCCTCGATCTGCTCCGGATCGACGATGTCGTCGGGCAGGTGGTCGTTGACTTCGGCGTAGGTCAGGTAGCCCTGTTCCAGGCCCTTGCTGATAAGTTGCTTGATATCGGATTGCTGGGCAGGACGTTCGTTGGCCATGTAGTGCTCGCGCCACCGGCAGGGAAGAGAACCTAGCATTATACCAGCCCACGGCCGGCCTGCCGGGCGGTGGATCCCGGCGCGCTAGGGCCTGAGCAGGAAGGTCACGGGACCGTCGTTGACCAGGCTGACAACCATATGGGCTCCGAACCTCCCCGTTTCCACCCCTGATCCGTGTTTTTCACGGCAGATCGCCACCAATTGGTTGAACCCCCGTTCAGCCTCCGCGGGCGGCGCAGCGGTGCTGAAGCTGGGCCGCATGCCCGAGCCGGTATCGGCGGCCAGGGTGAACTGGCTGACCAGCAGCAGGCCGCCGCCGGTGTCGCGCAGGGAACGGTTCATCTTTCCGGCCTCGTCGGAGAACACACGGTAGCCGAGCAGCCGGTCGGCCATGCGCGAGAGGCGGGCCTGGTCGTCGCCCGGCTCCACCGCCACCAGCGCCAGCAGGCCCGGGCCGATCCGGCCGACGACGGTCCCTTCGACGCTGACCGAGGCCTGGGTGACGCGCTGGATCAGGGCAAGCATGGCGGGGTTCCCGACGGTCCGTGAAGAGGGCCGCAGACCATAGCATCCGCCGGCACCGCGACCGGCGCACCGCCGCCAGCGGCTAGACTTGCGGGGATGAAACCGGACACCACCGCCCGACTCCTCTACCGGACCACCGCCCTGCTCGCCCGCCTGCCCTGGCCCTGGCTGCGCGGCTTCGCCGACGCGCTGGCCTGGCTGTGGATCCGGCTCGATGCCCGCGAGAGCCGGGTCACCCGCCGCAACCTGGAGCTGGCCTTGCCCGAACTGGCGCCCGGCGAACGCACCGAGCTGCACCGGCAGGTCATGCGCACCACCGCGCGGCAGGCGCTGGAAACGCTGCGGCTGTGGACCCGGCCGCCGGCCGACAACCTCGCCCGCAGCCTGCGCGAGCGCCATGGGCAGGCGCTGTACGACGCCGCGCTGGCCGCCGGCAAGGGCGTGATCGTGGTGGCCCCGCATTACGGCAACTGGGAGCTGCTCAACCAGTGGCTGGCCTCGCGCGGACCGATCGCCATCGTCTATGCGCCGCCGGCCTCGGCGGTGGGCGACGCCTTCCTGCAGCAGGTGCGCGGCGGCGACAACATCCGCCAGGTGCGGGCCGAGGGGCCGGCGGTGCGGCAGCTGTTCAAGGTGCTCAAGGACGGCGGCGCGGTCGGGATCCTGCCCGACCAGCAGCCCAAGGCCGGCGATGGCGTGTTCGCCCCGTTCTTCGGCGTCCAGGCGCTGACCATGACCCTGGTCAACCGCCTGGCCGAACGTACCGGCGCCGCCGTGCTCTATGCCTGGTGCGAACGCACCGGCCCGGACCTGCAGTTCGCCCTGCACGTGGAACCGGCGCCGGCGTCGATCGCCGATCCCGACCCGCTGACCGCCGCGACCACCCTCAACGCCGGCATCGAACGCATCGCCCGGCGCGCGCCGGCGCAGTACCAGTGGACCTACAAGCGCTACACCCTGCGCCCGCCCGGCAGCGGCGAAGCCAATCCCTACGCCACCGCGCGGCATCCGCACTGAGCGGCTGCCGGCGCATGTTGAATCCGCTGCCGGCATCCCCATTAGGTGACTCGATGACCTCTTCGCCCGCCCCCTCCCCCAAGCTCCCGGCGGCCCACTTCGGCGACCCGGCAACGATCCGCTGCGAACGCGCCGTCGCCGAGCTGCGCGCCGGCCGGCCGGTGCTGATCGCCGACGGCAGCGGCCGGCGGCTGGCCGCCATCGCCCTGGACAGCAGCACCGCCGCCGGCTTCGACGCCTTCGCCCAGGCCGCCGGACAACGGCACTACCTGTTCCTGACCGCGGCGCGCACCCGCATCCTCGGCGCCGACGCCGAGACCGGAGCGCGGGTGCCGCTGGCCGGGCTGGGCTTCGACGAACTGCCCGCACTGGGCTACCTGCGCGACGCGGCACCGATCCCGCCCGGCTGGACCGCCGGCGACGAGCTCGACGCCGCCGCGGTGGAAGTGGCCCGGCTGGGCCTGCTGCTGCCGGCGATGGTCGCCACCACGCTGGCAGCGGACGCCACCGCCTTCGACGGCTGCGTCGGCGTCTCGTTGCAGGACCTGCAGCAGGGCGCGGCCCGCGCGGCGCGCGACTACGAACTGGTCGCACGCTCGCCGGTGCCGCTGCGCAGCGTCGGCATGACCGAATTCGCCGTGTTCCGTGGCGGCGTGGCGCAGCGCGACCAGGTCGCCATCATCGTCGGCGAGCCGGACCTGCAGGGCGTGGTGCCGGTGCGCGTGCATTCGTCCTGCCTCACCGGCGACCTGTTCGGGTCGCTCAAGTGCGACTGCGGCGACCAGCTGCGCCACGGCCTGGCCAAGCTCAAGGAACTGGGCGGCGGCGTGTTGCTGTACCTGGACCAGGAAGGCCGCGGCACCGGCATCGCCGCCAAGATGCGTGCCTACGGCTACCAGCACGACGGCCTGGACACCATCGATGCCGACGCGCAACTCGGCTTCGGCGCCGACGAGCGTCGCTACGGCAGCGCGGTGGCGATGCTGCACGGGCTGGGCGTGCAGCGCATCCAGCTGCTGACCAACAACCCGACCAAGGCGCAGCGCCTGCGCAATGCCGGCATCGACGTGGTCGATTGCATCCCGGTCACCGGCGAGATCACCGCCGAGAACGAACAGTACCTGCGGACCAAGGCCGAACGCGCCGGGCACCACCTCGACGTCGACGCGCTGATCCTGGCCTCGCAGTAGCGCGGCCGGCGGCATCGGCCGCCATGCAACGGTGTTAGGCTCGCCGGCGCATCCGCTGGAGAACCTCCTTGCACGAACCGCACAACGATCCGCCCGAACTTCCCGCGCTGCCGGCCGCCGATCCCGCGCCGGGCTGGCAACCGCTGCCGCCGCGCGGCGCCCTGCTGGCGGCGACCGCGGGCGGGCTGACCATGGCCATCGCGCTGATGATCGGCTCGGGCATCTTCGCGCTGGTGCTGCGCGGCGGCCAGCTGCCGGCGACGCTGGCCGCCAGCGGCCTGCTGGGCGCGGCGGCCGGCGGCTGGTTCGCGTTCCGCCGCCATCGCCGCACTTTCTGGCAACTGGACGACCACGGGCTGGCGCTGCGACGCGGGCACTGGTGGCAGAGCGAGACCCGGGTGCCGATCTCGCGCGTGCAGCACCTGGACCTGCGGCGCGGCCCGCTGGAACGCGCCGCGCGCCTGGGCACGCTGGTGGTGCATACCGCCGGCAGCCGCTTCAATGCGGTATCGATCGCCGGGCTGGACCAGGACGACGCCGAGCGCCTGCGCGACCGCCTGGCGCGCCAGCTCGACCACGACGACGACGCCCTGTGAGCTCCCTGGCCGACACCGGCGCCGGCCAGGAGCGGCGGCTGCATCCGTGGTCCTGGCTGTTCGTGCTGCTGCAGCAGATCCGCCAGTTCATGGTGCCGCTGCTGGCGCTGCTGATCTTCGGCAGCCGCGGCGACCGCAACGACCTGGCCGACCACCTGGTCACCCTGACGGTGGTGGTGGTGCTGGTGGCGATCTCGGTGCTGCAGTACCTGACCTATCGCTACCGCATCGGCAGCGACGGCCTGAGCATCCGCAGCGGCCTGTTGCAGCGCAACCGGCGCGAGATCCCGTTCGCCCGCATCCACAACGTGGTCGTCCACCAGAACATGCTGCACCGGCTGTTCGGGGTGGCCGAACTGCGGCTGGAGTCGGCCGGCGGGCACAAGCCCGAAGCGCAGATGCGGGTGCTGAAGCTGGACCAGGCACTGGCGCTGGAGCGGCTGGTGCGCCACCGCGGCAGCAGCCAGGCCGTCGACGACAGCGCCGGGGAGCCGAGCACGGAGGTGCTGCTGGCCCTGCCCACCGCCGAGCTGGTGCGGCTGGGGCTGATCTCCAACCGGGCGATGGTGGTGCTGGCCGCCGCCTTCGGCGCCGGCTACCAGATGTTCCCGCGCCAGGTGGTGGAGGACTTCCTGCAACAGCAGGGCCGGCAGGTGTTCGGCTATGCCAGCCACCTGCAGCTGGGCGCCTGGACCACCGCGATCACGGTCACCACCTCGCTGCTGTTCCTGCTGGCGGTGATGCGGCTGCTGTCGGTGGGGCTGGCGCTGCTGCAGTACCACGGCTTCCGCCTGACCGAGGCCGAGCGCCGGCTGACGGTGGAACGCGGCCTGCTGACCCGCCTGCGCACCAGTGCCGCGCGCCGCCGCATCCAGGCCTGGACCTTGCGCGAGGGCCTGCTGCACCGGCTGTTCGGCCGCCGCAGCCTGCGCATCGACATCGCCTCGGGCAATCCGCAGGACGAACACGGCCGCGCGCTCAAGGAACTGGCACCGATCGCCACGCCACAGGCCTGCGATGCGCTGGTGCGGCACCTGCTGCCGCACGTGCAGTGGCCGCCCGAAGAATGGCGGCCGGTGGCGCGGCAAGGCTGGTGGCGGTTGTGCCTGCCGTCGCTGTGGCTGCTGCTGCCGCTGACCATGGCCGCCTGCTGGCATCTCGGATACTGGGGGCTGCTGCCGCTGCTGTGGCTGCCGTGGTCGGCGTTCAAGGCGCAGCGGCAGATCCAGCGCATGGGCTGGTCGATCGACGCGCAGCGGGTCGCGCTGCGCGGCGGCTGGTGGAACCGCTGGTGGCGCTTCGCCGAACTGGACAAGCTGCAGGCACTGCAGCTCAGCCGCTCGCCGCTGGACCGTCGCTTCGGCACCGCCACCCTCACCCTGGACACCGCCGGCGCCGGTGCCGGGCCATCGCTGCAGCTGCGCTTCCTGCCCGAGGCCGAGGCGCGTGCGGTGTTCGCGCAGCTGTCGCAGGCGCTGGCCCGGCGCAAGCTGCGCTGGTGAACCCGGATCAGCGCCGCGCCGGCCCCCAGTAGCCCAGCTCGCGGCGGATCTGCAGCGCGCGCAGGCGCGCGCCCCACGGCTTGGGCCGCAGCACGCCCATCTCGCCGGCGATGAAGTCCTCGGTGGCGGCGATCACCCGCTCCGACGACAGGCCGTCGCGGAAGGGGTGGATCGAATCGGCATAGCGGCGGATCTGCGCCAGCAGCGCCGGCTCCGGGTCCAGCGCGCGCGCCAGCAACGCCGGCAGCTGCGCCGGGTCGTCGAAATCGAGCATGTGCGGCTGCGGCACCCGGTTGCGGAAGGTCACCACCGGCTTGTGCTGGACGATGAACTCGGAAACGATCGACGAGGTGTCCGACACCAGCACGTCGGCCGCACGTTGCGCCGCCATCACCTGCTCCGGCTCGATGAAGCGCGCGTTGGCGCCGGCCAGCGCACGGTAGCGCTCGAACAGCGCCGGCGGGCACTTGGGATGCAGGGTCAGCAGCCAGTAGCGCTCGCCGCCGGCGATGTCGGCGGCGATCTGCGCGTGCAGGTGCGGCGCCGCGCTCAGGCGCTCGGTGAAGGTGGAGCCGAACAGCACCACCGGCCGGCCACCGGCCGGCGCGCGCAACGCGGCGCTCTCGCCGCCGTCGTCGCGGAACAGCGGGTCGAGCTTCGGCCAGCCGGTCTCGGCAACCGCGAAATGGCCTTCGCGCTGCGCCAGCTCGCGGAACGGCGCGGTGGTGGCCGGCCCCTGCGTGCAGTACAGGTCGAACAGCCCGCGCACCCGGAAATGGCCGCGGGCGTCCTCGCGCTTCTGCACGTTGAAACCGTGGAACAGCTGCACCTTGGCCCCGGCCACGAACGGCGGCACCCAGTTGGCGGCGCTGAACACCGCGCGCGGGCGCAATGCCAGCGCCTGCTTCAGGCCGACCCCGGCCACGTCCGGCAGCCGCGCGCCGGCGGCGCCGCCCTCGAACCAGGCCGACACCGACTGCCCCGACGCGTGCAACGCCCGGGCCAGAGGCGCGAGAATAGGCAACGCATAGCGCTCCGTCGCAAACAGCAGGTATTCGGCCATCCACATGTCCTCATCGACCGCTCCCACTGAACGGCCTCGTATTTCCGCCTGCATTATCGCGTTCAACGAAGCCGACCGCATCGGCGACTGCCTGGCCTCGCTGGCCTTCTGCGACGAGATCGTGGTGGTGGACTCGTACTCCGGCGACGCCACCGTGGCCATCGCCGAGGCCGCCGGCGCGCGTGTGCTGCAGCGGCCGTTCGACGGCTTCCGCAGCCAGAAGGCGTTCTGCGTCGAGCAGGCCCGGCACGACTGGGTGCTGTGCCTGGATGCCGACGAGCGGGTCGGCGAGGCGCTGCGCGAATCGATCCTGCGCGCGCAGGCCGACGGCTTCGGCGGCGTCGACGGCTACCGCTTCGCGCGGCTGTCGGACTACTTCGGCCGCTTCCTGCGCCACGGCAACGCCTACCCCGACCGGGTGCTGCGCCTGTTCGACCGCCGCCGCGGCGGCTGGCGCGGCAAGCGCGAGATCCACGAGGCGGCCAGCGTCGACGGCGCGGTCGCCACGCTGCAGGGCGACCTGATCCACTACCCCTACCGTTCGCTGGAACAGCAACTGGCCAAGACCCAGCGCTACGCGCGGATGATGGCCGAACACGAATTCGCCCGCGGCAAGCGCGCCACGCTGGGCAAGCTGGTGCTGGCGCCGGCCTGGCGCTTCTGGCGCGGCTGGCTGCTGCGCGGCGGCTTCCGCGACGGCTGGCATGGCCTGGTCTACGCCTACGTGCGCGCCAACTACGTGCGGCAGAAGACCATCATGCTGTGGCTGCTGCAGAACGGGCAGCCGGTGGCCGACCCGCCGGGCGATCAGCCCCGCGCCTGACCGGCCGCGGCTGGGCGCGAACGCGGTTCCAGCAACGCCAGCCCGGTCAGCACGCCCACCGCGCACACGTAGAAGCTGGCGGTGATCTGGTGGGCGAACATCGACTGGGTCATGCCGCACAGCGCGTAGGCCACCACGATCATGATCCCGGCCGCGGCCGGGCCGCGGAACGTGGTTTCGGCGCTGCGCCGGTGCAGCCGCACGAACAGCAGCAGCGGCAGCCCGTATACCGCCAGCAGCAGCAGTGCCCCGGGCGCACCCTGGGTGGCGGCCCATTCGGCCAGGTCGTTGTGGGCGTGGTCCAGGTGGCAGCGCCTTATGTCGCTGCCGGCCCCATCGCATACCGGCAGCCGCTTCATCGCCTCGTCGAAATGGCCGATGCCCACTCCCATCCACGGATGCTCGAGGAAGGTTTCCCACGCCACCTGCAGCCGTTCGACCCGCGCGCCGGCCGAGGAATCGCTGTCGCCCTGCTCCAGCCGCTCGACGTCCTGCTTGAGCTCGTCCAGGCGCATCCGCTCGCTCAGGCCCGGCACCGTCAGCACCAGCGTCGCCGCCACCGCCACCAGCCCGACCAGGGTCAGCAACCGGGTGCGACCGGTGCGCCAGCGCAGGCACAGGCTCATCACCACCAGCAGCGCCAGCAATGCCAGCCATACCCCGCGGCTGCCGGTCAGCACGATCACCGCACAGCCGGCGATCATGCCGGCCGCGACCCAGCGCCATTGCCCGTGCGGCCGGCAGAACACCAGCAGCACCATCAGCATCAGCACGATGTCGGCCAGCACGATGGCGTTGGTCCAGCCCTCGGCGCGCCAGGCGCCGCCGGCCACCTGCACCACCGCCACCAGCAACGCGCCGAACAACCCGGCCAGCGCGCCGACCCACAGCATCGAGGCGCGCGGCTGCAGCGCGCATATCCACAGCGCCGTCCAGGGCATCACCAGGAACCGGCTGCGGTTGTCGATATCGCGCAACTCCTGCCCGAACCACCAGACCGACAGCGCCGACAACAGCAGCACCGCCAGCATCAGCCACACCAGCGCCCGCACCGGAGGCCCGGCCAACGACCGTCCGCGCCACAGGTGGTCGATGCCCAGCACGCTGCTGAACAGCAGCAGCAGGCCGAACGGCAGCAGGTTCCAGGGGGTGTTGACCACCAGTGCCGGCAGGCAGAACAACGCCGCCGAGGCCAGCCATCGCAGCGCGCGGGTGCGTGCGTCGGGGCCATGGGAAGGAGCCGTACCGGCCACCGCGAGCGCCTCATCGTGCTTCATTGCCAAAATCCTGAACCCTGCGCTCTGAACCGCCCCTGCCGGAGCCCTGCCTGCCCGTACCGGCCTCCGGTCGCGCCACTGCGCCCCGGGACCGCTGCCACATTGCCTCCACTCCCGGCAGGAGGACTCAGCCGTCGGCCGCGTCCTCGTCCTGCTGGCGCCGCTCGCGCTGCCGCTCCTGCTCGCTGGCCGCGCATTCTCCCCTGATCGCGGTGGGCGGCACCAGCCACCAGCGACGACGGTTGGCGATCCCGGCCATTTCGCTGCGGCTGCGGTCGACACAGGCCAGCAGCGCCGCCTCCTGCACCAGCAACCAGCGCCGCTCCGGCGCCTGCGCCTGCCAGGCCACGCCGCGGCGCAGCTGCTCGTCCCACGGCACCTTGAAGCCGAACGTGACCGCGGCACGGTCGGCCATCAGCAGGTTCTGTTCCTTCCAGGCCACTAGCCCCAGTTCGGCCTCCGCGCCGATCCGCTGGCCGGCGCTGCGCATCAGGCCCCGCGCCGAGCCTGAATCGTTGAGCAACGGGTAGCCGACCAGCCCATACAGCACCCAGATCACCGCCAGGATCGACACCAGCGCGGCCTGCAGCCGTCGCCAGCCGAACAGCAGCAGGCTGCCGACGCCCCAGGCGCCCATCGCCACCACCGCCCAGGCCAGCGCATCGGTGGCGGCCCGGTCGATGCCGCGGCTGTCCATCAGCCGCTCCTCGAAGCGCGGCTGCCCGGTCAGCACCGCCACCCCGGCCACCAGCAGGCCGACGACCAGCGCCACCGCGAAGCCGCCCAGCAGCGCCTTGAAACCGCGTTTGCGCAACAGTCCCGGCAGCAGCGGCGCCAGCGCCAGGCAGAACATCGGCAGCGCCGGCAGGATGTAGACGTCGCGCTTGCCGTCCGGGATCGAGAAGAACAGCACCACCAGCCCCCACCACAACAGCGGCAGCAGGTAGCGCGGGTCGCGCCGGCGCAGCCGCCGGGCCCAGGCCGGGATCGCCCAGGGCACGGCCAGGAACGCCGGCAACCACATCGTCAGCATGGTGCCCAGGTGGTACCAGAACGGCTGGTGGTGGTCCCAGGACTGGGTGTAGCGCTTGGCGGTCTGCCGGAACAGGATGTCGTCCAGGTAGGCGCGGTGCTCGGGCGAACCGCTGGCCAGCACCGTCGCCACCATCGGCACCAGCCACGCCGACACCGCCATCACCAGGGCCAGCGGCCCCAGCCAGAAGCGCCCGTCGCGCAGTTCCAGCCGCAGCCGCGGCCAGCCCTGCCACGCGGCCAGCGCCGCCGGCACCAGCATCAGCAGTGCGATCACGCCCACGCCCTTGGTGATGGTGCCCAGCCCGGCGGCGAACCAGCCCAGCACCCACCAGCGCCATGCCGGCCCGCACAGCAGGTGGCGCAGCAGGCCGTAGTTGGCCAGGGTGATGAAGAACACCACCAGCGGGTCGATCTGCGCCTTCTTGGCCTGGAAGGTGAAATGCAGCGCGAACAGCAGCGCCCACGCCGCGTACAGCCCGACCCGGCGCGTCCACAGCCGGCGGCCGAGGTCGTAGACGCAGGCCAGCGTGCCCAGTGCGGCCAGCAGCGACGGCAGCAGGAACGCCAGCCGCCAGTTGCCGGAAACGGTGTAGAGGGTGGCCTGCCACCACATCAGCATCGGCGGCTTGTCCGAATACAGCTCGTCGCCGCGGTGCGGGAACAGCCAGTCGCCGCTGTCCACCATCTGCTTGGCCACCAGCGCGAAGCGCGGCTCGTCCGAGGGCCAGGGATCGCGCAGCCCGAGGCCGGCGCCGATCACCAGCAGAGCCATCAGGGCCAGCAACCAGAATTCGCGCGACGCACGGGTCTTGAGCATGGGGCGCGATGATAAACGGCTCAGGTCAAATCCTGCTTCACCATCCGCGCATAGAAAAAGCCGTCGCCGCCGTGCTCGCCGGGCAGCCGCTGGCGGGTGCCGGCGACATCATGGCCGAAGGCCGCGGACAGCGGTTCGATGCGGGCATCGGCGGTGCGCGCCAGGAACGCCTGCACCTGCTGCTGGTTCTCCTGCTTCAGCAGCGAGCAGGTGGCGTAGACCAGCGCGCCGCCGGGCCGCAGCACCCGCCACGCCGCATCCAGCAGCCGCGCCTGCAGGGCCGCCAGCGCATCGATGTCCTCCGGGCGCCGGTGCAGCAGCACGTCGGGCTGGCGGCGGACGATGCCGGTGGCCGAACACGGCGCGTCCAGCAGCACCGCGTCGAACGGTTCGCCATCCCACCAGCCGGCGGGGTCGGAAGCGTCGGCGGCGCGGACCTCGGCCCGCTCGCCGACGCCGGTGCGGGCGAAGGTATCGGCGATGCGCTGCAGCCGCCGCGCATCCACGTCCAGCGCCAGCAGCCGCAGCTGCGGGTCGCGCTCGAGCAGGTGCGCCGACTTGCCGCCCGGAGCGGCGCAGGCGTCCAGCACCCGCGCGCCGGGTTCGGGCGCCAGCGCATCGGCCACCTGCTGCGCCGACAGGTCCTGGACCGATACCGCGCCGTCGCCGAAGCCGGGCAGCGCGGCCACCGCCACCGCCACCGGCAGGCGGATGGCATCGGCCGTCAGCGGCGAGGCCTCGGCCGCGATCCCGGCCGCATGCAATCCCTCCAGGTAGGCGTGACGCGATTGCCGCTGGCGGTTCACCCGCAGCCACAACGGCGCCGGCTGCAGGCTGGCCTCGAAGACCGCCTCGGCCTGGTCCGGCCAGTCGCGCCAGACCCGCTCGCGCAGCCAGGACGGCCATGCCTTGGCCGCCGGCAGCACCGGGAATCCTTCGCGCTGGGCACGCCGCAGCAGCGCATTGACCATCCCGGCCTGGCGCTCGCGGCCCAGCGCGCGCGCCGCCTCGACGGTGGCCGACAGCGCCGCGTGCGCCGGCAGGTCGAGCACGTCGAGCTGGGCGAAACCGGCCATCAGCAGCCCGCGCAGGTCCTCGTCGCGACGCCCCAGCGGTCTCTGCATCCATTGCCGCAGGGCCGCGTCGTAGGCGACCCGGCGGCGCAACGCCGCGAAGCAGATCGCCTCCAGCAGCGCGCGGTCGCGGCTGTCGTCCAGCGTCGGCAGCGCCGCGGCCAGCTCGGCCTTCAGCGAGCGGCCATTGCCGACCACCGCCGCCAGCACGCGCGCGGCCAGCGCCCGGGTGGCGACGCCCGGCACCTGCGTGGAACGCCCCTTGTCCGTCGCCGACGACACCGGCTCAGGCCTCGACCGCCAGGTCGCGGCGGGCGTTGAGATAGTCGGCGGCGGTGATCGCCTTGCCGCCCTCGCGCTGCACCACGCGCAGGCGCAGCGCGCCCTGGCCGCAGGCGATGTCGATCCCGTCCTTCGACGCGGCCAGCACCGTGCCCGGCGGCCGCCCACGGTTGTCGGCGATCGCCACCGCGCCATGGATGCGCAGGCGCTCGCCGGCCAGCACCGCCTCGGCGACCGGCCACGGGTTGAACGCGCGCACGCGGCGGGCCAGCGCCACCGCATCCTCGCTCCAGTCCAGCCGGGCCTGCGCCTTGTCCAGCTTGTGCGCATAGCTGACGCCGGCCTCGGGCTGCGGCTGCGCGACCGGCTTCAGGCCCGCCCGCAGCAGGCCCAGCCCGTCGGCCAGCACCCGCGCGCCCAGCTCGGCCAGGCGGTCGTGCAGCTGGCCGCCGGTGTCGGTTTCCGCGATCGGGGTCTTCTGCGCCAGCAGCACCGGCCCGGTATCCAGCCCGGCCTCCATCTGCATCAGGCATACGCCGGTCTCGGCATCGCCGGCCTCGATCGCGCGCTGGATCGGCGCGGCGCCGCGCCAGCGCGGCAGCAGCGAGGCGTGCACGTTCCAGCAGCCATGGGTGGGAATCGCCAGCACCGCCCGCGGCAGGATCAGGCCGTAGGCCACCACCACCATCAGGTCCGGCTGCAGCGCCCGCAGCTGCTCCTGGGCGGCGGCGTCCTTGAGCGTTTCCGGCTGGAACACGGGAATCCCGCGCTCGACGGCCTCGCGCTTGACCGGCGGCGGCATCAGCCCGCGGCCGCGGCCGGCCGGGCGGTCGGGCTGGGTGTAGACGGCCACCACTTCGTTGTGGCGCGCGGCGGCGCGCAGGCAGGGCACGGCGAAGTCCGGGGTGCCGGCAAACACGATTCTCATGGCAGGTCCAATGACGGAAAGGAAAACGGCGCCGGGGCCGGCGCCGCAGGGGGAAGATCGTTCGGCGGCGCGGGCCTGCCCGCGATGGCGGCCGGCCGCACGGCGGCATCACCGCGGCCGGGGGGCTCCCGCCGACCGCTTCAGGCGACGTGCTTGCGCTGCTTGGCCAGCTTCTTGCGCACCATCTCGCGCTTGAGCGGCGACAGGTAGTCGATGAACAGCTTGCCGTCCAGGTGGTCCATCTCGTGCTGGATGCACACCGCCAGCAGGCCGTCGGTGGCCAGCTCGCGCGACTGGCCCTCGCGGTCCAGGTAGCGCACCACGATGGAGTTGGCGCGGGTCACGTCGGCGAAGATGCCCGGGACCGACAGGCAGCCCTCCTGGTACACCTGGCCGCCTTCCTTTTCGACGATCTCGGGGTTGATGAACACCTGCGGGGCGTTCTTCTCCTCGCTCACGTCGATGACCATGAAGCGCTTGTGCACGTCCACCTGGCTGGCCGCAAGGCCGATGCCGGGGGCCTCGTACATGGTTTCGAACATGTCGTCGAGCAGTTTCTGGAACGCCGGAGTGGTCACTTCGGCAGCCGCCATCGGCACCGCCTTGGTGCGCAGGCGGGGGTCGGGAAATTCGAGAATGGTGAGTATGGCCATAGCGATACCGATATGGGGAGCGCCGGACAATTCGGCAAGGCGTCTCAATTCTAGCGCCAACGCTTGCGCTACGCCCCGGTTTCTGGACTATAGTGCGCCAACCTGTTGGGGAATCAGGCAGATCGCAATCATGTTTAAACAAATCCGTACGGTCGCGGCCGTCGCGATGCTGACCGTCGCGTCCTATGCTGCCGCCGTCGAAATGACCGCCGCACACCCTGACACCTACGTGGTGCAGAAGGGCGATACGCTGTGGGACATCTCCGCGCGCTTCCTCAAGAAGCCGTGGCTGTGGCCGGAAATCTGGCAGGCAAACCCGCAGGTCAAGAATCCGCACCTGATCTACCCGGGCGACGTGCTCAGCCTGGCCTACCTCGACCGCGTCGTGGCCCAGCCGGGTGCGCGCGAGGAAGCGCCGATCAACGCCATTCCGCTGGCCGACGTCGAACCGTTCCTGAAGAACCTGAGCGTGGTCGACAGCTTCCAGGAACTGCCCTACGTGGTCGGCCTGGAAGACAACCGGCTGCGCGCCAGCGCCGGCCAGCTGGCCTACGTGCATGGACTGGACTACGCCCAGCCCGGCGAGCGCTACGCGGTGGTGCGGCCGACGGTGCGCTTCGCGCTGCCCAAGCCGACCGAGGACCTGAACGCCCACGGCAACGCCACTCCGGGCAGCGGCAACCTGTGGAAGAACTACGTCGCTCCCAGCGAGCGCCGCGAGTTGCTCGGCTACGAGCTGGCCCAGGTCAACGTCGGCACCATCACCCGTGCCGCCGGCGGCGACAGCGACGTGACCACCCTGCTGCTGCAGGACAGCGGCCGCGAGGTACGCGCCGGCGACCGCATCGTGCCGGTCCAGGCCAATCCGTACGACCTGCAGTTCATCCCGCACGCGCCGGCCGCCCAGCTTCTCGACGGCGGGCTGCGGGTACTGGCGGTGGCCGACGCCTTCACCGTGGCCGGTCCGCGCGACGTGATCGCCATCTCCGCCGGCGCCCGCGACGGCATCGACAACGGCACCGTGTTCTCGGTCTGGCGCCAGGGCAGCCACATCACCCACAAGAAGCGCTACCCGAACTCCTCGCGGATGGACGATGCGCTGAAGGACGGCGCCGGCCGCCTCAGCCTGCCCGACGAGTACGCCGCCCATGCGATGGTGTTCCGCACCTTCGACAAGGTCAGCTACGCGCTGGTGATGGAAGGCGTGAAGTCGGCCAAGGTCGGCTACGAGCTAAAGCATCCGGACGCGCAGTAAGCGTCGCGGGAAAATCCTACGCAGCAACACGACGGCGCCCTAGGGCGCCGTCGTCGTATCCGCTCCAGCCTGTGGCGATGGAAACCGCCCTCCCTCTCCCGCCGGAATGGCTGCGGGCATCGCTGATCCTGGTACTGGCCGGCGGTGCCGGCGCCCCGCGACGGCAGCTGCTCGCCCGCTTCGGCGACCCGCAGGCCGCGCTGGAGGCCGGCCTGCGTGCCTGGAAAGCCGCCGGCTGCGCTCCCGGACAATGCGCCCGGCTGGCGAACCCCGACCCCGACGCATTGCAACGTGGCCTGCGCTGGCTGCAGCAGCCGCAGCACCACCTGATCGGCTGGCACCACCCCGACTATCCGCCCCTGCTGCGGCAAAGCCCCGCGCCGCCGCTGGCACTGTTCGTCGACGGCGACCCCTCCGCGCTCTGGCACCCGGCCATCGCCGTGGTCGGCAGCCGCTCGCCCAGCCCGGGCGGCCGCGACCATGCCCGCCGCTTCGCCCATGCCCTGGCCGGGGCGGGCATGGCGGTGGCCAGCGGCCTGGCGGCCGGAATCGACGCGGCCGCCCATGAGGCCGCGCTGGCCAGCCCGCACGGGCTGACCCTGGCCGTCGTCGGAACCGGCCTGGACCAGGTGTATCCCCGCCACCATGCCGGCCTGCACCGGCGCATCGCCGCCCGCGGCGCGGTGGTCAGCGAGCATCCGCCCGGAACCGGGGCGCGCCCGGGCCACTTCCCGGCCCGCAACCGGATCCTGGCCGGGCTGTCGCTGGGGACGCTGGTGATCGAAGCGGCCGAGCGTTCCGGCGCGCTGATCACCGCCCGCCTGGCCGCCGAGGCCGGGCGCGAGGTGTTCGCCCTGCCCGGCTCGGTCGACAATCCGCTGGCACGCGGCTGCCACCGCCTGATCCGCGACGGCGCCGGCCTGGTCGAAAGCCCGGCCGAAGTCCTGTCCGGGGTGGCGCCGATGGCCGCGGAACTGGCCCGGACCTTGCGGATCCGGCTGTCCGCCCCCACTGAAACGGCACAGCCGGCGTCCATGCCGGCCTACGACCCGCCGGACCCGGACTACCAGCGCTTGTGGCAGGCGCTGGGCCACGACCCAACCGGTATGGATTCATTGATCGAGCGAACTGGATTGACGGCCGCAGCGCTGTCCTCCATGCTGCTGGTCATGGAACTGGAGGGCCGGGTATCGGCCGCACATGGTCGCTACGTCCGCACCTCGGGTTCCTTCACCTCCCACAGCGTCTAGCGACGCAGGCCGAGGGCAATGAAAGAGAGCATTCTGGATGTCCTGCTGTACCTGTTCGAACACTACTTCAGCGAGGACGCCGACCTCGTTCGCGACCGCGACTCCCTGCAGAACGGCCTGATCCAGGCCGGTTTCAGCCCCGCCGAGATCAACAAGGCCTTCGACTGGCTCGATGCGCTGGCCGAACAGCGGCCGGGCGTGGCGCAGCCGCGGGTGGACGGGCCGGTGCGGGTCTACCACGGCCCGGAGCTGGACAAGCTGGACGTGGAGTGCCGCGGCTTCCTGCTGTTCCTGGAACAGCACGGCATCCTCGACGCCGACCAGCGCGAGCTGGTGCTGGACCGGGCGATGGCGCTGGACCAGGACGAACTGGACCTGGACGACCTCAAGTGGGTGGTGTTGATGGTCCTGTTCAACCAGCCCGGCGCCGAGGCCGCCTACGCCTGGATGGAAACCCAGATGTTCGTCGACGAACCCGAACCGCTGCACTGACCGGACACGGCCTGCACGGAAGCACAAGGAGCATTGCGTGAGTCAGTGGTTTTACGCGGAAGGCAACCGCGAGCGGCGCGGACCGCTGGCCGCGGAGGAGATTGCCGAACTGTTCCGTTCCGGCCGGATCGCGCTGGACACCCTGGTCTGGCGCGAGGGCATGGACAACTGGCAGCCGCTGCGCGCGGTCGCCGGCGAGCTGGGCCTGGCCGAACCTTCCGCCACCGAAAGCATCGAAACCGTCGCGGCGCCGATGCCGCCGCAGCTGCCGCCGGTCGCGCCTGCGGCACCGGCTGCCGCCGCCAGCGCCGCACCGCCGAAGCAGGGCCTGTCCGGCTGCGCCATCGTCGGCATCGTCGGCGCGGTGGCCGGCCTTTTCCTGATCGCGATCCTCGGCGTCCTCGCCGCCATCGCGCTGCCCGCCTACCAGGACTACACGCTGCGCGCCAAGACCACCGCCGCCCATCTGCAACTGGTACCGCTCAAGTTCCAGATCGCCGAATTCGTCGCCGAACACGGCCGTTGCCCGGTCAACGACGACAGCGGTTTCGGCGCCCCGGAAAGCTATGCCGGGGACGGGATCGACACGGTCCGCATCGGTCGTTTCGACAATGGCCATTGCGGCCTGGAAGCGCTGCTGCGGGTTCCGGGCAAGGCGCAACTGCATGGCAAGGCGATCTGGCTGGACTACGATACCGACAGCGGCGACTGGGAATGCAGCGCCGAAGTGGACGACAAGTACCTGCCAATGGAATGCCGCGGCTGAAGTACGCCCGGCCAGGATTTACACACGGGGAATAGATGATGAGCGAGTGGTATTACGCTGATGCCCAGCGGCAGCGGCACGGCCCGATTGCGACCGAAACCCTGCGCGGGCAGTTCCAGCGCGGCGAAATGACGCTGGCATCGCTGGTCTGGCGCGAAGGCCTGTCCGAATGGAAGCCGCTGTCGGACTTCGTCGACGAGCTGGGGCTGCAGAACCCGGCCACGGCCAGCACCGGCGTCGACCTGCGCGGCGACTACAGCGCCATCGAGAACGGTACCGCCACCTACACCCCGTACGCCGCACCGGCGGCGGCGCTGCGGGACGACAGCAACGTCGTGCTGGGCGGCGAAGTGGTCTATGCCGGCTTCTGGAAGCGGGTGGCGGCCTACTTCATCGACAGCATCATCGTCGGCATCGTCGGCGGCGTGATCGGCATGGTCATCGGCGCGGTGATGGGAATCGGCTTTGCCGGGATGGGCGACAACATGGCCGGCGCCGGCTTCATCCTGATCCAGCTGGTGACCAACCTGCTGTCCATCGCCCTGGCGGCGGCGTACTACGCCGGCTTCCACGCCTCGGTCAACCGCGCCACGCCCGGCAAGATGGCGGTGGGCATCAAGGTGGTCCGCCTCAACGGCGAACGCATCTCCATCGCCCGCGGCATCGGCCGCTACTTCGCCGCCCTGCTCAGCGGCCTGATCCTGTGCATCGGCTATGTGATGGCCGCCTTCACCGAGCGCAAGCAGGGCCTGCACGACATGCTCTGCGACACGCTGGTGGTGGACAAGTGGGCCTTCACCGAGCATCCGGAGTGGCAGCAGCGCGGGCTGGGTACGGTCACCATCGTGGTGCTGGCCATCTTCGGCGTGCTGCTGGCGATCGGCGTCTTCGCCATCCTGGCGGTGATCGGCATCGCCGCCAGCCAGTTCAACTGAGGTCGCGCCCGGGGGCCACCGCTTGACAGCGGGGCCGCGGCGTGATTCCTCTAATAAGGACGAAAGCTGAACGCCCGGGCCCTGCCCGGGCGTCGGCTTATCCAGATCGGCCCATTTCACTTCACTAACGCGTGCGTTTGCGCCACCCTAGCGCCCCCGGGGCGCCCGCCCTCAGAACCGAAGAACATGCCCAAGCACCTGCTCATCGTCGAATCGCCGGCCAAGGCCAAGACGATCAACAAATACCTCGGCAAGGACTTCACCGTCCTGGCCTCGTATGGGCACGTGCGCGATCTGGTCCCGAAGGAGGGCGCGGTCGATCCGGACAACGGCTTCGCCATGCGCTACGACCTGATCGAGAAGAACGAGAAGCATGTCGAGGCCATCGCCAAGGCCGCCAAGACCGCCGACGACATCTTCCTGGCCACCGACCCGGACCGCGAGGGTGAGGCGATCAGCTGGCACATCGCCGAGATCCTGAAGGAACGCGGGCTGCTGAAGGACAAGCCGATGCAGCGGGTGGTCTTCACCGAGATCACCCCGCGCGCGATCAAGGAGGCGATGGCCCAGCCGCGCGCGATCGCCACCGACCTGGTCGACGCCCAGCAGGCGCGCCGCGCGCTGGACTACCTGGTCGGCTTCAACCTGTCGCCGGTACTCTGGCGCAAGGTCCAGCGCGGCCTTTCCGCTGGCCGCGTGCAGAGCCCGGCGCTGCGCATGATCGTCGAGCGCGAGGAGGAGATCGAGGCCTTCGTCGCCCGCGAGTACTGGTCCATCGCCGCCGACTGCGCGCATCCCTCGCAGCACTTCAGCGCCAAGCTGGTGAAGCTGGACGGGCAGAAATTCGAACAGTTCACGATCACCGACGGCGACACCGCCGAAGCGGCGCGGCTGCGCATCCAGCAGGCCGCGGCCGGGGCGCTGCACGTCACCGACGTGGCCAGCAAGGAGCGCAAGCGCCGCCCGGCGCCGCCCTTCACCACCTCCACCCTGCAGCAGGAGGCCTCGCGCAAGCTCGGCTTCACCACCCGCAAGACCATGCAGGTGGCGCAGAAGCTGTACGAGGGCGTGGCCATCGGCGAGGAAGGCACGGTCGGCCTGATCAGCTACATGCGTACCGACTCGGTCAACCTGTCGGCCGACGCGCTGGGCGAGATCCGCGACGTGATCGCGCGCGACTACGGCACCGGCTCGCTGCCGGACAAGCCCAACGTCTACCAGACCAAGTCCAAGAACGCGCAGGAAGCGCACGAGGCGGTCCGCCCGACCTCGGCGCTGCGCACGCCGGCGCAGGTTTCGCGCTTCCTGTCCGACGACGAGCGCAAGCTGTACGAGCTGATCTGGAAGCGGGCGGTGGCCTGCCAGATGATCCCGGCCACGCTCAATACCGTCAGCGTCGAGCTGGCCGCCGGCAACGAGCACAGTTTCCGCGCCAGCGGCACCACCGTGGTGGTGCCCGGCTTCCTGGCCGTCTACGAGGAAGGCAAGGACACCAAGGCCGCCGAGGACGAGGACGAGGGCCGCAAGCTGCCGGCGATGAAGCCCGGCGACCGCGTGCCGCTGGACCGCATCGACGCCGAGCAGCACTTCACCCAGCCGCCGCCGCGCTTCACCGAAGCGGCGCTGGTCAAGGCGCTGGAGGAGTACGGCATCGGCCGCCCCTCCACCTATGCCTCGATCATCCAGACCCTGCTGTTCCGCAAGTACGTGGAGATGGAGGGCCGCAGCTTCCGCCCGTCCGATGTCGGCCGTGCGGTGTCCAAGTTCCTGTCCGGGCACTTCACCCGCTACGTCGACTACGACTTCACCGCCAGGCTCGAGGACGAGCTGGACGCGGTCTCGCGCGGCGAGGAGGAATGGGTGCCGCTGATGGAGAAGTTCTGGGGCCCGTTCAAGGAGCTGGTGGAAGAGAAGAAGGAATCGGTCGATCGCGCCGAGGCCAGCGGCGCCCGCGAACTCGGCACCGACCCCAAGACCGGCAAGCCGGTCAGCGTGCGGCTGGGCCGCTTCGGGCCATATGCGGCCATCGGCAGCACCGCCGAAGACGCCGAGGAAAAGCCCAAGTTCGCTTCGCTGCGCCCGGGCCAGTCGATGCACACCATCACCCTGGAGCAGGCGCTGGAGCTGTTCCTGATGCCGCGTGCGCTGGGTGAGGACAAGGGCGAGGCGGTCAGCGTCGGCATCGGCCGTTTCGGCCCGTTCGCCAAGCGCGGCAGCACCTATGCCTCGCTGAAGAAGGAGGACGATCCCTACACCATCGATCTGGCCCGCGCCGTGTTCCTGATCGAGGAGAAGGAGGAGATCGCGCGCAACCGCATCATCAAGGAATTCGACGGCAGCGACATCCAGGTGCTCAACGGGCGCTTCGGCCCGTACATCAGCGACGGCAAGCTCAACGGCAAGATCCCCAAGGATCGCGAGCCGGCCTCGCTGACCCTGGAAGAGGTGCAGCAGCTGCTGGCGGAAACCGGCAAGCCGGTGCGCAAGGGCTTCGGTGCCAAGAAGGCGGCCAAGAAGACCACGGTGAAGAAGGAAGCAGCGCCGAAGAAGGCCCCGGCAAAGAAGGCGGTGAAGAAGGCGGCCAAGAAGGCCGTGAAGAAAGCCGCGAAGAAGACCGTGGTCAAGAAAAGCGCCGGCTGACGCCGGCGATGGCCGGGCACGACGCCCTGGCCGCGACGGAACGCAGGCAGGAGGAAGGGCGCGGGATTCCGCGCCCTTTGCGTTTCCGCTCCCCGGCAAGGCCCTCCCGACCCCCGTCATTCCCACGAAGGCGGGAGCTCCAACGACAGCGCCCGGCGCCTGGTCATCCGTGGTTTCCCGCCTTCGCGGGAATGACGGATTGTTTGCCGCAGACAAGGCAGGCGCCATGCCAGCCACCGGCCTCATCGCCGGGCGGCGACGGCGACGGCGACGGCGACAAGTTCCCTTTCCGGTGGCGGCACGTCGCCGGCGGGCACTCCCTGGCCGGTGCTCCGTCGCTCCTGCCCGCCGGAGCCCTCCGCGCAGTCGGTACCCGCTTTTCGCGACCCAATCACAGATTCCCGATGACAACGATGTCTATCCTGCCCTGACAGGGGGTAACGCCATGCAAGGGGAAGTCCCATGACATTGTTATCCAGCCCGCGGTTGCCGTTGTTCGCGGCCGCGATCTTCGCCTGTACCGCACTGCCCGGCTTCGAGGCCGAGGCGCACGGCTCGATGGCCAAGCCGCAGAGCCGGATCTACGCCTGCGCCCAGGGCAACCGCGAGAATCCCACCGACCCGGCCTGCCGCGCGGCCTGGGAAGTCGCCGGGTCGCAGCTGTTCTACGACTGGATGGGCATCAACCAGGCCAACGCCAACAGCAACCACCAGGCAGTGGTGCCGGACGGCAAGCTGTGCAGCGGCAACAATCCCACCTTCCGCGGCCTGGACCTGGCCCGCGGCGACTGGCAGGCCACCCCGATCCAGCCCGACGCCAACGGCCGCTACGAATTCCACTTCAAGGCCACCGCTCCGCACGCGACCAAGGACTGGCTGTTCTACGTGACCCGCGAAGGCTGGAACCCGAACACGCCGCTGAAGTGGTCCGACCTGGAACAGTTCTGCGCGCTGGGCAACGTCCCGCTGTCGGCCGACGGCAACTACCACCTGGACTGCCCGTTGCCGCAGCGCAGCGGCCGCCACGTGATCTACAACGTCTGGCAGCGCTCGGACTCGACCGAGGCGTTCTACACCTGCACGGACGTCCAGTTCGCCGGCGGCGGCACCCCTCCGCCGCCGCCGCAGTGGAACGACGTCGGCGCGCTGACCGCGCAGAACGACCTGCCGGCCGGCACCGAGGTCGCCCTGCGCGTGTTCAACGCCAACGGCAGCGACGCCGAGCGCGTGGCCGTCACCGTGCCCGCCGGCCAGACCGGCGCCTCCGCCTGGCCGCTGAAGGTGGCCCAGGAAGTCAACGCGCGCGCCCAGTACGCCCGGATCGGCGTGCTGCAGAACGGCACCATCGTCCCGGTGGCCTCGGCCAGCGCCAACCGGATCTACCTGAGCGGCAGCGGCCGCACCCACCAGCTCGACATCCGCCTGCCGGACGACGGACAACCCAACCCGAATCCACCACCGGGCGACTACGACTACGTGTACCCGCAGGGCATCGGCCAGTACGTGCCCGGCCAGACCGTGGTCAAGGGCAGCGACGGCAGGCTGTACGGCTGCCGCCCGTTCCCGGAGGGTGGCTGGTGCAACATCGACCATCCGGCCTACGCCCCCGGCACCGGCTTCGCCTGGCAGGATGCGTGGATTCCGTACTGATCCGACCCGCGCCCGTCCGTTCCCCGGATTCCCGGGGAACGGACGCCGCACCTTCCGGCAAGCGGCGATGCGCAGGCCAGGTTGTCCGTCGTCCGCGACTGCTGGCACACTGCCCGCCGCTGTCCCGCGTCGCACCCATGAACGATCTTTCCCTCGCCCGAGCCGTCGCCGTCCTGCAGCTGGGCGGCATCGTCGCCTACCCGACCGAAGCGGTCTGGGGCCTGGGCTGCGATCCGCGCCACCAAGGGGCGGTGATGCGGCTGCTGAACCTGAAGCGGCGGCCGGTCGAGAAGGGGTTGATCCTGGTCGCCGCCCGGCTGGAGCAGCTGCGTCCCTGGCTGGATCTGCCCGCGCTGCCGGCCGAGCGCCTGGGCGACGTGCTGGCCACCTGGCCGGGGCCGCACACCTGGATCATGCCCGCCAGCGAGCACGCGCCGCGCTGGATCACCGGCGCGCATGCCGGCATCGCGGTACGGGTCAGCGACCATCCGCAGGTGGTCGCGCTATGTGACGCCTTCGGCGGCGCGCTGGTATCGACCAGCGCCAACCGCGGCGGCGAGCCGCCGGCACGCCGCCAGGAGCAGCTGGACCCGGCGATCCTGGCGGCGATCGATGGCACCCTGGCCGGCGAGACCGGTGGCCTGGCCCAGCCCACCCCGATCCGCGACGCCCTCAGCGGGCGCCAGCTGCGCGATTGAGCCGCCGTCCCGGGAAATCGGCCCGGGTCGCGAACGGCGGGCGAGTCCCCGGGCAACCACGGGGCGGCATGGATGCGGCTTCGGACGCGGGTTCCGCACCGATCCGCGGCCGACGATCCCTTTCGATCGCCGGGCGCGGCCCACGCCGCTCCTGCGTACGCCGGCACACGCCCGCCGCGCTACCGCCGGGCGCCGATTGCGGTCATGATGCGCGCATGCGCCGCCCCCTGCCGCTGCTGGCCCTCCTGCTCGCGCTGCCGTTGCCCGGGACGGCAGCGCAGGACGACGTGCGCATCTACCGCTGTGTAGGCAGCAATGGCGCGGTGGCCCTGCGCGACTCCCCGTGCGAAGGCAGCGAGCGGCAGGAAGTGCGGCAGATGCAGCGCCCGCAGGACCCGCCGCCACGGCCACCGGCCGAGCCGGCTCCGGCATCGCCGTCGCCCGGCGTCGTACCGCCGCGCGAGGTGCGCGTGGTCACCGTACAGCCGCCGCAGCCGATGTACGAATGCGTCACCGCCGAGGGCGAGCGCTATACCAGCGACACCGCCGAAGGCAATCCGCGCTGGGTACCGGTGTGGGGCTACGGCTATTTCCCCGGCCGCCCCGGCGGCCATGGCCCGGGGCGCCCGCCATCGGGTCACCGCCCGCCGCCGGCCGGCGGCTCCGGGCACTACCGCCCGGGGGTGCTGGTGCCGACCGGCTCCACCCTGGTGCGCGACAGCTGCCACGCCCTGCCGCCGCAGGAAGTCTGCGCCCGCCTGAAGGATCGCCGCTGGGAGCTGATCCGCCGCTACAACAGCGCCCTGCAGAGCGAGCGCGAGGCGCTGGTGCGCGAGCAGCGCGGCATCGACGCACGCCTGGACCAGGACTGCGGCGGCGCATGATCCGCCTGCTGCCAGCACTGTGCCTGCTGGGCATCGCCGGCCCGCTCGCCGCCGGCGAAGTCGTGTTCTACCGCTGCACCGATGCCGACGGTGCGCTGACCGTGCAGAACATGCCCTGCCCCAAGGGCATGCAGCAGACCCGGAAGGTGATGCAGGCAGTGGAAGCGCCGCCGCCGCGTCCGGCCGCCGCCGTGGCACCGGTGCAGCCGTTGGCAACCGCGCCGGAGCCGGCCGCCGAACCCGCCGCGGAAGCGGCCGGAACGGCGCCCCCCGCGGCGGCGCCGGTCGAACGGCCGGCGCCGCCGCCGCTGTTCCAGTGCGCCACCCGCGACAACGAGCAGTACCTGCAGGAGGCCGCCGAACCGGAGGCACGCTGCCTGCCGCTGCGCACGGTCGGCCTGGACGGCAATCCGCAGGCCGGCGCCGGCGAGGCCTGCGAGGTCGTGCGCGACCGCTGCGAACCGGTGGCCGACGAAGGACTGTGCGCAGCCTGGAAGAAGCGGCTGGAGGAGGCCGAATTCCGCTGGCACTTCGCCCATCCGGACAACGCCGAACGCAATCGCGCGGAATTCGAGCGGGTGCGGGACCTGGTCGGGGAAAGCAGCTGCGTCGACCCCTGAGGCGCACCGGC
This sequence comes from Xanthomonas chitinilytica, assembly GCF_026107455.2. Classification (GTDB taxonomy): domain Bacteria; phylum Pseudomonadota; class Gammaproteobacteria; order Xanthomonadales; family Xanthomonadaceae; genus Stenotrophomonas; species Stenotrophomonas chitinilytica. The sequence goes on along the minus strand of NZ_JAPCHY010000019.1, from coordinate 23,085 downwards.
CCAGCTTCGCTGCATCTCCGTTGCTACCGGCAGGACCGGTGCCCGCGCGGGTCCCCGGGAGGCCGCAAGCTCACCGTGCCGCGGCAGCGCCGTCAGAACCCGTAGCGCAGGAACCCGCCATCCACCGCGATGCACTCGCCGGTGATGTAGCTCGATGCCGGCAGGCACAGGAAGCCGACCGCCGCGGCCACTTCCTCCGGTTCGCCGATGCGGCGCATCGGCGTGCGCGCGATCACCTCCTCGTAGTAGTCCGGGTCCGACAGCGGGCCGGAGGTGCGGCGGGTGCGGATGTACCAGGGCGCCACCGCGTTGACCCGGATGCCGTCCTCGGCCCACTCGCAGGCCAGGTTGCGGGTCATCTGCTGCATCGCCGCCTTGGTCATGCCGTAGACCACGCCGCTGCGCACGTGGGTGATGCCCGAGACGCTGCCGACGTTGACGATGGCCGAGGCGGCGTGCCGGGTCAGCAGCGGGTGCGCGTAGCGCGACAGCTCGAAGGCCGAGAACAGGTTGGTCTCGAAGATGCCGCGCCACTCGTCCTCGGAATAGTCGTTGGCCGGCTTGGTGATGTTGCCGCCGGCATTGTTGACCAGCAGGTGCAGGCCGTCGCCGTGGTCCTCGACCCAGTCGAGGATGGCGTGGCGGTCCTCGTCGTCGGACACGTCGGCGGCCAGGCCGTGGATCCCGCGCTCCGGGAACGCGTCGGCCAGTTCGTCGCGGGCGGTTTCCAGCGCATCGGCGTCGCGCGCCACCAGCAGCAGGTCGGCGCCGAAGCCGAGCAGCTCGCGCGCGATCGCCAGGCCGATCCCGGCGCTGGCGCCGGTGATCAACGCGGTCTGTCCGTCCAGTCGCCAACGCTGCGGGTTCACCTGCTTCTCCTTTCCGTTCGTGCCGGGTACCGCGCGTGTTCCGCGGTTTCGCCGGGAGTAGGATAACGCCACACCCCCGGAGGCCGCGCCGATGAAGATCCGATACGTCCCGCTGCTGTCGTCGTTGCTGTTGCCGGTGCTGGCCGGCTGCCGGCCGGAACCGCCCTCGCCCGAGCGGCCGCCGGAACCGCAGGCTACGGCGTTGCGCGATGCGATCCAGCAGCCGCTGGACAAGGCCCACGCCGCCGAAGCGGCCGTCGAGCAGGCGGCGCAGGCGCAGCGCGCGGCAATCGACGCCGCCACCGATGCCGCAAAACAATGACGCCGCCCCGAAGGGCGGCGTCATCCAGTCCGGCAGGTTCGACAGCGGCCCCGGCCACCCGGGGCGCTGCACTCAGAAACCGCAGAAGCAGTAGGCCAGCGCGCGCACCGGGGCGCCGTTGCGGTCCTTGACCGCCTCCTCGACGAAGCGCAGCTGCGTATCCATCTCCGGCAGGCTGCGGGCCAGCATCATCCGCGCCATGCCCGAATCGCCCAGCATCCAGGCGCCCATGCGGCTGCCGGCGAAGCCGCTCATGAACTGCGCGAACGGGCTGGCGGGCTTCTCGATGTAGCGCACGCGGAACTTGCCGGCTTCGCCCAGCTTGGCGCGGCTGGCGGCATCGGCCACGGCCGCCTTGAGCCCGCCGAACTCGTCGACCAGCCCGCGCTCCTTGGCCTGCGCCCCGCTCCACACGCGGCCGCGGGCGACCTCGTCGATCGCTTCGACCGGCTTGTTGCGGGCATCGGCCACCTTGCCGGTGAAATCGGCATAGCCCTTGTCGATCACCGACTGGATCACCCGGCCCACGCCCGGGTCCATCGGCCGCGAGATGTCGAACGCGCCGGCGAAGCGGGTGGTGCCCACGCCGTCGGTGTGCACGCCGATCTTGCCCAGGCTGCGGGTGATGTTGGGGATCATGCCGAAGATGCCGATCGAACCGGTGATGGTCGATTCGTCGGCGTAGATGCGGTCGGCGTTCATGCTGATCCAGTAGCCGCCGGACGCGGCCAGGTCGCCCATCGACACCACCACCGGCTTGCCGGCTTCCTTGAGCGCGACGATCTCGCGGCGGATCTGCTCGGAGGCGAACACCTCGCCGCCGGGCGAATCCACCCGCAGCACCACCGCCTTCACGTCCTTGTCGTCGCGCGCCTGGCGCAGCAGCGCCGAGGTCGACACGCCGCCGATGCGGCCGGCCGGCAGGTCGCCGCCGGCGATCTCGCCCTCGGCCACCACCACCGCCACCTGCGGGCGCTTGTCGATCGGCGAACGGCGCGCGTCGAGCTGGGTCAGGTAGCCGCCCAGGTCGATGCTGCGGAAACCGCCATCGGCATCGGCGTCGGCCACGCCGCGCTCGGCCAGCAGCTGCTCCACTTCCTCGCGGGTCTTCAGCCCGTCCACCAGCTTCTGCTGCAGCGCGAAGCGGGCCAGGTCGCCGCCGGCGGCGGCGATGCCCTCGGGCATGGTGTCGATGCCGGCGGCCAGCTGCGCGGCGTCGAGCTTGCGCGCGGCGGCGATGTCGCCCAGGTAGCGCTGCCAGACATCGTTCATCCAGTACAGGTCGGCTTCCTTGGCCTCGGCCGAGGCGGCGTCGAGCACGTACGGCTCGGCCGCGGACTTGTATTCGCCCACCTTGAACAGGTGCACGTCCACGCCCAGCTTGTCCTGCAGGCCGGTGCGGAAGTACTGGCGGTAGCGGCCCAGGCCTTCCAGCACCATGCCGCCCATCGGGTCGAGGTAGACCTCGTCGGCCTGGGCGGCCAGCAGGTATTGCGACTGGCTCATGTTCTCGCTGAACGCCACCACCTGCTTGCCGGCGCCGCGCAGCGCCTGCAGCGCCGCGGCCACTTCGCGCATGGAGGCGAAACCGGACGGCTGCAGCTTGTCCAGCTGCAGCAGCACGCGCTCGATCTTCTTGTCGTTCTGGGCCGCTTCCAGCGCGCGGATCAGGTCGCGCAGCTGGATTTCCTCCACGCTCTTGTCGCCGAGCGCCTTGGCCAGCGCGCGGCTGACCGGGTCGGCGCTGTACTGCTCCACCAGCCGCCCTTCCGGCGCGATCACCAGGGTGGTGCGGTCCTGCAGCGGCTTGACCCCGGTGCCCTTGCCCAGTGCGATGACGAACACCAGCAGCAGGAAGAACAGCAGGCCGAAGAACAGCAGGTTGAGGATCAGCCGCCGGGTGAAGTTCATCACGTCCCACAGGCCGACGAAGAAGGCGGCGATGGGGTTGCGGCGCGCGGGTTGGTTCATGGGAATCTCCGTGGGGACGGCATGCCGTGTGCTGGGGTGAGGATAGCGGTTGCCGGCGTGGCCGGCATGCGCCTGAAGTCAGGGGTGCCGATGGGCCTGCATGCGCCGGCTGCTGAACCGCAGCCGCCAGCCCATCAGCACCGCCGCCGCGGTCAGGCCGACGATCAGCCCGACCCACATGCCCTGCGGGCCCCAGCCCAGGCCCAGGCCGAGCCCGGCACCAAGCGGCATGCCCAGCCCCCAGTACGCGAACATGGCGATGAACATCGGCACCCGGGTGTCCTTGAGCCCGCGCAGGGCGCCGGCCGACAGCACCTGGATACCGTCGGGGAACTGGAAGGCGGCCGCGTACAGCAGCAGCGTGGCCGCGAGCGCGGCCACCGCCAGGTCGTCCGTGTACAGCCGCACCACCGCGTTATGGCCGAGCAGCAGCACGGTGATCGACAGCATCTGCGTCACCAGCACGATGGCATAGCCGGCCCAGGCGGCGCGGCGCACGCCCAGCGGATCGTTGCTGCCCACCGCATGGCCCACGCGCACGGTGGTGGCCTCGGCCACCCCCATCGGGATCATGAAGCACAGCTGGGCGACGTTGATGGCGATCTGGTGGGCGCTGGCCTCGACCGCACCGATGCGGCCGATCAGCAGCGCGGTGACGATGAACAACCCGCCCTCCATCAGCACGGTGATGCCGATCGGCAGGCCGGTGCGCAGCAGGTCCCGGATCGCGCTCCAGCGCGGCGGCTCGAAGTGCCCGAACAGCTGCAGGTGGGCGAACCGCCGGGTCTTCCACAGATAGCCGGCGAAGCACAGCGCCTGCACCCACATCGTCACCGCCGAGGCGATGCCCAGGCCTTCGGCGCCCATTTCCGGGAAGCCGAACCTGCCGTTGCACAGCGCGTAGCCCAGCGGCCCCAGCACCAGCAGGCCGCCGAAGCCGAGCAGCATGGTCGGCAGGGTCCAGTGCATGCCTTCGCTGAGGTAGCGCATGCAGAAGTACAGCGTCAGCGCCGGCACGCCCCAGCGGATCGCGTGCAGGAAGCCGGTGGCGCCGGGCACGATGTCCGGCGCGATGCCGAACGCCGGCAGCAGCGACGGCACCACGCTGAGGAAGGCGAACATCAGCACGCTCAGGCCCACGCCCAGCCACAGCGCCTGGCGGAACAGCGGGCCGATCTCGCGCTCGCGGCCGGCGCCGTGCAGCTGCGAGACCGAAGCGGTGAGCGAGATCAGCGTGCCGATCGGCACCAGCATCGGTAGCCACAGCAGCGCGGTACCGATGCTGACCGCAGCGAAGGTATCGGTGCCGTGATGGCCGGCGATGGTGTTGTCGACGAAGGAAATCAGGCCGGTCGAGACATGGCCCAGCACCAGCGGCAGGGCGAGCAGGCCGGTGGCGCGCACTTCCTGGCCGAAGCGCGGCGTAGCGGAAACGGTAGACATTGGGACGAGACGGAGCGCGGACTGCGGTCGGCGCGGAAGCGCTGGCACCGGGTCGCGGCAGCCGGCTATCTTACGCGACCGCCCGGGAGATTCGCTTGCCGATGAGTAAACATCCCTCGCCGCCCGCCGACTGCCAGAACTGCCGCATGGCGCTGGCCGGCGATTTCTGCCACCACTGCGGCCAGTCCGCGCACAACCCGTTGCGCAGCTTCGGCCACGCGGTGGAAGAGGTGTTCGAGTCGTTCTGGCACCTGGACGGGCGCATCTTCCGCACCTTGCGCGAGCTGATGGCGCCCGGCCGCGTGGCCGCGGCCTATCTCGCCGGCAAGCGCGTGCCGTACGTGCAGCCAATGCGGCTGTTCGTGGTGCTGAGTCTGCTGACCTTCTTCGTCGCGCGCGTGGCCGTGCATATCGAGACCGGCACCGCGCATGCCGAGGCAGCGACCGCCGCGCTGCCGGCCCAGGACTTCCGCCAGGCGCATGCGCCCGAAGAAGTGGAAGCCATCCGCCGCGCGCTGGTCGACGACCTGGCCGCCGCCCGCGCGGCGTTCCCGGAAAACATGGGCGCGGCCCGGCGCGCCATGGACACCGCCATCGGCAAGGTCGACGCCGAAGCCGACCGGCGCCTGGAGCAGTTGCGTGCGGCGCCGAGCGCGGCCGCACCCCGGGAAGCCGGCGACACGATCATGACCGTGAACGGCCGTGCCTGGGATGCGCAGGCCAATCCGGTCGAGGCCGGCTGGCTGCCGGAATTCGCCAACCGCTGGCTCAACCGCCAGATCGGCAAGGCGCAGCAGAACCTGCCGCGGCTGCGCGACAACCCCCAATTGCTGGTCAATGCCTTCCTGGCCTCGGTGCCGTCGGTGCTGTTCGTGCTGGTGCCGCTGTTCGCGCTGCTGCTGCGGGTGTTCTACCTGGAGACCGGCCGCGTCTACCTAGAGCACCTGGCGGTGGCCATCTACAGCCATGCGTTCCTTTGCCTGGACCTGCTGGCAATCCTGCTGCTGTCGCTGCTCGGCGACGCGCTGGCCGGCGTGGCACCGTGGAGCGGCTGGCTGCTGGGCGGCGCGCAACTGCTGCTGTTCCTGTGGATGCCGCTGTACCTGCTGCTGATGCAGCGGCGCGTCTACGGCCAGTCCTGGCCGCTCACGCTGCTGAAGTACGGCGTGCTGGGATCGATCTACTTCGCACTGGTGACGTTCGCCGCGACCGGATTGGTGATCGCCAGCCTGGCACGCATCTGATCCCTCAGTGCCCGACCTTCGCGCGCAGCCAGGCATCGCGCGTGGCCGCGGTGGTCGCCAGCAACTGCGCGCGGACCGCATCGCGTTCCTGCGGCGGGGTGCGCTGCGAGATCAGCACCAGCAGCGCCAGCTGCTCGTCGTCCAGTTGCCGCAGCAGCGCCAGTGCCGGTTCGCGCTGCGCATCGGGCAGGTAGCCGAACAGCGGCTGCAATTTCGGGTACAGCGCGCCCAGCCGCGGCCCCAGCCGCCAGCCGTCGCGATGCACCCGGTCCTGCGCCTCGAACCGGGCGCGCAACGCCTGCCGCTGCTCCGTCGGCAATGCCGCCAGCGCGGTGGCCGCCTGGCGGACGTGCCGGCGCTCGGATTCGTCCAGCGCGCGCCAGGCCGCGTACTCGGCCCGCAATGCGCGCTGCTGCGCGGGCGCCAGCGACGACCAGTGCAGCGCCGGATCCTGCCGGGCCTCCGCCGACGCTGCCGAAGCGTCTTCGGCGATGGCGGGCAGGCGGTTGGGCGATGCCGCCTGCGCCGCCGGCAACAGCAACAACAACGCGCAGAACAGGCTAGTCCTCGGCATCCACCGTCTCCAGTCCGGCCGCGGCCGGCGCCGGCCGGGTCGGCTGCGGTTGCGACTCGTCCACCGGAATCGGCCCGCCGGCGGCGAACCAGGCGTAGAAATCCGCATCGCGGGCCAGCGCCAGTTCCGGATCGGCCAGCATCGCCGCATCGCTCGCGGCGTGGCCATCGACCGCCGGCGCCCTGGCCGGCGGCGCGGCGCCGGGCAGTTCCTCGACCTGCACCGGGCCGGCGTCCACCACCACCCCGTCGCGTGCGGGCAGCGGCTCATCCAGCCGTGGCGTACCGGTACCGGAGCGCCACCACCACACCCCGGCCGCCAGCAGTGCCAGCAGCAGCGCCGCGGCGACCCAGTAGCCGCGCCGACGGGGCGCGACGGGGCCGGCCGCGGGAACCGCGCGCGTCGCCGCAGGAGTCGTCGTCGCGCCACCGGCGAGCGCCGCTTCGCGCAGCCTTGCCAGCTGCGCCAGGCGATCGGGCGCCAGCTCGCGTACCTGCAGCTGCACCTGTTCGGCCAGTACCCGCCAGGCGGCCGCATCCGGGTGACCGGCCGCATCCAGCGGGCAGGCATCGGCCAGGGCCTGCCGATAGTCCGCCACGCTCCCACCGAGCACCGTCGCGGCCAGCACCTCGTCCAGGCCGGCGCCGATGCGCAGCAGCAGCGCCAGCCTTTCGCCCGCCGGCAGCTGCGACAGATGGGCCATCGCCATGGGCCGCTGGCCGGGCTGCACCGGCTCGCGCAATTGCGGGGTATTGCCCAGCAGCCCCCAGAAGCGCCCCGGCCAGTCGGCCATGGCCAACCCGGCAGCGTGGCTGGCGAAAGCGCGCATGGCCGCCGCCACGGCGCGCTCGGCGGCGCCGGCATCGCCGGCCTGCAGTTCGGCCACGACCAGCGCGCGGCGTTCGACGCCCCGCAGGAACGCGGAAAGGGTGCTGGCCGCAGCCGGCGACAGGGGGGCGGGGGCAGCCGTCATGGGAACTCCGTCATCGCCGGAATGATAGCGATGCGGCCCGCTCCACGGACCTTCGCCGCTGGCCAGGGCGAAGGAAGCTGAACCCGCGGAAGCCCCCTCTACCCGCAAGTTGTGCACAGCGTCAATACGTAGTGACGATATTGCCGTCCGGAATCTGGAACGTCCCGGGTTTCAACATTGTTTCACAGCTAACTACATGATTTAAAAAGAAATATGCGTGTGGCGATTTTTTGACCAAGTCAAGTGAGAGGCTTGTGAGAACGCCTTCGGGGCGTGGAGCAAGGCGGTGATGCACAGAGTTATCCACAAATTTTGTGGATAAGCCCAAATCTTCAATTGTGACGGGTGTTTACATTCCATTTATGCCAGCCGGCACAGCAATGGAGCGCAAGTAGCCGCCTCCGCCGGCGAGCATCCGCCCGGCTAAACTGCGTCGATGCCCGCCGCCTGCCCCACCCTTCGCGTCGCCCTGCCGGTACCGCTGCCGCAACTGTTCGACTACCTCGCACCCGAAGGCCCGGCCCCCGGCGAGGGCGACGTCGGGCGGCGGCTGCGGGTGCCGTTCGGGCCCCGCGAGCTGGTCGGAGTGGTCGCCGCCATCGGCCACAGCGACGACCCCGCCACGCTGCGGCCGGCGTTGGCCTGGGCCGACCCGGTCCCGCTGCTGCACGGCGAACTGGCCGACTCGCTGCGCTGGCTGGCGCGCTATACCCACGCGCCGCTGGGCGAGGTGATCGCCACGGCGCTGCCGGCGCCGCTGCGGCGCGGCGAGCCCCTGCCCGACACCCATGGCTGGGCCTGGCGGCTCACCGCCGAGGGCCTGGCCCAGCGCGACAGGCTGCGCGCCGGCACCCGTCCGCAGCGGCTGGCCACCCTGCTGGCCGACGGCACGGTGGACGAGGACCGGCTCGAATCGCTGATGGACGACTGGCGCGGCGCCGCCCGCGCCCTGCAGAAGAACGGCCGCGCCGAGCGCATCGCGGTGGCCGCCACCGCGGCACCGGTGCAACCGCGGCCGGGTCCGCAGGCCAACCCGCAGCAGCAGGCCGCCATCGACGCCATACGGGCCAGCAGCGGGTTCGCCCCGTTCCTGCTCGACGGCGTCACCGGCAGCGGCAAGACCGAGGTCTACCTGCAGGCGATCGCCGCCTGCCTGGCCCGCGGCCGGCAGGCGCTGGTGCTGGTGCCGGAGATCGGCCTGACCCCGCAGACCCTGGCGCGCTTCCGCAGCCGCCTGGGGATCGCCGTGCATGTCCTGCATTCCGGACTCAACGACAACGAGCGTGCGCGGGTATGGGCCGCGGCCTGGCGCGGCGAGGCGCGGGTGATCGTCGGCACCCGTTCGGCGGTGTTCACGCCGTTGCCGCAACCGGGGCTGATCGTGGTCGACGAGGAACACGACGGCAGCTACAAGCAGCAGGACGGCATCCGCTACCACGCCCGCGACTTCGCCCTGGTGCGGGCCAAGGCGCTGGACATCCCGGTGATCCTGGGCAGCGCCACGCCGTCGCTGGAATCGCTGCACAACGCCCGCGCCGGGCGTTACCGCCACCTGCGCCTGCCGCAGCGCGCCGGCGATGCGCGGCCGCCGGCGGTGCGCGTCATCGACGTGCGCAAGCGCCCGCTGCGCGACGGGCTTTCGCCGGAAGTGATGGCCGGCATCGCCCAGCACCTGCAGGCCGGCGGCCAGGTGCTGGTGTTCAAGAACCGCCGCGGCTACGCCCCGGTGCTGCTGTGCCACGACTGCGGCTGGACCGCTCCCTGCAAGCGCTGCAGCACGCCGCTGCACAGCACGCCGATGACGGTGCATGCCGGCGGCCGCCGCCTGCAGTGCCACCACTGCGGCGCGCGGCAACCGGTGCCGCTGGCCTGCCCGGCCTGCGGCAGCCTGGCGTTGCAGCCGCAGGGCATCGGCACCGAGCGGCTGGAAGAACGCCTGCTGGAAAGCTTCCCCGAGGTGCCGGTGCTGCGCATCGACCGTGGCACCACCGCGCGCCGCGATGCGCTGGAACAGACCCTGCGCACGCTCGGCGACGCCCCCGGCATCCTGGTCGGCACCCAGATCCTGGCCAAGGGCCACGACCTGCCCAGGCTGACCCTGGTGGTGGTGGTGGGCATCGACGAGGGCCTGTTCTCGGCCGACTTCCGCGCCAGCGAGAAGCTCGCCCAGCAACTGATCCAGGTGGCCGGGCGTGCCGGACGCGCCGAGCGCCCCGGCGAGGTCTGGCTGCAGACCCACCATCCCGGCAACGCGCTGCTGGAAACGCTGGTCAACGGCGGCTACCACGCCTTCGCCGACGCCGAACTGGCGCAGCGCGAGGCGGCCGGCTTCCCGCCGTTCGCGCACCTGGCGCTGCTGCGCGCCGAGGCCAAGCAGGTGGAAACGGCCAACGACTTCCTCGCCGCGGTGCGCGCGCTGCTGCCGGCCGGCACCGACGTGGAAGCCTACGGCCCGATGCCGGCACCGATGCCGCGCCGTGCCGGCTTCCAGCGCACGCAGCTGCTGTTGTCGGTGCCGCAGCGGCGGCCGCTGCATGCGCTGCTCGATGCCGTCGTTCCCGCGATCCATGCGCTGCCGCTGGCGCGGCGCGTGCGCTGGTCGCTGGATGTCGACCCGATGGACCTGTACTGACTCAGGTCAGCGGCGTCATCACTCCGCGGCGATACGCCGGGCGCTGCTGCAGGCGCCGGTACCAGTCGTGCAGGTGCGGCAGTTCCGGCCGCACGACCGGCATCTCGAACCAGGCATAGACGAAGCTGCCCAGCGGAATGTCGCCCATCGCGAAACGCTCGCCCGACAGCCACGGCTGCACGGCCAGGGCGGCATCGGCCAGCGCCAGCAGCTCGCCGGACTTCCGCAGCGATGCCTCGATCCTCTCCGCATCGCGCTCCTGCGGCGGCGTGCGCACGATTCCCCAGAACAGGTCGCGGAACGCACCGGCGAACGCCGAGGTGGTCCAGTCCATCCACTTCTCGCCCTGCGCGCGTTCGGCCGGATCTTCCGGGAACAGCGTGCCCAGCGCATAGCGCGCCGACAGGTAGCGCACGATGGCGTTGGACTCCCACAGCGGCAGGCCATTGTCCTCGATCGCCGGTACCAGTCCGTTGGGGTTCATCGCCCGGTACTGCGGCGCATCGGTGCCGCCGAACGCACCGCCGACTTCGGTCGATTCGTAGGCCAGGCCGATCTCCTCGGCGCACCACAGCACCTTGCGCACGTTGCTCGAATTGTGGCGGCCCCAGATCTTCAGCATTGCGGTATTCCCGTTGGAATGGCCGATGGCGGCCGTGGCGCGGCGACGGTGCCGCGGGGTTCGCATCGTGCTTGCCGGTACCTCGGGAGCAGGAAGACGCGGATGTGTGGGCCGGTGGGATGGCGCTCGCCTTGGCCGCGGCGCAGCCGGCCATCGACGGCCAACGCAGCGCCCGCAACCGGCTGCCGGGTGACGGCCCGGCCGCCGCGCATGCTAGCCGGCCGCCGCCTTCCCGCGCCGCGGCTTGGCCGCCGGCTTCTTCGGCAGGACACGGACATAGGACGACTTGCCTTCCTTCTTCAGTTCGAACAGACCGGTGGCCACGATCAGGTCGCTGAGCTTGCCGTAGCCGTAGTTGCGCGAATCGAACGAGGCCTGGTTGCCGATCTGGCTGCCGACCGGTCCCAGGTGCGCCCAGCCATCGTCGCCCTCGGCCGCGGCCACCGCGCTGCGCAGCATCTGCACCAGCCGCGAGTCCTGGCGCAGTTCGGCGCTGCTCATGCGCGGCCGCGCATCGCCATTGGATTCGGCACCGGCATCGCTCCCGGCCATCTCGCCCAGCGCTTCCAGGTAGGTGAACTTGGAGCAGGCGTTGACGAACGGCAGCGGGGTCTTCTTCTCGCCGAAACCGTATACCTTCACCCCATCGGTCAGCAGCCGCATCACCAGCGGGGTGAAGTCGGCATCGCTGGAAACGATGGCGAAGCCGTCGAGGTTGCGCGCGTACAGCAGGTCCATCGCATCGATCACCATCGCCATGTCCGAGGCGTTCTTGCCCGAGCTGTAGGCGAACTGCTGGATCGGCCGGATCGCGTATTCGTGCAGCACCGATTCCCAACCCTTCAGGTGCGGGCTCTTCCAGTTGCCGTAGGCGCGACGCACGTTGGCCACGCCGTAGCGCGCCACCTCGGCCAGCACCACGTCGATCTTCGCCGACGGTGCGTTGTCGGCATCGACCAGCAACGCGATGCGCTTTTCCGGTTCGCTCATGTTCGGCTCCATCGCCTGGGTCAGGCCGCAGTATCGCGCCGTGGGCCACCGCATGACCACCGCCACCGGCCGCCACTGCTCGTTGCTGTCCCGACTGGTCGGCAACGCGCGGCATCCAATGCGCGGAAAGCACGCTCGACGAAGGGCGCCGGACATCGCTCTGCACACGATGCAATGCACTTCCGCGCGGGCGCCACCGCTGCCTGGCTCCCCTCGTGGTGCAGCCGCGACGGCGAGGGCCTGTCGTGACGGCGCGGTCCACGCCAGCGGCTACCATCCCCACATCGGCCAGATGCTTCCGGAGTCCGCATGAGTCGCAATCCCGTTCCGAAACTGGTGGTCGTCGGCGGCGGCTTCGCCGGCCTGTGGGCGACCCGCGCCCTGGCCGGGGCAGCGTTGCGGATCACCCTGGTCGACCGCCGCAACCATCACCTGTTCCAGCCATTGCTGTACCAGGTGGCCACCGCCGGGCTGTCGGCGCCGGACATCGCCGCGCCGCTGCGCCACATCCTCGGCCGCCAGCGCAACGTCGAAGTGCGGCTGGGCGAGGTCGTGCGCATCGACAAGCAGCGACGCCAGGTCGTGCTCGCCGACGGCGGCACGCTGGACTACGACCTGCTGCTGGTGGCCAGCGGCGCCACCCACGCCTACTTCGGCAACGACCGCTGGGCGCGCCATGCGCCGGGACTGAAGACGCTCGACGACGCGCTGGCGCTGCGGCGCAAGCTGCTGCTGGCGTTCGAGCGCGCCGAGGCCGAACCCGACCCGGCGCGCAAGGCGGCGTGGCTGAGCTTCGCCATCGTCGGCGGCGGCCCGACCGGGGTGGAACTGGCCGGCACCCTGGCCGAGATCGCGCGGCACACGCTGCGCAACGAGTTCCGCCACATCGACCCGGCCTCGGCCAGGGTGCGGCTGGTGGAAGCCGGCCCGCGCGTGCTGTCCTCGTTCCCCGAGGTGCTGTCGCTGAAGGCGCGGCGGCAGCTGGAACGGCTGGGCGTGGAGGTGCTGACCGGCACGCCGGTGAGCGACATCGGCGAGGATGGCTTCCATCTGGGCGATCGCTTCATCGCCGCGCGTACCGTGGTCTGGGCGGCGGGCGTGGCCGCCTCGCCGCTGGCACGTACGCTGGAGGTGCCGCTGGACCGCGCCGGGCGCGTACCGGTGCAGCCGGACCTGACCGTGGAAGGCCATCCGCAGATCTTCGTCGCCGGCGACCTGGCCACGCTGCGCCAGGCCGACGGCACCCCGGTGCCCGGCGTGGCGCCGGCCGCCAAACAGATGGGGCGGTACGTGGCCGAGGTGATCCGGGCGCGGCTGGCCGGCAAGCCGGCACCGGCCGCCTTCCGTTATCGCGACTTCGGCAACCTGGCCACCATCGGCCGCATGGCCGCCATCGTCCATCTCGGCCGGATGAAGCTGTCCGGGCTGCTGGCCTGGTGGTTCTGGCTGGCCGCGCACGTGTTCTTCCTGATCGGCTTCCGCAACCGGCTGGTGGTGCTGCTCAACTGGGCGTGGGCCTACTGGAGCTACCAGCGCGGCGCGCGGATCATCCTCGGCGATGCCGAGGACGGCAACGAGCACGACCGGCCGCGCGACTGAGCGCGAACCCCGCCACCGCGGCCGGCCGGCGCCCTCAGTCGCCGCCGGCGGCGAACTGCTCGAACACCTGCTGCCCGGTCAGCATCTCCGTCTCGTTGGCCAGCGCGTAGAACCCCGGCTTCTCGTCGATGAAGATCTGGCTGTCGAGCCGGAAGTCCTGCTGCTGGAACAGGCCGGCCGGCAGCGCGTATTCGCCGGTCGGCAGCAGGCGATAGAACAGGTGGGTGCCGCAGGCCGCGCAGAAGCCGCGCTCGGCCCAGTCCGAGGACCGGTACGCGGTCGGCTGCGCGCCCTCGAAACGCACGTCGCTACCGCAATGCACGGCGAACATCGGACCGCCCGACCAGCGTCGGCACATGCTGCAATGGCACAGGCCGATCCCGGCATGGTCGGCGGCCACCACCTCGATCGCGCCGCAAAGACAGGAGCCTTTCATCACGTCCTCCATGGAACGGGCGCTGCGCCCGGAAACAGGAAAGGCCCGGGACGACCGGCCTTTCCTCTGCATTCGGCGATGCCGCCGCGCTCACGCGGTGAACAGCGCCTTCATCTTCTTCAGCGCGTTGGCCTCGACCTGGCGGATGCGCTCGGCCGATACGCCGTACTCGTCGGCCAGTTCCTGCAGCGTGACCTTGCTGTCGGCATCCAGCCAGCGGCGGCTGATGATGTCGCGCGAACGCTGGTCCAGTTCCGCCAGCCCCTCGCGCAGCAGCCGCAACTGGTTGTCCTCGCTGTCGGCACGCTCGTAGGCCTGCGACGGGTCCTCGTCGCGCGCCACCAGGTAGGCGGCCGGCGACGGCGGCGCATGGTCGTCGTCCTCGTCCGAGGGCGCATCGAAACCGATGTCGCGGCCGGACAGGCGCGATTCCATCTCCATCACTTCGCGCTCGGAGACGTTGAGATCCTTGGCCACCGCGCTGACCTCGGCCGCGTTCAACCAGCCCAGGCGGGTCTTGGACTTGCGCAGGTTGAAGAACAGCTTGCGTTGCGCCTTGGTGGTGGCGACCTTGACGATGCGCCAGTTCTTGAGGATGAACTCGTGCATCTCGGCGCGGATCCAGTGCACCGCGAAGCTGACCAGGCGCACGCCCATGTCCGGGTCGAAGCGCTTGACCGCCTTCATCAGGCCGATGTTGCCTTCCTGGATCAGGTCGCCCAGCGGCAGGCCGTAGCCGTTGTAGCCGCGGGCCACGTGCACCACGAAGCGCAGGTGCGAATGCACCAGTTCGCGCGCGGCATCGAGGTCCTCGTCGTCGCGGAAACGGCGGGCCAGCTTCTGTTCCTCATCGACCGACAGCACCGGGATCTGGTGCACGGCACCGATGTAGGCATCCAGCGAACCGAGCGCGCTGGGAATCGGGAGATTGTTCGCCACAAGGGCAGTGGAGGTGTTCTGGCTCATAGGACCTCATCTTAGCAGTCGGACAATTGGACTGCTGGGTACAGAAAAAGTTCCAGTGTTCCAATTTTGTCGCGTTTGGCTGGTTTTCGCCGCGCCGTCCAGCCGTTGCCGGAACGTTGCAGCCATCTGTCCCATCCTAGCCCGTTCTCCGTCGCCGGATGATGACAGCCGGCGCCCGTTCAGCCGGCGGCCAGCGCCGCTTCCACGGTGGCGCGCGGCGGCAGCGACCAGTCGATCGGCGCATTGCCGCGCCGGGCCAGGTATTCGTTGGCGGCCGAGAAATGCCGGCAGCCGAGGAAGCCGCGGTGCGCCGACAGCGGCGAAGGATGCGGCGCCTTCAGCACGCGGTGGCGACGGGTATCGATGACCTTGCCCTTGGCCTGGGCGTAGCTGCCCCACAGCAGGAACACCAGGCCCTCGCGCTCGCGGTTGAGGGTATCGACCACATGGTCGGTGAAACCCTCCCAGCCCTTGCCCTGGTGGGAGCCGGCGCACCCCTCCTCCACCGTCAGCACCGCGTTGAGCAGCAGCACGCCGCGCTGCGCCCACGGCAGCAGGCAGCCGTGGTCCGGCGGCGCGATGCCCAGGTCGGTCTGCAGCTCCTTGTAGATGTTGAGCAGCGAGGGCGGCACCGGCACCCCCGGCATCACCGAGAAGCACAGGCCGTGCGCCTGGCCACGGCCGTGGTACGGGTCCTGGCCGAGGATCACCACCTTGACCTGCTCGAACGGGGTGGCGTCGAAGGCGGCGAAGATCTGCGGCCCCGGCGGGAATACATGCGCGCCGGCGGCCTTGCGCTGGCGCAGGAATGCCGACAGCTCGCGCATTTCCGGACGCAGCAGCCAGTCGCCGACCTGCGCCTTCCAGCCCGGCTCCAGCTGGATCCGGGCCTGGGCGTCGTTGCCGCTCACAGCATCACCGGCTGTGCGTTCAGGCGCGCCAGCCGCAGCTGGAACAGCACCTTGGTCACCAGCAGCCGCTCTTCGATCGGCTTCTGCACCAGGTCGTTGGCGCCGGCCTGCAGCAGCTCGGACTGGTTGTGCGGGTTGCTGTCGCCGGTCATCACCAGTACCGGCAGGCGGCGCTTGCCGTAGCCGAAATCGATGCGGATACGCTGTACCACGTCGCGGCCGTTGAGTTCGCCCTTCAGGGTGACGTCGGTCAGCACCAGGTCGATGCGGTGGCTGGTACGGCCCAGCGACTCGGCGGTCAGCAGGGCGAAGGCGTCCTCGGCGGTCAGTACGTGCACCACGCGCAGGTCCTGCCGTTCGAGCATGCGCTTGGTCGCCTCGGCCACCACCCGGCTGTCCTCGACGTAGAGGATGGTGGCGCCGGGGATCGGCTCGGGCTGGACGTAGCCGCGGATGAAGGTCGCCAGCGCCTCGTGGCCCAGCGACTTGTCGAAGTAGTCGGTGACGAATTCGGTGAAGCGGCGTTCCTCCAGGTGCTGTTGGGCGTCGCCGGACACCACGATCACCGGCACGTAGGCCTGCCCGGCGGCTTCGCGCACGCTGCGCGCCAGCGCCAGGCCGTCGCCGTCCGGCAGTGCCAGCGAGGTGGTGACCAGGTTCACCGGGCCGGCCGCCAATGCCTGGCGTGCCTCCTCGATGCTGGCGCAGCCCACCACCTCCACGCCCGGCAGGTCGCGCCGCAACACGTCGGCGATCAGCTTGCGCACCAGCTTGGAGCCGTCGGCCACCATCACCCGTGGGGCGTCGCTGATCAGATGCTTGAGATCGTGCTTGGACATGCGGGCCTCAGGTTTCGGTCGGGCGAGTCTGCCGCAGGAAGTGCCCGGCCACCAGCCATGCCCCCAGCCAGCCGAGCAGCGCGGTGCCTGCCAGGACCAGCGCGGAGTGCAGCAGGTCCAGTCCGTGCAGCACGAACGGGCTGCCGTAGCTCTGCGACAGCGCCGCCAGCGGCGGCCGCAGTGCCAGCCCGGAAGCGCCGATCAGCGCCAACGCCAGCGCGCCGGCGCCGAGCCCGTACCAGGTTCCCAGGTACAGGAACGGGCGGCGGATGAAGCCGTCGCTGGCGCCCAGCAGCTGCAGCACGCCGATTTCCTCGCGCCGCGACTGGATGTCCAGGCGCACGGTATTGCCCACCACCAGGATCGCGCCCAGGCCGAGCAGCACCGACAGCACCTGCACCAGCCGCGAGCCGAAGCCCAGCCAGCCGTCCAGGCGCTTGCGCCACAGCGCGTCGTGCTGCACCAGGTCGGCCTGCGGCAACCCCTGCAGCGACTGCGCCAGGCGCGCGTCGTCGTCGCCGGCCGGGGTGACGATCAACAGCGTCGGCAGCGGATTGTCGTCCAACGCGGCGATGGCATCACCCAGCCCGGCGTTGTCGCGCAGCTCGGCCAGTCCCTGCTCGGGCGTGCGCAGCGCGACCGCGGCGACATCGGCGCGGCCACGCAGGGTCTCGGCCACGCGCTCGGCCGCCGCCGCGTCCACGGCGGGCTTCAGGAACAGATTGATGTCGCGCGACTGCTGCACGCTGCCGGTGAAATGCTTGAGGTTGTCCAGCGCGATCGACAGACCCAGCGGCAACGCCAGCGCCAGCGCCATCACCGCGACGGTCAGCAGCGTCGCCCACGGCTTGCGCACGGCGCGACCCAGGCTGAAGACGATGCTGTGCAGATGGTGGTCGAACCAGACGCCCAGGCGCGAGGGAGCGGCGGCTCCGGTATTGGCGGGCCTGCTCATTCGGCCAGGTCCTGCGGCGAGATGTCGTCGACCAGGCGGCCGTGGTCGAGGATCAGCACGCGCTTGCGCATGCGCTTGAGCAGCGGCAGGTCGTGGCTGACCACCAGCACGCTGGTGCCGCGGCCGGGCAGTTCGGCGAACAGCGCCATGATCTCCGCAGCCAGGGTCGGGTCCAGGTTGCCGGTCGGCTCGTCGGCCACCAGCAGCTTCGGTTCGCCGACGATCGCGCGGGCGATGCCCACGCGCTGCTGCTCGCCGGCCGACAACTGCGACGGCAGCGCCTTCTCGCGGTGGCCCAGGCCCATGCGTTCGAGCACCGAACGCACGCGCTTGCCGATGTCGCCACGGCGGGTGCCGCGCAGGATCAGCGGCAGCGCCACGTTCTCGGCGATGCTGCGGTCCAGCAGCAGGCGATGGTCCTGGTGGACCGCGCCGACTTCGCGCCGATGCAGCGCGACGCGGTTGCCGCGGACCTTGAGCAGGTTGCGCTCGGCGAACACCACCGCGCCGCGGCTGGGCCGCTCGCTGAGATGGATCAGTTTCAGCAGCGTGCTCTTGCCGGCGCCGGAATGGCCGGTGACGAACAGCATCTCGCCGGCCGCCACCTCGAAGCTGACGTCCACCAATGCCTGGTGGCCGCCGGCATATTGCTTGCTGACATTGTCGAAACGCAGAACGCTCATGCGCCGATTATGCCGGAGCATGGCGTAAATGCATCGCGCCGGATCGCGGACACGATGCTCATCTGCCGATCGTCAGTTGCTGGAAAGCATGCGCCGGATCTTGCGGCCCAGGCGGGTCAGGAACGAATCGCTGTCCACCGCCGCGCGCACCGGCTTGGCCGGCACCTGCACCGGCGCTGCCGGTACCGGCGCGGTGGCGGCGACATCGGCGCCTTCCAGCGGGCGGCCATGACGGCGGCGGCGGCGCTTGCGCGGTGCACGCGTTTCCGACCCCGCACCTTCGATCGTGTCCGGAGCCGCCGCTTCCTGCGGCTCCGGCTTCGCGGCGGCGGCAACCACCTGCCCTTCCTCGCCCTGGGGGCGCGGCTTGCGGCGGCGGCGCGGCTTGCCGTCGGCACCCCGCTCGCCCTCGCTGCGACGCTCGCCACGACCGGCTCCCGGCTTGGCGCCACGGCCACCACCCCGGCGCGCCTCCTCGGCGGCGCGCTGCTCGCGCGCCTCGCGGAAGATCTCGCCCACGCTTTCGCCGGCCTCGTCGTCGCCCTCGGGCAACGGCGCACGCGGGGCGCGCGGCAACGGGGTCAGCAGTTCGCTGGTGACGGCTTCGACCGGGATCTTCTGCTCGATGTAGGCCTCGATGTCCGGCAGGCCCATCGCGTAGCGTTCGCAGGCGAAGCTGATCGCATCGCCCTCCTCGCCCAGCCGCGCGGTACGGCCGATGCGGTGCACGTAGTCCTCGGCATCGAACGGCAGGTCGTAGTTGTAGACGTACTTGATGCCGTCGATGTGCAGGCCGCGCGCAGCCACGTCGGTGGCCACCAGGATTTCCAGCTGGCCGGCCTGGAAGCGCTTGAGCAGGCTCTCGCGTTTCTTCTGCGGCACGTCGCCGGACAGTACGCCGACGCGATAGCCGGCCTTCTCCAGCGAACGCGCCACGCGCTCGACGAACGCCTTGGTGTTGACGAACACCATGGTGCGCGCGCCCTCGCTGCGCGACAGCAGGCCCAGCAGCAGCGGCAGCTTCTCCTCGTCGGCCGGGAAGTAGATGCGCTGGCGCACGCGCGCGGCGGTGATGCTCTCGGTCTCCACCACCAGCTTCTGCGGCTCGTTCATGTGCTCGTAGGCCAGCTCCAGCACGCGGTGGCTGAGGGTGGCGCTGAACAGCAGCGTCTGCCGGGTGGTGCGCTCGGGCATGCGCCGCAGCAGGAAGCGGATGTCCTTGATGAAGCCCAGGTCGAACATGCGGTCGGCTTCGTCCAGCACGCAGATCTCGCAGGCGTGCAACGAGACCACCTTGTGCTGCTTGACGTAGTCGATCAGGCGGCCGGGCGTGGCGATGATCACGTCCACGCCCTGCTGCAGCAGTTCGCGCTGCTTGTCGTAGTCGACGCCGCCGTAGACCAGCGCGAAGCGCAGGCCCAGATCGGAGCCGAACTTGACTGCATCCTTGTGGATCTGGATCGCCAGCTCGCGGGTCGGCGCCAGGATCAGCGCCCGCGGATCCTCCGGCTTGCGGTCGGCCAGCGCCGGGCGGCTGAGCAGGCGGTTCACCACCGCCACCAGGAACGCCAGCGTCTTGCCGGTGCCGGTCTGCGCCTGCCCGGCGACGTCGCCTCCCGGCAGGGCCACGGGCAGGGTCAACGCCTGGATCGGCGTGCAGCGGGTGAAGCCGGCTCCTTCAAGCCCGGCCAACAGCGCCGGTTGCAGGTCGAAGGAGGAAAAAGTTACATCGGTCAGCGGTTTGTCGCTCATCATTCCGTCTTGGTAGGGCCAGCCCGCCAGAGGTTGCGGGGCGGCTTGCATCGTCTCCGGCACCGTCGCACACTGCGGCCCCTGCGCCGGGTCGCGCGACTCCTGGGCTTGGCCCATACCGTCCGCGCAATGCCCCAGTTTACCGCAATGCGACGGCCAACCCGGCATGGGCAGTCGCATTACCCCAGGAGACTCTCCAAGTGAGCGATAAGGTTTTACACGTCGGCGATGCCGATTTCGACAGCGCCGTCCTGCAATCCGGTGAACCGGTCCTGGTGGATTTCTGGGCGGAATGGTGCGGCCCGTGCAAGATGATCTCCCCGGTGCTCGACGAGTTGGCCGATACCTACGCGGGCAAGCTGAAGGTCGCCAAGGTCAACGTGGACGACAACCGCGCCACGGCGATCAAGTACCACGTGCGTTCGATCCCGATGCTGCTGCTGTTCAAGGATGGCCAGATCCAGGCCACCCAGATCGGCGCCGTCGGCAAGGGTCAGCTGACCCAGATGATCGACAAGACCCTGGCCGGCTGAATCCGGCCCCTGGCCGGCGGTGCCACCGCCGGCTGCCCCGGGCCAAGCCGTCTCCCGGCCCAACGACTTCCGCCCGTGGCTTGCGCCTCGCCGCGAGGCGGTGTTAGTGTCGGTACATCCGGCCGCATTCGCGCGCCGCACCCTCTAGACGAACTCTCTTCTAGACCTTTCCCAACCAGTTCGCCGCCCTGCAGGGCGCTCGCACGTCTTAGCGAGGAATCAAGCACTTGTCCGAGAATACTCCTTCCGAAACCGGGAGCGCCGACGCGCCCGTCGAGAAGCGCGTGCGCAAGCCGCGCGCCAGCAAGGCGACCGAAACCGTGGATGCCGGCGGCAGCGCCGCGCCCGCCCCCGCACAACCCGCGCTGCCATTGCCGGCTGCGCCGGCCCCCGCTCCGACCACGAGCGAAGCCCCTGCTGCACCGGCAGCCTCCGCACCGAGCCACGACAATGGCAATGCGCCGGCCCAGTCCGGCGGCGGCCAGGATGCCGGCGAATCCCGCGATGGCGGCAACCCGCAGCGCCAGGGCCAAGGCCAGGCGCAACAGGGCGGCCAGGGACAGGGACAGGGCAACCGCCGCGACCGTTTCCGCAACCGCCGCGACCGCAACCGCGAGCGTTTCCGCGATGACGGTGGCCTGCCCGCCGACAATGGCAACGAACAGCCGTTCGCACCACGACAGCTGCCGACGGTACCGGAAGGCTTCCCGGTCTATTCGTTGAGCGACCTCAAGCGCATGCCGGCGCAGAAGCTGCTGGAAATCGCCGAGCAGCTGCAGATCTCCGAGGGTGTGGCCCGTGCCCGCAAGCAGGACGTCATCTTCGCCCTGCTCAAGGTACTGACCCGCCACGGCGACGGCGTCGCCGCCGATGGCGTGCTGGAAATCCTGCCCGACGGCTTCGGTTTCCTGCGCGCGGCCGAAGCCAGCTACCTGGCCGGCCCGGACGACACCTACATCTCGCCCAGCCAGATCCGCCGCTTCAACCTGCGCACCGGCGACCACCTGTCCGGCCGCATCCGCTTCCCCAAGGACGGCGAGCGCTACTTCGCGCTGTCGATCGTGGACACCATCAACGGCGAGCCGCTGGAAGCGTCGAAGAACAAGGTCCTGTTCGAGAACCTGACCCCGCTGTTCCCGCGCAAGCGCTTCACCCTGGAACGTGGCAACGGCTCGTCGGAAGACATCACCGGCCGCATCCTCGACCTGATGGCGCCGCAGGGCAAAGGCCAGCGTGCGCTGATCGTCTCCCCGCCCAAGGCGGGCAAGACGATGATGATGCAGCAGATCGCCACCGCCATCACCACCAACCATCCCGAAGTGCACATGATCGTGCTGCTGGTGGATGAGCGTCCGGAAGAAGTGACCGAAATGCAGCGCACCGTGCGCGGCGAAGTGGTCTCCTCCACCTTCGACGAGCCGGCCGCACGCCACGTGCAGGTGGCCGAAATGGTGATCGAGCGCGCCAAGCGCCTGGTCGAGCACAAGAAGGACGTGGTGATCCTGCTGGATTCCATCACCCGCCTGGCCCGCGCCTACAACAACGTCGTGCCCAGCTCCGGCAAGGTGCTGACCGGCGGTGTCGACGCCAACGCCCTGCACCGCCCGAAGCGTTTCTTCGGCGCCGCGCGCAACGTCGAGGAAGGCGGCTCGCTGACCATCATCGCCACCGCGCTGGTCGAAACCGGCTCGAAGATGGACGAGGTGATCTACGAGGAATTCAAGGGCACCGGCAACAGCGAAGTGCACCTGAACCGCCGCATCACCGAAAAGCGCGTCTACCCGGCCATCGACATCAACCGCTCCGGCACCCGCCGCGAGGACCTGCTGATCGAACCGGAACTGCTGCAGAAGATCTGGATCCTGCGCAAGCTGCTGCACCCGATGGACGAGATCGCGGCGATGGAATTCCTGCTGGACAAGATGAAGAACACCAAGTCCAACGACGAGTTCTTCAGCTCGATGAAGCGCTGAGCGCATCGAGAAGCAAGACATGCGAAAAGCCCCGCCCATGCGGGGCTTTTTCTTTGGTGACTCCTGACTTTTCCGGCAAGCGTGCGTCCGGCACCCTCCATGCCCACGACTCCGGCGACCCGCTTCATCGCCAAAGCCACGTCCGGGTTCCTGGTCGAAATCTGCTTCATCGACCGACGGCCGGGCTCGAGGCTTTCGTGCCCGTAGGCATAACGGCAGTAAACCTCGCCCAAGCGCAGGCCCCGCTACTCCAGAAGCCCTTGATGTCATTGATGCAGCCTGCCTTTCACCTGGCGGATCGTCCCGCGATCCCCGTCTGGCTTCCCTTTGACGTGAACCTGTTTCTCTGGCGTTGCGGGCCTTGCCGGGTCGATCGCGCCCAAGCGCCAATGCACGTGATCCACGGCAAGCCGTTCATCTCGGCGGTGGCCTCGGCGCGGGACTGGATCGAGATGGAGCGGATCCATGCCAGGCTGGCACCGGACCCGGCACCACCCGCAGCAACGCTGATCTTCACCGCGCAGCGGTCGATCGCTCCAGGCAGCGGGATCAAGCGTAGAGCGGGGCTTGCCGCGCTGGGGCGTTGTCGAGGCAGCCTGAGCAGCGGGGCAAGCCCCGCTCTACGGGTGGTGGCGGTTGTTTCCAGGCGGCAGCGTGGTCCGCCATGTATCGGGCCCCAAAAAAAGCAAACCCCCGCAGCGTGAGCTGCGGGGGTTTGGGGGTAAAGCCCCTGGCGATGACCTACTCTCGCATGGCTTGAGCCACACTACCATCGGCGCAGCTGCGTTTCACTTCCGA
>NZ_JAPCHY010000018.1 GCF_026107455.2 Xanthomonas chitinilytica | reverse complement strand
GCCTCACGCAGGAAGCCGATGATCTGCTCTTCGGAAAAGCGCTTCTTCACGTCCAATCTCCTTACTCTGGGGAATTGGACTCCAGATCGCCGCGCTACTCAAAACCGGGGGGACGTCGCACCGCCGGCATCAGCTGGCGTACGCCGGCCTCCAGCGCCCGCAGGCGCTGCGCGTCGTCGCCGCTCACCGCCTGCATCCGGCCATCGATGCTCAGTTCGCCGTCATGGAAGACGATCTCGCGCGGCAGGGCGTCGTGCCGGCGCAGCCAGATGCCGCCGCCGTCCACCAGGACGTCGTAGTCCGTTCCCACCCCGCAACGGGTCGGGGAGAGCCGTTGCGTCCCGACCTCGCCGGCCTGGGTAACCAAGGGCAGCAGGACCAGCAGGATGGCGGCGAGGCGGCGCATGGGAACTCCCGGGAAGGCGTTGCCGGCACTATCCCCGCGCCGGCGCCCGCCTGGCCTCGCCCGGAAGTCACGGTGACCCGGGTCATGGCTCTGGCGCCAGAGAGGGTGAACAGGTGGCCGGAATGCGGTCTTCCAGGGCGGTCCGGGGCTTGACTGCGCAACCGCTTTGGACGGGGCGCCACGGCCTTGCCGGCGGCCGCCAGGCGGAATCCTTGCGTGCCAAGGCTCAGGCAGGTATCCACAAGATTTGGTGTTGACCCCGCTACATGCCCCCACTATCTTGTGGCTGTCGGTTCTGGCGGTTGCTACCCGCCGGATTAATACGGGAAGCCCGGTGACGCCTTGCGGCGGAGTCCGGCACTGCCCCGCAGCGGTAATAGGGAACGATCCCGCCATCAAGCACTGGGCGCGCCATGCGCCCGGGAAGCGGCGGGTAGGAAAAGGCGGTCGCCTTTGCGCCCTTGAGTCCGAAGACCTGCCGACGACCGCGCGAAGCACACCGCGCGGTGCCGGCCGCGGAATCTCCGGGGGGAGATGGCTGGTGCACAGGAGCCGTTCGCGGGCGTCAGTCCGCGTGTCGCGGCTGCTGCGACACCGCGTCCCCATGCTGTCGATCCGCTGCCGGCCCTGGCACCTGCGAGGGGCAGGCCGCCGCGTGCATCACGCCATGGAGCAAGCCGCCGTGAACCCGATCGAAACATCCCCCGCCGTCGCCCCGGACGAAGCCGGTTTCCTGCTGACCTCGCCGCCCACGGCCACCGCCATGAGCGTCACCAAGCGCAATGGCAGCACCGAACTGGTGGACCTGAACAAGATCGTGCGCGCCGTGCAGCGCTGCTGCGAGGGCCTGCACGCGGTGGACCCGATGCGGGTGGCCACCCGCACCATCTCCGGCCTGTACAACGGCGCCACCACCCAGGAACTGGACGAACTGTCCATCCGCACCGCCGCGCTGCTGATCGGCGAGGAACCCGAATACGGCCGCCTGGCCGCGCGCCTGCTGGCCAACTTCATCGCCAAGGAAGTGTCCGGCCAGGAGATCCACGCCTTCTCGCAGTCGGTCGGCCGCGGCCACGAAGTGGGGCTGATCAACGACCGCCTGCTCGATTTCGTGCAGACCAACGCGCGCAAGCTCAACGACGCCATCGACCCGTCGCTGGACCGGAACTTCGACTACTTCGGCCTGCGCACCCTGTACGACCGCTACCTGCTGCGCCATCCGCACACCCGCAAGGTCATCGAGACCCCGCAGCAGTTCTTCCTGCGCATCGCCAGCGCGCTCAGCGAGGACGTGCCCGAGACCCTGGCGCTGTACAAGCGCATGGGCAACCTGGACTACCTGCCGTCCTCGCCGACGCTGTTCAACTCCGGCACCACCCACGAGCAGCTGTCCTCGTGCTTCCTGCTGGACTCGCCGCAGGATTCGCTGGAATCGATCTACGCCAAGTACGGCGACATCGCCCAGCTGTCCAAGTTCAGCGGCGGCATCGGCGTGAGCTACACCCGCGTGCGTTCGCGCGGTTCGCTGATCAAGTCCACCAACGGCCACTCCAACGGCATCGTGCCGTGGCTGAAGACGCTCGACTCCTCGGTCGCCGCGGTCAACCAGGGCGGCAAGCGCAAGGGCGCGGCCTGCGTGTACCTGGAAACCTGGCACGCCGACATCGAGGACTTCCTCGAACTGCGCGACAACACCGGCGACGAGGCCCGCCGCACCCACAACCTCAACCTGGCCAACTGGGTGCCGGACCTGTTCATGCAGCGGGTGGAGGCCGACCAGGAATGGTCGCTGTTCGATCCGCGCGTGGTGCCCGAATTCACCGATCTTTACGGCGAGGCCTTCGAGCAGGCCTACCTGCAGGCCGAAGCCCAGGGCAAGGCCGCGCGGACCATCCCGGCGCGCAAGCTGTACGCGCGGATGATGCGCACCCTGGCCGAGACCGGCAACGGCTGGATGACCTTCAAGGACAAGTGCAACCGCGCCAGCAACCAGACCCTGCGCCCGGGCAACGTGATCCACCTGTCCAACCTGTGCACCGAGATCCTGGAAGTGACCTCGGCCGAGGAGACCGCGGTGTGCAACCTGGGTTCGATCAACCTGGGCAACCACTTCGACGAGCACGACGAGTTCGACTACGACAAGCTGGCCGAGACCGTGCGCCTGGCCGTGCGCCAGCTCGACCGCGTGATCGACCTGAACTTCTACCCGATCGAGACCGCGCGCCGCGCCAACCTGCGCTGGCGCCCGGTCGGCCTGGGCTGCATGGGCCTGCAGGACGTGTTCTTCCGCAAGCGCCTGCCGTTCGACAGCGCCGAGGCCCGCGCGCTGTCGAAGAGGATCGCCGAGACGATCTACTTCCACGCCCTGGAGACCTCGTGCGAGCTGGCCCAGGAGCGCGGCCGCCATCCGTCCTTCGCCGATACCCGCGCCGCCGCCGGCGAGCTGCAGTTCGACGCCTGGAACGTGGTGCCGGAAGACGGCGAGCGCTGGGACGCGCTGCGCGCCCGCATCAAGCAGCACGGCCTGCGCAACTCGCTGATGATCGCCATCGCCCCGACCGCGACCATCGCCTCGATCGCCGGCTGCTACGAGTGCGTGGAACCGCAGGTGTCCAACCTGTTCAAGCGCGAGACCCTGTCCGGCGACTTCCTGCAGGTCAACCGCTACCTGGTCACCGAACTGAAGAAGCTGGGCCTGTGGACCGCGGAGATGCGCGATGCGATCAAGCTGGCCGAAGGTTCGATCCAGGGCGTGGTGCAGATCCCCGAGGCGCTGCGCCAGGTCTACCGCACCGCGTGGGAACTGCCGATGCGCGCGCTGATCGACATGGCCGCCGACCGCGGCGCGTTCATCGACCAGTCGGCCTCGCTCAACCTGTTCATGGAAAGCCCGAACATCGGCGCCATGTCGTCCATGTACATGTACGCGTGGAAGCAGGGCATCAAGACCACCTACTACCTGCGTTCGCGCCCGGCGACCAGGATCACCAAGACCACCGTGAGCAGCTACACCCCGGTCGACGCGGTGGCCTGCTCGCTGGAAAACCCGGAAGCCTGCGAAGCCTGCCAGTAAGACCTGGAGCGCCGCCGTCCGCATAGCGGATGGCGGCACCTTCCAGCCGGCGACCCTGCCTGCACGCGTACCCATTGCCCCGCGGCGGTGCGCCCGAACCGAAACAAGGAACCCCCATGTCCGACAAGCCCCGTCAGCTGCTGCTCGACCCCGGTTTCGAACTGACCCTGCGGCCGATGCGCTACCCGCAGTTCTACGAGATGTACCGCAACGCCATCAAGAACACCTGGACGGTGGAGGAGATCAACTTCCAGATCGACATCACCGACCTGCACTCGAAGATGTCGCCGGCCGACCGCCACCTGATCCACCGCCTGGTCGCGTTCTTCGCCACCGGCGACTCCATCGTCTCCAACAACCTGGTGCTGAACCTGTACCAGCACCTCAACGCGCCCGAAGCGCGCATGTACCTGTCGCGGCAGCTGTACGAGGAAGCGCTGCACGTGCAGTTCTACCTGACCCTGCTCGACAACTACCTGCCGGACCCGGCCGAGCGCGCCAAGGCGTTCGCCGCGGTGGAGAACATCGACTCGATCAAGAAGAAGGCCGATTTCTGCTTCAAGTGGATCGACTCGATCCAGGATCTGCGCCGCATCGAGACCCGCGAGCAGCGCCGCCAGTTCCTGCTCAACCAGATCTGCTTCGCCGCCTGCATCGAGGGGCTGTTCTTCTTCGCCGCGTTCGCCTACGTGTACTACTACCGCTCGCGCGGCCTGCTGCCGGGCCTGGCCTCGGGCACCAACTGGGTGTTCCGCGACGAGAGCTGCCACATGGAGTTCGCGTTCGAGTCGGTACGCCAGGTGCGCGAGGAGGAGCCGGACCTGTTCGACGAGGAAATGAAGCAGCAGGTCTACGCCATGCTGGCCGAGGCGATCGAGTGCGAGGTGCAGTTCGCCGAGGACGTGCTGTCCGGCGGCGTGGCCGGCATCTCCACCCGCGACATGCGCCAGTACCTGCAGCACTGCGCCGACAACCATTTCCAGAAGCTGGGCATGGAGAAGAAGTACAACGTGCGCAACCCGCTGCCGTTCATGGAACTGCAGGACGTGCAGGAGCTGACCAACTTCTTCGAGCGCCGCGTCTCGGCCTACCAGGTCGGCGTGCAGGGCGAAGTGTCCTTCGACATGTCGTTCTGACCGCCTGACGGAGCCTGTTCCCCTCGCTCCGCTGCCCCGGAAGCGAGGGGACTCCGACAGGGCCGCAATGCCCCCTGTAGGGGCCACCTAGCGTCGCCCCGGCAGGATGCGCCGGGCTCCCGGCCTTCCGCGAACAGCGGCGGCTCACGGGTTCCCCGCAATGGCGGAACTCCACAGGCGCCGCCCGATGAACGCGACCGGCGTGCCGCCGCGGCTACGCGGCATACACCGGCCGCACAGCTGGCCGGACGTATCATCCAGCCCACCTTCGCAGGCCGATGCCGCCATGACCCCGATCCCCCAGAACGATCCGCCCACCGAAGTCCGCATGGCCGAGATCGTGTTCCCCAACCACACCAACCACATGGGCACGCTGTTCGGCGGCCAGGCGCTGGCGTGGATGGACAAGGCCGCGTTCCTCGCCGCCGCCCGCTTCTCGCGCCGCACCGTGGTGACCGCGCGCTCGGACCAGGTCGACTTCAAGCTGCCGATCCGCGTCGGCGACATGGTCGAGACCATCGGCCGCATCGTGAAGGTCGGCAACAGCTCGATGACCGTGGAGGTCGAACTGGTCGCCGAGGACCTGCACAGCGGCGAGCGCAAGCTGTGCACCCGCGGCCACTTCGTGATGATCGCGCTGGGCGACGACGGCCACCCGGTGGGCGTGCCGCGGCTGCCCGGCGCCGGCGACTGAGCACGTCGATGCCGGAGCCTGCCGTGCGTGCTGACCTGCTGCAGGAGTTCATCGACCGCCACCGGCGGCTGTTCGTGCTCACCGGCGCCGGCTGCAGCACCGCTTCGGGCATTCCGGACTACCGCGATGCCGATGGCCAATGGAAGCGCACGCCGCCGGTGGACTACCAGGCCTTCATGCGCGACCCGGCGACCCGGCAGCGCTACTGGGCGCGCAGCCTGCTGGGCTGGCCGCGCTTCGGCCAGGCGCGCCCCAACGCCACGCATCGGGCGCTGGCGCAGCTGGAGGCGCGCGGCCGGGTACAGCTGCTGCTGACCCAGAACGTGGACCGGCTGCACCAGGCCGCCGGCAGCCGCGAGGTGATCGACCTGCACGGGCGGCTGGACCGGGTGCGCTGCATGGGCTGCGAACGGCGCGGCGGCCGCGAGGCGTTCCAGCAGCGCCTGCTCGACGCCAACCCCGGCTGGGACCGGTTGCAGGCCGGGACCGCGCCCGACGGCGACGCCGATCTGGAGGCCGATTTCTCCGGCTTCCGGGTGCCGGCCTGCGAACACTGCGGCGGCGTGCTGAAGCCGGACGTGGTGTTCTTCGGCGAGAACGTGCCGCGCGAGCGGGTGGCGGCGATCCACGACCACCTGCAACGGGCCGACGCGGTGCTGGTGGTCGGCTCGTCGCTGATGGTGTGGTCAGGCTTCCGCTTCGTGCGCGCCGCCGCGCAGGCCGGGCTGCCGGTGGCGGCGGTGAACCGGGGGCGTACCCGCGGCGACGATCTGCTGTCGTTGAAGGTGGAAGCCGACTGCGCCGCGGCGCTGGGCTTCCTGCTGCCCGCGCCGGATCCGGCCGCGGCACCGCCGCCGCACCGACCGCTCGGGCCGGAGGAGCCGCCCGCCGCCTCCACCGCCGCGAAACTGTGATCCACCGGCGCGGTTGTTCCGCGCCCGGCGACGCAGTGCAATGGCCGTCCTCCCCCGTCAGTGCAGGTTTCCCTTGAGCCAGCTTTTCACCCCGGTCCGCTTCGGTCCGCTGTCGCTTCCCAACCGCATCGTCATCGCGCCGATGTGCCAGTACTCCGCCGTGGACGGGCGCGCGAGCGACTGGCACGCCCAGCACCTGGGCACGCTGGCGCAGTCCGGCGCCGGCCTGCTGATCCTCGAAGCAGCCGCGGTCGAGCCGCGCGGACGCATCAGCTGGGCCGACCTGGGGCTGTGGGACGATGCCACCGAGGCCGCGCTGGGCGAGGTCCTGGCATCGGTGCGGCGCTGGTCGCCGATGGCGCTGGGCATCCAGCTCGCCCATGCCGGGCGCAAGGCCTCCACCGAACGGCCGTGGGACGGCGGCGGCGCCATCGCGCCGACCGCCGAACACGGCTGGCAGACGCTGTCGGCATCGGCCAGCGGCTATCTGGACAGCGATCCGCCGCCGCAGGCGCTGGACGTCGCCGGCATCGATGCGGTGGTCGAGGCGTTCGTCGCCGCCGCGCGTCGCGCCGAGCGGCTGGGGCTGGAGCTGATCGAGATCCATGCCGCCCACGGTTACCTGCTGCACCAGTTCCTGTCGCCGCTGAGCAACCGGCGCGACGACGAGTACGGCGGCTCGCTGGAGAACCGCATGCGCCTGGCCCTGCGCGTGTTCGAGGCGGTGCGCGCGGCCGTGTCGGACACGCTGGCGGTGGGCGTGCGCATTTCCGCCACCGACTGGGTGGACGGCGGCTGGGACCTGGCGCAGAGCATCGAGCTGGCGCGCGCGCTCGACGCGCGCGGCTGCCACTTCATCCACGTCTCCAGCGGCGGGCTCGACCCGCGCCAGCAGATCCCGGTGCAACCCGGCTACCAGGTGCCGTTCGCCGAGGCGATCAAGGCGCAGGTGGCGATGCCGGTGATCGCGGTGGGCCTGATCACCGCCCCGGAGCAGGCCGAGGCCATCCTCGCCGAAGGCCGCGCCGATGCCATCGCCCTGGCCCGCGGCATCCTCTACGACCCGCGCTGGCCGTGGCATGCCGCCGCCGCGCTGGGCGCCACGCTGGCGCCGGCACCGCAATACCTGCGCTGCGAACCGCACGAGGCCCGCGGCGTGTTCGCGCGCTGAGGGTTGGTTTCAGTTGACAGCATGGCGCACGCCGGCCGGGGCTTTCCACTAGCATTGGCCGGATGCGCCACGACTTCATCCTGACCCTGTCCTGCCCGGATCGCACCGGCATCGTCTACCACGTCTCCGGGCTGCTGTACGAGCTGGGCTGCAACATCCTCGACTCGCAGCAGTTCGGCGACGAGGAAAGCGGCCTGTTCTTCCTGCGCGTGCATTTCGACCTGGCGCAGCCTGCGGCCATCGCCCAGGTGGAGGCGCGCTTCGCCGGCCTGGCCGAGCGCTTCGCGATGACCTGGCAGCTGCACGACGCCCGCCGCCGCGCGCGCCTGCTGGTGCTGGTCAGCAAGCAGGGCCACTGCCTCAACGACCTGCTGTTCCGCGCGCACAGCCGCCAGCTGAAGGTCGACATCGCCGCGGTGGCATCCAACCACGGCGACTTCGCCGCGCTCGCCGGCTCCTACGGCGTTCCCTTCCACCACCTGCCGGTCAGCGCGGAAAACCGCGCCCAGCAGGAGCGGCAGATCCTCGACCTGGTCGAGCGCGAGAACATCGACCTGGTGGTGCTGGCGCGCTACATGCAGATCCTCTCGCCGCAGCTGTGCCAGGCGTTGGCCGGGCGCGCGATCAACATCCACCACAGCTTCCTGCCCAGCTTCAAGGGCGCCCAGCCGTACCACCAGGCGCACGCGCGCGGGGTCAAGATCATCGGCGCCACCGCCCACTACGTCACCAGCGACCTGGACGAAGGCCCGATCATCGAGCAGGACGTGGCCCGGGTGGATCACGCGATGACCCCGCGCGACCTGGTGCAGCTGGGCAGCGACACCGAATCGCTGGTGCTCGCCCGCGCGGTGCGGCGCCATGTCGAACACCGCATCCTGCTCAACGGCCACCGCACGGTGGTGTTCCGCTGACGGGCGGGAGCGGGCGGGATGCGGCGGGAAGCGATCGAGGAAGCGAGGCTGGCAGTCGCGCTTCCCCGATAGGTCACGCCTCGAGGTCGATGCCGGCTTCGGCCAAGGCCAGGCGCGTGGCCCGGTCGCTGTCCGGCGACACCGGCCGGGTCAGGTCCCACAGGAAGCGCACCCGGAAGCCGGCTTCGGCCGCGTCCTGCGCGGTCCACAGCACGCAGTAGTCGCGCGCCAGCCCGCACACGTGCACCTCGGCGATGCCGCGTTCGCGCAGCCAGCCGCCCAGCCCGGTGGCCGGGCGGGCGCCGCCGGGGCCGTGGTTCTCGCGGAAGCCGCTGTAGGAGTCGACCTGCGGGTTGGTGCCCTTGCGCAGCACCAGGTCGGCGGCCGACCAGTCCACCCGCTTGTCCAGCGCCGCGCCGGGCGTGCCCTGCACGCAATGGTCCGGCCACAGCGTCTGCGGCTGGCCATGCAACTCGATCGTCTCGAACGGCCGACGGCCGGGATGGCTGCCGGCGAACGAGGCATGCCCGGGCGGGTGCCAGTCCTGGGTGGCGACGACCGTGCGATAGCGCCGAGAACGCAGCAACGTGTCGATATCGGCAACGATCGCGTCGCCTTCGTGGCAGGGAAGGGCGCCGCCGGGCATGAAGTCCGGCTGCAGGTCGACCACGATCAGGGCAACATCATCGGCAACGGTGTTCATCGGCAGACTCGACGCGGGGAGGCCCAGTCTACCGGGCTGCCTGCGGCCCGGCCGCACCACCGCAAGGGCGCGACCGCGACGGCGCCATCACGCGCCTCACTGCGGCTCCGGGCATCGCCCGTCCGCCGTCAGTACCGCCGGCGTACAGGGGATCGGGCGCAGGAAAGCCGGGTAGTCCGCCGACCGCACGACGCACGCGCGGGAGTTCGCATGCTTCGTCGATGCGGGGCAGCGCAGCCCCCCTGCTCCGGAGCACCCATGCATGCGCGACAGCCGCTCAGCCCAGAAGGTGCTGCGGCAACTCATTGAGAACGCGCCGAAAAGGCGCGGGATCATTCAGCCCTCGCGACAGGATGAGCGCGCCTTCGATGCGGACGACGGCATCTTCCGCGCGCCGCGTCGCCTCTTGCTCCGGAATTCCCATTTTCATGCTGAGCGCGGCGAAACCTTCGATCCAGCGGGCGAATGCCGCAGCGAGGCGCTCCTGGAACATTGGACGCGCTTCCCCGACGACGAAATTCCCGAACAGGCAAGGCTCCATGCCGCCCGCGAAGAAGGCATCCAGGGCCTCGATGACCGTGTCCAGGCGCTTCCCCGGCTCTTCCGAATCCTTGAGTGGCGCAAACAACTGATCGGCGCACCATGCGTCGACCCGGTCGAACACCGCATGGGCCATTTCTTCCTTCCCGCCCGGGAAGTGGTGGTACAGGCTTGACCGCCCTAGACCTGTCTCCTTCGAGAGCTGCCCCAGCGAGGCGGCGTCGTATCCGTGTTCGCGGAAAGCGGTCAACAGGCGGCTGACAACCGCATCGGGCGGGAGTTGGGAGGCTGGCATGGGAAGACTGTACGTACCGTTCGGTCCAGTGGGGACGGGAAGTGTCCCACTTTTTGCGCCGCCGGAGCCAACGCTGTGTTTCGGCAATGGAGCTGACCGGTGGATTGACGGGAGAAGCCGGGCCTCATACTGTACCGAACGTTCGGTATAGCGAACCTTCCCTACTGGAGTCCACCATGAACCCGATCCGACGACGCCCTCTGGCTTCCTCCTTGCCCAGGCGCTTTGCCGTCCTGGCGACGCTGGCGGCCGCAGTTCTGGCCTTGCCTGCCCAGGCCGCGGTCACCGACGAAAGCCGGCCTTCGCATGCAGTCGACGCCGACCATACGAGACAGGTCCACTACCGGCGCATCACCGTACAGGGCACCGAGTTGTTCTACCGGGAAGCGGGCCCGCAGGGGGCCCCGGTGCTGCTTCTCCTGCATGGGTTCCCCACCTCCAGCCAGATGTTCCGCGATCTCATCCCGCGGCTGGCAGACCGCTATCACGTGATCGCTCCGGACTACCCCGGCTTTGGGCAGAGCGCCGCCCCCTCCCCAAGCCAGTTCGCATACACCTTCGACCATCTCGCTACGCTGATCGATGGGTTTGCGCGCGAACTCCGCCTTGACCGCTACGCGCTCTATGTCATGGATTACGGCGCACCGGTCGGATTCCGCCTGGCGACGCAGCACCCCGAGCGCGTCTCGGCCCTGATCGTGCAGAACGGCAATGCCTACGCAGAAGGCATCGGTGAGTTCTGGGACCCGATCAAGGCGCTGTGGCGAGACAACAGCCCGGCGAATCGCGAGGTCATCCGCAACGCCGCGCTGACGCTGGAGGGGACCCGGTGGCAGTACCTCCATGGCGTGCGGGACCCAAGCCTGGTCAGCCCCGACGCCTACATCCTCGATCAAGCCTATCTGGATCGCCCCGGCAACACCGAAATACAGCTTGCGCTGATCCACGACTACCAATCCAACCTGCCCCGGTACCCGGAATGGCAGGCGTACTTCCGCAAGCATCGTCCGCCCACGCTGGTGGTCTGGGGGAAAAACGACGAGATCTTCCTGGCTGCCGGCGCCGAGCCCTATCGCCGGGACAACCCCCAGGCCGAAGTCCACCTGCTGGATACGGGCCACTTCGCCCTGGAGACACATGGCAGCGAGATCGCCACGCTGATCCGCGAGTTCCTGCGGAAACTCTGACCCGTGCGGCGCCCTGCAATGAGCGGGGCGCCATCCTCCGTTCCCAAGGAAGCCCGATGAATCCCGACAATACCCGTGTCCTGCTGCCTCCCTTCACCGCCGAGAGCGCCGTGGAGAAGGTGCGCGCCGCAGAAGACGCCTGGAATACCCAGGATCCTCCACGTATCGCCAAGGCCTATACGGAGGATAGCCAGTGGCGGAACCGTTCCGACTTCCTGCGCGGCCGCGGCGAGATCATCGACTTCCTCACACGGAAATGGAATCGGGAGATCGACTATCGCCTGGTCAAGGAGCTGTGGGCCGTTTCCGGCGATCGCATCGCGGTACGTTTCGCCTACGAATGGCACGACGAATCGGGCCAGTGGTTCCGCTCCTACGGGAACGAAAACTGGGAATTCGACGAACGTGGCTTGATGCGAACACGCCATGCATCGATCAACGACGTACCCATCAGCGACTCGGAACGAAGGTTCTTCTGGGCCTCGAAGACCTCCCGTCCGCATGGAGCGCCCGGTCTGAGCGATCTGGGCCTGTGATGGAAACCGGATCGACAGGGGTGTCCCGGGAATCCACGGCAGTACCTGCCGGGGCAATCGCGCTGTCCCGGATGGAGAGCCTGGACAACCGGGACGCCGCGGCCGGCAAGCCATGGCCGTCCAGCCGGGACGACCTGCTTCGGAGAAACCGGTGAGCAAGCCACTGACGTGTGGAATACATCACGTGGGCCTGGCAGTGCCCGATCTCGAGGCCGCACAGGAATTCTTCTGTGGCGTTCTTGGCTGGATTGAGGTCGGGAGGAACGAGTCCTATCCGATGGTGGCCGTATCTGACGGGAGTACAAGGCTCACGCTTTGGCGGGTCGCCGACCCCGAAGCTGCGGTCGCGTTCAATCGTCGTACCAACATCGGGCTCCACCACCTGGCGCTCGCAGTCGAAGATGATGCTGCCCTCGCCGTCGCCCATGAGCGGGTGCTCTCGCATCCGGGAGTGACCATTGAGTTTCCACCCGGGCCGGTGCGTCGCGGATCGCCCGCCAATCACTTCATATGCGCAATGCCAGGCGGCGTTCGCATAGAGTTTGCGACGCGTCGGAATTGAGCCATCGCGCACCTGATGCTACGGATGTTGTCGTGCGTGCAGTGGCCGGCAAGGGCAGCCAACGGCCCGGCCTTTCGTCCATGGCGGCGGACAAGGCAACTACGGAAAGGGCACGAGTCGGTCGGTATGGCGTGCCGCGACTCCAGGCCGGGAAGCCCCTGCGCGGCATGGCCCCCGCCGGCGTCGGCCATGAAAGGGAAGGCGCGATCGGGCCCGCTTTTCAGCGCTGGGGCCATTCGACGTGGTGCCGATGACGCGCGACAATGCACGTCTCGCTTATCCGTTGCCGTCATGCCTGCCGCAGGATCCGACCCATATACCGCCTCCCTGCGCCTGTCCGTCGCGCCGATGATGGACTGGACGGACCGCCATTGCCGGGTGTTCCATCGGCTGCTGGCGCCCGGTGCGCGGCTGTATACCGAGATGGTGCATGCCAATGCGGTGATCCACGGCGACCGCGAGCGCCTGCTCGGCTTCGACGCCAGCGAGCATCCGCTGGCGCTGCAACTGGGCGGCAGCGAACCGGCGCTGCTGGCGCAGGCCGCGCGCATCGCCGCCGACCAGGGCTACGACGAGATCAACCTCAACTGCGGCTGCCCGTCCGACCGGGTGCAGGCCGGGCGTTTCGGCGCCTGCCTGATGCGCGAGCCGGAGCTGGTGGGCGAATGCGTGGCGGCGATGGCGGCGGCGGTGGACATCCCGGTCACGGTGAAATGCCGGCTGGGCGTCGATGAGGACAACGATTACGACGCCTTCGCCGCCTTCGTCGATCGCCAGGTGCAGGCCGGGGCGGCGATGGTGGTGGTGCATGCCCGCAACGCCTGGCTCAAGGGCCTGTCGCCCAAGGAGAACCGGGAGATCCCGCCGCTGCGCTACGACTGGGCCTACCGCCTGAAGCAGGAGCGGCCCTCGCTGCCGGTGGTGCTCAACGGCGGCATCGCCACGGTGCAGGCCGCCCAGGAACACATGCAGAAGCTGGACGGGGTGATGCTGGGCCGTGCCGCCTACCACGATCCCTACGTGCTGCATGCGCTGGAATCGGCGCAGACCGGGATGCCGCTGCAGTCGCGCGAGCAGCTGCTGCAGGCGCTGCGGCCCTACGTCGAGGCGCAGCTGGCGTCCGGGCTGGCGCTCAAGCACATCGCCCGGCACGTGTTGGGGCTGTACCACGGGCAGCCCGGTGGCCGCGGTTTCCGGCAGGTGCTCAGCGAGGGCGCACACCGGCCCGGCGCCGGTTGGGAACTGGTCGAACGGGCGCTGCAGGTCACCCGCGAACAGGCCGCGCGCGTCGCCGCCTGAACGCGCCCGGAGGCAAAAACGGTCCGGCAAGGCGACGGACATGGACCGTACGCTGGCGGCTGGAATCGGTTATCTTGCTGAACGACGCCCCAGTACGGCCGGAAGAGTTCAGATCGGATTCACCCCTAAAAATCAAGAATTTGCCTCGGTTTCGTGAGGTTCGCGGAAGTTTCCGGAGTCTCGGGTTTCACGAGTTTTGAACGTCTTGCCGCAGTTCGTTAGGATCAGACCGATGCTTTCCGTTGCCCGCCACCGCCGAGCCTCCATTGTCGCCCTGATGGCGCTCGTCGTCGGCGTGGGCGTGGTTCCGTCGGCTTCGGCCCAGAACAACGGTGGCGCGGACCAGGCGCGTCCCGCCGATGCGGCCGCGGCCCGCGGCGCCCGGGCGCAGGCGCCGGAGCGCTCGCTGTCCGATGCGGTGCGCCGGGTACAACGCACCACCGGGGGGCGCATCCTCGGCGCCGAGCGGGTGCCGTTCGACGGCCGCGACATCAACCGCGTCAAATACATGGACGACCGCGGCCGGGTCCGCTACATGGACGACCCGTCACCCACCCGCAGCACGCCGCGGGCGCCGCGCAACGCCGATGCGCCGCCACGACACGGCGATAACCCCTGAGCGCCGATAGTCGTTCACGGTAACCTGCATACACCGGCTGGCCGCAGGCTGGCCCAGAGCAACTAGGGAGAGTTCATGCGTATCCTTCTGGTCGAAGACGAAGCCCCGCTGCGGGAAACCCTGGCGGCCCGCCTCAAGCGCGAAGGCTTTGCGGTCGATGCCGCCCAGGACGGCGAGGAAGGCCTGTACATGGGCCGCGAGGTGCCGTTCGATGTCGGCATCATCGACCTGGGCCTGCCGAAGATGTCGGGCATGGAGCTGATCCGTGCGCTGCGCGACGAGGGCAAGAAGTTCCCGGTGCTGATCCTGACCGCGCGTTCGAGCTGGCAGGACAAGGTCGAGGGCCTGAAGCAGGGCGCCGACGACTACCTGGTCAAGCCGTTCCACGTCGAGGAGCTGCTGGCCCGCGTCAACGCGCTGCTGCGCCGTGCCGCCGGCTGGAGCAAGCCGACGCTCGAGTGCGGACCGGTGGCGCTGGACTTGGCCGCGCAGACGGTCAGCGTCAACGGCAGCAACGTCGACCTGACCAGCTACGAGTACAAGGTGCTCGAGTACCTGATGATGCATGCCGGCGAACTGGTCTCCAAGGCCGATCTGACCGAGCACATCTACCAGCAGGACTTCGACCGCGACTCGAACGTGCTGGAAGTGTTCATCGGCCGCCTGCGCAAGAAGCTGGACCCGGACGGCGAGCTCAAGCCGATCGAGACCGTGCGCGGCCGCGGCTATCGTTTCGCGATCCCGCGCAACGAGGGCTGAGCCTCCGGCAGGGACGATCGCAGCGTAGTGGGCCGTCTGAGGCTATTCCGGCGTTGGCGGCCGCGCTCGTTGCAGGCGCGCCAGCTGCTGGCCGCCAGCGTGGGCCTGGTGGCGTTCCTGGCGTTGGCCGGCTATGCGCTGGATGCAGCGTTCGCCGATACCGCCCGCGCCAACCTGCGCGAGCGCCTGAAGAACTATGCCACCGCCTATGCCGGTGGCATCGATTTCACCCGCGACCGCTCGCTGTACATCCGCGAGCAGCCGCCGGATCCCCGTTTCGACGTGCCCGGCAGCGGTCTGTACCTGCAGGTGGTGATGCCCGGCGGCCACGGCAACTCGATGTCGGCCGAGGGCCCGATCCTGCCCGAGGCCAGCGGCCGCATGCTGCAGCCGCGGCAGGAAGTGTTCGAAGGGCCGCTGGCCATGACCCAGATCGACGGCAGTCCCGGTGCGGTCTACCGCTACGGGATGGGCTTGGTCTGGGGCGGCGACGGCCTGCCGGAAGCCGAATTCCCCTACACCATCTACGTGATGGAGGACTCGCGCGCGCTGGGTGCGCAGCTGCGCGTGTTCCGCGGCGCGGTGTGGTTCTACCTGGGCGGCGCCGGCCTGATCCTGCTGCTGCTGCAGACGGTGATCCTGCAGTGGAGCCTGCGGCCGATGCGGCGCGTGATCAACGAGCTGACCAAGGTGCAGCGCGGCGAGAGCGAGCGCATGAGCGAGCACCACCCGCGCGAACTGGAGCCGCTCACCGAGAGCATCAACGCCCTCATCGAGAGCGAGCGCGAGAACCTGGATCGCCAGCGCAACACCCTGGCCGACCTGGCGCACAGCCTGAAGACGCCGCTGGCGGTGCTGCGCACGCAGCTGGACAGCGGCTCCAACGACGGCGAGCTGCGCGAGGAACTGGACGTGCAGCTGCGACGCATGAACAACCTGGTGTCCTACCAGCTGGCACGCGCGGCCTCCGGCGGCCACAAGCTGTTCGCCGCGCCGGTGCCGATCGAGTCCACCGCCGAGGAGATCGTGCGCGGGCTGGAGAAGGTCTACGCCGCCAAGGGCGTGCTGTGCGAGTTCGAGGTCGACCCGGCCGCGCGCTTCCACGGCGAGCCCGGCGACCTGCAGGAACTGCTGGGCAACCTGCTGGAGAACGCCTTCAAGTGGGCGCGCCGGCGCGTGCTGCTGACCGCGCGCGCCTGCCCGGCCGCGGGCAGCCGCCGCGCCGGGCTGGAGCTGGCGGTGGACGATGACGGCCCGGGCATCGCCGCGGACGATATCGGCAAGGTACTGCAGCGCGGCGTGCGCGGCGACGAGCGGGTGCAGGGCCACGGCATCGGCCTGTCGATCGTGCAGGACCTGATCAAGGACTATCGCGGCGAACTGCAGGTCAAGCGTTCGTCCGAACTGGGCGGTGCGCGTTTCGAGGTCAAGCTGCCGCCGGGGTTGTAGGCGCCGGCGTGTTTCCGCGGGCCGTTCGCGGGAGCGCCCGCGCATGGTCCGGGGCCAGCGGCTGTGGCCGCTTCGGACCTTCCAGGAAATGCCGCTCGCCCCTGGAGCATTTTCGAATCAACTGCTTGCAAACCTGATGGGGCCCGTCGTCCCCGCGAGATGCTTTTCAACAGCCGTATGGCTGGTCAGACGGGAAACGCTCTTCAACAGCCGGCAGGCTGGTCAACCCGTGACTCGGCTTGCCGTTGCGGTGAAAAGTCACTGGGCTCCCGCCTGCGCGGGAGCGACGAGGATGTAATCGCGTGAGGCAAAATGCCCTGGCGTGGGGCGACCCCGGCCGCTGCCGTCAGGCACGCAGCGCCGGTACGGCCTGCGCGAACGGCGACGGTCCGTAGAAGCGCCGCAGGTGCCCGGCCACCTCCGGCATTTCCCGCGCCAGCAGCTCCGGCGCCGAGAAGTGGTACTCGCTGACCACGGCGAAGAACTCTTCCGGCGCTTCGGCGGCATAGGCGTCGATCGCGGTTTCGTCGCCGGCATCGACCAGGTCGCAGAACGCGTCGTAGCGGCGCTGGAAGTCGTGCGCCCATTGCCGCTGCCAGTCGCGCGGCAGCGGCGGGGTGCCGTCCAGCGCGCCGTCGAGCACGTCGATCTTGTGCGCCATCTCGTGCACCGCCACGCAGAAGCCGGCCTGCGGGTCGGCGATGTCGGCCTGCACGTCGGCCCAGGACAGGATCAGCGGGCCGTTGTCCCAGGCTTCGCCGATCAGTTCGTCCTCCCATTCGTGCAGCACGCCGGCGGCGTCGACATGGCTGCGCTGCACGCGGAACGCTTCGGGGTAGACGATCAGCTGCGACCAGCCATGCAGCCCCTCCTCGCCGAACTCGATCAGCGGCAGGCAGCACAGCGCGGCCAGCAGGGTGCGCTGCACGGCATCGAGTTCCAGCCCGGCCAGCGGGGTGATGGTTTTGACCTGCAGGAAGCGGGCGCTCAGTCCGCGCAGGCGCTCGTCGCGCGCGGCGTCCAGCGCCTGCAGCCACGGGCAGGCGCTGCGGGCGGCGTTCCAGGTATCGTCGTCGATGGCGGGCGGCGGGCGCCGCAGCCAGCCCAACAGGCGTTGGATCAGCGGAACATTCCCGGCAGGAAGCGATGCCATTTCGGAGTGCGCAGGCGCGGCAGCAGGTCGTCGTCGCCGCCGTTGTGGCTGGTGGCCGGCTTGCCCGGCGCCGCTGCGGCCGGATTGGCCGAGTTGCTTCCGGTCGCCGGTGCGTCGGTGCCGCGTTCGCTCTCGGCCGGGGCATAGGTGCAGGCGCCACGCGGACTGCCGGAAAGCGCATCTGACGCGTGTACCGCCAATGGCGCCATCAGCAGAATCAGGCAATGGGCAAGGTGGCGCATCGTCGTAATCCGGGGGCGGGCAAGTCCCCGATTCTAGCCTGCTTTTCCATCCGGATTGGAAGCGGGCGCTGGGCGGTCCGGCGCGGTTGCCGCATAATTTTGCCGTTTACCTGACGGGACCTGCCGTGGACGACCGCGAACTGCTGGCCAAACTGGGGGCCGGCCGCCTCTCAGGCGACGCACTGGCGCGCGAACTGGGCCAGACCCGGGCCGCGGTCTGGAAGCGCATACAGGGCCTGCGGGCGGCCGGGGTCGCGATCGAGGGCCGGGCCGGCGATGGCTACCGGCTGGAACACCCGCTGGAACTGCTCGATGCCGAGCGGATCCGGGCCGGCGTGGCGCCTGCCGCGGCCGCGGAACTGGCGGCGCTGGAAATCGCCTGGACGCTGGCATCGAGCAATAGTGAATTGCTGCGTCGCAGCACGCCGCTGCGCGGGGTCGAGGTGCTGCTGGCCGAGCGCCAGACCGGCGGCCGTGGCCGCCGCGGCCGCCATTGGGCCTCGCCGCTGGCCGCGCATG
This sequence comes from Xanthomonas chitinilytica, assembly GCF_026107455.2. GTDB lineage: Bacteria > Pseudomonadota > Gammaproteobacteria > Xanthomonadales > Xanthomonadaceae > Stenotrophomonas > Stenotrophomonas chitinilytica. Next base: position 41,536 of record NZ_JAPCHY010000018.1, on the reverse strand, counting down.
TCTACCTGTCGTTGCTGCGCGGATTCTCCGGTGGGCTGTCGCGGATGGGCGGCTTGAGCCTGGCCGCCGGCGTGGTGGTGGCCGAGGCACTGCGCGACATGGGGTTTGCGGGGGTGATGCTGAAGTGGCCCAACGACCTGGTGGTCGCCGGCCGCAAGCTGGGCGGATTGCTGGTGGAGGGCGGTGGCGAGTTCGCCGGCCCGGCGCGGGCGGTGGTCGGCCTGGGCCTGAACGTGCGCATGCCGGCTGCGCTGGCCGACGACATCAGCCAGCCCTGGACCGACCTGTGCACGCTGGCCGGCAGCGAGGTGTCGCGCAACGCGGTGGTGGCCGCGCTGCTGTCGGCGTTGCTGCCGGCGCTGGCCACGTTCGAGCGCGACGGCTTGGCGCCGTTCCTGGCGCGCTACCAGGCGCTGGACGCGCTCGCCGGGCGCGAGGTGCGGGTCGAGGACGGTGGCGCGCTGCACACCGGGGTGGCCTGCGGGCTGGCCGACGACGGCGCGCTGCGGGTACGCAGCGGCGACGGCGAACGCCTGTTCCATGCCGGCGAAGTCAGCGTGAGGGCGGCATGAGCGACGACTGGCTGTTCGACCTGGGCAATTCCCGCTTCAAGTTCGCGCCGCTGCGGCAGGGGCAAGCCGGCGACGTGCAGGCGTGGGCGCATGGCGCCGAATCGATGACCGCCACGGCGCTGGACGCGCTGCCCTCCGGCGGCACCGCCTGGGTGGCCAGCGTGGCGGCGCCGGCGTTGACCGAACAGGTGCTGCGGATCCTGCAGGGCCGGTTCGCGCAGGTGCGCATCGCGCGGACCAGCGCCCGCTGCGCGGGCGTGCGCATCGCCTATGCGCAGCCGGAGAGGTTCGGGGTCGACCGTTTCCTGGCGCTGCTGGCCGTCGCCCCCGCGGCGGCGCCGGTACTGGTGGCCGGGGTGGGGACCGCGCTGACGATCGACCTGCTCGATGGCGACGGCCTGCACCGGGGCGGCCGGATCGGTGCCTCGCCCACCACCATGCGCGAGGCCCTGCATGCCCGTGCGGTGCAGCTGCCGGCCAGCGGCGGCGACTACGCCGAGTTCGCCAACGACACCGCCGATGCGCTGGCCTCCGGCTGCGACGGCGCGGCGGTGGCGCTGGTCGAGCGCAGCCTGCAGCAGGCCACCGCCCTGCTGGGGCAGGCGCCGCAACTGCTGCTGCATGGCGGCGGCGCCCCGGCATTGCTGCCGCTGCTGCCCGGTGCCGGGCACCGGCCATCGCTGGTGCTCGACGGCCTGGCGCGCTGGGCCGTGCACCAGTCGCCTGCGGAAGGCTAGGATCGCACCATGCTGATACGTGCATTGATCGTCGTGCTGGCCATGCTCAACGTGGGCGTGGCGCTGTGGTGGATCACCCAGGGGGGCGCGGCACCGGCGGTGCCGGTGCCGGCGGCGCGCGCCGGCGTGGCCACGCTGGAACTGCTGCCCACCCCGGCGGCGGCGCCGGTGCCGGGGCCACCGCTCGAAGCAGCCGCAACCGAATCCGAACCGTCGCCAGCGACGGCCACGGCCGTCGCCGAAACACCGGCAGCGCCTGCGGCGGCCGCGGTCGCGCAGCAGTGCCTGAGCCTGGGGCCGTTCGCCGACCGCGACGCGGCACAGGCCGCGCTCGAACGAGCCGGTGCGCAGGCACTGCGCCCGCGCCTGCGCGAGAGCGCCGCCGACGGCGCCAGCAACTACCGGGTGATGCTGCCGGCCGCCGCCAGCCGCGAGGAAGCACAGGCCACGGTCAAGCGCATCGTCGAGGCCGGGATCGGCGACTACTACGTCATCGCCCAGGGCGAGGAAGCGAATGCGATCGCGTTGGGCCAGTATCGCCAGCGCGAAGGTGCCGAGCGGCGCCAGGCGGCGCTGGTGGCGGCCGGGTTCCCGGCGCAGCTGGTGGCCAGCGGCGGCCAGTCGCGCTGGTGGATCGACGCGACGCTGGCCGCGGGCACCACCGCAGCGGCGCTGCAGGCGCGCAGCGGCGCGCCCGGCCAGCGGTCGCTGGAGTGCGCAAGGCTGCGCTAGAATGGCGCGCTTCGCGGGGTTTCCCTGCTCCCGCACGCCTTTGCCGGCATAGCTCAGTTGGTAGAGCAACCGCCTTGTAACTCGGACGCGGTTGTTGTGGTGACCGGCCGGAAGGCTAAGCGTGGCAAGGCTTTAGGCTCGCCAGCGCGTAAACTGCGGGACAAGCCGGACACGGTTTGAGCAAGAGAAGTACGACATCGCCGCTTTAGCTCAGTCGGTAGAGCAACTGATTTGTAATCAGTAGGTCGTCCGTTCGATTCGGACAAGCGGCACCATCTCTCCTAGTCAGCGCCGCTTTGCGCTGCTCTTTCTGGACTTCGGCTGCAGCCTGGCCGCGCGCTGTTCCAGGTACTCGCCCAGCAGCCCGAGCGGCGGCACGCCGAGCGCCTCGGCGAACTCGACCAGTTCCACGGCGTCGATGCGCCTCTCCCCGCGCTCGCACTTGGATACGAAGGTTTGCGTGTTGCCCAGCCGTTCGGCCAGGTCGACCTGAGACACGCCCGCCCGCTTGCGGGCCGCCTTCAGGACGGTCAGCAGTAGCTGGTAGTCGGGGTTGTGGGTCGATTGGGCCATCGCGCGGTGACAGGCTGGTCACCGCACGCTAGAGTCCGTATTGGATTAGTCCAAAATAGACTATTTACTAGCGTTGCTCAGGGGATTGCATGAAGCGGATAGGGATTCTTCTGGTCGTCTTGGTGGGTCTGGCCTGGATCGGGTCGAAGCTGGTGCCGCGCAGCGAACCAGCTGTCGCCGCCGCGCCCGCAACAGTGGCCGAAGCACCGCAGACGCAGGCCCAGCAGCCCGAGGCAACGAAGTCCGAGCCGGAACGACCCATGACGGCCGCGGAGAAGAAGGCGCAGCAGGAGAAGTGGTTCGGCGCCGAGACGATCGTAGCTGCCGAGCGCGCGGTGAGGGGCGAGCTGAAGGACCCGGACGCCGCGCAGTTCAAGGACGTGCGCGCCAACTACACCGAGGAGTTCGGCGTGGTCGCCTGCGGCCGGGTCAACGCCAAGAACGAACTCGGCGGATACACCGGCTTCCGGCGCTTCGTGTTCGGGGATGGACGAGTGATCCTTGAAGGACGGGACAATGTCGCCGATGCTTGGGCGGAGGCGTGTCTCTAATTCCCTTTCGACAACCGCGCGGCTTCGGCGCGGTGCCTGTCGCGGTTCGCGTCGTCCAACAGCGCGAGATGGCGCTTTTGTCCCGCGACGCTGGCCCTAAGGCTGGGGTCGTGGGGATTCAACTCAAGCTGCGTCTGCGCAGCCCGCATCTTTCGGTGCTGCTTGTTCGGGGCGCGGCTCACTCCATTCCTGCACGCCCTGCCTGTCACGAGCTTGGGTGCATCTGCATGGAACACGCGGGTCTTGGTTTCCTTCACGGTCAGACCCGCTTTGCGCAATAGTCGACTAATCCAGCGGACGTCGGTATGCCCGAATCCTTTCCCGGTTATCCCCATGTCGTCGATGTAGAGCGTAAACACCCCGCCGCGAGAGCGGACGCGCTCATCAATGGCGTCGAATACCTTGCGGTACGCCCAGAAGGACACGAGAGGACTTGCGGGGCTGCCAGTGGCTAGGTGCCCATCGCAGCAGAGTAGGCTGGCCAACGTCTCAGCTACGTCCCTCGGCTGCTTCAAGTGGACCTCGAAGAAATGGATGACGCGCTCGCGGGTCGCCGACTGATAGAACGAGTCGATGTCCATCGTGATCGTGCATCCATCCGCCTCGCAATGAGTGGCAGAGTTGCTCAGGTAGGAACGGCCAGATCGCGCGGAATGCAGGTAGTCCGGAAGCTCAATGCGACGGAGGAGCTCCAGGAAGCGAGTCTGGAACGCCTTGGCACTTTTCGCAGGAGCTTCGATCAGCCGCTCCTTGCCTGGCTTCGACCTGTCGATGTAACGGCTGAAGTTGGTGGGTCTGCGGCAGAACTCTCTCAGCTGGCCGGTTGTCCCGGCCCACCGCAAAATCGCGGCGAGCCGGGTATGGCTCGTCATTCCGTACAGCGGGGACGAATCGATCGCGTAGCGCTCAGTTCGCTTTCGCGTGGATGTCGTCGTCTTCGTCCTCGGTGTGTTCATTCCCGACAGTCCATGAGAGAACGCTCAGCAGTTTGCGGGCGCGAGCGCGCCGTGCATCGGACTCACCTTCAAGCGCTTCCATGAAGCTGAGGAAGGTGGAGGCTGGTACGTCGAAGGTGTGCGCGTACTTGTTCAAGACTTCGAGGCTCACCTTCTTCTCGCCTCGCTCCAGTTCTGACAAATAGGACTTGGAGATTCCTAGTGCGTCAGCGAGTTCGCCCTGTTTCATCCGATGCACTTCTCGGACGATCTTGAGGGCTTTGTTCAACATGTCTACTCCAGTTCTGCAAGGAGTGCTTAGGTCTGTTCTAAGGGAGGGTGCTGATCTTGTCGTATCGTGCTTGCTGGCTATTGGCTGAAATCAGAGATAGCGATCCATCAACTTCCAGATCACCCCAATCACCAAACGCATGAACCAAGGCTTCCTCAGAAAACGCTTGAGGTAACCGACCAACTGCTGACGCTTGTCGTGCTTCCGACCGTTCTGCTTGCTACTCATGGTCTTGTCTCGGTGTGGTGCGAAATTGCACCCCTTGCGACACCTGAGACGGGGAAGCGCCAGCTTTTGCCCTCCTATAGCCCACTGGCGTCGCTCCTTGCCGACGCCACCTGAATCCCACGACCCTCGACCTTCGATCATCGACCTCGGACCGACGTCGCCGCAGGAGCCTGTGGGGCTTTCGCCCCTCGAGCCTTTCGGCCCACAACGTGCAAGGATGATCCCCGTCACGACAGTTGCAGGCTGCCAGAACTGCGTGACGGAGTCACGCTGTTGGCGAACTTCTGTTCAGCATTCATTTATGTTTTTCGGGCGACCGCACGGCCTCGCCAGGTAGCCCGTGCCGCGTCCGAGGCTGCGCGGCCTGATACCGAGCAGCCCGGACCGAATCGGACGACATGGGCTCACCGGGGAGTCCGGGCGCAATGTTGGTATCAGCGCGAGCACACCTCGGGCATTATTTGATTCGTCGGCGCCACCAGCCGCCGACGCCAGGCTTTCGGTGGCCTACAAGACCGAGGCCCGCCCCGCCGACTGAGGGGAGCAAACGGGTCCATCTCTGCGACGCACAGCAGGCAGTCCCCGCACGGCACGTCGCCGCGTGGGGATCGCACCTGCACGGAGTCCAGAAGATGGCCTACGAACCCAAGAAATTCTCCCCTGCGGAGCTCGCCGAGCTTCACGCACTCCCCGACGACTCGCTGCTGACCGCCCAAGAGGCTGCGGCCTTCCTGCGCCTCAAGTACGGCACGCTAGCGTGGTATCGCTGCCAAGGCGGCGGCCCGGCGTTCACCCGCGTCGGGCCGAAGCTGATCCGCTACAAGCTGGGCGACCTGCGCGACTACGCGAAGGGCCAGCCGATGGGCGAAGGCGTCCGGCGCGCCGCGACGGCGATGCTCGCCGCCCGCACCGCCAACGCGGAGGGCTGACCGATGGCCGCACATGAAAACGCCCACGGCGTGCTAGACCGTGGGCGCAAGGGTACGACCGACCAGGAGAGTGAGCTGTCCAGGACTCACGGGATCAATGATGCCGCGGGGTCTGCCGCCACGACGCCATCATTTGAGGCCGCAGCCGAATACCGCCGCTTCCGCCTCGACCTCATCCCCCTGCGCCGCCACGACAAGATGCCCGCCGACAAGCGCTGGCAGGAGCGCGCCTACGACCAGAGTGAGGTGCTGGAGCGCGCGAGGCGCGACGGCCTGAACCTGGGCGTGCGCCTGCCCGCCGATGTGGTCGTGGTGGACGTAGACCCGCGCAACTTCCCGGCGGGGCGCGACAGCTTGGCGGAGTTGGCCGCCGCCTTCGGCCTGCCGCTCACGTCGGCGCCGCACGTCCTCACCGGCAACCTGGAACACCCCGGCCACCACTTCTACTTCCGCAAGCCCGCGGGCGCCGTGCTTCTGGACAGCGTGGACGGCTTCGCGGGCGTGGAGCTGAAGTCGCTCGGCCGCCAGGTCGTCGCGGCGGGTTCTGTGCATCCGACTGGCGGCCTGTACCGCTGGGCATCTGATTCGCCGCCGCTGCCCGACATGCCGGACCTGCCCGCAAAGCTGGTCGAGAAGGCCCGCAGGCCGGATCGCCCGAAGAAGCAGGCGACCGGCGCGGGCGAGCTGACGCCCGAACAACTGGCTGAGACTCTGGCGCAACTCGACCCGTGCGATTTCGGCGAGAAACAGCACGACCGCTGGCGCGACCTAATGATGGCTTGCCACTTCGCCACCGACGGCGAAGGGCGGCAGGAGTTCATCGACTGGTGCATGGGCGACGGCCATTACCTTGGTCAGGAGTGGATCGTCGGTCGCCGCTGGGACTCGCTGCACGCCGGTAGGGACGAGGCCGTCACCACGGCGACCCTGCAAATGTTCCTGCAGGAGGTGGGCGGCGGCATCGCACCACCTGACGCGGCTGACGACTTCGATGTATGGGATGAGGTCGAACCCGCAGAGGAGCGCAGCCGCTGGAACTTCCTGTCGCTGGACGACGTGGAGTCACTGCCGCCGCCAAGGTGGCTGGTGCCCGGTGTGCTGACCGAGGGCAGCCTGGCCGCCATCTACGGCGCGCCCGAGTCGGGCAAGTCGTTCCTCGCCGTGGACATGTCGATGGCGATTGCGGGCGGCATGGACTGGCACGGCAGGCAGGTCGAGCGCGGGGGCGTCCTATACATCGCCGCGGAGGGCGCACCCGGCCTGGGCAAGCGCTTCCGCGCCTGGAAGATGGACAGGTGTGCCCAAGGTCGCAGGTTCGACCTGCACCTCATGCGCGACGACCTGAACCTCGCAGCTGAGAAGGACGGCGGCGTGCGTGCCTTCGTCCAGGCTGTGTCCGACGAGCTTGGGCCGCTGCGCCTGATCGTCATCGACACCCTGAACCAGACGGCCGCGGGTGCCGACGAGAACTCAGCGAAGGACATGGGTCGCTACATCGCCAGCATGAAGTTGCTGCGCAATGCCACGGGCGCGGCGGTGGTCGTGGTCCACCACTCGGGCAAGGACCTGGGAAAGGGCATGCGTGGCAGCTCGGCGCTACTGGGCGCGATGGACACCACGGTCGAGGTAGAGCGCGCCAGCGACGGACGTTCGATCAAGATGACGGTAAAGAAGCAGAAGGACGCGGAGCGCGAGCCACCGATGCGCTTCAACATGGAGAAGGTCGGCGACTCCCTGGTGCTACGCCCCACCGTGATGGCCGATGCGCAGGGTGAGTTCAGCGGCGCGATGGACCCCATCTTGGAGCTGGCACGCCAGGAAGCTAACGAGCGTGGCGGCAGCATCCCGCTCAAGGAACTGGCCGAGATCATCTGCGCGCGGGACGGCGGCGCCGATGCAACAGCGAGGCGCAAGATCAGGGGCGCGATTCCCGATGGACGCAGCAACTCAAGGGCGTCTATCGACGGGTTCCTGGTGTGGCTTGAGCCGATGGACGAGCGCAACCCGAAGCTCGGAATCCTAGTCAGGACAGAGGGGTGAACGCGCGTTTTCGATTGTCACGGGGCGCGACTTTCGGAGCTCGATTGTCGCGCCCAGCGACAATAAGATTGTCGCCGAAAGTCAGTTTCGATTGTCAGCGCGACAATCTAAGCACGGCAAGCGCTTAGGCCGCTTTCGGCCACCCGATTGTCAAAGCGAAAGTCACTGGCGGATTCGATTGTCACGGCGTTCGTCAGTCTATAGACGACGAACGTGACAATCAGACCGACAATCGAAAATCGAACCCCTCCACGTCATCGAAAGCGCGTGGACGGATGCGTCCAACCTTGCGCGCCGTGTCCCTCGCGCGCGAGGCGAACAGGCCGAGCAACCCCGCCGAAGCGCGCCACCTAATCGAGCATCAGGTGGCCGATGCCATTCAAGCTGTTGATCCGACTGCTTGAACGATGGCGTGCCTGCGCGCGTAAGCACGACACCATCACAACGTAAGCCACTTTTTGCCCCGGAGACCGCAGCCGTGCTTTCCATCCCGAACACCTTCACGCCCGAGCGGCGCGAGCTGTTCTTCCAGGTACTGGAGGACACGTGCTCGCCTAAGCAGGCCGCGGCGGCGGCGGGCATCAGCAGGCAGACGGCCTTCTACCACAAGGCCAACGACATCGAGTTCCGCACCCGTTGGGAGAAGGCCATCGAGGTCGCCCTCGACTCGCTGCTCGATGAGGCGTACAGGCGCGCCGCGATCGGCTACGACGAGCCGGTCATCCACCAGGGACGCCTCGCCACCACCGCGGACCCGACGACAGGCGAGGAAAGGCCGCTGACGGTGCGCAAGCACAGCGACAGGCTCCTGGAGGTGCTGCTCAAGTTCCGCTACGGCGACCAGATGGCCGACAGGCTGCGCGTCAGGGTCGAGGACACCGGCCTGTCGGCGGACGCCCTGCTGGCGATGCCGGCAGACGAGCGTACTCAGCTAGTGGCGCTGCTCTCCAAGTACAACGCGGCACGGCCGCAGGAGGAAGACGATGAGTGAGAACCTGAGCGTGGCCGAGGCGCTGCACAAGGCAGAGCAGATCGACGCCATGCTGGACGCGATCAACGGCACCGCACCCGATGCGGTCCAGGCGATGGGCGGGCGCGACGCCCTGGCCCGACGCAGCGAGATGACCTGCATCGGCCTGGTGCCGCGCCTGGACGCCGAGACCTGGGAGCGCATGTCGCAGGAGTACGAGGGGCGGCGCGAGCATGGCAGCGTCAACCGCGGGCACTAACGGCCACGCGGTCGCCGTCGAGGTGGACGGGGTGCGATACCCCTCCGCCAGGTCGGCCGCGGCAGCCGTGGGGATCGGGTACAGCGCCGTGACGGCGCGCTGCCACGACCCCGGGCACCCGAACTACCGATGGCTCGGCGCCACGCCGGGCAGGCGCGAGTTGAGGCCCGAGGACAGGCGCATCGCCAGGGCGCTAGTCGAGCCAGCACGGTGGCCCTGTGACGGGGGCAGGCGGCGCGCCGAGGTGCTGGACCTCAACGAGGGTCCGCCCAAGGTGGTGCGCCGCATCGGCTGGCTCCGCTGCATGTGCTGCGCCCGCTTCGCCTTCTCGGACGACGTGGTGCGCGTGCGCATCTGCGAGGAGTGCGGCGGCCTGGGCAGCGCGCCAGCCAAGGACGCTTAGCCTGGGCTCCTCACTTGAAGCCCGCTTTGCGGAGCATGTCCTTGAGTTGCTTCTCAACGGCGGTCTTGGCCTGCGAGGTCGCCTGCCGCATCACGTTGCCGTAAGTGCCGCTCGCTCCGCACCTGGCGCACTTGATGGTGTCCGATGCCTTTGGGTTCTTAGGCATCTCGAACTTGTCACTTCCACAAGAGCATTTGACGCCGATTTGAGTGGTGCTCATTGCAGGGTCCTGTGCAGGGTCGGCAACGGAATGTTGCAGGTGCAGTGAAGCGCGTCACCGTCGCAAATCCTGCGACGACTTCAGCCCTCTGACATTCCGTCAGTGGGCGGCGCGATGCCAAGCCCATGATTCGCAAGCCGCAGTGACGGCGGCAACTTCGAGGGAAACACGTCCGGGAAACGATGGCGTTCGCGCCCAACGCTCCGCGACACATTGCAGGCATCCGGTCAGCGCATTGGCGCGCAGACCACCCCAAGGCTGGGGATGCGCTCGTGACAGGCGACCGGAGGACCAACCTCACAGGAGCCAACGAGCCATGAAGATCACCCTCAGCGACACCCCCCTCCTCAGCACCCAGCAGATCGGCGAGCTCGCCTCGACCCTGGACCTGCTGCACAAGCGCACACTCGCCGCGATCGAGCGGCTGAACAAGGACATCGCGACCCGCAAGCAGCAGATCGCCGCGCGCTGGAAGAGTGCACCCGGCATCGGCGGGGCTGACGTCGCCCGCTTTGCCGAGCACGAGACGGTCGCCACCGTCCGGGAGATCAAGGACAACTCCAAGTCCGAGCTGGACAAGATCATCAAGGACGCGGGCGCCCCGCACGCCCAGCTGATCGGCCAGCGCCAGTTCTACGACTCCCCGGCCAAGGTCCTGGCCCGCGCCGCGCTGGGCGACCCGAAGCGCACCGAGTACCTCCAGCAGCTACAGCACGCAGGTCCCGCCGAGCTCGGTCACATGGCCCAGGTCGCCGTCGGTACGCGCAACGTCGCCCTGGCCTCGGCCGTGCTGTCCCTGATCGACCGCATGCCCTCCAAGGACCGTCCGGTCGGCCCGGTGGAGCTGGCGTCGGCGATGAAGCAGGACGACTTCCTGAAGGTGCAGGAGTACATCAAGCTGGGCGACGCGCGCCTCCAGGGCATCCTGGTCGCCATCCGCGCCTGGAACTCCGGCAAGTCGAACCCGCTCAGCTCGGTCCAGCTCGCCATGCGCGAGCAGGAGATCGACCACGGCCTGATCGGGGGCGACGGCGATGACTGACCGACGCGCCCACTACCCACCGTGCCACCCGGCGATGCTGGCACTCGCTGCACTGGTCGCGGCGATCCAGCACAGGTGCGACCCGTTCCCCGAGCTGGAGGCCGCCGCCGCCCGCAACGGCGTGGCCGTCGGCTCCGAGCAGTTTGACGAGGCCGCGGCGCTGGCCGGACAGCCCTACTGCCGCGCGCTGGACCTGTACGTGGACCGGGAGACCAAGCGCAGGGCGGATGCCCTGGGGTCGGGGATGGCGCACCTGGCCTTCCTCCCGGCCTGACCCGAGCAAACCCGGCCGGGTTGGTTAGGTGCGCAGAGGGCAACGGGTGGCCCGGCCGTGTTTCGGAGGGGATGTCTTTACGGCATCCCCTTCTTTTTCATGCGCTTGTGGATCTTCGCGCGCCGACAGCCAGTTGGATGCTCTGAAAACAGCGCCGAGGGGGCTCCCGGATCGAGGGAACCGCGACCTAATGCCTACGTGCCCACCAACACGTAGGAGAACGCCATGAAGCTGGAAGAAATGCCCACCAAGGAACTGCTGGCCCTGCACAACCGGATTGCCGATAAGCCGGCAGGTCCCAAGACCTTCGCGACGCGGACCAAGCTCGTCGCCCGGATCGAGCAGGTCGTGGCCGACAAGAACATCGACCTGGCCTCGTTCGGGCAGCCGAAGAAGCCCAAGGCGACCGCGCAGCGCGCAGAGCCGAAGGCCGACGTCGCCGAGACGCCCGAAGCGACCGAGAAGAAGCCGCGCGGCCTCGGCGTCGGCGCGCTCGCACGCGCGATCCTGATGGATCCGGTGGGATTCCCGCACGCGCTGGTGGCCGACATGGTCAACGCGCAGATCGATGGCGCTGCCGCCACGGCCAAGTCGGTGCGCTGGTACGCCAACGACATGCGCAAGAAGGGCGTCGAGGTGCCGCCCCGTCAGAAGCACCACCCAGCAGACATGGACGAGGAACAGTCCACCGAGGCGCTGTCCACCGTTCGGGTGGTCGAGCCCGCACCCTCCGACGACTGACGCCGTTCTCCCGCCGTGCACGAAAAAGGGCCACCTTCGCGGTGGCCCTTTCTTTTCATCGCCTTGTGGTGCGTCGCGTGCCGACGGTGGATCAGGAGGCCTTCCTCTTTGCCTTCTTGCTCGGCTTCCTCGCGGGCTTTACGTCAACTGACCTGGACTTGAGGGCGTCGTAGGCCATGCGCGCGGTCTCCCACGCGCGCTGCGCGGTGGCCTTTGCCCTCGCCTCGTCGTAGGCCTCGAACCCGCGCAGGTAGTCGGTCAGCGCGAGTTCGGGCCAGCCGTACCACCCGTAATTGGTCGAGAGGTCTACGTACGCCTTGTACCACTCGTTCAGCTCTCGATCGATGCTGCCGGAGCTGTCGGGGTTCATCCCGTGCTGTGCCGTCGTCTCGCCCACGTCCTTCTCGACGGCGTCGTAGAGCTGCGCGACTTCGTCGTCATCCACGCTCTGCACTGTTAGCACCTCAGCCCTGATCTGCTTCCAGGCCGACACGATCCTCTCACGCGAGCCCTCCCAGTTCAGCAGGTCGAAGGCGACGGCATTCAACTCACTTCGTGCGAAGAGGGGCAGGCCGATGGTGTAGCAGTGCGAGTTGGTGTAGGCGCTCTTGTTGATGGTCATGTGCATTTCTCCAGCTAGTTTTCACTGATCGGAATTGACCAGCTGGTAGGGGATGCTAAGCACACTTTTGGGTGCCGTGAATCATCATTTGCAGGCGCTATGCGGCATCGCTTTCGTTTGTTGACGGCGCATCCGCATGCGTGGTTGCGAGCATAGGCGGCCACGTCCCCGGCTCGTGCACGAGGCCGAGCGCGTCGAGGATGTACTTGGATGCACGTTCCTGATGCTCGCGCAGGTGGTCGAGCGACGGGTGCAGATAGCCCATCGTGACGCCGCCGCTGGACGCGCTGTGGTTCAGCAGGAAACGAAGCTCCAGCAGCGGCACGCCCGCCTGCAACGCAAGGGATGCGTATGCGTGCCGCAGCGCGTGGCCGGTGAGGTCGCCCAGCTCGTGCTGCTGGACCTCCGCTACCCGGCCCGACGCCGAGTCGGCCGGGAACAGGTAGGGCGTCTTGCGCCTCACGTCGTCGGCGTTCGCCTCGCGGTGCGCCAACAGATCGGCGAGCGCAGCCGACAGCGGCAGGTCGAACTTCTTGGCCGCGCCGCCCTTCGGGTTCGGGACGTGCAGGTGGCCATCGCCGAGGTCCGCGCGCTTCGCCTCGCATGAGGCCGTCCGGCGCATGCCAGATAGCAGCATGAACAGCTGGAGGTCGCGGCGCACCGGGTTGCCCAGCGACAGCACCGCCTTTCCCCACGCCTTGAGCTTGTCCGGGCTGGCGTCCACCTCGCGCCGGCGCATGCCGTTCATGTCCACGTTGCCCACCGGGTTCGGTGGCAGGTCGGGGAACTGCCGCAGGGCGCGGTTGTAGACCGAGCGGAGGACCCGCATGGTGTTGTCGCCTGAGGTGGCGCCGCTCCTCTCGGTGATCCTGCGGTGGCGCTCGCGCACGCCCTGGCGGTCCGCGCCGATCTCGGCCAGCGGCCTGTCGAGCCAGTCCTTGAGGTAGTAGGTGACGTGGTACTCGTAGCCGCTGCGGGTCTTGTCGGCCAGCCTCCGGGAGTTCAGATGCAGGTCCAGCCCCTCCCGGAGGGTGATCCCGCGCGCTCGGGCCCTGCGGCGCTCCTCGTTCGGGTTGGTGCCGCCCCGCATGCCGACCAGCGTCTGCCGGGCGGTGTCCCGGGCCTGCTTGGCGTCCATCGCCGGGTGGTCGCCCAGCTTCGTCCTGACCTGCCGGCCGTTGACGAGGGACTGGACGTAGAAGCTGCGCTTGGTAGGGGTGACGATGAGGTAGAACCCCCTCATCTCGGTGTCGGCGTACAGGGCCGACTTGCCCGGCTCGGGCCGGGGCGCCCTCTCGACGAGGGACTGGGTAATCTTCGACTTCATGCTGGCTCCGGGTGGCGGGGCCACGGCACGGACACGGTTTCGCACCACAAGGTGCCGTGTTCAGACGCGCCATTTGTGCCCCTGAAGCCCCATTAAGTCGCGGTTTTTCCTCGGTGTAAGCGGCCTCAGACCATCCGATTTCAAATCATGGCAAGCTATCCGCGTGCCGACTTGTAAGCGGTAGGTCCCCAGTTCGAATCCGGGTGCCGGCACCACCTTGCTTTTCCCTATACGGATCGGGTCGCGGCCGGCTATTCGCAGGCGTCGCTGCTGCAGCGCCGCGGGTCGCAGTGCGCCGGTCTGGCTAGACTTTCCCAATTTGCGATGGAGGCAACATGGCCAGTTTTCCCCCGGTTTCATTGATCGGCGTGCCCACCGATGTCGGTGCGGGCCACCGCGGCGCGGGCCTGGGGCCGGAGGCGCTGCGCATCGCCGGGCTGCCCGAGGCGCTGGCCGCGCGTGGCGTGGACGTGCGCGACACCGGCAACCTGGCCGGTCCGCGCAACCCGTGGACCGCGCCGGTGGATGGTTACCGCCATCTCGACGAGGTGGTGGCGTGGAACCGCGCGTTGATGGATGCCACCTATGCCGAACTGCGCGATGGGCGCATGCCGATCATGCTCGGTGGCGACCACTGCCTGGGCATGGGCTCGATCACCGCGGTGGCGCGCTGGTGCCGCGAGCAGGGCAAGGACCTGCGCGTGCTGTGGCTGGACGCGCACTCGGACTTCAACACCAGCGATGTCACTCCCTCGGGCAACATCCACGGCATGCCGGTGGCGTGCCTGTGCGGGCTGGGGCCGCATGCGCTGACGCACATGGGCGGCGAGGCGCCGGCGCTCTTGCCGCAGCAGGTGCGGCAGATCGGCATCCGCTCGGTGGATCCGGAAGAGAAGCGGCTGATCAAGCAGCATCGCGTCGATGTCTACGACATGCGTTACATCGACGAGGCCGGGATGAAGCGGACGATGGAAGCGGCGCTGGCCGGCATCGACGGCAATACCCACCTGCACGTCAGTTTCGACGTCGACTTCCTGGACCCGAGCATCGCCCCGGGCGTGGGCACCACCGTGCCGGGCGGGGTCAACTACCGCGAGGCGCAGCTGGTGATGGAGATGATCGCCGACACCGGGCGCATGGGCTCGCTGGACATCGTCGAGCTCAACCCGCTGCTCGACCACCACAACAAGACCGCCGAGCTGGCGGTGGACCTGGTGGAAAGCCTGTTCGGAAAATCGACGCTGATGCGCGACTGAGTGCGGCCGGCTGAACGCGCGCTGCGGGTATTCACATCGAATCCACAGCGCTGCCGCCAGATTCCTTTGCACACGCGGCGAGCCGGGGACCGGATACCACCGGACAAGGCCGCCGCGATCCAGCAGAGGAGCAAAGAGTGATGACCAAGCGAGTACTGATCCTGATGATGCTGGGCCTGTTTTCGGCCGGCATGCTCAGTGGCTGCAATACGGTCGCAGGTGCCGGCAAGGACATGCAGAAGGCCGGCGAGAAGGTCGAAGACAAGGCCGAGGATTGCAGCGACGGCAGGTGCTGAACCCGCGAGTCCGTGCCACCCGCCGGCCGGCGGGAAATCCAATCCAGCAGGAGAAATCCATGAAGCGCGCAATCGCACTGATGATGCTGTCGATGTTTTCCGTTGCCATGCTGGCCGGCTGCAATACCGTGGCCGGTGCCGGCAAGGACGTGCAGAAGGCGGGCGAGAAGGTCGAGGATGCGGCACGCCGCTGAGCGTCCGCTCGATGCGATGAACGAAGGGCCGGCATTGCCGGCCTTTTGTTTGCGGTTTCCCCGGGTATGCCGGTGTCCTGCCGATCGCGACTCACGTCGCTCCTGCACCCCGGTGGAGAGGCACTGTAGGAGCGACGTGAGTCGCGAGCTTTTCGAGCGGCAACAAGGGCACCCGGGAACGCGCCGAAAACGCCGCGTCAGCGCATGTGCGGGCGGCCGTTGACCGGATAGTCCGCACCGGTCGAGAGGCCGCCTCGTCCGCGGCCAGCCACGCGCACAACCCGGCCACGTCCTCCGGCCGGCCCAGGCGCCGCAGCGGCACCGAGGCGAGGCGTTCGAGCACGTCCGGCGGAAAGCCGCTGATCGCCTGGCGGGCGATGCAGCCGGCGAGATCGAGATGGTGTTGACGGTGCCCCCGCGCACGGCCTGTTTCGCGGCCGGCGCGTGGCGACGTGCAGCGCTACCCGGCGCAGGGCGAGGCGCTCGCCTGCGCATCCACGTCACCGTCGACGGCGAGGTGTTCGCCGCGATCACCGCCGACTCCCAGCGCCTGCATCCCGGCAGCGAGGTGATGTGCGAGGACGTCATCACCCCGGACCTGCATGCGCGCTAGCTGCGCGACCGCCACGGCCCCGATTCGCCGGACCTGCCGATCCCGCGCGGCCCCGGCCTGCTGGTGCCAGCCGGATGCGTTCAAGCGCAAGCGTCGCCGGTTCCTGGAAGCCTGGCGCGGCGGCGCGCAGGTCGGTTGCGTCGGCTGCGGTGAGTGCCGGATCGTGGCGTGTGCAACCCGATGGTTCAGGCTCGGGAAGCTGCCCGGTAGGCCGGAAGACCGCTCTCTCCCTGCGCTGCGCCTGCTCCGTGCCGCGATGGCGGATGCATAACCGTTCAACGAGGTGAGCATCGCCTGACGAACGCTTGACCGCTTGCGCACGCGCGTTGTCGCAGGCTGTCGTGGCGGCGGATTTGCCGCCATGAGGAGCAACGAGATGAACAAAGACATCATTTCCGGCAAGTGGTCCCAGCTCAAGGGCAAGGCGCAGGCCAAGTGGGGCGACCTGACCGACGACGACTTCAAGGTCGCCGAGGGCAATGCCGAATACCTCTCCGGGCGCCTGCAGGAACGCTATGGCTGGGCGCGTGACCGCGCCGAGACCGAGGTGCGCCATTTCGAGAAGGCGCTGCGCGAGGAGTACCCGGACTACAAGTAAGCGCCCCTGGCGTTTGCGCCGGCATGCGATGCAACGGGCCGCTCTGCGGCCCGTTGCGTTTGGGCGCCGCGGTCAGCGCCGGCGCGGCGGCGGATCGGCGACGAAGCCGGACGGAAACGCCTGCGGTGCGGACGGCCGCCAGCGCGGCAGCACGCCGAGCGCGACCAGGCGAGATTCGTCGTCGTAGCGCACTTCGACGAGCTGGGCGGGACGGTCGCTGGCGCGGTCGAACGTGGTGGCGGAGGACGCGGACCATTCGCGCTCGCCATGGCCGGTGCCCAGCTGCTGGCGGTCCCGGGCCTTGGCCGTGGGAGATACGTCGGCGGCGCTTTCCATCGCCGCCCGCGACGCCGGCGCCGGCGGCGCGGACGGATGGGCGATCGCCGGGCGCGGCGTGGGCAGCGCCACCCGGGGTTTCTCGCGGAATACCGCCGCGCCGATCACGCCGACGTTGGCCGGGCGCCCGGTGCGGCTGGCGTAGCTGTCGCCATGGTCGGTGAACACGAACTGCGCGACCTCGGCGTGCGACTTGCGCCAGCCGGTGATCTCGCTGGTCTGCCAGGGTTCGAGCACGTAGCCGGCCTGCTGCGGCGAGGCGGTGGCGCCGGTGATGGCGTTGACGCCATCCACCGACAGCACCACCAGCACCCGTTGCGCGCTGTGGTTGCGCAGGCGCACGGCATAGCGATGGCCGGGAGCGCCGGCCACCCAGCGCTGGCCGCGGTGCAGGTGCTGGGGCAGGTCGTGGCCGCTGTCGCGGTCGATCACCGACAGCGACACCGGGCCGTCGGCGGGAGCGGCGGCGGAGCGGAATCCGCACAGCAGCAGGAGGGGCAGCAGGCAGGCGAGCAGGCGTGACATGGCGGGAGCTCCAGGTTGGGGGCCGACATGCAAACGCCCGGCGGCGGCCAACGGGGTTTGCCGCGCGGGGGTAAACTGGCGCGGTTCAACTGCCCGTCACTTTCCTGCATGACTACCCGCGTCCTCACCGGCATCACCCCCTCCGGCACTCCCCACCTGGGCAACTACGTCGGCGCCATCCGCCCGGCCATCGCCGCCAGCCAGGCCTCGGACATCGAGAGCTTCTTCTTCCTGGCCGACCTGCACAGCCTGATCAAGGCGCAGGAACCGGAGCGGACCCAGCGCTCGACCCTGGAGATCGCCGCCAGCTGGCTGGCGTGCGGGCTGGATCCGGACAAGGTGTGGTTCTACCGGCAGAGCGACATTCCCGAGACCACCGAGCTGATGTGGTTCCTGACCGTGGTCGCCAGCAAGGGCATCCTCAACCGCGCCCATGCCTACAAGGCGGCGGTGGACAAGAACCGCGAGGAGCAGCTGGACGACGATGCCGGCGTCAGCGCCGGGCTGTTCATGTACCCGGTGCTGATGGCCGCCGACATCCTGATCTTCAAGGCCAACCGGGTGCCGGTGGGCCGCGACCAGATCCAGCACATCGAGATGGCGCGCGATTTCGGCCAGCGCTTCAACCATGTCTACGGCAGGGAATATTTCCCGCTGCCGGAGGTGGTGATCGACGAGCAGGTCGCCACCCTGGCCGGGCTGGACGGCCGCAAGATGAGCAAGAGCTACGGCAACACCATCCCGCTGTTCGCCCCGCGCGAGGAGCTCAAGAAGCTGGTGTTCTCGATCCTCACCGATTCGCGCGCGCCCGGCGAGCCGAAGGACACGGAAGGCTCGGCGCTGTTCCAGATGTACCAGGCGTTCGCCACACCGGAGCAGACCGCCGCGTTCGCCCGGGCGTTCGCCGACGGCATCGGCTGGGGCGAGGCCAAGCAGCAGCTGTTCGAGCGCATCGATGCCGAGTTGTCGCCGCTGCGCGCGCGCTACGAGGCGCTGATGGCCGAGCCGGAGAAGATCGAGGCGATCCTGCGCAGGCGCGGCCAGCAGCTGCGCGAACAGTTCGCGATCCCGCTGCTGAAGGAGCTGCGCCACGCCGTGGGCCTGCGCGACCTGTCGCATGCCGGTGATGCAGCCAAACCCGCCGCTGCCGCCAAGGCGGCATTGCCGCTGTTCAAGCAGTACCGCGAGAAGGACGGCCGCTTCTACTTCAAGCTGCTCGACGGCGAAGGCCAGCTGCTGATCCAGAGCGAGGGCTTCGATTCGCCGCGCGATGCCGGCCAGCTGATCGCGGTGCTCAAGCAGACCGAACAGGGGGATGCGCTGCAGAGCGAACTGTTCAAGCTGGAAGCCGGGGTCGACGCGGTGCTGGCGGCATTGCAGGCGCTGCGCGAATAGGGCAGGGAGCGATGCAGGAGCGACAGGCCTGCCGGAAAGCCCCGGTCGCGACTGACGTCGCTCCTGCATGTTGCGGCACGAGTATCCCCGAAGGAGCCCGCGATGGCCTGGTTGTCGCTGCTGCTGTTCCTGCCCTGGTTCGCATTGCTGGGCAGCCTGTACTGGTGGTTCCCGCGGCAGCCGCGCCACCGCGCGCGGCGCGCGTTCGACGCCGCGGTGCTGGCGCTGGCCCTGCTGGCCAGCATCGGCGCCATGCACTGGGGCTACGCCGCCGGCATGGCCGATCCGCAGGCCGGCGCGATCTGGCGGCAGGTGCTGGCGGTGCTGTATGCCTACGGCGCGTTCCTGGCGGTGATGATGCTGGCGCTGATGCTGCGGATGCGGCTGCTGCGCGGCTGAGCCGGCGGCGGGAGATGCCTGCGACCAAAGCCGCATCGAAGCGGTGGCGGCGACGCGGCTAGGATGGAGGTCCGCCCGTTCCGGACCGAGCGCATGACGCCAGGCGACCCCAGCATCCATGTCATCGACACCGCGTTCCAGCGCGAGCAGTTCGATGCCGCCTACCTGATCGTCGAGAACGGCCGCGGCGCCTTCGTCGACTGCGGCACCAGCCAGGCGGTGCCGCGCATGCTGGCCGCGCTGGACGTGGCCGGTCTGGCGCCGGCCGACATCGATTGGCTGATCCTCACCCACGTGCACCTGGACCACGCCGGCGGTGCCGGCGCGCTGATGCAGCACCTGCCCGGTGCGCGCCTGCTGGTGCACCCGCGCGGGGCGCCGCACATGATCGATCCCGAGCGCCTGATCGCCGGCGCCACCGCGGTCTACGGCGAGGCGGAGATGGCGCGCAGCTACGGCGAGATCGTGCCGGTGCCGGCGGCGCGGGTGGTGGTGGCCGAGGACGGCCACCGGCTGTCGCTGGCCGGCCGCGAACTGCTGTGCATCGACACCCCCGGCCATGCCCGCCACCACCTGTGCGTGTGGGACGCGCGCAGCCGCGGCTGGTTCAGTGGCGACACCTTCGGCCTGTCCTACCGCGAGCTGGACAGCGAGCGCGGCGCCTTCGTCGTTCCCACTTCCTCGCCGGTGCAGTTCGAGCCGGAGGCGATGCGCGCCTCGATCGCGCGGATGCTGTCCTACCGCCCCGAGTCGATGTACCTGACCCACTACGGCCGCGTCGGCGAGGTGGAGCGACTGGCCGCCGACCTGGACGAGCAGATCGTGGCGATGACCGCCATCGCCCGCAGCTGCGCCGACCGCCCCGACCGCCATCGCGGCCTGGTCGCGGCGCTGACCGCGCTGTATCTCGAACGCGCCCGCGCGCACGGCTGCCGGCTCGACGATGCCGCGGTCGAGCGGGTACTGGCCACCGACATCGAACTCAATGCGCAGGGCCTGGGCTGCTGGCTGGACCGCGACCGGCGCTGAGCCCGGGCCGTCGCGCCCGCGCGGCGTGCTTGTCCTCTGCGACCGCGATGCCGGTCGCGAAACCCGGCTGAGCGCCGGCGCGGGCGTGGTGCGCGCGGACTGTCCTGCGCTTCGTCGGCCGTGGCATCATCTGCCCGCTTCCCGTGCCCATCGGCGTCCGGCCCATCATCGATCGGCCGGCGTCCGGCCGGGCGGGAACCGGGGGCAGGATCGCGGAGTGCCGGATGCTTGAGCCGGGTGGATGCCCGGCGTCGGCAAGGATGTTGGACAGGACCAGGGAGGAGCAGGGATGAAGTCCAAGGTGGTGGTGACGTTGTTGCTGGTGGCGCTGATGGTGGTCAGCGGCGTGGCGGCGGGATTGGGATATGTGCTGTGGCAGGGCCGCCAACCGGTCGCGGCGACGGTAGCCCAGGTCGAGCCCGAGCCGGTCGAGATCGAGCCGGAGCCCGAACCCGAGCCGGAACCGGAACCCGAGGCAGTAGCGGTCGAGGAGCCGGTCAGGCGCGAGGACCTGCCCACCGGGCCGCGTTTCGAATACGAGTACGTCCGGCCGCGCAGCAGCGAACTGTCGGAGGTGTACAGCTTCAGCAGGGACGTGGACATCCTCCAGCGGCTCAACGAGGTCAACTCGCTCGACGGCATCCTGATGCTGCCCAGGCCGCTGCGCCTGCTGGCCGCCGAATGCGGCCAGGTCAACGCGTACTACGCGCCGGACCGCGGCGAGGTGGTGCTGTGCTACGAGATGGTGGACTACCTGACCAAGCTGGGCGCCCAGCTGGGCACCGACGAGGAGGGCACGCTGGACCGCGACTACATGGTGCGTTTCCTGCTGGCCAACCTGCGCTTCATCATGCTGCATGAGACCGGGCACGCGCTGGTGGACCAGCTGCAGCTGGACATCACCGGCCGCGAGGAGGACGCGGTGGACCAGCTGGCGACCACGATGATGCTGACCTTCATCGACCCCAACGAGTCCGAGTCGGAGATGGCCGGCAACCTGATGCTGGCGGGCAGCTTCTTCCTGGTGAACAGCAGCGACGAGGGGTACCGCCTCTCGCATTACGCGGACGAGCATTCGCTGGGAGAGCAGCGTTACTTCAACCTGATGTGCATGCTCTATGGCGCCAATCCCGGGCGTTACCTGCGCGTCGTGACCAGTGGCCGCCTGCCCGAGGCGCGGGCGCTGCGTTGCCCGGACGAGAGCAAGCGCATCACCCGTTCCTGGTCGCGCACGTTGCTGCCGCATTTCGCCCCGCGCTATCGCATCAGCGGCGAGGAGGCGCAGCGGATCCACGACGAGGCGGTCAGCAAGCGCCAGGAGAACGCACCGGCGCCGTACGTGCGGCAGTGAGGGGCAGGGCGAAGCGGTAAGATCGCCGGATCACTCCCACCGGTATCTGCCGTGAACCCGATGCGCATGCTGCTGTTGTCCTCCTGCCTGTTCGTGGGCGGCATCGCCTGCGCGGCCAACGACCTGCCCGGCGGCGGCATCGATCCCGAAGCGCTGTCGCGCCATGTGCGCATCCTCGCCTCGGACGAGTTCGAAGGCCGCGCCCCGGCCACGCCGGGCGAGCAGCGCACGGTCGATTACCTGGTCGGGGAATTCCGCAAATCCGGCCTGCAGCCCGGCGGCAGCGACGGCGGCTGGGTGCAGCCGGTGCCGCTGGTGCGGGCGCAGGTGGACGGGCCGGTGACGGCGTCGCTGCAGGCCGGCGGCCAGGCGCGCACGCTGGTCAACGGCGAGGACGTGACCCTGCAGAGCCTGCGGCCGCAGCAACGGGTGGCGCTGGAGCAGGCGCCGCTGGTATTCGTCGGCTATGGCATCGACGCGCCCGAGCGCGGCTGGAACGACTACAAGGACGTCGACCTGCGCGGCAAGGTCATGGTGGTGCTGATCAACGACGCCGATTTCGAGAGCGACCAGCCCGGTGCGTTCGACGGCCGGGCGGTGACCTACTACGGCCGCTGGACCTACAAGTTCGAGGAAGCCGCGCGCCGCGGCGCCGCCGGCGTGCTGATCGTGCACGAAACCGCGCCGGCGGCCTACGGCTGGGCCACGGTCAAGAGTTCGGGACTGTCGCCGTTGTTCGACATCGAGCGCGACGAGGCCGACGCGCTGGCGCAGCACGTGCCGGTGCGCGGCTGGATGCAGCGGGCGCTGGCCGAGTCGATCTTCGCCGGCGCCGGGCTCGATTTCGAGGCGGAGAAGCGCAAGGCGCAGCGGGCCGATTTCCGGCCGCTGGCGCTGGGCGACGCCACGCTGTCGGTGGACTTCGCGCTCAAGCGCGAGCGGGTGGTGACCCGCAACGTGGTGGCCAGGCTGCCCGGCGGCGCGCATGCCGACGAGGCGGTGATCTTCTCCGCGCACTGGGACGCGTTCGGCATCGGCCAGCCCGACGAGCGCGGCGACCGCATCCGCCGCGGCGCCATCGACAACGCCACCGGCGTGGCCTCGGTGCTGGAACTGGCGCGGGTGTTCGCCGCCGGCCCGCAACCGCAGCGCACGCTGTACTTCGTCGCGCTCACCGCCGAGGAGAAGGGCCTGCTCGGCGCCAGCTACTACGCCGCGCATCCGCTGGCGCCGCTGGAGAAGACCGCCGCGGTGCTCAACATCGAGATGTTCAGCCCGGACGGGCCGACCCGCGACATCGCCTCCTGGGGCAAGGGCCGGGTGTCGCTGGAAGGCGACCTGGAGCGCGTGGCCAAGGCGCGCGGCCGCGCCTATTCGCCCGACCCGAACCTGGAGGCCGGCTTCTTCTACCGTGCCGACCACTTCGCCTTCGCCCGCCTCGGGGTGCCGGCGATCACCATCGGTCCCGGCCTGGACAGGCGCGACGGCGGCGTGGCCGCCGGCCGCGCGCTGCGCGAGAAGTACTTCGCCGACTGCTACCACCAGCCCTGCGACGCGTGGACGCCCAGCTGGGACCCGGCCGGGCATGCCGCCGACACCCTGCTGGTCTACGACCTGGGCGCGGAGCTGGCCAACAGCCGGCGCTGGCCGCACTGGGAGGAGGATTCGGAGTTCCGCGCGGCACGCGAACGCAGCGAGGCGGCGCGCCGCTGAGCCGGCCGCCGCCGCGGAGGAAAGGCCATGTCGCACTGGTGGTATCTGGCGATCGCGGTGATCGCCGAGGTGGTGGGCACCTCGTTCCTGAAGAGCGCCGCCGGCTTCACCCGGCTGTGGCCGTCGCTGGCGGTGGCGGTCTGTTACGCGCTGGCGTTCTATTGCCTGTCGCTGGCGTTGCGCACGCTGCCGGTGGGAATCGCCTACGCGGTCTGGGCCGGCGCCGGCATCGTGCTGATCGCATTGATCGGCCTGCTCGCGTTCGGGCAACGGCTGGACCTGCCCGCGCTGGCCGGCATCGGCCTGATCGTCGCCGGGGGGGTGGTGATCAACCTGTTCTCGGCCAGCGTGCGGCACTGACCGCGGCCGGCCGGCGGGTGCAACCGGGCGTTCCACCGGTGCGGCGGCGGCCGCTCGCGCTCCTGTCCTAGAATTGCCGCACTCCCTGTCGGTCGATCCCATGCCTGCTCCCGTTTCCGCTTCGGCTGCCCCTCGTGGCGGCCTTGTCGTCGTCGCCCTGCTGCTGGTCTACGTGGTCTGGGGCTCCACCTACCTGGGCATCCGCTTCGCGCTGGAAAGCGGGCTGCCGCCGCTGTCGGTGATTTCCGGGCTGCGCTTCGTCGTGGCCGGTGCGGTGCTGTACGCGGTGCTGCGCTGGCGCGGGGTGGCGCCGCCGACCCGCGCGCAGTGGCCGACGCTGGCGGTGATGGGACTGGCGCTGCTGTTCCTGGGCAACGGCATGGTGGTGCTGGCCGAGCGCGACGTGTCCTCCGGGCTGGCGGCGGTGGCGGTGGCCTCGGTGCCGCTGTGGATGGCGCTGTTCTCCGCCTTCCGCGGGCAGCGCGTGGGCCGCGGCGAATGGCTGGGCATCGCCATCGGCTTCGCCGGCGTGCTGTGGCTCAACGCCGGCAGCAGCCTGACCGCCACCCCGCGCGGGCTGGTGTTCCTGCTGATCGCGCCGATCGGCTGGGCGGCCGGTTCGATCTGGTCGCGCGGGCGCGACCTGCCGTCGCCGTTCATGACCGCGGCCGGGCAGATGCTGTGCGGCGGCGCGCTGCTGATGACGGCCGGACTGCTCGGCGGCGAGCGCCTGCACGGCTTGCCGTCGCTGCAGGGCGTGCTGGCGGTGGGCTACCTGTGCGTGTTCGGCTCGATCGTCGCCTTCACCGCCTACGTCTGGTTGCTGCACAACGTGCGCCCGGTGCTGGCCAGCAGCTACGCCTACGTCAATCCGGTGATCGCCGTGGCCTTGGGCGCGTGGCTGGCCGGCGAGCGCTTCGGCGCCAGCGACCTCGGCGCGATGGCGGTGATCCTGGCCGGCGTGGTGGTCATCACCCTGGCGCGGGTACGGCGCGGATGAGCGACCCTGCGCTGGAGCAACGCAACGGCCTGCTGGCGGCCACGCTGGCGTTCGTCATATGGGGGCTGTTCCCGCTGTACTGGCACCTGCTCAAAGCGGTGCCGTCGCTGCAGGTGATCGCCCACCGCGTCGTCTGGAGCGCGGTGCTGCTGATCGGCTGGCTGGTGCTGCGCCAGGGCTGGGGCTGGCTGCGGGAGATCTTCGCGCGGCCGCGCAGCTTCTGGCTGCTGGGCCTGTCCAGCGCGCTGATCGCCGGCAACTGGGGGCTGTACATCTGGGCGGTCAACGCCGGCCACGTGGTCGAGACCAGCCTGGGCTACTTCATCAACCCGCTGTTGAGCGTGCTGCTGGGGGTGGCGGTGCTGGGCGAGCGGCTGGGCCGGCTGCAGTGGCTGGCGGTGGCGCTGGCCGCTGCCGGCGTGGCCTGGCTGACCTGGCAGGGCGGGCGGCTGCCGTGGATCGCGATCGGGCTGTCGATCAGCTTCGGCCTGTACGGCCTGTTGCGCAAACTGGTGGCGGTGGAAGCGGTGGCCGGGCTGGGCGTGGAAAGCCTGTTCATGGTGCTGCCGGCGCTGGGCTTCGTGCTGTGGTCCGAATCCGGCCACGGCGGCGGCTTCCTCTCCGGCTGGGGATGGCGCGCCGACCTGCTGTTGATCGTGGCCGGCGCGGTCAGCGCGATCCCGCTGATCGCCTTCGCCTACGGCGTGCGCCGGGTGCCGCTGAGCGTGGTCGGGTTGCTGCAGTACATCGCCCCGACGCTGCAGTTCCTGGTCGGCGTGCTGGTGTTCCGCGAACCGTTCGGTGCCGGGCAGCTGCTCGGTTTCGGCCTGATCTGGGCCGGGCTGGTGGTGTTCGCGGTGGCCGGGATGCGCGCGGCGGCGAAAGCGCGCAGGCGGACATGATGCGGGAGCGGCTGCAACCGTAGGAGCGACGTGAGTCGCGACGAGGCTTCCCCGATAACCCCTCGTCGCGACTCACGTCGCTCCTACACCGCTCCTGCGGCGGGGGCGGTGGGCATCGGGCAATGCGCCTCGTCGCTGCCCGCCTGCGCCAGCCAGCTGTCGATCACGCCGGACAGGCGGTCCAGCCGCAGCGGCAGGGTCAGGTGGTCCTCGCCTTCCAGTTCCAGGTAGCGGGCGCGCGGCGCGGCGGCGGCCAGCGCGCGGCCCTGCGCGACCGGGATGTGCGCATCGTCGCGGCCATGCAGCAGCAATACGCAGGCCGGCACCTGCGCCAGCGCCTGGGCGACGTCCACGCGGTCCAGGTCGAGGCCGAGCCGGCGGTCGGCATCGGCGATGGCCGCGTCCAGCCCGCTGCCGCCGTACTGCCAGCGCGCCAGCGGCAGCGCCAGGTAATCGCCCAGGCGCTCGGGCGGCTTGGAGAGCAGGTGCGGCACCATGGTGCGGATGGCGTGGCCGGCGTTGTCGAACGACTCCATCGCCACCACGCTGCGCAGCCGCGGGCCCAGCTCGCGCGCGGCGAAGATGGCGGTGGCCGCGCCGTAGGACACGCCCAGCAGGTGCACCGGTCCGTCGATCTCGCCGGCGGCGCCGAGTGCATGCAACACCGCCGCCACGTCCTCGCCCTCGCGGGTGCCGTAGCCGGACGGCGCCTGCCCGGAGCGGCCGTGGTTGCGCAGGTCCAGGGCGATGGTGCGGTAGCCGCCCTGCGCCAGCTGCAGCGCCCACGGCAGCAGCGAGCCGCCATCCATCATCCAGCCGTGCAGCAGGATCACCGTGCCGCGTGGCGCGGGCGCGGTGGCAGTGGGGGCGTTGGCGTCCAGCGCGAACTCGGGGAAGCGCTCGCCCTTGCCGAGGTAGCGGTAATCCAGCCGGTAGTCGCCCGGATCGAAGGCGACCCAGTGCAGCGCCACGCCGTCGCTGCCGGGTGCCGTGCCCTGGCGGTGCGGCAGGCGTGCCAGCAGCGCGTCGATGCGCGCGCTCGGCACCAGCGGCGAGGTGCCGCCGGGCGCGGCCAGGCGTGCGCCGAGCGAGAGCGGCGGCATCGACGGGGACAGGGCGAAGCCGGCCAGCATCACGCAGATGCCGGCCAGCGCCAGTGCGCGGAGCATGGCGGGGATCCGTTCGGGAAAGCCGGTCACCTTAGCGCCCGCGCCGGCGCGGCTCTAGCGCACGGAGATGACAGTGGTATGACCGTTGTGGTGTGTTCCGGGAAGGCCGGGCTGCGGAGGCAGCGCCGCCGGTGCGTTCCAGGCGGTCGATGCAGCAGATGGCCCGGTTGCCGGAGAACCCGCCGATCGCGGGTACCGGTGCGGCTGGAGCGGTCCGCTACGGCCGATGCGTTGGCCCTCGCTGTGGCGGTAGGCGTGGCCGATGTTCCGGTCCCGGCAAGCGCGAGCCGGTATCGGGCACGCCTTCCAGGCCCCCGGCCGTCGCGCCTGGCGGCAGTTCGCCGCTGCGATGCGCGTACCGCAGGGACGGGTCCGGCGGTTGAACGCGCCGGCGGCCGATGGCGGCCCCGGATCGTTGTCGCTGGAGACCGGGTAGCGCGGCGCATGCGCGGACAGCGGTACGCCAGGCTGCGATGGAATCGCCATCGCCGTGGCGAACGAGGCGGAGGCCGCAGCGAAAGGTTGCGGCAACGGCGATGCAGGCGCCCGCGCCGTCGCCTACCGAGGTGCGGCCGCGCAGGGAACAGCGGATGGCCGCGTGCCTCCGCGCGGAAGCGACCCGCACCCGGCCGGGATGCGGGTCGCGATGACGGCGCGGCTCAGGTCTCGCGCAGCGCCGTGGTGATCGGCAGCCGCGCCGCGCGCAGCGCCGGGAACAGGCCGCCGACCAGGCCGATGCCCAGCGCCCACTTCAGCCCGCTCCACAGCAGTTCCGGGGTGACCTTGAACTGGAACACCACCTGGCTGAAGTTGGCGCCCAGCGTGGCCGCGCTGTAGCCGTTGAACACCAGCCAGGCGACCAGCCCGCCGAGCACCCCGCCCAGCAGCGCCAGCATCATCGTCTCCAGCATCACCGAGGTCACCACCGGCACGCCGCGGAAGCCGAGCGCGCGCATGGTGGCGATCTCGCGCGCACGGCCGGCCACCGCCGCGTACATGGTGTTGAGCGCGCCGAACACCGCGCCGATCGCCATGATCGTGCCGATCACCGTGCCGAGGATGCGGATCAGCTTGGTCAGGCCTTCGGACTGCTTGGCGAAGTAGTCGCGGGTGCTCAGCACGTCCAGCTTCAGCCGCGGGTCGCTTTCCATCGCCGCCTTGAAACCGTCGAACGCCTGTGGGCCCTCCAGGCGCACGGTCACCGACTGGTAGGCGTTGCGCCGGTAGGCCGAGCTCAGCGTCTCGATGTCGGTCCACAGTTCCGAGTCGTGTGCGTCGCCGGAGGCGAACGTGCCGACCACGGTCCATTCGTCGCTGCCCAGCCGTACCGGCTTGCCGATCTCCAGGCCGCGGTACTGGCCCATGGCGCCCTGGCCGACGACCAGTTCGCGCAGTCCGGGGTTGAACTTGCGGCCCTCGACGATGCGGATGTTGGGACGGATCTCCCAGGCCGCGTCGCTGACCCCGCGGAACTGCGCGTTGGCGTCCTCGCCGCTGCTGCGGGCGGGGAGGCTGACCACCTGCGACAGCTCGCCGGACGCGAACGGACGGCCCTGCGCGTCGCGCGCGATGCCGGGCAGGGCGGAGATCAGCGGCAACTGGTCGCGTGCGATCACCGAGTTGACCTCGGCCTGCGAGCCGCCGCGCAGGATGATGGCGGTGTCCTCGCTGCCGGTCTGCTGCAGCGTGGCCTGGAAGCCTTCGCCCATCGCCAGCATCGCCACCAGCACGCCGACCACGCCGGCGATGCCGACCACGATCACCGAGGAGGCGCCCCAGCGCTGCGGCAGGCTGGCGATGCCGATCCGCGCCGCGGCCAGCGCCAGGCGCCCGCTGCGGGCCAGTACCAGCCACAGGCCGAGCGCGAGCGCCAGCGCCAGCACCAGGTACCAGGGCAACGCGATCCAGATTCCCAGTCCGACGAGCAGCGTCAGTACCGAGACGATGTTCCACAACCATTGCTTGGTCTTCATGTCGTATTCCTCGTTCGGTACTCAGCGGCCGGCCAGCGCGTCGACGATCTTCAGCCGCATGGCGCGGATCGCCGGCAGCAGCCCGACCACCGTGCCGATCGCGACCATCAGCAGCAGGCCCAGCAGCCAGGTCTCGGCCTGCACGGTGGGCAGCTGGATGACGCCGCCACTGCCGGCGCTGAGCAGCGGGATCAGCAGCGCGGCGGTGCCCAGCCCGATCACCCCGCCCAGCACGATCAGCACGATCGCCTCGACCAGCACCAGCATCAGCACCGTGCGGTTGGTGAAGCCCAGCGTCTTGAGCACCGCCAGCTCGGGGATGCGCTCGCGCACCGCCTGGGCCATGGTGTTGCCGGTCAGCAGCAGCAGGGTGAAGAACACCGCGGCCATGATCGCGCTGACGATCAGGCCGATGTCGGCGAACTGCTTGATGAAGGCCTGGTTGAACGCCTGTTCGGTCTGGGTCTTGGTCTCGTTGGCCGAGTTGGCCGAGATCGCGTCGATCGCGCGCGACACCCGGTCGGCGTGCTCGGGGTTGTCCAGCGACACCACGTAGAAGCCGACCATCCCGCTCATGTAGGCGTTGGCCTCGTCGAAGTACTTCCAGTGGAAGTACAGCGCGGTTTCCTCGCCCTTGCGCTTGCTGTCGGCCACGCTGAAGGTGCCGCGCAAAGTGAGCGGCCAGCTGTTGCTGCCGTCCTTCTGCGGGAAGATGGTCGCCTCCAGCGGGATGGTGTCGCCGATCTTCCAGCCGAAGCGCTTGGCCAGCGATTCGCCGACCAGCGCGCCGGTGCGGTCGGCCTCGAACGCCTGCATCTGCTCCGGCGCGACCGCGTACTCCGGATACAGCTGCATGTAGCCCGGGCCGATCACGAAGTTGGGAAAGAAGTTCTTCGGGTCCTGGTAGATGCCGCCGAACCAGTTGCCGTAGGACACCGCGCGCACGCCGGGCACCGCGGCGATCTGCCGTTCCAGGCTCAGCGGCAGCATCTGGGTGATCGACAGGCGCGAGGCCACCACCAGGCGGTCGGCGCCGGCCACGCTGGCGCCGGCGTTGAACGCCACCCGCACCGAATCGAGCAGGCCGAACAGCAGGAACGCCGCCACCACCGACAGCAGGGTCAGCAGGGTGCGGGTCTTGCTGCGGAACAGCTGCGCCCATATCAGCGAGAAATACTTCATCGCCGCATCCTCCGTCAGTGGGCCGCTGGCGCGGTGGCCAGTTCGCCCTTGTCCAGGTGGATGGTGTGGTTGGCGTATTCGGCCGCCTTCGGGTCGTGGGTGACCATGATGATGGTCTTGCCATGCTCGCGGTTGAGCTGGCGCAGCAGCGCCAGCACTTCCTCGGCCGAATGCCGGTCCAGGTCGCCGGTGGGTTCGTCGCAGATCAGGAAGGTCGGGTCGGAGACGATCGCGCGGGCGATGGCCACGCGCTGCTGCTGGCCGCCGGACAGTTCGTTGGGGCGATGCGAGCGGCGGTCGGCCAGGCCGACCAGGGTCAGCGCGATCTCGGCGTTGCGCTTGCGCTGGGCGGCGCCCAGCCGGGTCAGCAGCAGCGGCAGTTCCACGTTCTTCTGCGCGGTCAGGGTCGGCATCAGGTTGTAGAACTGGAAGATGAAGCCGACATGGTGGCTGCGCCAGGTGGAGAGCTGGCCGGCGCTCATGCGGTCGATGCGCTCGCCCTCGATCTCGATCTCGCCGCCGCTGGGGGTATCCAGCCCGCCGATCAGGTTGAGCAGGGTGGTCTTGCCCGAGCCGGAAGGGCCCATCAGCGCGACGAAGTCGCCGCGCGCGATGTCCAGGTCGATGCCGTGCAGCACCTGCACTTTCTCCGGCCCGCGCTGGTAGGTCTTGGTGATGTTGCGGAGGGTGACGAGGGCGGTCATGGGTGTTCCTCTGCGATGTGATGCGGTGGGTGTCCGTCTTTCCGTTTCCCTGGCGCCCGGCGCCGGGGGAGTGATGCCGTAGCGGTGGCTCCGGCTGTTGCTGTTGCTTTCGCTATTGCAGTTGCTCTTGCGGTTGCTTTGGTTCTTGACTTCCCCAGCCGTAGAGCGAGCCGAGCACCGCAGCGGGGCAGGGGGCGAAGAGGCGCACGTGTTTGAGCGAAGCGAGTTGTGCGCCGTCCCCCTGGCCCGCGAGGGGCGCAGGGAACCGATGCGGCGCAGCCGCATCGGCTCGCGTCCGACCGTGCTTTCTTTTGGTTACTTTTCTTTGCACGAGCAAAGAAAAGTGACTCGCTCCCGCGGAGCGGGAGTGAAAGCCTTTGCTTTTGCTCTTCGAACCGGGCGCTCTCGAAACAAGAGAATCAGTTTGGAGGCCATTTAAAGAGCAACATCAAAAGCTTTCGTTCCCCATTCGGGGAGCGAGCTACTTTTCTTTGCTCGTGCAAAAAAGGTAGCCAAAAGAAGTGCTTTTCAACAGCCGAATGGCTGGTCAAGCACGCCCTGCCTCCGCGCCCTCCGTGCCTACGGCACTCCGGGTTCGCTCCGCCAGCGGGATTTTTCGACGCGGCATCCTGCCGCGGCGAAAAACGACATGCATCCATGCACGTCGCCCTTCGGGTTTTTCCCACTGGCTCCGCCGCTGTGGAAGGGAACCCGGAAAGGCAAAGGCAAAAGCACAAGCAACAGCAACAGCAACAGCAACAGCAAAATCCAAGGCAACCGCTTTACTGCTTTCTATGTGGTTCGCTGGGAGGCGACAGGCATCATCTGGCCCGACCTGCGCGGGATCACCGTTTCGCACTGCCGGCCGGCTTCACCTTGTCGCCATCCTTCAATGTCTCCGGCGGCCCGACCACCACCGTCTCACCGGCCGCCAGGCCCGACAGCACCTGGCGGTCGTTGCCCATCGCGATGCCGGTGCGCAACTCGCGCAGCTCCACCCGGTCATCGGAGGTCAACGCGAAAGCCAGGGTTTTCTGGTCACGCTGCACGATGGCCGCGCCCGGCACGCGCACGCCCTGCGGCTGCTCCTGTTCCTCCGCCTGCGTCTCCAGGAAGCTCACCCGCACGCCCATCTCCGGCACGATGCGCGGGTCCTTCTGCTTCAGCGCGATGCGCACCTTGACCGTGGCCTTGCCGCGGTCGGCGGTGGGGACGATGGCGATCACCTCGGCCGGGATCCGCCAGTCCGGGTAGGCGTTGAGGATCGCCTCAACCGGCATCTTCGGCTGCACCCGGCCGATGAACGCCTCGCCGACGTCGACCTCGATCTCCAGCGAATCCATGTCCACCAGGGTGCCGATGCCGGTGCGGGTGAAGCCGCCGCCAGCCGACAGCGGCGAAACGATCTCGCCCGGCTGTGCCGCCTTGGCGATGACCACGCCGGCGAACGGCGCGCGCACGATGTTGTTGTCCACGCCCAGGTCGGCGATCGCCAACTGGTCGCTGGCGACCGTGGCATGGCGCTGCGCGGTCGCCAGCTGCGCGCGCAGGGTGTCGCGCTGGGCGATGGCCTGGTCGTACTGCGAGCGCGACACCAGCTGCTGGCCGACCAGCGACTGCAGGCGCGTGGCCTCGGCCTCGGCCTGCTTGAGCTGGGCCTGCAGGCTGGCCAGCTGGCTGCGCGCGGCCGCCAGCTGCGAGGCCGACAGGCTGCGCTGCGCGTTGGCGTCGATCGGGTCGAGCGTGGCCATGACCTGCCCGGCCTCCATGCGCATGCCTTCCTCGATCATCACCTCGCGCACCTTGCCGGTGATCTTGGCCGACACCGTGGCCATGCGCCGCGCCACCACGTAGCCGCTGGCGTCGAGCACCGAACTGCTGGCGTTGCCCTGGCTGATCGCCACCACCGGCGCGGTGTTCACCTCCACCGGCTTGTCGCCGCCCAGCAGCGCCCATGCGCCGCCCACCAGCACCAGCAGCACGACCGCCGCCAGCACGATCCATGGCCAGCGCCGCGATGGCGGCGGGCCTTGCGGCGCCTTGCGGTCGATGCGGAGTTCCTTCAGCAGTTCGGCGGATGCATTCATGAGGAACGGGACGGCGCCTGTAGGGGAAATGTGACCGACGGTAACGGAATCCGCGCCGCAATTCCTGTCCTGGACACGGCGCGGCGGTCGGATCCGGGATCGGATCTGGGAACAGAGTCTAGGCAACGGGCTTCGCCTCCGCATGTGACGGCTGTCATCCGCTTGGGCTGACCGCCCGCACTGCCGCGACCTCGCCGGCACGCCTAACGTGGCGCCATTCCCGAACGAGGAGCTGCGGCATGAACGATCACCCGGAACAGGTACTGGCCCGCCTGCGCGGCGTGCGCAAGCGCTATGGCCGGCAGCTGGCGCTCGATGGTGTCGACCTGGAACTGCGCCAGGGACAGGTGCTGGCGCTGCTGGGACCGAACGGGGCCGGCAAGAGCACCGCCATCGGCCTGCTGCTGGGCCTGCTGCGCGCCGACGAGGGCGAGGTATCGCTGTTCGGCCAGGACCCGCAGCGGGTGCGGGCACGGCGCCGGATCGGCGTGATGCTGCAGGACGCCGCGCTGCCGGAGACGCTGCGCGTGGGCGAGCTGATCCGGTTGGCGGCCAGCTATTACCCGGCGCCGCGCACGGTGGAACAGAGCGCGGCGCTGGCCGGCGTGCAGGACCTGCTGCGGCGGCCGTATGGCCAGCTGTCCGGTGGCCAGCAACGGCGCGTACAGTTCGCCATCGCCCTGTGCGGGCGACCGCGGCTGCTGTTCCTGGACGAGCCCACCGTGGGCATGGACCTGCAGGCGCGGCAGCAGTTGTGGGCGGCGATCCGGATGCTGGTGGCCGAAGGCGATTCGGTGGTGCTGACCACCCATTACCTGGAAGAGGCCGAAGCGCTGGCCGACCGCGTCTGCGTGATGCTGCGCGGCCGGATCGTCAGCGACGGCAGCGTGGATGCGATGCGCGCGCGGGTCGCCACCCGGCAGGTGCGCTGCGCCAGCACGCTGGCGGCCGACGAGGTCGCCGGCTGGCCGGACGTGCGCGAGGCGCGGCGCGAGGGCGACTACCTGTGCGTGTCCTGCGACCCGGCCGAGCCGGTGGTGCGTCGCCTGCTGGATGCCGACCCGCGGCTCACGGCGCTCGAGGTGAAGGCCGCCGGCCTGGCCGAGGCGTTTTCCCAGATGACCCGCGACGCGGGTTGCGACTCCCTGCACGAGGCCGCCTGATGAACAACGCACTTCCCATCGTCCGTTCCCAGCCGTCGCCCGCCGCCATGCCGCGCGCGCGCATGCTGCGCGCCTACCTGCAGGAAGCCCGTGCCGAATGCCTGCGCTACCTGCGCAGCCCCAGCTTCCTGTTGCCGACGCTGCTGTTCCCGATGACGTTCTACCTGATGTTCGGCATCGTGCTGGGCACCCACAACGGCGCGGACGCACCGCGCTTCCTGCTGGCGGCCTACGCCACCTTCGGGGTGATGGCACCGGGCCTGTACGGCTTCGGCGTGTCGTTGGCGCTGGAACGCGAGAACGGCCTGCTGACCCTGAAGCGCGCGCTGCCGATGCCGCCGGCCGCGTACCTGCTGGGCAAGATGGCGATGACCCTGCTGGTGGCGGCGTCGATCGTCGTGCTGCTGATGGCGATGGCGGTGCGGTTGGCCGGCGTGCCGCTGGCGGCCGGACAGGCGCTGCACCTGGGGCTCGTATGCGTGCTGGGCGCGTTGCCGTTCTGCGCGCTGGGGTTGTTGCTGGGCACGCTGGTCAAGGGCCAGGGGGCGCCGGCGGCGATCAATCTGGTGTACCTGCCGATGGCGTTCCTGTCGGGGCTGTGGTTCCCGCTGTCGGTCCTGCCGCAGGCATTGCAGAAGCTGGCGCCGCTGTGGCCCAGCCACCACCTCAACCGGCTGGCGCTGGACGCGGTGGGGTTCGATACCGGCAGCCCGTGGCCGCACGTGCTGGCGCTGGCCGCGACGACGGTGCTGTGCGTGGCGGTCGCCAGCCACCGGCTGCGCCGGCATGGCTGATGGCATCATGGCGGGGCAACCTCCTGGGACATGACATGCACGTGAAGCACCGCCACCTTCCCGCATGGCTGTCGCCGGCGCCGGATTCGGCCGTAGCCGACACGATCAAGCTGGGAAAGTCCCCGTGGATCGATGCGGTCCACCTGCTGTGGACGATGTGGGTGTTCATCACCCCGATATTCGACCGCGGCCACAACATGACCTGGGTGCTGATCACGCTGTGGTCCTACCCGCTGTTCCTGGCGCTGTATGCCATGACCCTGATGGGGTCGCGGCGCAGCGCGCCGATCTTCGCGCTGGGGATGATCGTGCTGTCGATGGTGTTGCTGCGCGATTACCCGTCGGGCATCAGTTACTTCATCTTCGGCTGCGTGATGCTGCATACCAACCGCATCGTGCGCACGTCGCGGTACCTGCTGGAGCTGATCGCGCTCAATGCCGCCTTCGTGTCGCTGGCGACGTGGATCGGCTATCCGTGGCAGGCGCTGGCATGGATACCGGTGATCTCGGTGATCATCGGCATCATCGTCAACGTCGAACGCATCAGCAGCGAGAAGGACGCCGCGCTGCGCCTGTCCCATGACGAGGTGCGGCGGCTGGCCGCCACCGCCGAGCGCGAGCGCATCGGCCGCGACCTGCACGACCTGCTCGGGCACACGTTGTCGCTGATCGCGCTGAAGCTGGAGCTGTCGCGCAAGCTGTTCGAGCGCGACGCCGGCACCGCCCGGCGCGAACTGGAGGAAGCCGAACAGATCGCGCGCGAGGCGCTGGCGCAGGTGCGCAGCGCGGTG
Organism: Xanthomonas chitinilytica; assembly: GCF_026107455.2. GTDB lineage: Bacteria > Pseudomonadota > Gammaproteobacteria > Xanthomonadales > Xanthomonadaceae > Stenotrophomonas > Stenotrophomonas chitinilytica. Next base: position 6,259 of record NZ_JAPCHY010000018.1, on the reverse strand, counting down.
ACCGGTTTCCGCGCCGCCAACCTCGCCGCTGAACTCGCCTCGGCACACCTGCTGCTGGAATCGTCGCGGGTGCATCTGCGCTACGAGCCACCGCCGCCGATGCCGGCCTGGATCGAATGCGGGCTGTCGCTGGTGCTGCGCGAGGCGGCCACCAACATCGCCCGCCACGCCCAGGCCAGCGAGGCAAGCATCGCGGTGGCCTGCGATGCCGAGGCGGTGCGGCTGGACATCCGCGACAACGGCTGCGGCGGCGTTACCGCCAACGGCAACGGACTCAACGGCATGCGCGAGCGCGTCGCCGCGCTGGGCGGATCGCTGCAGATCCACTCCCCGCGTGGCGGCGGCACCCACCTGCAGGTGCGCATCCCGCTGGGCCAGCAGCCGTCCGTGCCGGATGCCGCGGGAGGGGAATCGGCCGGTGCCGTACCGGCGCCGAAGGCGCGGTGCCGGCCGGCGTACCCGCTGCCGGAGGCGCGCGGATGATCCGCATCCTGCTGGCCGAGGACCAGGCGATGGTGCGCGGCGCGCTGTCGGCGCTGCTCAACCTGGAAACCGACCTGGAGGTGGTGGGCAGCGCCGCCGATGGCGAGGCCGCCTGGCGCGAGCTGCAGCGGCTCTCTCCCGACGTGCTGGTCACCGACATCGAGATGCCGGGACTGACCGGGCTGGAACTGGCGCAGCGCATCCAGCGCCACGGGCTGGCGGTCAGGGTGGTGATCGTCACCACCTTCGCCCGCAGCGGTTTCCTGCGCCGCGCGCTGGACGCCGGAGTGTCAGGCTACCTGCTCAAGGACGCACCGGCCGAAAAACTGGCCGAGGCGCTGCGCCAGGTGCAGCGCGGCGGTCGCGCGATCGACCCGCAGCTGGCGCTGGAAGCCTGGTCGGAAGCCGACCCGCTCAACGACCGCGAGCGCCAGGTGCTGCGGCTGGCCGGCGAGGGACGTTCGGCCAACGAGATCGCCGAGCAGCTGGGGCTGTCGCACGGCACCGTGCGCAACTACCTGTCTGAGTGCATCGGCAAGCTCGGCGTGGTCAACCGCATCGAGGCCTACCGGCTGGCGCGGCAGAAGGGTTGGCTGTAGCCATGCGCGCCTTGCCAGCGCCGGAACGTGTACGGACTGTTCGCATGCGAGGGGAGTCGGGAGCAGACCGATGCGCTGCGTTCCGCTGATCGCCCGCTGGCTGGTGCTGGCGACCAGCCTGGTCGTTGCTGTCGCTCACGCCACGCCAATCCCGCCGCTGGCCGCACGCTCGCTGGAAGGAACGCCGGTAGCGCTGCCCGCGGCCCTGCCCGAAGGGCCGGTACTGCTGGTCGTGGGTTTCACGCGGGCCTCGCGCGCGCAGACCGAGGCATGGTCGCGCCGGCTGGCGCGGGCCGATGCGGTGCCGACCGGCGTGGCCGTCTACCAGGTGGCGGTCATCGGCGACGTGCCCGCGCTGTTCCGCGGGGCGGTGGCCAAGGGCATCCGCCAGGGCGTGCCGACCGGCCTGCATGCGCGTTTCCTGCTCGTCGAGGAAGGCATCGAAGACTGGAAACGGCTGGCGCGCGTCGATGCCGCGGATGCCGCCTGCCTGGTGCTGCTGGATGCGCGGCGCCGGGTCGTCTGGCGCCATGCCGGCCCCGTCGGCGACACCGCATGGGCGGAACTGACGGCCGCTCTGGCGCGGCTCTCCGGCCCGCCGGGGTGACGCGCCCGAGATGACGCGATGCCGCCGTACGCGGCATGTTGGCCACGCTGTATCCGCTCCCGGATTTCGACCACGAGCCGTTCCGGTTCCGGAACCGGCAGCCGCGGCGGGTTCGCGAAGGCAGGTTCCCAGGGGCGCAGGCCCGCTCAACTCCCGCGCGTGCCGGAGCGCCTGCCGGCCTTCTTCGGCCTGGGCGCCGGCATGAGCGCGGCCGTCCGCAGGATCAGGTCGCGGATGGCATCGGAATCGTCCAGCAATTCGTCCGCCACGGGATAGTCCTTGGCGCCGGGGTAGGGCGGTCGCCGCGGCAGCCCGGGCGCCCGTTCCTCTGCCGCGGCCGACGGTTTGACGAACAGGCTGTTGTCGCAGGCGAAGGCGACCACCTTGCCATCGACGTAGAGGGCGTACTCGCCGAACATCTTCCGATGGGTGAGCCGGTCTCCGAGCGCGATCTGCTCGGCTATGTACTCGACGAAGTCCCGGTCGGTGGCCATGGGGTCGATGCGCTCCAACGTTGCCTGTCTGGTGTGGCGTGTCCTGTCCTGGGTGACGAACGCCCGGGTCAGGCCGCGCCGCGAAGCTAGAACTCGATCACGGTCGCGGTACCCGACAAATCGCCCGATAGCTGTTCGGCCAGGAACACCGCATCGGCAAGCGTCTCGTCGGGACCGTGGGATGCCGTGAGCATGAAGTATGGAGCGGATCCGTCACCGACGCACATGCTGTCGATTGCATCCTCGATCCATGCTGCATCCACACCGACAACACCGACGTACTTGACGCCTTCTTCGATCCACCCTGCAACCAGCGAGTCGAGCTCGGGCCGGTAGCCATGCAGGGAATGCAGAACAATCTTGCGGGGGGCTGTCATCGAGTTCCAACGTCCGGCTCACGCCACGCCGCGAAGCGGCGTCGGATTGAATGGGTTGTCGGACGACATCGACCTGGAAACCGTTGGGTCCGGATTTCATGTCCAGGAGGCCGTTCCGGGTTCGCTTGCGCCGTCCTGATCCTTCCGGAAACCGAGCTCGACGACGCTGCCGTCGAAGCCCAGGGTTTTCCTGCGGGAGTCCGCCAGCTTGATGCGTATGCGGTCGGCGAACAACGATACGCTCCTGGCGAGGCCGCTTCCTCCTTGCGACCGGCCGGTTCTTTCGAACCGGATTCCTGCTGTCGGCTCTTCCTCGCCGTCGTGGAAGCCGCAGACGATATGGAGCACGTCGCTCTCCCCGTATTTCTCCGAGGAGAATCCAGGGCTGGCCCATATTTCCCGATCCACCACGCCCGATTTCATGGAGTGGCAGGAGAATTCGTTCATGCGGTCCAACGCCCTGATGGGCGGCCCGCCCGCGTCGATCGTCACCCGCAATCCTCCCGGCGGCTACGGCACCGGAAAGGTGGTGCCCGTCGCCGATGCCCCTGCGTCGGCAGACGCAGGCGAAGGAGCATGCGAGCGCATGCGTCCCTGGACCCGAGGCGCGATTCTCCAGCTCTCGGCCGCAGGCCATCCATCGCGGCACCTCCTGGGGCATCGTCCGGGCCGCGGTGCGCGGCGGCCGCCCGCTCAGCGGCAGGTATAGCCGCCGTCCACCGGCAGCGCCACGCCGGTGACGTAGGACGCTTCGTCCGAGGCCAGCCACAGCGCGGCGTCGGCGACCTCGTGGGCCAGGCCGAAGCGCGCCATCGGGATCGCGGCCAGCAGCCTGCGCTCGTTGGCCGCGGTTTCCTCCGGGTCGCCGCTGCGGCCGACGAAACCCTGCTTCATCGGCGTCTCGGTCAGGCCCGGGCAGACCACGTTGACGCGGATGCCGTCGGCGGCGAAACGCTGCGCCGCCGACTTGGCGAAGCCGACCACCGCGAACTTGGCCGCCGAGTACACCGGGCTCATCATCGAGCCGACCAGCCCGGAGACCGAGGCGGTGAAGATCAGCGAACCGCCGCCGCGCGCGCGCATGTGCCGGGCGACCTCGCCGGCGGCCAGCACCGCTGAGGTGACGTTGAGGTCGATCGCGCGCCGGTACGCGTCCAGGTCCATGCCCTCGACCGTGGCCGGGCCGGGGATGCCGGCATGCGCCCACAGGATGTCGATGCCGCCCAGCCGCGCCGCGGCCTGGTGGATGCTGTCGCGCGCCTGCTCGGCCTGCGACAGGTCGGCGACGATGATCTCCAGCGGCGCGTGGCCGCGGCCGGCGACCTCGTCGGCCAGCGCCCGCAGCGCGTCGCCGTCGATGTCGATCGCGGCCACGCGCGCGCCCTCGCGGGCGAAGCGCAGCACGCCCTCGCGGCCCATGCCCGATGCGGCGGCGGTGACCACCGCCAGCTTGTTGTGCAGTCTCATGGCTTGCGTTCCTCGTGCGGAAAGAAGGGGGTCACTGCGCGTACGGATCGGGGAAGCGCCCGGTGGTGCTGACCACGGTGGTGCGCGTCTCCAGGTAGCCATCCAGGCCTTCCAGCCCGTTCTCGCGGCCCCAGCCGCTCTGCTTGAGTCCGCCGTAGGGCGTGGACCAGCGCAGGAAACGGTAGGTGTTGACCCAGACGATGCCGGCCTCGATCCGCGCGGCGACCCGGTGCGCGCGGCCGACGTCGCCGGTCCACAGGCCCGAGGCCAGGCCGTACTCGGTGGCGTTGGCCAGGGCGATGGCTTCCTCCTCGCCGTCGAACGGGATCAGCGCGGCCACCGGCCCGAAGATCTCCTCGCGCGCCACGCGCATGTCGTTGCGCACGTTGGCGAACACGGTGGGAGCGACGAAGTAGCCGTCGGCCAGCGCGCCGTCGCGCAGGCGGGTGCCGCCGGCGACCAGTTCGGCGCCTTCGCCGCGGGCGATGTCGACGTAGGACAGGGTCTTGTCCAGCTGCGCGGCGTGCGCCTGCGGGCCCATGTGCGTATCCGGGTCCAGCGGCATGCCCACGCGCACGCGCGCGGCGCGGCGGGCGAATTCCTCGACCACGCGCTGGTACACCGGGCGCTCGACCAGCACCCGCGAGCCCAGCGCGCAGCTCTGCCCGCACAGCGCCCAGGCCGAACCGGTGGCGGCATTGAGCGCCTGCTCCAGGTCGGCGTCGGCGAAGATGATGTGCGGCGCCTTGCCGCCCAGCTCGAAGCCGAAGCGCTTGAGGGTGTCGGCGCCGTTGCGCAGGATCGCCTTGGCGGTGGCGCCCTCGCCGGTGAAGCTGATCTTGTCCACGCCGGGATGGGCGACCAGCGCCGCGCCGACCTCCGGCCCGCCCGGGATCACGTTGACCACGCCCGGCGGGAAGCCGGCGGCCTCGACCAGTTTCGCCAGTTCCAGCGTGGTCACCGGGGTGTGCTCGGCCGGCTTGAGGATCACCGTGCAGCCGGCCGCCAGCGCCGGCGCCAGCTTCCAGATCGCCGACATCAACGGCACGTTCCACGGCGTGATCGCGGCGACCACGCCGACCGGCAGGCGCGAGGTGAAGGCATGCACGCTGTCGTCGAACGGGATCGTGCGCCCGGACAGCTTGTCGGCCAGCGAGGCGTACCAGTGCAACCACTGGTGGTGCGCACCCACGTCGAGCCGGCTCTCGCGTATGGCGCGGCCGTTGTCGCGGCTTTCCAGCTGCGCCAGTTGCGGCGCGTGCTGCTGGTAGAGCTCGGCCAGCCGGCGCAGCAGCGCGGCGCGCTCGTGGCCGGGCAGGCGCCGCCATGGACCGGCGAACGCCTCGCGCGCCGCGGCCACCGCCCGCTCCACGTCGCGCGGGCCGGCGAAGGCCACGCTGGCCCAGGGCCGGCCGCTGGACGGATCGATGCTCTCGATCCGCCCGCCGTCCAGCGGCGGCAGCCACTGGCCTGCGCGTTGGCGTGGTGCCGCAGCACCTGGCCTCGCTGTGGCTGGCCAAGTCGTTCTGGCTCAGCGACGACCTGAAGCTGCGGATCGCCGGCGGCGCCCGCTACACCGGCGACAAGTACGACACCTACATGCTCTACGAGACCGCGCCGGTCACCCTGTTCGACGCCATGGTCGGCCTGGAATACAGGAACTGGAACCTCTCGCTCAACGGCTCCAACATCACCGGCAAGGACTACATGGCCCATTGCACCCTGTACCAGCCGCAGTTGAACCAGGGCGGCTGCTATGCCGGTGCCCCGCGCATCGTCACCGCGACCTTGAGCTACCGTTTCTAGTGCGTGTCATCCATCGGGCAGCTTTCGCATGACGACGATCCTGATGGCCCCCGCCTCGTAGAGCGGAGCTCGCTCCGCTGCCCCGCTACCCGGAGCCGGGCAGCGGGGACGGAGCGGCCGAACTGCGCTCGGCTCCATGGGCCGGATGCGTCAAGAAGGCGCGTCGACGCTGCTCCGCTCAATTGATGACGCCCCACCGGACGTGCGCGCTTTACTCCACCTTACTTCCAGGAGCCGGAATGCCAGTCACCCCCCACGCCAGTCGCGACGCGCATACCCGCAGGTGCCGGGCCTTCTCGGGCCTAGTTGTGTAAACCCAGGACGTTGTTCAGCGGGAGCTGGAGGCGGCTGATGGGTGGCTGGTAGCCGAGGCTGGCATGAGGTCTGTGCCAGTTGTACTGGTGCAGCCAGCGCGGGAGTGCCAGC
>NZ_JAPCHY010000017.1 GCF_026107455.2 Xanthomonas chitinilytica | reverse complement strand
AGCGACCCAAGAAGGTGCTCGGCGGACTGACCCCGAGCGACTACGCCAGCCAGCTGGCATCCGCTACGATTGATCCCGGACTCTAAACCGCCGTGCTACTGAAGGCGGGGGGACGTCGGTTGGGCACCGGTCTGGAGGCGGTGCAGGCGGGGTGGGGTGCCTGGGCGTGGCGGGCGTCGTCGTGGTGTTTCGACCTGAGCTGGCCGCTGTTCGAATGGCTGGGGCAGGGGCGTTTCTCGCTGTGGTGGCTGCCCGAGGCGCGCGGCTGGGCCTTGCCGCTGGCCCTGCTGGGGGCGTTCTGGTTGCTGTTGCCGCGGGCGGTACCGGGCAAGGCGCTGGCGTTGCTGCTGTGGCTGCCGCTGTTGTGGCCGGCGCGCGAGCTGCCGCGGATGGGCGAGGTGGAACTGGTGATGATCGACGTGGGGCAGGGGCTGTCGCTGCTGCTGCGGACGGCCAACCACGCCTTGCTCTATGACGCCGGGCCGGCGGTGCGCGACGGTTTCGATGCCGGCGAGCGCGCGGTGGTGCCGGCCCTGCGTGCGCTGGGCGTGGCCCGGCTGGACCGGGCCGTGGTCAGCCATGGCGACAACGACCATGCCGGCGGCTTCGATGCCGTGCGGGCGGTGCTGCCGGTAGCGGGGTGGCATGCGCCGGAAGGCGCGCCGCCACCGGGCGATACCCCGTGCGTGGCGGGCGAGGGCTGGGATTGGGACGGCGTCCGTTTCCGCTTCCTGCACCCGTCCCCGGCGTTTCCCTATCTGCGCAACGAATCCAGCTGCGTGCTGCGGGTGGAGTCGGCGCATGGCGCGATGCTGCTGACCGGGGACATCGGCGAGGTCATCGAGCGGCGATTGCTGCGCGATGCGGCCGCCGACCTGCGCGCCGACGTGGTGCTGGCGCCACACCACGGCAGCGCCGGTTCGTCGCAGCGGGCGTTCGTCGAGTCCACCGGGGCGCGGCTGGTGCTGGTGTCGGCCGGGCACGGCAACCGTTTCGGCCATCCGCGGGCCGAGGTCGTCCGCCGCTGGCAGGCGGCCGGCGCCGAGGTGCTGGCGACCGCGGACAGCGGCGCGGTGCGGGTCTGGCTGGGCGCCGACGGGCTCCAGGTGAGGGAACGGCGGGCCTGGCGTTCACGTTTGTGGGATGCCGCTGGGCGGGCGCGGACGGCTGCTATCCTATCGGCCGTCAAACAGGCGGCCGATGTGCCGGAGGATTGAAACGTGTGGGAACTGGTCAAGGCCGGCGGCTGGCCGATGGTGCCGCTGCTGCTGTTGGGCGTGCTGGCGTTGGCGATTGTCCTGGAGCGTTTCTGGACCCTGCGGCGTAACGAAGTGCTGCCGCCCGGGCTGGGCCAGGAGGTCCGCAACTGGGCCGCGCGCGGCAAGCTCGACGCTTCGCACATCGAGTCGCTGCGGGCCAATTCGCCGCTGGGCGCGCTGCTGGCTGCGGCGCTGGAGGCGCGAAACCGCCCGCGCGACCAGATCCGCGAGCGGATCGAGGACACCGGCCGCCACCTGGTGCACCGCATGGAGCGCTTTCTCAACACGCTGGGCACGGTGGCCTCGGCCGGGCCGCTGCTGGGCCTGCTCGGCACCGTGATCGGCATGATCCAGATGTTCCTGGGCATCCTCGACCATGGCGTGGGCGACGTGAACCAGTTGGCCGGCGGCATCGGCAAGGCACTGGTCTGCACCGCCACCGGCATGATCGTGGCGATCCCGGCGCTGATGTTCCACCGCTATTTCAAGGGCCGCATCGGTGGCTACGTGATCGAGATGGAACAGGAGGCGACCGCGCTGCTCGATGCACTGGACGGGCGTCCGGCGGTGATGGCTGCGGCGGCCAAGTCGGCGCCGGCCGCGCCGCGCACTCCGGCCACGGCCAAGGGCTGAACCGGATGCGCATCCGCGACGACCGTGCGCACGACGAGCCGCATATCGATCTGGTGCCGCTGATCGACGTGATCCTGGTGCTGATCATTTTCTTCGTGGTCACCACCACCTTCGACGCGCGCTCCACGCTGCAATTGCAGCTGCCCACCGCCAGCGACCAGAACAATCCCGAGCCACCGCGCTCGCTGAGCGTGCTGGTCAACGCCGAGGGCCGCTACTTCATCAACGACCAGGAAGTGCTGCGTACCGACGTGGAGTCGGTGAAGCAGACCATCGCCCAGGTGGCCGGCGACGACCGCGAGCAGACCGTGCTGCTGCGCGCCGACGCGCGCACGCCGTACCAGGCCGTGGTCACCGCGCAGGACGCGCTGGGGCAGCTGGGCTTCCGCCGCATCGCCATCGCCACCGCGCCGGAAGTGAACCGATGAGCGACAAGCACACGCCGGTATGGCCGATCTACCGGCGGCTGCTGGGCTATACCCGCGCCTATTCCACCTTCCTGGTGCTGGCGCTGGTGGCGATGGTGGTCGAAGCCGGGGCCGGCTATTTCTTCACCCGGCTGATGGACCCGATGCTCAACCGCGGCTTCGTCAATCCCGAACCGCGGATGGCGGTGCTGCTGCCGCTGGCGATCCTGGCGTTGTTCCTGATGCGCAGCGTGGCCACCTTCGTCAGCGACTACTGCATGGCCCGCACCGGCCGCAGCGTGGTCCGCGACCTGCGCGAGCAGGTGCTGGTCAAGTACCTGCACCTGCCGTCCACGCATTTCGACGGCGAGGCCACGCCGGTGATGGTCAGCCGCCTGAACTTCGACACCGAGCAGGTCACCCAGGCCAGCGCCGATTCGCTCAAGACCATCGTCGCCGACGGCCTGACCATCATCGCGATGCTGGCGGTGATGCTGCAGATGAGCGTCAAGGTCACCTTGGCGATGCTGCTGGTGGTGCCGCTGATCGGGTTGATCGTGTCCTACGTGGGCAAGCGCTACCGCCGCATCAGCCGCGGCATCCAGGACGGCATGGGCTCGATGGCGCATACCGCCGAACAGTCGCTGGCGGCGCAGCAGGAAGTGAAGGTGCACGGCGCCCAGCAGCACGAGATCTCGCGCTACGCGGCGCTGGCCAACCGCATGCTGCGGCTGAACATGAAGGTGGAGACCACCCGCGCCGGGGCCTCGAGCACGGTGCAGTTCCTGGCCGCGCTGGCGCTGGCGGTGATCGTGTGGGTGGCCACCCGCGAATCGCTGGCCGGGCGCCTGAACGCCGGCCAGTTCATGTCGCTGATGGCGTCGATGATGGCGATCATCCCCTCGCTGCGCCGGCTGACCAGCGTGCAGACCTCGATCTCGCGCGGCGTGGCCGCGGCCGAGCGGTTGTTCTCCATCCTCGACATGCCCGAAGAGCGCGACCAGGGGCAGCGCCCACTGCAGCGCGCCCGCGGCGAGCTGGATTTCGAGCACGTGATGCTGCGTTACCAGCAGGATGCCGGGCTGGCGCTGGACGACATCAGCTTCGTCGCCCGTCCCGGCACGGTGACCGCCATCGTCGGCCGTTCCGGCAGCGGCAAGACCAGCCTGGTGCGGCTGGTGCCGCGCTTCTACGAGCCCAGCGGCGGCCGCATCACACTCGACGGCGTCGAACTGGCCGACTACCGCCTGGCCGACCTGCGCCGGCAGATCGCGCTGGTGGGGCAGAAGGTGATGCTGTTCGACGACACCATCGCCGCCAACATCGCCTATGGCATGGAGGCCAGCGAGGCGCAGATCCGCGCCGCCGCCGAGGCCGCCAATGCCTGGGAGTTCATCGAGCGCCTGCCGCAGCAGCTGCAGACGCCGGTGGGCGAGAACGGCGCGCTGCTGTCCGGCGGCCAGCGCCAGCGCCTGGCGATCGCCCGCGCGATCCTGCGCGATGCGCCGATCCTGATCCTGGACGAGGCCACCGCGGCGCTGGACAACGAATCCGAGCGGCTGGTGCAGGATGCGCTGCAGAAGCTGATGCCCGAGCGCACCACCCTGGTGATCGCGCACCGCCTGTCCACCATCGAACACGCCGACCAGGTGCTGGTGATGGACCACGGCCGCATCGTCGAGCGCGGCACCCACCAGCAGCTGCTGGCGCTGGGCGGGTTGTACGAACACCTGCACAACATGCAGTTCCGGGAAAGGCAGTCCTGATGGCGCAGCGTGGTACGGATACTCCGTCGTACTGGTATGGCGGCGGGTCGGTGCCGTTGCCGGCACGGCTGCTGGCGCCGGTCTACGGCGCGGCGACAGCGCTGCGGCGCTGGCTGTACCGGCGCGGTTGGCTGCGCAGCCGGCAGGTGCCGGTGCCGGTGATCGTGGTCGGCAACATCACCGCCGGCGGTACCGGCAAGACGCCGCTGACCATCGCGCTGGTGAACCGGTTGCGCGATGCCGGCTGGAAGCCGGGCGTGGCCAGCCGCGGCTACGGTCGCGACGAGGCCGCCACCGCGCGCTGGATCGACACCACGACCGCGCCGGAACTGGGCGGCGACGAACCGCTGCTGATCGCCCACAAGACCGGCGTGCCGGTACGCGTGGACCGCGACCGCGTGGCCGCGGCGCGGGCGCTGCTCGAGGCCGGCTGCGATGTCGTGGTCTGCGACGACGGGCTGCAGCACTACCGGCTGGCGCGCGACATCGAGATCGAAGTGGTCGACGCCCAGCGCCGCTACGGCAACGGCCGGCTGCTGCCGGCCGGCCCGCTGCGCGAACCGGCCGCGCGCGCGCGCGATTGCGACTTCCGCGTCGTCAACCTGGGCCAGGCCAGCGACCAGCCCGAGGCGCCGCAGTCGGGTTTCGGCGAATGGCCGATGCGGCTGCGCATCGACGGCGCGCAGCCGCTCACCGGCGGTCGCGAGCGGCCCTTGCAGGCATTCGCCGGGCAGCGCGTGCATGCCGTGGCCGGCATCGCCCATCCGCAGCGCTTCTTCGAGATGCTGCGCATGCGCGGCATCGGCGTGGTGCCGCACGCTTTCGCCGACCACCACCGCTACCAGGCCGACGACCTGTCGTTCGGCAGCGAACTGCCGTTGCTGATGACCGAGAAGGATGCGGTCAAGTGCCACGGCTTCGCCAAGGACTGGTACTACAGCGTGCCGCTGCACGCGGAGTTGCCCGCCGCGTTCTGGGTGGCGCTGCTGGACCGCCTCGGCAAGCTGGCGCAGGGCTGATTCGACGAGCGCCGGGCGGCTCGTCGGCGCGGTGCGGCTGATGCACACTATCGGCCGGACATGATTGCGGAAAGATCGAACATGGCATCGAGCAACAGCAGCGCCGGCCCCGGCACCGCGGGTGGCGCATGAGCGCCCCCGTTCCCGACTTCGTCGTCGCCATTCCCGCGCGCCACGCGTCCACCCGCCTGCCGGGCAAGCCGCTGCTGCCGTTGGCCGGCGAGCCGATGGTGCTGCACGTGGCCAGGCGCGCGCTGCGTGCCGGCGCCCGCGAGGTATGGGTGGCGACCGACGACGAGCGCATCGCCGTGGCCATCGACGGGCTGGAAGGCGTGCGGGTGGCGATGACCGACCCGGCGCACGCCTCCGGTACCGACCGCCTGGCCGAATGCGCGCAGCTGGCCGGCTGGGACGATGCGACGATGGTGGTGAACCTGCAGGGCGACGAGCCGTTCGCGCCGGCGGCCGGCATCCGCGCGGTGGTGGCGGCGCTGGCCGACAGCGGCGCGGACATGGCCACCCTGGCCACCCCGGTGGAGGATGCGCCGACCCTGTTCGACCCGAACGTGGTCAAGCTGGTGCGCAACGACCGCGGCGATGCGCTGTACTTCAGCCGGGCGCCGATCCCCTGGCACCGCGACGCCTTCGCCCGTTCGCGCGAGCAACTGCCGGATAACTCCTGGCTGCGGCACATCGGCATCTACGGCTACCGCGCCGGTTTCCTGCGCCGGTTCGCGGCGATGCCGCCGGGCCGGCTGGAGCAGGTGGAGTCGCTGGAACAGCTGCGGGCGCTGGAGGCCGGCTTCCGCATCGCGGTGGCGCTGTCGCCCGAGCCATTCCCGCCGGGCATCGACACCCCCGAGGACCTGGCCCGGGCCGAGGCGCTGATCCGGGCCTCGGCATGAAGCTGCTGGTCGTCTGCCTGGGCAACATCTGCCGCTCGCCGATGGCCGAGGGCGCCTTGCGCGCGCGCATCGCCGGCTCGCCGCTGGCCGGCAGGGTGGAGGTGGACTCGGCCGGCACCGGCGACTGGCACGTGGGGCAGCCGCCGGACCGGCGCGCGATCGCCTGCGCCCGCGGGCATGGGGTCGACATCTCGGGGTTGCGCGGGCGCCAGTTGCAGCCGGCCGACTTCGAGCGCTTCGACTGGATCCTCTGTGCCGACGGCAACAACCTGCGCGATGCGGCACGGCTGGCACCGGCCGCCGGCCGGCAGCGGCTGGCGCTGTGGCTGCCGTGGGCCGGCATCGACGGCGACGACGCGATCCCCGACCCCTACACCGGCGGCCCGCAGCATTTCGAGCAGGCATGGGCGCTGGTGGACGCGGCGGCCAGCGCCACCGTGAGACGGCTGGTACGCGACGCCGACTCCGGCATAATCGCGCCATGAACGCTCAACCCGCACAGGATCTGCCGGAGTTCGGAACGTGGCTCAACGCCGCGCCTTCCACCTTGATGGAACATCGTGGCCGCCCCGTGGTGCTGGCCTTCGCCAACGCCGCCTCGGTGTGGTGCGCGCAACGGCTGGCCGACCTGGCGCAGTGGCAGGCGCGCAACCCCGGCAAGCTGCAGCTGATCGTGGTGCAGGTGCCGCGTTTCGACTTCGAGCGGCAGCCGCAGCAGGCGCTGAAGCTGCTGCGCCGGCACGGCGTCAGCGCGCCGGTGCTGCTGGACGCCAATTGGGAAACCTGGCGGCGCTTCAACGTGGAAGCCTGGCCGACGCTGGTACTGATCGATGCGCAGGGGCGCGAGCGCGAGCGGCTGGTGGGCATCGGCGGCGAACTGGACCGTGCGCTCAACAACCTGTGCGAAGGCTTGTCGCAGCCGCTGGACGAGGACGTGCGCGGCACCCGCGAGATCAACGCCGAACCGCGGCTGGCGCTGCGCTTCCCGACCGGCCTGGCGGCGACGGCGGACCGCCTGTACGTGGCCGACAGCGGCCACCACCGGGTGCTCGAATGCAACCACGCCGGCCGCATCCTGCGCCAGTTCGGCATCGGCACCGCCGACATGGTCAACGGCGGCATGGGCGAGGCTGCGTTCAACCGGCCGCGCGGCCTGGCGCTGGGGCGCGACGTGCTGTACGTGGCCGACACCGGCAACCATGCGCTGCGGCGGGTGAACCTGCTTTCCGGGCAGGTCGATACCCTGTGCGGCAACGGCCGTGCCGGCGATCCGGTCGAAGGCCAGCTGGCGCAGCCCTGGGACAGCCCGCTGCACCATCCGGCCGGCATCGTCGTCGCCGACAACCAGATCCATATCGCCATGGCCGGCGACAACCGCATCTGGAGCTACGACCTGGGCTCGCGCGCATTGCGCTGGCGTGCGGGCGCAGGTGCGGTGGAAGTGCGCGACGGCAGCGGGCACCTTGCCGCCTTCGCCCAGCCCTGCGCGCTGGCGGCGGTGCAGCAGGTGCTGTACGTGTGCGACGCGCTGGGTTCGGCGGTGCGCTCGATGCAGTTGCGCGGCGACCTGGTGCAGACCCTGCTGGGGCAGGGCGCCTGGGAGTTCGGCGACGAGGACGGCCCGCGCAGCCGCGCGCGGCTGCAGTTCCCGCAGGCGATCGCGCTCGGCGCCGATGCGCCGTTGCTGTGGATCGCCGATACCGGCAACGGTTCCCTGCGCACGCTGCGCCTGGGCGGCGGCGAGCTGTCCACGGTCAAGCTGCCGCGACGCCTGCACGCCCCGGCGGGGTTGGCGGTGGCGGCCGGCAAGGTCTGGATCGCCGAGACCGACGCCCACGCGGTGCTGTGCTTCGATCCGGCCAGCGGCGAACTGGGCGACGTGCCGATAGAAGAATGAGCAGTGCAGCAGTCCCCGGCTTCGATGGCAAGGCGTTCGCAGCGAACCTGAGTACCGCGCCCGGCGTCTACCGCATGTACGCCGCCGACGACACGTTGCTGTACGTCGGCAAGGCCGGGGCGCTGCGCAAGCGCGTCGGCAGCTACTTCAACGGTTCGCCCAAGACCACGCGGATCATGATGATGCTGTCGCAGGTGGCGCGCATGGACGTGACCGTCACCCGCACCGAGGCCGAGGCGCTGCTGCTGGAGAACCAGCTGATCAAGTCGCTGTCGCCGCGCTACAACGTCTCGCTGCGCGACGACAAGACCTACCCGCACGTGCTGCTGACCCGCGAGGAATGGCCGCGCATCGCCCTGCACCGCGGACCGCGCGCGGTGCCGGGGCGCTACTTCGGCCCGTACCCGGGCGTGACCGCGGTGCGCGAGACGCTGAACCTGATGCACAAGCTGTTCAAGCTGCGCAGCTGCGAGGACAGCGTTTTCCGCAACCGTTCGCGGCCGTGCCTGCAGTACCAGATCGGCCGTTGCAGCGCGCCGTGCGTGGGGCTGGTGCCGGCCGACGAGTACGCAGAGGCGGTGCGGCGCGCATCGCTGTTCCTGGAAGGCAAGAGCGACCAGCTCACCGACGAGCTGGCGCAGGCGATGCAGCAGGCCAGCGAGGCGTTGGAATTCGAACGCGCCGCGCGCCTGCGCGACCTGATCGCCTCGCTGCGCAGCATGCAGAGCCGCCAGTACGTCGACGGCCGTGCCGCCGATCTCGACGTGCTGGCCTGCGCCACCCAGGGCGCCAGCGCCTGCGTGCTGCTGCTGGCGTTCCGCGACGGCCGCAACCTCGGCACCCGCGCATTCTTCCCGCGCACCAACGGCGAGGACAGCGCCGCCGAAGTGCTGGCCGCGTTCGTGTCGCAGTACTACGCCGAGCAGGCGCCGCCGCCGGAGATCCTGCTGGACCGCGAAATCCCCGACGCCGGGCTGATCGAGTCGGCGCTGGCCGCCTCGGCCGAGCGCAAGGTGCTGCTGAAGTGGAACGTGCGCGGCGAACGTGCCGGGTACGTCGAGCTGGCCAGCCGCAACGCGCAGATCACCCTGGCCACCGAACTGGGCAGCCGCAGCGCGCAGCATGCCCGCAGCGAGGCATTGCGCGAGATGCTGGGGCTGGCCGAACCGGTCAAGCGGGTGGAGTGCTTCGACATCAGCCACACCATGGGCGAGGCGACGGTGGCCTCCTGCGTGGTGTTCGATGCCAGCGGCCCGGTGCGCGGGCAGTACCGGCGCTACAACATCAGCGGCATCGAGCCCGGCGACGACTACGCCGCCATGCACCAGGCGATCGAGCGCCGCTTCCGCCGTGCGGTGGAAGAAGAGGGCGTGCTGCCGGACGTGCTGCTGATCGATGGCGGCGCCGGGCAACTGGCGCAGGCGCAGGCGGCGCTGGCGGACCTGGGCGTGGAGGGGGTGACCCTGGTCGGTGTGGCCAAGGGCGCCGAACGCCGGGCCGGGCACGAAACGCTGGTATTGCCGGACGGGCGCGAACTGCGGCCCGGGGCCGCGTCTCCAGCGCTGCAGTTCATCCAGCAGGTGCGCGACGAGGCGCACCGTTTCGCCATCACCGGCCATCGCGGGCGCCGGCAGAAGGCGCGCATGACCAGCAAGCTGGAGGACATCCCCGGCATCGGTCCGCGCCGCCGGGCCAGCCTGCTCAAGCATTTCGGCGGCCTGGCCGGGCTCAAGGCCGCCGGCCAGGCCGAGATCGCCAAGGTGGAAGGGATCAACGACGCGCTCGCCACGCGGATCTACGCTAACCTTCATGGGCTGTCGATGCCCGATACGGCGGCGGAGTAGAGCTGCGAGATGAAATTGACCATTCCCACCTGGCTGACGCTGCTGCGGATCGTGATGATCCCGGTGCTGGTCCTGGTGTTCTATCTGCCCTACAAGTGGACCAATTTCGCCTGTGCGGCGATCTTCGGCCTGGCCGCGATCACCGACTGGCTGGACGGCTGGATCGCCCGCCGCTACCAGTTGCACTCGGCGTTCGGCGCCTTTCTCGACCCGGTGGCCGACAAGCTGATGGTGGCGGTGGCGCTGTTCCTGATCGTGCAGGGGCACCCCACGCCGTGGATGGCGTTCTGGGCGGCGGTGATCGTCGGCCGCGAGATCGCGGTATCGGCATTGCGCGAGTGGATGGCCGAGATCGGCCAGCGCGCCAAGGTGCGGGTGGCGATGATCGGCAAGGTCAAGACCACCGCGCAGATGATCGCGCTGTTGTGCCTGCTGTACTCGGTCATACCGGGCACGACCCCCGCCCACGACATCTGGATGGGCGGGCTGATTTTCCACATCGGCGACTGGACGCTGGCGATCGCCGCGCTGCTCACCTTGTGGTCCGGATTCCAGTACCTGCATGCGGCCTGGCCGAGCCTGCGCGAGGACGAAATGGCGGCGCGCGCGCAGAGCCGGAAAAAGTGAGAAGAGGGCTGTTGACAGGTAGGCGATTGCATGTAGAATTTCGCCTCCCAAGCGGGAATAGCTCAGTTGGTAGAGCGCAACCTTGCCAAGGTTGAGGTCGCGAGTTCGAGTCTCGTTTCCCGCTCCAGGTTGAAAAAGGCCCCGTGATCGGGGTCTTTTCATCTCAGGGGGCGTGCAGTTCCAGTCGTTCGCGGTTGCCGGATTCGTCCGCTGCAATCCGGCGTCGGGAAGATCCCGGGCAGGGATGCGATGCACGCGATGATGTGAAGAAAGTTGTTAAAAAAGCTGGTGCAATGCATGGATTGGCTGTATCATGCGTAGCTCCTCCGCGGGAATAGCTCAGTTGGTAGAGCGCAACCTTGCCAAGGTTGAGGTCGCGAGTTCGAGTCTCGTTTCCCGCTCCAGTTTCGACAGGACCCCGCTCGCGGGGTCTTGTACTGTCGGGCTAACCCTTCGCGGGTTTTTCGATAGAATCCAGATCCACCGGCCTGGTAGCAGAGTGGTTATGCAGCGGATTGCAAATCCGCGTACGCCGGTTCGATTCCGACCCAGGCCTCCAATTTCAGATCAGGCAAAAGGCCCGCGACAGCGGGCCTTTTGCTTTCTGGTCTTTCTCCCAATCCCCGATGGCTACGCCGGTACTCCGGGCTTCATGAGACGCATGTGGGCGCCGCCGTCGCGTGCGGTCGCGGCTCCCTCCCGTCCTGGGCCCGCATCGGGTCTTGTCGGAACGGCCGGGCTTCAGCGCGATTCGGAGACGAAGCGCAGGGTATCGGTCACCGCACGGGCCGGCACGCTCATATGCCCTTCGTCCTCATAACGCAGGAAGCGTACCCGCAGGCCGTGGCCGGACAGCGGGTCCATCCTCCTGACGAAGGCTTCGGCCATGTACGGATCGTCGTCGACGTCGCGACCGCCCACGACCACCATCAGGTGGCTCGTCCGGCCCACCTTGCCGCTGGCGAGCCGTGCCATGAACTCCCGCTCTTCGCGGAGCACGCCTTGCTCGTTCCATTCCAGCGACGGGCTGGCGGCGACGATCGACTGGAACGCCTGCGGCTGCGTATAGAGCGCGTAGAGCCCGAACAGTCCGCCCAGCGAATGGCCGAACAGCGCCTGCCGCTCGGGGTTGATCCGGTAGCGCTGGCCGATTTCCGTCCGCAGTTTGCCCGTCAGGAAATCGAGGAACGCGGCGCGACCGCCGCTCCTGTACTTCGCCAGCGAACGGTAGATCGTGGGCGGCGGGTCGAGCAGCGGCGGGGTGTAGTCGTTGAGACGGCGCGCATCGTAGGCCTGGTCGGTCGGATAGCCGATGCCGACGACGATCGTCTTGCCGACGTCGTAATACTCCTGGATCCGCCGCGCTTCGGCGAATCCCGCGAACATGGCGTTGCCGTCCAATACATACAGGACGGGATAACCGTCGTCCGGCGCCTCGGTGCCGGGGAAGGAAACGAAGATGCGGTAGACCTCGCCGCTGTCGGACGTCATGTCCCATGCCTGCGTCGACGGCATGGTGTAGCCCTCCGTGGCCGGTGGCGCGGAGGGCGGCGACTGCGGCGCCTCGGCCGCCGGCGCGGGCATGGCCAGGGTGATCGCGATGAGGGTCGCGAATTGTTTCCAGGCTCCGGTCATTTCGTACTCCTGTTCTCCGTTTTCATGTTTTCCAGATGCAGGGGGGGCGATAGGGCGATGGCACGGAGCCGAGCCGTCGGGACGAACTCCGCTCATGTGGAACCTTCCGGCCGCCGCGCTCCTCCCGTGCCGGGCATCCGCTTGTCCGATGCCCAATGGAAGCGCTTTCTGGCCGCCCTTGCCACGATGCCGACGGGTAACGGGGGAAGCATCCGGGTAGGCGAGGGGAATGGCCGGGCCGGCGTGGGGTTCCGGGCGGTGGCGATCGTTGCCGGGACACAGCCGCCTGCTTGTCGCGTTTCCCGTCGTCAGGATGCCGGTGCCTGCATGGCAACCGGCAGGCCGGGTTTCCCCGGCTGGGGGGCGGTCGAGTGCCTGGCCGGGTGGAACATCGGCCGGACGCGACGGGAGTTCAGGACGTGGAGGACGGCCCGGCTCCGGGCGCGGGAATTCCCGGGTGCGGGGACATCGCCATCGCCAACGCGCCGCCCAGTAGCAGGGCGGCCATCAGCAGCAGCGCGCCGAGCGTGCGCGGGCGCAGCCAGCGGCCGCCACCCGGTTCCTGCGCGTTGGGACTGATGCGGCGGACCAGTCCGCGCGGGAAGCCGTAGCGCGCCATCGTCGCGTCGCAGGCGTCGATGCAGGCGCCGCAATCGATGCAACGCTGGTCGGAACCGTTGCGGATATCCAGCGCGAGCGGGCAGGCCTGGACGCACTGCCGGCATTCCACGCAGTCGCCCAGGTGCTCGATGCCGAACCGGGGCAGGGGGCCGGCGATGGCCGCATGGGTGGCGCGGAATACGTAGTCGCGTGCGGTGGTGCCGTCGAGCAGTCCGCGTGCGCGCTGCATGACGCTGCCCTGGCCGGGTGGGCGCGGACCGCGCGGTTCGCCACGGCACGGGTCGTACGCGACGCGCGGGGTGTCGCGGTCGCAGATCGCGCGTTGCAGGCGCGCGTAGGGGCACAGGTAGCTGCAGACCTGCTCGCGCAGGAAACCGGCGTTGCCCCAGGTGGCCAGCGCGTAGAACCCGGCCCAGAAGATCTCCCAGCCACTCCATGCCGGGGGCCAGGGGCCGCCCAGCAGGCCGCGGATGGGCGAGAAGAAACCGACGAAGGTGATGCCGGTCCACAGTGCCAGGGCCGCCCACAGCAGCTGGCGGGCGACGAGGCCGGGGTGGCGCATCGGCCCGGCGAAGGCGGTGATGCGTTCGATGCCGCGGAAGACGCGCGTCATCAGGGTCTGCGGACAGCCGAAGCCGCACCACACGCGGCCGGCGCTGGCGGTCAGCAGGAACAGGCCGCAACCGGCCAGCGCCGCGAACCACAGCAGCCAGACGAAATCGCCAGGCCACAGGCTCAGGCCGAACAGGTCGAAACGGCGGGCCGGCAGGTCGAACAACACCGCCTGGCGGCCGTCCCAGCGCAACCAGGGAAGCAGGTAGAACGCGGCCAGCAGCAGCGCGGCCATGGCGGCCCGCCACCGGCTTTGGCGACCGCGGCCGGGATGCGCCGGCGCCGGGTGGACGCCGAGGGCGCGCGGCGTGTGCAACTGTTGCAGGGGAATCGGTGCTCGCGCGGGTTTCATTCCAGCGGTTGCCCGTCTTCGTCCCCGTGCAGCGGGCGCAGCAGGAAGCAGGTGACCGCGCTGGCGAGTGCGGTCACCGACCAGAACATGAAGAACCCGGCGGTATAGCCGAGCTCGCGGCTCAGGTGCTGGCCGGGGAAGGTGATGTCCCGCAGCAGCAGCGGATCGACGAAGGCGAAGAACACGGCGCTCGCCAGCGCGGCGGCAAGGAAGCTCGGCCACAGGATCGCGCCGAGCTGCTGGGTCAGCGGCCGCCGCGGGGGGCGGTCGGGAAGGGTGTCGAAATCGCTCATGGGCAGGGTCCGGGACGTGCCCGGCGCGGCGGGCGATATACTGGACGGTCCGGCACCTGCCACGGCCTCGCGCCGTGCCGGCGCAGAGCCGCCGATGCCAGCCTAGGTACGCCGGCGGCGCCGCACATTGATCCTGATCAATGTGCACTCCACGGCACCGGCGAAAGTTCGGTACATGCCGGCGAACGAAACAGGGAGAACCGAAATGCCCGACGAGGGGCTGCCGCAACCGGCCGCCGACCTGTGCAGCGAGCAGGAAGTGACCGCGCTGGTGCACCGTTTCTACGCCCGGGTGCGCGAAGACGAGCTGCTCGGGCCGGTGTTCGGTGCGCGCGTGCACGACTGGGACGCGCACCTGGCGCAGCTGGTGGATTTCTGGTCGGCCATGCTGCGTGGTACCCGCCGCTTCAGGGGCGCGCCGATGCCCAAGCACATGGCGATGGACGAGCTGAACGCGGGCCTGTTCGAACGCTGGCTGCAGCTGTTCCGGCAGACCACCGCCGAACTGGGCAACGCGCCGATGCAGCGGCTGGCCGACGACGTGGCCGCGCGCATCGCCGATACCTTCTGGCGCCGCTTCCAGATGCTGCGCTGGCCGTCGCTGCCGATGCACGGCGCCGGATCCTGAACGAACCCCGCGGCGGCGCGGGAGATTGATCTGGCTCAAGGCGCGACGGGGCGGCCGGGGAGATGCTGGCGGCATGGACATCGCCACCTCCACCGCGGCCGCGCTTGGCTGGACCTTCGACCCGGAAATCCTGCGCCGGCACGACCGGCCCGGGCCGCGCTACACCTCCTATCCCACCGCGCCGCATTTCCACGATGGCTACGGCGAGGCGCAGCTGCGCGCGGCCGCCGCGCGCAGCAACGAGGCCGGTCGCGCGCTGTCGCTCTACGTGCATGTGCCGTACTGCACCAGCCCGTGCTTCTATTGTGGCTGCAACCGGGTGATCACCCGCGACGTTTCGAAGGGGCGGGCCTACGTCGAGCGCGTGCTGCGCGAGGCCGACGCGGTGGCGCCGCTGTTCGACGGCGCGCGCGAAGTCGTGCAGCTGCACCTGGGCGGAGGAACCCCCAATTTCCTCTCGCCGGAACTGCTGGCGGAGATGGTCGACGGACTGGGCCGGCGGTTCCGCTTCAGCGAAGGGAAGGGGCGCGATTTCTCCATCGAGCTCGACCCGCGTTTCGTCTCGCCCGAAGAGATCGGGGCGCTCGCGCAGATGGGCTTCAACCGCGCCAGCCTGGGCGTGCAGGATTTCGATGCCGAGGTGCAGAAGGCGATCAACCGCGAGCAGTCGGTGGAACAGACCCTGGCGATCATCGACGCCTGCCGCCGGCATGGCCTGCGCTCGGTCAACGTCGACCTGATCTACGGCCTGCCCAGGCAGAGCCTGGAGGGCTTCGGGCGTACCCTGGACACGGTGGTCGCGGTGCGGCCGGACCGGCTGGCGGTGTACGGCTACGCGCACCTGCCGCACATGTTCCGCGCGCAACGGCAGATCCACGACGCCGACCTGCCCGGCCCGGAACAGAAGCTGGCGCTGCTCGGGCTGGCGGTGCGCAAGCTGTCCGCCGCCGGCTACCAGTACATCGGCATGGACCACTTCGCGCTGCCGGAGGAGGACCTGTCGCGCGCGCAGCGGGCCGGTGGCCTGCACCGCAACTTCATGGGCTATACCACCCACGCGCAGACCGACCTGGTCGGCCTGGGCGTCAGCGCGAT
This sequence comes from Xanthomonas chitinilytica, assembly GCF_026107455.2. Lineage (GTDB taxonomy): Bacteria > Pseudomonadota > Gammaproteobacteria > Xanthomonadales > Xanthomonadaceae > Stenotrophomonas > Stenotrophomonas chitinilytica. The sequence continues at coordinate 58,153 of NZ_JAPCHY010000017.1, read as the reverse complement.
CAGCCACATCGACGACAGCTACAGCCAGAATCCGCGCGACCTCCCTGGCTGGGAAGCGGCGGTGGACGCCGGCCGGCCGCCGGTGTGGCGCGGGCTGGAACTGTCGGCCGACGACCGGCTGCGAGCCGAGCTGATCCAGCAGCTGATGTGCCAGGGCGTGCTGGACACCGCGGCACTGGGGCGCGAGCACGGGATCGATTTCGAACGCTACTTCGAGCACGAGCTGGCGGCGCTGCGGTCGTTGCAGGACGACGGGCTGGCCGAATACCGCGACGGCGTCATCCGCGCCACCGTGCCCGGGCGGCCGCTGCTGCGGCTGATCGCCATGTGCTTCGACCGCTACCTGCAGGAACCGGCGCAGCCGGCCCGCTACTCGCGCGCGATCTGAGGCCTGCCGGCCGCGGCCGGCCATTGCATGCCGGGGCGGCGGCCGTTCCCGTGACGCCGGCATTTCACAATCGGCCGGCGATCAGGCACGCTATTGCGATGCCCGGATGGCGAAACTGGTAGACGCATCGGACTTAAAATCCGCCGGGGGCGACCCCATGCCGGTTCGATTCCGGCTCCGGGCACCATCGCTACAAGGGCTTTCCAGCGCCTGCCGCCCTCCGCGCAAAACCGCTTGTGCAGTTTTCGCGCGGTCCCGGCTCCGGGCACGACATACACCAGCGCAAGGAACGGCATGAGCGCCGATTTGATTTCCGCCGCGGCCGTGCCGCGCATCGCCATCATCGGCCTGGGGTACGTGGGCCTGCCGTTGGCGGTGGAGTTCGGCAAGACGCTGGATACGCTGGGCTACGACATCGACGCCGGCCGCGTGGCGCAGCTGCAGGCCGGGCACGACCACACCCTGGAACTGCTCGACGAGGAACTGCGCCAGGGCGTGCATGCGCGCTATACCGCCGATGCCGCCGAACTGGCCGGGCGCAACGTCTTCATCGTGACCGTGCCCACGCCGATCGACGCCTGGGAGCAGCCCGACCTGCAGCCGCTGCGCGACGCCAGCGCGCTGATCGCCGGCGTGCTCAAGCGCGGCGACCTGGTGATCTACGAGTCCACGGTCTACCCGGGCACCACCGAAGAGGTGTGCGTGCCGTTGCTGGAGCAGGGCTCGGGCCTGCGCTTCAACACCGACTTCTTCTGCGGCTACAGCCCGGAGCGGATCAACCCCGGCGACCGCCAGCGGCGCCTGCCGGACATCCGCAAGATCACCTCCGGCTCCACTCCTGACGCCGCCGACGTGGTGGACGCGCTGTACGCGCGGATCATCGTCGCCGGCACCTGGCGCGCGCCCTCGATCCGGGTCGCCGAGGCGGCCAAGGTGATCGAGAACATCCAGCGCGACGTCAACATCGCCCTGGTCAACGAGCTGGCGCTGATCTTCGACAAGCTGGGCATCGACACCCTGGACGTGCTGGAGGCGGCCGGCAGCAAGTGGAACTTCCTGCCGTTCCGCCCCGGGCTGGTGGGCGGGCACTGCATCGGCGTGGACCCGTACTACCTGCTGCACAAGTCCGAAAGCGTGGGCTACCACCCGGACCTGATCCACACCGCGCGCCAGGTCAACAACCGCGTCGGCGCGCACGTGGCCGCGCGGGTGGAGGCGCTGCTGCGCGAGCGCGGGACCGCGCTGGCCGAGGCCGCGATCCTGGTGCTGGGCGTCACCTTCAAGGAGAACTGCCCGGACCTGCGCAACAGCCGCGCGCTGGAACTGGTGCAGGCGCTGGCGGCCGGCGGTGCGCGGGTGGATGCCTGCGACCCCTGGGCCGATGCGGCTTTGGCGCAGCGCCATGGCGCCGAGCTGGCGGCCGCGCCGCGCGCCGGCAGCTACGACGCGGTGGTGCTGGCGGTGGCGCACGAGCAGTACCGCGCGATGGATGCCGGGCAGGTGCGCGCGCTCGGCAAGCCGGGCGCGGTGGTGTACGACGTCAAGTCGGCGTGGCCGCGCGAGGCGGTGGACGACCGCCTGTAGACTGGCCTTCCATCCTTCGCGAGGAACGTGATGCTCCGTTACCTGGGCTTTGCCGTCGCCGTCGCCATGCTGCTGCTGTCGCTGGCGTTGACCCCGTACTGGCCGTCGTGGGGGTGGGGCATCGGGATCTTCGCGGTCCTGGTCCTGCTGGGCACCTGGGACCTGCTGCAGAAGCGCAGCACCCTGCGCCGCAACTATCCGATCCTGGCGCATTTCCGCTACGGGCTGGAATCGATCGGTCCGGAGATCCGCCAGTACTTCGTGCAGAGCGACCTGGAGGACGTGCCGTTCTCGCGGCAGCAGCGTGCGCTGATCTACCAGCGCTCGAAGAACACCATGGACGTGGTGCCGTTCGGCACCCTGCGCAGCACCTATGCGGTGGACTACGAGTGGATCAACCACTCGCTGGCGCCGACCGAGATACCCGACCACGATTTCCGCATCCTGATCGGCCCCGGCTGCGCCAGGCCGTACTCGGCCAGCGTGTTCAACATCTCGGCGATGAGCTTCGGCTCGCTGTCGGCCAACGCCGTGCGCGCGCTGAACGAGGGCGCGCGCCGCGGCGGCTTCTACCACGACACCGGCGAAGGCTCGATCTCGCCCTACCACCGCGAGATGGGCGGCGACCTAGTGTGGGAGATCGGCTCGGGCTACTTCGGTTGCCGCGACGAGCACGGCGGCTTCAGCGAGGAGCGGTTCGTCGCCAACGCCGCGCTCGAGCAGGTGAAGATGATCGAGATCAAGCTCTCGCAGGGCGCCAAGCCCGGCCACGGCGGGGTGCTGCCGGCGGCCAAGGTCAGCGCCGAGATCTCGCTCACGCGCGGCGTGCCGATGGGCGTGGACTGCGTGTCGCCGTCGAAGCATTCGGCGTTCTCGACCCCGGTGGAACTGCTGCGCTTCGTGGCCCGCCTGCGCGAGCTGTCCGGCGGCAAGCCGGTCGGCTTCAAGCTGGCCATCGGCCATCCGTGGGAGTGGTTCGGCATCGCCAAGGCGATGCAGGAGACCGGGCTGCTGCCGGATTTCATCGTCGTCGACGGCGCCGAGGGCGGCACCGGCGCGGCGCCGGCCGAGTTCATGGACCACGTCGGCGTGCCGATGCACGAGGCGCTGATGCTGGTGCACAACACCCTGGTGGGGCTGGACCTGCGCGAGCGCATCAGGATCGGTGCCGCCGGCAAGATCGGCAGCGCGTTCGACATCGCCCGCACCCTGGCGATGGGCGCGGACTGGTGCAATGCCGGTCGCGGCTTCATGTTCGCGCTGGGCTGCATCCAGTCGCTGAGCTGCCATACCGACAAGTGCCCGACCGGCATCGCCACCCAGGATCCGCGCCGCTGGCGCCATCTCGACGCGGCCGACAAGGCCACCCGCGTGCACCATTACCACGAGAACACCATGCGCGCGCTGCGCGACCTGCTGTGCGCGGCCGGCCTGAACGATCCATCGGAACTGGGCCCGGAACACATCGTGCGCCGGGTGTCGCCGGTGGAGATCCGTTCGCTGGCCTCGCTGTACCGCTACCTCGCCCCCGGCGAGCTGCTGCGCACGGTGCCGGACCATGCGGTCTTCCACGACTACTGGGGCGACGCGCGCAGCGATTCGTTCCAGCCGCCGGCGCGGATACAGGCGCTGCGGGCGAGCAAGTCGCGCTGACGTCGATGGGATGGGGGAGTCGACCGTTGGTCGACCGCTCTTGCTCCCGATCTGGAGGCGTCGGGTCGAAATCGGTCGAGCAAGCTCGACGCTACAAGGAGGCCTCGTGCAGTTCAGGGCCGGTACCCTCGATGACATCGCCACGCTGTGGGCGCTGCGCACGCGCTGCATACGCGAGACCTGCAGCAGCCACTATCCGCCAGAGGTGATCGCGCCGTGGTCGGCCTCGCCACCGCCGACGCAGTACCCGCGGTTGCTGGGGCAGGGCGGTGGCGTGGTGGCCGAAGATGGGCAGGGCACGTTGCTCGGTTTCGGCGTATTCGATGCCGACGGCAATGAGGTCGATGCGCTGTTCGTAGCCCCGGATCGCGGTGGCCGGGGCATTGGCCGGGCCCTGATGCAACGCCTGCTGGAGATGGCCGACCGGAGTCGCGACGTGGTGCTGTCCGCTTCGCTCAACGCCGTGCCGTTCTATCGGCGACAGGGCTTCATCGCCGTGCGCGAGGAAGCCTATCCGCATCCCGGTGGTATTGCGCTGGCCTCGCTGAGCATGCGTCGCCCGTGGGTAGCGCCGGCCGTTGGCCGGCAATCTCAATGAACCCTCAACGTCCGGCCAACCACCCGATCACGCCCTCGGCCGCACGCCGGCCGCTCGCGTAGCATGCGGTGAGCAGGTAGCCGCCGGTCGGTGCCTCCCAGTCCAGCATCTCGCCGGCACAGAACACGCCGGGCAGGGCGCGCAGCATCAAACCTTCATCCAGCGCATCCAGGCGCACGCCACCGGCGGTGCTGATCACCTCGGCCATTGGCCGCGGTCGCAGCAGGCGCAGCGGCAGACGCTTGAGCGTGGCGGCCACGGCCGGCAGGTCGTGGCCGGCGTCCTTGCCGAGGATCTCGAACACCAGCGCGGCCTTCACCGCATCCAGCCCGGCCTGGCGGCGCAGGTGCTCGCCGAAGCTGCGGCCCTTGCGCGGGCGCGACAGGTCGGCCAGCAGGCGCGCCTCGTCGCGGCCCGGCACCAGGTCCAGCCACAGCGGGGCATGGCCATCGCGGTTGATGGTCTCGCGCAGGTCGGCGGCCAGCGCGTAGACCAGACTGCCTTCGATGCCGTATTCGCTGGCCACGCATTCGCCCTGCAGCGACTGCGGCTGGCCGGCCAGGTCGATCCAGTGCGCGACCACCGGTTTCAGCGGTGCGCCCGCATGGCGCTGGGCGAAGAACGGGGTCCAGTCGATGTCGAAACCACAGTTGGCCGACTGCAGCGGGGCGATGTCCACGCCGCGCGCCTGCAACGGCGCGACCCAGGCGCCGTCGCTGCCCAGCTGCGGCCAGCTGCCGCCGCCCAGTGCCAGCACGGTGGCATCGGCGGTGGCCTGCTTCTCGCCGTCTTCGGTGGCGAAGCGCAGGGTGCCGTCGTCGCTCCAGCCGATCCAGCGATGGTTGGCATGCAGGCGCACGCCCTGTTCCTTCAGCCGCCGCACCCAGCCGCGCAGCAGCGGTGCGGCCTTGCGGTCGACCGGGAACACGCGGCCGGAGCTGCCCACGTAGGTCTCCACGCCGAAGCCGGCAGCCCAGTCGCGCAGTGCCTGCGCATCGAACCCATCCAGCCACTGGCCGACGGTCGAGGCCTGCCCGCGGTAGCGGCTGTCGAACAGCGGGCGCGGATCGGAATGGGTCAGGTTGAGGCCGCCCTTGCCGGCGATCAGGAACTTGCGGCCGGGCGAGCCCTTGGCCTCGTAGAGATCCACCGCATGGCCGGCGGCGCGCACGGTCTCGGCCGCCATCAGGCCGGCGGGACCGCCGCCGATCACGGCCACGCGTCGCGGGTTCTGCGGATGCGGCATGGCGACGGCGTCCGCTCAGCGCGGGGCCACGTCCAGCAGTTCCACCTCGAACACCAGCGATGCGTTCGGCGGAATCACGCCGCCGGCGCCGCGGGCGCCGTAGCCGTACTCGGCCGGGATCATCAGCGTGCGCTTGCCGCCGACCTTCATCCCGGCCATGCCCTCGTCCCAGCCGCGGATGACCTTGCCGGCGCCCAGCGGGAAGGTGAACGGCTCGCCGCGGTCGAGCGAGCTGTCGAACTTGCGGCCGTGCTTGTCGGCGGCGTTCTCGTCGTACAGCCAGCCGCTGTAGTGCACGGTCACGTCGTGGCCGGCCACGGCTTCGGCGCCGTCGCCGGCCACGGTGTCGAGCTTCTGGAATTCGGCGATGCTGCCGCCCGGCGGCGGGCCGGGCGGGCCGGGCGGGCCGGGCGGGGTGCAGGCGGCGAGCAGGGACAGCAGCAGCGGGATCAGCAGGCGGCGCATCGTCGGGAATCCGGTGGAGTCGGGGGCGTGCAAGGTTAGCGCATCGCCGGGCGCTATCATGGCGGCATGTCGAAACTGCTGCTCAACCTGCGCAACGTGGCCGAAGACGAGGCCGACGACGTGCGCGCGCTGCTCGATGCCCACCGCATCGGCTACTACGAGACCCGTCCCAGCCCGTGGGGCATTTCCGCCGGCGGGATCTGGATCAAGGACAACACCGAGCATCCCCGCGCCAAGGCGCTGATGGCCGACTACCAGGCCGCGCGCGGCGAACGGGTACGGGCCGAGCGCGAGGCGGCGCTGCGCGACGGCACCGCCGAGACCTTCGGCACGCTGATCCGGCGGCGGCCGCTGTTCGTGCTGGCGACCCTGGTCGCGATGCTGCTGGTGGCTTCGTTGGTGCTGCTGCCGTTCTTCCTGCTGACCCGCTGAGGCGGGGAAGGAGGGAGGTTGGGGGAAGCCACGGAGCTTCCGGCGTTCCCGTGGCCGCGAGCCGTCCGCGGTCGGCCCGGAACGTCCGGTTCTTCGCCCGCAGTACGGGAAGCGCCTAAAATAGGCCGATGATCGTCAATACCGCCGCCTACCATTTCGTTCCCGTCGCCGACCCGCAGGCGCTTGCCGCGCAGCTGTACCAAAGCGCGCAGGACAACGGACTGCGCGGCACCGTGCTGGTGGCCGAAGAGGGCGTGAACCTGTTCCTGGCCGGAAGCGGCGAGGGTATCGACGCCTTCTACCGGGCGCTGCAGGCCGATTCCCGCTTCGCGCAGATGCGGGTGAAGTACAGCCGCAGCCGCATGCAGCCGTTCGCGCGGCTCAAGGCCAAGGTCAAGCCGGAGATCATCAGCTTCCGCCGCGACGACGCACAGCCGCTGGACCAGGAACGCGCGCCCAGCGTGGACCCGCAGACGCTGCAGCGCTGGCTCCGGCAGGGGCACGACGATGCCGGCAGGCGCGTGGTGATGCTCGATACCCGCAACGCCCAGGAGTTCGAATACGGCACCTTCGCCGGCGCGCTGACCCTGCCCATCGCCAGGTTCACCGACCTGCCGCAGGCGCTGGAGCCGCACCGGCCGGCGCTGGCCGATGCCACCGTGGTCAGCTTCTGCACCGGCGGCATCCGCTGCGAGAAGGCGGCGCTGTGGATGCGCGGCGACGGCATGGACAACGTGCTGCAGCTCGACGGCGGCATCCTCGGCTATTTCGAGGCGGTCGGCGGCGAGGGCTACGAGGGACGCTGCTTCGTGTTCGACGAGCGGGTGGCGCTGGACCCGCAGCTGCAGCCGCTGGTGGACCGCGACGAGCCGGAGCCGGCGGCGGCCTGAGCACTGTCCCGGCCGAGCGCCGCGGTTGCCGCACGGACAAGGGCTGCGTGGCGGGAGCCGGCACCTTGGCCGGGAGTGACCGGCGGTGGGCAGCGGAAATCAGTGTTGTGCCCGCGTAGGCGGTGGAGCGCTGGCAAAGGTGGCGCACGGCCCCATGTGTAGGGGCTACGCCGACGGAAACCGCCTGATGATCCCCTTGTCGATCCTCGATCTCGCCCCGGTCTGCGAGGGCAGCGATCCCACCCGTGCCTTCGCCAACATGCTGGACCTGGCCCGGCATGCCGACGACTGGGGCTACCACCGCTACTGGCTGGCCGAGCACCACAGCATGCCGGGCATCGCCAGCGCCGCCACCGCGGTGCTGATCGGCCACGTGGCCGGCGGTACCCGCCGCATCCGCGTCGGTGCCGGCGGCATCATGCTGCCCAACCACTCGCCGCTGCAGGTGGCCGAACAGTTCGGCACGCTGGCGTCGCTGTACCCCGACCGCATCGACCTGGGGCTGGGCCGGGCGCCGGGCACCGACCAGGCCACCACCCGCGCGCTGCGCCGCTATTTCGACAGCGCCGACCAGTTCCCGCAGGACGTGCGCGAGCTGCTGCACTACTTCGAGCCGGCACAGCCGGGGCAGGCGGTGCGCGCGGTCCCCGGCGCCGGCATCGAGGTGCCGGTATGGCTGCTGGGCTCGAGCCTGTTCAGTGCGCGGCTGGCGGCGGCGATGGGACTGCCGTTCGCCTTCGCCTCGCATTTCGCCCCCGACGCGATGGACGAGGCGCTGGACGTCTATCGCCGGGAGTTCCGCCGTTCGGCGCGGCTGGAGCGGCCATACGCGATCCTGGCGCTGAACGTGGTGGCCAGCGATTCGGAAAGAGAGTCGCGGCGGCTGTTCACCACCCAGCAGCAGAGCTTCGTCAACCTGCGCCGCGGCCGGCCGGGACTGATCCCGCCGCCGGTCGACGACATCGAGGCGTTCTGGGAGCCGCACGAGAAGGCCGGCGTCGAGCGCGCGCTGGCGTGCACGGTGCTCGGCGATGCGGAAGGCGTGGCCGCCGGCATGGCGGCGTTCGTCGGGCGGCATCGCCCGGACGAACTGCTGCTGACCGCCAACATCTTCGACCACCGGGCGCGGCTGCGTTCGTTCGAACTGGCGATGCAGGCCTGGCGCAGCCTCGGCCCCTGAGAACCCGTTGCCGATCCCGCTGCCCGGAATGCGCAGGCATCGACACATGTGCGATGTCTTCCCGCCAAGCGCGCAACCTGCCTGCGTCCGCGACAGGTCGCGGGCAGGTTGCGAGGCGCAGGCTCAGCCGAACCAGCGCTGGAACTGCTCGACGGTGTAGCCGAGCAGGTGGCCGGAGCTGAAGCCGAAGAAGGCGATCGCGGCCAGCGCGGCGATCCAGTTGAGCAGCATCAGCGCGCCGTCGCGTTCCAGCAGGGCCAGCGCGAACAGCAGCAGCTGGAAGCCGAACAGGTAGTTGGTGAACGGGATCGGCAGCGACAGCAGCAGCCCGATCAGGACCAGCAGCGCGCCGGTCAGCACATGCGCCGGCAGCGGGTCCAGCATCGCCGGCAGGCGCGGTTTCAGCATCCGGTCCAGCCGCCGCAGCGGCGGGGAGATCTTGTGCAGGAAGCGCTGCATGGTGCGGCGGCGCGGGCCGCGCTCGCCGATGAAGCGGGGCAGCCAGGGCCGGCGCAGGCCGACCAGCATCTGCAGTCCGATCAGGATCACCAGCGGACCGCTGACCGCGCCGCCGACCCCGGGGATCGGCACGAACGCCGGCAGGATCGCGATGAACAGGAACACGCCGAAGCCGCCCTGCTGCAGGTTCAGCAGGATCCGGCCGAGCCGCAGCACCTCGTCCGGGTCGCCGGAGGCGAAGGTCTCGAGCAACGTGCGGATGCCTTCGTTGCGGTAGCCGGGAGCGTGCCCGCCGCTGGAATCAGGCGGTGGCTTCATCGCTGGCGTCTTCGGGCAGGGTGCGCAGCAGCAGCTTGTCGATCCGGGCGCCATCCAGATCGATGATCTCGATGCGCCAGCCGGCCCAGTCGAAGTACTCGCCGACGTGCGGGATGCGGCCGAAATAGTGGATGCACATGCCGGCCAGCGTGTGGTAGTCGCCTTCCTCGGCGGCCGGCAGTTCGACCCCGCCCAGCAGGTCGCGCAGTTCGTCGACCGGCAGCGAGCCGTCGATCAGCAGCGAGCCGTCCTCGCGGGTCACCACCAGCGCGTCCTCGTCGGTGTTCTCCACCGCCTGCAGGCGGCCGACCACCGCGCCCATCAGGTCGCTGATGGTCACCAGGCCCTGGATCTCGCCGTACTCGTCCACCACCAGCGCCATCGACTGCTGCTCCTCGCGGAAGATCTCCAGCAGCTTCATCGCGTGGGTGGACTCGGACACGTACAGCGTCTCGCGCAGGTTCCGGAACAGCGACGGGTCGCCGTCGTACATGCGGGTGACCAGGCTCTTCACCTCGAGGATGCCGACGATGTCCTGGTCGTTGTCGCGGTAGACCGGGTAGCGCGAGAACGCGTTGTCGCGCATGGTCTGCAGGTTCTTTTCCGGATCGGCGGTGGTGTCCAGCCAGGCGATGCGGTTGCGCGGGGTCATCAGGCTGTCGGCGGTGCGGTCGCCCAGGCGCATGACCCGGTTCATCATGTCGCGCTCGTGGGCGTCGATCACCCCCTGCTCGTGGCTCTCGGCCACCAGCATGCGGATCTCCTCTTCGGTCACCTGCGCCGATTCGTCCTTGCCCAGGCCCAGCACGTGCAGCACCAGCCGGGTGGTCCGGGACAGCACCCATACGCCGGGCGCGGCAATGGTGGCGAGCCAGCCCATGGGCAGCGCGACCAGCCCGGCGATGCTCTCCGAGCGGGTGATTGCGACCCGTTTAGGTACCAGTTCGCCGAAGATGAGCGTCAGGAAGGTGATCAGCGCCACCGCCAGGGTCTTGCCGATCACATCGGCGTAGGCGGCCGTGGCCGGCACCAGCTGCTGCAGCCAGGCGGCGATGCCCAGGCCGATGGCCTCGCCGCCGAACAGGCCGGTGAGCACGCCGATCAGGGTGATGCCGATCTGCACCGTGGACAGGAAGTTCTCGGGCTTTTCCGCCAGCGCCAGCGCCCGTTCGGCGCGCTTGCTGGATCCGGCCATCTGCTTGAGGCGGCTCTTGCGGGAGGTCATGACCGACATCTCGGACATGGCGAAGAACCCGTTCAGCAGGACCAGGGCGATGACGATCAGGAATTCAAACACGGGCGGCATCCCCGGTTGGTGGCAGCGGGGGATGCGGGATCACGCAGGTACGGTTGGAGTACCTGCCCAGGCGGGCAGCGCGGTGTCGCGGCGGGGGATGGGGGTCGTCGTCCATAGGCTGCGCCCGAGGCGCCTGCGCATCTTAACAAAAGCCGGTGCCGGACCGGCAAGCCCGGGCTCACGCGGGCGGGACGGGCGGGGATGGAGGCCGCGGTATTACCAGGACGGTCATCTAGCCGTCATAATTCCGCCCGGTGCCGTCCTCCCCGAGACGGCGAATTAGGTTCCTCATGTTCTCGTTGCAGACCATTTTCGGCTCCGGCAAACAGTTCTACACCCTGCTGGACGAGGCCGCACAGGCCGCCTACGACAGCGCCAAGGCGCTCCACGCGATGATGCGCGAAGCCGACCGGCAGCCGGCGCTGGACGCCTTCAAGCTGGCGCGCCTGCGCGAGCGCGCGGCCTCGGACAAGATCAGCCAGGCGCTGGTGGACAGCTTCATGACCCCGATCGAGCGCGAGGACATCGAGGCGCTGGGCTCGGCGCTGTACAAGATTCCCAAGCAGATCGAGAAGTTCGCCGACCGCTACTCGCTGGCGGTCCAGCACCTGGAGCAGATCGACTTCGCGCCGCGCGCGGCGATGCTGGAGCAGGCGGCCACGGTGGTGGTGGAAATGGTCAACGACCTGCGCCACATGAACCTGGACCGCATGACCGCGCTCAACGAGAAGCTGCGGGCGTTGGAGAACGAGGCCGACCGGCTGATGCTGGAGCTGTACCGGGACATCTATTCCGGGCGCCTGGACAACCTGCAGATGTTCCTGCTCAAGGAATTCTTCGAGATCCTGGAAAAGGCCATCGACCGCTGCCGCGAAGCCGGCGTGGTGGCCTACCAGATCGTGCTCAAGAACAGCTGACGGGAACCGCCGATGCTCACCCTAGTGCTGGTGGTGATCCTGGCCGCGCTCGTCTTCGAGTTCATCAACGGCTTCCACGACACCGCCAACTCCATCGCCACCGTGGTGGCGACCAAGGTGCTCTCGCCCGGCTCGGCCGTGCTGCTGGCTGCCTTCATGAACCTGATCGGTGCGCTGACCGGCACCGCGGTGGCCCTGACCATCGCCTCGGGCCTGATCAACACCGACGTCGTCGACGTCACCCCGCAGGTGATCCTGTGCGCGCTGCTCGGCGGCATCGTCTGGAACCTGATCACGTGGTGGAAGGGCCTGCCGTCCTCGTCCTCGCACGCGCTGATCGGTGGCCTGTGCGGCGCCGGCCTGGCCGCGGCCCACAACAACTGGGATGCGCTGATCTGGTCCGAGCGGCTGGGCAGCTGGGCGCAGAACAAGGGCCTGCTGTGGAAGGTGTTCCTGCCGATGATCACCTCGCCGGTGGCCGGCTTCGTGCTCGGCATCCTGGTGATGTGCCTGTTGTGGGCGTTGATCGCCGGGCTGGCGAAGATCGGCGGCGCGATCGGCCGGCTGGCGCGTCCGCGCTGGGTCAACGCCTTCTTCGGCAAGGCGCAGATCGTCTCGGCCGCCTACATGGGCTTCGCCCACGGCCACAACGACGCGCAGAAGACCATGGGCATCATCGCCATGACCCTGATCGGCGCCGAGGCCACCGGAGTGCTGGACGAGCTGCCGTCGTGGCTGGGATTCCTGCACCCGCAGGCCAGCGACGGGCAGGCGATCGCCACCTGGATCGTGTTGACCTGCGCCGTCGTGATGGCCGCCGGTACCGCCTCGGGCGGCTGGAAGATCATCAAGACGCTGGGTCACAAGATGGTCAAGCTGCACCCGATCCACGGCTTCGCCGCGGAAACCAGCTCGGCCACGATCCTGACCGTTGCCGCCCACTTCGGCATGCCGGTATCCACCACCCACAGCATCTCCACCGCGATCATGGGCGTGGGCTTCGCCAAGAACCCGCGTTCGCTGAAGATCGGCGTGATCGAACGCATCCTGTGGGCGTGGATCCTGACCATTCCCGCGGCCGGCGGCTGCGCCTACCTGATCCTGAAGCTGTTCGCGATGGTGGGCTGGGTCTGATCCCGGCCCGGATTCGAAGCACGAAGAGCCCGCCGCAAGGCGGGCTTTTTCGTGGGCTTGGGCGAAGGCATTCGCTGGCGGGGCGGATGGCTTGCGTCGTCCCCGCCTTCGCAGGGGCGACGGGCGTTGTCGGCCGCTCGTCGGTTTCCGCCGGGCGGATTGAACAACGGTATGGTCGTGATGACAGGGCCGTCGCCGCGCCCCGGGCAAGGAATCGCCTGGAATCAGGCTGCCGTAATCAGACTTCCAGCGAAGCCAGATCGCCCTTGGTTTCCAGCCACCCCTTCCGGTCCGAGGCCCGCTTCTTCGCCAGCAGCATGTCCATCAGCGAACGGGTCTGTTCGCCGTCGTCGATGGTCAGCTGCACCAGGCGCCGGGTATCGGGATGGATGGTGGACTCGCGCAGCTGCTGCGGGTTCATCTCGCCCAGGCCCTTGAAGCGGGTGACGCTGACCTGGCCCTTGAGTTTCTCGCGTTCGATCTTGTCCAGCAGCGAGCGCTTCTCTTCCTCATCCAGGGCGTAGAACACCTGCTTGCCCACGTCCACGCGGAACAGCGGCGGCATCGCCACGAACACGTGCCCGGCATCGACCAGCGCCGGGAAGTGCTTCAGGAACAGCGCGGTGAGCAGGGTGGCGATGTGCAGGCCGTCCGAATCGGCGTCGGCCAGGATCACCACCTTGCCGTAGCGCAGCCCGCCGATGTCTTCCTTGCCCGGGTCGCAGCCGATGGCGATGGCCAGGTTGTGCACTTCCTCCGAGGCCAGCACGCTGCCGGAAGCCACTTCCCAAGTGTTGAGGATCTTGCCGCGCAGCGGCAGGATCGCCTGGAAGTCCTTGTCGCGGGCCTGCTTGGCGCTGCCGCCGGCCGAGTCGCCCTCGACCAGGAACAGCTCGGTGCGCGACAGGTCCTGGCTGATGCAGTCGGCCAGCTTGCCGGGCAGGGCGGGCCCCTGGGTGACCTTCTTGCGGACGACCAGCTTCTCGGTCTTCAGGCGCGCACTGGCGCGCTCGATGGCGATCTGCGCGATCTTCTCGCCCAGCTCCACGTTCTGGTTCAGCAGCAGGCTGAAGGCATCGTGGGCGGCGCCCTCGACGAAGCCGGCGGCCTGGCGCGAGGACAGGCGTTCCTTGGTCTGGCCGCTGAACTGCGGGTCGGTCATCTTCAGCGACAGCACGAACGAGACCCGGTCCCACACGTCTTCCGGCGCCAGCTTGACCCCGCGCGGCAGCAGGTTGCGGAAGTCGCAGAACTCGCGCAGCGCTTCGGTCAGGCCGGTGCGCAGGCCGTTGACGTGGGTGCCGTGCTGGGCGGTGGGGATCAGGTTGACGTAGCTCTCCTGCACCAGTTCGCCTTCCGGCAGCCAGGCCACGGCCCAGTCCACCACCTCGGTGTCCTTCTTCAGGTTGCCGACGAACAGCTCGGCCGGCAGCATCTCGCGCTCGCCCAGCTCCAGCTTGAGGTAGTCGCGCAGGCCGTCCTCGTAGTGCCAGGTGTCGGTCTCGCCGGTGGCCTCGTCGGTCAGGCGCACGTTCAGACCGGGGCACAGCACCGCCTTGGCGCGCAGCAGGTGCTTGAGCGCGCGCACGTTGTACTTCGGGGTGTCGAAGTACTTGGGGTCGGCCCAGAAGCGCACCCGGGTGCCGGTGTTCTTCTTGCCGACGCTGCCCACCACTTCCAGCGGGGTGGCGCGGTCGCCGTTGCGGAAGGTGATGCGGTGTTCGCTGCCGTCGCGCTTGATGTGCACCTCGACCAGCGTGGACAGCGCATTGACCACGCTGACGCCGACGCCGTGCAGGCCGCCGGAGAAGGTGTAGTTCTTGTTGCTGAACTTGCCGCCGGCATGCAGCCGGGTCAGGATCAGCTCGACGCCGGGGATCTTCTCTTCCGGGTGGATGTCCACCGGCATGCCGCGGCCGTCGTCGCTGACCTCGCAGCTGCCGTCCTTGAACAGGGTGACCTCGACGGTGCGGGCGTGGCCGGCCAGGGCCTCGTCGACCGCGTTGTCGATCACTTCCTGCGCCAGGTGGTTGGGGCGGGTGGTGTCGGTGTACATGCCGGGCCGGCGCTTGACCGGGTCCAGGCCGGAGAGAACTTCGATATCGGCGGCGTTGTAGCGGGCGTTCATGTATCTCTGGGAAGGTGCGCGAAGCGACGTGGGAGTGTGCGGTCTGGACGGTTTTTTTGCACGCCGGGCATTCAGTACCCGGCCGGGCAGGGGGGTGTACCCTGCCGTCCACTGGAAACGATTGCGCCGGCGGTACCGGCGGAAGCTCCGGAGGATGACCATGAAGACCTACAAACTGCTGACCCTGGCCGCGCTGGCGGCAGCCGTCGTCGCCGTGCCGGTGGCGCTGGCGCAGAACGCCGGCAAGACCGACGCCGCCGCGCAGGGCGCATCCGCGGCCCAGGCGGACAAGGCGCAGAGCGAGGCCGAGCAGAAGGCCAAGCGCCGCGCCGCGGCCGCCGCCAGGCACAAGGCGGGGAGCGACAAGCCCGCGCCGCGCGAAGAGGAAGAAGAGGCCAAGCGCAAGCGCTGAGCCCGGTTCCGGCAACATTCGGCGACGCCCCGGCGCAGTCCGGGGCGTCTTTTTTTGTGCGTTCGCCGCACGCGATGCTTGGGCATTGCCGCGGCAACCGTTAAACTATGGCTTTCCGGGAGTCCCCGACCATGACCCCCCTTATTTTCGTCACCGGCGGCGTCGTGTCCTCGCTTGGCAAGGGCATCGCGGCCGCTTCGCTTGCGTCCATCCTCGAAGCACGTGGCCTGAAGGTCACGATGATGAAGCTGGACCCCTACATCAACGTCGACCCGGGCACCATGAGCCCGTTCCAGCATGGCGAGGTGTACGTCACCGACGACGGCGCCGAGACCGACCTGGACCTGGGCCACTACGAGCGCTTCGTACGCACCCGCCTGAGCCGCAAGAACTCGGTCACCACCGGGCGCATCTACGAGAACGTGATCCGCAAGGAGCGCCGCGGCGACTACCTGGGCGCGACCGTGCAGGTCATCCCGCACATCACCGACGAGATCCGCCGCTGCATGGACGAGGCCACCGAGGGCTTCGACGTGGCGCTGGTGGAGATCGGCGGTACCGTCGGCGACATCGAGTCGCTGCCGTTCCTGGAGGCGATCCGCCAGGTGCGCACCGAGCGCGGCCCGGAGAAGGCGCTGTTCATGCACCTGACGCTGGTGCCGTTCATCGCCGCCGCCGGCGAGCTGAAGACCAAGCCGACCCAGCACTCGGTCAAGGAACTGCGCTCGATCGGCATCCAGCCGGACGTGCTGCTGTGCCGTTCCGAGCAGGTCATCCCCGATTCCGAGCGCCGCAAGATCTCGCTGTTCACC
Source organism: Xanthomonas chitinilytica (assembly GCF_026107455.2). Taxonomy (GTDB): domain Bacteria; phylum Pseudomonadota; class Gammaproteobacteria; order Xanthomonadales; family Xanthomonadaceae; genus Stenotrophomonas; species Stenotrophomonas chitinilytica. Next base: position 42,240 of record NZ_JAPCHY010000017.1, on the reverse strand, counting down.
AACGTGCCCGAGCGCGCGGTGATCAGCGTGCCGGACGTGGACGTGCTGTACCGCATCCCGATGGGCCTGCACGCGCAGGGCCTGGACGAGATCGTCATCAACCAGTTCAAGCTGGGCGACAAGGCCGGCCCGGCCGACCTGTCCGAGTGGGAAGCGGCGGTGGACGCCACCCTGCACCCGCTGGACGAGGTCACCATCGCCGTGGTCGGCAAGTACGTCGACCACCAGGACGCCTACAAGTCGGTGGGCGAGGCGCTCAAGCATGGCGGCCTGCGCCAGCGCACGCGGGTCAACCTGAAGTGGCTGGAGGCGCAGGAGCTGGAGGCCAGCGGCCTGGAGGCGCTGGAGGACGTGGACGGCATCCTGGTGCCGGGCGGCTTCGGCGACCGCGGCTTCGAGGGCAAGGTGCTGACTTCGCAGTTCGCGCGCGAGCGCGGCGTGCCGTACTTCGGCATCTGCTACGGCATGCAGGCGGCGGTGGTCGACTACGCCCGCCACGTGGCTGGGCTGGAGGGCGCCAACAGCACCGAGAACGACCGCCAGTCGCCGCACCCGGTGATCGGCCTGATCACCGAATGGCGCACCGCCACCGGCGAGGTCGAGAAGCGCGACGAGAAGTCCGACCTGGGCGGCACCATGCGCCTGGGCCTGCAGGAACAGCGGCTCAAGCCCGGCACCCTGGCGCGCGAGCTGTACGGCAAGGACGTGGTGGCCGAGCGCCACCGCCACCGCTACGAGTTCAACAACCGCTACCGCACCCAGCTGGAAGACGCCGGGCTGGTGATCGCCGGCAAGTCGATGGACGACACCCTGGTGGAAGTGGTCGAGCTGTCGCGCGAGGCGCACCCCTGGTTCCTCGCCTGCCAGGCGCATCCGGAGTTCCTCTCCACCCCGCGCGAGGGCCATCCGCTGTTCATCGGCTTCATCCGCGCCGCGCGCGAGAAGAAGGCCGGCGGCAAACTGCTGAAGGAGGCGCGGGCGTGACGCACATGGCGGTGGAGGCGAGTCCTTCCGCCGCCGTCATGCGTTGCCGCCGGCCCTGCGGCCCGCTTGCAATGCGCGGGCACTGTCCCGATCTACGGGGGTGCCGCGGCATGGGCGGCATGCGTGCCCTGCGTTGGCCTGAAGCGCCTTTGAACCTACTGGGAGTTCCCGAATGAAACTGTGTGGATTCGATGTCGGGCTGGACCAGCCCCTGTTCCTGATCGCCGGCCCGTGCGTGATCGAGTCGATGCAGCTGCAGCTGGACGTGGCCGGCAAGCTGAAGGAAATCACCGGCAGGCTCGGCGTCAACTTCATCTTCAAGTCCAGCTTCGACAAGGCCAACCGTACCTCCGGTACCGCGTTCCGCGGCCCGGGCATGGAGGAGGGGTTGAAGGTGCTGGCCGAGGTCAAGAAGCAGATCGGCGTGCCGGTGCTGACCGACGTCCATGAATACACCCCGATGGACGAGGTGGCCTCGGTGGTCGACGTGCTGCAGACCCCGGCGTTCCTGGTGCGGCAGACCGACTTCATCCGCAAGGTGTGCGCGGCCGGCAGGCCGGTCAACATCAAGAAGGGCCAGTTCCTGTCGCCATGGGACATGAAGCCGGTGGTGGAGAAGGCCAAGTCCACCGGCAACGAGCAGATCATGGTCTGCGAGCGCGGTGCCAGCTTCGGCTACAACAACCTGGTCAGCGACATGCGTTCGCTGGCGGTGATGCGCGACACCGGCTGCCCGGTGGTGTTCGATGCCACCCACTCGGTGCAGTTGCCGGGCGGGCAGGGCAGCAGCTCCGGCGGCCAGCGCGAGTTCGTGCCGGTGCTGGCGCGTGCGGCGGTGGCGGTGGGCGTGTCCGGGCTGTTCGCCGAGACCCACCCCGATCCGTCCAAGGCCCTGTCCGATGGCCCCAATGCCTGGCCGCTGGACCGCATGGGCGAGCTGCTGGAAACGCTGATGGAGCTGGACGCGGTGACCAAGAAGCACGGCTTCTCCCGTTTCGCATGACCCAGCAGCCCGGGGCGCACGGTCGATCCGGGCGATGGCGGAACTGGCCCTGGGGCTGGTTCGCGCTCGGATTGGCGGGGACGACCTGGGGCGGCCTGTTCCTGCTGGTGCTATTGGTGTTCGCCGCCGTCGGCTCGCCCGGCGATGGCGACAACGCGCTGCGCTCGGTGCAGGGCTGGCTGATGCTGGCGCTGTCGTCGACCGTCTCGATCGCGCTGGCCTGTGTCGTGGCCAGCGTGCTGTCCTTCCGGTTGCGCCGGCAGCCCGTCGGCGGCGGTGTCGCGCTGGGCCTGCTGGCCCTGCTGTTGACGCTGTTGCTGGTTCCCTCGCTGCTGTCGCGGCAGGCCACGGTGGTCGGCGCGATCGCCGTGCCCACCGCGATTTGGCAAGCGGCGGGGGGGCAGGGATAATCACGCGGCACGTTTTTCGGCGTTTCCCCTTCCTGACTGGTAACCGGCCCGCTATGACCACGATCCGCAGCATCCACGCCCGTGAAATCCTCGACAGCCGTGGCAACCCCACGCTGGAAGCCGAAGTCACCCTGGAGGACGGTTCGTTCGGCCGCGCCGCGGTGCCCTCGGGCGCCTCGACCGGCACCAAGGAAGCGGTGGAACTGCGCGACGGCGACAAGACCCGCTACCTGGGCAAGGGCGTGCGCAATGCCGTGGCCAACGTCAACACCACCATCGCCAATGCACTCAAGGGCTTCGACGCCGCCGACCAGGAAGGCCTGGACCGCCGCCTGATCGACCTCGACGGCACCGAGAACAAGGGCCGCCTGGGCGCCAACGCGCTGCTCGGGGTGTCGCTGGCCAACGCCCACGCCGCGGCCGCCTCGAAGAAGCAGGCGCTGTGGCAGTACCTGGCCAACGGCAGCGACGTGACCCTGCCGGTGCCGATGATGAACATCATCAACGGCGGCGCGCATGCCGACAACAACGTCGACTTCCAGGAATTCATGGTGCTGCCGGTCGGCTTCACCTCGTTCTCCGAGGCGCTGCGCGCCGGCACCGAGATCTTCCACGCGCTCAAGTCGGTGCTCAAGGGCCATGGCCTGAGCACGGCGGTGGGCGACGAGGGCGGCTTCGCGCCGGACTTCCGCAGCAACGTCGAGGCCCTGGACACCATCCTGGAAGCCATCGGCAAGGCCGGCTACACCGCGGGCGAGGACGTGCTGCTGGGCCTGGACGTGGCCTCCAGCGAGTTCTACGAGAACGGCAAGTACAACCTGGTCGGCGAGAACAAGCGCCTGACCTCCGAGCAGTTCGTCGATTTCCTGGCCGACTGGACCGCGCAGTACCCGATCATCACCATCGAGGACGGCCTGGCCGAGAACGACTGGGCCGGCTGGAAGCTGCTGACCGAGCGCATCGGCGGCAAGGTGCAGCTGGTCGGCGACGACCTGTTCGTGACCAACCCGAAGATCTTCAAGGAAGGCATCGAGTCCGGCACCGCCAACGCCATCCTGATCAAGGTCAACCAGATCGGCACCCTGAGCGAGACCCTGGAAGCCATCGCCATGGCGCACCACGCCCACTACGCGGCGATCGTCTCGCACCGCTCGGGCGAGACCGAAGACACCACCATCGCCGACATCGCCGTGGCCACCACCGCGACCCAGATCAAGACCGGCTCGCTGTGCCGCAGCGACCGCGTGGCCAAGTACAACCAGCTGCTGCGCATCGAAGAAGCGCTGGGCGCCGGCGCGCGCTACGCCGGTCGCGACGCCTTCGTTTCGCTCAAGCGCTGAGCCATGCGCAACTGGCGCTGGCTGCTGCTGGTGCTTGCGGTACTGCTGGCCTGGCTGCAGTACCGCTTCTGGTTCGGCCCGGGCAATTCCGGCGAGGTGATGATGCTGGAAACCCAGGTCGAACATCAGAAGCGGGACAACGCCGGGTTGCAGCAGCGCAACGACGCGCTCGCCGCCGAGGTCAAGGACCTGAAGGACGGCGAGGCGGCGATCGAGGAGCGCGCGCGCAGCGAACTGGGCATGATCAAGCCGGGCGAGAAGTTCTATCGCGTGGTCGAGAACGCACCGGCCACGCCGCCGCGCGCGCCGGCCGCCGCCGGCGACCGGGGCAACACGCAGCAGGACGTGCCGTGATGGGCATGGTCTGGGCGGTGGTACCTGCGGCCGGTCGCGGTGTCCGCTTCGGCGGCGCCATACCCAAGCAGTACCTGCAGGCGGGCGGCAGGCCATTGCTGGCGCACGCACTGGAAGCGCTGCTGGCGCATCCGGCGGTGGCCGGGGCGATGGTCGCCATTTCCGCGGACGATGCCGACTGGCCGGGCTGGACCGAAGTGGCGGGCAAGCCGGTGCTGACCTGCACCGGTGGCGACACCCGCGCCGCATCGGTGCTGGCGGGATTGCAGGCCCTGCCGGATACGGTGCGCAGCGACGATTTCGTGCTGGTGCACGATGCCGCGCGGCCGAACCTGGCCCTGGCCGACCTGGGTCGGCTGCTGGAAGTGGGGCGCAACGATCCGGTCGGCGCCATCCTCGCCGCACCGGTGCGCGACACCCTCAAGCGCGCCGGCGACGACGGCGGCATCGACCGCACCGAACCGCGCGAGCGGCTCTGGCGCGCGCTCACCCCGCAGTTGTTCCGCCGCCACCAGCTGGCGCGTGCGCTGCACGACGCCGCCGCCCGCGGCGTCGAAGTCACCGACGAGGCCATGGCGATGGAGCGTCTCGGCCTGCGGCCGCTGCTGGTCGAAGGCGCCGAGGACAACTTCAAGGTCACCACCCCGGCCGACCTGGCGCGCTTCGAGTTCGAGCTGTCGCGGCGCCGGTCCTGAACCCGGTGCCGGCGCAGCGCCTTTCCGCATCACGCATTACCCGGAATACAGAAACCATGAGCAGTCCTTCTCCCGTTCCTGCCGTCCGCATTGGCCAGGGCTACGACGTGCATGCCTTCGGCGAGGGCGACCACGTCATGCTCGGCGGCGTGCGGGTGCCGCACGACCGCGGCGTGCTGGCGCACAGCGACGGCGACGTGATCCTGCACGCGCTGTGCGATGCGATGCTCGGCGCGCTGGCGCTGGGCGACATCGGCCAGCATTTCCCGCCCAGCGACGAGCGCTGGAAGGGCGCCGACAGCAGCGAATTCCTGCGCCACTGCGATGGCCTGCTGCGCGAACGCGGTTGGCGCGTCGGCAACACCGACATCACCGTGATCTGCGAGCGGCCCAAGGTCGGCCCGCATGCGCTGGCCATGCGCGAGCGCATCGCCGCGCTGCTGCAGTTGCCGCTGGACGCGGTCAGCGTCAAGGCCACCACCTCGGAGAAGCTGGGCTTCACCGGCCGCGGCGAAGGCATCGCCGCGCAGGCGGTGGCACTGCTGGTGGCGGCGTGACCGCGCTGCCGCTGGCGTTCGGCGCGCCGGTGCTGGCCGCGCGCATGCGCAGCGTGGCCGAGGATTTCCAGGTCGACGAACTGCCCGCGTTCGAGCCCACCGGCGAGGGCGAGCACCTGCTGTTGACCATCCGCAAGCGCGATACCAATACCGCGTTCGTGGCCAGGCAGCTGGCGCAATGGGCGGGATTGCCGGACATGGCGGTCAGCTACGCCGGGCTGAAGGACCGGCACGCGGTCACCACCCAGCGTTTCAGCGTGCACCTGCCCAAACGGGTGGCGCCGGACCTGGCGACGCTGGCCTCGGAACAGCTGCAGGTGGTCGAATCCAGCTGGCACAACCGCAAGCTGCAGCGCGGCGCGCTGGCCGGCAACCGCTTCAAGCTTGTCCTGCGCGATGTGCGGGGAGATGCCGGCGCCATCGCCGCGCGGCTGGATGCGATCGCCGCACGCGGCCTGCCCAACTGGTTCGGCGAGCAGCGCTTCGGCCGCGACGGCGGCAACGTGCCCGCCGCATTGGCGATGTTCGGCGGGCGCCGCGTGCGCAAGGAGCAGCGCTCGCTGCTGCTGTCCGCGGCGCGCTCGGCCCTGTTCAACCGCGTGCTGGCCGCACGGGTGGAGCAGGGCAGCTGGGACCGGCCGCTGGACGGCGAGGTGTGGATGCTCGACGGCAGCCGCAGCGTGTTCGGCCCGGAGCCGTGGAGCGATGCGCTGGGCGAGCGCCTTGACCGGTTCGACATCCATCCCAGCGGGCCGTTGTGGGGCGCGGGCGAGTTGCGCTGCACCGATGCCTGCCGTGCGCTGGAGCTGGATGCGTTGTCCGACGAGCAATCGTTGGCGTTGCGCACAGGGCTGGAGCAGGCGGGGCTGAAGCAGGAACGGCGGGCGCTGAGGCTGCGGCCGGCGCTGCTGCAGTACGAATGGCTGCAGCCGGACGTGCTGCAGCTCGCGTTCGCGCTGCCGCCGGGCTGCTATGCGACGGCGCTGCTGCACGAACTGGGCGAGGTGGTCGACGCCAGCGGCGACGAGGCGGGGCTGCCGCAGTCGTAACGCCGCGCGCATCCGGCTCGGGAAATTCCGGGTATCGGGTCCCGGTGCGCGCATGCACGAAAAGCTCGCGACCGATGGAGTGGGAACGGTACCGGTGGCAAATTGCCCAGGCCGGTGTGGAAGCCCGTGCCGGGGTGGCGGTCCCGCCGTGCGTCCTCCCGGCCCCATCCTGTATCGCCAGGGCATTGCCGGAATCGATGACGCTAGCGGCGCGCCAGCAATACCAGCAGGGCGCCGGTGCCGCCCTGCGCCGGCGGCGCGGAGTGGAAGGCGAGCACGTCGTTGCGCTGCCGCAGCAGGCGGTCCACCAGGTTCTTCAGCACCGGCGCACCGCCGTCGGACTGCAGTCCCTTGCCGTGGATGATGCGTACGCAGCCGTGTTCGTGCGCATGCGCTTCGAGCAGGAAATGCCGCAGCAGCGCCTCGGCCTGGGCCACGGTGGCGCCGTGCAGGTCCAGTTCGTCCTGCACCGAGTACTGGCCCCGCTTCAGGCGCTGGAACATCCGTGCCGGCAGGTTGTCGCGGCGGTAACTGGCGGTGTCGCCCGCCTCCAGCGGGGTGCCGTCGCGCAGCAGGCGGGCGAACTCGCCCAGCGCCTGCCGTTCGTCCTGCTCGGCCATGCGCGCGCGCGGCTTCGGGCGCGGGCGCTCGACCGCCGGCGCATTCACCTTGCGCAGCGGCTTCACCTCGCCGATCGCGGCGCGGAACAGTGCGGCGGCATCTTCGTCTTCGGGGTGCGGCATCGGCACAGCGTAGCGCGATGGCGGTTTCAGGCAAGCGCGGCGACTAAGGGGGAAGGGCGCGGGCGCATCCGGTATCATGGTCGGGTTTTCGAGGAACCCCATGCGCGTACTGGTAAGCAATGACGACGGCGTCGATGCCCCCGGCATCCGGATGCTCGCCGAGGAACTCCGTGGCGCCGGCCACGAGGTCACCGTGGTGGCCCCTGACCGCGACCGCTCCGGTGCCAGCAATTCGCTGACGCTGGACCTGCCGATCCGGCTCAAGCGGATCGACCACTACACCTGCAGCGTGGCCGGCACGCCGACCGACTGCGTGCACCTGGCGCTGACCGGCATGCTGGAGTACGAGCCGGACATCGTGGTGTCCGGGATCAACAACGCCGCCAACCTGGGCGACGACGTGATCTACTCGGGCACGGTGTCGGCGGCGATGGAGGGGCGCTTCCTGGGCCTGCCGGCGGTGGCGATGTCGCTGGTCACGCGCAACCACGAGGCGAAGCATTTCCAGACCGCCGCCCGCGCCGCGGTGGAGATCGTGGCCCGGCTCAAGGCCGATCCGCTGCCGGCCGACACCATCCTCAACGTCAACGTGCCCGACCTGCCGTGGAGCGAGGTCAAGGGCTTCGAAGTGACCCGGCTGGGCAACCGCCACCGCGCCGAGGCCTGCATCGCGCAGAGCGATCCGCGCGGCGGCACGGTGTACTGGATCGGCCCGGCCGGCGGCGAACAGGATGCCGGTCCCGGCACCGATTTCCACGCGGTGCGCACCGGCTACATCTCGATCACCCCGATCCAGGTCGACCTGACCCGCTACCAGGCGCTGGAAAAGGTCGCCAGCTGGGTCGACGGGCTCACCGCTGCGCTGGGCCGTCCGGCATGACCCCACGCCTGCGCCTGCAGCCCGAAGCGGTCGGCATCGGCATGACCTCGCAGCGCGTGCGCGACCGCCTGGTCGATCGCCTGCGCGAAGCCGGCATCGCCGACGAAGCCACGCTCAACGCCATCCGCGTGGTGCCGCGGCACCTGTTCATCGATGAGGCGCTGGCCTCGCGCGCCTACGAGGACACCGCGCTGCCGATCGGCCACGGGCAGACCATCTCCCAACCCTGGGTGGTGGCGCGCATGACCGAGGCGGTGCTGCAGGTGGCGCCGAAGAAGGTGCTGGAAGTCGGCACCGGCTCCGGCTACCAGGCCGCGGTGCTGGCGGCGCTGGGGCTGGAGGTGCATACCGTCGAGCGCATCGGCGACCTGCTGCGGCAGGCGCGCAAGCGCTTCCGCCAGCTCGGCATGAACGTGCGCAGCAAGCACGACGACGGCCGCATCGGCTGGCCCGAGCATGGCCCGTACGACGCCATCGTCGTCACCGCCGCGGCACCGGCGCTGGTGGAGGCGCTGATCGAACAGCTGGCACCGGGCGGGCGGCTGGTGGCGCCGGTCGGCGGCGCCGGTTCGCAGTCGCTGGTACAGCTCACCCGCCGCGCCGACGGCAGCATCGAACAGCAGGTCCTGGCGCCGGTCACCTTCGTGCCGTTGCTGTCGGGCATGCTGGATTGACCTTCCGCAGTCCCCGGTTCCAAGGAAACGCCGATCCATGACCACGAACAACCGCGCCGGCATGTCGGCGGATAGCGACGGCATCTCGCTGGGCGAACAGCTGGCGGGCGTCATCGACACGCTGCCCGAGGACAAGCTGACCCTGGGCGAGCTGCTCGATGTCTTCGGCGACGAGGGCCTGCTGCTGCTCACCATGCTGTTGACGCTGGTGTTCCTGATCCCGGTGTCCATCCCCGGCGTGAGTACCGTCTTCGGCGCCGCGATCCTGCTGGTGGGCATCAGTCGCCTCATCGGGCGGCCGTTGTGGCTGCCGCGCCGGCTGCGCGACCGTGCGTTGCCGGTGGACAAGCTGCGTCCGGCATTGGCGCGCGGCATGGCGTGGGTGCGACGCCTGGAGAAGGTCAGCCGGCCGCACCGCTTCAGCGTATTGGCGCAGGGGCGCTGGCAGGACCTGGTCAACAACCTCGCGTTCATCCTGGCCGCGCTATTACTGATGGCCCCGTTCGGATTCATCCCTTTCAGCAATACGTTTCCGGGCGTGGCCCTGCTGTTCTATGCGATCGGGATGATCCAGCGCGACGGCGGGGCGATCATGCTGGGGCATCTGGGCAACATCGCCACGATGGTCTATTTCAGCGTCCTGATCGGCGGCGGCGGGGTCGCGCTGCACGGAGTGTTCCAGCGCATCGCGGGATGAGTGGCGCGGAGCAGGCGTGTGGACGACGGTAGGATGTACCGCGGATTGGCGGGCTATGTGACTTATGGAGAGCGAGGTTCGGATGATTGCTGATCGATTGGGCAACGGGCTGCGTCTGGGGGTGCTGGTTCTGGCGGTAGCCGCGCTGGGGGCATGCGGTACCGCCACCGTCGTGCGCAATCCGGGCACGAGCGGTGCGCCGGTGCCCACCACCTCGGTCGCCAAGCCGGGAGCGACGGTCACCGTCAAGCGCGGCGACACGCTGTATGCGATCGCCCGCCAGCACAACATCACCCCGCGCGACCTGGCGGCCTGGAACCGCCTGTCCGAGCCGTACACGATCTATCCCGGGCAGTCGCTGCGGTTGTATCCGGCCGGCGCCACCACCGCGACCACTACCCGCCCGCCGGCGACCACGCCGGCAAAAACTCCGACACCGACACCGGCCCCGGCACCGGTGGCGACGCCGCCGGTGAAGAGCGACATCAGCTGGCGCTGGCCGGCTGAAGGCGCGCTGGTAGGCCGCTACGTCGCCGGCGAGGCGACCAAGCAGGGCGTGGACATCGCCGGCAGCAGTGGCCAGGCGGTGCGTGCCGCCGCCAACGGCGTGGTGGTGTATTCCGGTGCTGGCCTGGTGGGCTACGGCGAACTGATCATCGTCAAGCACAACGAGCAGTGGCTTTCCGCCTACGGCCACAACCGCAAGCGGCTGGTCAACGAGGGCCAGAACGTCAAGGCCGGCGAGCAGATCGCCGAGATGGGCCGCACCGGCGCGAACCGCGACATGCTGCATTTCGAGATCCGCTACAACGGCAAGCCGGTCGATCCGTTGTTGTACCTGCCGAAGAAGTGAACATCGTCGTGGCGTGACGTGCGGATCTCCGGCCCGGCGCAGCGCGCCGGGCGCTCACCGGCGCCACGGTCCGGTGGACCGCAAGCGGCGCCGGCTCGCCCGCTACAACGGCAAGCCGGTCGATCCATTGTTGTACCTGCCGAAGAAGTGAGCATCGTCGTGGCGTGACGTGCGGATCTCCGGCCCGGCGCAGCGCGCCGGGCGCTCACCGGCGCCACGGTCCGGTGGACCGTAAGCGGCGCCGGCTCGCCCGCTACAACGGCAAGCCGGTGGACCCGCTGTTGTACCTGCCGAAGAAGTAAGGTTCGCCACCCACTCGCGGGGAGTGCATTCCCGAGCCTGTTCGAAAAGCTCGCGACTGGCGTCGCTCCTGCGACATCCGCGTCTTGTAGGAGCGACGTCAGTCGCGACCGGTGGGCACCGGCTGCCCGGGGGCGCCGCCGGCCCGCACGCCATGACGGCAAACCGGTCGACTTGCAGTCGTAGCGACCCAATATGCGATGTCTGTCACGAAATGGTGGGTGGAAGCGTCATCGGGCGCCGCACACGGTGCGCTGTCCAGGCACCGCGATGGACCTCCGGATCTTCCTCCTGCCGATGCGCGACGCCCGGCCATCGTCGCGGAGTCGGTTGCCCTTGCAACTTCTTTTGCAGCGGCAAACGCACCGGCTATAGCATGCGGGCGTTCCGGCATCGCGGGACAGGGGGAGAGGCGCCGGAGCGGCGGCGAAGACGACGACGAGCATTGCGCGCCCTTCGAGGGGCGTGCGTGCCGCGCGTGCGCCTGCGCCGTTTCCATCAAATCCACCCCTAACCACAATGAGGCGGGACCATGAAATTTCGTTCGAAGTGCATGGTGTTCCTGGTCGTTTCGCTGTTTGCCGGCAGCGCATGGGCGCAGAACTGGCAACTGGTCTGGAGCGACGAATTCAACGGATCGATCGGACCGGACTGGGTGTTCGAGACCGGCAACGGCAGCGGCGGCTGGGGCAACAACGAACTGCAGTACTACCGGCGCGAGAACGCTTCCATCGAGAACAACGCACTGGTGATCACCGCCAGGCGCGAGGACTTCGGCGGGTTCCGCTATACCTCGGCGCGGATGAAGACCCAGGGCCGCAAGACGTTCAAGTACGGCCGGATCGAGGCGCGCATGCGGTTGCCGGCGTTCGCGGGCGCCTGGCCGGCGTTCTGGATGCTGGGCGCGAACCTGCCGCAGGTCGGCTGGCCCGCCTCGGGCGAGATCGACGTCATGGAGCACGTCAATACCGAGGGCCGGACCCACGGCACCATTCACTGGCGCGACCACAACGGCAACTACGCGCAGTACGGCGGCAGCACGCCGGTGAACGTGCAGGACTGGCACGTGTACGCGGTGGAATGGGACGCCAACGCCATCCGCTGGTACGTCGACGGCAACAAGTTCCACGAGGCCAACATCCAGGGCGGCGTCAACGGCACCGAGGAATTCCACGGCGACTTCTTCCTGCTGCTCAATTTCGCCATCGGCGGCAACTGGCCGGGCTTCAACGTCGACGAAAGCCAGCTGCCGGCGAAGGTGCATGTCGACTACGTGCGCGTGTATTCGCCTGCCGGCGGTGGCGGCAGCGGCGTGGCCACCGTCTACAAGGACTGCAACTACGGCGGCTATGCCGTCGCGCTGCCCGAGGGGAACTACACGCTTTCGCAGTTGCAGGCCAGGGGAATCGCCAACGACGACATTTCCTCGCTCCGGGTCAATGCCGGCTACCAGGTCACCTTCTACGAGCACGACAATTTCGGTGGCGCAAGCGTGACCAAGAGCGCGGACACCTCCTGCCTGGTCGCCGACGGTTTCAACGATCGCGCCTCCTCGCTCGTGGTGTCCCGGTTCTCGCAGCCTTGGTCGCTCACGCTGCAGGCCGAGAACTTCAGCGCGCAGCAGGGCGTGCAGACCGAGCCCTGCTCGGAAGGCGGGCTGAACGTGGGCTGGATCGACCAGGGCGACTGGATGGCCTACAACAACGTCACCTTCCCGGCCAGCGGCAACTACCGGGTCGAGTACCGCGTGGCCAGCCCCTCGGGCGGGGCGCTGTCGCTGGACCTGAACGCTGGCGGCATCCTGCTGGGCCAGGTGCAGGTGCCGGCGACCGGCGGCTGGCAGAACTGGAGCACGGTGTCGCATACCGTGAATGTGGCGGCTGGCACCTACAACCTCGGCATCTATGCCGCGCAGGGCGGCTGGAACATCAACTGGATCAGGATCACGCGCCTCTGAGCCCGGCGCTGCGGAGGAGGGTGCCGCCATCCGGCGGTACCCTCGTCCCGTGGCGGGTCAGGGGGCTGTCGTCGCGTCCAGCAGCAGCGCCACCACCACCCGTCGGCCTTCGCTGGCCAGCACGTTGTAGGTGCGTGCGGCGGCGGCGTTGGTCATCACCTCGATGCCGATGCCGCGGGTCAGGCAGGTGGCCATGACCGCGGCCGGCGGGAATACCTGGCGCTCGCCGGTCCCCAGCAGCACCAGCGCCGGGTTCAGCGCCAGCAGCGGCTGCAGGTGGTCGGGGGTCAGTTCCGAGATCGCCCGCACCGGCCATTGTTCGACCAGCGTGTCGGGGGTGAGGATGAAGCTCTCGGTCAGGGTGCGCTCGTTCACCCGGGCCATGCCGCCGTCGGCGGCACGCAGGGTATAGCTGTAGTCGGGCAGTTCCTGGCTCAGTTGCATCGGGACCTCCGGCGTCGGCTCAACCGCGCGGCAGCACGATCTGGCGCTTTTCCCGGCTGGGGCGGTACAGCACGGCCACGTGGCCGATGCGCTGCACCAGCGCGCTGCCCGAATCCTGCGCCAGCGAGGCGATCATGGCGTCGCGGGCATCGCGGTCCTCGGCACCGACCTTGACCTTGACCAGCTCGTGGCGTTCCAGCACTTCGTCCAGTTCGGCCAGGAAAGCCGGGGTTACTCCCTTGCCGCCGATCTGCAGCAGTGCTTTGAGATCGTGCGCCTGGCCGCGCAGGAAACGGGTCTGGGCCGGGGTCAAGACGATGGACATGCAGGAATAGGCGGTAACAAAGGGGGTTCAGGGTATCATGGGCGCCCACCCAGGCCCCATTCCGATGTCCCGCAGCAAGAGCAGCCAGCGCTGGCTACGCGAGCATTTCGCCGATCCCTACGTCAAGAAAGCCCAGTCCGAGGGGATGCGTTCGCGCGCGGCCTACAAGCTCGAGGAGCTGCTCGAACGCGACCGGCTGCTGAAGCCGGGCATGGTGGTGGTCGACCTGGGCGCGGCCCCCGGCGGCTGGTCGCAGCAGGTGCGCAAGTCGCTGGGCGATCGCGGCCGGGTGCTGGCGCTGGACATCCTGGAGATGCCGCCGCTGGCCGGCGTGGAGTTCCTTCACGGTGACTTCAGGGAAGAAACCGTCCTATCCCAGTTCGAAGCGATGCTCGGCGAACAGCCGGTGGACCTTGTGCTGTCGGATATGGCCCCCAATAAAAGTGGCATGGACGCGGTCGACCAGCCGCGGATGATGCACCTGGCGGAACTGGCGATGGACTTCGCCGACAACCATCTCAAGCCGGGTGGGGCGTTCCTGATCAAGCTGTTCCAGGGCGTCGGCTTCGATGAATACGTGCGCGAGTTGCGGCGCCGCTACGAGAAGGTCCTGATCCGCAAGCCGGCGGCCTCGCGCAAGCGTTCGCCGGAAGTCTATGCCCTCGGTCAGGGCAAGCGCGCGCAGATCAAGTAAGCTCCATACGAAACACGCACCTGTAAAGAGGGACACCGGAGTCAATGAGGATGAACGACTTGACCAAGAATCTGTTGCTGTGGGTGGTCGTCGCCGTCGTGCTGATGGTGGTGTTCCAGAGCTTTTCGCCGCGGGGCGGGGCTGCGGTCGCCAGCGACAGCAGCAATTACACCCAGTTCCTGCAGGAAGTGGACGCCGGCCGCATCAAGTCGGTGGAGTTCACCGACGACACCACGCTGACCACCAACGCCATCCGCTACCGCCGCAACGACGGTACCGAGGGTTCGTTGTATGCGCCGCGCGACGAGAAGCTGATCGACCAGCTGTACAGCAAGAAGGTCGAGATCATCCGCATGAAGCCGGCCAACGGCCCGGGCTTCCTGTCGATCCTGCTGCAGTTCCTGCCGGTGCTGCTGCTGATCGGTTTCTGGATCTTCATGATGCGGCAGATGCAGGGCGGCGGCGGTGGCGCCAAGGGCGCCATGTCCTTCGGCAAGTCGCGCGCCAAGCTGCAGGGCGAGGACCAGATCAAGGTCACCTTCGCCGACGTCGCCGGCTGCGACGAGGCCAAGGAGGAGGTCGGCGAACTGGTCGATTTCCTGCGCGACCCGTCCAAGTTCACCAAGCTCGGCGGCAAGATCCCGCGCGGCGTGCTGATGGTCGGTCCGCCCGGCACCGGCAAGACCCTGCTGGCCCGTGCCATCGCCGGCGAGGCCAAGGTGCCGTTCTTCAGCATCTCCGGCTCGGACTTCGTGGAAATGTTCGTCGGCGTCGGCGCCAGCCGCGTGCGCGACATGTTCGAGCAGGCCAAGAAGCACGCGCCGTGCATCATCTTCATCGACGAGATCGATGCGGTCGGCCGTCACCGCGGCGCCGGTCTGGGTGGTGGCCACGACGAGCGCGAGCAGACCCTGAACCAGCTGCTGGTCGAGATGGACGGCTTCGAGGGGGGCGAGGGCGTGATCGTGATCGCCGCCACCAACCGTCCCGACGTGCTCGACCCGGCGCTGCTGCGCCCGGGCCGTTTCGACCGCCAGGTGGTGGTCGGCCTGCCGGACGTGAAGGGCCGCGAGCAGATCCTCAAGGTGCACATGCGCAAGCTGCCGCTGGCCGACGACGTCGAGCCGCTGGTGATCGCGCGCGGCACCCCGGGCTTTTCCGGCGCCGACCTAGCCAACCTGTGCAACGAGGCGGCGTTGTTCGCCGCGCGCGGCAACGAGAAGGAGGTCCGCATGGACCACTTCGACCGTGCCCGCGACAAGATCCTGATGGGCGCCGAGCGCCGTTCGATGGCCATGAGCGAGGACGAGAAGACGCTCACCGCCTACCACGAGGCCGGCCACGCCATCGTCGGCCGCCTGGTGCCCGAGCACGACCCGGTCTACAAGGTCACCATCATCCCGCGCGGTCGCGCGCTGGGCGTGACCATGTACCTGCCGGAAGGCGACAAGTACTCGATGAACCGGGTGGCGATCGAATCGCAGCTGTGCTCGCTGTACGGCGGCCGCGTCGCCGAGGAGCTGATCTTCGGCGCCGACAAGGTCACCACCGGCGCTTCCAACGACATCGAGCGCGCCACCAAGATGGCCCGCAACATGGTCACCAAGTGGGGCCTGTCCGAGCAGCTGGGGCCGATCGCCTATGGCGAGGAGGACGACGAGGTGTTCCTCGGCCGTTCCGTGACCCAGCACAAGAGCGTTTCCGACGACACCGCGCGCAAGATCGACGAGGTGGTGCGCGAGATCCTGGACAAGGCCTATGCCCGCACCACCCAGCTGCTGACCGAGAACCTGGACAAGCTGCATGCCATGTCCAAGCTGCTGCTGGAATACGAGACCATCGACGTGCCGCAGATCGACGCGATCATGGAAGGCCGCGAGCCGCCGCCGCCGGTGGGCTGGGGCAAGTCCGGCAAGGACGGCGGCAACGACAAGGGCGGCGACACCCGTCCGCTGCCGCCGATCGCCGGCCCGGCCGAGCAGCACTGAGGTCGCCGTAACGCGATGCGCGAAGGCCGGGGCGACCCGGCCTTCGCCGTTTCCGCCCCCGTCGAACCCGTATCCCGTGCCTGCGCCGGGCGACAATGCCGCTTCCATCCCCGTTTTCCTCCCGGAGTCCGTCATGTCCACGCCACCGCCCCAGCCCGTTTCGCACACCACCGAGATGGTGATCGCCACGGTGATCGGCGCCGCGGTCGGGCTGACCACCGGCAAGCTGATGCTGGGTGCGGGCGTGGGCATCGTCGTCGGCATCGTGCTGAGCGTGGCCAAGACGCTGTACGTGGAACGCCAGCGGCGGCGCTGAAGGATGCTTGCATGCAGGTGCGGGTGTCGGCACGATGCACCGGCCCCTGCCATGCCGCATGGCGGGGCATGACCGGGGGTGCCGGTCGCACTCACCATTCCAGGGGGAATTCATGCGTCATTCGATGCGCGCCGCTGTTGCCGCGCTGCTGTGTTGTGCCTTGCCGTCGATGGCAGCCGAGATCCATGCGCAGGATCCGGTGCCGTATTCGGAATCATCGATCATCGCCGAGAACATCAAGGCCGAGTGCCGCATCGGCACGCAGCTGGCAAGTTCATTGGGCAGGAATGCCCCGGCGCATGGCAACACCATCGTGTTCGGCACCGAACCGGATGCAGATGCCAATGGCCGCGTGCTGAAGCTGGAGCTGGTCGAGGCCCAGAGCGCCGGCAATGCTTTCATGGGTCATTTCAAGTCGGCCGCCGTACGCGGCGTGCTGTTGCAGGACGGCCAGCAGGTCGCCACGGTGACTGCACGACGCATCTCGCGCGGCGGGGCTTTCGCCGGTTTCAAAGGGTCGTGCGATGTGCTCGAACGTACCGTCAATGCGATCGGTAGCGACCTGGCTGCCTGGTTGGGCAATCCGGTCGATGGAGCCCGTCTCGGCGATATCTGACGGCTGGCCTGGCACGCCGGCGTAAACTATGCGCTGGCGTATTCCGTGGATCTGCCCATGTTCGATACCTTTCCCCAGCTCGATTGCGGCGGCCGTGCCCTGCGCCTGGATCGTCCGCGGATCATGGGCATCGTCAACGTCACCCCGGATTCCTTTTCCGACGGCGGCCGTCACGACACGCTGGACGCGGCGGTGGCGCATGGCCTGAAGCTGGTGGAGGAGGGCGCGGACATCCTCGATGTCGGCGGCGAGTCCACCCGCCCGGGCAGCGAGCCGGTGCCGCTGGAAGAGGAGCTGCGGCGGGTGCTGCCGGTGATCGAGCGGCTGGCGAAGGAAACCGCGGTGCCGATCAGCGTCGATACCTTCAAGCCGGAAGTGATGCGCGCGGCGGTGGCGGCCGGCGCCGGCATGGTCAACGACATCCACGCCCTGCGCCAGCCCGGGGCGCTGGCCACCGCTGCCGAACTGGGCGTGCCGGTGGTGCTGATGCACATGCTGGGCGAGCCGGGGACGATGCAGCAGGCGCCGCACTACGACGACGTGGTCGCCGACGTACATCGCTTCCTGGCCGAACGCATCTTCGCCGCCGAGATGGCCGGGATCCCGAAGAAGCACCTGGTGATCGACCCGGGCTATGGCTTCGGCAAGACCACCGATCACAACATGACCCTGCTGGCGCGTTCGTCGCGCTTCCTCGACCTGGGCGTGCCGATGCTGGCCGGCCTGTCGCGCAAGCGCAGCATCGGCGAACTGACCGGGCGCGAGGTGCCCGACCAGCGCGTACATGGCTCGGTGGCGGCGCACCTGGTCGCCGCCCAGCGCGGCGCCCTGCTGCTGCGGGTTCACGACGTGGCGGCCACGGCCGACGCGCTGAAGGTGTGGGCCGCAGTGGCAGCGGTGCCGGCGCCGCGCCGGAACGAAGCGCCTGCCGCGCCGCGCTGGCCGGACGAGGACTGATGCCGGCCGATACCCGCCCGCTGGCCATCGCGCTGATGGGGCCGACCGCATCGGGCAAGACCGCCGCGGCGATCGAACTGGCCGAACGGCTGGACGGCGAGATCGTCAGCGTCGACTCGGCGCTGGTCTACCGCGGCCTGGACGTCGGCGCGGCCAAGCCGGATGCCGCCGAACGCGCGCGCGTACCGCACCACCTGCTGGACCTGCGCGATCCGTGGCAGGCCTATTCGGCGGCCGAGTTCGCCGCCGATGCCGCCGCCGCGGTGCGCGGCATCGTCGCCCGCGGCCGCATGCCGATCCTGGCCGGCGGCACCGGGCTGTACTTCCGTGCGCTGCTGCGCGGGTTGTCGCCGATGCCCGAGGCCGACCCGGCGGTGCGCGCGGCCATCGCCGCCGAGGCCGCGCAGGAGGGCTGGGCGGCGTTGCACGCCCAGTTGGCGGCGGTCGACCCGGCAGCGGCCGCGCGCATCCATGCCACCGATCCGCAACGCATCCAGCGGGCGCTGGAGGTATACCGCCTCAGCGGCCGGCCGATCAGCCAGTGGCAGGCCATGCCGGGGGTGGAGCGGCTGCCGGCGCGGGTGCTGAAGCTGGTGCTGGCGCCGGCCGAGCGCGCGGTGCTGCACCGGCGCATCGAGGCGCGCTTCGATGCGATGCTGGAACAGGGCTTCCTGGACGAAGTGCGGCGGCTGCGGGCCTTGCCCGCGATGGCGGCAGTGCCCAACCCGCTGGATCTGCCGGCCATCCGCGCGGTCGGCTACCGCCAGGCATGGTTGCACCTGGACGGCGAGGGCAGCGCGACGGAGTTCCGCGACCGCGCCATCTTCGCCACCCGCCAGCTGGCCAAGCGCCAGTTGACCTGGCTGCGCGGCGAACTGGATGTGCGCTGGTTCGACCCGGCCGTCGATGGTGCCCGCCTGCAGCAGGCGGTTTCGGCCTTTACCGGCCGTTGAGGCAATGCCGGTCGGGCCTGCCCCGTGTAACATCGACGGTTCCGGGCCGGCTGGGGAAGGCTGTGAACGCCCGGACCCATAAGAACAATAACGAGGAGTGTGTGATGTCCAAGGGGCAATCTTTGCAGGATCCTTTCCTGAACGCGCTGCGCCGGGAACGCGTACCGGTGTCGGTGTACCTGGTCAACGGCATCAAGCTGCAGGGCACGATCGAATCGTTCGACCAGTTCGTGGTGCTGCTGCGCAATACCGTCAGCCAGATGGTCTACAAACATGCGATTTCCACCGTGGTGCCGGCGCGCAACGTGCGCGTGGGGCCGGGCGGCGGCTATGTGCAGTCGAACGAAGGCGGCCCGGCGGGCGATGACGACGTCGAATGATCCCGGAGTGACGGCGCGTGTTTGACCGCTCGAAAAAGGGCGAGCACGCGCTGCTGATTCAGCCCCATGCCGGCCGCCTGGAAGAGGACGTGCTGGAGGAGTTCGGCGACCTGGCGCGCTCGGCCGGCGCCAGCATCGCCGCCACGCTCACCGCGCGCATCGACCGCCCCAGTCCCTCGACCCTGATCGGCAGCGGCAAGCTCGACGAAGTGAAGGCGGCGGCCGAGGCCACCGGCGCCGACCTGGTGCTGGTCAACCACGCGCTCACCCCGGTGCAGGAGCGCAACCTCGAGCGCTTCCTGGAGCGCCGGGTGATCGACCGCACCGGCCTGATCCTGGACATCTTCGCCCAGCGTGCGCGCAGCCACGAGGGCAAGCTGCAGGTGGAACTGGCGCAGCTGCGGCACCTGGCCACCCGGCTGGTGCGCGGCTGGACCCACCTGGAGCGCCAGCGCGGCGGTGCCATCGGCCTGCGCGGTCCCGGCGAAACCCAGCTGGAAACCGACCGCCGGCTGCTGCAGAAGCGGGTGGAGCAGCTGCAGAAGCGGCTGGAGAAGGTGGAAGTGCAGCGCACCCAGATGCGGCGCGCACGGGTGCGCAGCGAACTGCCGCGGGTGGCGCTGGTGGGCTACACCAACGCCGGCAAGTCGACCCTGTTCAATGCCCTGACCGGCGCCGAGGCCTACGCCGCCGACCAGCTGTTCGCCACGCTGGATCCGACCGTGCGGCGCATCGCGCTGCCCGGCGGCAGCGTGGTGCTGGCCGATACCGTGGGTTTCGTCCGCGACCTGCCGCACGAACTGGTGGCGGCGTTCCGTTCCACCCTGTCCGAGGCGCGCGAGGCCGACCTGCTGCTGCACGTGGTCGATGCCGCCGACCCGCTGCGCGAGGAACGCATCGCCCAGGTCGACGAGGTGCTGCAGGAGGTGGGGGCGGGCGAGCTGCCGCAGTTGCTGGTGTTCAACAAGATCGACCGCATCGAGGGCGCCGAAGTGCGCCACGACGGGCAGGACGGCATCCCCGATCCGTCCCGCCGCGAGCGGGTATGGATTTCCGCGCGCGATGGCCGCGGGCTGGAGCTGCTGCAGTCGGTGCTGGGCAAGCGCCTGGGCCTGCAGCACGTCACCGGCGAGCTGCGCCTGCCGCCCGAGGCCGGGCGCCTGCGCGCGCGCCTGCACCAGCTGGAGGTGATCCGCAGCGAACAGGCCGACGACGACGGTTGGCTGCTGCAGGTGGACATCCCGATCGCCGAGGCGGAGAAGCTGGCGGCAGGCGCCGACGGCGCGCATATCCGCCCGCTGCTGCCGGTGCGCGAGCCGGAGTGGTAGCCGAAGGGCCGGGGTTTGTCCGATCCAATGCCGATGTATCCGTCTCGGGCCGCCAATGTGCGGCCCGAGGCGTTCCGGCGCGCTGCTGCACTGCGGTAAGCGTGGTCGCACCGGTAGTGCTAGCGTGCCTGCACGGGGTCGCCAGCGGTAGCGCCCCGCAATCGCAGGGAAGTTGATTCGACACAGACTCATCCACGCAAGCTCGGCCATTCTCTCGGGGGAGGAACCATGGCAACAGCCGTCGCGCGCAGGTCCGTCGTATCCGTCGCTGTTCTCGCCGCCATTTCCAGCTGGGCCGCCTCGGCGCAGCAGGCCGGCGCCAGCAGCCAGCCAGAGCAGGAGCAGCCGACCACGCTCTCCACCATCACCGTCACCGCGCAGAAGCGCGAGGAAGCGCTGCAGGACGTGCCCATCGTCATCAACGTGCTGCCCGAGAAGCTGTTGCAGGACACCGGGGTGCGCGACATCAAGGACCTGCAGGTACTGGTGCCGGGCCTGACCGTGACCAGCACCCAGAGCGCGGCGCAGACCACCGCCCGCATCCGCGGCATCGGCACGGTGGGCGACAACGCCGGCCTGGAATCGTCGGTGGGCGTGGTCATCGACGGCGTGTACCGGCCGCGCAACAGCGTCGGCTACGGCGACCTGGGCGAACTGGAACGGATCGAGGTACTGAAGGGGCCGCAGGGCACCGTGTTCGGCAAGAACACCTCGGCCGGCGTGATCAACGTGGTCACCCGCCGCCCCAGCTACACCCAGAGCGCCGAGGGCGAGATCAGCGTCGGCAACTACGGCGCGGTCGGCGTGTCCGGCGCGTACAACGACGCGCTGGGCGAGAACAGCGCGATCCGCGTCTATGCGGCCAAGCGCGAGCGCGACGGTTTCGACGACGTCCGCACCGGCGGCGGCCCGCGCACCGAGACCGACGACGGCGACCAGAACTTCCATACCCTGCGCGGCCAGCTGCTGTTCGAGCCGACCGACAACCTCGACATCTACCTGAGCGCCGACTACACCAGCCGCGAGGAGAACTGCTGCGTCACCGTCACCACCGACCGTGGCCCGACCGCGGCCATCCTCAACGCGCTCACCCCGGGCGGCGAGGCGGTGATCCCGGTGGCCGACCCCGAGCGCCGGCTGGCCTACAGCAACCGCAGCACCGCGCAGGACATCAAGGACAAGGGCGTTTCGGCCGAGGTCAACTGGACCACGCCGTGGGCCAACGAGGCGGTGCTGACCTCGATCACCGCGGTGCGCGACTGGCAGGCGATCAACGGCCTGGACTTCGACTACAGCGCCGCCGACGTGCTGTACCGCGCCGCGGAGGAGGACGAGTCGCTGACCCGGTTCAAGACCTTCAGCCAGGAACTGCGCCTGACCGGCTCGACCGAACGGATCGACTGGATGTTCGGCGTGTTCTATTCGGACGAGGACCTGGACCGCAACGAGAGCTACCGCTATGGCGCGGTCTACGAGCCGTACATGTCGATCGCGCTGCTGGGCCGGATCGATCCGGCGCTGGCGGCGCTGCCGAACGCGGCGACCTTCCTGGCCGATGCCACCGGCCGCCCGTTCGGCACCCTGTTCAACGGCCTGGGCACGCTGGACCGCTACAAGCAGAACGCCAAGAGCGCGGCGGTCTTCACCAACAACACCTGGCATGCCACCGACGCGTTCGACGTGACCCTGGGCCTGCGCTACACCCGCGAGAAGAAGACGCTGGATGCGGCCTACAGCAACCCGGACGGCAGCCCGGCCTGCGCCTCGTACTTCCTGCCGGACGGGCAGGTCAACCCGGCCGCGGTCGGACGCATCGCCGGTGCCCTGACCGCGCGCGGCGTGCCGTTCGCGATGATGCCGCCGGCGCAGCAGCAGGCGCTGATCCAGAACACCATCGGCTTCACCTGCCTGCCGTGGGCCAACGCCGCCCACAACGGCCGTTCCACCGCGCAGGAGCGCACCGAGAAGGAGTGGTCGGGCACGCTGAAGCTGGCCTACAACTGGACCGACGACGTGATGACCTACGTCTCGGCGGCGCGTGGCTACAAGGCCGGCGGCTTCAACCTGGACCGGGTGCAGTCGGCCAACGGCCTGTCCAGCGGCACCCAGGGCATCGTGCCGGTGGACGACACCTCGTTCCCGGGCGAGTTCGTCGACAGCTACGAACTCGGCGCCAAGACCACCTGGCTGGGCGGCAACCTGCTGCTGAACGCCGCGCTGTTCTACCAGAAGTACGAGGACTTCCAGCTCAACAGCTTCCTGGGCACCAGCTTCGTGGTGCGCTCGATTCCCGAAGTGGTGTCCAAGGGCGTGGACGCGGAGATCCTGTGGCAACCCGGGATCAAGGGGCTGATGGTGCAGGGTGGCTTCACCTATGCGGAAACCGAGTACGGCGACGACCTGCTGCCCGATGCCGACCTGGTGCTGCTGCCGGGCAACCAGATGAGCTTCGCGCCCAAGTGGTCGGGCAACCTCTCGGTCACCTACGAGTGGGACTTCGGCCGCAGCCTGATCGGCCGCTTCAACGTCGGCGCCAAGTACATGTCCGACTACAACACCGGCTCGGACCTGGACCCGCAGAAGGAGCAGGACGCCTACACCCTGCTCAATGCGCGCTTCGGCATCGGTTCGGACAACGGCCGCTGGATGCTGGAGTTCTGGGGCCAGAACCTGACCGACGAGACCTACAAGCAGGTCGGCATCGATGCCCCGATCCAGACCGGTTCGTGGAATGCCTTCCTCGGCGCGCCGCGCACCTACGGCATGACGCTGCGCCTGCGCTACTGAGGCGGCACGCCGCCGCGGCCTCGTGAACGGGAGCCGCGGCGGCGCAGACAGGGAGGGAGCTTTTGCGCTACAACAGGCGCAAACCCCACGAACGGCCCCCATGCCCACACCGTCCGATTCCGAACTGGACCAGTTGGCCGCGCGCATCGGCGCGCGGCTGCTTGCCGCCCGCGACCGCGTCGTCACCGCAGAGAGCTGTACCGGCGGCTGGATCGCCAAGGCCATGACCGGCATCGCCGGCTCGTCGGACTGGTTCGACTGCGGCATGGTCGCCTACAGCTACGAAGCCAAGCAGGCATTGCTGGGCGTGCGCCCGCAGACCCTGGAAACCCAGGGCGCGGTGAGCCGCGAGACGGTGATCGAGATGGTGTCCGGCGCGCTGGTGCATTCCGGCGCCAGCGTCGCCGTCGCGGTGACCGGCATCGCCGGCCCCGGCGGCGGCAGCGCCGACAAGCCGGTGGGCACGGTGTGGATCGGCTGGAAGCGCCGCGGCGGTTACACCCGTGCCGAACTGTTCCGTTTCGACGGCGACCGCGATGCGGTGCGGCGGCAGACCGTCGCCCGCGCGCTGCAGGGACTGGAGGAATTGCTGTGAGCGGGTACGGCGCGCGGTCGATCGGGAGGGGCTGCTGATGTGGGAAGCGCTCGGTACCGTCCGCGACCTGGGACGGCTGCAGGAGATCGCCTCGGTCCTGATCCGCTACGGCTTCGGCGACATCGTCCGCCGCATCGGCATGGCCGAGGTATTGCAGCGCGCCGGACGGCTGCTGCACTGGAACGATCCGGAGCACATGCTGCAGATGTCGGCGCCGGTACGGGTACGGCGGGCGATGGAGGAACTCGGCCCCACCTTCGTCAAGCTGGGGCAGGTGCTGGCCACCCGCGTGGACCTGTTCCCGTCGGACTGGATCGCCGAATTCAGCGAACTGCAGAACGCGGTGCCGGCGCTGCCCTACGAGCAGATCCGCGGGCAACTGGAAATCGACCTGGGCGAACCGCCGGAACAGGCGTTCGCGCGGTTGGAGGAGAAGCCGCTGGCCGCCGCCTCGCTGGCGCAGGCACATCGGGCCTGGCTGCACGACGGCACCGCGGTGGTGCTGAAGATCCGCCGCCCCGGCATCCGCGAGGTGATCGAGGCCGACCTGCGGCTGCTGGCGCGGCTGGCCGAGATCATCGAGGCGCGGCTGCCGGACCTGCGCCGCTACCGGCCGGCCGAGGTGGTGCAGCAGTTCACGCTGTCGCTGCGGCGCGAGCTCGACTTCGCGGCCGAATGCCGCAACGCCGAGCGCATCAGCGGCAATTTCGCCGGTCACGAAGAGGTGCTGATCCCGCGCGTCCACTGGCAGTGGACCTGCGAGAGCCTCAACGTCCAGGATTTCGTCGACGGCATCCCGGGACGCGACCTGGCGGCCGTCGATGCTGCCGGGCTGGACCGGGTCGCGCTGGCGCGCACCGGCGCCGGCATCATCCTGAAGATGGTGCTGGACGACGGTTGCTTCCATGCCGATCCGCACCCCGGCAACATCTTCTACATGCGCGATGGCCGCATCGGCATCATCGATTTCGGCATGATCGGGCGGCTGTCCGAACAGCGCCGCTTCCAGGTGGCGCAGTTGCTGTACGGGCTGGTGGCGCAGGACCCGGAATCGGTGACCGACGTGCTGCTGGACTGGGCCGGCGGCGTCGAGGTGGACGAATCGCGCCTGCAGCAGGACATCGGCAGCTTCGTCGACCAGTACCGCGGGGTCCCGCTCAAGGACCTGCGCATCGGCCTGATGCTGGGCGACGTCACCAGCCTGCTGCGGCAGTACGGCCTGACCCTGCCGGCCGACCTGGCGCTGATGATCAAGACCTTCCTGACCCTGGAAGGGATGGGACGGCAGCTCGATCCGGATTTCGACATGGCCAGCGCGGCCCGGCCCTACCTGGAGCGGGCCATGCGCCAGCGCTACGCGCCGACGGCGGTGTTACGCCGCGGGCGCCGCAGCCTGCTCGACGCGATCGACCTGGCCGGCGAGCTGCCGCGCGACCTGCGCCGGCTGGTACAGGCCGCACGCCGCGGGCGCATGCAGCTGAAGGTGGAGACGCCCGCGCTGAAGGGCTTCGGCGACCAGGTCAACCGCGCCGCCAACCGCCTCACCATCGGCATCGTCACCGCCGCGCTGATCATCGGTTCGTCGATCGTGATGAACAGCGTCGGCGGCAGCGCCAGCCGCTGGCTGCTGGCGCTGGGTGTCGGCGGTTTCGTCGGTGCTGGCCTGTGCGGGGTATGGATCCTGATCTCGATCCTGCGCAGCGGCCGCGACTGACGCACTTGTGCTTCGCATCGGTTAGTAGTATTACTACTAACCATGGAGCTGACCGAAACCCAGCAGGCGATCCTGGGCATGATCGCCGAGCGCATCGAGACCGACGGCATTCCGCCGTCGCAGACCGAGATCGCCCGCGCCTTCGGCTTCAAGGGCGTGCGCGCGGCGCAGTACCACCTGGAAGCGCTGGAACAGGCCGGGGCGATCCGGCGGCTGCCGGGCCAGGCCCGCGGCATCCGGCTGGCCGCCGCGACTGCCGCCAGCCGGGCCGCCGCCAGCGCGCCGCCTGCCACCGCCGCGGCGGACGACGTGCTGCGGCTGCCGGTGCTCGGACGCGTCGCCGCCGGCCTGCCGATCGGCGCCGACATCGGTTCGGACGACTTCGTGGTACTGGACCGGGTGTTCTTCTCCCCGGCGCCGGACTACCTGCTCAAGGTGCAGGGCGATTCGATGATCGACGAGGGCATCTTCGACGGCGACCTGATCGGCGTGCACCGGACCCGCGACGCCCGGTCCGGGCAGATCGTGGTGGCGCGCATCGACGACGAGATCACGGTCAAGCTGCTGAAGATCGGCAAGGACCGCATCCGCCTGCTGCCGCGCAATCCCGACTATGCCCCGATCGAGGTGCTGCCCGACCAGGATTTCGAGATCGAAGGCCTCTACTGCGGCCTGCTGAGGCCCAACCGGTGAGCCTTCGCGGACCGTTCCCAGTGTCCACCGCGTGCTTTCCCGACGCCCGGCACCCGCTTTTTCCGCTGCCGGGGACGGCCTGCGAAAAATAATCTGGCCGTGTCGCCCGCCGTCTCAGCCCGTGCGATACGCCTCCAATACAGTGACCCCATACCCGAATGACCTCTTCAAGGACCACCACGATGGACGAGAACAAGAAGCGCGCACTCACCGCAGCCCTGAGCCAGATCGAGAAGCAGTTCGGCAAGGGGTCGGTCATGCGCATGGGCGACCGCGTCATCGAGGCGGTCGAGGCCATTCCCACCGGCTCGCTGATGCTGGACATCGCGCTGGGCATCGGCGGCCTGCCCAAGGGGCGCGTGGTCGAGATCTACGGTCCCGAGTCCTCCGGCAAGACCACCCTGACCCTGCAGGCGATCGCCGAGTGCCAGAAGAAGGGCGGCACCGCCGCCTTCATCGACGCCGAGCATGCGCTGGACCCGATCTACGCCGCCAAGCTGGGCGTGAACGTCGACGACCTGCTGCTGTCGCAGCCGGATACCGGCGAGCAGGCGCTGGAAATCGCCGACATGCTGGTGCGTTCTGGCTCGGTGGACATCGTGGTGGTCGACTCGGTCGCCGCGCTGACCCCCAAGGCCGAAATCGAAGGCGAGATGGGCGACCAGCTGCCGGGCCTGCAGGCCCGCCTGATGAGCCAGGCGCTGCGCAAGCTGACCGGCAACATCAAGCGTTCCAACACCCTGGTGGTGTTCATCAACCAGCTGCGCATGAAGATCGGCGTGATGATGCCCGGCCAGAGCCCGGAAACCACGACCGGCGGCCACGCGCTGAAGTTCTACGCCTCGGTGCGCCTGGACATCCGCCGCATCGGCGCGATCAAGAAGGGCGACGAGATCATCGGCAACCAGACCAAGATCAAGGTGGTCAAGAACAAGCTGGCGCCTCCGTTCAAGCAGGTCATCACCGAGATCCTGTACGGCGAGGGCATCAGCCGCGAGGGCGAGCTGATCGACATGGGCGTGGAGGCCAAGCTGGTCGACAAGGCCGGTGCCTGGTACAGCTACGGCGAAGAGCGCATCGGCCAGGGCAAGGACAACGCCCGCGGCTACCTGCGCGACAACCCGCAGGTGGCCGCCCGCCTGGAGGCCGAGCTGCGCGAACGCTTCCAGCCGACCGAGGCCTCGCGCGAGGAAGGCGACGACGCCGAGTGAGTTTTCCTGCGGGGAGGGGCGGCGCCGTCAGTGACGTTCGCCTTTCCCCGCAGTTTCCGACACGCCAGGAGGGCAGGCGCCAGGGAAGGCGCAACTCCTCGACAGGTTGATGCGAGACCATGAACGAATCCGAGCCCCCTTCGACCGGCCGCAGGCGCCGGAGCCGGGAACAGACGCCGCTGCAGCGGGCGTTGGGGCTGCTGGTCCGCCGCGAGCATTCGCGCAAGGAGCTGACCCGCAAGCTGCAGGCCCGGGGCGTGGAAGCCGAGGCCGCCGTTGCCGCAGTGGCGCGGCTGAATGAAGAGGGCTGGCAGGACGACACCCGCTTTGCCGAGATGCTGGTGCGCAGCCGCGCCGGCAGCGGCTACGGGCCGCTGCATATCCGTGCGGAACTGGGCACCCATGGGTTGGACAGCGAACAGGTGGCCGCGGCGATGGCCGCTTTCGACGGCGACTGGACCGAGAATGCCCGCGACCTGGTCCGGCGCCGGTTCGGCGAGCAGGGGCCGGTCGACCTGGCGCAGCGGCGCAAGGCGGCCGACCTGCTGGCCCGGCGGGGATTCGCCGTGGACAGCATCCGCGCGGCCACCCGTTACGATCCAGAGGACTGAGCCGGCCGGGCCTGATAACCTTCGTGGTTTCGACTGTCCCCAAACGCGCGGCCGCGCTTGCCGGTCGTCGTCCCGGCCCTGTCGGCCCGCCCAATGCCAGCCCCCATGAACGCACCTGCCAAAGTCACCACCTCCCAGATCCGCAACGATTTCCTCGAGTTTTTCAAAGGGAAGGGCCACACCATCGTGCCATCGGCACCGCTGGTGCCCGGCAACGACCCGACCCTGCTGTTCACCAATTCCGGCATGGTGCAGTTCAAGGACGTGTTCCTGGGCGCGGAGAAGCGCAGCTACGTGCGCGCGGCCGACGTCCAGCGTTGCCTGCGCGCCGGCGGCAAGCACAACGACCTCGACTCGGTCGGCTACACCGCCCGCCACCACACCTTCTTCGAGATGCTGGGCAACTGGTCGTTCGGCGACTACTTCAAGAAGGACGCCATCGCCTGGGCCTGGGAGCTGCTGACCCAGGTCTGGAAGCTGCCGGCCGAGCGCCTGCTGGTGACCGTCTACCACAACGACGACGAAGCCTACTCGTTGTGGCGCGACATGATCGGCGTGCCCGAGGAGCGCATCGTCCGCATCGGCGACAACAAGGGCGCGCCATACGCCTCGGACAACTTCTGGCAGATGGCCGACACCGGCCCGTGCGGCCCGTGCACCGAGATCTTTTACGACCACGGCGAGCACATCGCCGGCGGCCCCCCGGGCTCGCCGGACGAGGACGGCGATCGCTTCATCGAGATCTGGAACCTGGTGTTCATGCAGTTCGACCGCCAGCCCGACGGCACCCTGGTGCCGCTGCCGGCGCCGTGCGTGGACACCGGCATGGGCCTGGAGCGCCTGGCCGCGATCCTGCAGCACGTGCATACCAACTACGAGATCGACCTGTTCCAGACCCTGATCGCCAAGGCAGCCGAACTGACCGGCACCGCCGATCTGGAGAACAAGTCGCTGCGGGTGATCGCCGACCACATCCGCGCCTGCTCGTTCCTGATCGTCGACGGCGTGCTGCCGTCCAACGAGGGACGCGGCTACGTGCTGCGCCGGATCATCCGCCGCGCCCTGCGCCATGGCTGGATGCTGGGCGTGCGCCAGCCCTTCTTCAGCAAAATGGTGCCGACCCTGGTCGGGCTGATGGGCGAGGCCTATCCGGAATTGCCGGCGGCCGCAGCGACGGTGGAGAAGGCGCTGCTGGCCGAGGAGGAGCGCTTCGCCGAGACGCTGGACGCCGGCATGAAGATCTTCGACGAGGTCGCCGGCAAGGTCGCCGACGGCGTGATCCCGGGCGCCGACGCCTTCCGTCTGTACGACACCTACGGTTTCCCGGTCGATCTGACCGCCGACATCGCCCGCGAGCGCGGCATGAGCGTGGACATGGCCGGCTTCGACGCGGCCATGGAGCACCAGCGCGAGACCGCCCGCGCCGCCGGCAAGTTCGGTGGCGGCGTGCAGCTGCCGGCCGACCTGGTGGCCACGCTGCAGCCGACCGCGTTCCTCGGCTACGACGCGCTGCAGGCCGACGGCCTGAAGGTGGTGGCGCTGCTGCGCGACGGCCGTCCGGTCGATGCGCTGCAGGCCGGCGAGGAAGCCATCGTGCTGACCGATCGCACCCCGTTCTACGCCGAATCCGGCGGCCAGGTCGGCGATACCGGCACGCTCGCCGGCGATGGCATGCAGCTGCAGGTCGGCGACACCCAGAAGTTCGCCGGCCAGTTCCACGGCCATTTCGTGCGCGTGGCCCAGGGGACGGTGAAGCTCGGCGACGTGCTGTCCGGAAGCGTCGATGCCGCCCGCCGCGGCACCATCGTGCTCAACCACTCGGCCACCCACCTGCTGCACGGCGCACTGCGCGGCCTGCTGGGCACCCACGTTGCGCAGAAGGGCTCGCTGGTCGCGCCGGACCGCCTGCGTTTCGACTTCTCGCACTTCCAGCCGGTCGCTGCCGGCGAGCTGGCCGAGATCGAGCGCCTGGTCAACGACGAGGTCCGCGCCAACCATGCGGTGGTGATCCAGCAGATGGACATGCAGTCCGCGATGGACATCGGCGCGATGGCGCTGTTCGGCGAGAAGTACGGCGAGCGCGTGCGCGTGGTGAAGATGGGCGAGTCGGTCGAGCTGTGCGGCGGCACCCATGTCGGCCGTACCGGCGATATCGGCCTGTTCAAGATCGTGTCCGAGGGCGGCGTGTCCTCCGGCGTGCGCCGCATCGAGGCGGTGACCGGGCAGGGCGCGCTGGACCATGTGAACGCGGAAGAGGCCCGCCTGGCCGAGGCCGCCGGCCTGCTGGGCGGCAGCGCCGGCGACGTGGTCGAGAAGATCCGCCAGCTGGGCGAGCGGCAGAAGAAGCTGGAACGCGAACTGGAGTCGCTCAAGGCCAAGGTCGCCTCCGGCGCCACCGCCGACCTGGCCTCGGCCGCGGTTGAGGTCGCCGGCGTGAAGGTGCTGGCCGCGCGGCTGGAAGGCTTCGACGCCAAGGCCCTGCGCGAGGCGGTGGACCGCCTCAAGCAGCAGCTCGGCAACAGCGTGATCCTGCTGGCCGGCGTGCAGGACGGCAAGGCCGCGCTGGTGGCGGGGGTGAACGGTTCGGCAACGGGCCGGGTCAAGGCAGGGGAACTGTTGTCCCATGTCGCCGGTCAGATCGGGGGCAAGGGCGGTGGCCGCCCGGACCTCGCCCAGGGTGGTGGCGAGGACGGGCCCGCCCTTGCTTCTGCGCTGGATGGCGTCCTGGAGTGGGTGAAGCCGCACTTGTCCTGAACGTGATTGCCTTCGCGCCTTGAAGGCAGTGGAGCCCTGCCGTTAATATTGGGAGTCTTTTCCCTTTGTCGTGGGGCGCATGATGAAAGCGCGCCAAGCCGGTGGGGGAATCCACCGGTTCCATGGAGAATTGAAAAAATGTTGATCTTGACTCGCCGCGTAGGCGAAACCTTGATGATCGGCGACTCGGTCAGCGTTACCGTGCTCGGCGTCAAGGGCAACCAGGTGCGTATCGGTATCACCGCACCGAAGGATGTGGCGGTCCATCGCGAGGAAATCTTCCAGCGCATCCAGCGCGGCGACGAACCGGCATCTTCCGGAGAAGAAACTTCCGAATAAGGGTTTACCTGAGACCCTGTTAACCGGTATTCTTCGCGGCCTGCCACGGAACACGGCGGCAGGACGCAAAATCCGGAGTGATGCCCGAGTGGCTGAAGGGGCTCCCCTGCTAAGGGAGTATAGGGTCAAAAGCTCTATCGAGGGTTCGAATCCCTCTCACTCCGCCAGTAATGAAAAAGCCCCTGTTTCAGGGGCTTTTTTGTGGGTCTTCTCCCGTCTGGGGGCTTATTCCCGAACCGCTTTGTTGCCGCTCGGAAGGCTCGCGACTGACGTCGCTCCTACAACGCTCCCGCGCCCCTGTAGGAGCGACGTCAGTCGCGATCGCCGGGGTATCGGCCGCCCTGATGGGGTCCCGGATTTTGTTGCCCGTGTTTCGGTGAGATCGCCTGCCGGCGACATCGGTCCTATCGCGGCTGCGGCTTCCATCCGAGGGGATGGTGGCGTATTCCCGGGCCGCTTTGCTGCTGCTCGGAAGGCTCGCGACTGCCGTCGCTCCTACAGTGTTCCCTCGCGGCCAGCCGCAGAACCGGTCGCGGCTGGTTCTGCGCCGCGACCGCCGCCGGGCTCCGGTTCGCGGCTGTCTCGCGGAGTCAGAGCGGAAGATCGAACAGCAGGATCTCCGCATCCTTGCCGCCTTCCAGCGTCAGTCCTGCCTCGTCGGTGATCTGCAGGGCGTCGCCGGCTTCCAGTGCGATGCCGTTGACCTGCAGCTGCCCGCGGGCCACCTGCAGGTAGGCGCCGCGACCGGCCGCCAGCGGATATTCCAGGCGGTCGTCGCCATCCAGGATCGAAGCATGGATGCAGGCGTCCTGATGGATCAGCAGCGAGCCGTCGCGGCCATCGGGTGAGGCGATCAGGCGCAGCCTGCCGCGCTTGGACTCCGGCTCGAAATGCGCCTCCTGGTAGCTGGGCGCGAGGCCGTCGCGCTCGGGGAACAGCCATATCTGCAGGAAATGCACGGTTTCGTCGGGCGAGTGGTTGAATTCGCTGTGGGTCACGCCGGTACCCGCGCTCATGCGCTGCACGTCGCCGTAGCGCAGTACGGAACCGGAACCCATGGAGTCCTTGTGCTCCAGTGCGCCGTCCAGCACGTAGGAGACGATCTCCATGTCGCGATGGCCGTGGGTGCCGAAACCTTCGCCGCCCTGTACGCGATCCTCGTTGATCACGCGCAGCGGACCGAAGCCCATGTAGCGGGGATCCTGGTAGCCGGCGAACGAGAACGTATGCTGGGACGACAGCCAGCCGTGTTCGGCATGGCCGCGGCTGTTGCTCTTGCGAATCTGCAGCATGGTGTTTTCTCCTGTTTCGATGGGATCGATCCTGCCGGAAGTACTCCTGACACCTTGGATTTCCCGTTGGACGCAGTATC
Source organism: Xanthomonas chitinilytica (assembly GCF_026107455.2). Taxonomy (GTDB): domain Bacteria; phylum Pseudomonadota; class Gammaproteobacteria; order Xanthomonadales; family Xanthomonadaceae; genus Stenotrophomonas; species Stenotrophomonas chitinilytica. The sequence continues at coordinate 9,667 of NZ_JAPCHY010000017.1, read as the reverse complement.
CGCTTGTGCTGTCGGTTTGAAAAACGGATAGTTTTGGCAACCATCATCGAAAAATTCGAATGTTCAGGCTCAGCCTCGAAGCCCTGCAGATCCTCGATGCCATCGATCGCCGCGGTTCGTTCTCGGCGGCCGGCAAGGAACTGCACAAGGTGCCGTCCACCATCTCCTATACCGTCGGCAAGCTGGAGCAGGACCTGGACGTGCGCCTGTTCGATCGGGTGGGGCCGCGCGCCACCCTGACCGAGGCCGGCCGTGCGCTGGTGGAGGAGGGGCGGCACCTCCTGCGTGCCGCGCGCGACCTGGAACTGAGGGTGCGCCGGGTGGCGTCCGGCTGGGAGGCCGAGTTCGCCATCGCGGTCGATTCGATGTTCGCGCCCAGCCTGCTGGCCGAGGATATCCGGGCGTTCTACCAGGTTGCCGATCAGACCCGGATGCGTCTGGCCAGCGAAGCCCTGTCCGGAACCTGGGAGGCGTTGCTGGACCGGCGCGCCGACCTGCTGGTGGGGGCGGCCGGAGAGGGGCCGGGCGGTGGCGGCTACCAGGTCGAGCCGCTGGGGACGATGTCGTTCGTGTTCGCGGTGGCTCCCGGCCATCCGCTGGCGAAGGCGCGGGGACGGCTCGGTCGCGAGTTGCTGGCCGAGCACTGCGCGATCGCGGTGGCCGATTCGGCGCGGCGGCTGTTGCCGCGCACGGTGGGGTTGCTGATGGGGCAGGAGACGCTGGCGGTGCCGGACATGTGCAGCAAGCATGCGATGCAGCTGGCGGGACTCGGGTTCGGGTTCCTGCCCGAACCCTATGCGCGGACGGCGCTGGCGCAAGGATTGCTGGTGGAGAAGCAGGTGGAGGAGCCCAAGCCCGACGAGACCTTCTGGCTGGCCTGGCGCGTGGGCGAAGACGGCCGGGCGCTGCAGTGGTGGCGCGAGCGCATGGGCCGCGAAGGGACGATGGCGCGCTGGGTGCAGGAGATGGCGCGCTTGCTGGAGAGGTGGGCGGGGGGATGAAACGCAAAAAAAACAGCAGGCAATGTTGCCTGCTGTTTCGAATGTAATGGTGCGCCCGGAGAGATTCGAACTCCCGACCGCCTGGTTCGTAGCCAGGTACTCTATCCAACTGAGCTACGGGCGCGCGTTACATTAATTTTGAAACTGGCGAAACAGTAGTGAAACTGTCTCTCTGATGATGGTGCGCCCGGAGAGATTCGAACTCCCGACCGCCTGGTTCGTAGCCAGGTACTCTATCCAACTGAGCTACGGGCGCAACGTCAGGAGCGGAATTATGCGGATGCGTGGCGAGTGCGTCAATCCTTTTGTGAATTTTTCCGGTCCAGCGAATCGCCCAGCAACGCAGCGACCGCATCCGGCGATTTCATCCATGAGAAGTGATCCGCGGCGGTCTGGAGTTGCGCGGCGGAAAGCCGGTGCAGGTGGTGCTGCGCTCGGGGCATCTTGTCGAGCAGTGCCTGCATCGAACTGGCGGGGGCCAGCCAGTCGCGCTCGAACACCAGGGCGGTGACCGGCGCGGCCGAGCGCGCGATCGCCTGCTCCAGGTCGATGTCCAGGCCGTGGGCGGCATAGCGGTTGCCCAGCCCGACCCGCGCCCAGTCGGCGATCAGGCCGCGCGCCTCGGTGCCACCGAAACCGAGCCGGCGGCCATGCAGCACGCCCTGACGCCGGGCCAGCCACGGCAGGAAACGGTAGGCCAGCGGCAACAGCCAGCGGCGTGGCGGCGGGAAACTGCGCCACCAGGGCGTGCCGCTGGCGACCAGCCACAGTCCGGCGATGTCGCCGGCCTGCAGGCCGGCATGGCAGCAGGCCAGCTGTCCGCCGAGGCTGTGGCCACCGAGCACGAACGGCAGCGAGGCATGTGCCCGCGCCTGCTCCTGGCTGGCGGGCAGGTCCAGTTGCAGGATCTCGCGGTAACCCCAGTCGACCTCGTGCGACGGCCGCAGGCTGCTGCTGCCGTTGCCGCGCCACTCGTGCAGGAACACCGCCACGCCGCGTGCGGCCAGCGCTTCGGCCAATGGCAGGTAGTGCCTGGCGGCGACGCCGAGCGCGGGCAGCCACAGCAGGTTGGCGCGCGGCTGCGCGGGGATGCGGGCGAGCAGCTGCCAGCGATGGCCGTCGCCGGCGACGACCGGCAATGCGGTGACGTCGCTCATGCCGGCCGCGCGGCGCCGAAGTGGTCGAGCACCATGACCTCGCTGCGACCGGGCTGGTAGCCCGACTGCAGGCCGCGGGCGACGTAGTCGATCGCCGCTTCGCAGGCGTTGGGCAGGCTCAGGCCGTTGCACAGCTGCGCGGCGATGGCCGAGGCCAGCGTGCAACCGGTGCCATGTGCGTCCACCGGCAGGCGCGCGTGACCGAACTCGTCGCGGGTGACGCCATCGAAATAGCGGTCGATCACCCGCGCGCCTTCCGGCAGGTGGCCGCCCTTGAGCAGCACCGCGCCGGCGCCCAGGTCCAGCAGCGCCGCCGCGGCATCCTCGGCATCGTCGGCATTCCCGATGCGGCGGCCGAGCAGCAGTTCGGCTTCGGGCGTGTTCGGCGTCAGCAGCGTGGCCAGCGGTAGCAGCCGTTCGCGCAGCGCCCGCAGTGCGCTGTCCTCCAGCAGCTTGGCGCCGCTGGTGGCGACCATCACCGGGTCGAGCACGATCTGCGGCGGCCGGTGCTTTTCCAGCGCATCGGCGACCAGGTGGATGACCTCGGCGTTGGCGAGCATGCCGAGCTTGACCGCGTGGATGTCGAAATCGTCGAAGCAGGCGTCGATCTGCGCCTGCAGGAAATCCAGCGGCGGCACATGCACGGCGGTGACGCCGCGGGTGTGCTGGGCGGTGAGCGCGGCGATCGCGGACAGGCCATGGACGCGATGTGCGGCGAAGGCCTTGAGGTCGGCCTGGATGCCGGCGCCGCCGCCGGAATCGGAGCCGGCGATGGTCAGTGCGGAGACGGGGGTGGATGGGCTCATGCGGCGATTGTGCAGTGTTTGCCCGGGCATTGCTGCCCGCCGGCCTGGATCGGAACTGCCCGCGACTTCCGCGCCTGCACGGGTGACGAACGACGGAAACCGGAGCAGCCGCGACGGGAATGGCGCAAGCGGGAGCACTGCCCGCATGGCGGCATCGCTTCGATGCGATGCGGACGGACCCTCAGGCCCGGTCGCGCAGCAACCGCCACTGCCGGTAGAGCATGTAGGTGGCACCGGTGAGGCCGGTCAGCAGTGCCGGCGCCAGCAGCGCGTCGTATTCGAAGCGCAGGAACAGCCAGGCACCGGCGACGCCGCCGGCGAGGAAGCCGCTGACGATCAGGCCGCTGAGCGTCAGCCGCCGGATCGGCAGCGGCAGGCCGCGCAGCAGGTGGCCCAGGCCGATGCCCAGGTCGGTGAACATGCCGCTGAGGTGGGTGGTGCGCACCACCGCGCCGCTGAAGGTGGTGGCCATGGCGTTCTGCAGGCCGCAGGCCATGGCCGCGGCCAGCGCGCCCCAGATCTGCTGCTGCTTGAACAGCGGGATCGCCACCAGCAGCAACAGCGATTCCAGGGTCAGCACCACGCCGTAGCGGCGGCCGAGCTTGAGCGCGCTGTCCTGCACGATCATGCCGCTGAGCATGGCGCCCAGCGAGAATGCGATCAGCACGCCCCACAGGTGGCCGATGTTGCGCCAGTCGCGCTGCACCAGCGCCATGCCGAGCTGGCTGGTGGTGCCGGTCATGTGGCTGATCGCCTGGTGCTCGAAGCCCAGGAAACCGACGACGTTGACCATGCCGGCCACGCTCGACAGCGAGACCGCGCCAATCCAGACCCAGCGTGGCAGGTAGATGCCCATGGCGTGACGGAACCGGTGGCCGGGCCGCGGCAGGCGCGGACGGCCGTTTCCTCAGAATCCTCCGTTGACGGCGATATCGCTGAATTCCCCGGTTTCCGGGTCGAACACCGCGCCCCAGAAACGCTCGCCACCGTCGCAGACGCGGATCGCCTCGCGCGCCGGATCGATCTTGTCGTGGTCGGGCAGGGTGAAGGCGTTGATGTAGATCACCTGCCGGCCCTGGACTTCGATGCCGACGTACTGGCGGTCCGACTTCGCCGGCTCGGCGATCTGCGGCTGCAGCTGCGGCAGTCGCGTCTCCAGCTGTTCCACCTGCGCGCGGCTCGGCGCCCAGTAACCGGTGACGCGGCCGGCATGGCGCGCGGGGCTGTCGCGCGAGCAGGTGTCCAGCACCTGCGCGGCGACGATGGGGCGGGTAACCACCCACGACTGCCCGGCCTTGATCGTGGTCGGCACGCTGGCACCGGGCTTGACGTTGGCCGGCGTGCAGGCGGCCAGCGCGAGCGCGCCGGCCACGGACAGGGAAAGGACGCGCAAGGTGTTCACAGCACCTCCGATGCGTAGTCGGCCAGCCGCGAGCGCTCGCCGCGGCGCAGGGTGACGTGGGCGCTGTGCGGCCAGTTCTTGAAGCGGTCCACCGCGTAGGTCAGGCCCGAGGTGGTCTCGGTCAGGTACGGGGTGTCGATCTGCTCGACGTTGCCCAGGCAGACGATCTTGGTGCCGGGGCCGGCGCGGGTGATCAGGGTCTTCATCTGCTTGGGGGTGAGGTTCTGTGCCTCGTCCAGGATCAGGTAGCGCGACAGGAAGGTACGCCCGCGCATGAAGTTCAGCGAGCGGATCTTGATCCGGCTGGCGAGCAGGTCGTTGGTCGCCGCGCGGCCCCAGGCGCCGCCGTCCTGGTTGTGGGTGAGCACTTCCAGGTTGTCGGTCAGCGCGCCCATCCACGGCGTCATCTTTTCTTCCTCGGTGCCGGGCAGGAAGCCGATGTCCTCGCCGACGCTGACCGTGGCGCGGGTCATGATGATCTCGCGGTAGCGCTGCTGGTCCATGGTCTGCGCCAGCCCGGCGGCCAGCGCCAGCAGGGTCTTGCCGGTGCCGGCGGTGCCGAGCAGGGTGACGAAGTCGATCTCCGGGTCCATCAGCGCGTTGAGCGCGAAGTTCTGCTCGCGGTTGCGCGCGGCGATGCCCCATACCGAGTGGGCGCCGTGGCGGAAGTCGTCGACGATCGACAGGGTGACGCGGCCGTCGCCCTCCACCTTCGACACCCGCAGTTCCACTTCGTCCTCGCCGGGCAGGTGGACGTACTGGTTCGGGTGCCAGTCCTCGTCGTCGGCCTGCTGGATCTCGTAGCTGGTGCGGCCCTTGTCGCTCCAGCTGCGCAGGTCGCCGCCGTGCTTCTTCCAGAAGTCTTCCGGCAGCTGGGTGGCGCCGGTGTAGAGCAGGCTGAAGTCGTCCAGCGCACGGTCGTTCTCGTAGTCTTCCGACACGATGCCGGCGATGGCCGCCTTGATCCGCAGGTTGATGTCCTTGGAGACGAATACCACCGGGATGTCCGGGGTCTCCTCCTTCAGCGCCAGGATCGCGCCGAGGATGGCGTTGTCGGGGATGACCGCGCCGAAGCTCTTGCCGGCGTTGAAGTGGCTGGTCTGGAAGCGCAGCAGGCCGGCGCTCTGCTTGCCGCGCAGCTGCAGTCCCTGCGGCCGCGCCAGCGGGATGCCGTTGGCCAGCCCGCCCAGGCCGGAGGCCTCGACCAGTTCGTTGAGGAAGCGGCTCACCTGGCGGGCGTTGCGGCTGGCCTCGGAGGTGCCCTTCTTGCCGTTGTCCAGCTCCTCGATCACCTGCATCGGCAGGTAGACGTCGTGTTCCTCGAACTTGAACAGCGCGGTCGGATCGTGCATCAGCACGTTGGTATCCAGTACGTAGATGCGCTTGCCTCGGGTCATCGTGGATTCCTGGTGGCGGGACAGGGTCGAACCATCACGCCTGCGGGGCAGGGTGATGGCGGTTGCGTGGAACGGGGGCGGTCACTGCGTTTGCGCGGCCTTCAGGGCGTCGAGCACGGCCTCGGCGTGTCCGGCTACCTTGACCTTGCGCCATGCCTGCACGATGTGGCCGTCCGGCGAGATCAGGAAGGTGCTGCGCTCGATTCCGCGGACCTGCTTGCCGTACATGTTCTTCATCCTGATCACGTCGAAGGCGCTGCACAGCGCCTCGTCGGCGTCGCTGACCAGGGGGAAGCCGAAACCCTGCTTGGCGCAGAAGTTGTCGTGCGACTTCACCGAATCGCGCGAGACGCCGAACACCCGCGCGCCGGCGCGTTTGAACTTCGGCAGCAGGGCGTTGAAGTCGATGCCTTCGGTGGTGCAGCCCGGGGTGCTGTCCTTCGGGTAGAAGTACAGCACCAGCCATTGGCCGGTTCCTTCGGCGAGGATGCTGCCGAGGGTGGCATGTGCGCCGCCGGACAGGGCCAGCGGCAGCTCGAGGGTGGTGCGGTCCAGGGTATCGCCGATGTTCATCAGATCCTTTCCGGAGCCTGGGGTGTTTCCACTACAAGTACATGAAACCCCGCGCGCCGATGCCGGGCGCGCGGTCGATCAGAACTTCATCGGATCCATGATCGCGTCCAGGTTGAGGTGGTCGCAGAACTCGAGGAAGTCGTCGCGCAGGGCGGCGATGTGCATGTTGGCCGGCACGCCGATGGTGACCTGTGCCGAGAACATCTCCGCGCCGGTCTGCATGGCCCGGTAGCGGGTGCTCTGCAGGTTCTCGATGGTGATGCCCTGGCGGTCGAAGAAATCGGCCAGCTGGAACAGGATGCCCGGCTTGTCGGCGGCGATGACCTCGACGATGTACGGCAGCAGGTTGGACTGCGCCTGCTTGGCGGCGGTGCGGTACCACACCAGCTTCAGCCCTTCCTCGCGCTCGAGGCGGGTCATCATCGCTTCCAGCTTGGCCACCGAGTCCCAGGAACCGGTGGCCAGCGCGGTGACCGAGACATCGCGGCCGACCGTGGACAGGCGGGCATCGACCAGGTTGCAGCCGCTGTCGGCGATGCGGCGGGTGACAGGCAGCAGCGGGGACTCCGGATGCGTCGTATAGGCGTTGATCAGGAGGTGGTTTTCGGTCGGCAACGGCCGCGGCGTGGTGTCGGTCAAGGCGATTCCGGCAATACTAGTGAGTCTGAACAGTGCCCGCGAAAGGCCTGTCCACCGACGTCCAGCATACTTGCCCGTGCTTTCGGCCCGCAAGTAACATGCAACGCGTCACGAACCTGCCCCGTTGCAGGCCTCTTTCCCCCCGAAGAGCACCGGTTCCTTGTCACTTTCCGGCATCATCACCGCGCTGGCGACGCCTTTCCAGGCCGACGGCGCACTCGACCCCGAGGGCTGGCAGCGGTTGCTGCGGATGCAGCTGGCGGGAGGCGTACAGGGCGTCGTGGTCGCCGGTTCCACCGGCGAGGCGGCCACCCTTTCCGACGACGAGTACGACACGCTGCTGCGCAGCGCGGTGTCGGCCATCGGCGGCCGCGTGCCGGTGCTGGCCGGTACCGGGCTGTCGGGCACCGCCAAGACCATCGAGCAGACCCGCCGCGCGGCCCGCAACGGCGCCGGCTATGCGCTGGTGGTGACCCCGCCGTACGTACGGCCGACCCAGGCAGGGCTGCGCGCGCACTACCTGGCGGTGGCCGAGCAGGGCGGGTTGCCGGTGGTGCTGTACAACGTGCCGGGCCGCACCGGCTGCGACCTGCTGCCGGAAACGGTGGCCGAACTGGCCGGGCACCCGAACATCGTCGGCATCAAGGAAGCGGTGGCCGATGCGTCGCGGGTCAAGGCGCTGCTGGCACTGCGCAGCGACGGTTTCGCGGTCCTCAGCGGCGACGATGGCAGCGCTGCGCGTTCGATGCTGGCCGGCGCCGACGGGCTGATCTCGGTCGGTTCCAACGCCTTGCCCGCGGCCTACCGGCGGATGTGCGACCTGTCGCGCGCCGGCGAGCACGAAGCCGCCGAGGCATGGGACGCGCGCCTGCAGCCGTTCCACGAATTCTGCGGTATCGAATCCAATCCGATCCCGGTCAAGGCGCTGCTGCAGCGCGCCGGCATCGGCCATGGCCTGCGCCTGCCATTGCTGCCGCTGTCGCCGGCACACCATGCCGCTGCCGATCACCTCGCCGCCGACGTGGCTGCGTTGGAAGAACTATCCAGCCACTGAGCATCAGTGGCCTGACCCAGGAGATTCAACGATGCGCCATTCCGTTTCCTACGTCCGCGTGCTTTCCCTTGCCGTGCTGGCGACCGCCACCGTCTTCACCACCACCGGCTGTTTCAAGAAGGGCGCCCGTGGCGACTATGCGCTGGCGCCGGAGGTGCGGCCGCTGGAAGTGCCGCCGGACCTGAACCTGCCCAACACCGCCGGCGCCACCCAGGTGCCGGCGCTGGCCTCGGCGGCGGCGCGTCCGGCGCCGGTCGCGGGCCAGGCCGAGGCCGGCAACAGCGGCTTCACCGTGGCCGGTGCGCGCGACGACGTGTTCGGCCAGGTCGGCCAGACGCTGGAAGCGATCGAGGGCGTGACCATCGCCAGCCGTGCCCAGTTGCTGGGTTCCTACGACGTGGCCTACGAGGGCAGCAACTTCCTGGTGCGCGTGGTGTCGGTGGAAGCCGGCAGCTACGTATCGGCGGTGGATCCGCGCGGCCTGCCGGCCACCGACCCGGCGCCGGTCAAGTTGATCGCCGAGCTGAAGAGCCGCCTCGGCGGCTGAGTGGCGGCACGACATCCGGAAAGCAGAACGGGCGCCTCGGCGCCCGTTCCTGTCTGCGGCCGTTGCCGGGCCTGCGGGCTCAGCGTTCCAGCAGCTTCAGCTTGTCCGGCTTGCCGTCCCATTCGGCAGCATCGTCCGGCGGGTCCTTGCGCACGGTCAGTACCGGCCACTCTTTGGCGAGCTCGGCGTTGAGGCCGACGAAGACCTCCTGGCCGGCGGGGACGTCGTCTTCGGGATAGATCGCGTTGACCGGGCATTCCGGCTCGCACAGGGTGCAGTCGATGCACTCGTCCGGATCGATCACCAGGAAGTTCGGGCCTTCATGGAAACAGTCCACGGGGCACACTTCCACGCAATCGGTGTGTTTGCATTTGATGCAGTTTTCGGTGACGACAAAAGGCATGACGGAGTCCGACGGTAAGCCTGCCAATTCTAGAACAGGTTCCCGTTGAAGGTTGGACCGGGTTGTGGCCGGGCATGCATCGCCCGCGGTCGCCCGCGCCCGGAGAGCGATGCGGACGCCGGCGGACCGGGCGATATGGCGTCGCGCGCGGCCTGCTGCTTCCGGAGTCCGTGGTTCGCCCGGTGTATGCCGACGACGGGCGATGCCATCGCTGCCTGCGCCGGCAGGGCTGTCGCGATGCCCGGTTGCGGGCGGCAGGTGGCCGGGCCGTGTACCGCCGGAAGGGCGCGGCGGCCGGGACCGGATTTCGCCATTACCGCGCGGGCGACGGTGTGGGGTAGGGTGCTGGGCGGTGAGAGCCGCGTGTTCCCGGGGGCGGGCGCCTGCATGGGCATCCTGCATACGTATGCAGGGGCGCCAGGGCCGGAACGGGGCAGCGGACGCCGGGAGGGCTGTGAGAATCTGCCCGGCCCGTACCTGCTTCGTCGAACGGCCACGGCCGACCATCCCTCCAGCCAGGTGAGTCCATGTCCCGAGTTTCCCCGAGCAGTGCCAGCGCCGGCAGCGGCGAGAACACCCGTTTCATCGTCCTGATCAGCTGCGTGGCCACCATCGGCGGGTTCCTGTTCGGGTTCGACAGCGGCGTCATCAACGGCACCGTCGACGGCCTGAAGCAGACCTTCCAGTC
>NZ_JAPCHY010000016.1 GCF_026107455.2 Xanthomonas chitinilytica | reverse complement strand
GTTGGTGTTGATTACTTGTGCCATGGTGGCTGCTTCCTCTTTGACGTTTGATCCGGTGCCTTGTCGTACCGGTACCTGGGGCAGGGGAGGGGCCGTGAGCCATTGCCGCTGCTGGAATCGATAACGGCAACGAAGAGGGTTCCTTTAGCGCCGACGCAGCGCAACGCGATCCGCGGTGGCCGGGGTGTGATAGACGCCGTTTCCGGAGGTGCCATTCCGGCAAAAGTTCGCGACTGGCGTCGCTCCTGCAAGGTCCTGCCGATGGCAAGAGCGGCGCCACGGAACGCCAAAAGAAAAGGCCCCTCCAGGAGGGGCCTTTGCTCGGGCGGATGCCGGGAAGCGGTTTACTGCTGCAACAGGCTCAGCACGTTCTGGGTGGAAGTATTGGCCTGGGCGAGCATGGCGGTACCGGCCTGCTGCAGGATCTGCGTGCGGGTCAATTCGGCCGTTTCCTTGGCGTAGTCGGTGTCGCGGATACGGCTGCGCGAGGCCGACAGGTTTTCCGAGGTGGTGGACAGGTTGGCGATGGTGGAAGTGAAGCGGTTCTGGATCGCACCCATCTCGGCACGCGAGGAATTCACGGAGGTCAGGGCGTTGTCGATGATGGACAGGGCACGCTGGGCGCCTTCGACCGTGGTGATGTCCAGATCTTCGGCATGCACGCGGTCGAAGGTGGCGGCCGTGGTGAGATCGATTTCGTCGGGATCGGTGAAAGCAGAATCGCCGAAGCCGCCGGTGACGATGTTGGTGTTGCCCTTGATCGCGACCAGGCTGACGGTGAACTCGTCGCCAGCTGCATTGACGTCAAGCCTGGCGTAGACGCCGGTCTGGTCCATCTTGGCATTGATGGCGCTTTGCAGGGCGCTGGCGGCCTCTTTCCCGGTGGCGCTGGCGTCCAGCTTGAGATCGCCGATCGTGACGTCGTTGATGGTGCCGCCGGCCAGGACGACCTTGGTCGGATCGTCGGCATCGGGCGTCAGGGCGGCCACGGCGGCGGTATCCAATGCGGTGCCTTCGGCATCCTTGGCGAATACCGTGGCGCCGATGGCGCTGGTACGGGCATTGACGATGCTGTTGATGCCGATGGTCTGGCCGGCGTCGGCGCCGACCTGGAACAGGGCACCGGAGAAGCTGCCGTCCAGCAGGGTGGTGCCGTTGAAGTTGGTCTGGCGCGAGACGCGGTCGATTTCCTCGACCAGCTGCTTGACTTCGGCATCCAGCGCCTTGCGGTCGGATTCGGAGTTGGTGGCGTTGGCCGACTGCACCGACAGCTCGCGGATGCGCTGCAGGTTGTTGCCGATCTCGACCATCGCACCTTCGGCGGTCTGGGCCAGCGAGATGCCGTCGTTGGCGTTGCGCACGGCCACGTCCAGGCCGCGGATCTGGGTGGTGAAGCGCTCGGAGATGGCCAGGCCGGCGGCATCGTCCTTGGCGCTGTTGATGCGCAGGCCCGAGGACAGGCGCTGGATGCTGGTGGCCAGCGAGGCGCCGCTGGTGTTCAGGTTGCGCTGTGCGTTCAGCGACATCACGTTGGTGTTGATGACTTGTGCCATTTCTCTTCTCCGTCAGGTCTTCTTGGGTCTGGCAAGGGGTATGCGTTGCGTGGGTGGCAGGTGAGGCGGATGCCCCGGTGGTGGATCAGCGGATCATGTTGAACAGGGACATCGACTGCATCTGGCTGAAGATCGTCTGCGCCGCTTGCAGTGCGGCGCTTTCGAGCTGGTACTGGCTGATGGCTTCGGCGTAGTCCAGGTCGCGCAAGCTCGACAGCGTGGTCTTGATCGTCACTTCGTTGGCTTCGCGCAGGGCGGCGGCGTTGTCCAGCGCCATCAGCTGCGAGCCGCCGGAGGCACGGGCGTCGATCATCTTCTCGGCGGCGCGGGCCACGTCGCGGATGCCGGCCTGCAGTACGTTCTGCTGGGCGGCCGCCGCGGCGGGGGTGGCGGTATCCATCTCGAGGGCGGAAATCAGCCCGGTGATGGTGGAGAAGATGTCGCGGGTGCCGGCCGCACCGATGCCGAAGGTGTCGCCGGCGGCCGGTTCACCTTCGACGTGGATGCGCAGCCCCTGGAAGCTGATGTCCTCGCCGGCCTTGAACGTGCCGCTCTGGATCGGGTTGCCGCCGGCATCGAGCACGTCGTAGGTATCGGGGCCGGTGAAGCGGACGGTGTAGCTATCGCCGTTCCAGTTGCCGCTGCTGCTGTCGCGGCTGAGATCGGTCAACACGCCGGTACCGGTGTTGCCGGCGCCGCTGCTGCCGTCCACGGTGCCGTCGCCGGTGCGGATGCGCATGAAGATCTCGCTGCCCGGCAGGGCGTCGGCGACATAGGTCTGCGGCGCGACCTCCACCTGCTTCTGGGTCTGGTCGCCGTTGTAGCTGATGATGCCGTTGGCGAGCGAGAACGCGGTGGAGTCGTCGCTGGCGCCGGCGAACAGGTAGCGGCCATTGCCGTCGGTGCTGTTGGCCAGCGCCAGCAGCCCTTCATGGATGGACCTCAGCTCGGCGCCGATGGCCTGCAGGTCGGCGCTGGACAGCGCCGGGTTGTTGGCCTGGATGGTCAGCTCGGTGACGCGCGACATCATCTCGCCGGCCTGCTGCAGGGCGTTCTCCTGCAGCCCCAGGCGGTTCTGCACGACGTTGGCGTTCTGCTGGAAGCGCGCCAGCTCGGCGACCGTGCGATCCAGGTTGACCGCGGTGCCGGCGGTGACCGGATCGTCCTTGGCGCTGACCAGCCGCTTGCCGGTCGCCAGCTGCTGTTCCAAGTGCGAGAGCTTGGCCTGCTTGCCGAGCATCAGCGACACGGACTGGTTGTACATCATGTTGGTGGAGATGCGATTGATCATCGGCGTACTGCGCTCAGGATGGTCTGGAACATGGTGTCGGCGGTGGAAATCAGCTGCGACGCGGCCTGGTAGGCCTGCTGCAGCCGGAGCATGTCGGCGGCTTCCTCGTCGAGGTTGACGCCGGAGACGGAGTCGCGTGCGGCCTGCGCGTTGTCGTTGATCGCCTTCTGCGCCTGCAGCGAGTACTCGGCGGCACGGGCCGCCGAACCGATCTGGGTGGTCAGGCCGCCGAGCGCGCCGTTGAGGGTGACGGTGCCGCCGTTGAAGGCCTTGAGCTCTTCCACGTTGGCCAGCAGCAGGGCGTTGCCGTTGTCGCTGGAACCGGCGCCGGTGGCGTCGACGCTGAAGGTGTCGCCGGCGGCCGGGGCGCCGTCCAGCACCAGGCTCCAACCGTTGGCGCTGATGGTCTGCCCGGGGGTGTAGGGGAACGGACCGGCGCCATCGATGGTGTACTGGTTGGCGTCGATGAATTCGATAGACGAGCCGGCGAGCAGGTTCGCGTCGCCGGCGTCGGTCACCTTCAGGCCGCTGACCTTGCCGGTGCCGATGTTGGACAGGTCGGTGGTCGCCTTCACCGGGGTGGCGGCGGCGATGCGCGAGGTGTCGGTGATCGCCACGCCCAGGCTGCCGGCCATGCCGGCCGTGGGTTGCAGCAGGAAGCGGTCGTTCGCCACCGCGGTACCGTCCACCACCAGCTGGACGCCGTTGATCACCAGCGGGTCGGCGGCGGTGCCGCTGCCGGTGACCGGCACGCTGGCGCCGGTGTCGGCACGGTTGGCCACCCAGTTGCTGCCGTCGAACTTCAGCACCAGGTTCTGTCCGTCCAGCGCCGACAGGTCGCCGAAGCTGGCGCTGAGGCTGGCGGTACCGGCGTTGCCGCTGTTGGCCGACACCCGCGGCGAACCGAAGGTGAAGAAGTCGCCGCCGAGCTGGCCGTAGAGGTCCATGCCCTGGTGGTGGGCGTCGTTGAACGCACTGGCCAGGCCTACCGCCAGCCGGCCCAGTTCGGCCTGGGCCGGGGTCAGCACGTCCTGCCGGAACTGCAGCAGTCCGCCGACCTGGCCGCCCAGCGACTTGGCCTCCAGGGTGACCGTCATGCCCTGGGTCTGCAGCGCCAGCTGCAGCCGCTCGGGCTGGTACGGGTCGGCGATGGTGGTGACCTTGGACGCGGTGGTGCCGACCACCAGCGCCTGGCCGCCGGCGGTGTAGACGTTCATCGCGCCGCCGTCCTGGATCACCGCGGTGCCGCCGGTGTAACCGATCAGGTTGGCGATCAGCTGGTCGCGGCGATCCAGCAGGTCGGGCGCGGCGGTGGCGGCGTTGCTGCCGATGGTGCCGTTGATCTGGGCGATCTCCGCCGCCAGCCGGTTGATTTCCGAGGCGGCCGAGATCAGGCCGTTGTTGACCTCGCTGTTGAGCGAGTCGAGGTTGGTGTTGAGCTGCTTGAAGCGGGTGGCCAGCGAGTTGGCGTTGTCCAGCAGGTTCTGGCGGTCGGCGGTGGCCGAGGCATTGGACGACAGGCCGCTGACCGAGTCGAAGAAGTTGGACCACAGTCCGGCGACGTTGGTGGCGTTGTCGGAGAACAGCGCATCGACCCGGTCGGCCATCGCCGACAGCTGCTGCAGGCGTGCGAGTTCGCCGCTGCTGTCGAGCAGGCGCGAGATCGCCAGCTGGTCGGCCACCCGCCGGATGTCGGTGATCTTGGTGCCGTTGCCGACGTCGCCATAGCCGACATCGGTGGGATTGCGGGTGGCGAAGTCCACCTTCTGCCGGCTGTAGCCGGCGGTGTTGATGTTGGCCACGTTGTGGCTGACGGTGGCCAGGGCGCGCTGGAACGCGATCAGGGCGCTGCTGCCGGTGGAAAGTACGCTTGACATGGTGGTTTATCTCAACGGCGGATCATGCCCAGCCCGGTGGGGCTGGCGTTGCTGGCGAATCGGGAGCCCAGGCGCGCGCCGGCGTCGCCGATGGCGGCCACCGCGCGGTCGATGGTGGGGCCGTTGGCGATGGCGGCGATCTTGGCCGCGTAGGACGGATCGGTGGCGTAGCCCGCCTTCTGCAGCCCCTGCGCGAAGCCGCGCACGTCGCCGCCGGCCTGCAGCGCCGGCTGGTAGCGGGTGTTGGTCTTCAGCAGCCGCACGTAGTCGGCGAAGCTCTCGGCCGGCGATGCATAGGCGCGGAAACTGGCGGTCTGGTTGTGGCGCACGCCGTTGACGTACTCATGGGTGCCGGTGGTGGCGCGTTCGCCCTTCCAGCCGCTGGCCTTGATGCCGAACAGGTTGTGCGCGCTGCCGCCGCCATCGCGCTGGATCAGCTTGCGGCCCCAGCCGGTTTCCAGCGCGGCCTGGGCGACCAGTGCACGCGGATTGACGCCGAGCTCGCGCGCGGCCTGCTGCGCGTGCGGCCAGATGCTGGCGACGAAGCCTTCCGGCGTATGCGCGCCCAGCTGGCGCGCGGCGGTGCCGGCGGCCACGCTGTCGACGCTGCCCGGCGCGCGGCCGCGCTGGCGGGCGAGGGCGTCCAGGTCCTGCCAGCGATCGTCGGCCATCGCCCAGTTCTCCTGGGCGGGCAGCGAGGCGGCCGGCATCGAATAGGGCTCGCTGCGGCCCTGCGCGGCATGCATGGCGCTGCTTTCGCGCCCGGCGATCAGGTCCAGGGCGCGCTCCATCGGTTGCAGTACGCGCGCCTGCGCATCGGAAGGCAGGCGTGCCAGCGCATCGGCTTCGTCGGCGTCGCGGCCGGGCAGCGATGCCGGCAGGGTGGCGGGGGACGTCAGCTGGTAGGCGCGCGCCGCTTCGGCCGGCTTGGCCAGCGACGTGTCCAGCGCCGGCGTTTCGGCCGCGCTGCCGCCGCCCAGCTGGCGGGCGATGATGGCCGACAGGCCCAGGCCCTTGCCGCGGGTCATCGCCTCGGCGATCTTCTGGTCGTACATCTCGCGGAACATGGTGTTTTCGCCGGGGAACAGCGAATCGCCGAAGCTGGCGTCGCGCATGCTCTTGATCAGCATCTGCGCGAACTGGCCCTCGAGCTGGCGCGCGACCTGGTCGATCCGCGCCGGATCGTTGCGCGTGGCCGGGTTGAGTTCGATTGGCGTGGCGGCGATGCGCATCGTCAGATGACCTCGAGTTCCGCGCTCAGCGCACCGGCCTGCTTCAGCGCTTCGAGGATGGCGATCAGGTCGCCCGGGGCGGCGCCCACCTCGTTGACCGCGCGCACGATCTCGTCCAGCGTGGTGCCGCCTTCGAACTTGAACATGCGGCTGCCGTCGTTGCTGGCGGTGACGCTCGACTGCGGGATGGCCACGGTCTGGCCGCCGCCGAAGGCATTGGGCTGGCTGACGCTGGTCGATTCGCTGACGGTGACCGTCAGCGAGCCATGGGCGATCGCCGCCGGGCTGACCCGCACCTGCGAACCGATCACGATGGTGCCGGTGCGGGAATTGACCACCACCTTGGACGGGGCGGCGCCCGGCGACACTTCCAGGTTCTCGATGCGCGCCAGCAGGCCGATGCGCGCGCCCGGGTCGGTCGGTGCCTGCACCGCCACGGTGACGCCGTCGACCGCGCGCGCCATGCCTTCGCCGAAGGCGTTGTTCAGCGCCGCGACCATGCGCGAGACGGTGGTGAAGTCGTTCTTGTGCAGGTTCAGGGTGATCTCGCCGCCGGCGCCGAACACATCGGGCAGGGCGCGTTCCACGGTGGCGCCGTTGGGGATGCGGCCGACGCTGGGGATGTTGACCGATACCCGCGAGCCGTCGCGGCCCTGCGCGCCGAAGCCACCCACCACCAGGTTGCCCTGGGCGATGGCATAGACCTGGCCGTCGGCGCCCTTGAGCGGCGCCATCAGCAGCGAGCCGCCGCGCAGCGAGACCGAGTTGCCGATCGAGGAGACGGTGATGTCGATCGATTGGCCGGGCTTGGCGAACGGCGGCAGCTCGGCGTGGATCGCCACCGCCGCCACGTTCTTCAGCTGCGGGTTGACGTTGGCCGGCACGTTGACGCCCAGCTCGCCCAGCAGGTTCTTCAGGCTCTGCACGGTGAACGGCGCCTGGCTGGTGCGGTCGCCGCTGCCGTCCAGGCCCACGACCAGGCCGTAGCCGACCAGCGCGTTGCCGCGCACGCCGCCGACCTGGGCCAGGTCCTTGATGCGCTCGGCACTGGCGGGAGCGGCACCGGCCAGCGCCAGCAGGGCGATGGCGAACAGGCGCGAGGAGAGGGTATGCAGGCTCATGTCGATGCTCAGAACGGCGCCAGCGCCGAGTTGAAGAAGCGGCCCAGCCAGCCGATCGCGTTGGACTGCGCCACCGGGCCGCGGCCGCCGTAGGCGATGCGGGCGTCGGCCACCTTGCTGGAGGCGATGGTGTTGTCGGCGGCGATGTCGGCCGAGCGCACGATGCCCTGGATCTGCACCAGCTCGTCGCCCTGGTTGAGGCGCAGGTTCTTCTGCCCCTGCACCACCAGGTTGCCGTTGGCCAGGCGCTGCACCACGGTCACGGTGACGCTGCCCTGCAGGCGGTTGCTCTGCGCGCTGTTGCCGCGGCCGTTGAAGTCGCGCTCGCCGCTGGCCGAGGCGCTGAGGATGTCCTTGCCGCCGAGCGTGACCGGCGCGCCGAACAGGGTCGGGGTACCGATGCCGACTTCCGATTCCTTGCTGATCGCGGTGCTGGCGGTGGTGCTGGCGGTGGTGCTTTCCACCAGCACGATGGTGAGCAGGTCGCCGACGTCGCGTGCACGGCGGTCGCCATACAGGTTCAGGCCGGGGCCGGCGGCGTAGATCGCCCCGGCGCTGGGGGCGGCCGACGGCGCGACGATGGGCGCCACCGGCGCCATCGGCGGATACGGGCGCACATCGCCGGCGATCACGCAGCCGCCCAGCAGGGCGATGCCGGTGGCGGCAGCGGTCAGGCGGACAAGGGGAAGAAGACGGGACATGGCGGTATCCGGGAAGGCGGGATCAGACGTTGTTGTTGAGGTAGGACAGCATCTGGTCGGTGGTGGAGATGGCCTTGGCGTTCATCTCGTAGGCGCGCTGGGTCTCGATCATCGACACCAGCTCCTCGACCACGTTGACGTTGCTGCCTTCCAGTGCGCCCTGGACCACGGTGCCCAGGCCGTTGAGGCCGGGGGTGCCGTTCTGCGCCGGGCCGGAGGCGGTGGTTTCGACGAACAGGTTCTCGCCCCTGGCCTGCAGGCCGGCGGGGTTGACGAAGTCGGTCAGGCTCAGCGAGCCGATTTCCACCGAGGCCGCTTCGTCGGCCATCTTGACGCTGATGGTGCCGTCGCTGCCGATGGTCACCGACTGCGCGCCTTCGGGGATCTGGATGCCCGGCTGCACCGGGTGGCCGCTGTTGGTGACCAGTTCGCCCTGGGCGTTGATCTGGAAGGTGCCGTCGCGGGTATAGGCCGAGCTGCCGTCGGGCATCATCACTTCGAAGAAGCCGCGGCCGTTGACCATCACGTCCAGGGCGCGGCCGGTCTGCTGCTGGCTGCCCTGTTCGAAATGCTTGGAAGTGGAGACCACCCGCACGCCGGTACCCAGCTGCAGGCCGGTCGGCAGCTGCGTCTGCGCCGAGGTCGAGCCGCCGGGCTGGCGCACCTGCTGGTACAGCAGGTCCTCGAAACTGGCACGGTCGCGCTTGAAACCGGTGGTGTTGGTGTTGGCCAGGTTGTTGGATACGACCGACATGCGCGTCTGCTGCGCATCCAGTCCGGTCTTGGCGACCCACAAAGCCTGATTCATGGAACGATCCTCTGCTGATGGTGCCGGCCGCCGGTGGCGGCCCCTGTACTTGCTGATGCATGGCGCGTGCCAGAACCGCGCCGGTTTTACGTCGTGCCCCGGCGTCAGCTGCTCAGGCGCAGCAGGGTGTTGGCGCTGCGCGCGTTCTCGTCGCCGTGCTTGATCACCTTGACCTGCATCTCGAACTGCCGCTGCAGCTGGATCATCTGCACCAGCGCGCCGGCGGCATCGACGTTGCTGCCTTCCAGCACGCCGCTGTCCAGCGCCTTGCCGGCGGCCTGGGCGAACGGCTGCTGCGGGTCGGTGTTGCGCATCAGCCCGTCCAGCCCGCGTTCGAGCCGCTCGTCCGGCGCCTGCACCACGCGCACGCGGCCGATGATGGCCATGGTCTGCGGGCCTTCGCCCTGCGGGATGATCGAGAGCGTGCCGTCGTTGCCGATTTCCAGCGCCTGGTAGGGCGGAACGGCGAGGGGATTGCCGTTCTCGTCCAGCACCGGATGGCCGCCGGCGGTCACCAGCTGGCCATTGGGGGTGAGCGACAGCGCCGCACCACGGGTATAGGCCTCGCCGCCGGTGGGCGCCTGCACCGCCAGCCAGTTGCCCTCCTGCAGCGACAGGTCCAGCGCGTTGCCGGTGACCATCTGCGCGCCGACGCGGCGGTTGAAGCCGGCGTCCACGTGCAGCGCGTCGATGCGCGAGGGATGGCCCGGGCCTTGGATGCGGAAGGCCTCGGTATTGGCCAGCGCTTCCTTGAAGCCGGGGGTGTCGGTATTGGCCAGGTTGTGCGACACCGTGCCCTGCGCCTGCAGCGAGGCGCGGGCACCGGTCATGGCGACGTAGAGAGCCTTGTCCATCAGCGGTATCCCGTGGTGCGGTCAGCGGCCCTCATCAACGGATGTTGATGATGGTCTGGGTGATCTGGTCCTGGGTGGAGACCATCTGTGCGTTGGCCTGGAAGTTGCGCTGGGCGGTGATCATGTTCACCAGCTGCTCGGTCAGGTCGACGGTGGAGGCTTCCAGCGAGCCGGACTGGACCTGTCCCAGGTCGGAGGTGTCCGGCGCGCCGGTGCGCGGGGTGCCCGAGGCGAAGGTCTCGGCCCACAGGTTGTTGCCCTGGTTCTGCAGCCCCTGCGGATTGTTGAAGGTGGTCAGCGCCACCTGGCCCAGCGGCCGGTCGTCGCCGTTGGAGTAGCGCGCGTAGACCACGCCGTCGGCGGAGATGCTGATCTCGTTGAGCTTGCCGGCGGCATAGCCGTCCTGGCGGGTGTCGCGCAGGGCGAACTTCTCGCCGTACTGGGTGGAGCCGGAAAGGTTCAGCGACATGTTCAGCACGCCGGCGCCGGTGCTGGGGGTGAACGGATCCAGCGTGATCTGGCCGTTGGCCGGGGCGGTCAGCGCGCCGCTGTCGGAGAACTGCAGGGTGGTCGGCGCGCCGGCGGCGACGCCGTCGACGTAGTTGTAGACCTCCCATTCGTTCGGGTTGGCGGTCTTGACGAAGTACGAGGTCTGGGTGTGGCCCACGCCCAGCGAGTCGTACACGGTGACGCCGCCGGTGGAATGGCTGTAGCTGTTGGAGTCGGTCGGGTCGAACGGACTGACGGTGGGCTCGGAGGCGTTGCCGGGCAGGGTGAACATCAGGTCGACCGAGGTGGTCTGCCGCGGCGGGCTGTCGGTGGTCAGCAGCTGCAGGTCGGTCAGGCGGCCGGAATCGAAGTTGGTGCCGTCGGCGTTCGGTGCGAACACCTGCAGGCGTGCGCCCTGGGGATTGATCACGTAGCCGTTGCTGTCGGGCTGGAAGTTGCCGGCGCGCGAGTACACGCGGGCGCCGTTCATGTTCAGGGTGAAGAAGCCTTCGCCCTCGATCGCCAGGTCCAGGCTGCGCCCGGTGGTGTCGATGTTGCCCTGCGAGAACTGCTGGGCCACGTTGGTCAGGCGCACGCCCGAGCCGATGGCGTTGCGCGACAGGCCGTAGCTGGTGGACGAGAACAGGTCGGCGAACTCGGCGCGCGACTCCTTGAAGCCGGTGGTGTTGACGTTGGCGATGTTGTTCGCGGTGACGTTCAGATCGGCATTGGCGGCGTTGATGCCGGACAGCGATATGTTGAAGCTCATGGGAGTTCCTTGGTTGGTTCCTGTTGGCCGGCTCAGCTGATGCGGAGCACGTAGTCGATCGGGGCCGTACCCAGGCCCTTGAGGTTGAGGTAGAGCCCGTCCGAGCCCACCGTCACGCTCTCCACCGGTGCCTGCACGTAGGTGTTGAGCTTGGTCTTCTCGCCGCTGGTGTCGCTGTGGCTGGCGCTGATGCTGTAGCTGCCGGCCGGCATGCGGTTGCCGGCGGTGTCGGTGCCGTCCCAGGAGAACGCCACTTCGCCGGCCTCCTTGGCCTCCACGCTGACCTGCCTGACCAGCACGCCGTTGGCGTCGGTGACGTCGACGGTGACGAAGCCGGCCGACGGCGCCGCGACGGTGCCGCTGACGTCGCCCTCGTCCTCCAGCGCGAGCTTGCTCGACGGCACCAGCACCTCGTGGCCCACCAGCGCGGCGCCGCGCAGGATCTGGTCGCTGGACATCGCCTGCTGGAAGCCCTGGACCGTGCTGTTGAGGTCGTTGATGCCCTGTACGGTCGACAGCTGCGCCATCTGCGCCACCATCTGGCTGTTGTCCATCGGCTTGAGCGGATCCTGGTGCTGCAGCTGGGTGGTCATCAGGCGCAGGAAGTCGGCCTGGTCCAGGGTGTCCTTCTTCTTGTTGGTGGTGGTGCCGTTGCCGGTCAGCCCCAGCGCGGAATAGACGTCGCTGCCGACGTTGGAAGTGGTGGTCATGTTCGATGCTCCGGGGCGTGCGCTCAGCGGCCCATGGTCAGGGTGGCCAGCGCCAGTTCCTTGGCGGTGTTGAGCATCTCCACGCCGGCCTGGTAATTGCGCGAGGTGGAGATCAGGTTGACCATCTGCGCGACCGGGTCGATGTCCGGCGCATAGACGTAGCCGTCGCCGTCGGCCAGCGGATGGTTGGGTTCGTAGCGCTTGATCGGCGCGGCGTCGCTTTCGCGGATTTCCTTCACCTGCACCGAGGTCAGGTTGGGGTCCTCGCGGCTGGTCACGGCCTGGAAGATCGGTTCCAGCGGCTTGTAGACGGCCTCGGGCGAGCCGGCCAGCGAGTCGGCGTTGGACAGGTTCGAGGCGATGGTGCTCATGCGCACCGACTGCGCCTGCAGCGCGGAACCGGCGATGTCGAAGATGGGCAGGTTGCTCATGGCGGCGCTCCGTTATTGGCCGGTGATGGCGGTCAGCATGGAACGCACCTTCGACTCGACGAAGCTGAGCGAGGCGCGGTATTCCAGCGCGGCGCGGCCATAGGCGGCACGTTCGGCATCCGGGTCGACGGTGTTGCCGTCAAGGCTGGGCTGCAGGCCTTCGCGCAGCACCTGGAACGGGTTCAGGCCGTCGCCGCCGATGCGGTAGTGCTGCGCGTCGGTGGCGGTCAGCTGCCCGTTGCCGGCGCTGCCCTGGGCATGGCGCAGGGCCGCGTCGAAGTCCAGGTCGGTCGCCTTGTAGCCGGGGGTGTCGGCGTTGCTCAGGTTGCTGGCGATGATCTTCATCCGCTGCTCGCGCAACGGCATGGCCTGGGCATGGACCCCCAGGTAGTCGGAAATCAGGTTGGGCATGGCGCGCTTCCCACGGAACGTTGCCGGGGTAGAGGCAAGCGGCGTGCCAGAAGCCGGCCCTGCCCGCGGCGATCGGCAGGGGCGGCGGGGCCGGTTGTGCGGGCCCGTGCATGATGCGGCGGCGGGCGGTAATGGGCCGGCCGGCCCGGTGGAAGCGGGGCCGGCCGGACCTCCCCCTGAAGCGGAGAAGGATCAGGCCGCGGCGGCGGAGGCGACCTGGCGCAGGCGTTCCAGCACGAAATCGGCCAGTTCGTGCGGCGAATACTTGGCGACGAAGGCGTTGGCGCCCACGCGCTCGACCATGGCGTTGTTGAATACGCCCGACAGCGAGGTATGCAGCAGCACGTACAGGCCGGCCAGGCCCGGATGGCGCCGGATTTCCGTCGTCAGCGTGTAGCCGTCCATCGCCGGCATCTCGATGTCGGAGATGACCATGGCGTAGCGTTCGGCCGGGTTCTCGCCGGCGGCATGGATCTGCAAGAGGTGGTCCAGCGCCTGGCGGCCGTCGGACAGCAGGGTGGCGGTCACCCCCAGCTGGTCGAGCACGCTGCGGATCTGCTGGCGCGCCACCCGCGAATCGTCCACCACCAGCACCTGCAGCGGCGGCGCATCGGAGGGCAGCGCCATCGACGGGTCCAGCACCGCTTCGTTGCGCAGCTGGGCGATGTCGGCCAGCACGCTCTCGACGTCGATCACCTGGATGAGCTCGCCTTGGAAGCGGGTCACGGCGGTCAGGTAGCTGGATTCGGCGCCCAGCTCCGGCGGCGGGTGGATGTCCTCGACCGCGATGTTGACGATCCGTTCGACGCCGCTGACCAGGAACCCCTGGATCGAGCGGTTGAACTCGGTCACCACCAGGTAGCCGGGGGCGGTATCGGCGTCGGGTTCGCGCTCGGGATGGCCGATCGCCAGCCCCAGGTCCAGTACCGGCACCGAGCGGCCGCGCACGTCGGCCACGCCGGCGAACTGCTGCGGCAGCCCGGGAACCTGGAACAGCGAGGGCCGGCGCAGCACTTCCTGCACCTTGAACACGTTCACGCCAAAAAGCTGACGTCCACCCAGCCGGAACAGCAGCAGGGCCAGACGATTGTGGCCGGCCAGTCGCGTACGCTGGTCGATGCGGTTGAGCAGGTCATGGGACATGCTGCAGGTATCGGCGCTGCGGCGGCGGAACTTGAGGGCCGGATGCGATCCGCGGCGCGCGATGTCGCATGGCCGCTGCGGCACGGCGCTTGCATCGGTCTGGGCCAGTTCCATTGCTGCCGGAGTCGCCGATGCGTCTTCTCATGTTGTTGCTCACCTGCCTGATGCTCGCCGCCCCGGCCCGGGCGGGCGGTTTCCAGTCGGTCGATTCGATCCGCGCGGCGGCGTTGTCGACGCTGCCGGCCGGCAGCGAAGGCGAGGCCGTGCTGGATTCGGCGCTGCGCTTGCCGGCCTGCCCGGCGGCGCTGCAGGCGCAGCCGACCGGCACCAGCACCGTGGAGGTCAGCTGTCCGCAGGCCAGCGGCTGGAGATTGTTCGTGCCGGTGAAGGTACGCCGCAACCAGACCGTGCTGATCCTCAACCGCGGCCTGAGCGCTGGAGAAACCGTGACCGCCGCCGATATCACCACCAGCACCCGCGATGCCTCGCGCATCGCCGGCGCCGCCCTGGCCGACCCGGCCGCAGCGGTGGGGCGGGTGGCCCGGCGGACCCTGCAGGCCGGCACCCTGCTGTCGGCCAGCGACCTGCTGGCGCCGCGGCTGATCCGCCGTGGCGACAGCGTGGAACTGGTCTCGCGCCGCGGCGGGGTCGAGGTCCGGGTGGCGGGCCGCGCGCTTGCCGACGGCGGCGAGAACGAGCGGGTCACGGTCGAAAACCTGTCTTCGCGGCGGGTGGTGCAGGGCACCGTGGCCGGCAGCGGCGACGTGCTGGTCTCGCGCTGATAATCTGCCCCCTAAAGATCGCCCGGCGGCGGCCGTTATTTCTATCGAACCGTATTCAGGACTACCTTCCATGAGCCAGAAAATCGACGGCAGCCTCCAGGCCAGCGCCCAGTTGCGCGGCGTGGCCCTCAATGCCAAGCCGGCGCCGGTGGGCGAGGCGCGCACGCAGGCGGTCGAGGCCGGCGACAGCCTGCGCCTGACCGGCGAAGCCGCCAACCTGCAGGCCTTGCAGCGCGAACTGTCCAATGCCCCGGCGATCGACCAGGGCCGGGTGCAGGCGGTGCGCGAGGCGCTGCAGAACGGCAGCTACCGGATCGACCCGGAAGCCATCGCCAGCCGCATGCTCGAGCTGGACCAGCAGATCGGCGGATGAGCCCGGCCATGAGCGAGCCATTGCAGCGCCTCAGCGATGCCCTGGACGGCGAGCGCCAGGCGTTGATCGAGCACGACGTGCAGGCCCTGATCCGCGCCACCGGCGACAAGCTCGAGGCGCTGCGGGCACTGGAAGCGGACCTGCCGCTGGGCGAGGCCGAGCAACTGCAGGAACTGGCCGAGCGCAACCGCGCCAACGGCGTGCTGCTGTCGCGGCGCCGGCGCGAGGTGAACTGGGCGCTGCAGCAGCTGGGGCGCAGCGAGAGCGCCTCGGCCTACGACGCCAAGGGCCAATCGCACCTGCTGCACACGCGACGGCCGCTGGCCATCGCCTGACCGGCGCAGGCGCCGCACACTGGAATTGCCGCCGCAGGCCAGCGCCCGGCGGCGGGTTGCGGGTATATTGAGCGGCCTTTCCGCTGCCCATCGAAGCAACGTGACTGCCCCCGAATCCCGCGTCGCCGTGCCATTGCCCACCACCGAGACCCTGCTGGCGCTTGCCGAGCGGATGCGCGAGGGCATGCTGCTGTTCCGCGAGGACGGTGCGGTGGCGTTGGCCAACGGCATCGTCCGCGACCTGTTCGGCAAGGCCGGGGTCGACGATGCCGGCAGCTATGGCCGGCGGCTGGTGGAACTGCTGCCGGCCCACGCGCTGTCGCAGGCCCGCGACAGCGGCGCCTGGAGCGGCAGCCTGCCGGTCGGCGAACGGGTGGTGATCGCCCATGTCTACCACCATCCGCAGAACGCGGACGGCTACTACCTGGCGCTGTTCCACAACATCGAAGGCCAGGAAGACTACGAGCGCGAACTGCAGCAGCGCCATGCCGAACTGCGCCAGGCCTACCTGCGCCTGAACGGCGCCCAGGAAAAACTGCTGCAGTCGGAGAAGATGGCCTCCATCGGCCAGCTTGCCGCCGGCGTGGCCCACGAGATCAACAACCCGATCGGCTACGTGCACTCCAACCTGGGCAGCCTGCAGGAATACCTGCGCAGCCTGTTCACGGTGATCGAGGCCTACGAGCGCGCCTTGCGCGCGCCCGACCCGAAGGCGCTGATCCCGGAGATCGACGACATCCGCCAGCGTTTCGACATCGACTTCATCAGCCGCGACCTGCCGCAGCTGATGGCCGAGTCGCGCGAGGGCATCGAGCGGGTGACCCGGATCGTGCGCGACCTGAAGGACTTCTCCTATTCCGGCCGCGACGAGTCGTGGAAGCTGGTGGACCTGCACGCCGGGCTGGAGTCGACCATCAACATCATCTGGAACGAGCTCAAGTACAAGATCACGCTGGAGCGTCGCTACGGCGAGCTGCCGATGATCGAGTGCCTGCCGTCCGAGCTCAACCAGGTCTACATGAACATGCTGCTCAACGCCGGCCATGCCATCGCCGAGCGCGGCACCATCACCGTCAGCACCGGGGCCGAAGGCGACCACGTATGGGTCGAATTCGCCGACACCGGTTCGGGCATTTCCCCGGAACTGCGCCAGCGCATCTTCGACCCGTTCTTCACCACCAAGCCGGTGGGCAGCGGCACCGGGCTGGGACTGTCGATCTCCTACGGCATCGTCAACAAGCACCACGGCCGCATCGACCTGGACAGCACCCCGGGCGAGGGCTCGCGCTTCCGCATCGTGCTGCCGGTGCGCCAGCCCAAGGCGGCCTGAGCGCCGCTCCGGGGAAAAGCTCGCGACTGACGTCGCTCCTGCAACGGCGGAAAACTGTAGGAGCGACGTCAGTCGCGAACGATGAGGCGGCAGGGTTTCCGACCGCGAATGCCCCGGGAGAACGGTACCGGGGACCATGCCGTCGCGGGCAAACGGCCAGCGCCGGCGGAAGATCGCCGGGCCGGCAACTCAGGCGCCGTCGCTGCGGCGCTTCTCGTCGTGGGTGCGGAACGCCTGGCGGATGTGCTCGCGCAGTTCCTCGTCGTTCCACGGCTTGGTCAGGAAGCGGTAGATCGCGCCGCGGTTGATCGCGTCGGTGACGGTGTTCAGGTCGGTGTAGCCGGACAGCACCAGGCGGATGGTGTCCGGGTACAGCATCTTCACCCGGCCCAGGAACTCGGTGCCGCTCATGTCGCTCATGCGCTGGTCGGACAGGATCACCTGCACGTCGTTGATCGCCAGCAGGTCGAAGGCGTCGCGCACGTTGCCCGCGGCAAGGATGCGGTAGCCGTCGCGGCGGAACAGCCGCACCAGCGAGCGCAGCACGTTCTCCTCGTCGTCGAGCAGCAGCAGGGTGCGGTCCGGGCGGGTCTCGGCGAACGCCTCCGGGCGCAGGTAGCGGCGGCGCAGGGTCAGGCCGGCGGCGTCGGCGGACATCGGTTCGCCGAACAGGTAGCCCTGGAACACGTCGCAGTCGTTGCGCCGCAGGAAGCCCAGTTGCGCCTGCGACTCGACGCCGTTGGCGATCACGGTCATGCCCAGCTGGTGGCCCATGGCGATGATGGCGCGGGCGATGGCGGCCTCGCGGTTGCCGACCGGCGCGCTCTTGATGAAGCTGCGGTCGATCTTCAGCTTGTCCACCGGGTAGCGCACCAGCGCGCTGAGGCTGGAATCGCCGGTGCCGAAGTTGTCCAGGCTCAGGCTGATGCCCTCGTGGCGCAGGTTGGCCAGGGTCTCGTGGACGAAGTTGACGTTGTTGGTCAGCGCGCTTTCGTTGATCTCCAGGGTCAGCATCCGCGGCGGCACGCCGGCCGCCTGCAGCGCGGCCATCACTTCGGCGAAGAAGTTGGGCCGCAACAGCTGCAGGGTGGAGACGTTGACCGCGATGTTGAGGTCGTCGAAACCCTGGTCGCGCCACGCCCGCGCCTGGCGCAGCGCCATTTCCAGCACCCAGCCGCCGATCTGGACGATGATGCCCAGGCGTTCGGCGGTACGCATGAAACGTTCCGGCACCAGCATGCCCAGGGTCGGCGACTGCCAGCGCAGCAGCGCTTCCATGCCCACCACGTGGCCGTCGCGGGCGCTGACCAGCGGCTGGTAGCGCAGCCGCAGCTCGCCGTTGGGAATGGCGTCGACGATCTGCCGGGAGATGATGCTCTCGCTGTGCGGGCTGCTGGGGGTGTCCACCGCATACATGTGGACGATGTTGCCGCCTTCGCGGGCGGCCTGGTGGAGCGCATCCTCGGCATGGTCGAGCAGCCGGCTCGCCTGGGTGGTGTGTTCCGGGCACAGGCTCACGCCGATCTTGCCGGTCAGGAATAGCGTGTAGGGCAGTACCGCCAGCGGCAGCTCCAGCTGCTGGCGGATGTCCTCGGCGAAATCTTCCGGCAGGGCGACGCCGGGCAGGCGCGGCACCGCGATCAGGAATTCGTCGCTGCCGTGGCGCCAGAGCCGGCCGCGTCCCTGCAGGTGGTCGTGCAGCCGCTGCGCGATCAGCACCAGCGCCTGGTCGCCGACCTCGGCGCTCATGTTCTCGTTGACCGAGGCGAAATGGTCGATGTCCACGTGCAGCAGCATCAGCGGCGTGCCGCCGGCGGCGGCCTCGGCGACCATCGCCTGCAGTTCGGGATTGCCGGAGCCCAGGCGGTCGGCACCGTCCAGGGGCGGGGAGGGGGTCCACATTGGATCAGGGTTCCGCAGGTTCGTTCAGGGGGGCGGCCGCCGGCCGGTAGGGCAGCCGCAGGTCGACCCGGGTGCCGGCCCCGGGGGAGGAGGCGATGTGCAGGGTGCCGCCAGCGGTCTGCGCGCGCTCGCGCATGACGATCAGGCCCAGGCCGCGCGGGCCGTCCGGATCGAAACCGTCGCCATCGTCGCTGACCTGCAGGCGCAGGTGGTGGCCGCCCTCGTCGCTGAGCCGCAGCTGCACCTGCCCGGCGCAGGCATGGCGCAGCACGTTGGTCAGGCTTTCCTGGGCGATGCGGAAGCAGGCCTGCTCGATCTCGCCGCTGGGACGCTGCGGCAACTGTTCGATCTCCGGCAGCAGTTCCACCGACGAGGAACGGAACAGCATGCCGGCCTGCCAGCGCAACGCCGCTTCCAGGCCGAGCGCATCGAGCTGCGGTGGCCGCAGCAGCATCGACAGGTTGCGCAGCTTGGTGATGGTGGCATCGGCCAGCGAGACGATCTGCTGCAGGTCCTCGCCGCGGCGCGCCTCGTCCGGTTCGTCCAGCGCCGCGTGCGCCGACAATTTCATCGCGGTGATGGCCTGGCCGATGTCGTCGTGCAGGTCGCGCGAGATCGCGCGGCGCTCGTCCTCCTGCAGCGAGAACAGCCGCCGCGCCATCGCCTGCAGTTCGCGGTTGCTGGTTTCCAGCGCGTCGCGGATGCGTTCGGGTTCGCTGAGGTCGCGCACGATCAGCAGCTTGCAGTCGCGGCCGCCGTAGCGCACGTCGCCGTCGGCCAGGCTGGCCTGGAACAGGCTGCCGTCGCGGCGGCGCATGCGCGAGGTCAGGGGCGCGGCGTCGCGCTGCGACGTCGGGACCAGCAGCTGCTCGCGCACCCGCGGCAGGTCGGCGGCGTCGACCAGGCTGGACAGCGGCTCGCCCAGCAGGCTTTCGCTGCTGCAACCGAACTGCGCCGCGCCGGCGGAATTGACGTACAGCACGTGGCCATCGGACAGGATCACCACGCCGTCCGGCAGTACCCGCACCAGTTCGCGGAACTGTTCCTCGCGCTCGCGCAGCAGGCGCCGCGACTGCTCGCGCTCGGTCACGTCCTGCAGGGTGCCGTGGATGCGCGGCTGGCCGGTCTCGTCGGTGCCGCTTTCGGCGCGCAGGTGGACCGTGAGTACCCGGCCATCCATCGCCAGCAGCGGCAGCAGCACGTCGATCTGCACCATCCTGCCCGAGCACATGTCGGCGACCAGTTGCTCGTTGTGGGCGGCGGTGGAGGGGTCCGAGGGCACCAGCAGTTCCTCGATCCGGTGCCAGCGCGGGGCCGCCGGGGGACGCCTTCCCAGCAGCAGGTACACCTGGTCGGAGAACAACCCCAGGCCGCTGGCCGGGTCCAGTTCCCAGGCGCCGATGCGGGCGATCTCGTGGGCCTCCTGCAACCGTGCCAGCGCCTGGTCGCGGCGCCGCTGGGCCTGCGCTTCGGCGCTGCGGTCGATGGCGATCAGCAGCCGTGCGGGAAGGCCGGCGTAGTCGATGGCGTTGCTGCGCAGCTCCATCGATCGGGTGCTGCCGTCGCGCAGCCGCAGCGGGTGGGTGACGATGCAGGTCTCCTCCGGGTGTTCCCGCAGCCCGGCGACGATCTGGTCCAGCTCCTCCATCGGGCCTTCGGGCCACAGTGCTTCGAGCGAGAGCTGGACGAACTCGTCGCGCGACCAGCCGAAGAACGCCACTGCCGCCGGATTGACGTCGAGCACCCGCAGCGTGGCCAGGTCGTAGACCAGCATCGGGCCGGCATTGCCCTGGAACATCTGCCGGTAGTTGGCGGCGGTGCTGGCCAGCCGCTCGTGGGCCCGCACCACCCCGCGCACCAGCGGCTGCAGCAGCAGCGCCAGCAGGCCGCCGGTGGCGAGGATGAAGGCGGCGCCCTTGAAGGTCTGCAACCGCGTGGCGGCGACCAGGTCGGGCGACAAGCGGCCGATCAGCGCGTCGCTGCCGACGATCCACAGCAGACCCAGCGACACGTACAGCGCGACGATGCGCCACATGCCGCGCTTCAGCGTGCGGGCGAACGGAACATCCGGGGTCGACGATGGCGCAGGACGGCTGTCTGGGAGCATGGTCCGGTGGCTGCATGACGGTTGGGCGCTCCGCCATCTTAGCGGCAACGCCCGCACGAACGGCATCGCCGTTCAATTAAATGCGGGCGCCGCCGTTAATACCTGAGTTCCCGGAAATCGGGTGGGTGATCGGAGTTCCATCGCGTGGATCAGGGCGTAATCGCAAGTCTGTTGCAGCATCCGCTGAACTCGGCCCTGTTGATCCTGGACAGTGCCGGCCGGCCGCTTGCCGCCAATCCGCTTGCCAGCGCTCTGGGGCTGCCGGAAACCGCTGCCGCCTATTGCGGACTGCTGGATGGGGCCAGGTCGCTGGCGGCTGCCGACGGCATGGCCGCCTGCAGCCTGCCCGGCGGCGACAGCGGCCGTTGCGAAGGTTGGCTGCGTGCGGTGAGGGGCGAGGACGGCCAGGTGCTGGCGTATACCTTCAGCGTCCCGGAACCGCCGGGCCATACCGGCAGCCGCTGGGAAATCGCGCTGGAAAGCGCCGGGCACGGACTGTGGGACTGGGACATCCCCGGCGACACCATATTCCGCTCGCGCCGCTGGCACGGCCTGCCCGGCGAAGTGGAGCAGTGGCCGACGCTCAGTACCGGCGAATTGTTCGAGCGGGTGCACCCGGACGACCAGCCCGGCATGCGCGAGGCGATCCAGGCCCACCTGCAGGGTCGGAGCGGCGCCTACAGCTGCCAGTACCGGTTGCGCCTGGACGACGGCAGCTGGCACTGGATCCTGGACCGTGGCCGGGTGGTCGCCCACACCGTCGACGGGCAGCCGTTGCGGATGATCGGTACCCATACCGACATCCAGCAGCAGAAACAGATGGAAGAGCGCCTGCGCGACCAGCAG
The DNA here is from genome assembly GCF_026107455.2 of Xanthomonas chitinilytica. GTDB lineage: Bacteria > Pseudomonadota > Gammaproteobacteria > Xanthomonadales > Xanthomonadaceae > Stenotrophomonas > Stenotrophomonas chitinilytica. The sequence goes on along the minus strand of NZ_JAPCHY010000016.1, from coordinate 56,302 downwards.
ATGCAGCTGGGGCAGGCGCAACGCATCGCCAGTATGGGCAGCTGGGGCTGGGAGCGTGCCGGCAACCGCTTCTGGTGGTCGCCGGAACTGCACGCGGCCATCGGCCTGCAACCGGGGCAGCTGGTGCAGCGCCGCGGCTGGCTGCGGCGACTGGGTCGCGGCTCGCGCCGGCAGCTGCAGGCCGCCTGGCAGCGGATCCAGCACGACAGCAAGCCGTGCAGCCTGGAGTTGGAACTGCTCGGCGACAGCGACCTCACCCTGTACCTGCGGGTATGGATGCAGCCGCTGCTGGACGCCGAAGGCCGCATGCAGCGGGTGGTGGGGCAGGTGCAGAACGTCAGCGAACAGCACCAGACCGATGCCCTGATCCGTTGGCGTACCGAGCTGCTCAACCGGGTCTCGGCGCTGGGCCGGATCGGCGGCTGCGAGATCGAGGTCGCCACCCGCCGCATGCAGTGGACCGAGGAGTGCTACCGCATCCACGGCCTGCGCAAGGAACCGGTCACCCTGGATCAGGCGCTGGCGCTGTATACCGCGGATTCGCGCGACGCCTTCGAGGCGGCGCTGGTGCGGATCGCCGGCGGCGGCCTGCCCGAGCAGCTGGACCTGTGCTTCTACCGGCACTCGGGCGACCGCATCTGGGTCCAGGTGCTGATCGAACTGGACCGGCGCGACGGGCTGCCCGAACGCTTCGTGGTGCTGTTCCGCGACATCACCCGCGAGCGCGAGGCCAACGAGCGCATCGAGCTGCTGGCCCACTACGACCTGCTGACCGGCCTGCCCAACCGCATGATGCTGCGCGAACAGGCCGGCAAGGCCATGGCCGACGCGCAGGCGCGCGGCAGCACCCTGGCGATGCTGTTCATCGACCTGGACGGCTTCAAGAGCATCAACGACACCTTTGGCCATGCCACCGGCGACATGCTGCTCAAGGCGGCGGCCGCGCGCCTGCACCAGAACCTGCGCAACAACGACCTGTTCGGCCGCTTCAGCGGCGACGAGTTCCTGGTGATCCTGCGCGACCTGGCGGCTCCCGAGGACGCCGGGCACGTGGCGCGCAAGCTGATCGCCTCGCTGGCCGAACCGCTGCATCGCGGCGACGCCACCCTGAAGGTCGGCGCCAGCGTCGGCATCGCGCTGCAGGAGGAGGGCCGGCAGGATTTCGAATCGCTGCTGCGCGCCGCGGATGCGGCGATGTACGCGGCCAAGGAAGCCGGCCGCAACACCTGCCAGTACTACAGCCGAGACGCGCTGGTGCGCATCCAGCGGCGGCTGGAGATCGAGCACGCGCTGCACGGCGCGCTCGAGCGCGAGGAGTTCACCCTGGTCTACCAGCCGCTGGTCAACATCGACGCCGGGCAACTGCCGGCGATCGAGGCGCTGCTGCGCTGGAACCGGCCGGGGCACGACGACTGCAGCCCCGCCGAGTTCATCCCCATCGCCGAGAAATGCGGGGAGATCGTCCGCATCGGCGACTGGGTGATCGCCGAGGCCTGCCGCCAGGCAGCGGCCTGGGGCGCGGCCGGACTGGAATTCGACCGCATCGCCGTGAACGTGTCGGCGGTGCAGCTGCGCGACCGCGGCTTCGCCGAACGGGTGATCGACATCTGCCGCCGGCACAACTGGCCACCGCAGCGACTGGAGCTGGAGCTGACCGAATCGGCGCTGATCCGCGACACCGATGCCCTGCGTCACTGCTTCGATACCTTCGAGCAGCACGGCGTGCCGCTGGCGGTGGACGACTTCGGCACCGGTTTCTCCAACCTGCATTACCTCAACCGCTTCCCGGTACAGCGGTTGAAGATCGACCGCAGTTTCGTGCAGGGCATGCTGCACGATGCCGGCACCGCCGAGGTCACCCAGGCCATCGTCCACCTCGGCCATGCGCTGGGGATGCAGGTGGTGGCCGAGGGCGTGGAAACCGCACAGGAGGACGCGATGCTGCGCCGCCAGGGCTGCGACGAGATCCAGGGCTACCTGTACTCGCGGCCGCTGCCGCCGCGCGACCTGGCGCAATGGCTGCGCCAGGGCCAGGCGGACTCCACGGTGCGGCCGGCCGCGCCGGTCGCGGTACTCGCCGCCCGCGGCTGATCCTGCGCTTCCCGGCCGGCTGCCGGTCGCGCGATCTCCGGTCCCCCGGTCCTGCCGTGCGGGGCGGGGCGCCGCGGCTTGCGACCCTGTCCCATCGTTCTCCTTCGGCCCATGAGCGGGTGCCGGCCTGTGCCGGCCGATGTGGCGTGGGCGGCTCCTGGGTCGGCATTCGCGTGCCTGCGCCAGTCCGGGTCCGTGGTTCGCCGGCGGGCCGCTTCTGTCATGCAGATCGGCTTCCAGTCATGCCGGTCGGCGCTGCCGAGCGCCGCCTGCCGGTCGATCGGGGGCTTCGTCTCCGGTTGCCGCGGTTTTTCCCTGGCGATTGGCGCACCATCGGTCGCGACGTGCATCGCTCCTGCAAATAGCCGGGAACACGGCCGGGACATTGCAGGAGCGACGCACGTCGCGAGCTTTCCGGACGGTGGCGGGATCCCCCGGGGAGCGCTCCCGGTGAAGAGTCCTTCCAGGCTACCGTTCCTCCACGGGCAAGGGGCGCGGGGGAGGTCCACGCCCCGGCTCTTCCCGGTCTTTGCTGCCATGGACGGCCCGGCAGCTGCTGCCCGCATTACTCCAGGCGGTCGTTCCCAGCGAAATGCACGGGCGCCGTCTCCGCCGCCGAAACCGCCATCGACTGGCAACCATCGTCGCCGGCGACTTGCCCCGGTGCCGGTCGCTGCAGGAGGAAGGGAAGGATGCCCCGGCCTCCGTTCCGCCGCGCCCGCCTCAATCCTCGCCGCGCAGCGCGTCCCGGCCGCAAAGGCCCAGGTCCCAGGCCAGCCCCGCCAGCATCGGATCGTCGATCGGTCGTGTTGTCGGCGGCCGCGCGGCAAGTTGCGCCAGCTCGGCCTGCGCCATCGTTTCCAGGCGCTGCAGCACGCCACCCGGCGCCAGGCGCGTCGCCTGCGCGGGGGATGCCGCCGGCGACTCCTGGGTTCCGGGCAGGAGGGGGGCGATGTCGTCGTCGTTGGAGGGGGAGGTCAGGGACATCGGGGATCGGCGAAGCGGCAGTACGAGAAAAGCCCCGGCTCGCGCCGGGGCTTCGTCAATGCATTGGCGGCCGTGGGATCAGAACAGCTCCACGGTGCCGGCGCCCATGGTCTGCTGGCTCACCGGCTTGTGCGGCGGCCGCTCCCACTCGCTGCGCATCTCGCGCAGGCGGCTGCCCATGCGCTGCAGGGCGGTGGCCAGCTCGCTGTCGAACACGCCGCCATTGCGATGCAGCAGTTCCTGCAGCGCGACCGCCTCGCGGTTGATCTCGCTCAGGCGATCCAGGTGGGTGTGCACCCCGCCCAGGGCCTGGGTGGCGATGTCCTCGAACTGCAGGGCGCGCACGGCCTCGGCCACGCTGCTGTCGATGGCACGGCCGCATTCGGAGATCTCGCGCATGCCGTCGCCGAGCGAGCTGTTGATCGCCGCCACGTTGTCCAGCATCGCCGCCGCTTCCTGGCGGGCTTCGCGGGAGCGGTCCATGTCGCGCGAGGCCATGTGCGAGACGGTCTCGCGCACCTTGGCGATGGCGTCCTTGGAGCTGTGCGCCAGCTTGCGGATCTGCTCGTTGAAGGTGGTGGAGCGCTCGGACAGGTTGCGCACCTCGTCGGCCACCACCGCGAAGCCGCGGCCCGCCTCGCCGGCGCGGGCGGCCTCGATGGCCGCGTTCAGCGCCAGCAGGTTGGTCTGGTCGGCGATCGACTTGACGTCCTCCAGCAGCGCGAAGATGCCGTCCAGGTGCTGCGCCATCTGGTCGATGTGCTGCACCGTGGTGCTGCTCTGGCCGCTGACCTGTTCCAGCGCCTCCACCAGCTGCTCCATCCGCTGGCTGGCGTGCTGGGCGAAACGGGCCACATCGACGCCGGCGCCGCCTTCCTCGCCGGCGCGGTCGACGATGCGGGCCAGCGCCTGGCTCTGCTGGCGCGACTTGCGGTTCATCGCATCGAAGCTGCTGCCCAGTCCACCCACCGCCTGACGGATCAGTTCGCGGGCGCGCTCGATCTCGCTGCGCGAACCGTCGATCTCGTTGCCGACGAAGCTGCGCAGCTCGTTGAGCAGCTGGTCCTGCTCGCGCAGGATCCGCGCATGCTCGGGCGAACGCTGGGTCTGGCTGCGCACGCACCAGTAGGCGAATACGAGCCAGCTCAGGGTCATCGTGGTCAGGATGGCCCAGCGAACCGCGACGGGCCACTCGAACCCGACCGCGAAGAGGACGAGGAAGGTCATGGCCAGGGGGGCTGCCAGACGGATAGCGATGCGTGAGTACATGGATGTTCTCGGGAGAGTCACGAATGCAGTATCGGCCGTACCCCCGGGGTCTTTAGAGCGTCCAGCGAAACCCGTCCTCCCCGCACAGGCGGAGGTACTTCACGACGGCGCAAGGCGCTGGTCACCCGGCGACTTTCGCCGGGGAAAAGACGCGCGGCGTGGAAAGCCCGTCGCCGCGCCCCCCCAGTGGCCGTACGCGCCGATCGGGAGCGCCGGAACCGCGCGAGGCCCGGAGGCAGGCGTGCCGTTTCCCATGAACAGGCGGGAAGTGTGTTGCAACGGCCGGCAGACTGGTCATCCAGTGCCGCGCCGGTTGCCTGGCGCCGGCCGCATCCCCCGGGCCCGGCGCTCAGGTTCTTTCCGGTACGCCAGCCGCAGCGGGAGGAACGGCAGCGCCCCGGCCGGCCGCCGGCCCCAGCGCGCGATTACGCCAGCGCCCGCTCCACCGCTTCGACCATGCCGCGCTTGGCGAACAGGAAGTCCCAGTAGTTGCCGCCGACCTGGCGCCACAGCACCGCCGAGCGCACCGCGGCCAGCAGCAGGGCGCGGATCTCGGCGACCACCCCGGCCTGGCCGAGGTAGTGCGGGTTGCCCTGGACCATGACCCGCGGCCGCAACTGGCTGATGGTGTCGGCATACAGCCCGCCCATCGCCGCCAGTACGTCCGGGTGGGCGCTGTCGCCCAGTTCGCGGGCCTGCGCGGCGGCGCGTTCGATGCCGGCGGCGACCTTGTCGACGGTGGCGCCTTCCTTCACGAAGCGGCGCTCCAGCTGCAGCACCGCCAGCGCCAGCCGCGGCAGCGCCTCGTCCTTGTTCTGGTTGCGGAAATAGCCCTGCAGCAGGCGCAGCCCGGGGGCGAGGTTGCCGGCGCCGCCGAACACCTCCGCCGGCGAGTCGGCGTCGATGCGGAACACGCTGTCCATCGCGGTGCGGACCACGGCGGCTTCGGAATGGCCGGTTTCGGCGATGCGGCGCACCTGCTGCAGCGCCTGCGCGATGCCCGCCAGTGCCAGTACGCGGTCGTCGAGGGAAAAACTCATCGGGATATCTCTGAAGGGAAAGTAGGGGTGCCCAGGCGCCGCTCCAGCGGCGCATCGGTGGCGGCGATCACCGCCCCGCCCAGGCATTGCTCGCCGTCGTACAGCACCAGCGACTGCCCCGGCGTGACCGCCCGCTGCGGGCGCGCGAAACGCACCTCGACGCTGCCGTCGTCGCCCACCTGCACCGTGCACGGCTCGTCGGGCTGGCGGTAGCGGGTCTGCGCGGTGCACTCGAAACGCGTCGCCGGCGGCGCACCGGCGATCCAGTGCGCCGTTTCCGAACGCAGCCAGCCGGACTGCAGCCAGGGACTGTCGTGGTCCTGGTCCACGTACAGCACGTTGCCGGCCACGTCCTTGCCGACCACGTACCAGGGGGCGGCCGGGCGGCCGCGGACGCCGCCGATGTTCAGGCCCTCGCGCTGGCCCAGGGTGAAATAGAACACGCCCGGATGCTCGGCGATGCGCCGGTCCTGCGGGTCGCGGATCTCGCCGGGGCGGGCGGGGAGGTACTGCGAGAGGAACTGGCGGAAGTCGCGCTCGCCGATGAAGCAGATGCCGGTGGAATCCTTCTTGGCGTGGGTCGGCAGGCCGGCCTCGCGGGCGATCCGGCGCAGGTCGTCCTTCTGCAGCCCGCCGATCGGGAACAGCGTCGCCGCCAGCTGTTCCTGCCCCAGCTGGTGCAGGAAGTAGCTCTGGTCCTTGCCGCGGTCGGCCCCGCGCAGCAGCCGCCAGCGGCCGTCTTGCCGGTCGATGCGGGCATAGTGGCCGGTGGCGATGCGCTCGGCGCCCAGCTCGCGCGCCGCATCCAGGAAATGCTTGAACTTCACCTCGCGGTTGCACAGCACGTCCGGGTTGGGGGTGCGGCCGGCGGCGTACTCGGCCAGGAAGTGCTCGAACACGCCCTGCCAGTATTCGCTGGAGAAATCGCGGAAATGGAACGGGATGCCGAGCTTGCCGCATACCGCCACCGCGTCGCGGCGGTCGTCCTCGGCGCGGCACTCGCCCGAGCCGTCGTCGGCCCAGTTCTGCATGAACAGGCCGGCCACCGCCTCGCCCTGCTGCACCAGCCGCAGCGCCGCCACCGACGAATCCACGCCGCCGGAGACGCCCACCACGATCCGTACCCGGCTCATGCGACCTGCCTCAGCAGGGACAGCGGGTGGCGCTGGCCGCCCAGCCAGTCGGCCACCACCTGCCATACCAGCGGGCTGCGCAGGCGCGCGGACTCGGCCTGCAGCTGCGCCGGCGCCAGCCACAGCGCCTGCACGATGCCCTCGTCCAGCGGCTGGGCGGGGTGGTGCGCCAGCGGTTCGGCGGCGAAGGCGAAGCGCAGGAACGGCGTACCGTCGCCGGCGGTCCACTGGTAGGTGCCGATGTAGTGGGTCAGGCGCACGTCCCAGCCGGTTTCCTCGCGGGTCTCGCGCACCGCCGCCTGCAGCAGGCTCTCGCCGGCTTCCAGGTGGCCGGCCGGCTGGTTGAGTACCTGCCGGCCATCGATGGTCTCTTCCACCAGCAGCAAGCGCCCGTCGCGCGGCACCACGGTGGCGACGGTGACGTGCGGCAGCCAGCGCCGGGACGGGATCGCGCTCACTTCAGAACTCGTCCTTCGAGGTCAGCTCCAGCTCCATCGCGTCGGCGGAGCGGATCGCCGCCTCGATCGCGTCGCTCAGCACCTCGGCCGAGGCCCCGGCATCGAGCTTGACCACGAACATGGCCATGTCCTGCTGCTTCACCCAGCCGCCGAGCTTGGCGTTGTTGGAGTCTTCCAGCAGGCGGTTGGCCACCTGCACCGGCAGCTGCGGGCCCGGCGAACGGTAGGCCGGCGACCATACCTCGCGCACGCGGTGGCTGCCGTACTCCTCCACCTGGGAGCGCACGAACACCAGCTGCGAGCGCTCGTCCTCCATGTCGAACACCATCTTGTAATCGCCGTCGTCGTCGATCTCGTAGTTGTATTCGAGGCTGTCGAGCAGACGGCCGACGGCGGGGTCCGGCGCGGCGGCCATTGCGCTGGCGGCCAGAGTGCCGCCCAGCAGCGCGGCGATGATGGTCTTCTTCATTTTTCCCCATGCAGGAAGCGGAATATCCGCAGATTGTGCGGGGCGGCGGCGCTGTCGTCCAATGTCGGCGGGACGGAGCCGTATAATTGCAAGATGCCCCACAAGACCCATCAAGACAACGAACATGGCGTGCTGGTAGAGACCGGCAAGCCCGAGGTCGCACCGCCGCCGTTCTACCAGGTGATGCTGCTCAACGACGACTACACGCCGATGGATTTCGTGGTGACGGTGCTGCAGAGCTTCTTCGCCATGGACCTGGACAAGGCCACCCAGGTGATGCTGCACGTCCATACCCGGGGCCGCGGCGTCTGCGGGGTCTATACCCGCGAGGTGGCCGAGACCAAGGTGGCCCAGGTCAACGAGTTCTCGCGCATGAACCAGCACCCGCTGCTGTGCACGATGGAGCAGGTCTGAGCCGGGCGGGGCCGGCGCGTACTAACGCAGTCTGAACGCAGTGATCCGATAGGGTTGTGGAAAATCACGCCGCAGCCCGCATATTGTTGGCAACAGCCGCCGGAGTTCCCCATGTTCAGCAAAGACCTCGAGCAAACCATCGGCCAGTGCTACAAGCGCGCCCGCGAGGCCCGGCATGAGTTCATGACGGTCGAGCACCTGCTGCTGGCACTGCTCGACAACCCGTCCGCCCAGGCCGTGCTCAAGGCCTGCGGCGCCGACGTCGAGCGCCTGCGGCACGACCTGGAACAGGCGGTGGAGGCCTCGGTCTCGCGCCTGGCCGAGGACGACGGCCGCGACACCCAGCCCACCCTGGGCTTCCAGCGGGTGCTGCAGCGGGCCGTGTACCACGTGCAGTCCTCGGGCAAGAAGGAGGTCACCGGCGCCAACGTGCTGGTGGCGATCTTCGGCGAGAAGGACTCGCACGCGGTCTACTACCTCAACCAGCAGGACGTGACCCGGCTGGACATCGTCAACTACCTGTCCCACGGCATCGCCAAGCTGGGCGAGGACGGCGAGACGCCGCCCCAGGCCGACGGCGAGGGCCGGGCCGAGGCCGCCGAGGGCGAGACCAAGGGCGATGCCCTGGCCGAGTACACCAGCAACCTCAACGAGCTGGCGCACGCCGGTCGCATCGACCCGCTGGTGGGCCGTCGCGACGAGATCGAGCGCACCATCCAGGTGCTGTGCCGCCGCCGCAAGAACAACCCGCTCTACGTCGGCGAGGCCGGCGTGGGCAAGACCGCCATCGCCGAAGGGCTGGCGCGGCGCATCGTCGAGGGCAACGTGCCCGAGGTGCTGGCCGACGCGGTGATCTACTCGCTGGACCTGGGCGCGCTGGTGGCCGGCACCAAGTACCGCGGCGATTTCGAGAAGCGCCTGAAGGGCGTGATCGGGGCGCTGAAGAAGGTCCCCAACGCGGTGCTGTTCATCGACGAGATCCACACCATCATCGGCGCCGGCTCGGCCAGCGGCGGCACCATGGACGCCTCCAACCTGATCAAGCCTGCGCTGGCCTCGGGCGAGCTGCGCTGCATCGGTTCGACCACGTTCCAGGAATACCGCGGCATCTTCGAGAAGGACCGGGCGCTGGCCCGCCGCTTCCAGAAGATCGACATCGTCGAGCCGACCGTGGGCGAGACCTACGAGATCCTGCAGGGCCTCAAGCCCAGGTACGAGGCGCACCACAGCGTGACCTACGCCGACGACGCGCTGCAGGCGGCGGTCGACCTGTCGGTCAAGCACATCGGCGACCGCCTGCTGCCGGACAAGGCCATCGACGTCATCGACGAGGCCGGCGCCCGCCAGCGCCTGCTGCCGCAGGACCAGCGCAAGGAACTGATCGACATCGAGGAGATCGAGACCATCATCGCCAAGATGGCGCGGATCCCGGCCAAGCAGGTCAGCGCCACCGACAAGGACGTGCTGCAGCACCTGGAGCGCAACCTGAAGATGGTGATCTTCGGCCAGGACCCGGCGATCGAGACCCTGGCCTCGGCGATCAAGCTGGCGCGCTCGGGGCTGGGCAACCCGGACAAGCCGATCGGCAACTTCCTGTTCGCCGGCCCCACCGGCGTCGGCAAGACCGAGGTGACCAAGCAGCTGGCGCTGCAGCTGGGCATCGAGCTGGTGCGCTTCGACATGTCCGAGTACATGGAGCCGCACTCGATCAGCCGCCTGATCGGCGCCCCCCCGGGCTACGTCGGCTTCGACCAGGGCGGCCTGCTGACCGAGAAGATCGTCAAGACCCCGCACTGCGTGCTGCTGCTGGACGAGGTGGAAAAGGCGCATCCGGACATCTTCAACATCCTGTTGCAGGTGATGGACCGCGGCGTGCTCACCGACACCAACGGCCGCGAAGCCAACTTCAAGAACGTGGTGCTGGTGATGACCACCAACGCCGGCGCCGCGCAGGCGTCGCGGCGCTCGATCGGCTTCACCAAGCAGGACCATGCCACCGACGCGATGGAGGTGATCCGCAAGAGCTTCACCCCGGAGTTCCGCAACCGCCTGGACGCGGTGGTGCAGTTCCAGCCGCTGGCCTTCGAGCACATCCTGCGGGTGGTGGACAAGTTCCTGATCGAGCTGGAAATGCTGCTGCAGGAGAAGCACGTCAGCCTGTCGACCACGCCGACCGCGCGCGACTGGCTGGCCCAGCACGGCTTCGACCCGCTGATGGGCGCGCGGCCGATGGCGCGGGTGATCCAGGACCGGATCAAGCGCCCGCTGGCCGACGAGCTGCTGTTCGGCAAGCTGGTCAACGGCGGCAAGGCCAGCATCGACGTGCGCGACGGCGAGCTGGTGGTCGAGACCCAGGCCGAGCCGGAGAAGCTGTTGCCGGCCACGGTCTGAGCCGGCTTTCCGGAAGGAGCGGCGAAGAGGCGGCCCTGGCCGCCTCTTCTCGTTTGGCCGGCGGTCAGCGCCGCGCGCGGGCGCGGCGGGCGAACTCGCTGCCGTCGATCGGCTCGACGCTGGCGATGGCGCAGCTGTCCTGCCGGGTGACCACCCGGGTGCGGTCGGCGCACAGCACGTCGCCATCCGCGCCGTCGGTGCCGAAACCGATCTTCGACGAAGTGGCCACGGACGAGCAGGCGTTGCGGAAGTTGATCCTGTAGTGCTGGTCGCCGTTGCGCAGCAGGAAGATGTGCGTCGGCGGCCCGGGATTGAGCCGGGCCCCACGTTATCGACGACAACCGCGGCTGGAACCTGCAGGAAGTGCCCGTGACCCGGGGCAGGGGGGATCAGGTCATGATGACCAGCGGCACGGCCTCGCCGCGCAGGCACGCAAAAAAGCCAGCACAAGGGCTGGCTTCTGCTTGAACACCCGTTTGCCGCTTACTTCATGCGGTAGGTGATCCGCCCCTTGGTCAGGTCGTAGGGCGTCATTTCGACTTTGACGCGGTCGCCTGTCAGGATGCGGATGTAATTCTTGCGCATGCGGCCGGAGATGTGGGCGATGATTTCATGCCCGTTTTCCAGCCGTACCCGGAAGGTGGTGTTGGGCAACGTCTCGCTGACGGTGCCTTCGAACTCGATGGAGTCGTCTTTCGACATGTAGTCCTGTGCGGTTCTGCAAGCGGCCCGAGGGCCTTAAGAGCGGGCATTTTACGCGCCTGCGGCGCCTGATGCAAAGTTTGTGTTAATCGGGGCCGGGATCGGCCAGCGCGGATGCCGCCAATACCCCGAAACGCAGCGTCCAGCCGCCCACGGCCTCCGGCATGCGCACCAGCCGCCCGACCTCGGCCAGGAACCCGGCGCGCGGCAGGCGGCGGGCGCCGAGCGAGAGCAGATGGTCGTTCTCGACCTGGGCATCGATCAGCGGCCAGCCCCATTCGTGCAGGCGCCGGGCCAGGGCCGCCAAGGCCACCTTGGAGCCGCCGCTGGCGGCGCTGAACATGCTCTCGCCGAAGAACAGGCGGCCGATCGCCACGCCATAGATGCCGCCGACCAGCCGATCATCGTCGAACACCTCCACCGAGTGCGCATGGCCCAGCCGGTGCAGCTGGAGGTAGGCCTGCTGCATTTCCGCGGTGATCCAGGTGCCGTCCTGGCCGGGGCGCGGGCTGTCGGCGCAGGCCCGGACGACGTCGGCGAACGCGGTATCGGCGCGGACCTGCCAGCGGCAGCCGCGCAAGGTGCGGCGGAAGCGCGAGGACAGGCGCACGCCGGCGGTGTCGAACACCATGCGCGGGTCCGGCGACCACCACAGGATCGGCTGGCCTTCCGAGAACCAGGGGAAGATGCCGCCGGCATAGGCATTGAGCAGGCGCACCGGCGACAGGTCGCCGCCCACCGCCAGCAGGCCGTCGGGCTCGCGCAGCGCCAGCCCGGCCGGCGGGAACGGAGCGTCCGGGGCAGCATCGAGGAGGAAGGGGAGGCGGCTCATGCGCCGCATTATCCGTACATATGCGCTTTTCCTGTAGGAGCGACGTCAGTCGCGACCGGGCCTTCCCGGGAAAGCCTCATCGCGACTGACGTCGCTCCTGCAGGAGGCGCGGAAGCGGTTTCTACGGCTTGAACGGCGAGTGCGCCGCCAGCTGCTGCGCATACCGCGCCACCGCCGCCCGTTCTTCGCGGCACCACTCCTCCAGCCGCATGCGGAACCCGGGTTCGGCGATCCAGTGGCGGCTGCGCACCGGGTGCGGCAGGAAACCGCGGGCGATCTTGTGCTCGCCCTGGGCGCCGGGCTCGAAGCGCTGCAGGCCTTCGCGCAGGCAGTATTCGATGCCCTGGTAGTAGCAGGTCTCGAAGTGCAGCCCGGGCAGCGCCATGCCGCCCCAGTAGCGTCCGTACAGGGTGTCGGCGCCGCGCAGGCACAGCGCGCCGGCGACGGGGCGGCCTTCGTGCATGGCCAGGAACAGCACCAGGCTGCGCGGCATCGTGGCGGCCAGGTGGCGCAGGAACGGCAACGTCAGCGCCGGCGCGTTGCCGTATTCGACGAAGGTCTGCAGGTAGAAGCGGTGCATCGCCTGCAGGTCGGCGTCGCCGGCCTCGTCGCCGTGCACGACGCGGAAGCCGATGCCGGCGCGCGCGACCTTGGCGCGCTCCTGGCGGATGTTCTTGCGGTGCTTGTGGTCCATCGCCGCGGTGAAGTCGTCGAACGAGCGCCAGTCCCCGGGGTTGTGCCAGTGGAACTGCACGTCGTGGCGCAGCAGCCAGTCCTCGCCGAACGTCGCGTCCTCTTCCCGCGGATGGAAGTTGATGTGCGCCGACGACAGGCCGTCGGCCGCGGTGGCCTGCGCGATGCCCTGCAGCAGCCGTTCGCGGTCGGCCTGGCGGCGCGCCAGCAGGCGCGGGCCGGTGACCGGCGAGTAGGGCACCGCCCCCAGCCACTTGGGGAAATAAGCCAATCCGTAACGCGCATGGGCGTTGGCCCAGGCGTGGTCGAACACGAACTCGCCGTGCGAGTTCTCCTTCAGGTAGCCCGGCGCCGCGGCGAGCAGCCGCTCGCCGTCCCACAAGGTGGCGTGGTGCGGCGTCCAGCCCCAGTCCGGGCGCAGGCAACCGTGCGCCTCCAGCCCGTGCAGGAATGCGTGGGAGACGAACGGGTTGGCGCCATCGTGCAATCCGTCCCATGCGGCGGGAGGCACCGAGGCGAGCGAGGGCAGAAAGCGGATCGGCGACATCGCACCCGATGCTACGGGCGCAGCCGCAGCACGTCGATGGAGGGAGGATTGAACAGGCGCGTCGGCAGGCCGGGCGCCAGCAGCCCCGCGATGACGATGCGCCCGCGCGCCTGGCGGAACCGCCGCGGCCGCCAGGCGACGACCGGCCACGCCAGCCCGCTGCCGTGGAACGGCAGCGGCTTGATCGGTACCCCGTCCATGCGCCCGGCCGGCGGCCGCCGCGGTCAGCCGTTCTGGTCGAGGAAGCGCTCGGCGTCCAGCGCGGCCATGCAGCCGAAGCCGGCCGAGGTGATCGCCTGGCGGTAATGCTGGTCGGCGACGTCGCCGGCGGCAAACACGCCTTCCACCGAGGTCTGGGTGGCGTTGCCGCCCAGGCCGGAGCGGATCTCCAGGTAGCCGTTGTTCATCGCCAGCTGGCCGTCGAACAGGCTGGTGTTGGGGTGGTGGCCGATGGCGACGAAGAAGCCATGGGCCTCGATGTCGCGGGTGCTGCCGTCGACCACCGACTTCACCCGCACGCCGGTGACGCCGGCGTCGTTGCCCAGCACCTCGTCCACCTGGTGGTGCCAGACGGTCTCGATCTTGCCGGCCTCGACCTTGGCGAACAGCTTGTCCTGCATGATCTTCTCCGCGCGCAGGGTGTCGCGGCGGTGCACCAGGTAGACCTTGCGGGCGATGTTGGACAGGTACAGCGCCTCTTCCACGGCGGTGTTGCCGCCGCCGACCACGACCACGTCCTGGTCCTTGTAGAAGAAGCCGTCGCAGGTGGCGCAGGCGGACACGCCGCGGCCCTTGAAGGCCTCCTCGGACGGAATGCCCAGGTACTTGGCGGTGGCGCCGGTGGCGATGACCAGCGCGTCGCAGGTGTACTCGGCGCTGTCGCCGACCAGCCGGAACGGCCGCTGCGACAGGTCGGCGGTGTGGATGTGGTCGAACACCACCTCGGTGTCGAAGCGCTCGGCGTGGGCCTGCATGCGCGCCATCAGGTCAGGGCCCATCAGGCCGTGGGCGTCGCCCGGCCAGTTGTCCACCTCGGTGGTGGTCATCAGCTGGCCACCCTGCTGCAGGCCGGTGATCACCAGCGGCTTGAGGTTGGCGCGGGCGGCATAGACCGCGGCGGTCCAGCCGGCCGGGCCGGAGCCCAGGATCAACAGGCGGGAATGCTTGGTCGGATTGGCGGCAGAAGGGCTCATGTATACTCGCGAAGAGGTGGAATGACGGCACGATCGCGGCGCTCCGCGTCGTTCAGCGAGGTCATAGAGTGGCGGTCGGACCAGGTCGAATCAAGGCACGCGGATGGAACTGCGCGACCCGCACACGTCGTCCGCGACGGTTTTCGACACAGCCCTGCGCCGCCCTGCGGCGTTTTTTCGTCTGGGCCGGGCATGCGTTGCACCGGATCGATCGAGCGCGGATGAAACCCGGCGATCTGTCGTTTAATATCAATCACTAACCGTGTATTTCTAAGGTCTGGTCAAAGGTGGCGAAACAGGTCCCGGAACGTGGCAAGTCCCCCAGCGGCAAGTCCGCTGCGCGCAAGCCGGCAACCGCGGAGAATCCGCGGCGGCAGCGGCTATGGCGCGATCTGGCGCTGATCGCCATCGCCCCGTTGCTGCTGTACCTGCTGGCCAGCCTGTTCACCTATTCGGTCAACGATCCGGGCTGGTCGCAGACCGGCAGCGTGGTCGCGCCGATCCACAACATGGGCGGGCGCGTCGGCGCCTGGATCGCGGACGTGCTGCTGCAGCTGTTCGGCCATGTCGCCTTCGTGCTGCCGGTGGTGCTGGGCGCGGTCACCTGGATGGCGCTGTTCGGGCTCAAGCGCGAGGACCGGGGCGAGGGGGAACTGGACCCGGCGCTGCGTCTGGTCGGGCTGGTCGGCTTCCTGATCGCCGCCACCGGCTTCCTGCACCTGCGCCTGTTCACCGGCGACGTGGCCGTCGCCGGCGGCATCCTCGGCAAGCTGGTGGGCAGTTCGCTGGAGGCCGGCTTCGGCCGCCTCGGCGCCAACCTGTTCGTGCTGGTGCTGCTGCTGACCTCGATCACCCTGGCCACCGGCCTGTCCTGGTTCGCGGTGATGGAGCGGATCGGCAAGTGGGTGCTGGCACTGGGGCCGCTGCTGGACCGGAAGAAGGAACAGGCCGCCAGCTGGCAGCAGACCCGCGCCCTGCGCGAGGAGCGCGAGGAGGTGCGCAAGGTGGACGCGGAGGTGCGTGCCAGGCGCGAGCCGGTGCGCATCGAGCCGCGCCCGGAGCCGGTGATCGAGAAGAGCGAGCGGGCCAAGCGCGAAACCCAGATCCCGATGTTCCAGGGCGTCAACGGCGACGGTTCGGACCTGCCGCCGCTGGCGCTGCTGGACGATCCCAAGCCGCAGGCCAAGGGTTACTCCGAGGAGACGCTGGAGACCCTGTCGCGGCAGATCGAGTTCAAGCTCAAGGATTTCCGCATCGAGGCGCAGGTGGTCGGCGCCTATCCCGGCCCGGTCATCACCCGCTTCGAGATCGAGCCGGCACCCGGGGTGAAGGTCAGCCAGATCAGCTCGCTGGACAAGGACATCGCCCGCGGCCTGTCGGTCAAGTCGGTGCGCGTGGTCGACGTGATCCCGGGCAAGTCGGTGATCGGCCTGGAGATCCCCAACGTCAGCCGCGAGATGATCTTCCTGTCCGAGCTGCTGCGCTCGAAGGAATACGACAAGTCCGCCAGCCCGCTGACCCTGGCGCTGGGCAAGGACATCGCCGGCCGCCCGACCGTGGCCGACCTGGCGCGGATGCCGCACCTGCTGGTGGCCGGCACCACCGGCTCGGGCAAGTCGGTGGCGGTCAACGCGATGGTGCTGAGCCTGCTGTACAAGGCCTCGCCGAAGGAACTGCGGATGCTGATGATCGACCCGAAGATGCTCGAGCTGAGCGTCTACCAGGGCATCCCGCACCTGCTGGCGCCGGTGGTCACCGACATGAAGGAGGCCGCCAACGGCCTGCGTTGGTGCGTGGCCGAGATGGAGCGCCGCTACAAGCTGATGAGCGCGGTGGGCGTGCGCAACCTGGCCGGCTTCAACAAGAAGGTCAAGGACGCCATCGACGCCGGCCAGCCGCTGATGGACCCGCTGTTCAAGCCCAACCCCGAGCTGGGCGAGGCGCCGCGGCCGCTGGAGACGCTGCCGTTCATCGTCATCTTCATCGACGAATTCGCCGACATGATGATGATCGTCGGCAAGAAGGTGGAAGAGTTGATCGCGCGCCTGGCGCAGAAGGCGCGCGCGGCCGGCATCCACCTGATCCTGGCCACCCAGCGGCCGTCGGTGGACGTCATCACCGGCCTGATCAAGGCCAACATCCCGACCCGCATCGCCTTCCAGGTCAGCTCCAAGATCGACTCGCGCACCATCCTCGACCAGTCCGGCGCCGAGGCGCTGCTGGGCAACGGCGACATGCTGTACCTGCCGCCGGGCACGGCGATGCCCGACCGCGTGCACGGCGCCTTCGTTTCCGACGAGGAAGTGCACCGCGTGGTCGAGCACCTCAAGGCCAGCGGTCCGGCCGACTACATCGAGGGCGTGCTGGACGAGGTGCAGATGATGGGCGACGGTACCGTGGTCGGCGCCACCGGCCTGCCGGAAAGCAACGGCGGTGGCGGCGACGAATCCGACCCGCTGTACGACGAGGCGCTGCGCATCGTCACCGAGACCCGCCGCGCCTCCATTTCCGGCGTGCAGCGGCGGCTCAAGATCGGCTACAACCGCGCCGCGCGCCTGATCGAGGCAATGGAGGCGGCCGGCGTGGTCAGTGCGCCCGAACACAACGGCGACCGCACGGTACTGGCGCCGCCGCCGCCGAAGTAGGCGGCGGGCAGGGTCTTTCGCGAATCGCATCGATGGCAGCGGCCGGCTGCAGGAGAGTCTCCGTGACACGCATGTTTTTCCTGCTGGCGGCGCTGTTGTCCGGCGCCGGCCTGCACGCACAGACCTCCGGGCTGCCGTTGCCGGTCCTGCCGGCCGCCACGGAAGCGGAGCAGGAGCCCAGCAACCACTACAGCATCGTCCGCTACCGCGCCGATTACGAAGTGCGGGCCGACGCCGGCAACGTCCAGGACGAGGAATACGAGGTCCTGCTCAAGACCAAGTCCGGCGTGGACCAGTTCAGCCAGGTGCGGCTGAGCTACAGCGAGAAGATGGAAACGCTGGAAGTGCTGGCCGCCTACACGATCACTCCCGATGGCCAACGCCGCGACGTACCGGCCGAGCGCATCTACACCCAGGAGAGCTATTCCAGCGCCTCGGCCGCGATGTACGCCGACCGCAAGGTGCGCGTGCTGGTGTTCCCCAACCTGTCGCCGGGCACGCGGCTGGTCTATCGCACCCGCAGGACCCAGGAGCAGCCGTACTTCCCCGGCTACTTCGGGCTGTGGGAAGTGTTCAGCGTGTTCGTCCAGCACGACGACGCCCGCGTCACCCTGACCGCGCCGGCCGACCTGCCGATGCACGTCCACGCCCGTGGCGTGGAGGGCGGCACCCGGCCGCAGGTACGCGGCGGCAAGGCGCGCTGGGAATGGCGCCACCGCCGCGCCGAGCCGATGAAGTCGCAGAACTGGACGGCCGCCGCCTGGGAGTTCAGTCCCACCATCATGGCCAGTACCTATGGCAGCTGGTCGCAGCTGGGACAGGCCTACCACGTCAAGGGCGCGCAGGCCGCCACCGTCACCCCGGCCATCCGCGAACTGGCCGAGACGCTGACCGCCGGCATCGACGATCGCCGCGAGCAGGCGTCGGCGCTGTACCAATGGGTCGCCCGCAACATCCGCTACGTGGCGGTGTACCTGGGCAACGGCGGGCTGGAGCCGAATCCGGCGCAGGACGTCCTCGACAACCACTACGGCGACTGCAAGGACCACGTGGCGATCCTCGAGGCGCTGCTGGCGGCCAGGGGCATCGCCAGTACCCCCGTGCTGATCGGCGCCTCCGGCGGGCCGACGCTGCCGCCGGTGCCGGTACTGGGGCGCTTCAACCACGCCATCAACTACCTGCCCGAATTCGACCTGTACCTGGATTCGACCAGTCCGCATGCGCGTTTCGGCCAGCTGCCGTCCGGCGACCTGGGCGCGCCGGTGGTGCACACCGCCGACGGCCGCCTGGCGCGGACGCCAGCCAACGACGCGGCGCGCAACAGCCAGCGCGTGGAGGTGGAATTCGAGTTCTCGCACAACGGCGACCTGACCGGCGATACCCGCCCGTTCCTCGGCGATACCGCCGAGATCGCCCTGCGCGGGACGTTCGCCCGGCTCAATGCGCAGAATCGCAGCCGCGTCGAGGAATCGATCATGGCCGCGTCCGGTTTCGACGGCCGCGGCCGGCTGGAACTGGCCGGCCAGCCGCAGGACCTGTCGACGCCGTTCAACTACGGCTACCGCTTCCAGGCGAGCGATTACGTCGACTTCGACACCGTCGGCGGGATGCTGCTGCCGGACATTCCCGGCGCCGAGTCGTTCCGTGGACTGTATGCGCGTACCTCGGCCGCGCACAACGAAACCCCGTTCTACTGCACCGGCAGCCAGCGCGAGGAAACCTACCGGCTGACGTTCCCCGACGGCGTGCCGATCATCGCCATCCCGCGCAACGTGCATTTCAGCAACACCGCCGGCCGCTACGACGTGCGCTGGCAGCGCGAAGGGCAGACCATCACCGCCGTACACCGGCTGCAGCAGCAGGCGATCCGCGGCGATGACCAGCTGTGCCAGCCGCAGGACTACCTGCAGTTCCGCGAGCTGTACCAGGAGGTCCGGCGCGGTTTCCGCGGCCAGGTGGTGTATGGCGACCTGCGCAACGTGCAGACGCCATGAACGCCGCGCAACGGCCGCGCAGGGCGCCCTGCGCGCCTGATCGCCCATTCAGTTTTCACGCGGCACACTTGCCGCCAGTCTTCGACAACGCTCCGGACCACGACCATGCCCGCATTCCTTCGCCATAGCCTCATCGCCGCCACCCTGGCCGTCGCCAGCCTTGCGTCCGGCCATGCCGATGCCGGCGGCCGCGACGAACTGAAGGCCTTCACCAGCGGCCTGAAGGGGCTGGACGGCCAGTTCTCGCAGCAGGTGTTCGACCCGCGCGGCAAGCTCAAGGAAACCTCCAGCGGCCGGGTCGCGCTGTCGGCGCCGCGGCTGTTCCGCTGGGAATACATCAAGCCGCATCCGCAGCTGATCGTCGCCGACGGCAGCAAGGTGTGGGTGTACGAGCCGGACCTGGAGCAGGCCACCGTGCGTGCGCAGGGCGAGGAGGAGCAGAACAGCCCGCTGACCGCACTGATCGACCCGGACCTGCTCGACCGCCAGTACGACGTGAGCGAGGAGGCGGCGGTGCGCGACGGCATGCACTGGCTGTCGCTGACCCCGAAGGTCGACACCGAGGCCAGCTTCCAGTACGCCGCGCTCGGCTTCGGCAAGGACGGGCTGGGGCGGATGGAAGTGCTCGATGCCGTCGGCCAGCGCACCGTGATCGACTTCAACGGCTGGAAGCGCAACCCTGCGTTCGCCGCCGATACCTTCCGCTATGTGCCGGACAAGAACGTGGACGTGGTGGGCGAGCGCTGAGGACCGCTCCGACGGGACCGGGGGCGGTGCTCCCGGTGGTCGCGACCGGATCCCGCCACGACGCCGCCGGCCGCCGCGATAGAATGGCGCGGTGGCCAGATCCAGAACCTCCTCCTTCGATACTCCCGACCTGCTGAGCGTGGACCGGGAGGGCATGCGCCCGCTCGCCGAGCGCATGCGCCCGCGCAACGTCGACGAGATGGTGGGGCAGCGACGCCTGCTCGCCCCCGGCACCGCGTTGCGCCGGGCGATCGAGTCCGGGCGCGTGCATTCGATGATCCTGTGGGGGCCGCCGGGTTGCGGCAAGACCACGCTGGCGCTGTTGCTGGCGCAGTATGCCGATGCCGAGTTCCGCGCCATTTCCGCCGTGCTCTCGGGCCTGCCGGAAGTGCGCCAGGTACTGGCCGAGGCCGCGCAGCGCTTCGTCGAAGGCCGGCGCACGGTGCTGTTCGTGGACGAGGTGCACCGTTTCAACAAGGCCCAGCAGGACGCGTTCCTGCCGCATATCGAACGCGGCACCATCCTGTTCGTCGGCGCCACCACCGAGAACCCGTCGTTCGAGCTGAACTCGGCGCTGCTGTCGCGCTGCCGCGTGCACGTGCTGGAGGCGGTCTCGGCCGACGACATCGTGCAGGCGCTGCGGCGCGCCCTGCAGGACGACGAACGCGGGCTGGGCGGCGAGGGCATCGAGGTGGAGGACGCTTCGCTGCAGGAGATCGCCGGCGCCGCCGACGGCGACGTGCGCCGGGCGCTGACCCTGCTGGAGATCGCCGCCGAGCTGGCGACGGGAGAGGGCGGCCGGATCACCCCGCAGACCCTGCTGCAGGTGCTGGCCGACCGCACCCGGCGCTTCGACAAGGGCGGCGAGCAGTTCTACGACCAGATCTCGGCGCTGCACAAGTCGGTGCGCAGCTCCAACCCGGACGCCGCGCTGTACTGGCTGACGCGCATGCTCGACGGCGGCTGCGACCCGGCCTACCTGGCGCGCCGGCTCACGCGCATGGCGATCGAGGACATCGGCCTGGCCGATCCGCGCGCGCAGACCATGGCGTTGGAAGCGTGGGACATCTACGAGCGGCTGGGCAGTCCCGAGGGCGAACTGGCGTTCGCGCAACTGGTGCTGTACCTGGCCAGCACCGCCAAGTCGAACGCCGGCTATGCCGCGTTCAACCAGGCCAAGGCCGAGGTGCGCGAGACCGGCACCCAGGAGGTGCCGCTGCACCTGCGCAACGCGCCGACCAGGCTGATGAAGGAGCTGGGCTACGGCAAGGACTACCAGTACGACCACGATGCCGAGGGCGGCATCGCGCTGGACCAGACCGGCTTCCCGGACGCCATGGGCGAACGCGTCTACTACCGCCCGGTGGAGCGCGGCATGGAGATCAAGTTGAAGGAGAAGCTGGATCGCCTGCGTGCCGCGCGCGAGCAGGCGCGGGCCGGGAAGGGCCGCTGACGGATATCCTCCACGCACGATGGCAGCGAATTCCATATCCGCGACTACGGGACGGTCCCTTCCATGAGCCCAGGCATCCTCTGGCAGCAGATCGGACTGGTGATGGCCGGCGGTGCCCTGGGCGCGACGCTCCGGTTCCTGGTGGGCGCCAGCATGTTGCGCAGCTTCGGCGCCGGGTTCCCGTGGGGCACGCTGGCCGTGAACCTGGTCGGCTCCTTCGGCGCCGGCTTCCTGCTGGTCTGGCTGGAAGGCCGCGGCAGCAGCGCGATCTACTGGCGCGCGTTCCTGATCGTTGGCGTGATGGGCGGGCTGACCACGTTCTCCTCGCTGATGATGGAATCGCTGGTGTTCGCCAGGACCGGTCGCAGCCCGATGATTCCCGTGTACCTGGGCATCACCCTGGCGGCGGGAATGGTGCTGGTCTGGCTGGGCGCCCGCCTAGCCGAGACCATGCGCTAGGCGCGTCGAGCGATGGCGGTGAGTGTTGTTCTCCATGTTCTCGGCGGAAGCCGCGCCGTTGTTCATGCCCCGGCAGCGCGGGGAAACGATGACTACCCGGCCGGTTCGCTGTCCGATGAGCGCGATGGGCTGGCGTCCATGCCGTCCGCGGCAGGTGCCGGCTTGAAGAAGCGGGATGCCGCCGCTTTCCAAAGCCGCGTTCGATGCCGCATGATGCCGGCCCGATGCTTGGGGCGATTCGAACACATGCGGGCAAGGCGGGCAGGGCGATGAACGATCCGATGGCCGGAACGGCCCCCTGTCCGGCCGGCCCGCCGACCGCTCCCGCGACGGGTCGCGCGGTCATCGTCGCCGACGTCGGCGGCACCTATGCCCGCCTGGCGTGGACGCCCCTGCAGCCGGGGACGCCTCCGGCGATACGCGATTTCCGCCGCTACGCCTGCGCCGACCATCCGAGCCTGGCCGCGATCCTGCGCGGGTACGCCGCCGCGCTGGCGGCCGACCCGGCCGTCCCGCCCGCGAAAAGCGCGGTGGTCGCGATCGCCGGGCTGCTGGAAGGCGACCGCCTGCTCAACACCAACCTCGCATGGCCGGTATCGGTCGAGGCGACCCGGCGCGAAGCCGGCCTCGACGCGCTGGAACTGATCAACGACTTCGCCGCGGTGGCGCATGCGATCCCGCATGCGGACCCGGGCACGATGAGCCGCCTGGCCGGCGACGGTCCGCACGTGCATCGCTGGCCGGCGCTGGTCCTCGGGCCCGGTACCGGCCTGGGCGCGGCACTGCGGCTGGAAGGCGGGCCGCGCCCGGTCCTGCCCAGCGAGGTCGGGCATTCGGCGCTGGCGCCGGGCAACGCGCTGGAACTGGACATCCTGCGGCTGCTGATGCGGCGGCATGCGCACGTGGACAACGAACGCGTGCTTTCCGGTCCGGGCCTGGTGAACCTTTACGACTGCCTGTGCGAGCTGCGCGGAACGACGCCGTGCTGGCGCAGCCCGGCCGAACTGATCGAAGCCGCCCGCCAGGGCGGCGATGCCCTGGCCGCGGAGAGCATCCACGTGTTCTGCGGCTGGCTGGGCAGCCTGGTCGGCGACCTGGCCATCGCCTTCGGCGCCAAGGCCGTGTACCTGACCGGCGGCATCACCGGCCACATCGCCGGACAGCTGCACGACGGCCATTTCCTGCAGCGCTACCTGGCCAAGGGCGCGTTGTCGCAGGCGCTGCGCCAGGTGCCGGTATGGCGCGTCGATCACGGCCAGCTGGGCGTGCTGGGGGCAGCCGCCTGGCATGCGGAAGGACGGTCGAACGCGGAAGCGACGGATACCGGGCACGGGGAATGCCGATGAGTCCGTGCAGGCGGTTCCCGCCGGCTGCGATGCCGCTGGACGGTGCCGCCGCGCGCGGCCACTGCGGTCCGGTCGCCACATCCGGGAACGGCAAGCCGGCAAAAAAGGCAGCCCCCGATCGACTCCACACCAACGCAAGGAAGCCCATGGCCGCAAGAATCGCCGCAGCCTTGCTCGCCATCGCCTTGGTATTGCCCGTCTGCGCCCAGGGCAGCGAAGCGGGCCGGCCCACCGCGGAGATCCGCACCGTCATCGACCACCTGCCGCTGGTGGACGACAACGGCAGGTCGCTGCAGTACGCCGTAGTGGACTACGTGGACGCGGCGCTGCTGTCCGCCCGGGGCATCGGCCCGGAGCAGTTGGCCTGGCATGCGCGGCAGCTGGCCTGGCACGCGTGGCTGCCGGATCTGCCTGCCGGGGAAGAGGGCGTCGGCAGTCCCTACGAGAGCGTAGGCGTCGCGGCTGGGCAGATCCAGCGGCTGGCCACCCTGACCAATCCGGACCATTCGCCGCTGTTTCCGGCCATCCTCCAGTTGCAGGACGCCGACGACGCCGCGTTCCAGCGGAGGTGGAGCGAGGCCGGCTATGTCCCCGCCGAAGGCCCCGCTCCCATCATGTGGCACGGACAATCCATGTGGCACGGACGATATCGCGAGGCGCTGCTGTTCCGCTCGCCCCATCTCTTCCTGGCGCCGGACACGCGCGTCCTGTCGGCGATGCGGGCCGCGCCCGGCGGCAGTGGCGCGGCATCGCGCGACGACATCCGCGGCATCCTGGACGCCATCGACCGCGAACTGGAACCGCAGGAAAGCCTGGCCCAGTTCTTCCTGCACGTACGCGATCCGAGGCTGGACTCGGGCCGGTTCAGGGCCGAATACGACAGCGCGGACACGCTGCAAAGGCCAGGACATTCGTGTCCGCGAAATGGCAGGAACTGGCGACTCCCGCGGAGGGCGCGTTCCACGACCCTTCGAGACCAAGGCGGATTGGTCGATCGTCCGCCTGCGGCGCGCCTGCGTGCTGTTCGGGCGGGTGAGCGGCAGTGCCGGCTCGTCCCGCTCGCCCTATCCCGAACTGGTCTGGCGCCATGAAGCGTTGGGATTGCCACCGCTCCAGACCGGAAGCCTTCCTTGTCTGCCCTGATCCGCAAGAGGGAACACCGATGAGTTCACGCAGACGATTCCTGCAGGCCTCGATGCTGTTGGCCGGCGCCACGGCGCTGCCGGCATCGCGTGCGCTGGCCGGCCAGGCCGTTGCTTCCGGCGCGCGCGTGGTGTCCACCTGGGACTTCGGCGTGCAGGCCAACCAGGCCGCGTGGAAGGTACTGGAGGACGGTGCCTCCGCGCTGGATGCGGTGGAGGCCGGCGCCCGCTGGGCCGAAGGCGAGCTGTGCAACCCGACGGTCGGCCGCTGCGGCAATCCCGACCGCGACGGCGTGTTGACGCTGGACGCCAGCATCATGGACGGCGACGGCCGCTGCGGTTCGGTCGCCGCGCTGGAGGACATCGAGCATCCAATCTCGGTGGCGCGCAAGGTGATGGAAGAGACGCCGCACGTGATGCTGGTCGGCGCCGGCGCGCAGCAGTTCGCGCTGCAGCAGGGCTTCCGCAAGCGCCGCCTGCTGACCGCGCAGGCGGAGCAGGCCTGGCGCGAATGGCGGGAAACCGCCGAGTACCGGCCGCAGATCAATGCCGAACGCCGCCAGCTGCCGGGCAACGCGGAGAACCACGACACCCTGGGGCTGCTGGCCATCGGCCGCGACGGCAAGCTGGCCGGTGCCTGCACCACCAGCGGCATGGCCTGGAAGATGCACGGCCGGGTCGGCGACAGCCCGATCATCGGCGCCGGCCTGTACGTGGACAACGACGTGGGCGCGGCCACCGCCTCGGGCGTGGGCGAGGAGATGATCCGCAACGCCGCCAGCTTCCTGGTGGTGGAACTGATGCGGCAGGGACGCTCGCCCGAAGACGCCTGCCGCGAGGCGATCGACCGTGTGGTGCGCAAGCGGCCGGAAGCCAGCAAGTCGCTGCAGGTGTGCTTCCTGGCGTTGAACCGGCACGGCGAGGTGGGCGCGTTCGCGCTGCATCGCGGTTTCGTCTATGCGGTGTGCGATGCGCAGCGACAGGACGCGCTGCACGAATCGGGCTCCGTCTACGCCAGCACGCAGACGTGAGCACGGATCGCTCCCCGGGCCGGCCGCTGCTGGAGATCGCCGCCAACTCGCTGGCCTCGGCATTGGCCGCGCAGGAGGGCGGCGCGGACCGGGTGGAGCTGTGCGGGAACCTGGGGGAGGGCGGCACCACGCCGTCCTACGGCACCCTGGCGCTGGCGCGGGAGCGGCTGCGGATCCCGCTGTACGTGCTGATCCGGCCGCGCCCGGGCGATTTCCTGTACGGCCCGGCCGAGACCGAGGTCATGCTGCGCGACATCGAGCTGTGCGTCCGCCTGGGCTGCGACGGCGTGGTGATCGGCGCGCTGGATGCCGACGGCGCGGTGGACATGGCGCTGTGCCGGCAACTGGTCGCCGCGGCGGGTCCGTTAGGGACGACCTTCCATCGCGCCTTCGATGCCGCCCGCGAACTGCCGGCCGCGCTGGAGCAGGTGGTGGCGCTGGGCTGCGAGCGCATCCTCAGTTCCGGCGGACAGGCCGCCGCGTCCGCCGGTGCCGACACGCTGGCCGCACTGGTCGCGCAGGCGGGAGGCCGGATCGCGATGATGGCCGGTGCCGGACTGGAGCCGGGCAACATCGCCACGCTCGCCGTCCGCAGCGGTTGCCGCGAACTGCATGCCTCGGCCAAGGCGCTGCGGCGTTCGGCGATGCGCCATCGCAATCCGGCATTGGCGGGACTGCAGCCGGACTGGAGCCAGTCCGATGCCGCTATCGTGGCGGCGCTGCGGCAGGCGCTGGACCGCGTGGACTGAAGGGCACGGGAGACCGTGTCGCTCGATGCGGTTCTGTCAGAACGCTATCGTCCGCTCCAACAGTTCCCACGGGGATTGGGATTCACCGGGGGACGGACCATGCCCCGGCGGTCGCGACTGACGTCGCTCCTACAAGGAGCGGGGAGGCGTTGTAGGAGCGACGTCAGTCGCGACCTTTTCGAGCGGCGTCGAGCCCTCCGGAAGCGCGCCTCGGAACAGGGTCCCCAAAAAAACGGCAGCCGCCTGTACCAGCGCGACTGCCGTCGGGTCGTCCGGTGGGACGCGGGTCAGAAGTTCCAGGTCAGGCCGAGGTACAGCTGGCGGCCGGAATAGGAATTCGAATAGAAACGGGCCTTGGTGTCGTTGCCCAGGTGGGCGCGCTGCTCCGACTTGGTGGCGTTCAATACCGAGGCGCTCAGCGTCAGGTCGTCGCGGATGTTGAAGGCCGCGTTGAGGTCCAGCTGGTCGTAGGGTTCGGTGTAGATGGTGAAGCCGTTGTTCAGGCCGCCCACCACTTCGCCGCGGCGGTTGTACGAGGCGCGCGCCATGAACCGGGCGGCTTCGTAGAACACGGTGAAGTTGGCCTGGTTCTTGGCGCTGCCGACCAGAGGCGAGGAGCCGATCCGTTCGCCGTCGATCTCGACCGACGCCAGGTTGGTGTCGTTCCAGGTGTAGTTGGCCTGGAAGCCCAGCCCGAAGTCGAAGGTGTACTGGCCATAGACCTCCACGCCCTGCGACACGCCGTCGCGGCCGTTGGCCTGGGTGGAGTAGTCCTGCACCGTCACCGACTGTCCGCCGACCACCATCTGCTGGTCGCGCACCACCGGCACGGTGAAGTTCTTCACGTCCTTGCGGAACACGCCCGCGCCGGCCACCGCACCCGGCTTGAAGTACCACTCCAGGCTGAGGTCGTACTGGATGGCCTCGAACGGCTGCAGGCCCTTGTTGCTGCCCGAACCGTACCAGCCGGGGTTGGGCGCGCCGCCGGCGACGCGGCGGTCGTCGCTGTACTCGTCGCTGTAGTAGTTCAGGCCGCCGGGGTAGGCGATGCTGGTGTAGCTGGGGCGGGCGATGACCTTGGACGCGGCACCGCGCAGCACCAGGTCGCCGGTGATGTCCCAGGCGATGTTGAAGCTGGGCAGGATGTCCGTGTAGGTCTTGTCCAGCGAAGCCAGCTCGTAGCTCTTCTCGCGGGCCAGTGCGTCCGGCAACCGCACGAAGCCGCTTTCGCAGCTGTAGCCGCTGTTGGAACCCAGCAGCGCGGCGGCGGCCGGGTCGGTGCAGGCCATCGGCGAGCCGCTGCTGTTGTCGGCGAAGTAGTCGTTGAAGCGCTCGACCGCGTCGCTCGACTCGGCATGCTGGCGGGTACGGGCCACGCGCAGGCCGACGTTGCCGCGCATGCGCTCGGTGCGGAAGTTGGCCTGGAAGTAGCCGGACTGCACCTTCTCGCCGACGTTGTAGACGAAGTCGTCCTCGCGGCGGTTCTGCATGCTGCCGTAGCGTTCGTTCAGGTACTCGATGTAGGCCGGGTAGTTGATGCCGGGAAACACGTTGGCATCGAACCCGCCGGCGATGTCGCCGAGCGGCCGGGACAGGAAGAAGCCCGGCTGCGCGATGCCGGCGGTGGAATCGCACCCGGCCTGGTAGCGCTTGCTGTAGTCGCCCGGGTCGGCGCCCTGGCACACCCAGTAGGTATTGCCGGTGTTGCGATGGATGCTGCTGTCGCTGTACTTGGCGCCGAACTGGATGGAGTCGAGCCAGCCGGCCTCGAACAGCTTGGTGATGTCGGCCTGGAAGTGGTTCTGCCTGACGCTGGTCTGCATCCACGACGAATCGGTCGAGCCGGTGTCGATCTCGGCGATGCCGGCCATCAGCTGGTCCTGCAGGTCCGGCGAGAACGTCACCGACGGCGTGCCGGTCAGGTCCCACGCGGTGTAGCGGTTGCCGGCCTGCCAGGCGCCATCGACCTGGCGGCGCGGCTTGGCCGACATGCGGAAGCTCATCGACGGGCCGCCCTCGGACCAGGTGCGGCCGCCGTTGAACGAGGCCTTCCACAGCGGGCTGATGTCCCAGTCGATGCTCAGGTCGCCGGTCTGCGACAGCGTCTTTTCGCGGCTGTAGGTACCGGTGAGCTGCGGGGTGGGGATGGTGCAGTCGTCCGGGCCCCAGCCGCCCGGCGCCATGCCGGCCGCCGCGGCTTCGTCCTCGCTGCAGTAGTAGGCCTTGCCGGCCAGCATCTCGTACTCGGCACCGGTGACGATGGTGCCGCTGGGATCGAAGTTGAAGCCGTTGAGCAGGCGGCCGCCGGCCCAGTTGCCGTCGCCGGCCACCCGCGCCAGGTTCCACTCCGGCACCTTGAGCATGTTCTGGGTGTAGTTGCCCTGCAGTTCGAAACGGAAGTAGTTGGCGGTCATCGTCACGTTGTCGACCGGCTTGAACTGGAACGTCAGCTGGCCGCCGGTGCGCTCGCGCTTCTCGTCGCGCACCGCGAAGTTGACCGAGGTGGGCATGAAGAAGCCGGAATAATGCCCGCCGTTCTGGTCGTAGATGCCCGAAGCGCCCCAGAACCGCGAGGCGTCCGGCAGCGGATTGCCGTTGACGTCGACCGGCGGATGGCGGGTCGTGCCGGGGACGTTCCAGACGAAATCGTCGATGATGTTGCCGTTGGCATCGACGCGATCGCTGTACCACTGCCAGTCCTCGGTGCTCACCTCCATGCTGCGGTTGGTGCGCGTCTGCTTGGTCGCGCCGACCAGCAGGCCGAAGCGTTCGTCCTTGCTGTGCCACGAATACATCGCCGAGGCCTGCGGATCGACGCCGCTGCTGGTGTCCGAGCTGGTGTATTCGACCGAGGCGAAGCCGGAGTTGGCCTCCATGTCCAGCGGCCGGCGCGTGCGCAGGATCACCGTGCCGCCGATGCCGCCTTCGTCGATGCGCGCTTCCGGCGTCTTGTACAGCTCGGCGCTGGACAGCATGTTCGACGGCATCAGCACGTAGTTGAACGAGCGCGAGGCCTCGTTGTTGGTTTCCGAGGAGGCGATGTAGTTGCCGTTCAACTGGGTCAGGGTGAGGTCCGAGGCCAGGCCGCGCACGCTGACGTTCTTGCCCTCGCCACCGCTGCGGCTGATGATCACGCCCGGCACGCGCTGCAGCGCGTCGGCCACGTTCTTGTCGGGGAACTTGCCGACGTCCTCGGCGGTGATCACTTCCACCACCGCGTTGGCGTCGCGCTTCTGCTGCAGGCTCTTCTCGATGGCGTAGCGATAGCCGGTGACGGTGATGCTGTCCAGCGTGGTGGCATCGGGCGACGCCGCCGGCGTGCTGGCCTGCTGCGCAAGAACGCTGGACGGCGCCATCGCGGCGGCCAACGCGATCGCGATGGCCGCCGACAATGTGTCGCGACCGCGCATGCGTGACATCTGTTTCATTCCACTCTCCCTCATCCTGGATTGAATCAGTAGCTGACCCGGAAAATTGAATCGATCTAAACAATCGAGGCCGATCCGCCTCGCTCGCCTCGGCCACCGAGGCATCTTTGCGCGCCTCGTACATCGCGTGGCGAGCCGGCAACTCCCGCTTCCGACAACCGTGACCACTCCGGGTTGGATCGATCCAAACGATTGGCGCGGAGTTTTTAGCACGCCCCGGCAAGCCACGCATGCTGCTGCGCAATATGGACAGGGTGGCGCGGGCGTCGAAGCCTGAGCCGGGCGATGCCGCATCCGCGGCGCCACGCGCAGGGGGCGGGAGCCTGTGCAAGCCGCCCGTCATCGCAAACGTGCAGGCCCGCCGAAGGGGGGCGGGCGTTGCGGCGGCACGGAAATGCTGCACTGCAGAATGCATCTGCGAAAAATCCCGTGCTCTACTTGAATCGATCTAAATCCACCCGGACGCGGATCTGGAACACGGAAGGGCGTGCCCGCCGGGGAAGGGGCGGAGCACCAACGGCCCGGTTCCGACCACCCCCCTGCGCCATACCGACATCGACCCACAGGATCCATCGCATGAGCCGAATGCCGTCCGCCAACGCCCTCGATTCCGTCCGCCGTCCGCTGGCGGGCCTGGCCTGCCTGCTGGCGCTGTCGTTCGCGCCGCTGGCGCAGGCCGCCGCGCCCGCGCTTGCCGCGGAGGTCAACACCTTCATCGGCAGCAAGGACGACGGCAACACCTTCCCCGGCGCGTCGGCGCCGTTCGGCCTGATCCAGGTCAGCCCGATCGGTTCGCATTATTCGGGCTGGCGCTACGACGATCCGCAGATCCGCGGCTTCGGTCATTCCTTCGTGTCCGGCGCCGGCTGCTGGGAGCAGGGCGGGCAGGTCTCGGTGCTGCCGGTAACCGGCCGCATCGGCCCCGGCGGCGATTTCGATACCGCCGATGCCAAGGCCTTCGACCACAAGCGCTACGGCTCGCGCTACCGGCACGAAGGCGAAGTCGGCCAGGCCGGCTACTACAGGGTGCGGCTGACCGACTACGGCGGCATCGACGCCGAGGCCACCGCGCTGACCCGTGCCGCGGCCGAGCGCTATACCTTTTCCGCCGCCAGCGAGGGCCATGTGCTGGTCAACGTGGGCCAGGCCAACGAGCGCCATTCGGTCACCGGCAGCGTCGTCGACGTGGTCGGCGACCGCGCGGTGGAGGGCAAGCTGGTCACCAAGAGCTTCTGCGGCGGCCACCAGTACACCACCTGGTTCCGCATCGAGTTCGACCGCCCGTTCAAGGCGTTCGGCACCTGGGGCGAAGGCGGCGGCATCGCCGGCGCGCGCCACAGCATGGAGGGCGAGGCCAAGCCCAACGGCGCCTGGCTGAGCTTCGACCTGGGCAAGGACCGCTCGGTCACCGCGATCTCGGCGATCTCGCACGTCGATGCCGAGGGCGCGCGCAACAACCTGCGCAGCGAAGGCATGCAGGGCGGCCGCCTGCTCGGTTTCGACGCCATGCGCAAGCGCGCGCAGGCGGCGTGGGACGGCGAACTGGCCAGCGTACGCGTGCAGGGCGGCAGCGCCGACGATCGCACCGTGTTCTACACCGCGCTGTACCACGCGCTGCTGCAGCCGCTGACCGGCAGCGACGCCGACGGCCGCTACCGCGGCTACGACGACCGCATCCACCGCGCCGAGGACTGGACCTACTACGAGTACTTCTCGCTGTGGGACACCTATCGCTCGCAGAACCAGCTGCTCGCGCTGCTGCGGCCGCAGCGCGCCGCCGACATCGCGCGCTCGCTGCTGGCGATCCGCGAGCAGGGCGGCTGGCTGCCGCGCTGGGGCTATGCCAGTTTCGAGACCAACATCATGACCGGCGACCCGGTGACGCCGTTCCTGGTCGACCTGTGGCGTTTCGGCGCGCTGGCCGGGCGCGAGGCCGAAGCCTACGCCGCGCTGCGCGAGAACGCCTTCGACGTGCCGCCGCTGAACTCGCGCCATGCCGGCCGCTCCGGCAACCCGAACTACCTGCAGCACGGTTTCGTGCAGTACGACCGCGCGTTCCCGTCCAAGGGCATGGACGTGGACCCGCATCACGGCGGCTCGGCCACGCTGGAATACGCGCTGGCCGACTGTTCGCTGTCGCTGATGGCCGGCGCGCTGGGCCATGGCGACGATGCCGCCGTGCTGAACCGGCGCGGCCGCAACTGGCGCACGCTGTGGGATGCCGACGTGCGCGACGAAGAAGCCGGCTTCAGCGGCTTCCCGCGCCCACGCACCGGGGACGGCCAGTGGTACGCACCGGCCGACGGCCGCTACAGCCCGCGCTCGCACCACGGCTTCCACGAAGGCACCGCCTGGCAGTACCAGTGGCTGGCACAGCAGGACGTGCCGGGGCTGGTGGAGGCGATGCACGGGCGCGACGAAGCCGCGCGCCGGCTGGATGCCTTCTTCGCCTACGACGCGCTGGTCGCCGATCCGGCCAATGCCGCGCGCAAGGAATGGGTGGTGGGGCCGTACAGCTACTACAACCAGTTCCGCTACAACCCCAACAACGAGCCGGACCTGCACGCGCCGTGGATGTACACGCTGATCGGCCAGCCGTGGAAGACCGCCACCGTGCTGCGCGCGGCACAGCACCTGTTCACCAACGCGCCCAACGGCGTCACCGGCAACGACGACCTCGGCACGATGTCGGCCTGGTATCTGTTCAGCGCCATGGGGCTGTACCCGGCGGTGCCCGGCACCGGCCAGTTCCTGCTGCACGCGCCGCGCTTCGCCCGCGTCGACGTGGACCTGGGCAATGGCCGCTCGCTGCGCATCGAGGCGCCGCAGGCCAGCGGCGACAGGGTGCAGTACGTGCGCGGCGTGTCGCTGCAGGGCCAGCCGCACGCGGCGGTGTGGCTGGACTGGGAGCGCCTGCGGCAGGGCGGCACGTTGCGCTTCGACCTGACCGACACGCCGCCGCAGCAGGGCTGGGGCACGCTGCCGCGCGACCTGCCGGCAGCGCCGTGCGCGGCCGGCGCGGCGCAGCTGTCGTGGGGCGGGCAATGATCCGTCGCTCGCCAATGGCTTGGGCCCCGATGCGATCGTTTAGGCTGGCGGCCTCCATCGGAATGGATCGATCCACATGAGCCAGAAGCGTCCTTCCAGCGCGCCTTCCGCGCGCAAGGCCAAGCCCGGGTCGCCGGCACCGGCCAAGCCCGGGAGCAGGGCCGAAGACAAGGCCAAAACCAAGGACCAGGCGGCCGCGCCGGAACGCAAGCGCGACGGCCAGCGCGTGGTCACCGTTACCGACATCGCCAACGCCATCGGCGTCTCGCGCGCGACCGTGTCGCTGGTGCTGCGCGGCAGCCCGCTGGTGCATGCGGACACGCGCGCCCGGGTCGAGGCCGAACTCAAGCGCCAGCGCTACGTCTACAACCGCGGCGCGGCCAACCTGCGCCGGCGCACCTCCTCCAGCGTGGCGCTGGTGATCAACGACCTGGCCAACCCGTTCTTCGCCGAGTTCGCCGCCGGGGTCGACGAGGCGCTGGGCGACAAGGGCTACGTGACCCTGCTCGGCAGCACCGGCGAGTCGCCGCAGCGGCAGCAGGCGGTGCTGGCCTCGCTGATGGAGCACACCCCGGCGGGCATGATCCTGTCGCCGGCCGAGGGCAGCGATGCGGCCGAACTGCACAAGGTGCTGGACCCGCGCGCCAACGTGCTGCTGTTCAACCGCGAACTGGCCGGCACCGACGACTGGGATTTCCTCGGGATGGACAACCAGCGCGGCGCGCAGCTGGCCACCGAGCACCTGATCGGGCTGGGGCACCGCCGCATCGCGTTCTACGGCGGCCATGCCGATTCCAGCTCGTGCCGCCAGCGTCGCGCCGGCTACGCACGGGCGATGGCGGACGCGGGGCTGGCGGTGGAGCAACGATGGCTGGTCGAGTCGGCGCCGAACCGGCTGGAGGCCGCCGCGCGCACCGGCGAACTGTTCGGCGACGCGGTGCCGCCCACCGCGGCGGTCTGCTACAACGACACCGTCGCGCTGGGCCTGATGCTGGGGCTGATGTCGCGCGGCATCCAGCCCGGCAAGGGCTTCGCGGTGACCGGTTTCGACGACATCCCCGAAGCCGCGGTCACCACGCCGCCGCTGACCACGCTGGTGGCCGATCCGCGCGAGCGCGGGCGCCAGGCGGCCCAACTGGTACTGCAGCGGCTCGACGACCCCGGCGCGGCTCCCGCCCGGACCATCGCACCGGTGCGGCTGCAGGTGCGCGAAAGCAGCGGGGCGCCGCTGCGATGACCCGCATGACCGAACGCAGCGGGTTTCCGCCTTCGCCGGAACGACGTTCCCGGGCGGCGCTCTCCACGATTCCCTTCCTTCTTCCGGTTCCCATCGCCCGATGAACACTACCGCCTCGACCGCCCCCCGCGTGGTCCGCACCCAGGTCGCCCTGACGGTCGCCACCGCGATCTTCTTCATGTGGGGCTTCCTGACCAGCCTCAACGACGTGCTGATCCCGCACCTGAAAGCGCTGTTCGAGCTGAACTACACGCGCACGATGCTGATCCAGTTCACCTTCTTCGGCGCGTACTTCGTGATGTCGCTGCCGGCCGGGCGGGTGGTGGCCAAGGTCGGCTACAAGCACGGCATCGTGATCGGCCTGCTGGTGGCCGGCGTCGGCGCGCTGCTGTTCCTGCCGGCGGCGCAGGTGCGTTCCTACAACCTGTTCCTGGGCGCGCTGTTCGTGCTGGCCAGCGGCATCACGCTGTTGCAGGTCTCGGCCAATCCCTACGTCAGCCTGCTCGGCGCACCGCAGACCGCGGCCAGCCGGCTCAACCTGGCGCAGGCGCTGAACTCGCTGGGGCATACCGTGGGGCCGTGGATCGGCGGCATGCTGATCCTGTCGGCCGCGGTGCTGGGCGCCGAACAGCTGGCGGCACTGGCGCCGGAGCAGAAGGAAATCTACCTGCAGGCCAAGTCGCAGGCGGTGCAGCTGCCGTACCTGGGGTTGGCATTGACCCTGTTCGCGCTGGCGCTGATGGTGTGGCTGTTCCGGCTGCCGCCGCTGGTCGAGGCCACCGAGCAGGCCGACACGCGCCGGCACGGTTTCGGCGAGGTGCTGGGCCTGCGCCACGTGCGCTGGGGCGTGCTGGCGATCTTCCTGTACGTGGGGGCGGAAGTGGCGATCGGCAGCTTCCTGATCAACTACCTGGCCGAGCCGCACATCGGCAACCTGTCCGAGGCGAGCGCCGCCGGCTACCTGTCGCTGTACTGGGGCGGGGCGATGGTCGGCCGCTTCATCGGCTCGGCGCTGCTGGTCAGGTTCGACGCGCGGCGGATGCTGGCGCTGTATGCGGCGGTGGCCGCGGCGCTGCTGCTGGTCACCGTGTCCAGCCAGGGTCCGCTGGCGATGTGGAGCGTGATCGCCATCGGCCTGTTCAACTCGATCATGTTCCCGACCATCTTCACCCTGGGCATCGAACGGCTGGGACCGATGACCGAGAAGGCCTCCAGCCTGCTGGTGATGGCCATCGTCGGCGGTGCCATCGTGCCGCTGCTGCAGGGCGTGCTGGCCGACCGCATCGGCGTGCAGCTGTCGTTCCTGCTGCCGGTGCTGTGCTACGGCTACATCGTCTGGTACGGCTGCTCCGGTTCGCGGCTGCCGGCGCATCTGGCGGAGCGGAAGGGATGAGGCCGTCGATGCGCAAGATCGTCTGTTTCGGCGAAGCCCTGATCGATCTGCTGGCGCAGGCGCCGGCCTCGCCCGAGGTGCCGCGCTCGTTCCTGCAGTACGCCGGCGGCGCGCCGGCCAATGTCGCGGTGGCGGCGGCGCGGCTGGGCGCCGACGTCCATTTCGCCGGCATGCTGGGGCAGGACATGTTCGGCGATTTCCTGTTCGACAGCCTGGCCGCGGCCGGGGTGGCCACCGACTGCATCGTCCGCACCGACGCGGCCAAGACCGCGCTGGCGTTCGTCGCGCTGGACGCGCACGGCGAGCGCAGCTTCAGCTTCTACCGGCCGCCGGCGGCCGACCTGCTGTTCCGCGGCGAACATTTCCGGCCGGCCTGCTTCGACGGCACCGGCACCTTCCACGTCTGCTCCAACAGCCTGACCGAGGCGGAGATCGCCGCGGCCACCTACGAGGGCATGCGCCGCGCGCACGCTGCCGGAGCGCTGGTCAGCATCGACCTCAACCTGCGGCCGGCGCTGTGGCCGCACCACGAGGACCCGTCGCCGCGGCTGTGGCAGGCGCTGGCGCAGGCCGAGCTGGTCAAGCTCTCGCGCGAGGAACTGGACTACCTGGCGGCGCCGCTGGGCGGCGAGGCGGCGGTGCTGGAACGCCTGTGGCAGGGCCGCGCGCGGCTGCTGGTGGTCACCGACGGGGCCGCGCCGATCCACTGGCACCTGCGCGGGGGCGGAGGCGGGCGCATCGACAGCTTCCGCGTATCGGCGCTGGACACCACCGCCGCCGGCGACGCCTTCGTCGGCGGGCTGTTGTTCCGCATCGCCGCGCGCGGCGGGGACGGCGATGCCTTCGCCGGCTTCGCGGCGCAGCCCGACGCGGTGGCCGACGCGATCGGCTTCGGCGCGGCGGTCGGCGCGCTGGCGGTGACCCGCAAGGGCGCGTTCGCGGCGATGCCGACGCTGACCGAAGTCCAGAACCTGTTGCAGGAGCGATATGAACATTCAGCCTGATGCCTCCATGCCCGACTTCCGCTCGCCGCAGTTCCTGCGCGACCACATCGCCGCCACGATGGCGTTCTACCATCCGCGCGCGATCGATCCGCAGGGCGGCTTCTTCCATTACTTCCTCGACGACGGCCGCGTCTACGACGCCGGCCATCGCCACCTGGTCAGCAGCACGCGCTTCGTCTTCAACTACGCGATGGCGTTCCGCGAGTTCGGCAACCCGGAGTACCTGGAGGCGGTCAAGCACGGCCTGCGCTACCTGCGCGAGGCGCATCGCAACCCCGCCAGCGGCGGCTACGCATGGACGCTGCGCGATGGCCGTGTCGAGGACGGCACGAACCACTGCTACGGCGTGGCGTTCGTGCTGCTGGCGTACTCGTGCGGATTGAAGGCCGGCATCGCCGAGGCGCGCGGCTGGATGGACGAGACCTGGGAACTGCTGGAGCGGCGCTTCTGGGAGCCGGAGCACGGCCTGTACAAGGACGAAGCGGACGCGGACTGGAACTTCAGCGGCTACCGCGGCCAGAACGCCAACATGCACATGTGCGAGGCGATGCTGGCCGCATTCGAGGCCAGCGGCGAACGCCGCTACCTGGAGCGCGCACTCCTGCTGGCCGAGCACATGACCCGCCGCCAGGCGGCCAAGGCGGACGGACTGGTGTGGGAGCACTACGACCGCGACTGGAACGTCGACTGGGACTACCACCGCGACGATCCCAAGCACCTGTTCCGTCCCTGGGGCTTCCAGCCCGGCCACCAGACCGAATGGGCCAAGCTGCTGCTGATCCTGGACCGGCACGTCGACGCGGACTGGCTGCTGCCGACCGCGCGCCACCTGTTCGACACCGCGGTCGCGCGTAGCTGGGATGCGGTGCGCGGCGGGCTGTACTACGGCTTCGACCCCGACGGCCGGGTGTGCGACGACGACAAGTACTTCTGGGTACAGGCCGAGTCGCTGGCCGCGGCCGCGTTGCTGGCGCAGCGCACCGGCGAGGCCGGCTATTGGGAATGGTACGACCGGCTGTGGGCGTATTCGTGGAAGCACATGGTCGATCACGAGCACGGCGCGTGGTATCGCATCCTCGATGCCGACAACCGCAAGTACTCCAACGAGAAGAGCCCGGCCGGCAAGACCGACTACCACACCATGGGCGCCTGCCACGAAGTGCTCAACGTGGTGCGGCCGGCCACGGCGCGCTGACGCCACGGGGAGGGTAACGGAGTGCGAAGCATGGGTCGCCATCGCCAGGCATTCGAATCGAAGCAGGGCGGCTGCGTGGCGCTGGCTGCCGGCGCCGGCGGAGTCGCCGCCGCGGGAGCTCCGTGGCGATGAAGGAGAACCGCACCGTGGCGCGACGGCGCGACTGGCGATGGCGGTGCCTGGCGCTGCTGGCGTGGCTGGCGATGGCGCCGGCCATGGCGATGCACGTGCAGGACCTGGCCACGAACTGGGAATTCCGGCTGGCGCCGGACGACGCGCAGGCGGCCACGCAGCATGCGGCGACGCAATGGCGAAGCGCGACCGTGCCCGGCGTCGTCCATACCGACCTGCTGGCGCATAGGCTGATCCCCGATCCGTACGTCGGCGCGCCGGAGGCGGGCCTGCAGTGGATCGGACTGGCGCAATGGGAATACCGCAGCCGCTTCGATGTCGATGCCGCCACGCTCAAGCGCCCGCGCGCCGAGCTGGTGTTCGAGGGCCTGGACACCTTCGCCGAGGTGCACCTGAACGGCGAACCGCTGCTGTCGGCCGACAACAGCCATCGCACCTGGCGGGTGCCGGTGCAGGGGCGGCTGCGCGCGGGCGGCAACGAACTGCGGGTGGTGTTCCACTCGCCGATCCGCCGCCTGCTGCCGCAGGTGCAGGTAATGCCGCACAAGATCGCCGGCAACTATCCCTCGCCCTATGGCGACGAACCGAAGGAGGCGATGGTCGGCAACTTCGTGCGCAAGCCCGGCTACCACTTCGGCTGGGACTGGGGCCCGCGCTACGTCACCGCCGGCATCTGGCGCCCGGTGCGGCTGGAATCGTGGGAACGGCTGCGGACGACCGACCTGGCGGTGCATACGCTGGCGCTGGATGCCGACTGGGCCGAACTGAAGACGCGGGCGACGATCGAAAGCGAAGGACCCGGCCACGCGCAGCTGGAACTGGACGTACTGGATCCCGACGGCCGCCGCGTGGATCGGCTGCGGCGCTTCGTCGAGCTGCGGGCCGGCATCCAGCAGGTGGACCTGCGCACCGTGATCGAGCGGCCGCGCCGCTGGTGGCCGGCGGGCCTTGGCGAGCAGGCGCGCTACCGCTTCCGCCTGCGGGTGAAGCAGGGCGGCCGCACGCTGGCCACGGCCGAACGCGTCACCGGCCTGCGCAGCGTGGAACTGCGGCGCGAGACCGACGACGACGGCGGGCAGGGCTTCGCTTTCGTCGTCAACGGGATGTCCATCTTCGCCAAGGGCGCCAACGTGATCCCGTTCGACGCCTTCCCCAGCCGCGTCGACGAAGCCAGGCTGCGGCAGGTGCTGCAGGCCGCGCGCGACGCCAACATGAACATGCTGCGCAACTGGGGCGGCGGCTACTACGAGAGCGACGCGTTCTACGAGATCGCCGACGAGCTGGGCCTGCTGGTCTGGCAGGACTTCATGTTCGGCGGCGGCATGCAGCCCGGCTACGACCCGGCGTTCCGCGCCAACGTGGTGGCCGAGGCGCGCGACAACGTCCGTCGCCTGCGCCACCACCCCAGCATCGTGCTGTGGTGCGGCAACAACGAGCAGGAAACCGCCTGGAAGGACTGGGGCCACCGCCGGCAGTTGACGGCGGCCGATCCGGTCTTCGCCGACCAGGTTTGGCAGGGCTACGTGGACCTGTTCGGCCACGACCTGCGCCGGGTGGTGGCGGAGGAGGGGCTGGGCGTGCCGTACTGGTCCAGCTCGCCCGGCAACGACTTGGACGAGAAGGCCAACGACTCGCGCCGCGGCGACAAGCACTACTGGGACGTGTGGGGCGGGCCCGCGCTGCCGGTGCAGGCTTTCCTGGAGGAAACCC
Source organism: Xanthomonas chitinilytica (assembly GCF_026107455.2). Lineage (GTDB taxonomy): Bacteria > Pseudomonadota > Gammaproteobacteria > Xanthomonadales > Xanthomonadaceae > Stenotrophomonas > Stenotrophomonas chitinilytica. Next base: position 17,370 of record NZ_JAPCHY010000016.1, on the reverse strand, counting down.
CGCGCTTCATGTCCGAGTTCGGCCTGCAGTCCTGGCCGTCGCTGCGCACCATCGACGGCTTCGCGCGGCCGCAGGATCAGGGCATCGACACCCCGGTGATCCGCGCCCACCAGAAGTTCCTGGCCGGCGACGGCAACCAGCGCCAGCTGCTGTACATCGAGCGCGAATACGGCACGCCGCGCGACTTCGCCGACTTCGTCTACCTGGGGCAGACGATGCAGGCCGAGGGCATCGAACTGGCCGCGCTGCACCACCGCGCCTCGCGCCCGTACACCATGGGCTCGCTGTACTGGCAGCTCAACGACGTCTGGCCCGGCGCCTCCTGGTCCAACCTCGACTACCACGGCCGCTGGAAGCCGCTGCACCACCATGCCCGGCGCTTCTTCGCCGAGGTGGCGGTGGCGCCGCTGCGCAGGGACGGCGTCACCCGCCTGCACCTGCTGTCGGACCGCGCCGTCCCGCTCGAACTGGAATGGCGCCTGCGGGTGATGGATTTCGACGGCCGCGTGCATCGCGAACTGCGGCGCCCGGCGACCCTGGCGCCGCTGTCGGCCCAGGTCGCCGCCGACTTCAGCGATGACGAACTGCTGGGCGCCGCCGATCCGCTGCGCAGCGTGGCGGTGTTCGAACTGCTCCAGGCCGGCGGGACGGTTTCCCGCCACCTGGTCTATTTCGACGCGGCCAAGCGACTGCAGCTGCCGGACCCGCGGATCCGGCACGAACTGGTCGCGACGGAGCAGGGCGCTGTCCTGCGGCTGCACGCGCAGGCGGTGGCGCGGGCGGTGTGGATCGACTTCGGCAACCTGGACGTCGTCCTGTCGGACAACGCCCTCGGCCTGTTGCCGGGAGAGCCGGTCGAGATCCAGCTGCAATCGTCCGCCAGCCTGGAATCCCTGCGCGGCGCACTGCGGGTGCGCTCGCTGGCCGATGCCATTCAATCCGATACCCCGCGACCGCACGGTCCCTGAAGGAGGAAGACCGGTGGCAGGTTCGATGCAAGCAAACAATGGACTTGATCGTACGTGGTCAAGACCGCTCCCACCCCGATCCGGAGCCCGTGGCCGATGACCCCGACCTTCCATGCAATCGCGCCCTTCCTCGTCGCGGCCATCGCCGCGGTCGGATCGCCCCAGGCCAGGGCTGGCGTGTTCGACACCTCGTTCGAGGACGGGCAGCCGCAGGCCATCGCGCAGGGGCAGGGGAGCCTGGCCGTCGAGGTCGGCAGCGGCCCGGACGCACCGTATGCGGCCAAGCCCGATGCCGGCTACAGCGGGCAGCAGGCGCTGCGGTACGAGGCAACGGAAAGCGGCCGGCGGCGGCTGTTCGATGTCGACGTCCGCATCGAGGCGGATACCACGCTGTCCTGGCTGGTGCTTCCCGAGATCGTCGACGGCGATACCGTCGCATCGACCTATGTCTCGCTCGACCTGGTCTTCGACGACGGTCAGCGCCTGTCTTCGACCCAGGCAAGGGACCAGCACGGATTCGGCATCGGCGCCCGGGCACAGGGCGAATCGAAGTCGCTGTACCCGCAGCAATGGGCGCGCAAGGCGGTCCGGCTGGCCGACGTGCCTGGCCTGCGCGGCCGCCGCATCGTCGCGATCGAGCTGGAGGTCCAGCCACCGGAAAACCGGCCGGCGCGCGGCTGGATCGACGACGTCGCCCTGCAGGAGGTGCCGCGGCCGGCGTGGAAGCGCCCCAGCGAGTGGGTGCTGACCACCCGCGGCACCCAGGCCAACGGCCGCTTCTCCCGCGGCAACAATTTTCCCGCCACCGCCGTGCCGCACGGTTTCAATTTCTGGACCCCGGTAACCGATGCGGGTTCGCTCGGCTGGCTGTACCGCTGGAACGAACACAACGGCCCCGACAACCGTCCGCGCCTGCAGGGCCTGGCCCTGAGCCACCAGCCCAGTCCGTGGATGGGGGACCGGCAGACGTTCCAGGTGATGCCGTCGGCCGATGCCGGGGTTCCCGTGGCGGACAGGGAGAAGCGCAGCCTGTCCTTCTCGCACGACGCGGAGGTGGCCCGCCCCTACGAATACCGCGTGCGTTTCGACAACGACATCGTTGCCGCCGTGGCGCCGACGGACCATGCGGCGGTGTTCGAGTTCGCTTTTCCCGACGGCAGCGACGCGAACCTGCTGTTCGACAACGTCGATGGACGGGGCGGGCTGCGGCTGGATGCGGCCGGGCAGACCCTGTCCGGATACACCGACGTGCGCAGCGGCCTGTCCACCGGCGCGACGCGCATGTTCGTGGTGGCCCGGTTCGATGCGCCCTGGCAGGCCAGCGGCACGATCGAGACCGGGCGGCCGACGGGCTACGTGAAGTTCGCCGTCGGCGACTCCCGCATCGTTCGCATGCGGATCGCCACATCGCTCATCTCCGTCGAGCAGGCGTGGCGGAACCTGTCGCTCGAAGTGAGCGACGACGATACCGTGGCCAGCGTCGCCGGGCGCGCGCAGCAGCAGTGGGACGCGATCCTGGGACGGTTCGAGGTGACCGGCGCCAGCGACGACCAACTGACCACGCTGTACTCGAACCTGTACCGGCTGTTCCTGTACCCGAATTCCGCCGCCGAGAACGTCGGCACGGCCCAACAGCCGCAATGGCGCCACGCCGACCAGATGAGCTGGTCGGACGACAACGTTGGCGGCGACGAAACCCGCAGTTCGGCGCCCATCCGCGATGGCCGGATCTTCGTCAACAACGGGTTGTGGGACACGTTCCGCACGACCTGGCCGGCCTATGCGCTGTTCGCCCCGGAGGGCGCCGGCGTGCTGGTCGACGGTTTCCTGGAGCAGTATCGCGCCGGCGGCTGGGTGGCGCGCTGGTCTTCTCCCGGCTATGCGGACCTGATGGTGGGGACCAGTTCCGACGTGGCCTTCGCCGATGCATGGCTCAAGGGCATCGACGGTTTCGATCCGGCCGAGGCCTACGATGCGGCGCTGCGCAACGCGACGGTCGCCGCGCCGGACCGGCACGTGGGCCGCAAGGGACTGGCCCAGTCGATCTTCCGTGGCTATGCCGACACCCGCGTGCACGAAGGATTGTCGTGGACGATGGAGGGCGCGCTCAACGACTTCGGCATCGCCAACATGGCGCAGGCGCTGTCCCGGCAGGCGTCCTCCGCGAAGGAAAAGCGCCGCTACGAGGAAGAGGCCGGGTATTTCCGCTACCGTGCCGCCGCCTACGCCAACCTGTTCGACCCGGGCACCGGTTTCTTCCAGGGCCGCGATGCCAGCGGGCAATGGCGCCTGGGCGCCGCCGACTACGATCCCCGGGTATGGGGCCACGACTACACCGAGGCCAACGGCTGGACCTTCGCGTTCACCGCGGCCCACGACGGCAATGGCCTGGCCGCGCTCTACGGCGGCCGGGAACGATTGGCCGGCAAGCTGGACCGGTTCTTCGCGACCCAGGAAACCGCCGAGGATGCCTTCGCCGGTTCCTACGGCCGCGTCATCCACGAAATGACGGAGGCCCGCGACGTCCGCCTGGGAATGTATGCGCACAGCAACCAGCCCTCGCACCACATCCCGTGGATGTACCTGTACGCCGGGCAGCCGTGGAAAACCCAGCAGCTGACCCGCGAGATCGTTTCGCGCCTGTACCTGGGCAGCGAGATCGGCCAGGGCTATCCCGGGGACGAGGACAACGGCGAGATGTCCGCCTGGTACCTGTTCGCCGCGCTGGGGCTCTATCCATTGCGGATGGGCGCGCCCGAGTACGTCATCGGTTCGCCATTGTTCGACCAAGCCAGCGTCCGGCTCGGCCCGGGCAAGCGGCTCGTCGTCCGCGCGATCAACAACTCGGCGCAGAACGTGTACGTCCAGTCGTTGAAGGTTAACGGCAAGCCCTGGCGCAAGACGTGGATCCCGCATTCCATCGTCGCCGCGGGCGCGGTCCTCGAATTCACCATGGGGCCCGAGCCGTCCCGCTGGGGAACGCGCCCGGAAGACGCGCCGCCTTCGCTGACGCCCGCCGGCAAGGCCCCCGAGGTCCTGGTCGACCTGATCGATCGCGACGCGAAGATCGTGGCCACCGGCATCGATACCCCGGTGGTGCTGGTGGACGACGACGCGACCACCGGCGCGCTGCTGGGCGGCGAACCGGCCACGGTGGAGATAACGCTCGCGGCCGCTGCGGAAGCGACGTACTACACCCTGACCACCGGCGGCCAGCCCGTGGAAGGCGCGGCATGGACGCTGGAAGCCCGGAACGGGGAAGGGCAGTGGCAGGCCATCGATTCCCGCGACGGCGAGGATTTCCGATGGACGCCGCAGACACGCCCGTTCCGCGTCGCCGCGCCGGGCCGCTACGAACAGTACCGTTTCCGTTTCGACGCTCCCGGCCGCCTGCACCTGTTCGAGGTCGAACTGCTGGCTCCCCGCGTCCCCGCATCGCTCGAGGAGCGCTGATGTCCCGTCCATTGCCGACCCTCGCATTGTTGCTGCTCGCCACGACCCTTGCGGCAACGGAGGCGGATGCGGGCGAAACGACCCTCACCCGCGACGGGATCGTCGTGAACTATCGCGACACCGCGGATTCGCTGACGCAGGACGTGCGCGACAGGATCCTCGACACATTCTTCTCCGCCTATCTCCGCGAGCGCGCGGACTTCAATCGTTCCGCCCCCGCAGAAATAGACATCGTCATCGACCCGGCGTACGAAGGCGTCGCCTACGTCGACCGGGTGCAAGGCAGGCCAACGATGACCATCAACCCGGGTTGGCTGGCGCTCCACCCGCAGGACGACGACCTGGTCACCCATGAAGCCATGCACATCGTGCAGTCCTATCCGGAGTACGCGAACGAGAATTCGCCGGCGTGGCTGGTCGAGGGCATCGCCGACTATGCGCGCGACCGCTATGGCCTGAACAACGCCGCCGGCGGCTGGGCACTGCCGACCCGGGTCGAGTCAGGCCACAACTTCGACAGCGGCTACCGCGTCACGGCGGCCTTCCTGAAATGGAGCGAATCGCGCCACCCGGGACTGGTCATGCGGCTCGACACGGACCTGCGCGAGGGACGCTACACGTCGAAGACATGGCGACAGGCGACGGGAAAGGACGTGGAGGCGCTGTGGGACGAGTACGCCGGGGAAACCCGCGCAGCGCCGTAACCCACCCCTCAGGGGGCGATCGGTAAACGGTTCGCCCTTGCCGGTGCGCTGGGCGCGCCCCTCCCAATCCGGCCAGGCAATCCAGCCGTGCAGGAATGCACCGGTGCTGGCGAACAGCTGGCGCCGTTTTGTTTGGCCGTTCCCATGCCCATGAGGCTTGGCCACTGTCGGCAGCGACGGAATCGGGTTCCGTCGGTGGAGTTCCGCAGATGGCAACCCGCAACTCGATCGGTGGAGACAGAAAAGCCCCCTGCAGATGCGATTGCCGGGAGCGGCGGCTCTCACGCTTGCCCGCTGGCCACGGTAGCCAATCCAGCCCCAATCCAGTCAATGACCGGCTGTCCTCCAGTGCCGGCAACCCGTAAGGCAGCGCACGTCATCGCAGCGGACTGGACGCTTTCATGCCGAACGGCTGCACCCGCATGATCCCGCCGCTGCCAGCCCCCATGGGGTAGCGCGCCCTGGAATACGGCGCGCAGCCGCTCAAGGCGCAAGAGCCGGTGCGGCAGAGGAAATTCCTCAAGCGCGCTCAGGTCGCTGATGCAGCCGGACTGTTCTTGCCCGGCTCCCTGCCAACACCCCTCCAGCTGCCACCTGCCGCGCTTTCGATCATCGCCATGCATGCAGGGGCGACTCGAAGCCGACGGACATCCCGTGCCTTTCGAGCAGGAGCACAAGTGGAAAAAGGGACTTGATAAAATGTTATATCATCACATTAAATACATCCCAACCTGGGCGCGACAGACGCCCTCATCCGTTGGAGAAGTCCTTGTGATCGCGCGTCCCCGGTTTCCCGTGCACCGCCGCCTGAGCGCGGCCCTGGGCGGCCTGCTGGCCTTGCCCGCCCCGCATCTGCTTGCCGGCGGCATCGCCGCGGAACCCGTCGATATCGCGCCGGTGGTGGTGACCGCCACGGCGACCGAAAGGAAACTGGACGACGCCCCCGCGTCGATGACGGTCATTACCCGCGAAGAGCTCGGGCAACGCCCGATCCAGGACCTGTCCGACGCCTTGCGCGGCACGACCGGCGTCACCGTGGGCGGCATCGGCCTGTCCCGGCGCGGCATCCGCATCCGCGGAATGGACAGCGAATACACCCTGACCCTGGTGGACGGCCGCCGGGTCAACGCGGCCAGCGACGCCATCGCCCATGCCGATTTCGACCTGGGCTGGATTCCGGTCGAAGCCATCGAACGCATCGAGGTGGTGCGCGGCCCGATGTCCTCGCTGTATGGCTCCGAGGCATTGGGCGGCGTGGTCAACATCATCACCCGGCGCGCCACCGACGAATGGAAGGGCAGCGCCACCTACAACGGCGGCGTGGTCGAGGGCGGGCTGGGCGGCGGCAGCTACCAGGCGGGCATCTACGCGGGCGGCGCGCTGATCCGGGACGAACTGGGGCTCAGCTTCTACGGCGAAACCCGGCGCCGGGACGACATCGCCGACCCGCTCGACCGACGGCTGTCCGAGCAGGAGGGCCGGCGCTCGCGGAGCGGCAACCTGGTGCTGACCTGGACGCCCGGCGAGGCCCAGCGCATCGATTTCGGCCACCTGCAGGGCAACGAGAAGCGCTGGCGCGATGCGTTGCAGGCCGGCGCGGCGCCCTACGTCTACGAGACCGTCGATCACGTCGACCGCACCCAGACTTCGCTGTCGCATCGCGGCCGCTGGCAATGGGGCGAGAGCCTGCTGCGCGCCTATCGCTCGACGCTGGAGCGGACCAACCGCCGCTCCCTCGGCGAAGCCACGCGGCCGCAGGACCTGGGCGAAGACACGGTCGACGGCCATGCCAGCGTCGGCCTGGGCGAACGCCATCGCCTGACCATCGGCGGCGAATGGCGGCGCGAGCAGCTGGACGACAGCTCGGTGGCCGCCAGCGGCCATGCCGGGAGCATCCAGCGTGCGCTGTTCGTGCAGGACGAGATCGACCTGACGGCGGACTGGTCGCTGGTGGTCGGAAACCGCTCCGATCACCACCAGCAGTTCGGCTGGCACCAGAGTCCGCGCGCCTACACCGTCTATCACCTCGGCGAGGGATTCACCCTCAAGGGCGGCGTCGGCAGCGGCTTCAAGGCGCCGAGCCTGAAGCAGCTGTCGCCCGAGTACTCGGCGGTGGGCGGTGGCGGGCGCTTCACCATCTACGGCAATCCCGGGTTGAAGCCGGAAACCGTGACCACCTGGGAGGTCAGCGCCGGCTGGCGCGGGCAGGGCTGGTCGCTGGAGGCCACGGCCTTCCAGAGCCGCCTGGAGGACCTGATCCAGACCCTCTGCGTGGCCGATTGCGGCATCCGTGGCCGCGAGGTGCGCAACTACGTCAACGTCGCCGAAGCGCGCATCCGCGGCGCCGAACTGTCGGGCAGGCTCGAACTACCGGCGGGCTTCTCCTTCGACGCCAACTATGCCTGGCTGCAACCGCGCGACCTGGGCACCGGCCTGCCGTTGACCGAGCGCCCGCGCCACAGCGGAGCCGCCACGCTGGCCTGGAACCACCGGAATTTCCGCGCCGGCCTGCGGAGCGAATACAAGGGCACGCAGTGGCAGACCGCCGACACGGCACTGGTCGAGCTTCCGGCCTACACGCTGTGGTCGCTGGACCTGGGCTACCGCATCAGCGATCGTGTCAGCCTGCGCGGCAGCATCGAGAACCTGGGCGACGAACGCCTGAACGAAAGCTCGGCGCTGTACGCCTATCCGGAAACCGGACGCTACTACAACGTCGGCATCAGCCTGGGCTTCTGAGATGCGGCGATGGTTCCTCCTGCTTGCCGCCTGGCTGCCGATGGCGGCACTGCCGCTGGCGGCGGCCGAACCGGCAGCTCCATCGACCAGCGCACCGCTGCGGGTGAAGGTGCTGGCCAACGATTTCGTCCTGCCGGGCAAGACGGCGCGGCTGGCAGGGTGGGGAGCCGAAGCCGGCGTCGTGTTCGAGCATGTCGTGGTGGCCGGCGACGCCGCGCCGGAGGCGTGGCTGCACCCGGCGGACCTGCTGATCCTGGACACGCCGCGTCCGTCCGACGCGATCGAGGTGCAGGAACGGGTCGGTGCGGCGCTGGCCGCCAGCGGCAAGCCCTGGATCCGCATCGGTGGCGGACCGCCGGCATCCGGCGGACTGCCGGCCGACGTGGCGCGGCGCCTGACCGGCTACTACGCCGCGGGCGGGGAAACGAACTTCCGCCGTCTGGTCGACTACCTGGCGCGCCGCCATCGTGGCGAAGACACCGCCGCCGTGCCGCCGCCGCAACCGATGCCGGATATCGGCTACTACCATCCGCAGGCGCCGATGCTGTTCGCCAGCGCGGCGGACTACCGGCGCTGGCAGGCGGGTCGCGGTGACGACGCCGGCACGACCCCGCCGCAGGTCGCCGTCGTCGTGTCGCCGGGGGCGGTGGCGTCGATGCAGACCGCGGTGCTGGACGCGGTGATCGCGCGCAGCCAGGCGCATGGCGTGCAGGCGTTCGGCCTCTGGTTCGATGCCGCCGATCCGCAGGGCCTGGGCAGGGCACTGGACGGGATCGAGGTGGATGCCATCGTCAACCTCACCCACCTGCAGAATGGAGGCGCGCGCAGCGAGGAATTCCGGGCGCTGGACGTTCCCGTGCTGCAGACGCTGAACTACCGCCAGGGCGGCGTCGCTGCCTGGCGCGCCGCCGGCAGCGGCGTGCCGACGTCGCTGGTCGCCACCTTCATCGCCGTGCCGGAAGGCTGGGGCATGAGCGACCCGCTGGTGCTGGCGGCAGTGGAGCGCGGCGAACAGGTCCCGATACCGGAACAGGTCGACGCGCTGGCGGCCAAGCTGGCGCGGCTGGCCGCGCTGCGCCACAAGCCGGCGGTGGAGAAGAAGCTGGCGTTGATGTTCTGGAACTACCCGGCCGGCGAGAACAACCTCTCCGCCTCGCACCTGAACGTGCCGCGCAGCCTGGAAGCATTGAGCCGGAGCTTGCAGGAGGCCGGCTACAAGGTCAGGCCTTCGACCGAGGCGCAGCTGATAGCCGCCGGGCAGGCGATGCTGGGCGGCTACTACCGCCCGGAGACATTGGATTCGCTGCGGGACCGCGACCTGGCCGAGGCCTTTCCGGTCCGGCGCTACCGGCAATGGCTGCAGACCCTGCCCGACGCGCAGCGCGACGCCTTGCTGGCGCGTTGGGGCGAGCCGGAATCGCACCCGGCGGTACGCACCCTCGACGGCGAGCAGGTCTTCCTGATTCCGCGCCTGCGGCTGGGCCACCTGCTGCTGATGCCGCAGCCGCCGCGGACGGGCAGGGTAGGCGAAGCCACCCACGACCAGGCCTCGTTGCCGGGCCACTACTACCTGGCCGCCTACCAGTTCCTGCGCGAGGGCTACGGCGCCGACGCACTGATCCACTTCGGCACCCACGGCACCCAGGAATGGACGCCGGGCAAGGACCGCGGCCTGTGGGCGAACGACCATCCGTTCCTCGCCGTCGGCGACCTGCCGGTGTTCTATCCCTACATCCAGGACAACGTCGGCGAGGCGGTGCAGGCCAAGCGCCGCGGACGCGCGGTGATCGTCAGCCACCAGACCCCGGCGTTCGCGCCGGCCGGGCTGTACGAAGAACTGCGCGACCTGCATGCGCTGGTGCACGAATACATGCAGCTGGACGAGGGCGGGGTGCGCCGGCGCACCGCCGATGCCATCGCCGATGCCGCGATGGCGGCGGGCATCGCCGGCGACATGGGCTGGGACCGCGCCGCCATCGACGCCGACTTCGCCACCTTCTTCGGCGCGCTGCACGACCAACTGCACGAACTGGCGCGCGGCGCGATGCCGCTGGGCCTGCACACCTTCGGCGAGCCGGCGGCGGCGGAGCATCGCCTGGGCATGGTGATGCAGCAGCTGGGCGAACCGTACTACCGCGCCCTGGGGCTGGATCCGCAGGAGCTGTTCGCCGAGGATTTCCGCCAGCTCCAGCAGAGCGGGCCGTACCGCCTGCTGCATCGCCACCTGCGCGAAGGCGTTGCGCTCGACGACGTCGCCGACCCGACGCTGCGCGCGCAGCTGGCGCGTGCGATCGAACTGGATCGCGCATTGGCCGACACCCGGGAGATCGAATCGTTGCTGCGTGGCCTTGCCGGCGGTTTCGTGGCGCCCGGCGCCGGTGGCGACCCGATACGCAATCCCGATATACGCAGCGGCCGCAACCTGTTCCCGTTCGAGCCGGACAAAATTCCCACCCGTGCCGCCTATGAGGCCGGCGCCGAAGCATTGCGCCAGCTGCTGGCGGCCTACCGCGACGAGCATGCCGGCCAGATGCCGCAGAAGCTCGCTTTCAGCCTGTGGTCGTCCGAGGCCATCCGCCACCTGGGCGTGCTGGAAAGCGAAGTGCTGCATGCGCTGGGGCTGCGGCCGCTCTGGGACGAGGGCGGGCGCGTCACCGCGCTGGAGATCGTGCCCGACGCCGAACTGGCGCAGCCGCGCATCGACGTGGTGCTGCAGGTCACCAGCGTGTACCGCGACCAGTTCGACGGCTTCATGCGCCTGCTGGCCGACGCCATCGACCGGCTCGCCGCCATCGAAGGCGACGCCAATGCCGTGGCGCGCAACAGCCGGGCGCTCGCGGACAGACTTGTCGCCGCCGGCCTGGCGCCGGAGCGCGCCGCGCAGCTGGCGCGGCTGCGCATCTTCGGCAACGCGCCCGGCGAGTACGGCAGCGGACTGCCCGATGCGGTACTGGACGAACGCCAGGACAAGGGCGATGCCGCGCTGGCCGAACAATTCCTCTCGCGCCTGCAGTACGCCTACGGCGCGCGGGAGTGGGGCGCGGCGGTGCAGGGCAGCAACCTGTTCGCCGAACAGCTGCGCGGCGTGCAGGCGGCGGTACTGGCGCGCTCGTCCAATACCCATGGGCTGCTGTCGACCGACCATCCGTTCGAGTACCTCGGTGGCCTGTCGCTGGCGGTACGCCACCTCGATGGCGCCAGCCCGTCGCTGTACGTGGCCGACCTGCGCGAACAAACGCCCCGGACCACCAGTGCCGCACGGTTCCTGGCCGGGGAACTGCGCAGCCGCTACCTCAATCCGCACTGGATCGGCGCGATGCAGCAGGAAGGCTATGCGGGCACGCTGGAAGTCCTGAACGCGGTCAACAACCTGTTCGGCTGGCAGGTCACCGATCCCTCCAGCGTGCGCGGCGAGCAGTGGCAGGCGATCCACGACACCTACATCCGCGACAGCCGCGACATGGGCATCGATGCATGGTTCGACCGCCACAATCCCGCTGCGCAGGTCCAACTGATCGAACGCATGCGCGAAGCCATCGCTCGCGGCTACTGGCACGCCGATGACCGCACCGTCGCCGAACTGGAGCAGCGCCTGCGGGCGTTGAACACTCCCGCGAAGCCGGATACCGGGCAGGCGACGGCGGCCGGCGGATTCGGGCTGGACGCGCCCGCGGCCGGGATCGACGCCGCGGCCGCCGATGCGATGGAGCAGGCCGAGCCTTCGCCGTCCAGCCCCCCGGACACGCCGGCGCCACAGGTCCGCGGCCGGGTGATGCAGGAAGTTGCCGCCACCGGGCATGCCGCGCCGCCACGATGGCGGACCTGGCTGGGCCTGGCGCTGCTGTCGCTGTTCCTGGCCATCGGTGCCTGGCGGCAATGGCGCGACAACCTACAGCCTTCCCAAGAGCGAACCCCGCGATGAATCTTCTGGAAACCAGCCTCTACGACCTTTCCCATCTTTTCCTGCTGCCGGTCCTGCTGCTGATCGTCGCCGCGCTGGCGTACGCGTTCGTCAGCCTGGGAGCATTCCTGCTGGAAGTCTGGCAGCGCTGGCGCGGCAGCTACCGGTCGCGCCTGGCCATCCACCATGCCCGTGTCGGCGGCGACAGCGACGACCTGGAACTGTGGATACTCAAGCGCCTGGAATGGCTGCGCGTCACTTCGCGCACCGCACCGATGCTGGGGCTGGTGGCGACCATGATCCCGATGGGGCCGGCCTTGCTGGCCTTGACCCGCAACGACGCGCAAGGCGTCGGCGAGAACCTGGTCGTGGCGTTCTCGGCGGTCATCCTGGCGCTGGTCGCGGCCAGCATCACGTTCCTGATCCTCACCATCCGCCGCCGCTGGGCACTGCAGGAACTGCGCGACATCGAGCGCCGCAGGGAGAACGGCTGATGCGTTTCCTCGAACACGACGAAATCGACGACCCGATCCTGTCCGTGGTCAACCTCGTCGACCTGTTCCTGGTGGTCATCGGCATCCTGATGATCGTCATCGTGCGCAATCCGCTCAATCCGTTCTCGCAGGACGACGTCGTCGTGGTGGAGAACCCCGGGCAGGCCAACATGCGCATGATCGTCAAGAATGGCGAAACGCTGACCCGTTACGAATCCACCGGGGAAATGGGCGAAGGCGGTGGCGTCCGCGCTGGCATCACGTACCGTCTGGACGACGGGCGGATGGTCTACGTGCCCGAAGCCGAATCCGCGCCGTAGATGTAAATCGACGCGGGAACACGCGGGGAGGCGAGACGATGCCCAGCAGCGGCTTGAGCAGGCTGGCGTAGTAGCGCATGGCACGTGCTAAGGCATGCCATGGACATGACATAATATACATTATGCGAAAATCTAGTACTTCTCCCGGTGTTGCGTGGAAGTCCTAGATTGGAGCCTTCCGTCCGCAACAGAGCCTTTGTTCGATGGTACATATGGTGTTGCTTCCTCAACAGGAAATAGCCTTTGCTCAACGTGCTTACGGATCCTCAGGTTCCAGCCTCACTACGGGGCGCCTTACTCGTTGACGATGTTCACAGGCTGCCTCGTTACTGGGCTAGCGTCTGGGCGTTGATGTCCAACCATGACCTCGCCGCATCTAGCCAGGTAAAGAAGCTTCGGTACATCGAGAGTTTGTACGGCCATGCGGATCGTCAGTTCGGCGCCCACGCGCTGGATGACGCCTTGGGCCACCTGAACGAGGTCGTGCTCGCCGAGATCCTAGAGTCCTGGTTCATATCGATCCGCAATCAACCTTCCGTTGGTCCTGCGGACGAATCACGTTGGCGCACCGGCTTAGCATTTGTCGGGTCCGTGGTCACCTGGTTGTCCAAGTCAACGTTGCCAACCGACCGTCTCCGGCAGATTGAAGCTCGCCTGCATCGCCTATCCCACCTGTATGGGCAGCTCCACGTCCGCAGGAGCCGCCAACCGAGTCAGATCCGTTCATTGCCGGCGAGCGTGATCAAGGCGCTCTACGAAATGCTAGACCCGGCATCGGCTACCAATCCTTTTGCACGACAGCACACGCGATGGCTCGCCTTTATTTCCTTCCTGTTGATGCTCCATCAGGGGCTTCGACGCGGCGAGCTCCTGTTGCTTACTGCGGACGTGATCAAGGACGGATTTGATGAAGGGCAACAGAGGTCTCGCTGCTGGATGAATGTGCAAGAGAGCCTGTATTCCGATGACGGCGATGATCCGCGGTATTCCAGACCCAGCATCAAGTCGGCGAACTCTGTCCGCCAACTGCCGGTGAGCGAAGCGGTCGCGGGGTTAGTACAAACCTATGTTGAAAACTATCGAGGTAGGCCAGGTCACGCCTTTCTGCTGAACACACAGCAGGATAGCCCACTGTCCACTGAATCCTTGACGAAGATGTTCCTGAAAATTTCCGCGGCCCTACCCCCCTCCGTTCTCCGGGAGCTGAAGGAGCGGAGCGGAAAACATTCAGTCACACCCCACGACCTTCGTCATACGTGTGCCGTAGTGCGACTGAATCAACTTCTTCACCATGGGGACTCAATGGATGAAGCACTGCAGAAGCTCAGGGCCTTCTTCGGCTGGTCGCGAGAATCACAGATGCCCGTTCGCTATGCAAGAGCGGTGTTCGAAGACCGTCTATCGTCGGTTTGGAACAACGCATTTGACGACCGAGTAGAGGTTCTGAGAGCAATTCCTTCCTGATATGCAACGTGATCATCATCGTCGGCTCGACGCGTCAATGCTGAGCGAAGTCGCTGCGCAGCTTCCGCCATTGCCGCCCGTGATTAGGTACTACGACGATTTCGATGACACGACTCGTTCCATTCGAAGTCCTGCGACAGCCAACCGCTTCGCAGTTCATGCGAATGGAAGCGTTGTCAACATCGAGTTCGCTCTGGTTGAAGAGGCATTTGGAACCCTTCTTAAGCACGTATTTCTGCACATTATTGGAGAGGGCTTCGCGCCGAGAACCGCCGCAATGTACACGCTCGGAGGGAAGCACTTTGGAAACGAAGATCTTGCTGGGCTTTTGGGCTCTGGACCCACAGGAATATCTTCCGTATGGACCGCCCTCCTCGCGAAGACCTTGCCTAGAGACGCCTACTCCTGCGCTAAATCGATCCTCAAGCTGCTCTGCCAACATCGCATCAATGGCTGGTCAGACTCTTATCACGATGTCATATCTGCTCTGCCCCTACCCTTCAAGGACAAGTATGCCGTCGTCCGATCGGGAGAAGCCTTTATTTCGGTTGACGATGAAGCTGCAGTAGTTCGGTTCTTGGATGAGGCGGCGGTCCAGGCAAACATGTCGTTGCTGGCTCTCGAGGATGTGCAAGACGCAGCGATGTTGCTTTGTGCGTATCAGTTCGCAATGCGACCTATTCAGATTGCAATGCTCACGTTTCGTGACGTAAAAGTTCGTCGAGAAGATGTCGGCATGCTCGCGTCTGTCCATATCACATTCCGGATGGCGAAGCAGAGGAGTTCCAGTGCCGCCAAGCCGCTGCTTAGGCGCGTGAAACGCGAGTGGACCCCACTCTTCGTCGAAATCGATCGGCACTTTCAGGCTGGTGGCGATGATGCGGGCGCTAGGGTGTTCGGCGCCACATCCGCTAATGAAGCAAGTCGTCGCATCAGCTCCCTACTTCGTGACCTTCTCGAGATCGGCGCGACTGCCGTCAATCTGCGGCACACAGCCGCTCAACGCCTCGTTGACGCAGGCGCAAGCCAAGAGGAACTGGCCGAGTTCCTTGGGCACTCGGATGTAACGACTGCGCTTGTGTACTACGAAACATCGGCCAACCAGGCTGAGCGGGTGAACAAGGCACTGGGAATCTCCGAGATATATCAACGCGTGGCTCGAATCGCCCACGATCGGTTTATCGGTCCAGAAGAGCTCGCTGAATTGAAGGAGTCCCAGCAGATAGGCGGAGCGCCACACGGTGTTCCGATCGCGGGGATCGGTGGGTGCACCTCCGGGCAGGCTGCGTGTCCCTACAACCCGATCTTGTCCTGCTATGGCTGCAGGAAGTTCATGCCGATTCACGACGTTCAGATCCACTCGAGAGTTCTAGCCGAATTTCGGGATGTGGCGCGGTTTTTCCACAACTCGTCTCGTGGCGACGCGGTTTCGCCGGCCTATCTACAGCTTGAACGGACGATCGCAGAGGTTCAGGCAGTGGTGGTTGAGCTCGAAGGTACGCCGTCTTGAATCCCCACTTCTCCGCTTTCATCAAGCTCGGAATGGAACTGGCCGCGACGCATGGGGTTCCTTGGGGAATTCCTCTGGACCAGAGCGGCACGGCGATCAAAGGGTACGACTGGGACCTCACTGCGCTAGCAGGAGGCGTTGCACCCAAGCATCGCTTGCGCCACTTCAGTTCGGAACCTTCGGCACTTGATGCGCTCAACGCAGCCCACTCTTCGAACGGGCTACCGGTTCTGCATGCGCGCACTTTTTCGCCCGCATGGCAAGACCTCATCAAAGCTGCCGTCATGGAACAGCTGTTTGTTCGCCGCAACTCGTTCGGTCACATCGCCAACAATGTGGCACGCCCCTTGCGCGTGATCGCTACATGCGCGGGAGACGCTGAGCCGTGGAGTGTCACCGTCGACGAGATGGCTCTCGCGGTTCGCACCGGCAACAGCATCCAGGCGTCGGGCAAGCTTGGAGACTTGATCGCGGGTCTGACCAAGGTGGTGTTTGATGCCAACCATTTGGCCGATGTGGGGCCGCTCTACCCTGCCCTCGCCGCCGCACGTCTCCAGCCTAGAGCCACTCGGCGGTCCAAATTTCTCAATTCTCAAGCGGAGATTCGGCACAACCTGGAAGATCGCAAGCGCGCTGAGCGCCTGCCAGAACGTCGCGCGTTCTGGGAGTTGGTCCGGATCGTTATGACCGAGCAGCCCCTGACCTTCATGGACGAACTGCGCTTTGCAGCCATTCGCATCATGATCTTGACGGGCTTCCGAATTGGTGAGGCCACGCTCCTCCCCGCTGAGTGGCGGACGGACCGGCACTATTACGACTCGAAGCAGCGGCCTGCAGGGGAGCTAGGTGGCTACTCCAAATCGCTCATGATTAGGCACTTCGCCGAAAAGCAGCAGGCAAAGAATGCCGATAGCAAGGTGCTAGTCGCCAAGACTCACTACGTTCCCCAGATGTTCGAGGAGATCGTGAGCGAGACCCTGACCCGTGCTGAGGCAATCACAAATCCGCTACGAAGCACGCTGAGGAAGCAGACTGAAACAGGGCGCGTTCTGCCAGACTTTGCGCTCGGTGAGCTGGTGCCGACCACGCAAATCTACTCTCGCCTTTCCGGAAACGCCTTCTGGCTAGACCTGGCCGAGGACAAGAAACAGTATTGGATGCAGAAGTGCCGTCAGAACTATTCCGCTGATTGCTTCGACGAGCTCCAGAAAGTTCAAGAGAGCTTGAATGCCAGTCTTCAAGGTGAAATGAGTGCGACCGCTCGCATGTACTTTCGCCGGATGGCGGGATTCGAGGGCAAAGATGGTGGCGCATTGGTGCTGAGAGACGTCGAAGGCAGGGCGGTCTCACCCAACGGCAAGCGCGACATGAGCAAGGTCTTCGTAAGAATCGGAGATCTTGAAAGTTACCTTCGTGTCGCGGCCAGCTCAAAGTTGCCGGACACCGAGCTTTTCAGTCTGACCGATCGCAGCTTTGCTTCCTGGGAATTCCTTTTCCTGCATCCGAAACGGTCCCTAGCCGAGGAGCGAAACAATGGGGTCTGCGATGTCACCCGATACATCTCCGTTGGTCGGCCCGATACAAGCTTGGTCAATCTTTCCCTCGGCGAGCAGAAGTCCCGCGACACGCTGTTCAAACGGTATGGGCAATCTGACGACGACAAGGACCTGGTACTCACCTCCCATACCCTGCGTCACCTGCGACGTCCCCCCGCCTTCAGTAGCACGGCGGTTTAGAGTCCGGGATCAATCGTAGCGGATGCCAGCTGGCTGGCGTAGTCGCTCGGGGTCAGTCCGCCGAGCACCTTCTTGGGTCGC
>NZ_JAPCHY010000015.1 GCF_026107455.2 Xanthomonas chitinilytica | reverse complement strand
CCGGTGCCGTGGCGGCCGATGTAGCGCGCCACTTCGCCGCCGCCGGTGGAGAAGCCGACCAGGGTGACGTCCTTCAGGTCCAGCGTGTCGATCACGGTGGCCAGGTCGTCGGCGTAGTGATCCATGTCGTTGCCGTCCCACGGCTGGCTGGAGCGGCCATGGCCGCGGCGGTCGTGGGCGACCACGCGGTAGCCCTGCTCGGCCAGGAAGATCATCTGCGATTCCCAGCTGTCCGAACTCAACGGCCAGCCGTGGCTGAAGGTGACGACCGGACCGTCCTTCGGGCCCCAGTCCTTGTAGTAGAGCTGCACGCCGTCGGCGGTGGTGATGGTGCTGGCGGTACGGGCGATGGCGGCAACCGCCGCCGGGCGTGCCGGTTCGGCGGCCTGGGCGGCGAGGCCGGACTGGACGGCGATGGCCAGCAGGCTGGCGGCGAATGTGCGGGTGATGGCGTTCATGGCGGTATCCCGTTCGGTGGTGGTGTGTGCTGCAGGGAGATATGACGGGACGTCAGGCGGCGATCAGCAGCGTCACGTCGATGTTGCCGCGGGTGGCGTTGGAGTACGGGCAGACGACGTGGGCCTGGTCGACCAGCGCCTGCAGCTGCTCGCGCGGTACGCCCGGTGCGACGATGGTCAGTTCGGCCTCGATGCCGAAGCCGGTGGGAATCTGGCCGATGCCGACCTTGCCGGTGACCGTGGTATCGGCGGGCAGGGCGACCTTCTGCCTGCCGGCGACGAACTTCAGCGCGCCGAGGAAGCAGGCCGAGTAGCCCGCCGCGAACAGCTGTTCGGGATTGGTGCCGTCGCCGCCGGCGCCGCCCAGTTCGCGCGGGGTGGACAGCCGGACGTCCAGTACGCCGTCGGAGGAGGTGGCCCGGCCTTCGCGGCCGCCGGTGGCGGTGGCAGTGGCGGAGTAGAGGATCTTTTCGATGGACATGGTCGTGTTTCCTGTGTGGCGGGTGATGGAGGGGGTTGCCGGTTGGCGAGGGATAGATTGCGCCTCCATCGAGTACGCCTGGTGTCGTAGAATCCTGAAAACTTGACCTGGAGTACGGGATGGCGGACCGGCTGGCAGTGCTGCTCGAGCGTTTCTCGGTCACCGCGCAGGTGTTCCATGCCGGTGCGCTGTGCGGCATCAACACGCTGGAGGGCGGAGACGGCCTGGGCCAGCTGCATCTGGTGCGGCGCGGCCCGGTCGAGGTGTTCCACGGCAACGCTTCCCTGCACATCGCCCAGCCCAGCCTGCTGCTCTATCCACGGCCGATGACGCATCGTTTTGTCAGCGATCCCGAGCGCGGTGCCGACATGGTCTGCGCCAACCTGCGCTTCGAGGGCGGCATGAACAATCCGATCTGCGCGGCGCTGCCGGACGTCGTCTGCCTGCCGCTGGACGGAGTGTTCGGCGCGACGGAGGTGCTGGCGCTGCTGTTCGAGGAGGCCTTCGAACATCGTTGCGGGCGCGACGCGCTGATCAACCGCCTGTTCGAGGTGGTGATGATCCAGATCCTGCGCCAGCTGATGGAAAGCGGGCAGGTGCAGGGCGGCATGCTGGCCGGGCTGTCGCATCCGCGCCTGCGCGATGCCATCGTCGCCATGCACGAGGCGCCGGCGCAGGAATGGACGCTGGAGCAACTGGCGCAGGTCGCCGGCATGTCGCGCAGCGTGTTCGCCAACCGCTTCCGCGAAGCGCTGGGCATCACCCCGGGGCAGTACCTGCAGGGGTGGCGCGTGGGCCTGGCGCAGCAGGCGCTGCGCCGCGGGCGGCCGTTGAAGGTGGTGGCGTCGGAAGTCGGCTACGGCAGCGAGGCGGCGTTGTCGCGCGCGTTCAAGGCGCACAGCGGGCTGTCGCCACGGGCATGGAAACAACGGCACGACGCCGGGCTGCCGCCGGCCTGAAGAACCCGCCCGCGATGCCCGCGCCTGCACGGGCCGCGGATCGAGGGGCGCCCGGGGGGGGGGCTTCGCCCGCCATCGTCTGGCCGGCGATGGCCGGGAAGCGGGCGGCGACCGCATGCGGACGGGGCTTCGGCCGTCCCGATGCGTCCGACGGACTGGACGTGGCATGCCGCAGTGGCTGCGTCACGCTGGTGAGGCCGGCGCCGTTCAACGCGCGCGCCGGCCGGCGGCTGTCGATCGGCCGGCAACCGCCGCGCCAGGGTCCCCCGGCCTGCGTGCCATGACGATCGGCACTTGTGTGGATGCGGCGGTCTCGGGGGAAGCTCCCCAGTTCGGCAGGTCGCCTTGTGGAGATATTCCCGGCCCAGGTCATCTATCGTCGCGAACCGACACCTCTCCCCCCACGGAGCTGTCCGCATGTGGATCGTCCAGTACGCCCTGGCGCGTCGCTATACCATCGGCGTGCTCGCCATCCTGATCCTGCTGTTCGGCCTGCAGTCGGCGCGGCGCATGCCCACCGACATCCTGCCCGAGGTCGGCATCCCCTCGGTCAACCTGATCTGGACCTACGCCGGCCTGCCGGCTTCGGAGATGGCGGCCAAGCTGACCTCGTTCTCCGAGACCTCGGTGCTCAACAACGTCGACGACCTCAAGGAGGTGCGCTCGGAGACCCTGGGCGGCATCGGCATCGTGCGCGTGGACTTCCAGCCGGGGGTCAACCTGGAGCGGGCGCTGGCGCAGATGACCGCGGTCTCGCAGACCATCCTGCGACGCATGCCGCCCGGCACCTCGCCGCCGCTGGTGGTGCGCAACAACGTCTCCAGCACCCCGGTGCTGCAGCTGGTGCTGTCGTCGGACGCGATGAGCGAGGCGCAGCTGTACGACTACGCGCGATTGCAGCTGCGCTCGCAGATCCAGTCGATCCCCGGCATCCGCATGAGCCTGCCCTACGGCGGCGCGGCGCGGCGCGGCAGATCATGGTCGACCTGGACCCCGAGGCGCTGCAGACCTACGGCCTGACCCCGCAGGACGTGACCGGCGCGCTGGAGCGCGGCAGCCCTACGCTGCCCTCGGGCAACATCCGCGAGGGCGCGCGCGAGATGCAGATCTCGCTGGAGACCAGCCCGGAGACCGCCGCCGGCTTCCTCGACCTGCCGGTCGCCAGCCGCGGCGGCAACGTGATCTACGTGCGCGACGTCGCCAGCGTGCGCGACGGCAGCGCGCTGCAGACCAACATCGCGCGCATGGACGGCGCCAGCGCGGTATCGGTGGCGCTGATCAAGATGGGCGGCGCATCGGCGGTGGAGATCGTGCGCCAGGTGCGCGCACGGCTGCCGGAGATCCTCGCCTCGGCGCCGCCGGGCACGCGCATCGAGCCGATCTTCGACCAGTCGGTGTTCGTCGACAACGCGATCGGCTCGATCCGCCACGAGGCGCTGCTGGTCGGGCTGCTGGTGGCGTTGGTGGTGCTGGTGTTCGTCGGCTCCTGGCGCTCCAGCCTGATCGTGCTGTCGGCGATCCCGCTGGCGCTGCTGGCCTCGGTGACCGCGCTGTACC
The DNA here is from genome assembly GCF_026107455.2 of Xanthomonas chitinilytica. Classification (GTDB taxonomy): domain Bacteria; phylum Pseudomonadota; class Gammaproteobacteria; order Xanthomonadales; family Xanthomonadaceae; genus Stenotrophomonas; species Stenotrophomonas chitinilytica. Next base: position 77,174 of record NZ_JAPCHY010000015.1, on the reverse strand, counting down.
TGCTCGGCTACACCTTCAACGTGATGACCCTGGGCGGGCTGGCGCTGGCGATCGGCATCCTGGTCGACAACGCGGTGGTGGACGTGGAAAACACCTACCGCCACATCGCCCTGGGCAAGGACGTGCGCAGCGCGATCCTGGACAGCGCGCGCGAGGTGGTGTTCCCCGAGTTCGTCTCCACCGTGTCGATCTGCATCGTGCTGACCCCGATCCTGCTGATGACCGGGCTGTCGGCGTGGGTGTTCACGCCGCTGGCGCTGGCGGTGATCTTCGCGATGCTGGCCTCGTTCCTGCTCTCGCGCACGTTGATCCCGGTGCTGTGCTACCTGCTGCTGCCGGCCGACATCCGCAGCCGCGAGCGGCCGCGCTGGGCCGCCGAGCGCTGGCTGCTGGCGCTGCACCACCGCATGGAGCACATGCTGGAGCGGCTGCGCGAGCGCCACCACGCGCTGCTGTACCGGCTCGGCCATCATGGCGGGGTGCTGGCGCTGGCCGCGTTCGTGCTGCTGGCGCTGGGCGGCGGTGCGGCGGCGCTGCTCGGCCGCGAGTACTTCCCGCAGGTCGATGCCGGGCAGTTGCGGCTGCAGGTGCGGATGCCGCCGGGCACCCGGCTGGAGGAGACGGCGCAGCGGCTGGCGCAGATCCAGCGCGAGATCCGCGACATCATCCCCGCCGCCGAACTGCAGACCGTGTACGAGCAGATCGGCATCCCCGACGCGGTCAACCTGGCCTGGGTGGACAGCGCGGTGGTCGGCGCGTTCGAGGCCGAACTGATGCTGCAGCTGCGCACCCCGCACGCGCCGACCGCCGGCTACCTGAAGGCGATCCGTGCGCGCGTCGCCGAGCGCTTTCCCGACGTGCAGCTGTTCGAGCGCCCACCCGACGCCACCGGCCGCACCCTGGCCGGCTCGGCGGTGGGCGCGCTGGAGGTGCGCTTCAACGGCCGCGACGCCGCCGGCAACCTGGCGCTGGCGCGCGAACTGGTGCCGCGGCTGCGGCAGGTGCCCGGCGCCACCGACGTGATGGTGCGGCAGGTGCTGGACCTGCCCGAGTACCGCATCGCCATCGACCGCAGCCGTGCCGCCCAGCTCGGCATCAGCGCCCAGGACGCCAGCCGCGCGGTGCTGGCGGTACTCGGCTCGGCCGGCACGGTGACGCCGGTGTACTGGGTCGACCAGGCTGCCGCCACCTCCTACACGGTGCAGCTGCAGGTGCTGCCCGCGGACCTGGAAAGCATCGACGAACTGCTCAACACGCCGCTGCGGGTGGGCACGGACGGCACCGTGCTGCTGCGCAACGTCGCCAGCGTGACCCCGCGCACGGTCCCGGCCAGCGTTGGCCGGGTGATGCTGGCGCCGACCGTCAGCGTGATCGCCAACGTGCAGGGGCGCGACCTCGGCGGCGTCTACGCCGACCTGCAACGGATCACCGCCGAGATGGACGGGCGCCTGAAACCCGGCAACCGCATCGAGATCGTCGGCCAGGCCGGGGAGATGCAGAACGCTTATGGCGAGCTGGCTGCGGGCCTGCTGACCGCGGCGGTGCTGGTGTTCCTGGTGCTGGTGGTGAACTTCCAGTCGTGGATCCAGCCGCTGGTGGCGATGTCCGGGCTGCCGCTGGCGATCGCCGGCGCGGCGGTGGCGCTGTTCGTCACCGGCACCCCGCTGAGCGTGCCGGCGCTGATGGGGGTGATGATGGTGATCGGCGTGTCCACCGCCAACAGCGTGCTGGTGACCAGCTTCGCGCGCAACCTGATCGCCGACGGCCACGATCCCGAACAGGCCGCCTACGAGGCCGCGGCGGTGCGGCTGCGGCCGGTGCTGATGACCGCCAGCGCGATGGTGCTGGGGATCGTGCCGATGGCGCTGGGGCTGGGCGAAGGCGGCGAGCAGAACGCGCCGCTCGGCCGCGCGGTGATCGGCGGCCTGTTGTTCGGCACGCCCGCCACGCTGTTGCTGGTGCCCTCGATCCTGGCCGTGCTCGGCCGCCGCCACAACCGCCGCGTCGCCGCGGCCGCAACCACCGCCGACGGCCTGCCGGCCGGCGGCGAAGGAGTCGCCCGATGAACGTCGTGAAAGTCGTGCCCCGTCCGTTCCGGTTCCTCGGCGTTCCCGCGCTGGCCATGGCCTGCGCACTGCTGGCCGGTTGCGACAAGGGCCGCGCGGTGCCGACGCCGGCCGAGGCGCCGGAGGTCAGCCTGGTGCAGGCGCGGCCGGCCGCGGGGGAGTACCCGCTGCTTCTGCCCGCCCGCGCCCAGGCCGGGCAGACCGCGCAGGTGTACGCGCGCGCCACCGGCCTGGTCGGCGAGCGCCGGGTCGATCTGGGCGACCGCGTCCGCGCCGGGCAGGTGCTGGCCACCATCGCCGCCCCGGAGATCGACCAGGCCGTGCGCGAGGCCCGGGCCCAGGTCGCACAGGCCGAGGCCGGACTGGCGCTGGCGCGCGGCAACCACGAGCGCGCCGCGGCGATGCTGCGCACCCAGCTGATCTCGCGCGAGGACTACAGCAGCCGGCTCGGCGCGCGCGACGCCGCGCAGGCGGCGCTGGACGCGGCGCGCGCGCAGCTGGCGAGCGCGCGCGAGCGGCAGGGTTTCAGCGCCGTGCGCGCGCCGTTCGACGGGGTGGTCAGCGCGCGCAACATCGAGCGCGGCGACCGCGTGGTCGGCGATGCCGCCGCCTCGATGGTGCCGATGTTCCGCGTCGACGCGCTCGACCCGCTGCGCATCGCCGTGGACGTGCCGCAGAGCGCGGCGCTGCAGGTGCGCCCGGGGTTGCGCGCGCAGGTGACGTTCCCGGAACTGCCGGGCGAGCAGTTCGACGCCGAGGTGGTGCGCACCGCGCAGCGCATCTCCGAGGAGGCCGGCGGCATGCGCGTGGAACTGCGCCTGCCCAACCCGGACAACCGCATCCCGGCCGGCATGGTCGGGCAGGTGCGCCTGAGCGTGCCACGCGCAGCGCCGGCGGCGGTGCTGCCGCTGGCGGCGCTGGTGCAGGACGGCGCCACGGCCAAGGTGGCGCAGGTGGGCGAGGACGGCCAGCTGCGCTACGTGGAGGTGGTGCTGGGCCGCAACCTCGGCAACGAGATCGAGGTGCTGTCCGGCGTGGCCGCGGGCGATGCGGTGGTGCTGGCGCCCAACGCGCTGCTGGCCGACGGCGTGCGGGTGCGGGTCAAGCCGCCGGCGCAGTGATGCCGGCCGGCCCCGGGCCGGGCAGGGCGGTGGGCGGGTCCCGGAGGGATGCCGCCGGCACTTCACCTGCCGTTTCTCCGGGGCTGTGTCCAATGCGGGCATCTCCTTGGTGTTGTGGTGAGGCATGAAAGGACACGCAGGAACCACCCGGCCCGGCGTCTTGCTGCTGCATGGCATCTGGAACCCCCGCGCCTGGGTCGGGCCGCTGGCCTGGCGGCTGCGCGCGCGCGGCTTCGCGGTCGAGGTGTTCGGTTATCCCAGCGTGTTCGGTGGGCCGGACGTGGCGGTGCCACAGCTGGTGCAGCGGTTGCGCCGTCGCGGCCCGGTGTCGCTGGTCGGGCACAGCCTGGGCGGGCTTCTGGCGCTGGAGGCGTTGCGCCGGGCGCCGGAGCTGGCGGTGCCGCGGGTGGTCTGCCTGGGCTCGCCGCTGCTCGGCAGCGGCACCGCGAAGACGCTGGCCGAGCATGGCTGGACGGCGGCGCTGGGGCGCAGCGGCGAGCTGCTGCAGCAGGGGCTGCCGGCCTGGGACGGCGCGGCCGAGGTCGGGCTGGTCGCCGGCGCGGTGCCGCACGGCCTGGGCTGCCTGATCGGTGCCATCGACGAGCGTTCCGACGGTACCGTGGCGCTGGCCGAGACCCGGCTGCCGGGATTGCGTGACCACTGCGTGGTCCCCGCCAGCCACAGCGGGCTGGTGCTGTCGCCGCAGGCGGCGCGGCAGACCGCGGCGTTCCTGCTGCACGGCCGGTTCGAGCGCGGGCAGGCCATGCGCGCCGCCTGACGGAGCCGCCGGCGGGGATCGGGTAGAATTCGCGCCCTGTTCCCTGCAGATGTATGGAAAGTCCCATGGGTAGAGGCCCCTCCATCGAAGCCCGCAAGAACGCGTCCGACGCGAAGCGCGGCAAGATTTTCACCAAGATCATCCGCGAGATCGGCGTGGCCGCCCGCGGCGGTGGAGGCGACCCCAACAACAACCCGCGCCTGCGCGTGGCGATGGACAAGGGCCTGGCCGCGAACATGTCCAAGGACGTGATCGAGCGCGCCATCAAGAAGGCCACCGGCGAGCTGGAAGGCGTCGAGTACGAGGAAGTGCGCTACGAGGGCTACGCCCCCGGCGGCGTGGCGGTGATCGTCGACTGCCTGACCGACAACCGCGTGCGTACCGTGGCCGACGTGCGCCACGCCTTCAGCAAGTGCGGCGGCAACATGGGCACCGAAGGCTCGGTGGCCTTCATGTTCAAGCGCCTGGGCGCGCTCAGCTTCGCCCCCGGCGCCGATGAGGAGAAGATCACCGAGGCCGCGATCGAGGCCGGCGCCGACGACATCGTGGTCTATCCGGACGACGGTTCGATCGACGTGGTCACCGCGCCGGAGACGTTCCAGTCGGTGAAGGACGCGATGGAGGCCGCCGGCCTGGTCGCCGACCATGCCGAGATCACCTTCCGCGCCGACAACGACATCAAGGTCGAGGGCGACGTGGCGCTGCAGGTGAAGAAGCTGCTGGACATGCTCGAGGACCTGGACGACGTGCAGAACGTCTACTCCAACGCCGAGCTGGGCGCCGACGCGTATGCGTAGGCAGCGCCGGCCGCAGGGCGGCAACGGCGTGGCGGTGTGCATCCGCCGCGCCGCGCCGGCGCGCGCCCGTTCCAGCGGGTTGCGCGCGTTGTTCCAGACCCGGTGCTGCCCGCGGCGATGACCCGCATCCTCGGTATCGACCCCGGCTCGCAGCGCACCGGGGTCGGCATCATCGACATCGACTCCGGTGGCCGCGCCAGCCACGTCTACCACGCACCGCTGGTGCTGCTGGGCGCCGGCGACTTCGCGCAGCGGCTGAAGAAGCTGGTCGTCGGGCTGGCCGAACTGATCGAGGAGTACCGGCCGCAGGAAGTGGCGATCGAGAAGGTGTTCATGGCCCGCAATCCCGATTCGGCGCTCAAGCTGGGCCAGGCGCGCGGTGCGGCGATCTGCGCGGTGGTCATGCGCGACCTGCCGGTGCACGAGTACGCCGCCTCCGAGATCAAGCTGGCGGTGGTCGGCCGCGGCGGCGCCGAGAAGCAACAGGTGCAGCACATGGTCGGGCTGATGCTCAACCTGAGCGGCAAGCTGCAGGCCGACGCCGCCGACGCGCTGGCGGTGGCCATCACCCACGCCCACGTGCGCGCCACCGCGGCGCGGCTGGGTGTCGGTACCCGCCAGGCCTGGAGCCGCAAATGAGCCCGTGGCGCGGTTCCGGATCACCGTGCTGCCGTACCTGGCGGCAGCCTTCGTCACCCACCCTGTCTAGGCGGAATCCATGATCGGACGACTGCGCGGCCTGCTGGTCTACAAACAGCCCCCGTGGCTGATGATCGACGTCAACGGCGTCGGCTACGAGCTGGAGGCGCCGATGAGCACCTTCTACGACCTGCCCGAGGTCGGCCGCGAGGTGGTGCTGTTCACCCACTACGCGCAGAAGGAGGACAGCGTGTCGCTGTACGGCTTCCTGCGCGAGGGCGAGCGGCGGTTGTTCCGCGACGTGCAGAAGGTCAGCGGCATCGGCGCCAAGATCGCGCTGGCGGTGTTGTCCGGTGCCAGCGTCGACGAGTTCGCGCGGCTGATCCAGGCCGGCGACATCACCGCGTTGACCCGCATTCCGGGCATCGGCAAGAAGACCGCCGAGCGCATGGTGGTGGAACTGCGCGACCGCGCCGCGAACTTCAGCGGTGGCGGCGCGCCGATCGCCGGGCAGATGGGCAACGACCCGGTATCGGAGGCGACGGTGGCGCTGCAGCAGCTGGGCTACAAGCCGGCCGAGGCGGCGAAGATGGCGCGCGATGCCGCCGGCGACGGCGACGATGTCGCCACCGTGATCCGCAAGGCGCTGCAGTCGGCGCTGCGCTGAGCGGCGCAGCCTCCTTCTTCACGCGGCCCGGCGCTAACCTGAGAGCGACATGTCCCAAGCCCCTTCCCAGCCTGCCGCTGCCGGTCCGCATTCCGGCCATGGCGGACCCGCCGGCGGCCTGGCGCTGATCATCGGCGCCATCGGCGTGGTGTTCGGCGACATCGGTACCAGCCCGTTGTATACGCTGAAGGAGGCGTTCTCGCCGCACTACGGTCTCAACAGCGACCACGACACCGTGCTCGGGGTGCTGTCGCTGGCGTTCTGGGCGCTGATGATCGTGGTCACGCTGAAGTACGTCACCATCATCATGCGCGCCGACAACGACGGCGAGGGCGGCATCATGGCGCTGATGGCGCTGGCCCAGCGCACGCTGCGCAACGGCTCGCGCTCGGCCTACGTGGTCGGCATCCTCGGCATCTTCGGCGCCTCGCTGTTCTTCGGCGACGGCGTCATCACCCCGGCGATCTCGGTGCTGGGCGCGGTCGAGGGCCTGGAGGTGGCCGCGCCGGGGCTGCACCACTTCGTGGTGCCGATCACCCTGGTGGTGCTGGTGCTGGTGTTCGCGGCGCAGCGCTTCGGCACCGAGAAGGTGGGCAAGGTGTTCGGGCCGGTCACCACGGTCTGGTTCCTGGCGCTGGCGGCGATCGGCATCTGGAACATCGTCGCCGCGCCGGAGGTGCTCAAGGCCTTCAATCCGTGGTGGGCGGCGCGGTTCTTCGTGGAGCACGGCTGGCACGGCATCTTCATCCTCGGCGCGGTGGTGCTGGCGGTGACCGGCGGCGAGGCGCTGTATGCCGACATGGGCCACTTCGGCGCGCCGCCGATCCGCCACGCCTGGTACTTCTTCGTGCTGCCGTGCCTGGTGCTCAACTACCTGGGGCAGGGCGCGCTGGTGCTGGAGCACCCCGAGGCGGTCAAGAACCCGTTCTACGAGGCGGTGCCGGAGTGGGCGCTGTACCCGATGATCGTGCTGGCGACGATGGCCGCGGTGATCGCCTCGCAGTCGGTGATCACCGGTGCGTTCTCGGTGTCGCGGCAGGCGATGCAGCTGGGCTACATCCCGCGCATGCGGATCAAGCACACCTCGCACGACACCATCGGCCAGATCTACATCCCGGGCATCAACTGGGGGCTGGCGGCGATGGTGATCGGGCTGGTGCTGGCGTTCCGCAGTTCGTCCAACCTGGCGGTGGCCTACGGCATCTCGGTATCGGCGACGATGCTGATCGACACCCTGCTGCTGGCGCTGGTGGCGCGCGCGCTGTGGCCGAAGGCGCGGCGCTGGATCTTGCCGCTGTGCGTGCCGTTCTTCTTCATCGACCTGGCCTTCGTCGTCGCCAACGGCGCCAAGCTGCTGCAGGGCGCCTGGTTCCCGGTGGTGCTGGGCATCGTGCTGTTCACGCTGATGCGCACCTGGCGCCGCGGCCGCGAACTGCTGCGCGAGGAGATCCGCAAGGACGGCATCGGCATCGACGCCTTCCTGCCGGGGCTGATGCTGGCGCCGCCGGTGCGGGTGCAGGGCACCGCGGTGTTCCTCACCGCCGACCCCAGCGTGGTGCCGCATGCGCTGATGCACAACCTCAAGCACAACAAGGTGCTGCACGAGCGCAACGTGTTCCTGCACGTGGAGACGCTGCCGGTTCCCTACGCGCCGTCCGACAGGCGGCTGAAGATCGAGCCGGTGGGCGACGAGTTCTACCGCATCTACGTCCGCTTCGGCTTCATGGAGACCCCGGACGTGCCGCTGGCGCTGATGCGCTCGTGCGACCACGGCGGCGTCTACTTCGATCCGATGGACACCACCTTCTTCGCCAGCCGCGAGACCATCGTCTCTAGCGCCAACCGCGGCATGCCGATCTGGCGCGACAAGCTGTTCGCGCTGATGCACCGCAATGCCGCCCCGGCCACCGGGTTCTTCCGCATCCCCGGCAACCGGCTGGTGGAACTGGGCGCGCAGGTGGAGATCTGAGTGGGAACCCCCGGTTCTGGCCGCGCAGTTCCCGCATAATTGGCCCATGACCGAAGACCGCATCATCGGCGCCGGCGCCACCCGAGAGGATGACGCCGCCGACGCCAGCATCCGCCCCCGCCGGCTGGCCGACTATCTCGGCCAGGTGCCGGTGCGCGAGCAGCTGTCGATCTACATCGAGGCGGCCAAGGCCCGCGGCGACGCGCTGGACCATGTGCTGATCTTCGGCCCGCCCGGGCTGGGCAAGACTACCCTGAGCCACGTCATCGCCAACGAGCTGGGGGTCAGCCTGCGCATGACCTCCGGCCCGGTGATCGAGAAGGCCGGCGACCTGGCCGCGCTGCTGACCAACCTGCAGCCGCACGACGTGCTGTTCGTCGACGAGATCCACCGCCTGTCGCCGGTGGTGGAGGAAGTGCTGTACCCGGCGATGGAGGACTTCCAGATCGACATCATGATCGGCGAGGGCCCTGCCGCCCGCTCGATCAAGATCGACCTGCCGCCGTTCACCCTGATCGGCGCCACCACCCGCGCCGGGCTGCTGACCGCGCCGCTGCGCGACCGCTTCGGCATCGTCCAGCGGCTGGAGTTCTACTCGGCCGAGGAACTGACCCGGATCGTGCGGCGCTCGGCCGGCATCCTCGGCATCGACTGCACCGCCGAAGGCGCCGGCGAGATCGCGCGGCGCTCGCGCGGCACCCCGCGCATCGCCAACCGGCTGCTGCGGCGGGTGCGCGACTACGCCCAGGTCAAGGCCAGCGGCCACATCGACCAGGACGTGGCGCAGGCGGCGATGCAGATGCTCAAGGTCGACCCGGAAGGCTTCGACGAACTCGACCGGCGCCTGCTGCGGACCATGGTCGACTACTTCGATGGCGGCCCGGTCGGGATCGAGTCGCTGGCCGCGGCGCTGTCCGAGGAGCGCGGCACCCTGGAGGACGTGGTCGAGCCGTACCTGATCCAGCAGGGCTTCCTGGTGCGCACCGCGCGCGGCCGCATGGCCACCCACAAGGCCTACCGGCACATGGGGCTGAAGCCCAAGGCGGCGCCGGCCGACCTGTTCGTGGAGCAGCCCGATGTCGATTGAAGCCCGGTTCAGTTGGCCGACACGCATCTACTGGGAAGATACCGACGCTGGCGGGGTGGTCTACCACGCCCGCTACGTCGCCTTCATGGAACGGGCGCGCACCGAATGGATGCGGGCGCTGGGGTACGGCCAGGAACGCATGCGCAGCGAGCACGACCTGGTGTTCGCGGTGCGCTCGATGCGGATGGATTTCCTCAAGCCGGCGCGGCTGGACGATGCGCTGGAGGTCGCGGTCGCGCTGGTCGCCTGCAAGCGCGCCAGCCTGCTGTTCGCGCAGTCGGTGCGGCGCGGCGACGAGCTGCTGCTGACCGCCGAGGTGCGGATCGCCGCGCTCTCGGCGCAGGACTTCCGCCCGCGCGGCATGGACGACACGCTGTACCGGACGTTGAAAGAACTCGAAACCAAAGAATCCGAACACTGAGGAACAACGGATGATCGCATTGCTCCTGGCCCTGCAGGCCACCGTGGTGGAAGCCCTGCCGGAGGACGTCACCAGCGCCGCTGCCCAGGCCATCGGCGGTGCCGCGCATGGCGGCATCAACTACCTGGACCTGATGCTCAAGGCCAGCCTCCCGGTCAAGCTGATCGTGCTGCTGCTGCTGGCCGGCTCGTTCATCAGCTGGGTGATCATCTTCCGCAAGGCGCGGGTGTTCAAGCAGGCCAACAGCAGCGCCGACGAGTTCGAGAACCGTTTCTGGTCCGGCGCCGACCTCGGCAAGCTGTATGCCGCCGCCACCGACCGCAACCGCGCCGTCGGCGGGCTGGAGGCGATCTTCGAAAGCGGCTTCCGCGAGTTCACCCGCCTGCGCGACAAGCGCCGCCTGGATGGCCGCGCCCAGCTGGAAGGCGCCCAGCGCGCGATGCGCACCACCTACGCCCGCGAAGTGGACGGGCTGGAGCGCAACCTTGAGCTGCTGGCCAACATCGGTTCCACCGCCCCCTACGTGGGCCTGGTCGGCACCGTGTTCGGCATCATGGTGACCATGCACGACATGATCAGCAGCGGCGAGTCGGCCGGCATCGCCTCGGTCGCGCCGGGCATCTCCGAAGCGCTGTTCGCCACCGCCATCGGCCTGTTCGTGGCGATCCCGGCGGTGTGGGCCTACAACCGCTTCACCACCCGCGTGGAACGGCTGTCGGTGCGTTTCGAGACCTTCGCCGAGGAGTTCAGCTCCATCCTGCAGCGCCAGACCGCGGGCGACGAGTGAGCGCACGCGCGTTCGCCAGTTCCCGCAGGAGCCATCCATGACTGCCGCCATCACCCGCCGCAAGCGCCGCAAGCTCAAGTCCGAGATCAACGTCGTGCCGTACATCGACGTGATGCTGGTGCTGCTGATCATCTTCATGGTGACCGCGCCGCTGCTGACCCTGAGCATCGACGTCGAGCTGCCCAGCTCCACCGCCAAGGCGCTGGAGAGCAAACAGGACCCGGTCATCGTCGCGGTGCGCGCCGACGGCCAGCTGAGCCTGACCCTGCCCGAGGACCAGCCCCGCGAGCTGGACGCGGCGACGCTGCAGGCGCAGATGGCCGCGCTGGTGTCGCAGGACAAGAACACCCGGGTGGTGGTGGCTGCCGACCGCAGCGTGCCGTACGAAAAGGTCATCGACGCGATGGACGCGCTCAAGCGCGCCAAGGTCGAGAAGGTGGGCCTGCTGACCGACGCGGGCGGCAATGCACGCTGAAGCGCTGCCGCCGTTGCCGCGGTCCTCCGGCGAAGGCTGGACCCGCCCGGTCCTGCTGGCGCTGGCCGTCCACGTGCTGGTGGCGCTGGTGTTCACCCTGGCCTGGCTGTGGTCGCCGACCCGCAGCGTCGAGGCTGCCGCCGGCGACATGACGATGGAAGCCAGCCTGGCGGTCTCGACCGCCGAGGCGTCCATGGCCCGGCGCGCGCTGCGCGAGTCGGAGAAGTTGCCGACGTTGCCCGAGCCGGTGGTCGAGCCCGAACCGGTACCGGTCGAGGAGGACACCATTCCGCCGCCGCAACCGTTGCCCGAGCCGCGCCCGCAGGATGCGTCCACGCCACAGCAGCACAACGCGCAGGAACGCATCGCCGAGCCGGATACGGTGGACCAGGAGCGCGTCAGCGCGCTGGCCGTCTCGCAGGAGAAGGCCCGCCAGGAACAGGAAGCCAAACGCCGCCAGGAGCAGATCGACCTGACCGAGCGCAAGCGCGTGGAGGAAGCCGAGCAGAAGCTGCGGCTGGCCAGGCAGCAGGAAGAGGCCGACCGGCAGAAGAAGCTGGCCGAGGAACAGCGTCTGGCCAACGAGGCCAAGGCCGAGCAGGAGAAGGCCAAGCGCCTGGCCGAACTGCGCGCCCGGCGCGAGCAGGCGGAAAAGGAGGCGCAGCAGGCCGAGCAGAAGCTGCGGCAGGTGGCCGACGCGCGCGCGCGGCAGGCGGCCGCCGCCTCCGCCGCATCCAGCGGCTCGACCCAGGCGACACCGGGGCAGGGCGGCAACAGCGACGACCTGGCGGCCAGGTACGCCGCGGCGATCCAGCAGGCGGTGCTCAACCAGTGGGTGCGGCCGGATTCGGTGCCGCTGGGCCAGCGCTGCCGGCTGACGATCCGGCAGCTGCCGGGCGGCGAGGTGGTCGAGGTCCAGGTCGCTGCCGGCTGCCCCTACGACGAGGCCGGGCGGCGCTCGATCGAGGCTGCGGTGCTGCGCGCGCAGCCGTTGCCGTTCCGCGGCTTCGAGTCGGTGTTCCAGCGCACGCTGAACTTCAACTTCGAGGCGCAGGACCGCTGATGCCGCTCCCTCCGGCCGTTGCGGTGCCGGAGCGGCGGCCCGGCCATGGTCCGGCCAGGCCACGCTTCGTCGGCTTCCTTCCCGTAACACGAACACCTCTTCCCTTCCCCCGGCGCTGCCCCACATGCGGACCCTGACCATCGGCTGGCCCTTCCACAGGCATGCGTGCCGGCTGCTTGCCGCTTCGCTCCTGTTGCTGGCCGTGGCCGGCATCGCCCAGGCCTCGGACGCGGACCCTCGCGACGAGGACCTGCTGGCCCGTTACGGCACGGCGATCCGGCAGTCGCTGCTCGAGCATTGGGTACACCCCGACACGGTGCCGGCGGGACAGCGTTGCCGGCTGCTGATCCGCCAGTTGCCCGGCGGCGATGTGCTGGATGTCGACTTCGCCGTGGATTGCCCGTACGACGCCGAAGGCCGGCGCGCGCTCGAGCAGGCGGTGTGGCGCGCGCAGCCGCTGCCGTACCGCGGCTTCGAGCGGATGTTCCAGCGCACGCTGACCCTCAACTTCGAGGCCCCCGGCGGCTGAGCGGGCGGGGTGGTCCCGGCAGCGCCGCGGGTGGCGTCGCTGCCGGTGCCGGGGCCGTGGTGGAACGATTTGGGGGCAATTTCGATATCTGGCTCGGTTTTCACGCTGCCTTCGTTCATGATTGCGAAAATATTCACCTGTGTGCTGCTATCCCTTGCAGTCTCCTGTCCGGACCCTTGAGCGACCCATGAAGAAATTGCCGCGCTGGCTTGCCGTCATCACTGCCCTGTTCCTGCCGTTTGCGGCCATGGCGCAGCAGCAGGGGCTGGAAATCGACATCATCGGCGGCAATGCCTCCGCACTGCCGATCACGGTGGTGCCGATGGCCTACCAGGGCAGTGGCGCGGCGCCGCAGACCGACGTGGCGGCGGTGGTCCGCGCCGACCTGGACCGTTCCGGCCAGTTCCGCAACCTGCCCGAGACCCAGATCGCCGAGCGCCCCAGTCGCGGCAGCGAGGTGCAATACCCGACTTGGCGCGCGCTGAAGCAGGACTACCTGGTGGTCGGGCGCGTGCTCGACGCCGGCGAGGGCGCCTACCGGGTCGAGTACGAGCTGTTCGACGTGGCCAAGGGCGAGCGCATGCTGGGCCTGGCGATGACCGCCCGCACCAACGCCATGCGCGATGTCGCCCACCAGATGGCCGATGCCATCTACGAGAAGATCCTCGGCGTGCGCGGCGCGTTCTGGACCCGCATCGCCTACGTCACCGCCAGCGGCCGCGGCGGCGCCATGCGCTATGCGCTGATGGTCGCCGACTCGGACGGCTTCAACCCGCAGGTCATCGTGCGCTCGGCCGAGCCGCTGCTGTCGCCGACCTGGAGCCCGGACGGCCGCAAGCTGGCCTACGTCAGCTTCGAGCGCGGCAACTCCTCGATCTACATCCAGGACATCGCCACCGGCGCGCGCGAGCTGGTGTCCAGCTTCCGCGGCATCAACGGCGCGCCGGCGTTCTCGCCGGATGGCGGCCGCCTGGCGCTGTCGCTGTCGCGCAGCGGCAACCCGGAGATCTACGTGATGGACCTGGGCAGCAAGCAGCTGACCCAGCTCACCAACCATTTCGGCATCGATACCGAGCCGACCTGGGCCCCGGACGGCGCTTCGATCTACTTCACCTCCGACCGTGGCGGCCGCCCGCAGATCTACCAGGTGCCCGCCAGCGGCGGCAGCGCCAGCCGGGTGACCTTCCAGGGCAACTACAACGCCACCCCCAGCGTGTCTTTCGACGGCAACAAGCTTGCCGTCGCGCAGGGCAGTGGCAATACCTACAAGATCGCGTTGATGGACCGCAGCCTGGGGTCGCCGCGCTGGAGCACGCTGTCGCCGGGGTCGCTGGACGAGTCGCCCAGCTTCGCCCCGAACGCCAGCATGGTGTTGTACGCCGCCCGCGAGGGTGGCCGTGGTGTGTTGTATGCGGTATCGGCCGACGCCCGGGTGCGACAGCGCCTGGTGCTGGCCGATGGCGATGTGCGGGAACCTTCCTGGTCCCCCTACCGTACCGCGCGTTAAATGTTAATATTTTGGTGTAGTGAACCCCGCTTTGGCTTAGGAGCCTAAAAGGTATTGCCATGAACAAGTCCACCCGTGTACTGCTTGTTTCGCTGATGTCCGTGGCCGTGCTGGCCGGCTGCTCGAAGAAGGTCAAGGAAGCCCCCGAGGCTCCGGTCGAGACCGCTCCGACCACCCCGTCCCAGCCGACCACTTCCGGCCTGTATGGTCCGGGCGACCTCGACACCGATGCCTGCCTGCGTCAGCGTGTCGTTTACTTCGACCTGGATCAGGACGCCCTGAAGCCGGAGTTCCAGGCCATCATGGGTTGCCACGCCAAGTACCTGCGTGACCGTCCGTCCTCGCGCATCACCCTGCAGGGCCACGCCGACGAGCGCGGCAGCCGCGAGTACAACCTGGGTCTGGGCGAGCGCCGCGGCAACGCCGTGTCGTCCGCGCTGCAGGCCAACGGCGGCTCGGGCAGCCAGCTGACCGTGGTCAGCTATGGTGAAGAGCGTCCGGTGTGCACCGAATCGAACGAGTCCTGCTGGTCGCAGAACCGTCGTGTCGAGATCGTGTACACGGCTCAGTAATCGATGCGTCTTCGATTGACATCGATGTTCGTCGCGGCGGCCCTCGTGGCCGCCGCGCCGGCGTACGCGCAACGGCAGAGCCTGGCCGACCGCGTGTCCGCGCTCGAGCAGCAGATGCTCAACAACCAGGCCAATACCGACATCCTCAACCAGCTGCAGCAGTTGCGCAGCCAGGTGCAGTCGCTGCAGGGCACGATCGAGCAGCTGCAGCACGAGAACGAGCAGCTCAAGCAGCGCAACCGCGACCAGTACCTGGATCTGGACGGCCGTCTCAACCGCCTGGAAGGAGGCGATATGCCGCCGCTGCCGGGCAACGAGACCGGTGTCCCGGCTGCCGCGGCGCCTGCGGCCAAGCCCGCTGCGGTGATATCGGAGCGGCCACCGACCGTCCGTGGCGATGCCGGCAGCCTGGTGGTCGCCGGCGACGAACGCGTCACCTACAACGTCGCCTTCGATGCCTTGAAGGCAGGCAAGTACGACGATTCGGCGCAGCTGTTCCAGAGTTTCCTGGAGCTCTACCCCAACGGGGTATATGCGCCCAATGCGCTGTACTGGCTGGGCGAAAGCTATTACGCCACCCGCAATTTCCAGATGGCCGAGGCGCAGTTCCGCGACCTCGTGTCGCGTTACCCCACCCATGACAAGGCTGCCGGCGGCCTGCTCAAGCTGGGCCTGTCCCAGTACGGCGAAGGCGACGCGCGGCAGGCCGAGCAGACGCTGGCCCAGGTGATTTCCCAGTATCCGGGCTCCGATGCCGCGCGTACCGCGCAGGACCGCCTGCAGTCGATCCGCATCGGCCAGCAGCTGCGCTGACCCGCGCCGGCCGGCTCCCGGCCGGAGACGCGCATAATTGAAGACATGACTTCCGTTGCCGACGCCGCTGTTCCCAGCGAGATCGTGCAGTCGCCCTTGCCGCGGCTGAAGATCACCGAGATTTTCCTGTCGCTGCAGGGCGAAGCCGACACTGCCGGCTGGCCGACCGTGTTCGTGCGCCTGACCGGCTGCCCGTTGCGCTGCCAGTACTGCGATACCGCCTACGCCTTCCATGGTGGCACCTGGTGGGACATCGACGCGATCGTTGCCGAGGTCGCGCGCCAGGGCGTGCGCCACGTCTGCGTGACCGGCGGCGAGCCACTGGCGCAGAAGCGTTGTCTGGTCCTGCTGGAGAAACTGTGCGATGCCGGTTTCGACGTGTCGCTGGAGACCTCCGGCGCGCTGGACATCGGCGGCGTCGATCCGCGGGTTTCGCGGGTGGTCGACCTGAAGACCCCGGCCTCGGGCGAGGTGGCGCGCAACCGGCTGGAGAACCTGCCGTTGCTCACCGCCCGCGACCAGGTGAAATTCGTGCTGTGCGGCCGCGCCGACTATGAATGGGCGCGCGACATGGTGGCCGAGCACCATCTGCACGAGCGCTGCATGGTGCTGTTCTCGCCGAGCAAGAGCGAGCTGGCGCCGCGCGAGCTGGCGGACTGGATCGTGGCCGACCGCCTGCCGGTGCGCTTCCAGATGCAGCTGCACAAGTTGTTGTGGAACGACGAGCCGGGGCGCTGAGCCCGCTCGCGCGTTCCTGATCCACCGGCGCGGGACAGCGTGCTGGCTTCCCTGCAACCAAACCGGAATACCCCCATGAAGAAAGCAGTGGTCCTTCTGTCCGGCGGCATGGATTCGGCCGCCGTCGTCGCCATCGCCCGCGAGCAGGGCTTCGCCGTGCATGCGCTGAGCGTCAGCTATGGCCAGCGCCACACCTCGGAACTGCAGGCCGCGGCCGAGGTGGCGCGCGCGCTCGGCGCGGTCGCGCACAAGACGGTGAACGTGGACCTGCGCAGCATCGGCGGTTCGGCGCTGACCGACGACATCGAGGTGCCGGAGGCGGGCGGCACGGGCATTCCGGTCACCTACGTGCCGGCGCGCAACACCATCATGCTGTCGGTGGCGCTGGGCTGGGCCGAAGTGCTGGGCGCCAACGACATCTTCTGCGGCGTCAACGCCGTGGACTACTCCGGCTATCCGGATTGCCGGCCCGAGTTCATCGCCGCCTTCCAGGCCCTGGCCAACCTGGCCACCAAGGCCGGCGTGGAAGGCGCGGGCATCCGCGTGCATGCGCCGCTGCAGCACCTGAGCAAGGCCGACATCGTGCGCGAAGGCGTGCGCCTGGGGGTGGATTTCGGCCTCACGGTCTCGTGCTACCGGGCCGACGCGCACGGCCGCGCCTGCGGTCACTGCGACGCCTGCCGGCTGCGTGCCGAGGGCTTCGCGGCGGCCGGCGTCGCCGACCCCACCCGCTATGCCTGATTTCTCGTTGCAGGGAAGGTTGCTGTAGAATGCGCACCCCGGCGCGCAGCCGGGCGTTTGATTCGGGCCGTTAGCTCAGTCGGTAGAGCATCGGACTTTTAATCCGCTGGTCGATGGTTCGAATCCATCACGGCCCACCATCAGACGCCGCGCACCCGGTCGAACGACAGGGGCCGGAAACCCCAGAGGGCGCCGTCAGGGCGCCCTTCGCGTTTCCGCGGGGTTGCCCGGACGGCGGACGGCGCCGCTTGCGCTGCCGTACCGCACGGGCGTGGTGCTGGCCGATGACTTGCCGGTGACGGGCCACCGCGTCGTTCGGCTACCATCGTCGGCCGGTGCCCGCTGCCCCGGCGATGCGGCATTTTGCACCGATGACGAATGCAGGAGGCCGCTTGCCCGAGAAGATCACACGCCTGTTGCAACGCTGGCGGCAGGGCGACGAAGAGGCGCGTGCGCAGTTGTTCGAGACGGTGTATGCCGACCTGCTGCTGGTCGCGCGCAACCGGTTGTCGCGCCAGGGCGGCGCGACCCTGCAGACGGCCGCGCTGGTCAACGAGTCGTTGATGCGGTTGATGGGCAACGGCGTCGGCTATGAGGACCGCGCGCACTTCGTCGCGGTGGCTGCGCTGAAGATGCGGGCGGTACTGGTGGATCACGCACGCGCACGGGAGGCATCCAAGCGGGGCGGCGGCGGCGAGCTGCTGACGCTGTCCCATGCCGACGTTGCGGCCGGCGGGGACGATGCGGGCTACGAGGTGCTGGCGCTGCACCAGGCGCTGAACCAGCTGTCGGAGCTGGAGCCGCGGGCGGCCAGCATGGTGGAACTGACCTACTTCGGTGGGATGAACCGCGACGAGATCGCGCTGGTGCTGGGCATGTCGGTGCCTACGGTGGACCGCGACCTGCGCTTCGCGCGGGCCTGGCTGAACCGGCAACTGGGCTGACCGGCAGCGGTCGCGGGAGGGGAATCGATGGGCGGTGAACGGTGGCGGCAGGTGCGCGATCTCTTCGACCAGGTCTGCGACCTGCCGCGCGAGCAATGGCGGCCTCGGCTGGAGCGGCTGGCCGGCGACGCGGGGTTGGTGGAAGAGGTCTGCGGCCTGTTGCAGGCGCAGACGATGGGACTGTCGCGCGTGCGCAACCGGCTGGATACGGTCATCGCCCATGCGCTTGCGCCGGCACTGGATGTCGGCGATCTGCTGGGACCCTGGCGCCTGGTCGAGAAGATCGCCCGCGGCGGCATGGGTACCGTGTTCCGGGCCGAACGCGCCGACGGGCTGTACCGGCGCACGGTGGCGGTGAAGCTGCTGCATGGCCTTCCGGGCCCGGGGGAATCGGAACGGCTGGCGTTCGAGCGGCAGCTCCTGGCCGGGCTGCAGTTGCCCGATGTTGCCCGGCTCTACGATGGCGGCAGCACGCCGGACGGGCATCCGTACCTGGTCATGGAGTACATCCAGGGACAGCCGCTGGACCGTTACTGCCGCGATCATCGCCTGGGCCTGCGCCAGCGCCTGGACCTGTTCCTGGCGATCTGCCAGGCGGTACAGGCCGCGCACGAGCGGCTGGTGCTGCACTGCGACCTCAAGCCCAGCAACGTGCTGGTCAACGAGCAGGGACGCCCGGTGCTGCTGGATTTCGGCGTGGCGAGGATGCTCAACGATTCCCGCCAGCTGCAGCAGATGGGATTCTGCACGCCGGCCTACGCCAGTCCGGAGCTGATGCGCGGCGAGCCGGTGGGGGTGGCCAGCGATGTCTACAGCCTGGGGATGATGCTGGGCGAACTGGTTTCCGGTTCGACCTGTGCCCGTGATCTCCAGGACATCGACCTGCCGGTGAGATCGCCCAGCGCGAACGCCGCGGCGGATCTGCCATGGAAGCGCCGCCTGCCCGGCGACCTGGACGCGATCGTCGCTGCCGCGTGCGAGCTCGACAGCCGCAGGCGGTATTCCTCGGTGCAGGCATTGATGGACGACCTGCGCCGGCATCTGGCCCATGAGCCGGTTGCCGCGCGGAGAGGCGACCGGCTCTACGTGGCCGGCAGGCGCCTCCGGCGGCGATGGCGTTCGGTTTCGTTGGGTGCCGCGGCGCTGCTCGTCGCCGCCTTGTTCGTCCTCAACCTGGTGCAGGCGCGTCGCCAGGCGGAGCAGGAGGCGGCCATCGCCAGCCAGGTCAGCGACTTCCTGGTCGCGGCCTTCGAATCGGCCGACCCCGACAAGCGCACCAGCCGCGGAGAAGACCAGCTGACCGCCCGTCAGCTGTTGGACAATGCCGCGATGCGGGTATCGATGGACCTGGACGGGGCACCGTTGCAGCAGGCACGGATGCTTTCGGTACTGGGCCAGGCCTACCAGAACCTCGGAGTCCCGCAGCCGGCCGGGAAGTTGTTGCAGGAGGCGGTGGACAGGCTGCTCGCCCCGGAGGTCAACCGGCCGCTGGATGCGGCCAAGGCGATGAGCGCCTTGTCCATCGAGAAGACCAGCGCAGGCGATGGGGGAAGCGGGCTGGAAATCGCCCGGCGCGGGCTGGAGTTGCTGGAGCAGCGTCGTCCGATGCTCCAGCATGCGCTGCTCTACAACGCGCAGGGACTGGCATTGACGAACCTGCAGCGGTTCGACCAGGCCGAGGAGGCCTTCCATGCGGCGCTGCGGGTGCGCAGGCTGCTGCCCGACCAGCATGAGCCGGTGCAGCTGGCGCCGGTGATGCTCAACCTGGGATTGATGTACTGGCGCTGGGGCCGCCTGGCCGAGGCCGAGCGGCAGTTCCGCCAGGCCATGGAAATGATGCCGGGACAGGAGACCAGCCTGTTCCACATGCTGGAGACCCGGCTGGCGCAGCTGCTGCGCGAACAGGGGCGGTATGCCGAAGCGCAACCGCTGCTGGGGCGGGGGATGCGCCGGGCGGTGCAGCTCTACGGGCCGGAAAGCACCTTCGTACTGTTGCAGCATGAGGCGCTGGCCGACCTGTACCAGGATTCCGGCGACTACGAGGCGGCCGACCGCGAGCACCGGGCGCGGTTGCAGCTGGGCGAGGTCGTCGAAGGCAGCGACAGCATCAGGCAGGCCATGGCCCTGTACAACTACGGCACCCTGCAGGAGATGCGCGGCGACCTGCAGCAGGCGGAGAAGCTGTACCGCCGGTCATGGCAGTTGCGGGTGCGGAAGCTGGGCGCCGATTCGCCCATCAGCATGCGGGCCGAGGCGGGGCTGGCTGCGCTGCTGGCACGGCAGGGGCGGCTGCGCGAGGCGTGGCCGCTGCTGGAACATGCCGACGCGGGGATGGGGGCCAGTCTGCCGGAGGATGCGCCGGCGCGCATGGAAGCCCGCCTGCTGCGGGCGGAATGGCATGTCCTCAATGGCGAGCCGGCATTGGCCAATTCGCTGCTGGACGCGATGCGGCCAGGAGTAAAGGAAGGCTCGCGATCCATGGAGCAGATGCGCTACCTGCGGGTGCGGGCACTCGCGCAACAGCGATTGGGTGACGCCGGCGGTGCCGTGCGGGCATGGCGGGCAGGGTTGGAAGCTGCCGAACGGATTCATGGCCCGGACAATCCGGCGACCGTGCGCTGGCGGGTGGAGCTGGCTGCAGAACTGCTGGCTGCGGGGCATGCCGGCGAAGCCGCGGTCCAGCTGGCCAGGGCGGCTCCCGTGGCGCACCGGAAGCTGCTGCCCGAGGCCCCGCTGCGATTGCAGTTGCAGCAGTTGATCGACCTGGCCCAGGCCATGCCCGGGCCGGTCGATGCCGGTTCGGGCAGCGATGCCCCTCAGCCCTCGTTGCGCACGATCTCGACCAGCCGCTCGCCGTAGCGGGCGAGCTTGCTGCCGCCGATGCCGCCCACCTTCGCCAGTGCGTCGATACTGGTCGGACGCTGCTCGGCGATGTTGCGCAGGGTGCTGTCGTGGAAGATGACGAACGCCGGCACGTTCTGTTCGCGCGCCAGTTCGGCGCGCAGGCCGCGCAAGGCGGTGAACAGGGGCAGGTCCTGCGGCAGCACCGACAGTCCGGTGCGCTGGCCGCTGCGGTCGCGCTCGCGGCTGCGCGGCGATTCGCGTCGCATCATGACCTGGCGGCGGCCCTTGAGTACGTCGCGGCTGGCGTCGGTCAGGCGCAGGCCGCCGTAGGCCTCGCTGTCCACTTCCAGCAGGCTGGAGGCGACCAGTTGCCGGAACACGCTGCGCCAGGTGCGGGCATCCAGGTCGCTGCCGATGGCGTAGGTACTCAGTTGCTGGTGGCCGAACTGGCGGATCTTCTCGTTGTCGCTGCCGCGCAGGATGTCGATCAGGTGGCCGACGCCGAAGCGCTGGCCGCTGCGGTAGACGCAGCTCAATGCCTTCTGCGCGGCGACGGTGGCGTCCCAGGCATCGGCCGGGGTCAGGCAGTTGTCGCAGTTGCCGCAGGGCCGGGGATAGGTCTCGCCGAAGCCGGCCAGCAGCACCTGGCGCCGGCACTGCATCGATTCGCAGTAGCCCAGCAGGTGGTCGAGCTTGGCGCGTTCCAGCTGCTTGCGCTCCTCGCCGGCTTCGCCCTGCTCGATCATCTGCTTGAGCAGCACCACGTCGCCCAGCCCGTAGCACAGCCAGGCCTCGGCCGGCTCGCCGTCGCGGCCGGCGCGGCCGGTTTCCTGGTAATAGCCCTCCAGCGACTTGGGCAGGTCGGTATGGGCGACGAAGCGCACGTCCGGCTTGTCGATGCCCATGCCGAAGGCGATGGTGGCGCACATCACGATGCCGTCCTCGCGCAGGAAGCGTCGCTGGTTGGCGGCGCGCACCTCGGCCGGCAGCCCGGCGTGGTAGGGCAGGGCCTGCAGGCCCTCGCCGCGCAGGAACTCGGCGGTTTCCTCGACCTTGCGCCGCGACATGCAGTAGACGATGCCGGCGTTGCCGCGATGCCCGCGCAGGAAGTCCAGCAGCTGCCGCCGCGCGTTGTCCTTCTGCACCACGGTGTAGCGGATGTTGGGGCGGTCGAAGGAGCTTACGAACCGCTGCGCCTGCTCCAGCTGCAGGCGCTCGGCGATCTCGCGCTGGGTCGGCGGATCGGCGGTGGCGGTGAGTGCGATCCGCGGCACCTGCGGCCAGCGCTCGTGCAGCACGGTGAGCTGGCGGTACTCGGGGCGGAAATCGTGACCCCATTGCGAGACGCAGTGGGCCTCGTCGATGGCGAACAGCGCCACCCGGCTGCGGTCGAGCAGCGACAGGAAGCGGCCGGTCAGCAGCCGCTCGGGGGCGACGTAGAGCAGGTCCAGCTCGCCGGCCAGCAGTTCGCGCTCCACCCGCGCGGCGGTTTCGGCATCGAGCGTGGAGTTCAGGAATTCGGCGCGCACGCCCAGTTGGCGCAAGGCCTCCACCTGGTCCTGCATCAGCGCGATCAGCGGCGAGACGACGATGCCGGTGCCGTCGCGCAGCAGCGAAGGCACCTGGTAGCACAGCGACTTGCCGCCGCCGGTGGGCATCAACACCAGTGCGTCGTTGCCGGCGGCAACGTGTTCGACGATGGCTTGCTGGTTGCCGCGGAAGGCGTCGTAGCCGAAGACGCGCCGCAGGACTTCGTGGGAGGGGGACGACATGCGCCTAGGATACCGCGTCGCCCATGGGCGATCGTCGGCCGCAGCGCTGTCGCGCCATCGGGAAATGGCGGCCGCAGGGGTAGGGATTCCACGAAGGCCGGCCCCATGCCGGCGTGGCCCGGCCGTCGTCGCAATCCGGCGGGATGTCCCAGATCACCAGCGGTTCGTTGGCCGGAAAGGGAGGCCAATGAGGGTTCCGGAGAGCCGCCGAGAGCGGGAGACGCCGCCGGCGGGGGACTGACCAGGCAGGCCAGGGCCAGGAAGCGGCGGTGTTGCAGGCGAAGAGCCTTCTCGAGTCAAGGGCGCGCACCGGCAGGTGCGGGGTTGTGGCAGGCGAGCAAGCGGGAGCGGTTGCACCATGGGCGCAACCGCGGGCGGGTTTATCGCAACAGCAAGCGGGAAATGCCGCCGAAGGTTCCGGCAGGCGGGACCTGGCCGGGAGGCAGCGATGTCACAGAGGAAGAGCCCCCTTGAGTCAAGGAGGCGCGCCGATAGGCGGGGGGATCTGGCAGGCAGATGAGCAGGGTCCAAGGTTCCGTGCGCGGAACCTTGGAAATCCGAAGGGCGAATGCCCGAAGGATTTGCTTCCCCCTTGAGTCAAGGGGGCGCGCCGACAGGCGGGGGGATCTGGCAGGCAGATGAGCAGGGTCCAAGGTTCCGTGCGTGGAACCTTGGAAAATCCGAAGGGCGAATGCCCGAAGGATTTGCTTCCCCCTTGAGTACAAGGGGGCGCGCCGACAGGCGCGGGGATCCGGCAGGCGAGTGAGCAGGGGCCCAAGGTTCCGCCAACGGCGGAATCTTGGGCAAGCCCGTCAGGGGCAACGCCCCAGAGGGCTTACTGCAACAACGAACGCAGCATCCAGGCGTACTTCTCGTGGGTCTGCAGGCGCTGGGTCAGCAGGTCCACCGACGGATCGTCGCCGGCATCGTCGGCGGTCCTGAGTACCTTGCGTGCGGTGCGGCACACCGCTTCGTTGCCGGCGACCAGCTGCCGCACCATCTCGCGCCAGTCGGCGCTGTCGGTCAGGCCCGGCTCCTCCGGGATCGAGGTCAGCGCCACGAATTCGCGGTACGAGCCCGGCGCGTTGTAGCCCAGGGCACGGATGCGCTCGGCCACCTCGTCCAGTGCGCCCCACTGTTCGGTGTACTGGGTCTCGAACATGGTGTGCAGCGAGTTGAACATCGCGCCGGTGACGTTCCAGTGGAAGTTGTGGGTCTTCAGGTACAGCGTGTAGGCGTCGGCGAGATAGTGCGACAGGCCATCGGAAATCTTCTTGCGATCGGCGTCCTTGATCCCGATATCGATGTTCGGCGCCGAAGATGCGGCGGCGGCGAGTTTCTGTTTGCCGGTCTTGCTCTTCTCGGGGGTCTTGCTCTTGGCCACGGCGGCATTCTCCTGAGGGGTGGAATAAGGCGTCACAATAGCGAGCCTAAGGCATTGCCTGTCATTCAAGTTTTCACGTCGGTCCATTGATGAGTGCTATCGAGAACAACCCGGCAACACGATTGCGCGAGCAGCGTGCCGCCATCGACGGTGCCATGAGCCGCGACCGTGGCCGGCTGCTGGGCCTATGGTCGCGCTGGCAGTCCCAGCCCGGCAACCCGGCCGCCGCGGGAGCCTTCGAACAGGCCCTGCAGGCGTCGCTGCAGCGCCGGCAACTGCGCGCGCAGCGGCAGCCGGCGATCACCCTGGACGAGCAGCTGCCGATCGCGCGCGAGGCCGCGGACATCGTCGAGCTGATCCGTCGGCACCCGGTGGTGGTGATCGCCGGCGAGACCGGTTCCGGCAAGACCACCCAGCTGCCCAAGCTGTGCCTGGCGGCCGGACGCGGCGTGGCCGGGATGATCGGCTGTACCCAGCCGCGGCGCATCGCCGCACGCGCGGTGGCCACCCGTGTGGCGGAAGAACTGCGGTCCGAGCTGGGCACCACCGTCGGCTACCAGGTGCGCTTCACCGACCGCGTCGGCGACGACACCCGCATCAAGTTCATGACCGACGGCATCCTGCTGGCGGAAATCGCCAGCGACCGCTGGCTGTCGGCCTACGACACGATCATCGTCGATGAGGCCCACGAGCGCAGCCTCAACATCGACTTCCTGCTCGGCTACCTGAAACAGCTGCTGCGCAAGCGCCCGGACCTGAAGCTGATCGTCACCTCGGCCACCATCGACACCGGGCGCTTCGCCAGGCACTTCGACGACGCGCCGGTGATCAGCGTCGAGGGCCGTACCTACCCGGTGGAAGTGCGTTACCGGCCGCTGGAAGGCGAAGGCGACGACGCGGGGCGCGAGGGCGAGCGCAGCGTCAACGATGCCATCGTCGCCGCCATCGACGAGATCACCCGGCTCGACCCGCGCGGCGACGTGCTGATGTTCCTGCCCGGCGAGCGCGAGATCCGCGACGCGCACCAGGCGCTGGAGCGGCGCAAGTACCGCGAGACCGAAGTGTTGCCGCTGTACGCGCGGCTCTCGGTCAAGGACCAGGACCGGGTGTTCAACCCGGGACCGAAGCGGCGGCTGGTGCTGGCCACCAACGTCGCCGAGACCTCGCTGACGGTGCCGCGGATCCGCTACGTGGTCGATCCGGGCTACGCCCGGGTCAAGCGCTACAGCCCGCGGCAGAAGCTGGACCGGCTGCATATCGAACCCGTCTCGCAGGCCAGCGCCAACCAGCGCAAGGGCCGTTGCGGGCGCATCGCCGAGGGCATCTGCTACCGGCTGTATTCGGAAGCCGATTTCGCCGCACGCCCGGAATTCACCGATCCGGAGATCCGCCGTTCCTCGCTGGCCGGGGTGATCCTGCGGATGCTGCAGCTGGGGCTGGGGCGGATCGAGGACTTCCCGTTCCTGGAGCCGCCGGACGAGCGTGCGGTGGCCGACGGCTGGCAGCAACTGGCCGAGCTGGGCGCGATCGACAAGAACCGCAAGCTCACCGCCATCGGCCGGCAGATGGCGCGGCTGCCGGTGGACGTGAAGCTGGCGCGGATGCTGGTGGCCGCGCAGCAGCAGGGCTGCCTGCGCGAGATGCTGGTCATCGCAGCGTTCCTGGGTATCCAGGACCCGCGCGAACGGCCGCCGGAAGCGCGCGAGGCGGCCGACAACGCGCATGCGAAGTTCGCCGACCCGCGTTCGGAGTTCCTCGGCATCCTGCGCCTGTGGGAGGGGTATCGCGCCGCGCACGAGGAGCTGACGCAATCGAAGCTGCGCGACTGGTGCGGGCGCCATTTCCTCGGCTTCCTGCGCATGCGCGAGTGGCGCGAACTGCATCGGCAGCTGCGCCTGCTGTGCGGCGAACTGGGCTGGGATGCGGATGCCGGCGAGCTTGTCCAGGTGCTGCTCTCCGGACCGGTCGCACCGCCGCCGCGCGAAGCCGGCGAGGCCGCCCGGCGCGCCACGCGCGGGCAGCTGCACCGTGCCGCGCGCCTGGCGCGGGAAGGGCGCGGCGAAGCGCCGCCGCCCGCGCAGCCGAAGCCATCGGCGCCATCGGACTCGCCGTCCGGCAGTGTTCCGCAGGTCAGCGACAAGGCCCGCGCGGCCGCCTACCAGGCCCTGCACCGGGCGATCCTGGCCGGACTGCCGACCCAGATCGGCCACCGCACCGAGAAGGGCGATTTCCAGGCGCCGCGGCAGCGCCGCTTCCACCTGTTTCCCGGCTCGGCGCTGGCGAAGAAACCGCCGCCATGGGTGCTCAGCGCGACCCTGCTCGATACCCAGCGGGTGTGGGGCCTGACCAACGCCGCCATCGAGCCGGACTGGGCGATCGCCGAACTGCCGCACCTGCTGGCGCGCAAGCATTTCGACCCGCACTGGTCGCGCGCGCAGGGGCAGGTGCTGGCGTCGGAGCAGATCAGCCTGTTCGGGCTGGTGCTGGCGCCGAAGAAACCGGTGCACTACGGCCGCATCGCCCCGGGCGAGGCGCACGACATCTTCGTGCGGCAGGCACTGGTGACCGGCGAGATCAACACCCGCGCCGGCTTCGTCGCCGACAACCTCAAGGTGCTGGAGCAGGCGCGCGAGGAAGAGGCCAAGCTGCGCCGCGCCGGCATCGTCGCCGACGAGGACTGGCAGGCGCGCTGGTACTTGGACCGGATCCCGGCCGAGATCCATTCGGCCAGCGGGCTGGATGCGTGGTGGAAGACGCTGCCGGCCGACAAGCGACGCGCGCTGCACTGGTCGCTGAGCGACCTGCTGCCCGGCGAGGGCAGCGAGCAGGACCGCTACCCGAAATATTTCCCGCTGGGCGACGCGCGGCTGGCGCTGCACTACCGCTTCGAGCCGGGCGCGGACGACGACGGGGTGACCCTGGAGGTGCCGCTGCACCTGCTCAACGCGCTGGATCCGGCACGGCTGTCATGGCTGGCGCCGGGCTTCGTCGCCGACAAGGCCGCCGCGCTGATCCGCAGCCTGCCCAAGGCGATGCGGCGCAACTACGTGCCGGCGCCGGATTTCGGGCGTGCGTTCTTCGAGGCGTTCCCGCAGGCCGCGGCCGACGATATCCGCGGCGAGCTGGCGCGCTTCCTGTCCAGGGCGACCGGCGCGCAGGTGGCGGCCACCGATTTCGACGAGGCGGCGCTGGAGCCGCACCTGCGCATGAACCTGCGCCTGCGCGACGAACAGGGCAAGGTGCTGGCGGTCTCGCGCGAGCTCGACGCCTTGCGCGCCCGTTTCGGCGAGCGTGCCGGGCAGGCGTTCGCGGCCCGCGCGGGCCGCGCGCTGGCGGCCGAAGGGCTGCGCGAATTCCCCGCCGCGCCGATTCCGCTGCAGGTGCCGGGCGAGGCCGGGGTGCCGGCCTGGCCGGCGCTGGTGGACCAGGGCGACCGCGCCGCGCTGCGCATCTTCGCCGACCGCAACGAGGCGCAGGAGGCGCATCCGCAGGGCGTGCGCCGGTTGCTGCAGATCGCCCTGGCCGACAAGGCCCGGCAGGCGCGCAAACAGTTGCCGCTGTCGCCCAAGACCGGGCTGCTGTATGCGGCCATCGAGACGTTCCAGGCCGGCGCCGATGGCAAGACGTCGGAGAAGGAGCGGCTGCGCGGCGACCTGGTCGATGCGGCGATGAACGCGGTGCTGGCCGATGGACTGGAGGACATCCGCGACCCGGCCGCGTTCGCCCAGCGCCGCGACGAGGCCGGCAAGCGCCTGTTCGGCGAGGCGATGGAACGGCTGAAGCTGGCCGAGAACATCCTGTCGCTGGTGGCCGAGCTGAAGCCGCAGCTGGAGGCGCCGCTGATGGGCTGGGCGCGCGGCAACCTGGACGACATGGAGCGGCAGCTGGCGGCGCTGGTGCATCCGGGGTTCCTGCGGCAGACCCCGGCCGATGCGCTGGCACAGTTCCCGCGCTACCTGAAGGCGATGATCCTGCGCGCCGAACGCGCCAAGCGCGATCCGCCGCGCGACCAGGCGCGGATGCTGGAGCTCAAGCCGTTCCTGGATGCGCTGGAAGAGGCGGAGATCGGCGGCCAGCGCCAGCGCCCGCAGTGGCAGGCGCTGCGCTGGGACATCGAGGAGCTGCGGGTGTCGCTGTTCGCGCAGGAACTGGGCTTCAGGTCCGGGATCTCGGCCAAGAAGCTGGCGCAACGGGTGGCGGCGCTGCGCGGCTGAGGCCGCCGCACCCGGCAACCGTCAGCTTGCGCCGGCAGCTGCCGGCGCGCTTGCCGGGGTGGCGCCATGCTCCAGCGCGCAGCGTTTCCGCGCCGCGCCCAGTTGTGCGTTGGCCGAGGCGCGCTCGCGCGCGATCGCCTGCTGCAGGCTGGCGACCTGGCCGCGGATGGCGGCGTTGTCCGGGGCGCCGGCCAGCTGCTGGTGCAACGCGGCCACCTGCTGCTGGTAGCTGGCGACGCGATCGTTGGAGGGGCCGTAGATCGATGCGCCGGCGGTGGAAACGCAATGCTGCTCGGCGTCCAGGCCGCTGCCCGCGGTAGCCGGCGGCGCGTCGGGATCGACGCTGCTGGCCGGGCGGGTCACGCGCAGCGCCATCGGCTGCGTGCTTTCGTCGCAGGGATGCTGCGAATACACCGATTCGCCGTTCCTGCCCTTGCATTTGTAGACCTCGGCAGCGGCGGCGCCGGGAAGCAAGGCCAGCAGGATGGCGGCATGGATCAGACGCATGGCTTCTTTACTCCTTTGTCCCGATGATTGCTGGCCGCAGTTCAATCGATGCGCTCGACCTTGGCGCGCTGGTTCTGCCCTGGCAGCTGTAGATACCATCCGCCCATGTTGCCGGGGGCGATGTTGACATCGGGGTTGTCCACGGGCTGCCGCAGGAACAGATCGCCCTGTACCACGCGCCAACGCTGACCGTTCTCCAGTCTCAGCACATCACCCCGGGACCAGCCGCGGATACTGCCGGAGATTCGGGTGATGACCGGCTCACGATCACGCACCAAAGGCTTCCCGGCCACAGCTTCGCGTTCGCCCTGCGCACGTGCGTGTTCGACCAGTTCGGTTTGTTCGCTGTCGAGCAGGCGGTTGAGCAGCGCCAACTGTTCGGTGGAAAGACGATCCAGGCCGGTGGCCTGGAATTGCTCGACGCTGAGACGTTGTTCCAGTGGAACGTAGGCGCGCTTGGCCGCGAACGCCAGTATCGGCTGTGACGCCAAGCCGATCAGCAGAATGATGGATAATCGACGCATGCGGTTTCCTCGATTCGGATGGCGGATCACTTGACCCGGCGGACCTTGGCGCGGGCGTTGTAGCCCTCGATCTGCAGGTACCACACGCCCAGCAGGCCGGGGGTGATGCGCACCGGGGGCGACGACCGGCGTACCCCGGGCAGCGACGCGGCATCGGTCTGTTCCCACTGCTGGCCGTTGTCCAGCGTGTACAGCTGGCCCTTGCGGAAGCCGGTGAACTCGCCGCTGAGGCTGCTCTCGATCGGTTCGGAAGAGCCGAAGTCGAAGAAGCCGCGGTTCTTGCTGATCACTTCCTGGCGGCCTTCTTCGCGCGCCTGCTCGACCACGCTGGCGGTGGCCTGTTCCACCTTGCCCTGCAGCCAGTCGTTGAGCGAGGCCAGTTCGGCGGCGCTGAGCTTGTCCAGGCCCGCGGCCTTGAACTCGGCTTCGCTCATCTGTTGCTGCAGGTCGCCGTGGAGCACGCGCTGGGCGGCGGCGGGCAGGCTGATCGACAGTGAAAGCGCTAGGCAGGCAAGCAGCGCGGGCTGGCGGAGCAGGCTCATGGGCGATTGTTCCCGGGGATGGTTGGGCGCTAGTGTAGAGGCATCCGTTTGCGATTGACCGCTGTGAACCGTTCTTTCCCCCCTGGCCTGGATGCCCTGCTGCAACGTCCTTCGGTGGCCTCGCTGTCGCCGGCGCTGCGGCAGGCGTTGCTGCAGTGCTGGCAGGCGCCGGAAACCGGGCGCGAGCCCCGCCTGCCATGGCCGGTGCTGGCCGACACCGTCGATTCGCTGGCATTGCTGGCGGCCGACGAGGGGGTGATCGTGGCGGCGCTGCTGTTCGACCTGCCGGGCCTGCGCGCCTCGGTGGCCGAACTGCCGCTTGGTGCCGCCGCGCCGGTGGTCGCCGGCCTGCTCGACGGACAGGACGCGGCCGACCAGGTCTGGGCGCTGCATGCCGGGCGCGAGGCCGGGCGCAACAGCGAGGGCCTGCGCCGGTTGCTGCTGTCCATCGTCCACGACCTGCGGGTGGTGCCGATCCTGCTGGCGCGGCAGCTGGCGCGGATGCGCGCGGCCGACCGCCTGCCGGAAGACGAGCGGCGCGCACTGGCGCAGCTGACCCGCGACATCCACGCGCCGCTGGCCAACCGGCTGGGCATCTGGCAGCTGAAGTGGGAGCTGGAGGACCTGGCGTTCCGCCACCTCGAACCGGATACCTACCGCCGCATCGCGCGCGAGGTCGACGAGACCCGGGTCGCGCGCGAGCGCTACGTCGAGGCGGTGAAGAAGACGCTGCAGCGCGAACTGGCCCGCAACGGCATCGCCGCCGAGGTCAGCGGCCGGCCCAAGCACATCTACAGCATCTGGCGGAAGATGCAGAAGAAGCAGCTGGCGTTCCAGCAGCTCTACGACCTGCGCGCGGTGCGGGTGATGGTCGACGACGTCGCCGCCTGCTATGCCGCCCTGGGCATCGTGCACGCGCTGTGGACGCCGGTCCCCAGCGAGTTTGACGACTACATCGCCCGGCCCAAGGCCAACGACTACCGCTCGCTGCATACCGCGGTGATCGGCCCGGAAGGGCGCACGGTCGAGGTGCAGATCCGCACCCACGAGATGCATGCCCAGGCCGAGCTGGGCGTGGCCGCGCACTGGAAGTACAAGGAGGGCGGCAAGGGCGCGGAAAAGGCGTTCGACCGCAAGATCACCTGGATGCGGCAGCTGCTGGAGCAGTCGCAGGAGGGCGGGGCCGGCGAACTGGCCGGCGCGTTCGATGCCGAGCTGGCCGAGGACCGGGTATACGCGCTCAGCCCCAAGGGCGAGGTGATGGACCTGCCGCGGGACGCCACGCCGCTGGACTTCGCCTACCACGTGCACACCATGGTCGGGCACCGCTGCCGCGGCGCCAAGGTCAACGGCCGCATCGTGCCGCTGACCTACCGCCTGCGCAGCGGCGACCGGGTGGAGATCCTGACCGGCAAGGAGGCCGACCCGCGCCGCGACTGGCTGCTGCCGGCCAACGGCTTCCTTGCCAGCGGTCGTTCGCGCGACAAGGTGCGCGCCTGGTTCCACAAGCTCGATCGCGCCCGCAACGTGCAGGCCGGCAAGGACCTGCTCGACCGGGAACTGAAGCGGCTGGGCCTGCAGCAATCGGACCTGATGGTGGCGGCGAAGAAGTTCCATGCCGACAGCGTCGACGACCTCTACATCCAGGTCGCACTGGGCGACACCGGCCCCAGCCAGGTCGGTCGCGCGCTGCTGGAGGCGGAGAAGGCGCAGTCGCAGCCGGCCGCGCCGGCGCTGCCGCGGCCGACCGCGCGCCGCGACGGCATCGGCAAGTCCAAATTCACCGTGCAGGGCGTGGGCAACCTGCTGGTGCAGCTGGCGCGCTGCTGCCAGCCGGTGGCCGGCGAGCCGATCGTCGGCTACCTCACCCGCGGTCGCGGGGTGACGGTGCACCGCGCCGACTGCGCGTCCTTCGCGCGGTTGTCGGCGGCCAACCCGCAGCGGGCGCTGCCGGTGGAGTGGGGCCAGGCCGGCTCCGGCTACGAGGTCGACGTGCTGGTGCGCGCGGTGGACCGCCGCTGGCTGCTCAAGGACATCACCAACCTGATCGCCCAGGAGGACGCCTACGTGCTGGACATCAACAGCGACAACGTGCGCGACAGCGGCACGGCGCAATTGCGGCTGCGGCTGAAGGTCAGCGACTACGGCCAGCTGTCCACGTTGCTGGGCAAGCTGGATGCGCTGCCCGGCGTCAGCGAGGCGCGCAGGCTGGGGTAGCCCGGCAATGGGCAGTAAGCTGCGCGGATGCAACGGCGGCGATCACGCGGCCAGGGAGGGACGGCGACGATGTGGCAACGGGCCCGGCATTCGGGACGAGGGTGGTGGCTCTGCGGCTGGCGCAGCCGGCGGCTGTGGCGCTGGGGGCTGCTGGCCGTCGCGTTGCTGGCGATGGCGTTGGCGATCTTCCGGCAGCCGCTGGCCGACCGCCTGTGGCCGGAACCGCGCATCCAGCAGTTGCTGGACCAGGGCCAGGCGGCGCTGGCGGCGGGGCGCCTGAGCGCGGACGACGGCAGCGGCGCGCGCGAGCTGTTCCAGGCCGCGCTGGCGTTGGACAACGACCGTACCGAAGCGCGCCAGGCCTTGGTGCGGACCGGGGAAGCGGCCCTGGAACAGGCGCGCGCGGCGCTGGCGCGCGGCGATCCGGCGGGGGCGCGTTCGGCACTGGCGCTGGCGCGCGAGCTGCAGGTGCCGCGAGGCCCGGCCGAGCGCATCGCCGAACAGCTGCGTGCGCAGGACGCGGGGCATGCCGGCATCGAACAGCTGCTGCAACAGGCCGAAGCGGCGCGCCTGGCCGGCCGGTTGGATGACGGCGAGGACAGCGCGCTGCCCCTGTACCAGCGGGTGCTCGGCTTCCAGCCGGACCGGATACAGGCGCTGGAAGGGCGCGAGGATGCGCTGTCGGAACTGCTGCAACAGGCACGTACGCTGATCGACAGGGGCGACCTGGCGGCCGCGGCCGATGTGCTGCGGCGTGCGCGTGGCTACGATCCCGGACATTTCGACCTGCCGGCCGCGCAGGCCGCGTTCAATACCGCGCTGGAGCGGCGGCGGGTGCGCGCCGAACGCGACCTGGCGCGCGGGCGCATCGCGGCAGCAGGCGAGGGTTTCGCGCTGGTGCTGGCGGCCGCGCCGGACGACGCCGCGGCCCGGCGCGGCCAGGAGCAGGTCGTCGCCGCGCTGGTCGCCGAGGCGACGCGGTTGTCGGCCGATTTTAGGTTCGCCGCGGCCGAACAGGCATTGGCGCATGCCCATGCCCTGCAACCGGAGGCGGAACAACTGGTGCCGGCACGGCAGGCGCTGGAGCGGGCAAGACAGGCGCAACGGGCCATGGAAATCACGTTGTCGCCGGCGGCGCAGGAGCGCCGGCTGGAGGAACTGCTGTCCCGGTTCGCCGCGGCCGAGGCGCGCGGCGACTGGCTGCTGCCCCCCGGGCGCAGCGCCTACGACATGCTGCGCGCGGCGCAGGCGCTGGCGCCGCGGGACCCGCGCGTGCGGCAGGCGGTGGAGCGGCTGCTGCCGGCCACGCGCGAGTGTTTCGAGGAACGCCTGCGCGAAAACCGCCTGCGTGCCGCCCGTGTCTGCCACGACGCCTGGCAGGTGCTGGCACCGGCCGATGGCGGGCTGGTGCAGGCGCGGCGGCGGTTGGCGCAGCGCTGGATCGCCATCGGCAGCGAACGCCTCGGCGCCGGCGATACCGCCTTCGCGCGGCAGGCGCTGCAGCAGGCGCGGGAACTGGACGCCGCCACCCCGGAGATCGCCGCCTTCGCCGAGCGGCTGCGCAGCGCCTCGCCCTAGGCCGGGACGCTAGCCCAGAAACACCCGCGCCACCGTGTCGCGGGCGGCGTCGATCGAAAAGTGCTCGGCGATGTTGCGCAGGCCGTTGTGCGACAGCCGGCGCCACAACCCGGCATCCTCGTGCAGGCGGACGATGGCGGCGGCGAATGCGGCGGCATCGTCGGCCACCAGCACGTCCTCGCCGTCGACCAGGTGCATGCCTTCCACCGCGCAGGCGGTGGCGACCACCGGCTGGCCGTGGGCCATGCTCAGGTTGATCTTGCCCTTGACCCCGGCGCCGAAACGCAGCGGCGCCACCGCGATCCGCGCGCCGTCCATGTACGGCACCACGTCGGGTACGTAGCCGTGGATCTCGACCCCGGGCTGCGCCGACGCCAGCGCGCGGATGGCATCGGGCACGTCCGCGCCGATGCAGTGGAAGCGGACATCCGGCAGCCGCGCGCGCACCTGCGGGAATATTTCGCCGATGAACCAGCGCACCGCATCGACGTTCGGCGGGTGGCGGAAGCCGCCGACGAACACCAGGTCGCGGCGCTGCGCCCAGTCCGCGCCGGGGCCGGCCACCTCGTGCAGGTTGGACAACAGCTCCACCCGCACCTGCGGCGCGTCGATCTGCAGCTGCTCGCGTTCGGCGGCGCTGACCAGCAGGGTGACGTCGGTCCGCGCCATCACCGCCAGCTCCTGGCTGCGGGTACGTTCGGCGTTGCGCAACAGGCCGGTGTCGCCGGTCAGTTCGGCGCCGCGGCGCTCGCGCAGGTAGTGCAGGTCGACGGTGTCGAACACGGTGCGTGCCTGTGGCGCGAAGCTGCGCAGCAGCGGCAGGCATTCGCTGGCGACGTGGTGGCGCACCATCATCGCCACCTGGAAGCGCCGTCCATGCTGTCGGAGCCAGCTGCCCACGCCCTGCAGGTACGGTGCATGCCACACCTCCACGCCCAGCCGCTGCAGCGCCTCGGTGGCATTGCCGCCGTGCCCGCCGCGGGTCGGTACGAACACCACGTGCGCGCCGGCGGCCACCAGCATCCGGATCAGGTTGAACTGGCGCAGCGACCCCGAGTCGCGGTCCGGCTGCGGAACCACCTCGTCCAGGATCAGGATCTGGCGCTGGTCCCGGTGCAGCAGCGCCGGGCCGGGGACGCTGCCCGGCGGCAGCTGCGCCGCCAGCGCCGGCGCCCACTTGCGCGCGAACACCTCGCGGTTGCGCACTTGGTAGGCCTTGATGCCGCTGCCGGTATCGGTGCCGTTGCTGGTGCCCTCGTCGTGCACCACGCGGCTGGCCGGCTGCACCAGCACCCGGCGGCCGGCCGCGCGCACCGCGAAGGCCAGGTCGGTGTCCTCGTAATAGGCCGGCGCGTAGCGGGCATCCAGTCCGCCGAGCGTTTCCAGCAGGGCGCGGGGAATGGCCAGCGCCGCGCCGGAGCAGTAGTCCACGTCGCGCAGACTGGCGTAGCGCGGGTCCTCGGGCGACTCGAAGCGGCCGTAGCTCCAGCAGCTGCCGTCGGCGAACACCACGCCACCGGATTCCTGCAGCCGGCCATCGGGATACAGCAACTGGGCACCGACCAGGCCGGCCTGCGGCAGCTGCCGGAACGTCTCCAGCAACGCGTCCAGCCAACCCGGCTGCGGCACGGTGTCGTTGTTGAGCAGCACCACGTACTCGCCGCGGGCCAGCCGCGCGCCGTCGTTGCAGGCGGCGATGAAGCCGCCGTTGCGCTCGCGCACGTGGTAGCGCAGCCCGGCGATCTGCGGCATCCACTGCACGGTCTGGTCGCTGCTGCCGTCGTCGATCACCAGGATCTCGCAGGCCGCGGCCGGCGGATGCGCGGCCAGCGCCCGCAGGCAGGCCAGCGTATGCGCGCAATGGTTGTAGACCGGGATCACGATGCTTGCCCGCGGCGCCTCGCTGGTGGGCACGGCGAACGGTGCGAACGGCTCGACCGCCGGCTGGTACAGCGGTTCGCGCCGTGGCAGCGGCAGCGGCCGGGTATGCACGCGGATGCGCTGCCAGGTGGCCTGCCAGCCGCGGGTGCGCAGGCTGGCCAGGGCGCGGCGGAACAGGCCGGCGACGCGATTGAGGAAGTAGCGTGCGTCGGCCAGTGACATCGACATCCTGGTGCAACTCCAGCTTAAGCGGGGGAAAACGGCTGCCCGCGCCGCCGCTCGCGGCTGCGTTAGACTCGCCAGACCCTACATTCTCGCATCCCCGTGCCACGACGCCACGATCACGACGATTCCGAAGAGCTGGACGATGCCGACGGCGGCTGGCCGCTGTGGCGCCGCCGCCTGATCACCTGGGGCATGGCCGCGTTCGCGCTGGGCCTGGGATTCCTGATTCCCTATACGGTTTACCTGAACAACCAGGTGACCCAGCGCTTCGGCGAACTGCGCTGGCAGATCCCGACCCGGGTATATGCGCGGCCGCTGGTGCTGGCGCCGGGCCTGGCGATGGATGCGGCCACGCTCAAGACCGAACTGGCGGCCTCGGCCTATCGCGACGACGGCACCGGTGAGGCGCCGGCCACCTACCAGCAGGAGGGCAGCCGTTTCGTCATCTCCAGCCGTGGCTACGTCGACGTCGATGGCCGGGTCGCGCCGCGGCGGGTGGAAGTGGCGCTGTCCGGCGGCAAGGTGGCGACGCTGCGCGATGCGGCCACGCGCAAGTCGCTGAAGGCGGCGCGGCTGGACCCGGCGCGCATCGCCACGTTGTACGGGCAGAAGCAGGAGGAGCGCCGGCTGGTGCGCGCAGACGAGGTGCCGGACCTGCTGGTCGTCGGCCTGCAGGCGGTCGAGGACAAGGACTTCAGCCGCCACCACGGCATCGACCTGAGCGGCATCGCGCGCGCGATCTGGGTGACGGTGCGCTCCGGCGGCAAGACCCGGCAGGGCGCCAGCACCCTGACCCAGCAGCTGGCGCGCAGCGGCCTGCTCGGCATCGGCAAGGAACAGACCCTCAGCCGCAAGTTCAACGAGGTCCTGTACGCGCTGATCATGGAAGCGCGCTACGACAAGCGCACCATCCTGGAGGCCTACCTCAACCAGGTCTACCTGGGGCAGCGCGGCGGCCAGGCGATCCACGGCGTGGCCTCCGGCGCCGAGTTCTGGTTCGGCCGCGACCTCGACTCGCTCAGTACCGAACAGGTGGCGTTGCTGATCGGGCTGGTGAAGGGGCCGTCCCACTACGACCCGCGGCGCAACCCGGAACGGGCGCTGGACCGCCGCAACTTCGTGCTCGGCAAGCTGCACGAGAACGCGCTGATCGACCAGGCCGAGCTGGAGCGGGCGCTGGCCGCGCCGCTGGGCGTGCCGCAGACGCCGGGACTGGTCGCCGCCAACCGCTTCCCGGCCTACATCGACCTGGTGCGCCGGCAGCTGGGGCACGACTATCCCGAGAGCGTCCTGCAGGGAGCGGGGCTGAGCGTGCTCACCGGCATGTCGCCCTCGGCCCAGGCCTACGCCGAAGGCGCGGTGGCGCACACCATCAAGTCGCTGGAGAACAAGAACCGGCCCGAACTGCAGGCCGGGCTGGTGGTCACCGACGTGCACAACGGCGACGTGCTGGCGGTGGTCGGCGGCCGCGACGTCGCCGAACCCGGCTTCAACCGCGCCATCGAGGCGCAGCGCCCGGTTGGTTCGCTGCTCAAGCCGTTCGTCTACCTGCTGGCGCTGGCGCAGCCGGATCGCTGGTCGCTGGCCACCTGGGTCGACGACTCGCCGGTGACGGTGCAGCTCGGCCGCAGCCGCCAGTGGTCGCCGAAGAATTCGGACAACCGCAGCCACGGCACGGTGCGGCTGGTCGATGCGCTGGCCCATTCCTACAACCAGGCCACGGTGCGGATCGGCATGGCGGTCGGGCCGGAGCGGCTGACCCAGCTGATGCACGTGCTGGCCGGGCTCAAGGCCGACTCCAATCCCTCGGTGATCCTGGGTTCCACCGACCAGAGCCCGTATGCGATGGCGCAGCTGTACCAGTTCCTCGCCTCCGGCGGCGAGATCCAGCCGCTGCATGCGGTGCGCGGCGTGCTCGACCCGCAGGGCCGGCTGCTCAAGCGCTACGACAAGACCCCGGCGCCGGCGCAGGAGGGCGACTCGATCGCCGCCAACCTGATCAGCATCGGCCTGCAGCAGGTGGTTTCCAGCGGCACCGCGCAGCGGCTCAATGGCGATGGCCTGGGCCGGCTGCAGGCGGCCGGCAAGACCGGCACCAGCAACGACGGCCGCGACAGCTGGTTCGCCGGCTATACCGGCGACCACCTGGCGGTGGTGTGGATGGGCAACGACAAGAACGAGCAGACCGGCCTGTACGGCGCCACCGGCGCGATGCGGGTGTGGTCGGGCATCTTCAAGCACCTGCCCAGCTCGCCGCTGAAGGTCAGCGGCAAGGGCCTGGACTGGCAGTGGGTGGACGGCAGCGGTACGGCCACCACCGACGAAGGCTGCCCGGGTGCGCGCCGCTTCCCGTTCGTGGTCGGCTACGCCCCGGCCTATGCCTCGTGCGCGCCGCCGCAGGCCTTGCCGGAAGAGGGCGGCGAGAGCGGCGGCGGCTGGCGCAGCTGGTTCGGGCTGGACCGCAAGCGCGAGGCGCCGGCGGACGAGCCGTCCACGCCGGCTTCAGCCGAGCCTGCGCGATAATGCGGCGATGAATCCGATGACCCTGCTTCGTCCCGCTCTCGTCTCGCTGGCTGCCGGTGCGCTGCTTGCCGCCTGCGTCAATACCCCGCAGCCGAAGGCGCCGGTCGATGCCACCACGCCGGCGCAGCGCATGGCCGCGATCATGGCGGTGGCGGGGGCCGACAACACCGAACTGTCGGTGCAGCCGCTGCGCGACCCGCAGGTGGACGACCTGCGCGAAACCGCGCAGGCGCGGCGCGAGGCGGGCGACCTGGCCGGGGCCGGCGAAGCGCTGAACCAGGCGCTGCTGCTGGTGGACGACGATCCGGGCATCCTGCAGGAGCGCGCCGAGATCGCACTGCTGCAGGGCGACTGGCCACGCGCCGAGACGTTGGCCCGGCGCGCGCTGGAACTGGGGTCGAGGACCGGCCCGCTGTGCCGCCGCCACTGGGCGACCATCGAACAATCGCAGCTGGCCCGCGGCGAGCAGGAGAATGCGGCGTCGGCCCGCGCCCAGATCAACGGCTGCACCGTTCCCGGCGTGCAGCGCTTCTGATCCGGCGCGCGGCGGCTATGCTTGTCGTCACCTGCCGCCCCGGCCGTTACCGTTTATCCGATGTCACGCCTTGCCCATGCCAGCTGCGAGGCCCTCGATGAGGGCGGCGCGCTCGCCAGCCAGCTGGATGCGTTCGTCCCGCGCCCGGCGCAGCTGCGCCTGACCGCGGCCATCGCCGAGGCGTTCGAGCAGCGCGAGGTGCTGCTGGCCGAGGCCGGCACCGGCACCGGCAAGACCTTCGCCTACCTGGTGCCGGCGCTGCTGTCGGGGCTCAAGACCATCGTCTCCACCGGCACCCGCGCGCTGCAGGACCAGCTCTACCACCGCGACCTGCCGCGGGTGCGCGCCGCGCTCGGGGTCGGCCACAGCAGCGCGCTGCTGAAGGGCCGCGCCAACTACCTGTGCCGCTACCGGCTGCAGCAGGCGCGCGGCGAACCCCGCTTCACCTCGCTCGAGCAGGCGGCGCAGTTCCAGCGCATCGTCGCCTGGTCCGGCCGCACCCGCTTCGGCGACGTTGCCGAGCTGGAAGCGCTGGCCGACGATTCGCCGCTGTTGCCGATGGTGACCTCGACCATCGACAACTGCCTGGGCAACGAATGCCCGTTCTGGGAAGACTGCTTCGTGGTGCAGGCCCGGCAGCGGGCGCAGGCGGCCGACGTGGTGGTGGTCAACCACCACCTGCTGCTGGCCGACCTGGCGCTCAAGCAGGAAGGCTTCGGCGAGATCCTGCCCGGCGCGCAGGCGTTCGTGATCGACGAGGCGCACCAGCTGCCGGAACTGGCGGCGAATTTCTTCGGCGAAGGCTTCGGCATGCGCCCGTGGCAGGAGCTGGCGCGCGACTGCCTGGCCGAATGCCGCAACGTGGCCGGCGCCCAGGCGGCGCTGCAGGCGCCGGCGGCCGGGCTGGAGCAGGCGCTGCGCGAACTGCGCACGGCGATGGAAGGACTGCCCGCGCGCGGCACGCAATGGCGCGCGCTGGCCAAGCCGCAGGTGCGCGACGGCTTCGATGCGCTGACGATGGCGCTGATGCAGTTGCGCGATGCGCTGGCCGGCGTGCGCGAGGCGTCGCCGGGGCTGGATGCCTGTCACGCGCGCGCGCTGGAGGGCGTGAGCCGGCTGGGGCGCTGGCTGGGCGACGAAGCGCCGCTGCTGGACTTCGAGGACGATGCGGAAGCGGGCGCGCCGCCGCCGGCCGACGTGCTGTGGTACGAACTGACTCCGCGCGGCTTCCGCTGCCAGCGCACGCCGATGGATGTCTCCGGACCGCTGCGCGAGCACCGCGAACGTTCGATGGCGGCGTGGGTGTTCACTTCGGCCACGCTGACGGTCGATGGCGGCTTCG
Organism: Xanthomonas chitinilytica; assembly: GCF_026107455.2. GTDB lineage: Bacteria > Pseudomonadota > Gammaproteobacteria > Xanthomonadales > Xanthomonadaceae > Stenotrophomonas > Stenotrophomonas chitinilytica. Next base: position 37,372 of record NZ_JAPCHY010000015.1, on the reverse strand, counting down.
ACCACATCGCCCGCCGCCTGGGGCTGGACGATCCGCTGATGCTGGTGCAGCCCAGCCCGTTCGACTGGGCGCGGCAGGCGCTGTGCTACCTGCCGCCGGACCTGCCGGACCCGGCCGCGCGCGGCTTCGGCACCGCGCTGATCCGCGCCCTGCATCCGGTGCTGGAAGCCTCGGCCGGGCGCGCGTTCCTGCTGTTCGCTTCGCACCGCGCGTTGCGCGAGGCGGCCGAGGCGCTGCGCGATGCGCCGTGGCCGCTGTTCGTGCAGGGCGAGGCGCCGCGGGCAACGCTGCTGCAGCGCTTCCGCGAGTCCGGCAACGGCGTGCTGCTGGGCAGCGCCAGTTTCCGCGAGGGCGTGGACGTGGTCGGCGATGCGCTGAGCGTGGTGGTGATCGACAAGCTGCCGTTCGCCGCGCCGGACGACCCGGTGTTCGAGGCGCGGCTGGAGGCGATCCGCCGCGACGGCGGCAACCCGTTCCGCGACGAGCAGCTGCCGCAGGCGGTGATCGCGCTCAAGCAGGGCGTGGGCCGGCTGATCCGCAGCGAGAGCGACCGCGGCGTGCTGGTGCTGTGCGATCCGCGGCTGCTCTCGCGCGGCTACGGCCGCGTGTTCCTCGATTCCCTGCCGCCGTTCGCGCGCACCCGCGCGCTGGCCGACGTGCAGGCCTTCTTCGCCCCGGAACCGCCGCCAATGGCGGACGTCCCGGCCGACGCGGCGCATGATGGCGCCGCCTTCTCCCTGCAACGCGAAAACCTGGAACCATGAAACTGCTCGCCTTCGAAACCGCCACCGAGGCCTGTTCGGTCGCCCTGCATGTCGACGGCCGCGTGCTGGAGCGCTTCGAGATCGCCCCGCGCCGGCATGCCGAACTGGCGCTGCCGTGGGCCGAGCAGTTGCTGGCCGAGGCCGGCATCGCCCGCTCCCAGCTCGACGCCATCGCGCTCGGCCGCGGCCCGGGCGCCTTCACCGGCGTGCGCCTGGCCATCGCCATCGCCCAGGGCATCGCCCTGGCGCTGGACCGGCCGCTGCTGCCGGTGTCGACGCTGCAGGCGCTGGCGTTGCGCGCACCGGCCGGGGCGCAGCACGTGCTGGCCAGCATCGACGCGCGGATGGGCGAGGTGTACGCCGCCGCGTTCGAGCGGCGCGACGATGGGCTGCAGGCGCTGGGAGCGGAGGTGGTGATCGCGCCGGATGCCTATGCGTTGCCGCAGGAAGCGGCGGCATGGCACGGCGTGGGGACCGGCTTGGCCGCCGCCGACGGCCTGCTCGCCGCGCGACTGCAGCCGGTGCTGGCCAGCGTGGATGCGCAGGCGCTGCCGCGCGCCTCCGACGTGCTGACCCTGGCGCTGGCGGCCCATGCCCGCGGCGAGGCGGTCGCGCCGGAACGGGTGGAGCCGGCCTACCTGCGCGACAACGTCGCACTGACGCTGGTCGAGCAGCAGGCGCTGCGCGCGGCCAAGGGCGGCTGAGGCCGTGTGTGTCCCCTGCATCCTGTAGGGGCGACGTCAGTCGCGACAGGGCCTGCCCGTTGAAGTGCCCATGCGCGAACAGACGGGACCGCAGCACGCTCAGAGGGCATGCCCCGGGTCGCGACTGACGTCGCTCCTACAGGACCAGGGGGCGCAGGGCGCGCATTCAGCGGTCGTCGCGCAGCTCGCCGCCCGGCAGGAACACCCAGGTGCGGGTCACCTGCAGGATGTCGATGTCTTCCTCGGTACGCGGCAGGGCGGGGAACGGCTGCGCCAGCTGGACGATCCGCAGCGCGGCGTCGTCCAGCACCGGGGTGCCGCTGGAGCGCAGGATGCGGCTGCTCTCGACGCTGCCGTCGCGGCGCACGCCGACGCTGATCACCACCTGGCCGCCGAGCCGGCGCCGGCGCGCCTCGTCGGGATAGTTGAGGTTGCCGACCCGCTCGGCCCGGTCCACCCAGGCGCGCAGGTAGTTGGCGTAGGCGTACTCGCGGGTGCTGGCGGAGACGAACTTGCGGTTCGGCCGCTTGGCGTACTGCTCCGAGCGCAGGTGCACCTCGGCCGCCAGCCGCGCCATCTCGGCGTCGCGCTGCTCGCGCGCAGTCGGGGCGGCGTTGGGCTGCGGTCGTTCCGGCAGCGGTCGTGCCTGCGCGTCCGGCATCGGTTCCTCGCCGTACTGGCTGGAGACCACCCGTGCCTGCGGCGGTGGCGGCGCGGCGGCGTCCTGGCGCCGCTGCGGCACCGGCGCCAGGCCGGCCTGCGGTTGCGGCACCACGCCGGGCTGGCTGTCGCGCGGGCGTCGTGCCTGGTCGTGGTCGCCGCCGCCCTGCTGGTTGGCCTGGGCCAGGAAGTCGGCCTGTTTCGGCGTCAGCGGGGTGCTGGTCTGGCTGAAGATCACGTCCAGGGTCGGCACCAGCGGCGCGTCGTCGTCCACCGCGAACCCCACGCCCAGGATCAGCAGCCCGTGCACCAGCAACGACAGCACCAGGGTGGCGCCGAAACGCTGCTCCTCGCGGGCCTGCGCGGAAAGGGGGGGCGCTGCGGCGGAACTCATCGCGGCCAGTCGGCCTCGATCGCGTCGAACAGCAGCCCGGCGATGTTCAGGCCGAACTGGGCGTCGAGCTCGCGCACGCAGGTCGGGCTGGTGACGTTGACCTCGGTCAGGTAGTCGCCGATCACGTCCAGGCCGACGAAGCGCATGCCGCGGCGTTTCATCTCCGGGCCGACCTGGGCGGCGATCCAGCGGTCGCGCTCGCTCAGCGGCCGGCCTTCGCCACGGCCGCCGGCGGCCAGGTTGCCGCGGAACTCGTCGCCCTGCGGGATGCGCGCCAGGCAATAGTCCACCGGCTCGCCGTCCACCAGCAGGATGCGCTTGTCGCCGGCGCTGATGTCCGGGATGAAGCGCTGCGCCAGGGCCAGCTTGCGGTTGCCGTCGGTCAGCGTTTCCAGGATCACGTTCAGGTTGGGGTCGCCGCTGCCGCTGCGGAAGATCGAGCGCCCGCCCATGCCGTCCAGCGGCTTGAGCACGGCCTGGCCCTGCTCGAGCACGAACGCCTTCAGGTCGTGCGCCTGGCGGCTGACCAGGGTCGGCGGGCAGCATTGCGGGAACAGCAGCGCGGCCAGCTTCTCGTTGTAGTCGCGCAGTCCCTGCGGATCGTTGACCACCGCCGCGCCGGCGCGCTGCGCCACCGACAGCACCTGGGTGTCGTAGATGAATTCGGCGTCCACCGGCGGGTCCTTGCGCATCAGCACCAGCTGGCCCGGGCCGAACGCCAGCTCGCGGAAGTCGCCCAGGCTGAACCAGCCGGCCTTGTCGTCGCGCACCTGCAGCGGCGCCACCCGCGCCACCGCCGCGCCGTCGCGCAGCGCCAGGCCGCCGGGAGCGACATAATGCAGCCGGTGGCCGCGGCGCTGGGCTTCCAGCAGCATCGCGAAGGTGGTGTCCTTGGCAATCTTGATGTCGGCGATGGGATCCATCACCACGATGACGTCGAACGGCATGAACTGAACCCGGCGGACAGGAGGGCGATGTTAGCGGGTAACCGCAAGGGCCGCCCAGCGCCCCGCGCGGGGCCGGGCGGACCGGCGCAAAAAGTTGCGCGTCAAAGTGGGATTTGTGTCACATTGATGCTGCGGACGCCCGCGCCACTGCTGCGACCCTTGACAGTGCGCGCCGGTATTGGGATATACATGCGGTTTCGCAGTGGCGCCAGATCAATGAAGCGCCGCGCGCTCGGGGAAAATTGCAATGGCTGAAAACATGGCTGCGGGTGGGGAACTCGCAGGTCTGAGGGTCATGGTCATCGACGATTCGAAGACCATCCGTCGTACCGCGGAAACGCTGCTCAAGCGCGAAGGCTGCGAGGTGGTGACCGCGACCGACGGGTTCGAGGCGCTGGCGAAGATCGCCGACCAGCAGCCGCAGATCATCTTCGTCGACATCATGATGCCTCGCCTGGACGGGTATCAGACCTGCGCGTTGATCAAGGGCAACCAGTTGTTCAAGGGCACGCCGGTGATCATGCTCTCGTCCAAGGACGGGCTGTTCGACAAGGCCCGAGGCCGCATCGTCGGCTCCGAGCAGTACCTCACCAAACCATTCACACGCGAAGAACTGCTGGGCGCAATCCGCACATACGTCAACGCCTGACCAGGGGGGAAAGGCACAATGGCTCGAATCTTGTTGATCGAGGACTCACCGACCGACCGGGCGGTGTTCACGCAATGGCTTGAAAAGGCCGGCCACGAGGTGGTCGCCACCGACAACGCCGAGGACGGCCTGCAGATCGCCCGCACCCAGACCCCGAATCTGGTACTGATGGACGTGGTGCTGCCCGGGATGAGCGGCTTCCAGGCGACCCGCGCGATGTCGCGCGACGACGCCACCCGCCACATCCCGGTGCTGATCGTCAGCACCAAGGGGATGGAGACGGACAAGGCCTGGGGCATGCGCCAGGGTGCCGCCGACTACATCGTCAAGCCGCCGCGCGAGGACGAACTCATCGCGCGCATCAACGAACTGGTGGGCTGATGCGTTCTCCGTTCGACATCCTCGAAGCCTATGAACGCCGCAGCCTGGCGCACGCGGTGCAGTTGCCCGAGCGCCAGTTCTCGCAGGACGTCTGGCGTGGCGTCGGTTACCGGGTCGGCAAGCGCCGGCTGGTCTCCGACTTCCGCGAGGTGGTCGAAATCGTGCCGATGCCGCCGGTCACCCCGGTGCCGGGCGCGCAGCCGTGGCTGCTGGGCGTGGGCAACCTGCGCGGCAACCTGTTCCCGGTGGTGGACCTGAAGTACTTCCTGGAAGGCGAGCGCACCGGCTACCAGGAAGGCCAGCGCGTGCTGATCATGCGCCAGGCCGGCGGCGACGTCGCCCTGACCATCGACGAGCTGTACGGCCAGCGCAGCTTCGAACAGAGCCTGCAGGTCGACGCCGGGGAGCTGGCGCAAGGCCGCTATGGCCACTTCATCGATCGCGCGTTCCGTGGCGAGGAGCATGACTGGGGCGTGTTCTCACTGTCGCTGCTGTCGCGCACACCCGAATTCCGGCAAGCCGCCGCCTGAGCGCAGGCCTGCCTCACCGTATTGAAGATCGAGGTCGAACCATGAGTACTGCTCCGGACGCCAAGGCCAGCAAGCTCGGCAACGTGGGAACCAATTTCTGGCTGGGCCTGCTGGCGCTGTCGATGATCGTGTTCGGCGCCAACACCGGCGTGGCCACCTGGCAGGGCAGCCGCCTGGCCGGCGCCAGCACCGGCGCGGCCGACCTGCAGGTGCTGTCGCAGCAGCTGGCCAACCAGGGCCGCGAGGCGGTGGCCGGCAACGCCGAGGCGTTCAACCAGTTCAAGGACACCAAGTCGCGCATCGAGAGCACCGTGAGCAGCCTGCAGGGGCGCTACGGCAACGAGGCCGGCGTGGCCGCGCCGATCCGCCAGCTGACCACGACCTGGGGCCCGCTGGCCAAGAACGCCGAGCAGGTGGTGGCCAGCGAGCCGGCGGTGCTGGCACTGGCCGGCAACGCCGACAGCTTCGTCGACGGCGTGCCGCAGCTGCAGGCGCAGCTGAACGAGGTGGTGCGGGCGATGACCGCCAGCGGCGCCCCGTCGTCGCAGACCTACAACGCGCTGCAGCAGGTGGTGGTGAGCGGCACCATGGCCCGCCGCGTGACCGAAATCCGCGCCGGCGGTGCCGGCGCCAGCGGTGCCGGCGACGCGCTGGCGCGCGACTCGGTGGTGTTCAGCCAGATGCTGGAGGCCCTGCGCAACGGCAACGAGGAACTGGGCGTGGCGCCGGTGCGCAACGCCGCCGCGCAGGTCGCGCTGGAGCAGTCGGCCAACAAGTGGGCCGCGATGAAGAAGGACGCCGACGCCATCCTGGCCAGTTCGCGCCACCTGTTCGCCGCACAATCCTCGGCCGCCGCGCTGACCGCCGGCTCGGGCAAGATGCTGGACGACAGCAAGAAGCTGTTCGAGGCGTTCTCGGCCTTCGGCTCGGTGCGCGACACCCGCCTGTTCCCCAATTTCTGGCTGGGCGTGGTGTCCGGCGCGCTGTCGCTGCTGTCGATCATCGGCTTCGTCTGGAGCTCGGTGCGCGTGCGTGCCCGCGAGCAGGAAATCCGCTACCAGACCCAGGTGGAATTCAACAGCCGCAACCAGCAGGCGATCATGCGGCTGCTGGACGAAATCAGCTCGCTGGGTGAAGGCGACCTGACGGTGAAGGCCTCGGTGACCGAGGACATGACCGGTGCCATCGCCGACGCTATCAACTACGCCGTGGACGAACTGCGCCACCTGGTGACCACGATCAACGACACCTCCAGCAAGGTGGCGGTCTCGACCCAGGAAACCCAGGCCACGGCGATGCAGCTGGCCGAAGCCGCCGGCCACCAGGCCAACCAGATCACCACCGCCTCCGAGCGCATCGGCGAAATCGCCGCCAGCATCGAACAGGTGTCGCGCAACTCCAGCGAGTCGGCCGAAGTGGCGCAGCGCTCGGTGGTGATCGCCGCCGAGGGTGCCGGCGTGGTGCGCGAGACCATCCAGGGCATGGACCAGATCCGCGACCAGATCCAGGAAACCTCCAAGCGCATCAAGCGCCTGGGCGAGTCGTCGCAGGAAATCGGCTCGATCGTGGAACTGATCAACGACATTTCCGAGCAGACCAACATCCTGGCGTTGAACGCGGCGGTGCAGGCGGCATCGGCCGGCGAGGCCGGTCGCGGTTTCGCGGTCGTGGCCGACGAAGTGCAGCGCCTGGCCGAACGCACCTCCGGCGCGACCCGACGGATCGAGAACCTGGTGCAGGCGATTCAGGCCGACACCAACGAAGCGGTGACCTCGATGGAACAGACCACCGCCGAAGTGGTGTCCGGTGCGCGCCTGGCCGAGGACGCCGGTACCGCACTGACCGAGATCGAGCGCGTGTCCAATGCGCTCAACACCCTCATCAAGAACATCTCCATCGCCGCCCACCAGCAGTCCGCGGCGGCGACGGACATCACCCAGACGATGGGCGTGATCCGGCAGATCACCGGCCAGACCTCGCAGGGTGCGGGACAGACCGCCGAGTCGATCGGCCACCTGGCACAGCTGGCGGCAGACCTGCGTCGTTCGGTCGCCGACTTCAAGCTGCCGGCGTGATCGATCGTTTGGATGGGGAAGGAAGGAATCAGCAGATGATGCGTCGCCACACCTCAATGCAGGCCATGTTCGCCATCAGGCCGGACGATGCGCGGACGACCAAGGGAAAGGGGTTGCGATGAGCACGCTGCGCGACGCGATGAGCCATGCGGCACTGGGTTGGGTGAAGCCCGAGCTGGACGAGACCCTGCGCCAGGTCCGCAACGAGATCGAGTACTTCGTCGAGGAGCCGAGCGACACCAGTCGCATGCGCTTCTGTGCCGGCTACCTGCACCAGGTGCAGGGCACGCTGCGCATGGTCGAGCTGTATGCGCCGGCGATGGTCGCCGAGGAGCTGGAACTGCTGGCCAATGCCGTCCAGGCGGGCGGGGTGCCGGACCGCGACGAGGCCTGCGCCACGCTGATGCGCGGCACCGTGCTGCTGCCCGACTACCTGGAGCGCCTGCAGAACGGCCATCGCGACATCCCGATCGTGCTGCTGCCGCTGCTCAACGAGATCCGCGCCGCGCGCGGCGCCGAGGGCATCAGCGAGAGCGTGCTGTTCGCCTTCGACCCGGACGCCGGCAGCGCCAGCGAGGCCGAGCTGGACCACGCCCGCGGCAGCCTGAGCGGACGCAACCGCGAACTGCTCGATACCGTCGGCAGCGCGGTGAAGGAAGAACTGCTGCGGATCAAGGACGCGCTCGACCTGCACCTGCGCACCGGCGGCGAGCCGGCCGCGCTGCAGACCCAGGTCAACGAACTCGGTGCCGTGGCCGACACCCTCGGGGTGCTGGGCCTGGGCGTGGCCCGCGGCGTGGTGGTGCAGCAGCGCGATTCGCTGCGTGGAGTGGTGGACGGCTCCCAGCAGATCGACGAAGGCATGCTGCTGGACATCGCCGGCGCGCTGCTCTACGTGGATGCCTCGCTGGACGACCAGGTCGCCCACCTGGGCGCCGGCGGCAGCGGCGAGGATGATCCGGGCTCGGTCGAGACCCGGCGTACCGTCGAGGTGCTGGCGCACGAGGCGATCGCCAACTTCTCCGCCGCCCGCGAGCATTTCGTCGCCTTCATCGAGACCAACTGGGACCACCAGCGGCTGGCCGACGTGCCGCGCCTGCTGGGCGAGGTGGCCGGCGCGCTGCGCATGCTGGACCTGCCGACCCCGGCCGATTACCTGCAGGGCGTGCGCCGCTACATCGAAGTCGAACTGATCGCGCGCCAGCGCGTGCCCAGCGGCCGCCAGCTCGACACCCTGGCCGATGCGATGGCCAGCCTGGAGTACTACCTCGAAGCCCTGCGCGAGCGTCGTCCGGGTCGCGAGGAGATCCTCGACATCACCCGTTCCAGCCTGGAAGCGCTGCGCTACTGGCCGCTGCCGACCGCCGAAAGCGAAGCCGCCGCCGCAATGCCGCCGGCGCCGCAGCCGGAAGCCGTGGTACAGGCGGACCCCGCACCGGCGACGACGGTGCCGGCATCCGTGGCCCCCGCCGAGGCGCCTGCCGTCGCCCCGGTGGCCAACGATACGAGCCGGCCGGCGGAACTGCCGGTGGTCGAGGTGCCCGCACCGACACCGGCACAGACCCCGGCGCCGGTTGCGACCGAAGCATCTGCCCCGGCAACCGAAGCTCCGCGCCCGTATCCGTATGTGTTCCAGGCCTCGGTGACGCCGTATCCGTCCCCGGGCCGCGACGACACCGCCGCTGTCGAAACGCCGGCGTTCGCGCCCGATACCGCGACGACCGCGGCAAGCAGCACCGGTTTCGATCCGGTCGCCGCCGAGGAGGGCGGCGCGGCCGACGGTGCCGGCTACACGCTGGCGCCCATCGACCTGTCCGGCGATGGCACCGCGGAATTGCCGCCGGCGGCATCCACCGAAGACGTGCTGGAAGTGGCGCCGACGGTCTTCGATCCGGTCGCCGCCGAACAGGAACAGCTGGACACGGACGCCGCCGCGCAGGTCTACACCTTCGACAGCAGCCTGCTCGAAACGGGCGAGCCTGCCGCAACCGCAACCACGCCGGCTGCGGCGATCGAGCCGGCGCTTCCGTCGCAGGACGCAGCGGTCGCCAGTGTCCAGGCGCTCGACGCCGCGGCACCGGAAGCCGGGCTTCCGGTTTCCACCGTCGCCGCACCGCTGCCGCCGGAACTGCCGACCCCCGCCGAGCCGGCGGTGGCCGCCGACGCCGGGGACACCGGTGCCGCACAGGCGCCGGTCGAGCAGACGCCGGCCGCACCCGAACCGACCCCGACCTCTGCTATCGAGCCCGACGCCGCTGCGCAAGCGACGCCGACGCCCGCTGCCGAGCCGGAGCCTGAAGTCCGTACCGCCGCCGTTGCCGGCGTGCAGGATGCGGTGATCGGCAAGATCGAGCTCGACGACGAGAGCGCCGCGTTCCTCGCCGAACTCGACGCCGCCGCCGCCCAGTTCAATCCGTTGCCCGAAAAGCCGGCCCCGGCCGCCGAAGCGGAAGCCGTGCCGCCGCCGGCCCCGGAAGCGCCGGTCATGCTCGACGGCGGTTTCGAGGACAACGGCGACGAGATCGACCAGGACATCCGCGAGGTCTTCATCGAGGAATTCGACGAAGAACTGGTGAACCTGGGCAACCTGCTGCCGCAATGGCGCGCGGCGCCGGCCAACGTCGACCGGCTGCGGCCGGTGCGGCGCGTGTTCCATACCCTCAAGGGCAGCGGCCGCCTGGTGGGTGCGCGCACCCTGGGCGAATTCAGCTGGAAGATCGAGAGCATGCTCAACCGCGTACTCGACGGCAGCCGCCCGGCCAGCCCGGCGGTGGTGGCGATGGTCACCCAGGCCTACGAAGTGCTGCCGCAGCTCAACGCCGCGCTGCGCGACGGCAGCGGCATCAGCGCCGACCTGCTGGCGATGCAGGCCGTGGCCGACCGCGTGGCGGCGGGCGAGGAGACCTTCTACGTGCCGACCCCGGCCGCCGCGACGACTGCAGCGGCTCCGGTCGCCGAGGTCGCCCCACCGGTCCCGGCGGGTACCCCGGCTTCGGTCGACAGCGTGCTGCGCGAGATCCTCGAAGCCGAGGTCGCCACGCACCTGGAAACGCTGCGCGAATGGCTGGCGGCGTCGCAACAGCAGCCGCAACCGGTCAACGAGGCGCTGCTGCGTGCGGTGCACACGATGAGCGGCGCGTTCGCGATGACCGACGTGCCGGAAATCACCGCGGTGACCACCCCGGCCGAAACCTACGTCAAGCGTTCGCTGGCCGCCGCGGTCACCCCCGGCGACGACGGCGTGGCCGCGATCGCCGATACCGCCGATGCCATTGCCGCGACCATCGTGGCGTTGCAGGCGCCGGCGCCGATGATTCCATCCTTCAGCGCGCTGGCCCAGCGCCTGCAGGTGCTGGTGGATGCGCTGCCGGAGGCCAAGTGGCCGCCGCTGGCGGTGGACGAGCTGTCGTTCGCCGACGGGGAAGACGATCTGGCCGCACCGGCGGCATCCACGGTCGATCCGGTCGAACTCACCGGTGTGGAAGACCTGTCGCGCTACCTGGGTGCCGAGCCGGGCGACACCGGCGTGTCGGCGAGCGTCGATGCGGACGTATCGCCGGTCGTGCCGACCGGGGAAGCGGACGGTTTTACCTTTGCCGCCGAAGACGTACCGGCGCCCGAGGTTGCCAGCGTGGACGACGGCAACGCGGCCGATGCCGGCATCGCGCCGGCGGATGTCCAGGACGAGGCGTGGCTGCAGGACGCATTCATCGAACCGGTCGTCGAAACCCCGGTCACCGCCGTGGTCGATGCCGGCGAGCAGCCGGTCATTTCCGGCGGCGACGCTGCCGCCCCGGCGCAGGCCGCCGAGGATCTGCCGTCGTTCGCAGCGGAGTCCACCGCATCGGTGGATGCCCCGGCCGCGACCGACGCTGCCGACACCTTCGCAGGGAGCGTCGAGCAGGCGCTGCCTGCGGCCCCGCTCGCCGGACCGGAAGTGGTCGAAGAGCCGTCCGCGCAGCCCGCTGTCGAGAACGAGACCATCGTGGATGCCACGGTGCAGGCGTCGGGCGCCGACGTGGTGGCGACGGCTGTGGAAGAGGTCCCGACCGAAGAGGTCGCCGCAACCGACGGTGGCGAACAGGTCGAAGCCGTTGCCGCGACCGACGCCGGCGATGCCGCGGACGCCGTGGAAGCGGCTTCGCAGGTGGCGGGAACCCCGGCCGCGGAAACCGCCGCGGTGGATGCAGCGGTACCCGGACAGCCGGTCGATGCACTCAGCGCGGCCATTGCCGCGGCGATCGCTGTCGGAACCGGCGGCGCCGACAGCGCGGTTGGCGACGACGAGCCGCTGGACTTCAGCGACCTGGATCGCGAACTGGTCGATATCTTCGTCGAGGAAGGCAAGGACCTGCTCGACCACTGCGACGGCCTGATCAGCGAACTGCGCGAAGCGCCGGAAGACCGCGAGCTGCTGGCCGGCCTGCAGCGCGACCTGCACACGCTCAAGGGCGGCGCGCGCATGGCCGGCATCAATGCCATCGGCGACCTGGGCCACGGCATCGAGTCGTTGCTGGAAGCGGTGGCCGCCAACCGCACCGACATCACCCGCAGCGACGTGCAGTTGCTGGAGCGCGGTTTCGACCGCCTGCACCAGCTGTTGACGCGTACCGGCGCACATCGCGCGGTGGCGATGCCGTTCGATCTGATCGAGGCGTTCGACGCGCGTACCCACGGCCGCGCAGAGGCGCATCCGGAGGTCGCCGCGACGGTGGAGATTCCGGCCGTTGCCGCGGTGGAGAGCGTGCCGGCAGCGGAAAGCCCGGCGCCGGAGACGGTCGAAGTCACGGCCGACACCACGGCCGCCGAAGCGCAGGCCGTGGCCGAGGCGCCCCAGCCGCGTCCGCTGCCCGTGCCGGAAACGCCCACCGTCGCCAAGGTGGCGCCGCTGTCCGAACCCGTGGTCGAGGAAGCGTCGGGCGAGGAGGAAGGCGGCGTGCGTTCGCAGGAACAGGTGCGCGTACGCGCCGACCTGCTCGACCGCCTGGTCAACCACGCCGGCGAAGTGGCGATCTACCGCTCGCGCCTGGAACAGCAGTTGGGCGCCTTCCGTGGTGCCATGGCCGAACTGGACCGCACCAATGCGCGTCTGCGCGACCAGCTGCGCCGTCTGGACCTGGAAACCGAGGCGCAGATCGTCGCCCGCTACCAGCGCGAACAGGACCAGGCCGACCAGACGTTCGATCCGCTGGAACTGGACCGTTTCTCCACCCTGCAGCAGCTCAGCCGCGCCCTGAACGAATCGGCGGCCGACTTGAGTGGCCTGCAGGGCGTGCTGGACGACCTGTCGCGCAACTACGACGCGCTGCTGCAGCAGCAGTCGCGCGTGAGCTCGGAACTGCAGGACGGGCTGATGCGTGCGCGCATGGTGCCGTTCGACGGACTGGTGCCGCGCCTGCGCCGCGTGGTGCGCCAGGCCGCGCACGACACCGGCAAGCAGGTACACCTGACCCTGGACGGCACCCACGGCGAACTGGACCGCAACGTCCTGGACCGCATGGTCGCGCCGCTTGAGCACATGCTGCGCAATTCGGTGGCCCATGGCCTGGAGACGCCGGCGCAGCGCGTGGCCGCGGGCAAGCCGGAAGAAGGCGGCATCACCATCCGCCTGCGCCGCGAAGGTTCGGAAATCGTGCTGGAAGTGGCCGACGACGGCGCCGGCCTGGACCGCGAGGCGATCCGTCGCCGCGCCGAGCAGCGCAATCTGATCCAGCCGGGCGCGGAGCTGAGCGAGAACGAGCTCGACAGCCTGATCTTCGCCTCCGGCTTCAGCACCTCCGAGCAGGTCAGCCAGCTGGCCGGCCGCGGCGTCGGCATGGACGTGGTGCGCAACGAAGTGCGCCAGCTCGGCGGTTCGGTGGACATCCACTCGGTCCGCGGCAAGGGCGTCACCTTCACCCTGCGCCTGCCGCAGACGCTGGCGGTCACCCAGGCGGTGTTCGTGCAGATCGGCGAGACCACCTTCGCGGTACCGGTGGCCTCGGTCAGCGGCATCGGCCGCATCTCGCGCGAGCGTTTCGAGTCCGGCGACGGCGGCTACCACTACAGCGGCGAGCACTACGCGCTGCACGACCTGGGCTCGCTGGTGGGGCAGGAGTCGGCCAAGGCCGAAGGCCAGGCACAGATCCCGCTGCTGCTGGTGCGCGCCGGCGACCTGCGCGCGGCGGTGGCGATCGACCAGGTGCTGGGCAACCGCGAAATCGTGGTCAAGCCGGTCGGCCTGCAGATCGCCTCGGTACCGGGCATCTACGGCGCCACCATCACCGGCGACGGTCGCGTGGTGGTGATCCTGGACGTGGCGCCGCTGGTGCGCCGTCACCTGGCGCAGCCGCAGCGGGCGCTGGCGCAGCCGGCCCCGGCCAGCCAGCGGCAGGTGCCGATGGTGATGGTGGTGGACGATTCGCTGACCATGCGCAAGGTCACCGGCCGCGTGCTGGAACGCCACAACTTCGAGGTGGTGGCCGCGCGCGACGGCATCGAGGCGCTGGAGCGGCTGGAAGAGCGCGTGCCCGACCTGATGCTGCTGGACATCGAAATGCCGCGCATGGACGGCTACGAGCTGGCTACGGCGATGCGCGCCGACCCGCGCTACAAGGATGTGCCGATCGTGATGATCACCTCGCGCAGCGGCGACAAGCACCGCCAGCGTGCGTTCGAAATCGGTGTCCAGCGTTACCTGGGCAAGCCGTACCAGGAACTGGATCTGATGCGAAACGTCTACGACCTGCTGGGGATCGCCCGTGCCCGTGAATGATATCGACAGCGGCAAGCCGGTCGCCCTGCTGGCCCGTCCCGGCCAGGCGCGCGAGCGCCTGCGCGAGGCGGTATCCCACGCCGGCGGCCACATCGTGCTGGAGGACGACCCGACCACGCTGGAGCCGCAGACCCTGGACGATGCCGCGCCGGCGGTGGTGCTGATCGCCCTGGAACCGGCCATCGAGGACGCGCTGGAACGCCTCGAACCGGCACTGGGCGCGTCGCACCTGACCCTGATCTTCGACGAGGCCGAACTGGCCGCCCGTCGCGAGGGCTGGGAGGCGCAGCGCTGGGTGCGACACCTGGCGGCCAAGCTGCACGGCCACGACAACGTGCTGCCGCCGGGCCACGAGAACGAGACCTCGCCGCAGCCCGAGCCCGGCCTGCCGGTGACGCCGGCGCAGCTGCATTCCGACGCGCCGCTGGAATTCCACCTGGAAGAAGCGGTGGATGCCGCGCCGGCGCTGCCCGGCGATGGCCTGTACGCGCCACCGGCGGCACCCGCGCCCACGCTTGCCGAGGTTGCCGCCGAACCGGTCGCCGCCCCGGTGGCGGCCACGCCGCCACCGTTGCCGGCGGCGCCGGATTTCAGCAGCTGGTCGCTGGTCGAGGACGATGCGCTGGTCGCACCGGCCGCGGCTGTGGCCGCGCCGGCGGAGCCGGCGGCCGAGTTCTCCACCGGCGGCCTGTCGCTGCTGGAGCTGGAGCCGGAAGGTACTGCCGAGGCCGGCGGTGCGCTGCTGGTGCTGGCCGGCATCGGCGGACCCGATGCGGTGCGGCGCCTGCTGGCGGCGCTGCCGGAAACCTTCAACCGCCCGGTGCTGGTGCAGCTGCGCCTGGACGGCGGACGCTACGGCAACCTGGTCAAGCAGATGGCGCGGGTCACGCCGTTGCCGGTGACGCTGGCCGAGGCCGGGCAACCGGTCGAGGCGGCGCAGATCTACATCCTGCCCGACGACGTGGGCGTGTCCTGCGCGGAAGACCGGCTGCGCTTCGTCGCCGGCGCCGGCGGTACCCAGGTGGTGGCCGCGTTGCCGGCAGCGCAGAGCGCGGTGCTGATGCTCAGCGGCGCCGACCAGGCGCAGGTGGACGACGTGCTGGCGGTGGCCGCGCAGGGCGGCTGGGTGGGCGGCCAGATCGGCGAAGGTTGCTACGACCCGGGTGCGGCCAGCCGACTCGCCGTCGCCGGCATGCCTGCCGGCGATCCGGTGCAGCTGGCGCAGGCCCTGTCCGAACATTGGGGCGCCTGAATGGCGTTCCCCACCCAACGACCCAGGAACATCCGATGAGCTACGCCAGCAACGACGAAATCCGAGGCGTCCTGATCCAGGCCGGCAGCGAACGCGTGCTGCTGCCCAACGCGACCGTCGCCGAGGTGATGTCGCGGGTGGCGGTGGAGCCGGTGCCCAACGCGCCGGCATGGCTGGCCGGGCAGATCGCCTGGCACGGCTGGAACGTGCCGCTGCTGGCATTCGCGCGCTTCAGCGGGCTGGGCGAGGAAGCGGTGGCGGCCAACAACAAGATCGTGGTGCTCAAGGCGCTGGGCGGCAATCCCGAGTTGCCGTACTTCGCGCTGCTGACCCAGACCTTCCCGCAGCTGATCGCGGTGCCGCGCGACGGCCTGCTGGCCGACGCATCGGAAGAAACCCTGCCGCAGGGCGTGCACATGCGCGTGCTGCTGGGCGAGCAGAGCGCGTTGCTGCCGGACCTGGACGCACTGGAAGCGGCCATCGCGCAGAGCCTGGCCGCCTGACCGGGGCGCCGACCGCAACATGCCGCAACGTGGAGGCTGCGAGCGATCGCGGCCTCTTGCGTTTTCCGCCCGCGTAGCAGGGGGCAAGCCGACGGCGAATGGCGCGCGGGTCTGCTGATTGCCGTCCGTCGTCGTGGGTGGGAGGCAGCAACCGGCATGGTCGGTGGGAACCGCCTCGGTCGTATCGCGCAGGAGATCCGCCGTCATCCTGCGCAGGCGGCGGAAGCTTCACCACAGCGCGAGGCGCTGGCCTGCCCGCGATGGGCGCGGATCCCGGGCGCAATGGCTTCATCTGCACGAGGGGCGCTGTATCACCCGCCTGCGCGGGAACGACGATCCGGAAGAATCCGCGAACCCGGTCCCGGCCGTTTCCGCGGACAGCTGGGGGCCAACGCCCGCCCGGGAATGGTCAACGTACCGGATGAGCGGTTTGCGGCTGTCGAAGTGCGCTTCCCGCCCGACCCGCTTCGGCTGCCGAAACGCATCTGGTCGGGACCACGAGCCGTGGCGACGACGGGTTCCGTTGGCCGCTCCCGGTCTGTCGCGATGCGGGCACCGGTCGCAACGACGTTGCCAGGAGGTCGCCGCGGCAAGGCCCACGCTGCGGGGGGAAGCGTTGCCCGATCCACGGCATCGGGCCGCAGCGGAGATGTGCAACGCGTCGGCCGCTTCCCGCCGCCCCGTTTCGCGCCCCTACAGGTCGCCGAACCGGGCCTGCAGCGCGGCGATCGCGGCCAGTCCGGCGGTTTCGGTGCGCAGGATGCGCGGGCCCAGCTGCAATCCTTGGAAGCCGGCTTCCTGCAGCGCCTGGCGATCGCGCGGCGACCAGCCGCCTTCCGGGCCGATGGCGATCGCCACGCCCGCGGCCGGTGCCGCCGGCAGCGTCGCCAGCCGGTACTCGCCCTGCGGGTCGAGGGTGAGCCTGAGCAGCTCCGCCGGCAGCGTGCGGGCCGCCTCCTGCAGCGGCCGCGGCGGCGACAGCTCCGGTACCCGTGCGCGGCCGGACTGGCCACAGGCCGAGGCGATCACGCTGTGCCAGTGCGCAAGCCGCTTCTCCGTCCGCGCCGCATCCAGCTTGACCTCGGTGCGCTCGGCGTTGACCGGCATCACTGCCGCCACGCCCAGCTCGGTGGCCTTCTGCAGGATCAGGTCCATCTTCTCGCCGCGGGCGATGCCCTGCAGCAGGGTGATGCGCAGCGGCGACTCGTTGTCGACGACCTGCGCCGCCTCGATCCGCACCCGCGCCTCGCGCTTGCCGGCGGCGAGCAGCCGCGCCGGGTAGTCGCGGCCGTCGCCGTTGAACAGCACGCAGAGCTCGCCTTCGCGCAGGCGCATCACCCGCACCAGGTGGTTGGCGGCGTCCTCGGGCAGCACGATCTCGGCGCCGGGTTCCAGCGTCGATTCGACATGGCAGCGGGTCAGGCGCATGCGACGGCCTCGTCGATGGCCGCCAGCGTGGTCTGCGCCAGCAGGTCCAGCTGTTCGTCGTCGATGCAGTACGGCGGCATCCAGTACAGCACGTCGCCGAGCGGACGCAGCACCACCCCGCGCCTGAGCGCGGCCCGGTAGGCGTGCAGGCCGATCCGCGCGCCGGGCTCGAACGGGGTGCGCCGGTCGCCGTTGCGGGCCAGTTCGAACGCCACCACCATGCCGGCCTGGCGCACGTCGGCCACGTGCGGATGGTCGACGAACGGTGCCGCCAGCCGGCGCATGACCTCGGCGGTGCCGCGGTTGCGCTCGATCACGTCGTCGCTGGCGAAGATGTCCAGCGAGGCCAGCGCCGCCGCGCAGGCCAGCGGGTTGCCGGTGTAGCTGTGCGAATGCAGGAACGCGCGCTCGCGCGAATCGTCGAGGAAGGCGTCGTACAGCGCCTGCGTGGCCAGCACCGCCGACAGCGGCAGGAAGCCGCCGGTCAGGCCCTTGGACAGGCACAGCAGGTCCGGCATCACCGCGGCCTGCTCGCAGGCGAACAGGGTGCCGGTGCGGCCGAAGCCGGTGGCGATCTCGTCGGCGATCAGGAACGCGCCATTGGCGTCGCACAACGCGCGCGCGCGCTGCAGGTACACCGGATCGTGCATGCGCATGCCGCCGGCGCATTGCAGCCGCGGCTCCAGGATCACCGCGCAGATCTCGCCCGGATGCTGGTCGAACAGGTTGGCCAGCGCATCGGCGGCCTGGTGCGCACGCTGCGCCGGGCTCTGTCCCGGCTCGGCCTGGTAGGCGTCGGGCGAGGGTGCGAACAGCGCCTCGGCCAACAGCGGCGCATAGACGCGGCGGTACAGCGGGATGTCGCCCACCGCCAGCGCGCCGAGGGTTTCGCCGTGGTAGCCGTTCTCCAGCGCGACGAAGCGGGTGCGGTGGTGCTCGCCGCGGTTGCGGAAGTAGTGGAACGCCATCTTCAGCGCCACCTCGACCCCGGCCGAGCCGTTGTCGGCATAGAACACCTTGGCCAGCGGCGCGCGCCCGGACTGGCGCGGGGCGATCTGGAGCAGCCGTTCGGCCAGCCGTACCGCCGGTTCATGGCTGAACCCGGCCAGCATCACCTGCTCCAGCCGGCCGGCCTGTGCGGCGATGGCGGCGGCGATGCGCGGTTCGGCATGGCCGAACAGGTTGGTCCACCAGCTGCTGACCGCATCCAGGTAGCGGTGGCCGTCGTGGCCGACCAGCCAGGCGCCCTGGCCATGGGCGATCGGCACCAGCGGCAGGGTGTCCGGGTGCTCGCGCATCTGCGTGCACGGGTGCCACAGCACGGCCAGGTCGCGTTGCCGCCACTGGTCGGCCAGCGGGGAGGAGGCTGGGTCTGCTAGCATTTCGGGCTCATGAAAACGTTCTCGCTTGCGCACATTCTATCGGCCTGCCGGACCGGCCGCGGCGGGAGCCCCGCATGAGCCGCCGCCTGCCGATCATCCACGACGTGGTCGACCACGAAAACGGCCCGTTCCTGCTGCAGCAGCTGGACCTGGAGTTCTCCAACGGCGAACGCCGCCGCTTCGAACGGCTGGTCAGCCGCGGCCACGGCGCGGTGGTGGTGGTGCCGATGCTCGACGACGAGACCGTGCTGCTGGTGCGCGAGTACGCCGCCGGCATGCACCGCTACGAACTGGGGCTGGTGAAGGGCCGCATCGACGCCGGCGAGACGCCGGAACAGGCGGCCGACCGCGAGCTGAAGGAAGAGGCCGGCTACGGTGCGCGCCGCGTCGACGTGCTGCGCGCGATGACGCTGGCGCCGACCTACATGAGCCACCAGTCGTGGCTGGTGCTGGCGCGCGACCTGTATCCGGAGCGACTGGCCGGCGACGAGCCGGAGGAGCTGGAAGTGGTGCCGTGGAAGCTGGCCGAGCTGGACCGGCTGATGCTGCGCGAGGACTTTTCCGAAGGGCGTTCGCTCGCGGCGCTGTTCATCGCCCGCGAATGGCTGGGAGCGCAGCGATGAGCCGGCTCGACAACGACCTGCGCGAGACCGTCATCGCCATCGCCCAGGACGCGGCGGCGGCGATCATGAAGGTGTACGCCGCCGGCTTCGAGGTCGAGCGCAAGCACGACGACAGCCCGCTCACCGCCGCCGACCTGGCCGCCAACCGGGTGATCGTCGAGAGCCTGGCGCGGCTCACCCCGGACCTGCCGGTGCTGTCGGAGGAGTCGGCGATCATGCCGTGGGAAACCCGCCGCCACTGGAGCAGCTACTGGCTGGTGGACCCGCTCGACGGCACCCGCGAGTTCGTCAAGCGCAACGGCGAGTTCAGCGTCAACATCGCCCTGATCCAGCACGGCGCCCCGGCGATGGGCGTGGTGCTGGCGCCGGTGACCGGCACGGTCTGGCATGCCAGCCGCGGCGAGAGCGCCTACCGCCGCGAAGGCCTGCACGACACCGTGCTGCATACCTGCACGCCGGCCCCGGCGCCGCTGCGGGTGGCGGCCAGCCGCTCGCACCGCAGCGCACGCACCGAGGCGCTGCTGGCGCGGATGGGCGAGGTGGAAGTGGTGTCGCAGGGTTCCTCGCTGAAATTCTGCCGCCTGGCCGAAGGCTCGCTGGACGTGTACCCGCGGCTGGGACCGACCAGCGAGTGGGACACCGCCGCTGGGCAATGCGTACTGCAAGCCGCCGGCGGCGCCCTGCTGGCGGCCGACACCGGCAAGCCGTTCCGCTACAACCGCCGCGAATCGCTGCTCAACGGCGACTTCGTCGCCCTGGGCGATCCCTCGCTGCCGTGGCGCGACTGGCTGGACACGCCGCAGTCGCGCCCGTCCTGACGCCTGCCGCCAACGGCATGTCCTTCCACGACCCGTGACCACCGCCATGCCCCCGATGCAAGAGAACCGCGACATCCGGCAGCTGCTGCAGATCATGGCGCGCTTGCGCGACCGCGAGCGCGGCTGTCCGTGGGACCTGGCGCAGGACTTCTCCAGCATCGCCCCGTACACCATCGAGGAAGCCTACGAGGTGGCCGACGCGATCGACCGCAACGACCTGGCCGCGCTGAAGGACGAACTGGGCGACCTGCTGCTGCAGGTGGTGTTCCATGCGCAGATGGCCAGCGAGCAGGGCGCGTTCGGTTTCGCCGACGTGGTCGCCTCGATCTGCGACAAGATGCTGCGCCGCCACCCGCACGTGTTTGCCGAAACCGTCGTCGACGGCGCCGAGGGCGTGAGCGCCAACTGGGAAGCGATCAAGCGCAGCGAGCGCGCGGCGGCCGGCGAGCGCGACGATTCGGCGTTGGCCGGGATCGCGCGCGGCCTGCCGGAATGGCAGCGTGCGCAGAAACTGCAATCGCGTGCGGCGCGGGTGGGATTCGACTGGCCGGGTCCGGCGCCGGTGCTGGCCAAGCTGCGCGAGGAGATCGACGAGGTGCAGGCCGAATTCGAGCGCGGCGATGCGGACGGCAACCATGCCCGCCTGCAGGACGAGATCGGCGACGTGCTGTTCGTCTGCGCCAACCTGGCGCGGCATGCCCGGGTCGACGTCGGCGCCGCGCTGCGCCAGGCCAACCTCAAGTTCGAGCGTCGTTTCCGCGCGATGGAGGCGCAGGCGCGCGAGGACGGCACCACCCTGCCGCAGCTGTCGCTGGCCGAACAGGAAGCGCAGTGGCAGCGGGCCAAGCGGGCCGAGCGCGAGCCGGCATCGTGAAGACGCTGCTGCTGTTCCTGGCCACCGCGCTGGCCGAGATCGTTGGCTGCTACCTGCCGTGGCTGTGGCTGCGCAAGCAGGGCAGCCCATGGCTGTTGCTGCCGGCCGCATTCAGCCTGGCGCTGTTCGCCTGGTTGCTGACCCTGCACCCGACGGCCAGTGGCCGCGTCTATGCCGCCTATGGCGGCGTCTATGTCGCCGTGGCGCTGCTGTGGCTGTGGCTGGTCGACTCGGTGCGGCCGACCCGCTGGGACCTGCTGGGTGCCGGGCTGTGCCTGCTGGGCATGGCGGTGATCATGTTCGGGCCGCGCAACGGCTGAGCCGCGCTATGCTGCCGGCGCACGTCCACCCGGAGAGGTCCGCCATGCGCCGCCGCTTCGCCAGCTTCCGCGAGTTCTATCCGTTCTACCTGCAGGAACACGCCAACCGCACCTCGCGGCGGCTGCACTTCGTCGGCAGCTGCGGGGTACTGCTGCTGGTGGCGGTGGCCGTGCTCGACGGCAATCCCTGGTGGCTGCTGGCCGCGCTGGCCTGCGGCTACGGTTTCGCCTGGGTCGGGCACTTCTTCTTCGAGAAGAACCGGCCGGCCACCTTCCGCCACCCGTTCTATTCGTTCGCCGGCGACTGGGCGATGTTCGGCGACATCCTGCGCGGCCGCATACCGTTCTGATCCGGCTCGCGGCGGCATCCCGCCGCTGCGACGCCGCGGGCGTTGCGTGGTGCCATCTGGGATAATGCCGGGCTTCCATCTTTGCCCGGATCCGGTTCATGACGCAGAAGACGCTCCTCAACGATACCCACCGCGCCCTGGGCGCCAAGATGGTCGATTTCGGCGGTTGGGACATGCCGATCCACTACGGCTCGCAGATCGACGAACACCACCTGGTGCGGCGCGAGGCCGGCATGTTCGACGTCAGCCACATGACCGTGGTTGACCTGCGCGGCGCCGGCGTGCGCGTGTTCCTGCGCTCGCTGCTGGCCAACTCGGTGGACAAGCTCAAGGTCCCGGGCAAGGCGCTGTACTCGTGCATGCTCAACGAGCAGGGCGGGGTGATCGACGACCTGATCGTGTATTTCCTCGGCGAGGACTTCTTCCGCATGGTGGTCAACGCCTCCACCCGCGAGAAGGACCTGGCGTGGATCCGGCAGCAGGCGGCCGCCTTCGAAGTGCAGGTGGAAGAACGCGCGGACCTGGCGATCGTCGCCGTGCAGGGGCCGCAGGCGCGCGCCGCGGTGCTGGGGCTGGTGGCTGCGGACGACCGCGCCGGGCTCGAGAAGCTGGGCCGCTTCGCGGCGCTGGACGTGGCGTCGACGCAGGGCGTGCCGCTGTTCGTCGCGCGCACCGGCTACACCGGCGAGGACGGTTTCGAGATCCTGCTGCCGCAGGATGCGGTGATCGCGTTCTGGAACGCGCTGCTGCAAGCCGGGGTCAAGCCGGCCGGACTGGGTGCGCGCGACACGCTGCGGCTGGAAGCGGGCATGAACCTGTACGGCCAGGACATGGACGAGGCGGTGTCGCCCTACGAGGCGGCGCTGGCCTGGACCGTGGCGCTGGACGAGGGCCGCGACTTCATCGGCCGTGCCGCGCTCGAGGCGCAGAAGGCCGCCGGCAGCCCGCGGCAGATGATCGGCCTGGTGATGGACGACAAGGGCGTGCTGCGCCACGGCCAGAAGGTGCTCACCGCCCAGGGCGAAGGCGAGATCCTGTCCGGCACCTTCTCGCCGACCCTGGGCAAGGCCATCGCCTTCGCGCGGGTCCCGGCCGGCGAACCGGGGGCGGTGCGCGTGGACATCCGCGGCAAGGAAGTGCCGGTGCGGGTGGTGAAGTTTCCGTTCGTGCGCGAGGGCCAGCCGCAGCCCGGCGTGCTGGCCTGAGGCGGACGCCGACGCATCTGTTGGCTAAACTAGCCCCCGGCTTTTCCAGGCCTTCCCCGACCACCGTTCTTTTCGGAGCAGTTCCATGAGCGAGATCCCCGGCGACCTCAAATTCCTCAAGTCCCACGAATGGGCGCGCGCCGAAGGCAACGGCCGCGTCACCGTGGGTATTTCCGACCATGCCCAGGGCTTGCTGGGCGACCTGGTCTACGTCGAACTGCCCGGCGTGGGCGATACCGTCGAGGCCGGCGCCGGTGCGGCGGTGGTCGAGTCGGTGAAGGCGGCCTCGGACGTCTACAGCCCGGTCACCGGCACCGTCGTCGAGGTCAACACCGCGCTGAGCGACAAGCCGGAGACCATCAACGAGGATGCCTACGGCGAAGGCTGGATCTTCGTGGTGCAGATCGACGACCCGGAGCAGTTGAACGAACTGCTGGGTCCGGACGACTACGCCGAACTGCTGGAAGACGACAGCCACTGATCGCGCTTCTTTCCAGTGACCTGCGAAACGGCCGCCATGTGCGGCCGTTTTCGTTTTCGCCGGCGGGGTGGTCGCGTGTGCCGTGCCGGCGATGTCATCGGCGCGTGACGAAGCCGGAGCCGCATCGTTCGCATCGCGGCGGACATGTCGATGCAGGGGCGACCGTCGACGACGAATCCGGACGCGTCCGCGCGCACCCGTGCCGTCGTCCGTTTCCGTCTCTGCCGTCGCCTCGTTGCGGCCGAAGCGTTCCAGAAAAGCTTGCGCACTTTTGCGCATTTGCATCGATGCGCCGCCGAAACCCGGCGGCCGGATCAAACTTTTTTGCATGGGCTTACAACGCAGTCGCGCCGCTCGCGCCGGCAGGTTGCAGCGCACGGAGCGGCATGGCTTCCGCAACGCGCGCGATGCATGCATCGAAAGAAAAGTGCGGTATTTCCCGTGTTTTCTTGTTGTCGCCTGGTTGCGTTCGTCGCACCGGTGGCAACCTGCATGCGGCGACGGCGATACGCTGCGGTCGGTGCCGCGGGACGGGCGCAAGGCCGCGCCGCGAAAAAGTTGCGCAGAGACTGTTGACAGTAAAAAAAACCGTGATTAGGTTTCGCCCAGCAGACCTTGCCTGCGGAAGAGAGTGAGCCGGATCAACATCCAGACGCGAAGCACAACTTGGAAATCCGCCACGAGTCCGATGATGGTGGAGCAGGGTTCGCTTCCTTCCGCAAAACCTGGAATCAATTCAGACACGACACCCGTATCGGCGTTCGATGCGGGTGTTTCTGTATCCGTCACGACGCGCGCGACGCGTCGGCGGACCCCGCGGCCACCGGCGGCGGGTTTGCTTCAACTGGGCGTTTCAACTCCATAGATCACTGACGAGGAGCCATCACATGGCCACGAAGAAAGCTGCGAAAAAGCCGGCCGCCAAAAAGGCGGTGAAGAAGGTCGCCAAGAAGGCGGCTGCCAAGAAGACCGTGAAGAAGGTCGCCAAGAAGGCGGCCGCCAAGAAGACCGTGAAGAAGGCTGCGGCCAAGAAGACGGTGAAGAAGGTTGCAAAGAAGGCAGCAGCAAAGAAGGCAGTGAAGAAGACCGCGAAGAAGGCGGCTGCCAAGAAGACCGTGAAGAAGGCCGCCAAGAAGGCTGTTGCCAAGAAGGCGGTGAAGAAGACCGCCAAGAAGGCCGCCGCCAAGAAGACGGTGAAGAAGGCCGCCAAGAAGGCCGTCGCCAAGAAGGCGGTGAAGAAGAGCGCGAAGAAGGCCGCCGCCAAGAAGCCGGCTGCCAAGAAGGCCGCGAAGAAGGTAGCCGCCAAGAAGCCGGCCGCCAAGAAGGTCGCGAAGAAGAAGCCGGCCGCCCGCAAGAAGAAGGTCGCGCCGGTCGCGCTTCCGGCCACCCCGGCACCGCTGATCTGATCCAATCCCGATAGCCGTACCTGAAGCTCCTTCCCCGATGCCCAGCGGGGAGGGAGTTTTTTTATGGGGCATCGCCAGGAGAGTCGATGACCCGGCGGTGGTCGCGACTGACGTCGCTCCTGTAAAGGGCAGGAGTGTGTTGTAGGCGCGACGTCAGTCGCGAGCTTTTCGACCAGCCCGGGTGGGTATGCTCTGCTTCCATGCGCGGTTCGGCATGGCGGCCATGCAAGGCGACGGCGCCGCCGGGCGCCGCAAACGCAAGAGGCGGCTCGCGCCGCCTCTCTTCCCGATGCCCGCCGCCGCCGCCGTGGTCAGCGCGGGGAGGCCACCGCGCGGGTGGCCGAAGCGCCCTTCTTGTCCTTGGTTTCGGGCACGACGCCGTCGGCCATCAGGTTGTCGCTGCCGAAGTCGGTATCGACGTCGAGCCAGCGCTGCGCCGGTAGGCCCATGGCACGGTCGAGGATGGTCGGCAGCAATCCGGTGGGCAGGCTGCTTTCGCCATTCCACAGGATGACGATGCCCAGGTCGTGGCCGGGTACCAGCGCTGCCAGTCCGCGATAGCCCTGCACCGCGCCGGCATGGAACACGACCGGTTGTCCGGCGTAGTCGAACACGCGCCAGCCCAGTGCGTAGCCGGCCGAATTCAGGCGATCGCGTCGCCAGCCCGAGCGCATTTCGCCCGGCGTGCTCACCAGCGGCGCATGCAGCGTGGCCAGCAGCGGCGCCGGCAGCACGTCGGGACGGTGGCCAGTCTGCGCCAGCAGCCATTGCGCCATGTCGCTGGCGCTGGCGTTGACGCCGGCGGCCGGCGCCACCCGGTAGTAGGTGGGTTTGGGATTGAGCGATACCCAGCCGTTGCGGCTGCGCACGTGCGGCCGCGCCCAGCGCGAGCTGGCCTGGATGCCGGCCAGCCCCAGGCTGGCGTCGTTCATGCCCAGCGGCTTGAGCAGGCGGCGCTCGACCGCCTGTTCGTAGAAACTGCCCGAGGCGGCGAACACCACGTCGCCGATCAGGCTGAAGGCGACGTTCTGGTAGGCGTAGCACTCGCCGGGAACGCACTTGAGCGGCGCCGAGGCGAGCTTGTGGGTGAGCGTGTAGTACTCGGCGTTGGCCTCGATGTCGCGGTCGTAGGCGTTGTACGGCAGGCCGACGCGGTGGCTGAGCACGTCGGCCACGGTGAGCCGGCGGGTGGCCTCGGGCGTGCTGAGCTGGAAGCCGGGTACGTAGTCGGTGACCTTGCTGTCCCAGCGCAGGGTGCCGTCGTTGACCAGCAGCCCGGCCATGGTGCCGGCGAAGGCCTTGGACAGCGACGCCAAGCGGAACACGGTATGGGCATCGACCGGCTGCGGGTTGTTGACGTCGGTGACGCCATAGCCGCGCGCGCTGAGCACCCGGCCGCCCTGCACGATGGCCACGGCCATGCCGGGAACGCGCTCGCCATAGGTGAGTTGCTGCGCCATCGATTCGAACGCGGCCACGTCGAACCCGGGGGCCAGCGGCCGCACCTGGTCCGGGCGCAGTGCGGTGCGGTAGGGCAGCGGCTGGGTCGGCGAGACCGTCGACATGGCTTCGATGTTGACTGGCAGGGTATCGGCCGTGGCCAGGCTCGTCGCCGGCGTCTGCGCAGTGGAAGTCAGTGCGAAGGGCACCAGCAGCCCCAGCAATCCCGATGCCACCGGACGGAAGCGACGGCGCCTGCGGTTGTCTTTCATCGCGATCGATGCCTGTAAGCTACTGCTGCACGCGATTCTAGCGCCGCTTTTTGTTATTGCACAAATGGGGAGAAGATGAATGGGCATCACATTGATACTGTTGGCATTTCTGGGTCTCCTGGTGGTCGTTGCCGGGTGGGGCGTGGGCCTCTACAACGGCCTGGTCCGGGCCCGTAACGCCTATCGCAACGCGTTTGCGCAGATCGATGTGCAGCTGCAACGCCGCTTCGACCTGATCCCCAACCTGGTGGAGACCGCCAAGGCCTACATGGGCCATGAGCGCGAGACGCTGGAGGCGGTGATCGCCGCGCGCAGCGCCGCCCAGGCGGGGCTGGCGGCGGCCAAGGCCGACCCGGGCGATGCCGCGGGCATGGCGCAGCTGGCGGCGTCGCAGGGCCAGTTGAACGGCGTGCTGGGACGGCTGATGGCGGTGGCCGAGGCGTATCCGGACCTGAAGGCCAACCAGAACATGATGCAGCTCAGCGAGGAACTGAGCAGCACCGAGAACAAGGTCGCCTTCGCCCGCCAGGCCTACAACGACGCGGTGATGTCCTACAACAACCAGCGCGAGGTGTTCCCGGCCAGCGTGGTGGCCAACAGCTTCGGCTTCGCGGCGGCGGCGCTGCTCGACATCCCGGCGGAGAAACAGGCGCAGGTGCGCGAGGCGCCGCGGGTACAGTTCTGATCGTGGCCGTCTGCAGGCCCCGGCCCCGCGGACAGGTGCGGCCGGGGCCGCTTGCGCGTGGGGAGGACGGATGAATTTCTTTGAACACCAGGCCCGGGCGCGTCGCAGTTCGACGCGGCTGGTGGTGCTGTTCGCACTGGCGGTGGCCGGCATCGTCGTCGCGGTCGATCTGGCGGTGCTGTTCTTCAGCGGTGGCTGGGGCCCGAACAGCGCTGCGGTGATGCTGCTGTTCACGGTGCTGACGCTGGCGGTGATCGGGCTGGGCTCGCTGTACCGCGTCGCCTCGCTGCGCGGCGGCGGCGAGGCGGTGGCGCTGCAGCTGGGCGGGCGCGAGGTGCCGGCGGATACGCGCGACCTGCAGCTGCGGCGGCTGCGCAACGTGGTCGAGGAGATCGCCATCGCCTCGGGCGTGCCGATGCCGAAGCTGTACGTGCTGGAAGAAGAGAGCGGGATCAATGCCTTCGCCGCCGGCTACTCGCCGGCCGACGCGGCGATCGCCGTCACCCGCGGCTGCCTGGAGCGGCTCAACCGCGACGAACTGCAGGGCGTGATCGCGCACGAGTTCAGCCACATCCTCAACGGCGACATGCGCCTGAACATCCGCCTGATGGGCGTGCTGTTCGGCATCCTGATGCTCAGCGTGATCGGTCGCAAGGTGCTGCAGCTGGGCGTGGGCCGGCGCTCGCGCGACCTGTCGGTGGTGCTGGTGATGGGCGTGGCGGCGCTGGTGATCGGCAGCATCGGCGTGTTCTTCGGACGTTTGATCAAGGCGGCGGTGAGCCGCCAGCGCGAGCTGCTGGCCGATGCCTCGGCGGTGCAGTTCACCCGGCAGACGGCGGGGCTGGTCGGTGCGCTGAAGAAGATCGGCGGCCTGTCCGATGGCTCGACGCTGCGCGACGAGGCCGGGGCCGAGGAGGTCAGCCACATGCTGTTCGGCGAGGGCCGCGCGTTCTCGCGCTGGTTCGCCACCCATCCGCCGTTGCCCGAGCGGATCCGCCTGCTCGATCCTTCATTCCGCCCGGAACAGCTGCAGCAGTTGCAGACGCGCTGGCGGGCGGCGCCGCCCGATGGCCTGGAAGAGGACCGCTTGATGGGGCTGGACGGGGGGTTGGCACCGGCCTCGCGCGCCGCGCCGCCGCCGTTGCCGCGGCATGACGCCGGGATGGCGCTGGATCCGGCGCAGGTGTCCGCACAGGTGGCCTCGCCGGGCGACGACGATTACCGGCGTGCGTCCCAGCTGTCCGGCAGCCTGCCCGAGGATCTGCGCGTACTGGCGCGCGACCGCGAGGCGGCGATGCCGCTGCTGATGGCCCTGCTGCTGGATGCCGATGCCGGCATCGCCGCCAGGCAGCGCGGCGAGATCGAGGCGCGCATGGGCGCCGGGCTGGCCGATCGCAGCGCGGAACTGGCGCGGCGGCTGGCGTCGCTGCACCCGGCATTGCGATTGCCGCTGGCGTCGCTGACGTTCGCCGCCCTGCGGGCGCAGCCGCGCCCGCAGCTGCAGCTGTTCCTGGACACCATCGATGCGCTCAGCCACGCCGACGGCCGCGTGTCGCTGTTCGAGTACTGCCTCTCGCGGCTGCTGCAGGTGCAGGTGCGCGCGGCGCTGGATCCCTCGCAGCACCTGCACTTCGGCCGGCGCAAGACCACCGGCGTACGCCGGGAGTTCGCCACGCTGCTGGCGGTGGTGGCGCAGGCCGGGCATCCGGATTCGCCGATGGAAGCGCAGCGCGCCTACCTGGCCGGCCTGCAGCGGGTGCTGCCGCAGGATCACCTGCCCTATGCGCCGCCGGCCGCCGGGGTGCTGGCGCTGGATGCGGTGTGGGCGCCGCTGGATGCGCTGGACCCGCTGGCCAAGCAGGTACTGGTCGAGTCGGTCACCGCCACCATCGGCCACAACCATCGCGTCAGCGTGGCCGAGGCCGAACTGCTGCGGACGATCTGCGGCGTGCTGCATTGCCCGCTGCCGGCGATGCTGCAGGTGGCCTGAGCGCTACGCCGGTTCGCACGCCGCCGTCACCGGTGCGTGCAACGGCGGCGGCGCGCGGCCGCGGATCAGGTCGGACGCGCGTTCGGCCAGCATGATCGTCGGCGCGTTGGTGTTGCCGCTGAGCAGCGTCGGCATCACCGAGGCATCGACCACGCGCAGGCCGTCGAGCCCGCGCAGGCGCAGCTGCGGGTCGACCACGGCACCGTCGTCGCGGCCCATGCGGCAGGTGCCGATCGGGTGGTAGATGGTCTCGGCCTTGGCGCGCACGAATGCGGCCAGCCCCGCGTCGTCGAGGTCGTCGCGCTCCGGGAAGATCGGCGCGCCGCGCCAGCGGTCGAACGCCGGCTGGGCGAGGATGTCGCGGGCGATCCTGGCGCACTCGACCATCATCTTCAGGTCGAAGCCGTCGGCGTCGCCCAGGTAGTTGGCCTGGATGTGCGCCGGCGCGGCCGGGTCGGCGCTGGCCAGGCCGATGCGGCCGCGGCTGCGCGGGTGCAGGTAGCAGGCGTGCAGGGTGTAGCCGTCGCCGGGCAGGCGGTGGCGGCCGTGGTCGTCGAGCATCGCCGGCACGAAGTGCAGCTGGATGTCGGCGCGCGCGTCGGGCGCCAGGCGCGAGCGGACGAAGCCGCCGGCCTCGGCCACGTTGCTGGTGCCGGCGCCACGGCGGCCGCGCAGGAAGTAGTCCAGGCCGATCTTCAGTTCGCTGCTGCGGTCGTAGCTGACGCCCGGCACGGTGTGGCGCAGGGTGCAGATGTCCAGGTGGTCCTGCAGGTTGCCGCCGACCTGCGGGTGGTCGAGGCGGACGTCGATCCCGTGGCGGTGCAGTTCGTCGGCCGGGCCGATGCCGGAGAGCATCAGCAATTGCGGTGAATTGATGGCGCCGGCACTGAGCAGTACCTCGGCGCCGGCAAGCGCCCGTTGCGGGCGGCCACGGTGCCGGTAGTCCACCCCGGTCACGCGGCCGCCCTCCACCCGCAACCGCTGCACCAGCGCGCCGGTGACGACGTGCAGGTTGCCGCGCCCGCGTGCGGGCACCAGATAGGCGACGGCCGACGAGCAGCGGGCGCCATCCTTCTGGGTGACCTGGTACAGCCCCACGCCCAACTGCGTGGGGCCGTTGAAGTCGGGGTTGTGCGGCAGGCCGGCCTGCTGCCCGGCCTCGACGAAGGCGGCCGACAGCGGATTGTGGTGGCGCAGGTCGGCCACGTGCAGCGGCCCGGCATCGCCATGGAACGCGTCCGCGCCGCGCGCGTTGCATTCGCTGCGGCGGAAGTAGGGCAGCACGCTGGCCCAGTCCCAGCCGTCGGCGCCGGCGGCGGCCCAGCCGTCGTAGTCGGCGGCCACGCCGCGCACGTAGCACATCGCGTTGATCGAGCTGGAGCCGCCCAGCACCTTGCCGCGCGGCCACCACAGGCGCCGTCCCTGCAGTTGCGGCTCCGGGGCGGTGGCGTAGCTCCAGTTGAGCCGGCGGTTGTTGACCAGCCGCGCCAGCCCGG
This sequence comes from Xanthomonas chitinilytica, assembly GCF_026107455.2. Taxonomy (GTDB): domain Bacteria; phylum Pseudomonadota; class Gammaproteobacteria; order Xanthomonadales; family Xanthomonadaceae; genus Stenotrophomonas; species Stenotrophomonas chitinilytica. The sequence continues at coordinate 6,989 of NZ_JAPCHY010000015.1, read as the reverse complement.
CGGGCATGTGGATGAAGGGATGCCAGTCGCGCGGGCCGGCCTCGAGCAGCAGCACCCGGCAGCCGGGGTCCTCGCTGAGCCGGTTGGCGAGGACGCAACCGGCCGAACCGGCGCCGACGATGATGTAGTCGTATTCCCGCATTGCCTTCCCCTGTTCCCGCGGCTCTCCCTGCGGAAGAGCGGTTGTGGATAGGGTAAGGGCGAAGCCTCGCGCAATCGAGCGGGCGAGGCTTCGCCCATGCCTTCATCCACCCTGCCGAGCGGCGGGCGAAGATGGCGGCAGGGCGGCCCGGCGCCCATGCCCGGTCCTGGTTGGTGCTGACGTCCAGCTTTTCCCTTTTTTCCCTTCGGAGAAGGCGTGTGGCTTGTGAGCCATGGGCGCGCGCACGGCTGAACGGCCGCCGCGGGAAGCGAGGTGCCCCGATGGGGAGATGAGGGTACGGACGAAGCCCCGTGCAACCGAACATTGCAGGGCTTCGCCCGCACCTACTCCTGCCGCTCCGTAGCCGGCCCTGGCGCTGGCGCGGGGCCCCCGACGATCTGCGAGCCCGCGGTTCGCAGACCATCCGCCCCGGACGGAGAGGGGCTCTGCAACCGAAGCTTCGTGCCGACCAGGCGCCCGATGGCGGTGGCAGCCGGCATGACCGGCGCGGGTGCTGCTGCACTGGCGATGTTGCAGTGCATCGGATACCGTGCGCGCTTCATCGCGCGCGGAACACGCAACGCATGCAGTCCAGTCGGGGCAGGGTACATAGCGGGGAATGGCCGGCCGTTGCGCTGTCCTTCGCCTACTTCTTTTGCGTGCTGGCCGCCTACTACGTGATCCGGCCGTTGCGCGAGCAGTTGGCCGCAGCGGTCGGTTCGACCCAGTTGCCATGGTTCTACGGCGCCACCTTCATCGGCACGCTGTTGCTGACGCCGCTGTTCGGCGCATTGGTCACGCGCTGGCCGCGACGGGTGGTGATACCGCTGGTCTATGTGTTCTTCATCGCCTGCCTGCTCGGATTCGTGCCGCTGTTCGCGTGGCCGGAGCTGCTGACGCCGCGCACTCTGGGCATCCTGTTCTTCGTCTGGGTGAGCGTGTTCAACCTGTTCGTGGTGTCGGTGTTCTGGAGTTTCATGTCCGACATCTGGAGCACCGAGCAGGCGCGGCGGCTGTTCCCGGTGATCGCGGTGGCCGGCACGCTGGGCGCGGTGGCCGGGCCGACGCTGACGCGCTCGCTGGTCGGGATGATCGGCGTGGCGCCGCTGCTGGTGGTGTCGGCGGTGCTGCTGTGCGTGGCGCTGGGCTGCGTGGTCGCGCTCGGACGCTGGGCGCGGGTGCATGGCGCGCGGCGGCACGAGCCGGGTCATGAGGCGGCGGTGGGCGGCGGCATGTTCGACGGCCTGAAGCAGGTGTTCGCCGACCCGTTCATCCGCAGCATGTCGATCCTGCTGTTGCTGGCCGACGGCATCGGCACGGTGAACTACGCGCTGGTGGCCGACTATTCCGGCGCCACCTTCGCCGATGCGGTGGCACGCACGCGCTTTGCCGCCAATGTCGATCTGGCCGGTAACGTGCTGACCGCGATCACCCAGCTCACGCTCACACGCTGGCTGCTGCCGCGCAAGGGGCCGGGCATCGTCATCATGATCTGGGCGCTGGCCAGCATCGCGGTGCTGATGCTGGTGCTGTTCGCGCGCGACGCGCACGCGCCGCTGCTGTTCGGCATGCCGGCGGTGGCGATCGCGCTGATCGTCAGCCGCGGCCTGGCCTACGGCATGGCAGAACCGGCGCGGCACAGCCTCTACACCCGGGTGCCGCGCAACGTGCGCTACAAGGGCCAGAACGCGGTGGATACGGCGGTGTGGCGCTTCGGCGACCTGTCCATCGCCCTGGGCATGAACGGGCTGCGGCTGCTCGGCCTCGGCACCGCCGGTTTCGCCGGCATCAGCGCGACCGCGGCGGTGATCGCCGCCGGCATCGGCTGGCGGTTGTCGCGCCGCACCGAGGGGGCCGTGGCGCCGCCAGCCGGGACGACAGCTTCCTCCTGAATGCCGGCGGTGGTTGGCGGTCATGCGCAGGCGGGCCGGCCTGTCCCGGACACCTTGCATGCGCGGCCGGTTCAAGCCTTGCCGCCGCGGACCGGCGACAGCCACATGTCGATGCGCGCCTGGAACACTTCGCTGCCGGCACGATCACGGATGCTGACCACGACCGGCAATGCATAGGCTTCGGTAGCGGTGACGATGGGTTGCGCGGGCAGCGCGACGGCATGCAGGGTGCCGCGCGCCTTGGCCAGGTACTGCACCTGCATGCCACGGGGTATCCAGCGCATGCCGGGCGGCAGCGAGGCATCCACCATCAGCCCTGCGGTCAGCTCGGCGAGATTGCACAGCGCGATGGCATGCACCGTGCCGATGTGGTTGCGCACCTTGCGGCGGTCGGCCAGGGTGCCTTCGCAGCGGCCGGATTCGAGCGCGGTGATGCGCGGGGAAATACTGGCGAAGTAGGGTGCCTTGAAGCACACCGCACGCGAGAACAGCCATTGCCCGCCCGGCCAGCGGCGCAGGCGGCGATACAGCGACAGCAGCGGAGCGTCCATCGGTTGCCTCCCGGAAAGAGGAACGGCGGACCGAAGTCCGCCGTTCCGGGTTGCCGTCATGCGCGGGCGATCACGCCGCCTGCGACTGCTTGCCGCCTTCGCGGTCGTAGTACGACGCCGCGCGCAGCTCGTGGCTGTCGAAGTCGTCCACGGTGATGGTGTCCAGCGTCAGCGTGCGCAGCTCTTCCAGCAGCGTGCGCTCGTCCTGGCTAATGACGCCCTCGGCCACCGCCTCGTCCAGCTGCGCGGGGAAGTCCAGCGCCTCGATGCCCTTGGTCTTGAGCGCCTTGAGGAACTTGCGCTCCACCGGCTCGGCCATGATCGCCTTGGACAGGTAGCTGTTGATGCGGCCGCCCGGGTTGTTCTCGCACGGGGTCAGGAACACGCCGTGGGCCAGACGGTCGCGGGCCTCGTTCGGCGCCATCAGCAGCGCGGCGACGCGGTGGCCCAGGCGGTCGCCGGGAGCTTCGGCGCGACGGCCCAGCGGGAAGATCAGCGCCCACATCAGCCAGCCGATCGGGCGCACCGGGAAGTTGCGCAGCGCGGCCGACAGCGATTCCTCGATCTTGTGCACGCTGTCGTGGAAGGCCCAGGCCAGCAGCGGCTGGTCGGCCGCCGGCGCGCCTTCGTCGTGGTAGCGCTTGAGCATCGCGCTGGTCATGTAGACGTGGCTGAGCACGTCGCCCAGGCGGCCGGACAGCGATTCCTTGAACTTGAGCTTGCCGCCCAGCGTCATCATCGAGATGTCGGCCATCAGCGCCAGGTTGGCCGAATAGCGGTCCAGCTTGCGGAAGTAGCGGCGGGTATAGGCGTCGCCCGGGGCCGAACCGAAGCGCGCGCCGGTCAGGCCGAACCAGAACGAACGCACCGCGTTGGAGATGCCGAAGCGGATATGGCCGAACAGGCTCTTGTCGAACTCGCGCAGGCCGGCGGCGCGGTCCTCGTCCTGGGCGGCCTTCATTTCCTTGAGCACCCACGGATGGCACAGGATCGCGCCCTGGCCGAAGATCAGCAGGCTGCGGGTCATGATGTTGGCGCCTTCCACGGTGATGGCGATCGGCGCGGCCTGCCAGCTGCGGCCGGCGAAGTTGCGCGGGCCGAGGATGATGCCCTTGCCGCCGATGATGTCCATCATGTCGCCGATGCACTCGCGGCTCATGTTGGTGCAGTGGTACTTGGCGATCGCCGAGGGCACCGACGGCACGTCGCCGCGGTCGACCGCCGCGGCGGTGGCCTGCGACAGCGCGCTGATCTTGTAGGCCTTGCCGCCGATGCGCGCCAGCGCTTCCTCCACGCCCTCGAAGCGGCCGACCGACAGGCCGAACTGCTTGCGGATGCGCGCGTAGGCGCCGGTGATGACCGCGCCGGCCTTGGCGCCGCCGCTGGCGGTGGACGGCAGGGTGATCGAGCGGCCCACGGCCAGGCACTCGTTGAGCATGTTCCAGCCCAGGCCGCGCTTCTCGGCGCCGCCGATCAGCTGGGTCAGCGGGATGAAGACGTCCTTGCCGCGGATCGGGCCGTTCTGGAAGGTGGAGTTCAGCGGGAAGTGGCGGCGGCCGATCTCGACGCCCTCGGTGTCGCGCGGCAGCAGCGCCAGGGTGATGCCGATGTCGCGGGTATCGCCCAGCAGGCCGTCCGGGTCGTACATGCGGAAGGCCAGGCCGATCAGCGTGGCCACCGGCGCCAGGGTGATGTAGCGCTTGTCGAAGGTCAGCTTGACGCCGAGCACTTCCTCGCCCTTCCAGGTGCCCTTGCAGACGATGCCGTAGTCGGGGATGGAGGTGGCGTCGGAGCCGGCGAACGGGCCGGTCAGGCCGAAGCAGGGTACTTCCTGGCCGACGGCCAGGCGCGGCAGGTAGTAGTCCTTCTGTTCCTGGGTGCCGTAGTGGTTGAGCAGTTCGCCCGGGCCCAGCGAGTTCGGCACGCCGACGGTGGAGCTGACCACGCTCGACACCGAGGCCAGCTTCTGGATCACCTTGTGGTGGGCCAGCGCGCTGAAGCCCAGGCCGCCGTATTCCTTGGGAATGATCATGCCGAAGAACTTGTTCTTCTTGATGAAGTCCCACAGTTCCGGCGGCAGGTCGGCGTGGACGTGGGTGATCTCCCAGTCGTTGACCATCCTGCACAGTTCCTCGACCGGGCCGTCGAGGAAAGCCTGCTCCTCGGCGGTGAGCTGCGGCTTGGGATAGTTCAGCAGCTTCTGCCAGTCCGGATCGCCGGTGAACAGCTCGCCCTCGAAGCCGACCGAACCGGTCTCCAGCGCGATGCGCTCGGTCTGCGACAGCGGCGGCAGCACCTTGCGGAACACCTTCATCATCGGCGCGGTCAGCAGCGGCTTGCGGATGAACGGCAGCAGCAGCGGGAGGCTGATCGCGGCGACGATGATCGCGGCCACCAGCGTGGCGGTCTGGTTGACCGGCGCGAACCAGCAGGCGGCCAGCAGGGCGGCGCTGATGAGCGTCCATGCGACGAGCCGCATGCGATGGTAGGCGACGAATGCGCCTGCCAGCACGATGGCGATGAAGGGAACGACGATGCTCATTGGCTTGCTCCGGTGACGTGCGCGGTGGTGGCGGACGATGCGACGGCCGAAACCGCGGGCAGGGCGTCCAGGTAATTCAACACAGTGGCGGTAAACGCATTGTTGTCGTCGCCGGCCAGCATATGCGTTGCTTCCGGCAGGTGCACATGCTGCGCGTGCGGCGCCAGCGACAGGAATTCGGAAACGGTCTGCGGCGTGACCAGGTCGCTGCGGCCGCCGCTGACCAGCAGCAGCGGGCATTCGACCCGGCGCGCGGCCTCGGCGATGGCCCCCTGGTGCTGCTCGCTGTCGCGGGCCAGTTCCTCGACCAGGCGCGGGTCCCAGTGCCAGGTCCAGCGCCCGTCGGCAGTGGGACGCAGCAGCGTGCGCAGCGATTCCTCGCTCTTGCGCGGACGGTGCGGCAGGTAGGCGGCGATGGTGTCCGCCGCCGCTTCCAGCGAGGCGAAGCCGGCCGGGTGCGCGGTCATGAAGGCGAGGATGCGCTCGACCCCGCGCGTCTCCCAGCGCGGGGTGATGTCCACCAGCACCATCGCCGAGAACAGGCCCGGCCAGCGCGATTCGGCCAGCAGCCCGAACAGGCCGCCCATGGATGCGGCCACCAGCACCGGCGGCTTCGCCATCTCGCCGGCGATCACGATCATGTCGTCGGTGAACTGCAGGCCGTCGTAGTCCAGGCCGGGCGCGTTCCAGTCCGATTCGCCGTGGCCGCGGGCGTCGTAGCTCAGGGTGCCGTGGCCGGCGGCCGCCAGTGCGGCGGCGGTTGCCGTCCACGCCCTGCGGGTCTGGCCGAAGCCATGGGCCAACAGTACCGAGGCACGATCGCCGGGGGTGTGCGTGGCGGCCAAGGCAGCCCCATGGGCGCCACCCAGTCGCAGTTCTTGCGGAGGCATGGCGAGAGTATTGGAGGTAACCATACTTAATGGTATGGATGGTGCTCGGGCACTGTCAATACTGGCGGGTATGGTTTGCCTGCGGGATATCGCCTCCGCACAACCTGAATCCGCACCCGAGGGGCGCGGCATACTGCAACCAACCCCAGCGTATGGTTAAATCGGCCAATGAACGAATCTTCAGCTTCATCAGAGGAACAGCGCAGCGCCCGCAACAGCCGGCTCAGCGCCGAGGACTGGGCGCAGGCGGCATTGGACCTGATTGCCGAACAGGGGGTGGGCGCGGTGGCGGTGGAACCGCTGGCACGCCGGCTGGGGGTGACCAAGGGCAGCTTCTACTGGCACTTTCCTTCGCGCGACGCGCTGCTGCAGGCGGCCCTGGAGCGCTGGGAGCTGTTCGAGCAGGAAAAGGTGTTCGGCAGCCTGGAGGAAGTGCCCGACCCGCGCACCCGCCTGCGCGCGCTGTTCCAGCTGGTGGCGCACGAAGTCACCCCGCACATCATCTACAGCGAGCTGCTCAAGGCGCTGGACCACCCGATGGTGCGCCCGGTGATCGACCGCGTCTCGCACCGGCGTCTGGACTACCTGGTGGCCTCGTTCCGCCAGGCCGGGCTGAGCCGTACCGACGCGCAGCACCGCGCGCGCCTGGCCTACGCCGCCTATGTCGGCTTCCTGCAGCTTTCGCTGCAACTGCAACAGCCCAAGCAGGCCCGCGAGGAGTTCGAGGCCTATGTCGAGCACGTCATCGAGACGTTGATTCCGGGGTGATCGCTTCCCTCACTTGGGGGGGCGATACTCGACTTGAGAAAGCGATCATCCAACTGGCGAAGGCTCCGCTTGGCTTTCCCATGCGACCGACGTCCCCCCGGTTTTGAGTAGCGCGGCGATCTGGAGTCCAATTCCCCAGAGTAAGGAGATTGGACGTGAAGAAGCGCTTTTCCGAAGAGCAGATCATCGGCTTCCTGCGTGAGG
>NZ_JAPCHY010000014.1 GCF_026107455.2 Xanthomonas chitinilytica | reverse complement strand
AGCGGTTGAAGAATCTCTAGCGCCCAGATGCCCTTGTAGGAGCGACGTCAGTCGCGACGGGGCATTGCCGGGAAGTCCCCGTCGCGACTGACGTCGCTCCTACAGGTTCTAATGACAAGTCGAGGAATTCCCATGCAGGACCTGCGCATCTCCCTCGTCCAGGGCGACACCCGCTGGCACGACCCGGCCGGCAACCGCGAGCACTACGCCGCGCTGCTGGCGCCGCTGGCCGGCTATACGGATCTGGCGATCCTGCCGGAAACCTTCACCAGCGGCTTCTCCAACGACGCCATCGACAAGGCCGAGGACATGGACGGCCCGACCGTGGCCTGGATCCGCGAGCAGGCCGTGCGGCTGGGCGCGGCGGTCACCGGCAGCGTGCAGCTGCGGGTGGGCGAGGGCGTCCACAACCGCCTGTTGTGGGCCACCCCGGACGGCGGACTGCGGCACTACGACAAGCGCCATCTGTTCCGCTACGCCGGCGAGCACAAGCGCTACGCCGCCGGCCGCGAGCGGCTGTGCGTGGAATGGAAGGGCTGGCGGATCAATCCGCAGGTCTGCTACGACCTGCGCTTCCCGGTGTTCTGCCGCAACCGCTTCGACGTGGAGCGCCCGGGGCAGATGGATTTCGACCTGCAGATCTTCGTCGCCAACTGGCCGTCGGCGCGCGCCTATCCGTGGAAGACCCTGCTGCGCGCGCGCGCCATCGAGAACCTGTGCTACGTGGCGGCGGTCAACCGCGTCGGCGTGGACGGCAACGGCCTGCACTATGCCGGCGACAGCGCGGTGATCGACTTCCTCGGCCAGCCGCAGCTGGAGGTGCGCGAACGCGAGCAGGTGGTGACCACCCGCATTTTCGCCGAGGCGCTGGCCGCGCACCGCGAGCGCTTCCCGGCCATGCTCGACGCCGATGCGTTCGCCCTGGATGGTCTGGCGGTGCGCTGAACCGGGACTTGCCGGATGTTCGCCGGCTCATGCGCGGCGAACGCGGCGACTGCTAGATTCGCCGACAGTTTCCGCAACCGCGAGCCGAGAACGATGAAGATCCTGTCTGGAGCCCTGATGCTGCTGGCCACCGCCGCATTCGCCCCGGCCGCGCAGGCGGCGGGCAACATCGGCTGCGAACTGCACTACAACCTGACCGGCTGGTCGGCCTTCTACAAGACCGCCGAAGGCACCGGCATCATCCGCTGCGACAACGGCACGCGGATCCCGGTGAAGATCGTCGCCAAGGGCGGCGGGCTCACCGTGGGCAAGACCCGGATCACCGACGGCAAGGGCCACTTCAGCGGCGCCTATTCGGTCAACGACCTGCTCGGCACCTATGCCGCGGCCGAGGCCCACGCCAGCGCGGTCAAGGCCAGCAATGCGCAGGTGATGACCAAGGGCGACATCTCGCTGGCACTGGCCGGCACCGGCGAGGGCTGGAGCCTGGGCGTGGGGTTCGGCAAGTTCGTGCTGTCGCGGCGCTGAGTGGCCGCGGCGGTTTCCGCGCTGGAGCCGCGTGTCCGGCATCTGCCGGGAATGATCGAAAAGCCCGCGATTGACGTCGCTCCTGCAATATTCCCGCTGTCTGTAGGAGCGACGTCAGTCGCGGGCTTTCCGGCCAGACCCGGGTGTCCGTTCTTCCCCGCGGTGGGGCAAAGAACCAAAAAGAAACGCCCCCGCTAGCGGGGGCGTTCTGCGTTCAGGGCATCGCGTGCCGCGTGCGTCGGTCAGGCGCCGCGCGGGCCGCGCGAGCCGCCGCCGGGACGGTTGCCGCCCGGCCGGCCAGCGCCCTGCGGGCGGTTGCCGCCGGGACGCGGAGCACCGCCGGGGCGCCCGCCCGGACCGCGGCCCGGCGCATTGCCTGCGCGTGCCGGCTTTGCGCTGCCATAGGGGCTGAAGCCCGGGTTGGCATGGTCGGACGGAAAGCTCGGGGCATTGCCCGGGTGACCGTAGGGGTGCTTGCGCTGGCCCTGCGCCTGGCCGCCAGCCGCGCCGCGGCCGGCGCCACCGGCCGCGCCGGGACGACCCTGGCCGCCGGCACCCGGACCCTTCGGCTTGCCATAGGGGCGGCCCTGGCCGGCGCCCTGGCCGCCACGGCCACCGGGACCGGCGTTGCGGTGGCCGCTGGGGCCGGTGCTGACGCCATCGGGCACGTACCAGGTGCGGAACGCGGCCGGGTTGCCGTCCGGCAGCGGCTTCGGCCCCTTGGGCGTGCGCTGCTTGAACGGCTTCTGCGACTGCTTGGCGGCGGCTTCGCCGCTGACGGTCAGGCCGCCCTTGAAGCCGCCCTTGCCGCGACCACGGCCGCGGTCCTCGCGCACGTTGTCGAAGCGGCGCAGCTCGCGGCCTTCGTCGGCGGTGCTGTGGCCGTTGACGTAGGCGTTGCCGCGGCCGCCGTCGCGCGACACGCGCACGGTGGTCTTGGCGGCCTTGCGCTGGCCGATCACCGGCTGCAGGGTCAACGCCGACGGTGCGCCCTGTTCGAGCTTGAGCTCGGCGCGCAGCGCCTCGACCTGGGCGCTGGGCAGCTCCACCGACTGCCCGCGCAGCAGTTCGCGCGGCAGCGAGACCTTGCCGTAGCGGGTGCGCTTGAGGCGGCTGACCTGGCAACCCTGCGATTCCCACAGCCGGCGCACTTCGCGGTTGCGGCCTTCCTTGACCACCACCCGGAACCAGTCGTGCGAGTCGGTGCCGCCGATGCGTTCGATCTCGTCGAACTTGGCCGGGCCATCCTCCAGCGCCACGCCGCGGGCGAGGCGGTCGACGAGGTTGTCCGGCACCTTCTCCTGGCCTTCCGGCGCCCGCACGCGCACCACGTACTCGCGTTCGATCTCGAACGACGGGTGCATCATCGCGTTGGCCAGCTCGCCGTCGGTGGTGGCCAGCAGCAGGCCGGTGGTGTTGATGTCCAGGCGGCCGATGGCGATCCAGCGCGCGCCCTTGAGCGGCGGCAGCGCCTCGAACACGGTCGGGCGGCCCTCGGGATCCTCGCGCGTGGTCACTTCGCCTTCGGGCTTGTTGTAGATCAGCACGCGCGAGGGATCGGTCAGCGCGGTGGCGACGAAGCCGCGGCCGTCCAGTTCGATCCTGTCGCCGCTGCGGACCGACATGCCGGTCTGCGCGACCTCGCCGTTGACCTTGACCAGGCCGTCGGCGATGCGCTGTTCCAGCGCGCGGCGCGAACCCAGGCCGGCCTGGGCCAGGACCTTGTGCAGGCGTTCTTCGAGCTTGGGCTGTTCGGCGGCGGCATCGCGCTTGAGCGAGAGCTTGTTCAACGACAGCTTGCGGGGGGTGTCACTCATCTGTTTGGCTCCGGCCGGCGGTTTCCGCGTCGGCCTCTTGTTCGGGATCGGCTTCGTCAACAGCCACGGTCGTCTTCGCGACGGCGTTGTCTTCGGTTTCGTTCACTTCCGCCGCGCGCTCTCCCGGCGCAGCTTCGGGTTCGCCATCAAGGGCGGTATCGGTGGCCGCGTCGGCATCGGCCGTCGCGGTGTCTGGATCGGTGGGTGTCGCGGATCCGGCGTCGGTGTCGTCCGCGGCCGCCGCGTCGTTGGCGGCGCCGTCGCCGGCATCGTCCGGGGTGGCCGCGCCGGCGGTGATGCTGCCGGCCGGCTGGCCGTCGCTGTCCAGCGGCAGCTGCGGCTCCAGTTCGCCCAGGTCGCGCAGTTCGGACAGCGGCGGCAGTTCGTCCAGCCGCTTGAGCCCGAAGTAGTCCAGGAACGTCTTGGTGGTGCCGAACAGCGCCGGCCGGCCGGGGACGTCGCGGTGGCCGACCACGCGGATCCACTCGCGTTCTTCCAGCGCCTGGATGATGTTGCTGCTGACCGCCACGCCGCGGACCTGCTCGATCTCGCCGCGGGTGATCGGCTGGCGGTAGGCGATCAGCGCCAGGGTTTCCAGGGTGGCGCGGGTATAGCGGGTCTTGCGCTCGGTCCACAGCCGCGCCACCCATGGGTGCACTTCGTGGGTGACCTGGTAGCGGAAGCCGGAGGCCACTTCCACCAGCTCCACGCCGCGTTCGGCGCAGGCCTCGCGCAGCTGTTCCAGTGCGCGCTCGACACTGCCCGGCGGCGCCGGCTCGTCCTCGGGGAACAGGCCGTGCAGCTGCGCCAGGGTCAGCGGCTGGCTGGAAGCCAGCAGTGCGCCCTCGACGATGCGGTTGATCAGCGATTGATCCATGCGATGGGTCGGTTGCTCAGTCGGATTCGTTGGCGGCGTCGCCGTCGTCGAACTCGCTGGAGAACTGCAGCGGTTCGTTGGTGTTGCCGGCGGCGAGCGACTTGACGTAGATCGGCGCCAGCGGTGCTTCCTGGACGATGTCCAGCAGTTGCTCCTTGGCCAGTTCCAGCAGGGCCAGGAAGGTGACCAGCACGCCGAGCTTGCCTTCCTCGGCGGTGAACAGGGTCTCGAAACGGTAGAACCTGCCGTCTTCCAGACGGCCCAGCACGTCGCCCATGCGCTGGCGCACGCTCAGCGCCTCGCGCTTGATGGCGTGGCCGCTGAACAGCTCGGCGCGCTTGAGCACGTCGTGCAACGCCAGCAGCATTTCCTTCAGCTCCACCGGCGGCGGCAGCTTGATCGCGGCCCGGTCCGGCACGAAGGCCTGTACCGGCGCGGTATCGCGGTCCTGCCGGGGCAGGGCGTCCAGGTCCTCGGCCGCCTGCTTGAAACGTTCGTACTCCTGCAGCCGCCGTACCAGCTCGGCGCGCGGATCGGCTTCCTCGCCTTCCGCGGCCGGCGGACGCGGCAGCAGCATCCGCGATTTCACTTCGGCCAGGATCGCCGCCATCACCAGGTACTCGGCCGCCAGTTCGAAGCGCAGCTCCTGCATCACCCCGATGTACTCGACGTACTGCTTGGTGATCTCGGCGACCGGGATGTCGAGGATGTCCAGGTTCTGCCGGCGGATCAGGTACAGCAGCAGGTCGAGCGGGCCCTCGAACGCGTCGAGGATGACTTCCAGCGCATCCGGCGGGATGTACAGGTCCTGCGGGATCTGCAGCACCGGCTGCCCATGCACCACCGCCAGCGGCATTTCCTGCTGCTGCGGAAAGTGGGACTGGGTTGGCGGGTTCGCGTCCTGCGCGAGTTCGGAAGTCATCAGTCAGGTTGACATCGGGTATTGCAGTAGCCGTACACGTTCCGGATTCCCGTCCGGCAAGTGCCTGTGCCCTCGGTATTGCGAGCCACGCCGCGCCTTCGCCAGCGCGATTCCACACATCAACAACAAGGCGCGCCGCAAGGCCGCGGCAACGGAAAACGAGGAGGTCGTCTACGCGGTCCGGCAGGGGGGGGCTGCGGATCGGTCGTCGGGCGGGCTTGGACCTTTGCGCCGACGGGCCGCTACAGTCCGGCCGCGTGCAATGTTGCCAAGGGTAATGCGCCGAACCGGGCGGTGTCCAGCGTTGCGGCGCTAGAATTGGCGGGGATTCATCCATGGGACTGACGGAGCCGGCTGTGTGGTACGTGATCGAGGGCTATGACGGGGAGCAGGTGCTGGCCGCGCGGCAGGCCGCCAGGGCGGCGCATCTGGCGCGGTTGCAGGCGCTGCAGGAGCAGGGCCGGCTGCTGCTGGCCGGGCCGTGCCCGGCGATCGACGCCGAGGACCCGGGCCCGGCCGGATTCAGCGGCAGCGTGGTGATCGCCCGTTTCGACGACCTGCAGGCCGCGCGGGACTGGGCGCAGGACGATCCCTACGTGGCGGCCGGCGTGTACGCGCGGGTCGAGGTGCGGCCGTTCCGCAAGGTGCTGCCGTGAGCCGGGTCGAACGCATCCGCGCGGCGCTGGAGGCCGCCTTCGCGCCGGAACGGCTGGAAGTGGAGGACGACAGCCACCGTCATGCCGGCCATGCCGGCGCGCGCGACGGCCGCGGCCATTTCAACGTGACGATCGTCAGCCCGGCCTTTGCCGGGATGCTGCCGCTGGCCCGCCACCGTGCGGTCTATGCCGCGCTGGGGACGATGATGGAGACCGACATCCACGCGCTGTCGATCCGCGCCGAGCCGCCGCCGGCCTGAGCCGGCACCCAGCGCATGGCGGTCTTGGAGGGCGGTGGTTGCCCGGCGCTGCGGTGACTGGCAGTGGACATGCGTTGTCCCTTCGATGTCCTGTTCAGGTCGAATCGGGACATTCCGCAGTCGCTGAACGGTTGGCGAAGTGTTTACACCCTGTCGTGGAAGCGATTACATTCCGCCCCAACCCGGCCGGCAGGGCAGTATTGCGGTGGCCAAGGCAGCGATCACGATCAAGGATGTCGCCCGCGAAGCCAATGTATCCGTGGCGACCGTCTCGCGGGCGCTCAACGGCCACCACAACGTGGCCGAACCCGTGCGCCGGCACGTGCTGGCGGTGGCCGAGCGGCTGCGCTACAGCCCGCACGCGGCCGCGCGCAGCCTCAGCAGCCGTCATACCCAGACCATCGGCGTGGTGCTGCCGGACCTGCACGGGGAGTTCTTCTCCGAACTGATGCGCGGCATCGACGGCGTCGCCCGTGGCCGCCGCCAGCACCTGCTGGTGTCCAGCTACCACGGCGACCAGGAGCAGCAGGGGGCGGCACTGCGCGCCATGCGCGGCCGCGTCGATGGCCTGCTGGTGCTGTCGCCCTACGCCGGCAACCCGGATTTCCTGACCGACAACCTGCCGCCGGCGCTGCCGGTGGTGCTGATCAACACGCCGCTGGCCTATGGCCGCTACCCGCTGCTGCGGATCGACAACCACGCCGGCGCGATGGCGATGACCCGCTACCTGCTGGGTATCGGCCACCGTCGTATCGCCTTCATCCGCGGCCCGGAACAGAACCACGACGCCGACGAACGCCTGCGCGGCTTCCGCGATGCGATGGCCGCGTTCGGCGACGGGGCGCAGGCGATCGAACTGCCGGGCGGCTTCGACGAGACCTCCGGCCACCGTGCCGGGAAGACGCTGCTGGGTAGCGCGCCGCTGCCCGATGCGGTGTTCGCGGCCAACGACATGATGGCGCTCGGCTGCCTGTACGCGTTCGCCCAGGCTGGCATCCAGGTGCCTGCCGACATCGCCCTGGCGGGCTTCGACGACATCCCGCTGGCGCGCTTCGTTCACCCATCGTTGACGACGATGCAGGTGAGTATCGCGGAACTCGGCGGCCGGGCGATGTCCCATCTGTTGCAGCTCATCGACACACCCGGCGAAGGAGAAACCTTCGCCCAGACCCTCGTGCCGACCCTGGTCGCGCGCGATTCGAGCGCTGTCCAGGACAAGGCCCGCCCCGGCCATTGATGCCGGGTTGCCGTCGCAAACATGCCGGCGACCGCATGCGGTCGCCACCATCTGGGAGAGAAACCGAATGAAGCCATCCGACCACCGCCGCCTCCGCCCGGCCCGCCGACTGCTCAGCTGCGCGCTGGCCAGCTGCCTGTTGCTGGGAGCCGCGCCGGCGATGGCGCAAAGCACCGGCGCCACCATCCGCGGCCAGGTGATGCTGGACTCGGCCCCGGCCAGCGAGACCCGGGTCACCGCCACCAACCTGGCCACCGGCCTGACCCGCAGCGTGCAGAGCACCGCTTCCGGCGGCTATTCGCTGGCCGGCCTGCCGCCGGGCACCTACCGGGTGGACGTCAGCTCCGGCGGCAGCACCACGTCGCAGAACATCACCGTGCAGGTGGGCCAGGTGGCGACGCTGAACCTGGGCGTGGGCGGCGTGGCCGAGTCCGCGGCCGACGGCGCGGCCACCACGCTGGATGCGGTGCAGGTGACGGCGCAGGCGGCGGTGGAGACCAAGACCTCGGAAATCGCCACCTACGTGACCCCGCGCCAGATCGAGGCGCTGCCGCAGGGCACGCGCAACTTCCTGGCCTTCGCCGACACCGTGCCGGGCATGATCTTCGAGCAGAACCCGGCCAACGGCTCCACCAAGCTGCGTTCCGGCGCGCAGAGCGCCAACAACATCAACGTCTACATCGACGGCGTCGGCCAGAAGAACTACGTCATCAAGGGCGGCATCACCGGCCAGGACTCCAGCCGCGGCAATCCGTTCCCGCAGCTGGCCATCGGCGAGTACAAGGTCATCACCTCCAACTACAAGGCCGAATACGACCAGATCAGCTCGGCGGCGGTGACCGCGGTCACCAAGTCGGGCACCAACGATTTCTCCGGCTCGTTCTTCTGGGACTACACCAACCAGGACTGGCGCACCGCGCGCGAGAGCGAGAAGGATGCCGGCGAGAAGATCCGCTCCTCGGAGAAGCAGTACGGCGCGGCCTTCGGCGGCCCGATCATCAAGGACAAGGCGCATTTCTTCGTCAGCTACGAGGCCAAGGAATACAACACGCCGCAGGACCTGGAGCCGGGGCAGGGCTTCCTGATCGAGGAGCTGCCGCCGGAGCTGGCCGACCAGTTCCGGCCGATCGCCAGCCCGTTCAAGGAAGACCTGTACTTCGGCAAGCTGAGCTGGTCGGTCACCGACGCCAACCTGCTCGAACTGAGCTTCAAGCGCCGCGAGGAGAGCGACATCGGCAACGTCGGCGGGCAGAGCGCGCACAGCTACGGTACCGACATAGGCGTGACCGAGGACCGCTACGACCTGCGCTGGCAGTTCTCGAGCATGAACTGGCTCAACGATGCCCACCTGACCTGGGAAGAGGCGTACTGGACCATGGCGCCGGTCAACTACGGCAACGGCTATGTGCTCACCGACGGCACCGCCAACGACGGCGCGCAGATCTTCCGCATGGGCGCCGGCAACGGCGGCCTGCAGGACAAGGGCCAGGAAGGCTGGTCGTTCCAGAACGACACCACGTTCTTCGGCTGGGAAGGGCACACCCTCAAGTTCGGCGTGAAGTACAAGCAGGTCGAGCTCAATACCGTCGAACAGCAGCCCTACAACCCGCAGTTCTACTACGACATCAACGAAGGCGGCGACATCCCGTATTTCGTGCGGTTCGGCAGCCCGGTGGCCGGCACCAGCGGCGGCACGGTCACCTCGAAGAACAAACAGTTCGGCATCTACATCCAGGACGACTGGGAGGCGACCGAGCGCCTGACCCTCAACCTGGGCCTGCGCTGGGACTACGAGAAGACGCCGGCGTACATGGATTTCCGCACCGGCCAGGAGGTGCTCGATGCGCTGGCCATGCAGGATCCGCAGGCCGGCGCCGCGCCCGGGCAGACCTATGCGCAGACGCTGGCGCTGGGGGGCATCGACGTGAACCGCTTCATCAGCACCGGCAACAACCGCAAGGCGTTCAAGGACGCGTTCCAGCCGCGCCTGGGTTTCTCCTACGACCTCAGCGGCGACGAGCGCCATGTGCTGTTCGGCGGCATCGGCCGCGCCTACGACCGCAACCTGTTCGACACCCTGCAGCTGGAGCAGACCAAGGCCACCTTCCCGACCCGGCAGCTGCGCATCAACACCGCCGGCCATCCGTGCGACGTCGCCGCCGCCGACTGCGTGGACTGGACTCCGCAGCTGCTGGACCGCGACTACCTGATGGCGCAGGGCGCCTCCGACTGGGCCGGGCGCGAGGTCTGGATGTTCGACAACGACCTGAAGGTGCCGTATTCGGACCAGTTCAGCCTCGGCATCCGCAACGCGGTCCGGTTCGCCGGGCACGACTGGAACACCTCGCTCACCCTGCAGCACATCCGCTACAAGGACGGCCTGCTGCTGCTGCGCGGCAACCGCCGCGGCGACGGCTCCTATTTCGATCCGAGCGGCAGCCCCTGGGAAGGCGGCGGCGTGCCGGGCATGGGTGGGTTGATCCTGGGCATCAACGGCATCGAGTCGAAGAACAACTCGCTGCTGTTCAGCGCCGACAAGCCGTATTCGGCCGAGAGCCCGTGGAGCCTCAACATCGCCTACACCTTCACCGATGCCGAGCAGAACATCCACGAAGAGAACCCCGAGTACGGCTGGTACTACCCGCTCGGCGGCTGGTATGGCGGCGCCTGGACGCCGAAGCATCGCCTGGTGGTCAGCGGTTTCACCGACCTGCCGTGGGGCTTCAACCTGTCCGGCAAGCTGACCCTGGCCACCCCGGTCCGGCGCTGGAACGATGTGCGGCCGGCCGATGCGGGTCCCGGCAACCCGACCACCATCCGCAGCTTCCAGCCGGACGGCACCCTGGGCTTCAAGCAGTTCGACCTGTCGATCGCCAAGGTGTGGGATACCGGCAGCGACCTGAAGCTCAAGGTCCGCGCCGACATCCTCAACGTGTTCGACTGGACCAACTGGAGGAGCTACGGCATGAACTGGGACACCGGCGTGACCAACAGCTGGGACCAGTACCAGACCCGTACCTTCAAGCTGTCCTTCGGGCTTGATTGGTAAGTGCGGCGCCCGGCCACCCTTGCGCGGGTGGCCGGGAGGTTCAGCATGGAGCATTCCTCCGCGACCCCGGGTCGTGGCAGGATGTAACCGATTCCACGGATATCCGCCTTGACTCTCCGCCGCTTCCTCCACGTTCCGCTGTTGCCGCTGGCCGTCGTGGCCGGTGCCTTCCTCGCCGGCTGCCAGCAGCAGCAACCGCCCGCGGCGGAGAAGCCGCGCCCGGAGGTGATCCTGGTGGAGGCCGAGCTGCCGCCGCGACCGTTGAAGCCGGAACTGCCGCCGTTGTTCGACGACATCGAGCGGCGCACCTTCCAGTTCTTCTGGGACACCACCAACGAGGTCAACGGGCTGACACCGGACCGCTACCCCTCGCGGCCGTTCGCCAGCATCGCCTCGATCGGCTTCGCGCTGACCGCCTATCCGATCGGCATCGAGAACGGCTGGGTCAGCCGCAACCAGGCGGTGGACCGCACCCTGACCACGCTGCGGTTCTTCCGCGACGCGCCGATGGGGCCGCAGCGCACCGGCAGGACCGGCCACAAGGGCTTCTACTACCACTTCCTGGACATGCAGCAGGGGCACCGCTACGACAGCTGGGTGGAGCTTTCCAGCGTCGACACCGCGCTGCTGCTGATGGGCGTGCTGTTCGCGCAGTCGTACTACGACGGCGACGACGCGCGCGAGAAGGAGATCCGCCAGATCGCCGACGTGCTGTACCGGCGCGTGGACTGGAACTGGCTGCAGCGGCGCGCGCCGCTGGTGTCGATGGGCTGGTTCCCGGAAAGCGGCTTCATCGAGCACGACTGGATGGGCTACAACGAGGCGATGATGCTGTACATCCTCGCCCTGGGCTCGCCCACGCACCCGGTCAGCCCGGACGCGTGGACGGTGTGGGCGCGCACCTACGACAACGACTGGGGCGTGTTCCAGGGCCAGGAATACCTGGCGTTCGGGCCGCAGTTCGGCCACCAGTACAGCCATGTCTGGATCGATTTCCGCGACCTGCAGGACCAGTACATGCGCGAGCGCGGCATCGACTACTTCCTCAACAGCCGCCGCGCGACCCTGGCCCAGCGCGACTACGCCATCGACAACCCGATGAAGTGGAAGGACTACGGCGAGAACGTGTGGGGCCTGACCGCCGGCGACGGCCCGCAGAACACCACCCAGGAATACCGTGGCGAGCAGCGCCAGTTCCGCCACTATTCGGCGCGCGGCGCCGGCCTGCGCGAGAACTTCGACGACGGCACCATCGCCCCGACCGCGGCCATCGCCTCGCTGGTGTTCGCGCCGGAGGTGGTGATCCCGGCCACCCAGGAGATGCACAGGCGCTACGGCGATTTCCTGTATTCCAGCTACGGCTTCCTGGACTCGTTCAACCCCAGCTTCAACTACGACATCCCGCTGAAGACCGGACGGCTGGTGCCCGACCGCGGCTGGGTGGCCAGCGACTACATCGGCATCGACCAGGGGCCGATCCTGACGATGATCGCCAACTACCGCAACGAGTTCGTCTGGGACGTGATGAAGCGCAACAAGTACATCCGCACCGGGCTGGAGCGGGCCGGCTTCGTCGGCGGCTGGCTGACCCCGGAGGGCGAACTGCCGCCGTTGCCGCAGCGCGACGAGAAGGCCGCCTCGGCGCGGGCCGCCGGCATCGCCGAATCGCGCGCCGCCGCCGCGCAGGAACAGAAGAACGCCGCGCCGCGGCCCTCGCAGGGCAAGTAGGCGCGCGATGGCCGCCGGCTGCCGGGCCCTGCTGGTGCTGCTGCTCGCGCTGCTGGCCGCCGGCTGCGCGCGCGAGCCGCAGGGGGTGACGCTGCGGTTCTGGGCGATGGGCCGCGAGGCCGAGGTGGTGGCCGAGCTGATCCGCGAGTTCGAGCAGCAGAACCCCGGCATCCGCGTGCAGGTGCAGAACATCCCGTGGACCGCCGCGCACGAGAAGCTGCTCACCGCGTTCGCCGCCGATGGCCTGCCGGACCTCTGCCAGCTGGGCAACACCTGGATCCCGGAGTTCGCCACGCTGCAGACGCTCACGCCGCTGCAGGCGTACGTCGACGCTTCGGCCGAGGTGCGGGCCGACGACTATTTCCCCGGCATCTGGGACACCAACCTGATCGACGGCGAGCTGGTGGGCGTGCCGTGGTACGTCGACACCCGCCTGCTGTTCTACCGCAAGGACCTGCTGGCGCGCGCCGGCTTCGACCAGCCGCCGCGGACCTGGGCCGAGTGGCAGGCGATGATGGCGGCGATCAAGCGCCAGCAGGGGCCGGACCGCTACGCGGTGCTGATGCCGATCAACGAGTTCGAGCAGCAGCTGTCGTTCGCGCTGCAGCAGGACGACCCGCTGCTGCGCGATGGCGACACCCGCGGCAACTTCCGCAGCCCCGGCTTCCGCCGCGCGCTGGCGTTCTACGCCGGGATGTTCGAGCAGGGCTGGGCGCCGAAGATGTCCGAGACCCAGATCTCCAACGTGTGGGACGAGTTCTTCCGCGGCTTCAACGCGTTCTACCTGTCCGGGCCCTGGAACATCCGCGAGTTCAACCGGCGCCAACCGCCGGAACTGGCGGGGCAGTGGGGTACCGCGCCGCTGCCCGGCCCCGACGGCCCGGGCGCCGGTATCGCCGGCGGCACCAGCCTGGTGATCTTCCGTTCCTCGCCGCACAAGGACGCGGCCTGGAAACTGGTGGAGTTCCTGTCGCGCCCGGACATCCAGCAGCGCTTCCATGCGCTGATCGGCGACCTGCCGCCGCGCCGCAGTACCTGGGAGCATCCCTCGCTGGCCGGCGACCCGCTGGCGGCGGCGTTCCGCGACCAGCTGGAGCGGGTCAGGCCCACGCCGAAGGTGCTGGAGTGGGAGCGGATCGTGCAGGAGATGCGCATCGTCACCGAGCAGGTGGTGCGCGGCGGCCTGGGCCAGGACGCGGCGGTGGATGAACTCGACCGGCGGGTGGACGCGATCCTGGCCAAGCGCCGCTGGATCCGCGAACAGGAAGCCGCCGCGGCGGCCGCGCAAGAAGGAGCCGGGCGGTGAAGCGGGGCGCACTGGCCGGCTGGATCTTCGCCGGGCCGGCGCTGGTCGTCATCGGCGTGTTCTTCGGCCTGCCGGTGCTGGCGGCGCTGGCGCTGAGCCTGACCGACTT
This sequence comes from Xanthomonas chitinilytica, assembly GCF_026107455.2. Classification (GTDB taxonomy): domain Bacteria; phylum Pseudomonadota; class Gammaproteobacteria; order Xanthomonadales; family Xanthomonadaceae; genus Stenotrophomonas; species Stenotrophomonas chitinilytica. Next base: position 101,934 of record NZ_JAPCHY010000014.1, on the reverse strand, counting down.
CGACCTGTACGCGCTGGCCGACCCGCAGCACCTGCGCTTCACCGGGCTGGGCAACTACCTGGACCTGCTGCGCACGCCGATGTTCTGGAAGTCGTTGTGGAACACCACGTACTTCGTGGTGGTCGGGGTGCCGCTGTCGATCGCGGTGTCGCTGGGGGCGGCGCTGCTGCTCAACGCGCCGGTGGCGCGTTTCAAGGCGTTGTTCCGCACCGCGCTGTTCGCGCCGGTGGTGACCACGCTGGTGGCGGTGGCGGTGATCTGGCGCTACCTGTTCCACACCAGCTACGGCCTGGTGAACTGGGCGCTGGCGCAGGTGGGCATCGCCCCGGTCGACTGGCTGGGCGACCCGCGCTGGGCGATGCCGACCATCATGCTGTTCGCGGTGTGGAAGAACTTCGGCTACAACATGGTGATCCTGCTGGCCGGGCTGCAGGCGATCCCGCGCGACCTGTACGAGGCTGCGCGCATCGACGGCGCCTCGCGCTGGCGGCAGTTCCTGCACATCACCCTGCCGATGCTGGGGCCGGTGCTGCTGGTGGTCGGGGTGATCACCGTGTCCGGCTACTTCCAGCTGTTCGCCGAGCCCTACGTGATGACCCGCGGCGACCCGCTGCAGAGCACGGTCAGCGTGCTGTACTTCATGTTCGAGGAAGGCTTCAAGTGGTGGAACCTGGGGCGCGCCTCGGCGGTGGCGTTCCTGTTGTTCCTGATCATCCTGGCGGTGACCGCGCTGATGCTGCGCCTGGGGCGCAGGAAGGAACTGTTGTGAGTCCCACGCAAAAGCAGCGCACAGCCATGTGCGCGGACTCTTTTCCATGAGCCGCGAGATCGGCCAGTCGCGCTGGCATGGCTGGTGGGTGCACGGCGCACTGCTGGCGCTGGCCGCGGTCAGCCTGGCGCCGCTGCTGTGGATGCTGTCGGTATCGTTCATGCCGGCCGGCGAGGCCTCGCGCTTCCCGCCGCCGCTGCTGCCCTCGGCGCTGAGCGCCGCGAACTACCAGGAACTGTTCGCGCGCACCGGCATGGCCCGCAATTTCCTCAACAGCCTGCTGGTGTCGCTGTCGATCACCGCGGGTTCGCTGCTGCTCAACACCATGGCCGGCTACGCCTTCGCCAAGCTGCGTTTCGCCGGGCGCGAGCGGCTGTTCCAGCTGCTGCTGGCGGCGCTGGTGATCCCGGCGCAGGTGGCGATGCTGCCGTTGTTCCTGCTGATGAAGCAGCTGGGGCTGGTCAACAGCTTCGGCGGGGTGATCGTGCCGGCGCTGGCCGGCGTGTTCGGCATCTTCCTGGTGCGCCAGTACGCGCGCTCGATCCCGGACGAGCTGCTGGAGGCGGCGCGCATCGACGGCGCCGGCGAGCTGCGGATCTTCTTCTGGATCGTGCTGCCGATGCTCAAGCCGGTGCTGGTGACGCTGGCCATCTTCACCTTCATGGCCGCCTGGAACGACTTCATGTGGCCGCTGATCGTGCTGACCGACCAGGAGCACTACACCCTGCCGGTGGCGCTGGCCGCGCTGTCGCGCGAACACATCATGGACGTGGAGATGATGATGGCCGGCGCGGTGGTGACGGTGGTGCCGGTGCTGCTGCTGTTCCTGCTGCTGCAGCGCTACTACATCCAGGGCCTGCTGCTGGGGAGCGTGAAGGGGTGAGCCGGCGCGCTTGCGAGGCACTGCCTCGCGCGCCGGCGAACGCCCGGCCACGGATGGCCGGGCAGGAGTTTCCGGAGCCAGCGATGTCGCGCCATGGATGGCAACATGAATAATGAGGACGTGGGAGCTTGCGAGCCACTGCCTCGCGCTGCCGCGAACGCCCGGCCGCGCCGCGGGGAAGCGAGGCGCCACCGAGGTGAACGCGTCGCCACGCGCCAAGGTTGCCGCCGCTTGGCATGGCGCGCCACACCGGCGCAGGCAACGCCGCGTTTTGCGAGAATCCGGCGATGATCGCGGAGTTGGAATGAGGTCCAGTCGATGAAAACGGGTATCGGTGCGTGGTTGCTGGCCGGCTTGCTGCTGTCGGGCGGTGCGCCCATGGCGTCGGCCACCGTGCTCGACGATTTCAACGATCCCTCGGCCTGGCAGCTGGTGGTGTCCAACCAGGTCAGCGGTTCGCTGCGCCCGGTGGCGGGCAGCGGCGGCGGCCGCGCGCTGTGCCTGGACTACAACTTCCACAATGTCTCCGGCTATGCCGGGTTGCGCCGCAGGCTGGACATCGCCTATCCGGAGAACTACCGGCTCGGTTTCGAGCTGCGCGGCGACTCGCCGGCCAACGACCTGCAGTTCAAGCTGATCGACGCCAGCGGCGACAACGTGTGGTGGGTCAACCGGCCCGGCTATTCGTTCCCGAAGGGCTGGACGCCGGTGTCCTGGCGCAAGCGGCACGTGGAGAAGGCCTGGGGGCCGGACCCGGACCCGCAGCTGCGGCGCAGCGCCGCGGTGGAGTTCACCATCTACAGCAAGGTCGGCGGCAAGGGCACGGTGTGCTTCGACAAGCTGAGGATGGAGCCGCTGCCGCCGGTGGACGGCTCGGCGCTGACCGCCACGGTGATCGCCGACACCGCCACCGCCTTGCAGCAGCGCATCGCCGACGGCCGTCCCGACACCTTCTGGATCAGCGGCGGGGTCAAGCAGCAGACCATCAGCCTGGACCTGGGCAAGGTGCGCGAATTCGGCGGCGCGGTGATCCAGTGGATGCCGAGGCTGGAAGCTTCGCGCTACGTGGTCAAGGCCTCCATCGACGGACGCGACTGGCGCAAGCTGCGCGAGGTGGTGGCCGGCGGCGGCGGCCGCGACTGGCTGGCGCTGCCGGAGACCGAGGCGCGCTACCTGCGCTTCGACCTGGTGGATGGGCCGAACTGGCGCTACGGCATCAAGGACATCAGCCTCAAGCCGCTGGAGTTCGCCGCCACGCCCAACGACTTCGTCAAGTCCATCGCGCGCGAGCTGCCGCGCGGTGCGCTGCCGCGCGGCTTCAGCGGCGAACAGCCGTACTGGACGCTGCTGGGCCTGGACGGCGGGCGCGAGCAGGGCCTGATCGGCGAGGATGGCGCGATCGAGCCGGGCAAGGGCGATTTCAGCGTCGAGCCGTTCGTGGTGGTCGACGGCAAGACCCTGGGCTGGGCCGACGTGGCCACGAGCCAGAGCCTGCAGGACCGCTACCTGCCGATCCCGACCGTGGAGTGGCGGCACGAACGGTTGCGGCTGCAGGTGACCGGCTTCGTGCAGGGCAGCCCGGAGCAGGCGCAACTGGTGGCGCGCTACCGGCTGCACAACCCGGACACGGCGCCGCACGACTACACGCTGGCGCTGGCGGTGCGTCCGTTCCAGGTCAATCCGCCCAGCCAGTTCCTCAATACCGTCGGCGGCGTCAGCCGCATCGACAATCTGTCCTTCGACGGCAACCGCGTCGAGGTCAACGGCCGGCCGCGCATCCACGCCGCGCAGGCGCCGGACGCGGCGTTCGCCAGCGCGTTCGACAGCAAGCTGGAGGTCACCCACCTGGGCGATGCGCAGCCGCCGCCCACGCGCGAGGTCAGGGACGCGACCGGGCTGGCGTCCGGCGCGATGCTCTACCGCTGGACGCTGGCCCCGGGCGAGAGCCGCGAGGTGGCGCTGGTGCTGCCGCAGACCGGGGCGTGGCAGATGTCGGCGGCGTTCGACGCCGAGAAGGCGCAGCAGCAGGTGGCGTCGATGTGGCGCGGCAAGCTCGACCGCGTGCGCCTGCGGGTACCCGAGGAAGGGCAGGCGCTGGCCGACAGCCTGCGCACGGCGCTGGCACACATGCTGATCTCGCGGGTGGGGCCGAGCCTGCAGCCGGGCACGCGCTCCTATGCGCGCAGCTGGATCCGCGACGGCGCGATGATCTCCGAGGGGCTGCTGCGGCTGGGACGCGCCGATGCGGTGCGCCAGTACGTGGACTGGTATGCGCCGTACCAGTTCGACAACGGCATGGTGCCGTGCTGCGTGGATGCGCGCGGCAGCGACCCGGTGCCGGAGAACGACAGCCACGGCGAGCTGATCTTCAACATCGCCGAGTACTGGCGCCATACCGGCGACAGCGCGTTCCTGGAGCGGATGTGGCCGCACGTGCAGGCGGCGTTCGGCTACATGGAGCAGCTGCGCCAGAGCGAGCGCAGCGAAGAGAACTTCATGCGCAACCCGGCCTTCTACGGGATGATGCCGGCCTCGATCAGCCACGAGGGCTATTCGGCCAAGCCGATGCACTCGTACTGGGACAACTTCTGGGCGCTGCGCGGCTACAAGGATGCGGTGGAGATCGCCAGCGCGCTGGGCAAGGAGGAGGTGCTCGCCGGCATGACCGCCTCGCGCGACCAGTTCCACGCCGACCTGCAGGATTCGCTGCGCGCGGCGGTGCGCCAGCACGGCATCGACTACCTGCCGGGCGCGGCGGAGCTGGGCGACTTCGATCCCACCTCGACCACCATCGCGCTGGCGCCGGGCGGCGAGCAGGGGCGGTTGCCGCAGCCGTACCTGGACAACACCTTCGAACGCTACTGGACGCAGTTCGTCGCGCGCCGCGACGGCCAGCGCGGGTGGAAGGACTACACCCCGTACGAATGGCGCAACGTCGGCGCGTTCGTGCGCCTGGGCTGGCGCGAACGGGCCTGGGAGGCGGCGCGGTTCTTCCTCGCCGACCGTGCGCCGGTGGCGTGGAACCAGTGGGCCGAGGTGGTGTCGCACACGCCGCGCCAGCCGTTCTTCGTCGGCGACCTGCCGCATGCCTGGGTGGCCTCGGACTTCGTGCGTTCGGCGCTGGACATGTTCGCCTACGAGCGCGAGGTGGACGACAGCATCGTGCTGGCCGCGGGCGTGCCCAGTGCATGGCTGGCCGGCGAGGGCATCGCGATCGAGCGGCTGCGCACCACGCACGGCCCGCTGGGCTACACGCTCAGCCGCAGCGACCGCCAGCTGAAGCTGAGCGTGGGCGAGGGCCTGACGCTGCCGGCCGGCGGCCTGGTGCTGCCGTGGCCCTACGAAGGCGTGCCCGGCGCGACCAGGGTCAACGGCGAGCCGGCGCAGTGGTTGGGCGGTGAATTGCGATTGCTGCAGTTGCCGGCGACGGTGGAGATCGAACTGCCGGCGGCGCTGCGCCGCGCCGAACGCGCCCGGCGGCCATGAGTCCCCCGGCATCTGTAGGAGCGACGTCAGTCGCGACAGGGTTCTATCGGTAAGGCCCCGTCGCGACTGACGTCGCTCCTACAGTGCTGCTGCATGGACTCAGCCGGCGCGGACCCGGCGCACGATGGCGGCGGCGTTGGCGGCGCTGTCGCGTACCTTGTCCCACTGGCCGTTGTCGATCCAGTCGCCGGGCACCATCCACGAACCGCCGATGCAGACCACGTTCGGCTGCGCCAGGTAGTCGGCGGCGGTGGCCTCGCCGATGCCGCCGGTGGGGCACAGCTTGAGGTCGGCCAGCGGTCCGGCCAGCCCCTTGAGCATCGCCAGCCCGCCCACGGCCGAGGCCGGGAACAGCTTGCAGACACGGAAGCCGCGGTGCATCAGCGCCAGCAGCTCGGTCGGGGTGGCGGCGCCGGGCACTACCGGCAGCGGTGCCTGCGCCAGCGCCTCGGCCATGTGCGCCGGGGTGCCGGGCGTAACCAGGAAATCGGCGCCGGCATCGATCGCCTGCTGCATCTGCTGCACATCCAGCACCGTTCCGGCGCCGACCACCACGTCCGGCAGTTCGCGCTTGAGCAGCGCCAGCGCCTCGATCGCGACCGGGGTGCGCAGGGTCAGCTCGATCGCCGGCAGCCCGCCTTCGAGCAGGGCGGCGGAAACGCGGCGGGCCTGCTCGAGGGTGTGCACGGTGAGTACCGGCAGGATGCCGGCGGCGTGCAGCAACTGTTCGGCGCGGTTCTGGTGCTGGGCGATGCTCATGGAACTCCTTCGGTGGATGACCGCGGCGCGGCGCTGGACCGGGCTGCGGGAAGCGATGGCAAGGGTCAGGCGTCCTTGGACTCGTGCGGCGCGAGCGCGGCCGCCGGGGTGTCGCCCAGTTCGTATTCGGCGTCGTAGTCCCAGATGCCGCCGTCGTGGTCCGGAGGGCCGCAGGAGATCGAGATCGCGCCCTGGTCGGCCGGGCCGACCATCGCGCGACTGAACGCGAACAGGTTGCGGCCGAGGTCGTGTCCGGGGCGCGAGGTGTTGGCGGCGCAGTCGCGCGCGTTCCATTCGGCTTCCTCCACCAGCACCTGCAGCACGCCCGATTCGCTGTCCAGGCGCAGCAGGTCGCCGTCGCGGACCTTGCCGATCGGGCCGCCGCGCGCGGCTTCCGGGGTGACATGGATCGCCGCCGGGATCTTGCCGGAAGCGCCGGACAGGCGGCCGTCGGTGACCAGCGCCACGCGCCGGCCCTGGTTCTGCAGCATGCCCAGCAGCGGGGCGAGCGAGTGCAGTTCCGGCATGCCGTTGGCGCGCGGGCCCTGGTAGGTGACCACGGCGACGAAGTCCCGCGGCAGCACGCCGGCGGCATGCAGCTTGTTGAGTTTCTGCGGCGCGTCGACCACCACCGCCGGCGCCTCGACGAAGCGGTGCTCGGGCTTGACCGCCGACAGCTTGATCAGGCCGCGGCCGATGTTGCCGCGCAGCAGGCGCAGCCCGCCCTGGGCCTCGAACGGCGCCGCCACGGTGCGCACCACCGACTCGTCGGCCGACACCGCCGCCGCGGGGACGGAGGAGAGCGCGCCGTCGTCCAGCCGCGGTTCGCGGGCGAATTCGCGCATGCCGCCCGGCGCCACGGTGACGAGGTCGTGCATCAGGCCGGCATCGAGCAGCTCGCGGAACACGAACGGCACGCCGCCGGCGGCCTGGAAGCGGTTCACGTCGGCCTCGCCGTTCGGGTACACCCGCGCGAGCAGCGGCACCACCTGCGAGATCTGGTCCATGTCGTCCCAGGTCAGGACGATGCCGGCCGCGCGCGCCACCGCGATCCAGTGGATGGTGTGGTTGGTGGAACCGCCGGTGGCCATCAGCGCGACCACCGCGTTGACGATGGCGCGTTCGTCGATGAGCCGGCCGAGCGGCCGGTAGTCGTCGCCCAGCGCGGTCATCTGCAGCACCCGCCGCACCGCGGCTTCGTCCAGCGCCGCGCGCAGCGGCGTGCCCGGGTTGACGAACGAGCTGCCCGGCAGCTGCACGCCCATCGCCTCCAGCAGCACCTGGTTGGAATTGGCGGTGCCGTAGAAGGTGCAGGTGCCCGGCGCGTGGTAGGACTGCGCCTCCACCTCCAGTAGCTCCTCGCGGGTGGCCTCGCCGGCGGCGTAGCGCTCGCGCACCTCGGCCTTCTTCTTGTTGGGGATGCCGGCCGGCATCGGCCCGGCCGGCACGAACAGCGCCGGCAGGTGGCCGAACGCCAGCGCGCCGATCAGCAGGCCGGGCACGATCTTGTCGCAGATGCCCAGGTACAGCGCGGCGTCGAACGCGTCGTGGCTCAGGCCGACCGCGGTGGCCTGGGCGATCACGTCGCGCGAGAACAGCGACAGCTCCATGCCGCCGCGGCCCTGGGTGACGCCGTCGCACATCGCCGGCACGCCGCCGGCGACCTGGGCGGTGGCGCCCAGCTGGCGGGCGAGGGCGCGGATGCGTTCGGGATACAGCTCGTACGGCTGGTGCGCCGAGAGCATGTCGTTGTAGGCGGTGACGATGCCCAGGTTGGGGGTGATGTCGCCGCGCAGGCGCGACTTGTCGGTGTCGCCGCAGGCGGCGAACACGTGCGCCAGGTTGGCGCAGCTCAGCGGCTTGCGGTTGGGACCGTTGCGCACCGTCTCCTCGATGCCGGCCAGGTAGGCGGTGCGGGAGGCGGCGCTGCGGCGGCGGATGCGTTCGGTGACGGCTTCGATCTTCGGATGCAGGCTCATTGGCTATCGGCTATGAGTGGAGGGCGGGGAAATGCCCGCCTTGGTATGGAATCCCGCACGGCGGCATGCGGGTTCTTGCCGGCGATGGCCGCGGCCGAGTCCCCGCGCGGGGACGTGCGGGTGCTCAAGCACACCAGTGCACGCGCAGGCGGCTGCCGGGCGCGGCGACCGCGGCCAGTATCGGGTGGGTCAGCTCGGTGCCGACCTCCAGTGCCGCGTTCAGCACGTCGAGCTTCTGCTGGCCGCGCAGCAGCAGCAGGCGCGAGCCGGCCTGGGCCAGGCCGTGCGGGGTCAGGGTGATACGCAGCGGCCAGTCGTTGGCGACGGGGCAGCCGGTGGCGTCGAGCGCGGCATAGGGGTGCGGGCTGGCCAGCGCCCGCGGCAGGTCGCGCGAGCCGGGGAACAGCGAGGCGGTGTGGCCGTCGTTGCCCATGCCCAGCACCGCCAGGCACGGCGGCTGGCTGTGCTGGGCCTGCAGGTTGGCGCTGTGCACGCATTCGGCCAGCGGCTTGCCGACCCGCACCAGCGGGTCGAAATGCGCGCCCTCGGCGCGGTTGAGGAAGCTGTTGCGCACCAGCCATGCGTTGCTGTCGCGGTCCTGCGGCGACAGCCAGCGCTCGTCCACCAGCCCGACCTCGACCCGGTCCCATTCCAGCGGCAGCTCGGCCAGCGCCTGGTACACCGGCGCCGGCGTGGTGCCGCCGGACAGCAGCATGCGCGCGCGGCCGCGCTGGCCGATCTCGTGTTCCAGGATCCGGCGCATCTCCGCCGCCACGTTCTCGATCCACTCGTCCGCATCGGCATGGCGGACCAGGATGATGCGGTCGGAAGCGGCGGCGGTCATCGGCTGGCTCCTTGGTCTTGCGCGGCATCGGCGGCGTAGGCGGCGGCGCCGAGCAGGCCGGGGCAGGGATGGGTCACCGCCAGCGACGGCACCCGCGCCATGATCGGCGAGAACCGGCCCTTGTTCTCGAAGCGCTGGCGGAAGCCGGAGTGCTGCAGCGAATCGAGCATCCGCGGCACCAGCCCGCCGGTGAGGAACACGCCGTCCCAGGCGCCCTGCACCAGCACCAGGTCGCCGGCGATCGAACCGAACACGGCCAGGAACACGTCGATCGCCCGCATCGAGACCGGATCGCCCTGTGCGGCACGGGCGGTGACGTCGGCCGGCTGCAGCTGGCCTGGGTCGGTGCCGGCGATCTCGCTGAGCGCGCGGTGGATGTTGACCAGGCCCGGGCCGCAGATCAGGCGTTCGTTGGAAACCCGCCCGAACTGCTGCGACAGGATCTCCAGGATGCGGATCTCCTCCGGCGTGCCCGGCGGGAAACTGGCGTGGCCGCCTTCGGTTTCCAGCGGGTAGCAGCGGCCGTGGCGGACGATCAGCCCGCCCACGCCCAACCCGGTGCCAGGGCCGATCACGCCATAGTTGCGCGGCTGCCCGGGCGTGCCCGGCTGCCAGACGGCGCCGCCGATCTGGACCACGTCCGCGGGCTGCAGCAAGGCGATGGCCATGGCCTGGGCGGCGAAATCGTTGATCAGGTGCAGGCTGTCGAAGCCGAGCATGGCGGCGGTGCGCGAGCGCGAGATCACCCACGGATGGTTGGTGATGCGCGCCTCGTCGCCGTCCACGCGCCCGGCCACGGCGAACACGCCGCTGCGGGCGCTGGCGCCGAGCTGTTCCAGGTAGTGCCGCGCCGCGTCGCCCAGCGACGGGAAATCGACCACGGCGAACTCGCGGATGCTGGACGGGTCCAGCGGCGTGGCCGCGGCGATGTCGGCCAGCGCGAAGCGGGCGTTGGTGCCGCCGATGTCGGCGACCAGCACCGGCTGCGGGGCCGCGCTCATGCCTCGCTCCGCGGCGTCGCCGGGGCGTGGTCGAAATCGGCCGGCAGAAAGCCATGCGCCGTTTCCGGACCCCATTGCCCGGCGGGGTAGGGTTGCAGCGGCAGTCCGGCTTGCTGCCATGCGCTGCTGATGCTGTCGATCCAGGCCCAGGCGGCGCGCACCTCGTCATCGCGCACGAACAGCGCGTGGTTGCCGTTGAAGGCGTCCAGGAACAGCCGCTCGTAGGCGATGCGGCGATGCAGGCCGGTGGGCACCGACAGCTCCAGTTCCAGCGGCTGCAGTTCCAGCGCGCCCCATTCCGGGCCGGCCAGCGAGCTCATCAGCCCCAGTTCGATGTTCTCCTGCGGCTGCAGCTGGAAGGTCAGGCGATTGGGCGCGGCGTGGCGGCGGTCCGGGCGTTCGAACAGCCAGTGGGTGACCGGCTTGAGCGTGACCACCACCCGGGTGGTGCGCTCGGGCAGGCGCTTGCCGGTGCACAGGTGGAACGGCACCCCCGACCAGCGCCAGTTGTCGATGTGCGCGGTGACACCGACGAAGGTCTCGGCCTCGCTGCCTTCCGGTGGCTGGTAGGCCTGCGCCGGCTGGCCGTCGATGGTGCCGGCGGTGTAGCGGCCGCGCACGCTGTCGCGTGCGGCATGGCGCGCGTCGAGCGGGCGCAGGGCGCGCAGCACCTTCACTTTCTCGTCGCGGATGCGGTCGGCCTCCAGCGAGGCCGGCGGCTCCATCGCCACCAGGCACAGCAACTGCAGGATGTGGCTCTGCACCATGTCGCGCAGCGCACCGGAGCGCGAGTAATAGGCGTCGCGGCCGTCCACGCCCTCGCTTTCGGCCACCAGGATGTGCACCGACTCGATGTGGTTGCGGTTCCACACCGCCTCCAGCAGCGTGTTGCCGAAGCGCAGCGCCAACAGGTTCTGCACCGCGGCCTTGCCCAGGTAGTGGTCCAGGCGGAACACCCGGTCCTCGTCGATCAGCGCGCCGATCGCCCTGAGGATTTCCTCGGCGCTGCGCGAATCCGAGCCGATCGGTTTTTCCAGCATCAGCCGGTTCGGTGCGGCGAGCGCGCCGCCCAGCGCCAGTCCTTCGCAGGTGGAGATGTACAGTCCCGGCGGGATCGCCAGGTAGCTGACGCAATGGCGGTGCGCCAGGTCCCTGACCGCCTCGGCCACCGACTCGGGATTGCGCAGATCGACCGAGCGGTAGTCGATGCGCTGCAGCAGCGAATGGATGTCGTCCTGGCTGGCCTGCGGGATCGCCTGCTGCAGGCGCGGGCGCAGGATCTCGCGGAAAGCCTCGGTGTCGTGCGGCGACAGCGCCAGTGCACGGACGCGGAAATCCTCGGGGAGCAGGCCGTCGCCGAGCAGCCGCAGCAGGGACGGGAACAGGTAGCGTTGGGCCAGATCGCCGGTCGCGCCAAACAGGAGGAGGGTGTCGTGCATGGCTCGAGTTTCGGGTTCTGGTGACATCGTTGTCAATCGCCTGTTATCTGGGTTCCAAGGGTGTACTTGCTGCATCTTGTCCTGCGTCGCCCGGCGCCGCCGCAGCGGATGGCGGACGTGGCCGGATTCCCCGCCGTTGCCGTCGTCGCGCGGGCATTGCCCACGCGCACAGCGGCGACGCCGTCGCCATCCTCGATGGTGCCATGCTGGAACGCCGCCGTGGCAGAATGCCGACACTGTATTCGTATTCGGATGCGGTGCCAGCACCGCGAGAATGGTTGCAATTGATCCGTTTCCGGCCTGGCCGGCGCGCGCAGCAGAGAGAGGCAACGGGATCGGACAATGGCGAAAGTGCAGCTGGACGGCGTCCGCAAGGTGTACGACAACGGCCAGGTAGCGGTACAGGGCGCCAGTTTCGAGGTGGCCGACGGCGAGTTGATGGTGCTGGTGGGGCCGTCGGGTTGCGGCAAGTCGACGCTGCTGCGGATGGTGGCCGGGCTGGAGGAGATCAGTGCCGGCACGTTGCGCATCGGCGAGCGCGTGGTCAACGACGTGGTGCCGAAGGATCGCGACATCGCCATGGTGTTCCAGAGCTACGCGCTGTATCCGCACATGACCGTGGCCGAGAACCTCGCCTTCGGGCTGAAGCTGCGCGGCCACGACAAGGCCACCATCGCCAGTCGCGTCGACGAGGCGGCGCGGACCCTGGGGCTGACCGGCATGCTGGACAAGCTGCCGCGGGCGATGTCCGGCGGCCAGCGCCAGCGCGTGGCGCTGGGCCGCGCGCTGGTGCGCGAGCCGGCGGTGTTCCTGCTCGACGAGCCGCTGTCCAACCTGGATGCCAAGCTGCGCCACAGCGTGCGCACCGAGATCGCGCAGCTGCATCGCAAGCTGGGCACCACCATGATCTACGTCACCCACGACCAGGTCGAGGCGATGACCCTGGGCCAGCGCATCGTGGTGCTGAAGGACGGGGTTATCCAGCAGATCGACACGCCGATGGCGTTGTACCAGCGCCCGGCCAACCTGTTCGTGGCCGGGTTCCTGGGCAGTCCGGCGATGAACGTGCTGCGTGGCCGTTTGCGTTCCGGCGACGGCGGCGTGGTGCTGGAGCGGGGCGACGGTGCAGCGGTGCCGTTGGGGGCCGCGCCGATCGATCCGCGCTGGCTGGAGCGGGAGGTCGTCGTCGGCGTGCGCCCGGAGCACCTGCAGCCGGCCCGCGCTGGCGACGCGTCCGCATTCGCCGCCGACATCGACGGCATCGAGCCGGTCGGCAACGAGATCTTCGTCAACCTGCGCAGGGGCGAGCAGCCGCTGGTGATGCGGGTGGCGCCGCAGGCGTTGCCCGCGGTGGGGCGGTCGATCCGCGTGGCGGTGCAGCCGCAGGCGCTGCATTTTTTCGACGGCGACAGCGAGGAACGGCTGGAGCCGGCCGCCGGCGCGGCATGATCAGCGCGCCAGTCCGTCCAGCAGGGGCAGCGGCGTTGCCTCGGCGCCGCCGACCTGCAGCGGCCCGGCCGGGATCTCCAGTGGCAGCACGGCCAGCGCCAGGTTGCCGGCAACGCTGGCAAGGGTGCCGATGACGGCGTCGCCCTGGCGGACCTCGCCGCCGGCCTCGGCGCCCTCGGCGATCTGCAGCAGCTGCAGCGAACGCTTGGCCTTGCCCAGGAAGTGGGTGCGGGCCACGATTTCCTGGCCCGGGTAGCAGCCCTTCTTGACGCTGTAGGCGGCCAGCCGGTCCAGCCCGAGCTGCTGCGGCGTCCACTGCTCGCGCTGCGAAGGATCGAGCCGCGGCAACCCGTAGCGCAGGTCGGACTGGCGCCACGCCAGCGCGATGTCGGCGTCGCTGGCATCGGCCAGCGCGGTTGCCGGTGCCAGGCGCAGGGTGCGCGGCAGCGCCTCGTTGCCGCCGGCATCCAGTTCGAGCGCTCCGTCCGCAAGCTGCGCCAGCGCTGCACCGGTGGCCAGCTCCGGCGCGGTGAAGCTGCCGGCGACGGCCAGGTCGTCGCGGCGGCCGATGCTCAGCTTGCGGCGGAACACGAAGCGCTGCAGCTGCGCGGCGAAATCGTCGGCCTGGCCGTCGTTCAGTACCAGCAGCAGTTGCCCGTCGTCGATGCGCAGCAGCTGGAACACCGCGGTCACCCGGCCCTTGGCGGTCAGCCAGGCGCTCCACTGCCAATGGCCGTCGGCAAGGGCCAGCACGTCGCTGGCGAACTGGGCCTGGGCGAAGGCGAGGGCGTCGGGGCCGGAAAGCGCCACCAGCTGCGACTGCGGCAGCCGGGAAAAACCGGCGAAAACGGGGGGCAGGTTGTCAGGCACGTGAACGGGGACTAAAATTTGTGCGTTGCGAGACCCACGATGATAGGCCAAACAACCCCCACTCCCGAAACCGAAGCCGAAGCTCCGCTGGTACCGGAGGCGCAGGAGCGCCCTGAACCGCCCACGGAGCAGAAGGAAATCGGTGGTCGCGGCGGACTGGATCCGGTGCGATATGGCGATTGGGAGAAAAACGGACGCTGCATCGACTTCTGATCAGCATTGAGCCAACGCGGCGGTGAGCCGCCCAGCCGAGAAAACGAGCCCAGCGAATGGCGACCAGAGAACGCCCCCTTTCCCCGCACCTGCAGGTGTATCGCTGGCAGATCCAGATGGCCACCTCGATCCTGCATCGAGCCACCGGCATCGTTCTGTCTGTCGGAGCCTTGATCATCGCCGGCGGCCTGCTCGCCCTGATGATGGGCCCCGAATCCTGGAACTGCTTCACCACCCACGCCAGCGCGTGGTACGGCAAGGTCGTGCTGTTCGGCTGGACCTGGTGCTTCGCCTACCACCTGTGCAACGGCATCCGCCACATCGTGCAGGACTTCGCCATCGGCTACAAAGTCTCCACGTTCGTGCGCAGCAGCTGGCTGTCGGTGATCGGCAGCCTGGTGATCACCGCGCTGGTGTGGATCTACGTGTGCATGGGAGGTGCCGCATGAGCCGTTTCCGTACTCCGCTCAAGAACGTGCGCGGCCTGGGTGCCGCCAAGTCCGGCACCGAGCACTTCGTGCACCAGCGGCTGACCGCCACCGCACTGGTGTTCCTCACCATCTGGTTCCTGGTGTTCGTGCTGGGCCTGATCGGTGCCGACTACGTCACCGCCAGCGAGGCGGTGTCCAAGCCCTGGAACGCGGTGCTGCTGGTCGGCTTCCTGGTCGCGATGTTCTGGCACGCGCAGCTGGGCATCCAGGTGATCCTGGAAGACTACATCCACAACTCGCTGCTGGCCCTGGCGTTGCAGACCACGGTGAAGTTCGTCGCCGTCCTCGGCGCGATCGTCAGCGTTTTCGCGGTCGCCCGCATCGCGCTTGGGAACTGAATCAGAATGTCCGCTTACAAGATCACCGAACACAAATGCGACATGGTCGTGGTCGGCGCCGGCGGTGCCGGCCTGCGCGCCACCTTCGGCCTGGCCCAGAAGGGCCTGCAGACCGTCTGCCTGACCAAGGTCTTCCCGACCCGCTCGCACACCGTGGCGGCGCAGGGCGGCATCTCCGCCGCGCTGGGCAACATGGGCGAGGACGACTGGCGCTACCACTTCTACGACACCATCAAGGGCTCGGACTGGCTGGGCGACCAGGACGCCATCGAGTACATGTGCCGTGAAGCCATCCCGGCCATCATCGAGCTGGAGCACTACGGCGTGCCGTTCTCGCGCACCGAGGACGGCAAGATCTACCAGCGTCCGTTCGGCGGCATGACCACCAAGTACGGCGAAGGCCCGTCGGCGCAGCGCACCTGCGCCGCCGCCGACCGCACCGGCCACGCCATGCTGCACACGCTGTACCAGCAGTCGCTGGCGCACAACGCCCGTTTCATGATCGAGTACTTCGCGCTCGACCTGATCTTCGACGAGGAAGGCGTCTGCCGCGGCGTGCTGGCGCTGGACATGGCCGAGGGCACCCTGCACCTGTTCCGTTCCCACGGCGTGGTGCTGGCCACCGGCGGCTACGGCCGCGCCTACTTCAGCGCCACCTCCGCCCACACCTGTACCGGCGACGGCGGCGGCCTGGTGATGCGCGCCGGCCTGCCGGTGCAGGACATGGAGTTCGTGCAGTTCCACCCGACCGGCATCTACGGCGCCGGCTGCCTGATCACCGAGGGCGTGCGCGGCGAAGGCGGCATCCTGCGCAACAGCGACGGCGAGCGCTTCATGGAGCGCTACGCACCGCACTACAAGGACCTGGCCTCGCGCGACGTGGTGTCGCGTTCGATGACCATCGAGATCCGCGAAGGCCGCGGCGTCGGCGAGCACAAGGACCACATCCTGCTCGACCTGACCCACCTGGGCCCGGGCGTGATCGACGAGAAGCTGCCGGGCATCGCCGAGAGCGCCAAGATCTTCGCCGGCGTCGACGTGCACAAGCAGCCGATCCCGGTGATCCCGACCGTGCACTACAACATGGGCGGCATCCCGACCAACTACCACGGCGAAGTGGTACGCAAGGTCGGCGACGACCCCGATGCTGTGGTGCCGGGCCTGTACGCGATCGGCGAGGCCGCCTGCGTGTCGGTGCACGGCGCCAACCGCCTGGGCTCCAACTCGCTGCTCGACCTGGTGGTGTTCGGCCGCGCGGTGGCCAACCGCTGCGCCGAGACCATCCGTTCCGGCGCGCCGCACAAGCAGCTGCCGTCCGACGCCTGCGACAAGGCGCTGGGCCTGCTGGACAGGCTGCGCAACGCCAACGGCGACACCCCGACCTCGGTCATCCGCGACCGCATGCAGCGCACCATGCAGTCCGACGCGGCGGTGTTCCGCACCAGCAAGACGCTGGAAGAGGGCTGCCAGAAGATGGCCGAGGTGTTCGACTCGTTCCAGGACGTCAAGGTCTCCGACCGTTCGCTGGTGTGGAACTCGGACCTGATCGAGACCTACGAGCTGAACAACCTGCTGCTCAACGCCGTGGCCACCATCAACTCGGCCGAACAGCGCAAGGAAAGCCGCGGTGCCCACGCGCACGAGGACTATCCGGACCGCGACGACGTCAACTGGCAGAAGCACACGCTGGTCACCGTCGACGACAAGGGCAAGTGCAGCTTCGATTACCGTCCGGTGCACATGTACACGTTGAGCAACGACGTGGACGTGGTGCCGCCGAAGCCGCGCGTCTACTGAGAGAGCAGCGACATGTCGGCAATGCATCTGGGCTGGGTTGGCGCGATCGCCGCATGGTCGCTGTTCCCGCTGCGGATGCTGGTCGACCGTTCGATGCAGTGGAACGAGCGGCGGGCGTGGGCCCTGGCCTGCGCCGTCGCTCCGATCATTGCCTACGTCGTTTTCCTGATCCATCGTGCTATTCACGCGTCCCCGGACGCGCGAGCCGCCTGAGCCAACGAGAGCAGCCATGGCCGAGTTTTCCCTCCCCAAGAATTCCAAGATCGGAAAGGGCAAGCACTTCCCCGCCAAGACCGGCGGCAAGAACGTGCGCACCTTCAAGGTCTATCGCTGGAGTCCCGACGACGACCAGAACCCGCGTACCGACACCTACGAGATCGACCTCGATGCGTGCGGCCCGATGGTCCTGGACGCGCTGATCAAGATCAAGAACGAGATCGACCCGACCCTGACCTTCCGCCGCTCCTGCCGCGAGGGCATCTGCGGTTCGTGCGCGATGAACATCGACGGCACCAACACTCTGGCCTGCACCCGCGCGATCAGCGACTGCGGCAAGGCCGAGGTGCCGATCTACCCGCTGCCGCACATGGACGTGGTCAAGGACCTGGTGCCGGACCTGACCCACTTCTACGCGCAGTACGCCTCGATCAAGCCGTGGATCCGCACCCAGACCCCGCCGCCGTCCGACCGCGAGCGCCTGCAGTCGCCGGAAGACCGCAAGAAGCTCGACGGCCTGTACGAATGCATCCTGTGTGCGTGCTGCTCGACCAGCTGCCCGAGCTACTGGTGGAACGGCGAGCGCTACCTGGGCCCGGCGATCCTGCTGCAGGCCTACCGCTGGATCATCGATTCGCGCGACGAGGACACCGGTGCGCGCCTGGACGACCTGGAAGATCCGTTCAAGCTGTACCGCTGCCACACCATCATGAACTGCGCCCGCACCTGCCCGAAGGGGCTGAACCCGGCGCTGGCCATTGCCGAGATCAAGAAGCTGATGATGGCGCGTCGCGCCTGACCCGGCATCGGCAACCCGCCGCGGCCCCCGATCCGGGCCCGGGCATCGGCGGCACCGCCCTTCGGGTCCGGTGCCGTCGTCGTTTCCGGCAGGTGCGCATGGCGCGCCGGCATCATCGCAAGGTGCTCGAAGATGGATGAAGCAACCGAACTGAAGAAGCTGCGCTGGCGCTGCCGCCGCGGCATGCGCGAACTGGACCAGCTGTTCGGGCGTTACCTGGACCGGTGCTGGGCCGATGCCCCGGCGGACGAGCGCGGGGTTTTCCTACGGCTGCTGGAATGCGAGGACGATAAGTTGTGGCGCTGGTCCATGGGCTATGAGGCCTGTCCCGATGCGCAACTGGCGGAAATGCTCGCACGTATCCGAACCCTGCCGGCTTGAGTGGCGGCCCTCGCGTTGGCAGCAGGCGGGCCTGCTGCTGCTGACGCTGCTGGTGCCGCCGGCGATCATCCTGTCCGACATCGACGGCGTCGCGGCCATGCTCCTGGTCGTGGCCGCGATGGGCTGGGGGCTCTGGACATTGCGCCGCGAGCGCGGCCGACGCCCGCTGCGCATCGTGATTCCGGCCGGGGAAGCGCCGGCCATGGTGGACGGGGTCGCGGTGCGGGAGATCGAGGTGCAATGGCGCGGGCCGCTGGCCACGCTCGTCTGGCGCGAGGCGGGAGATCGTCGCCGATGGCTGCTGTTCTGGCCCGATACGCTGGCACCGGCGCAGCGACGTGAACTGCGACTGGCCATCGACGCGCGCCGTGTTTCCCGGGCGCGCCCGCAAGTGGCACCATAGCGGCAATCCACCGGCTGAAGCGCATGTTCAAACCCATTCCTGTCGCAATCGGACTGCGCTACCTGCGCGCCAAGCGCCGCAACGGCTTCATCTCCTTCATCTCGATGGCCTCGATCCTCGGCATCGCGCTCGGGGTGACGGTACTGATCACCACGCTGGCGGTGATGAGCGGTTTCCAGAAGGAGATCCGCGACCGCCTGCTGCAGATGTCGGCCCATGCCACGGTGACCAGCGACGACGCGCCGATGGCCGACTGGCAGCGTGCGGTGGACGTGGCGATGCGCGACCCGCGCGTGGCCGGCGCGGCACCCTACATCGAGATCCAGGGCATGCTCAGCGGCCCGCGGGTGCAGGGCGCGATCGTGCAGGGCATCGAGCCGGCGCTGGAGCCGGCGGTGTCGGTGATCGGCGAGAAGATGAAGAAGGGCTCGCTCGACAGCCTCACCCCGGGTTCCTACAACATCCTGCTCGGGCAGGAACTGGCCATCTGGCTGGGCGTGGACGTGGGCGACACGGTGGTGGTGACATTGGCTGAAGTGCAGGGCACTCCGATGGGGGCAATGCCGCGGCTCAAGCGGTTCAATGTCAGCGGCATCTTCGAGGCCGGCTACAACGAGATCGACCGTGGCGTGGCGTTCGCCAACCTGCAGGACATGGAGCGCGTGCTGCGCATCGAGGGCGCCACCGGCGTGCGCCTGAAGCTGCACGACATGGACCAGGCCTACACCGTGGCGCGCGACCTGGCGATCAACCTCAACGGCTTCTACCGCGTCAGCGACTGGACCCGGCAGAACGCCAACCTCTACCACTCGCTGAAGATGGAAAAGACGGTGATGGGCATCCTGCTGTCGCTGATCATCATGATGGGCGCCTTCACCCTGGTGAACTCGCAGGTGATGCTGGTGACCGACAAGCAGGCCGACATCGCCATCCTGCGCACCCTGGGCCTGACCCCGGGCGGGGTGATGCAGGTGTTCATGGTGCAGGGCACCCTGATCGGCGTGATCGGCACCCTGCTGGGACTGATCGGCGGCATCACCCTGACGTTGAACCTGGAGCGGATCCTGGGCCTGATCGAGTCGGCCTTCAACGTCAAGTTGCTGCCGGAGGACGTCTACTACATCACCGGCCTGCCGACCGACATGCAGACGCCCGACGTCGTGGGCACGGTGGTGGTGGCGCTGGTGATGAGCTTCCTGGCCACGCTGTACCCGGCCTGGCGCGCCGCCCGTACCCAGCCGGCGGAGGCGCTGCGCTATGAATGAGAACGACCTGCAGATGGATGCCGTGATCCGCGCCGAAGGGCTGGCCAAGACCTATGCCGAAGGAAGGATGCGCACGCCGGTGTTCGACGGTCTGGAACTGGCGGTGTCCGCCGGCGAGACGGTGGCCATCGTCGGCGCTTCCGGCGCCGGCAAGTCGACCCTGCTGCACCTGCTGGGCGGGCTGGACACGCCCACCGCCGGCGAGGTCTACGTGGCCGGGCAGAAGATGTCCGAATTGTCCGACGCCGCGCGCGGCCGTTTGCGCAACCGCGCGCTCGGCTTCGTCTACCAGTTCCACCACCTGCTGCCCGAGTTCACCGCGCTGGAGAACGTGATGATGCCGCTGTTGCTGCGCGATGACACTGGAGGAACCCACATGCCTGGCCGGAGGATGGGCGTTGTTGCGGCAACGTCGATTTCCCTGGCCGCGATCGCGTCGGCGGGCCTGGGCCACTGGATCTTCCTGTGGCTGACCCTGGGCATGCTCGTGGCTGCGCTGCTGGGTGTCGCGGCCATGTCGTACTGGACCGGGCGAAAGGTGGTTGCCGCCGCTCGCCAGCAGGCGACCACGATCCTTGAATCCGTGGGGCTGGGGCATCGCCTCGACCACAAGCCGGGCGAGTTGTCCGGTGGCGAACGCCAGCGCGCGGCGGTGGCGCGGGCGCTGGTCAATCAGCCGGCCTGCGTGCTGGGCGACGAACCCACCGGCAACCTCGACGACAAGACCGCGGCGACCGTGTTCGAGCTGATGCTCGAGCTCAATCGCGCCCAGCGCACCAGCCTGGTGCTGGTGACCCACGACCGCGGCCTGGCGCGCAAGCTGGACCGGGTGCTGGAGCTGCGCGAAGGGCGCCTGCACGAACTGGCCAACGCCGAAGTCTGAAGGCCGGCGTTCCCGCGCCCGCACAGCGACTGAACGGGTGCAGGCCGGCCATGTGCCGGCCTGGCGCGAAGCGGAGCATCATGGCGGCCTGTTTCCCCGTGGAGCCTGCCATGAAGACCATGTTGCTTGCCGCGGCACTTTGCCTGTCGCTGGCTTCCTGCGCCACCGCCGACCGCCTCTCCAGCAGCGACAAGCTCGCGCTGTACCGCGCCCACGCCGGCGAGCCGGTGCGTGATTTCCGCTATTTCGGCCAGCTCAACGGCTGGACCGAACTGGGCGACAGCGCGCTGGCGGTCTGGACCCGCCCTGCCGAGGCCTGGCTGCTCGAACTCGGTGGGCCATGCATGGACCTGGCCTACGCGCCGACGATCGGCGTGACCAACCACATGGGCACCGTCTCGGCGCGGTTCGACAGCGTCATCGTCTCCGGAGGCAGCATGGGCATGCGCGTTCCGTGCCGGATCCAGAGCATCCGTCCGCTCGACGTGAAGGCATTGAAGGCGTCCGAGCGCGAACTGCGCGAAGCGCGCGTGCAGGAGCGCGAGGCGGCGTCGCAGGAATAGCGCCGGTTCAGTCCTGCGCGTCGGGGGCGACGTAGCCGGCCGGTTTGTCGGCGCCGCCGGCGAACAGGAACTTGCGCAGTTCCTCTTCCAGGAAGGCGCGGTGCTTCGGATCGCGCGGCGACAGCCGGTTCTCGTTGATCAGCATGGTCTGGTGCGCCAGCCACGCGCTCCAGGCCTGCTTGCCGACGCCGGCGAAGATGCGCTGGCCGAGTTCGCCGGGGTAGGGCGCGAAATCCAGGCCTTCGGTTTCGCGTTGTTCGTACTGGCAGAAGACGGTGCGGGACATGCGGGATTCCTGGAAGACGGGGATGGCGCGGCTCAGAGGCCGTCGAGCAGCTTGCGGATGGGCGCAGGCAGGCCCAGCGAGGCCAGCGTCGGGCGCGATACCCAGCGCAGCGCGTCATTGTCGCGCACCGCGTCGCGCAGGGCGACCTTGCGCAGGCGCAGCGGCTGCAGGTGCAGCCGGTAGTGGCTGAAGGTGTGGACGATGGGCGGCAGTTGCTCGGCGCGGTCGTAGTGGCCGTGGATCTCGCGCTCGAACCATTCCTGCATCGCGGCGTCGGTATCGGCCTGCGGCAGCGTCCACAGCGAGGCCCAGATGCCCGTGGGCGGGCGCCGGTTGAGCAGGATCTCGCCGCGTTCGTTTTCCAGCAGCAGGGCCACGGCTTCGCGTTCGGGCAGGGTCTTGCCGGGCCTGGGCGTCGGCAACGAATCGACCAGGCCGTCGCGCAGGGCGACGCAGCCGGCCTGCAGCGGGCACAGCACGCACGCCGGCCTGGCGCGGGTGCACAGGGTGGCGCCGAAGTCCATCTGTGCCTGGGTGTAGTCGGCCAGGCGGCCTTCCGGGACATGCCGCAGGTGCTCGTCGGCGATGCCCCACAGCCGTTTTTCCACCGCCGGCGTGCCGGGATGGCCGGCAATGCCGTGGTAGCGGGCCAGCACCCGCTTGACGTTGCCGTCCAGGATCGCAAAGCGGTCGTTCCAGGCCTGGGCCAGGATCGCGCCGGCGGTGCTGCGGCCGATCCCGGGCAGCGCGTGCAGCGCCTCGAAGTCGCGCGGAAGATCGCCCTCGTGCAGCTCCACGCAGCGCCTGGCGGCGGCCTGCAGGTTGCGGGCGCGGGCGTAGTAGCCCAGCCCGGCCCACTGCGCCATCACCGCGTCGTTGTCGGCCACCGCCAGGTCCGGCAGGGTCGGGAACGCCTGCAGGAAGCGCTGGAAATACGGGACGACCGTGGCCACCTGGGTCTGCTGCAGCATGATCTCCGACAGCCACACCCGGTACGGCGTGCGCGGGTGCTGCCAGGGCAGGTCGTGGCGGCCATGCGCGTCGAACCATGCCAGCAGGCATTCGGCGAAGGTGTCGGGAGGCTGGCTCATGGCGGGCATCGGATGGTGGCAGCGACCGTGGGGGCGACGTCAGTCGCGACCGGGACTTTCCGGTAAAGCCCCGTCGCGACTGACGTCGCTCCTACAGGGGGCTCAGGCTTGCGCGCTGCCCAAGGCCTGCGGCAGCAGCGCGTCGACGAAGGCCTCGGCGTCGAACACGCGCAGGTCCTCCGGGCGTTCGCCGATGCCGGCGAAGCGGATCGGGATGCCGAACTCGCGCGCCAGCGCGAACACCACGCCGCCCTTGGCGGTGCCGTCGAGCTTGGTCACCACCAGCCCGGTGACGCCGACCGCGGCATGGAACTGGCGCAGCTGCGACAGCGCGTTCTGGCCGGTGGTGCCGTCGATCACCATCAGCACCTCGTGCGGCGCGGTCTCATCGATCTTGCCGAGCACGCGGCGGATCTTGCCCAGCTCGTTCATCAATCCGGTCTGGGTGTGCAGGCGGCCGGCGGTGTCGGCGATCAGCACCTCGGTGCCGCGGGCCTTGCCGGCCTGCAGGGCGTCGAAGGCGACCGAGGCGGCGTCGGCGTTCTGGCCCTGTGCGACCACGGTCACGCCGTTGCGTTCGCCCCAGATCTGCAGCTGCGCCACCGCGGCGGCGCGGAAGGTGTCGCCGGCGGCCAGCATCAGGCTGTGGCCCTGGTCCTTGAAGCGCTTGGCCAGCTTGCCGATGGTGGTGGTCTTGCCGACGCCGTTGACGCCGACGGTCAGCACCACGAACGGCCTGGCATCGCGGTCGATCACCAGCGGTTGCTCCACCGGCTGCAGCATCGCGACCAGGTCGGCGCGCAGGGCGGCCAGCAGCGCGTTGGCGTCGGCGAACTCGCGCGCCTTCATGCGCTTGCGCAGGTCCTCCACCAGTGCGGTGGTGGCCGGCATGCCGACGTCGGCGGTGATCAGCGCGGTCTCGATCTCGTCGAGCAGGTCGTCGTCGAGCTTGGGATTGCGCGAGAACAGGCCGCCGAAGCTGCGCGCGAAGCCGCTGTTGCGCAGGCGCTCGCGCCAGCCGACCTTGCCGGCCGGAGCCGCGGGCGCGGCGGTGGCGGGAATCAGCGCATCGTCGGCTGCCGCCTGCGGCGTGGCGGGCACGGTTTCAGGTACGGGGGCAGGAAGTTCCTCCGCCTCCTGGGCCGGAGCGGCCGGTTCCGGGAGCGCCACATCGCCGGACAGCGGCGTCTCGGCCGGGACGACCGGAGCATCCACCCCGGGTTCGGCCGCAGCATCCGCGGACGCCGGCTGCGGGAAGGCCGCGGCCAGTTCCTCGGCGCTGTAGTGCTGGGTCTTGGCGGCCTCGGGGGCGTCCTGGGGCTTCTTGCGGCGGAAAAAACTGAGCATTGGCAAAGGGCACTGGGGCAGGTGGACATGCTACCACCGGCGCCATCTTCGGCCGGTCGCAGCGGGTTAAAGTCGGCGCGTCGGCAGCCGATGTCATGGCATGAACGCGATTTTCCCGATTGCCGCTTCCGGCATGCGCGTGGCCGCGATGGGCATGCGGGTGGCGGCACACAACATTGCCGTGCAACCGGTGCGGCCCGTGGCGCCGCGGCAGGTGCTCACCGTCCAGGCCACGCCCGGCGGCGGCGCCACTGCACGGGTAGATACGGCGGAGAAGGCGCCGGACATGGCGGCCGAACGGATGGCGGCCAAGACTTATGAAGTAGCCTTCGCCGCCAATGCCGTGGTGATCCGGCGGGGCAACGAGATGCTGGGCAGCCTTTTCGATGCGTTTGCCTGACCACCCATCCTTTGTAGGAGCGACGTGAGTCGCGACCGGTGGCTTTCCCGGTGAAGCCCTGTCGCGACTCACGTCGCTCCCACGGAACGGAAAAGCTCCTCTCCGATCGGGGAGAGGAGCCTTGAGCATCA
Organism: Xanthomonas chitinilytica; assembly: GCF_026107455.2. Taxonomy (GTDB): domain Bacteria; phylum Pseudomonadota; class Gammaproteobacteria; order Xanthomonadales; family Xanthomonadaceae; genus Stenotrophomonas; species Stenotrophomonas chitinilytica. The sequence continues at coordinate 77,851 of NZ_JAPCHY010000014.1, read as the reverse complement.
GGCCGACAGCTCCAGCAGCAGCTTGTTGAGCCGGCGCACGTAGGCGGCCGGGTCCTTCAGGCTGTCGCCGGCGGCCAGCGCGGCCTGGTCGAACAGCACCCGGCTGAGGTCGCCGAAGCGGGCCTCGTCGGTTTCGCCGTCGAGCTTGGCGATCAGCGGATGGGCCGGATTGAACTCGAACACCGGCTTGCTTTCCGGCACCTTCTGGCCGCTGGCTTCCAGTATCTGCCGCATCTGCAGGCCCAGGTCCTGCTCGCCGATGGCGAGGATGGCCGGCGAGTCGGTCAGCCGGTGCGACACCCGCACCTCGGCCACGTCGTCGCCGAGCGCGTCCTTGATGCGCGAGACCAGCTCCTGCTTGGCCTTGGCGGCCTCTTCCTGCGCCTTCCTGTCCTCTTCCGACTCCAGCTTGCCCAGGTCCAGGTCGCCGCGGGCGATGTCGACGAACGACTTGCCGTCGAACTCGGTCAGGTAGCCCATCAGCCACTCGTCGATGCGGTCGGTGAGCAGCAGCACCTCGATGCCCTTCTTGCGGAACACCTCCAGGTGCGGGCTGTCCTTGACCTGGGTGTGGCTCTCGCCGGTCAGGTAGTAGATCTTGTCCTGGCCTTCGACCATGCGGCCGAGGTAGTCGGCCAGCGCCACGCTCTGCTCGCCGCTGGCGTCATGGGTGGAAGCGAAGCGCAGCAGCCCGGCGACCTTCTCGCGGTTGCCGAAGTCCTCGGCCGGGCCTTCCTTCAGCACCTGGCCGAAGTTGTTCCAGAAGCCGGCGTATTCCGCGGGCTTGTCCTTGGCCAGCTTCTCCAGCATGTCCAGCGAGCGCTTGGTCAGCGCCGACTTCATCGAGTCGATCACCGGGCCGGACTGCAGGATCTCGCGCGAGACGTTCAGCGGCAGGTCGTTGGAATCGACCACGCCCTTGACGAAGCGCAGGTACAGCGGCAGGAACTGCTCGGCCTGGTCCATGATGAAGACGCGCTGCACGTACAGCTTCAGGCCCTTGGGCGCGTCGCGGTGGTACAGGTCGAACGGGGCGCGGCCGGGCACGTACAGCAGCGAGGTGTACTCCAGCTTGCCCTCGACCCGGTTGTGGCTCCACGCCAGCGGGTCCTGGTGGTCGTGGGCGATGTGCTTGTAGAACTCCCTGTATTCCTCGTCCGTGATTTCGGACTTGGGCCGGGTCCACAGCGCGTTGGCGCGGTTGACGGTTTCCCACTCCGGCTCGGCCGGCTTGTCGTCCTCGCCGTGGTGCTGCTTGACCAGTTCGATCGGCAGGCCGATGTGGTCGGAGTACTTCTTGACCAGGCTGCGCAGCTTCCAGCCGTCGGTGAAGCCTTCCTCGCCGTCCTTCAGGTACAGCACGATGCGGGTGCCGCGCCCGGGTTTGTCGATGGTGGCGACCTCGAACTCGCCTTCGCCCCTGCTGGACCAGTGCACGCCCTCGCTGGCCGGCAGCCCGGCGCGGCGGCTGTACACGTCCACCTGGTCGGCGACGATGAAGGCGCTGTAGAAGCCCACGCCGAACTGGCCGATCAGGTTGGCGTCCTTCTTCTGGTCGCCGGACAGCGCCTTGAGGAATTCGCCGGTGCCGGACTTGGCGATGGTGCCCAGGTGGGTCACCGCTTCGTCGCGGCTCATGCCGATGCCGTTGTCGTCGATGGTCAGGGTGCGCGCGGCCGGGTCGGCCTCGATGCGGATGCGCAGTTCGCCGCCGCCTTCCAGCAGTTCCGGCCGGGTCAGCGCCTCGAAGCGCAGCTTGTCGGCGGCATCGGCGGCATTGGACACCAGCTCGCGCAGGAAGATTTCCTTGTTCGAGTACAGCGAATGGATCATCAGGTGCAGCAGCTGCTTCACCTCGGTCTGGAAGCCCAGCGTCTCTTTGCGGGTTTCTGCATTCATCGGTCTGTCTTGCTCCGTGGCGGTCGGGCCGCAGGAAATCGCGGCACTGGGCAACGGGGTAGGGGTGAATGCCGGAATTTCAAGCCGTCCGGCGCGCCGGGCGTGGCCTGGTCTATCATTCCGCGCCCATTCCATGCGAGTCCGCAGGCAGCCGATGCCGCCGATTTCCCGCCATTCCCGTTCCTGCCGTCCGGCGGTGCCGGCATGAGCCGCGGCCCGCGCGGCGCTGGCGGCGGCGCCGGCCAGGTACGCATCGTCGGCGGCCGCTGGCGCAATACCCGCTTGCCGGTGCCCGATCTGCCCGGGTTGCGTCCGACCAGCGACCGCGTGCGCGAGACCCTGTTCAACTGGCTGATGCCCAAGCTGCCGGGCGCGCGGGTGCTGGACCTGTTCGCCGGCAGCGGCGCGCTGGGGTTGGAGGCGGTCTCGCGCGGCGCCGCCAACGCCTGCCTGGTGGAGCGCGACCCGGCGTTGGCGGGCAACCTGCGGCAGCTGGTGGAGCGGCTCGGCGCCGGCGCGCAGGTGCAGGTACTGGCCGACGACGCGCTGCGCTGGCTGGAAACCGCGCCCGCGGCCGCGGCCGACATCGCCTTCGTCGATCCGCCGTTCGCCGCCGGCCTCTGGCCGCAGGTGTTCGAGCGCCTGCCGCGGCACCTGGCCGCCGATGCCTGGCTGTACGTGGAGGCGCCGGCCGGGCACGCGCCGGTGCCGCCGGGCGAATGGTCGCTGCACCGCGAGGGCGCCACCCGCGACGTGCGCTATGCCCTGTATCGCCGCGCCGCTGCTACACTTTGCGGCGACCATCACGCGGTAACCCACGCATGACCTCGGCCAATCGCCGCATTGCCGTCTACCCAGGCACGTTCGACCCCATCACCAACGGTCACATCGACCTGGTGAACCGGGCCGCGCCGCTGTTCGAGAAGATCGTGGTGGGCGTGGCGCAGAGCCCCTCCAAGGGGCCGACGCTGCCGCTGGAACTGCGGGTATCGCTGGCGCGCGAAGCGCTGGCGCGGCACGACAACGTCGAGGTGGTGGGGTTCGACACGCTGCTGGCGCATTTCGTGCGCTCGGTGCAGGGCGGGGTGCTGCTGCGCGGCCTGCGCGCGGTGTCCGACTTCGAGTACGAATTCCAGATGGCGAGCATGAACCGCCACCTGATCCCGGAGGTCGAGACCCTGTTCCTGACCCCGGCCGAACAGCACAGCTTCATCTCGTCGTCGCTGGTGCGCGAGATCGCGCGGCTGGGCGGCGACGTGTCCGGCTTCGTGCCGGCAACGGTGCTGGAAGCGCTGCGCAAGGCCCGCGAAGCCAAGACGGGCAGCTGATAACCACGATTTCCTGAAAAACTTACAGAGGGAGGAGATTCCATGAAGAACACCATGCGGGTGATGTTTGTCGCATCGTTGGTACTGGCATTCGCGGCATGCAAGAAGGAAGAGGCCGCCCCGGTGGCCGACGCGCAGCAGGCGCTGGTCGCGCCGGCCAAGGACGACGATGCCGGCTGGCGCAAGTACCTGCAGGCGGTGGCCGTGCAGAACATGGGCAACATCAGCAACAGCCCGTTCCTGTACTACCTGCCGCCGGAGACCGACCCGGAGTTCGAGGCCAAGTACGAGCGCCAGGTGGAAAGCGCCACCGCCGCCGTCGGCCGCGGCATCCAGCCGGGCAACATGCTGGCGTTCGGTTCCTCGGCCTCGTCGAAGATGGCCGACATGATCGAATCCGTGTTCAAGGACGTGCAGGCCGACTCCATGAAGGGCGTGCGCGTGGTCTACATCGGCGAGGCCGCCGACAACGCCCGCGTGCAGACCATCGTGCAGCCGACCGGCGCCGATTACATCTTTGTCGAAGCCAAGTGACGTTTCCGCGCGTGGCCGCTCCGGCGGCCACGCCTTTGCGGAAGCGTCGTCCCCGCGAAGGCGGGGATCGCTTTTCGGCAGGACATCTTCAGTGGCCCTGTCATCCATGATTCTGGCGACAGGGCGCGAACAGCAAGAGCGATTCTCGCCCTGGCGGGAATGACGGCCGGAAATGTCCCTCAAAATCAACGAGCTGTGCGTCAACTGCGACGTTTGCGAGCCGGCCTGCCCGAACAAGGCCATCTCGATGGGCGAGACCATCTACGTCATCGACCCGGCGCGCTGTACCGAATGCGTGGGCCATTTCGACGAGCCGCAATGCGTGGTGGTGTGCCCGGTCGAATGCATCGACCCGGATCCCGACATTCCCGAAAGTCATGACGCGCTGCTGGCAAAGCTGCGCCGGCTGCAGCACGATCACCCCGAACTGTACGAACCGGAGTCCCCAGCCGAATGAAGCTGTTTGCGCGTAGTCTGCTGCTGGCGCTGTTGCTGGCCCCGGCGGCCTGGGCAGCCGAGGGCGAGCGTCCGCTGGCCAGCCGTCCCGATGGCGCCGCCATCGCCAGCGGCCACGAGCTGGCCACCCGGGCCGGCATGGAGATCCTGGACAAGGGCGGCAACGCCTTCGATGCCGCGGTGGCGGTGTCCTCGACGCTGGCGGTGGTCGAGCCGATCAGCTCCGGGCTGGGCGGCGGCGGCTTCTTCCTGCTGCACGATGCCCGCACCGGCAAGGACCTGATGCTGGACGCGCGCGAGACCGCGCCGGAATCGGCCACGCCGGAGCAGTTCCTGGACAAGGACGGCGGGCTGGACCGCGACCGTTCGGTCAACGGGCCGTGGTCGGCCGGCATTCCCGGCCTGCCGGCGGCGCTGGCGCAGTTGGCCGAGCAGCATGGCCGGCTGCCGCTGGCGATGTCGCTGGCGCCGGCGATCCGCGTCGCCAGCGAAGGCTTCCCGGTCTACGCGCGCATGGCCCGCGGCTATGCCGCGCGCCGCGAGGTGATGGAACGCTACCCCGGCACCCGCGAGGTCTACCTGCGCAACGGCCGGCCGATCGCCGAGGGCGACCTGTTCAAGCAGCCCGAGCTGGCGCACACCCTGCAACTGCTGGCCGACAAGGGCTTCGACGGCTTCTACCGCGGCGAGACCGCGCGCAAGCTGCTCAAGGGCGTAAAGCAGGCCGGCGGACGCTGGAGCGCCGAGGAACTGGCCGGCTACACGGTCAAGACCCGCGAGCCGATCGTGTTCGACTATCGCGGCTGGAAGATCACCACCGCACCGCCGCCATCGTCCGGCGGCATCGCGCTGGCGTCGATGCTGCAGATCCTCGAAGGCTGGGACCTGGCCGCGCTGGACGAAGCGCAGCGCACCCACCTGGTGGTCGAGGCGATGCGTCGTGCCTATCGCGACCGCACCTTCTTCCTCGGCGATCCGGACTTCGTCGACATCCCGCAGCGGGTGCTGACCAGCAAGGACTACGCCCAGGGCCTGCGTGCGACCATCCATCCGCAGAAGGCCACCCCCAGCGACCTGCTGTCGGGTCAACCGACGCCGCTGGAGGACGACGAGACCACCCACTTCTCGATCATCGACAGCGAAGGCAACCGCGTCGGCGGCACCCAGACGGTCAACCTGCTGTACGGCTCGGGGCTGATCCCGCCCGGCACCGGGGTGCTGCTCAACAACGAGATGGACGACTTCGCGCTCAAGCCGGGCACCCCCAACGCGTTCGGGGTGATGGGTTACGAGGCCAACGCGCCCAAGGCCGGCAAGCGCATGCTCAGCTCGATGACGCCCACCTTCATGGACAACGGCGAGAAGGTGGTGGTGATCGGCACCCCGGGCGGTAGCCGCATCATCACCATGGTGCTGCTGGGCATCCTCGGCTATGACGCCGGCCTGGACGCGCAGCAGGTGGCGGCCTTGCCGCGCTACCACCATCAGTGGCTGCCGGACGTAATCTCGGCCGAATCCGGGGCGTTCAGCCTGGAAGTGGCGCAACAGCTGCAGGCGATGGGGCACAAGGTCGACCTGCCGGGCGACAGCGCCGAGGGCGGGCGCGGTTCCAGCCATGTCTGGGGCAACCTGCAGACGGTGGAATGGGACCGGCGCAGCAATACCCTGAGCGGCGGCAGCGACCCGCGCAATCCGGTCGGCAGTGCCGAGGCAAGGGCGCTCGCGCCTCCCCGCTGAAGTCCGCATCGTCCGTGAGAATCCCGCCGCCCGGCGGGATTTTCCGTTTCACGGAACGGCATGGCGGAGAGCGGCCCGGCTTGCGAATATTTAACGCGGATTACGTAGAATTTTTCATATGAAACTATGGTCGATTCGGGGCAATACCCAAAAACTCGACGGCGGCGCGATGTTCGGCAACGCGCCCAAGGCACTGTGGCAGAAGTGGGCGCCGGCTGACGATCTGAACCGGATCGAGCTGGCATGCCGCGCCCTGCTGGCCAGCCCGCTCGGCGGCAAGACGGTGCTGTTCGAAACCGGAATCGGCGCGTTTTTCGAACCGAAGCTGCGCGAACGCTATGGCGTGCAAGAGCCGCGGCACGTGCTGATCGAATCGCTGCGCGAGGCCGGCTTCGAGCACGAGGACATCGACGTGGTGGTGCTCAGCCACCTGCATTTCGACCATGCCGGCGGCCTGCTGGCGCCGTGGTCGGAAGGGCGTGCGCCGGAACTGCTGTTTCCCAATGCCACCTTCGTGGTCGGCGCCGAGCACTGGGAACGCGCCCGCCATCCGCACCCGCGCGACCGCGCCAGCTTCATCCCGGAACTGCCCGGGCTGCTGGAGGCCAGCGGCAGGCTGGAAGTGGTGGACGGCGAGTATTCGCAGGCACTGGGCGAGTCGGTGCGTTTCAGCTTCAGCGATGGCCACACGCCGGGGCTGATGCTGGCCGAGATCGTCGGCCCGGAGCGTATCGAAGGCCAGGCGCGCGGCGGCGTGGTGTTCTGCGCCGACCTGATCCCCGGCCGTTCCTGGGTGCACGTGCCGATCACCATGGGCTACGACCGCAACGCCGAATTGCTGATCGACGAGAAGCGCCGTTTCCTGGAAGACAAGCTGGCGCGCAACGTGCACCTGTTCTTCACCCACGACCCGGAGTGCGCGCTGGCGCAGGTCACGCGCGACGAGAAGGGCCGGTTCGGCACCACCCATGAGCTGGGCGAACTGAAGGCGCGGCCGCTGGCGGCGTGAAATCGATCCGCGGTGTGGAGCGGCGCCTGCTCCGCTGCCTTCCGGGAAGCCTGCAGCCGAGCAAGCTCGGCTCTACGCGTGCTCCCACAACCCGATCGCCGGCACCGCCGTAGAGCGGAGCTTGCTCCGCTGCCTTCCGGGGAGCCCGCAGCCGAGCAAGCTCGGCTCTACGTGTGCCCGTACAACCCGATTGCCGGCACGGCCGTAGAGCGGAGCTTGCTCCGCTGCCTTCCGGGAAGCCTGCAGCCGAGCAAGCTCGGCTCTACGCGTGCTCCCACAACCCGATCGCCGGCACCGCCGTAGAGCGGAGCTTGCTCCGCTGCCTTCCGGGAAGCCCGCAGCCGAGCAAGCTCGGCTCTACGTAGGCGGTTTCCGACAGGATGGGGTGGAGGAACCCGATTTTCGCGCAAGCCATGCGCCGGTACGGTTCGGACCATGTCCAGCCCACGTCTTCTTCATGGACGCAATTCCCGGATCGGTGCGCTGTACGCAGTCACCACGGTGGTGTTGAACCGGCAGTCCATGTTCACGCAGCACGGTTGCGCCTGTGCCGTGGCCGGCGAGCTGGCGCGGATCGAGACAGAGGGACGGGCGCGCAACCTGGCATGGGTGGTGATGCCGGATCACGTGCACTGGCTGTTCGAATTGAGAACAGACGATCTGAGTCGATGCGTGCAGGCGTTCAAGTCGCGCTCGGCACGTGCGGTCAATCTGGTTCGGGGCACGTCCGGTACGGTCTGGCAGGCCGGTTTCTACGATCACTGTCTGCGCGGAGACGAGGATCTCATCGGGCAGGCGCGCTACATCGTCTGCAACCCCTTGCGCAGTGGGCTTGTCGACGCCCTGGCTGACCATCCCTATTGGTACTGCCCATGGATCAGCACCGAAGCCGACCTGTAGAGCGGAGCTCGCTCCGCTGCCTTCCGGGAAGCCTGCAGCCGAGCAAGCTCGGCTCTACGGGTCCCCCCACGACCCGATTGCCGCTGCCGCGGTAGAGCGGAGCTTGCTCCGCTGCCTTCCGGAAAGTCTTCAGCCGAGCAAGCTCGGCTCTACGGGGGGTGGGGCTCAGTCGATGCGGGTGCCGAAGATGCGGTCGCCAGCATCGCCCAGGCCGGGCAGGATGTAGCCCTTGTCGTTGAGGCGGTCGTCGATCGCGGCGGTGTAGACCTCCACGTCCGGATGCGCTGCTTCCAGCGCCTTCAGGCCTTCGGGCGCGGCCACCAGGAAGACGCCCTTGATGCGGTGCGCGCCGGCGCGCTTGAGCATGTCGATGGTGGCGATCAGGGTGCCGCCGGTGGCCAGCATCGGGTCCAGGATCAGCGCGTCGCGCTCTTCCAGGCGCCCGGTCAGGCGTTCGAAGTAGGGCACCGGCTGCAGCGTCTCCTCGTCGCGCTGCAGGCCGACGACGCTGACGCGCGCGGCCGGGATCAGCGCCAGCACGCCGCTGAGCATGCCCAGCCCGGCGCGCAGGATCGGCACCACGGTGATCTTGGCCCCGGCGATGCGCTGCACCTGCACCGGTCCGGCCCAGCCGGGCTGGGTATGGGCCTCGGTCTCCAGGTCGGCGGTGGCCTCGTAGGCCAGCAGCGTGCCCAGTTCGTTGACCAGTTCGCGGAAATCCTTGGTGCTCAGCGTGGCGTTGCGCAGCAGGCCGATCTTGTGCTGGACCAGGGGGTGACGGACTTCGACGATTTTCATGCGGGTGTGCCGGGAGGGTGTCCGCATAGCTTAAACGAAGCCTTTCCGGGCGATGCGGCGGTCGCTGCCGGTCCTGCACCCCGGGGCCGGATGGCGGCGGCCCCGGGATGCATCGCGGCGGTTCAGAACTCGTAGCGTACGCCCGCCAGCCAGGAGCGGCCGAAGCTCTCCATTTCCAGCACCCGGCTGCGCTGGCCCTGGAAGCGGATCTGGCGGTTGTCGTTGATGTTGTTGATCTCGCCGAACAGGCGCCAGTTCTTCGTCAGCGCGTAGTTGATGGAGAAATCCAGACTGGCGCGGTCGGCCCAGTAGATGTTCAGTTCCGGCGATTCCACGTCGAACGACTGGATGAACCTGGAGCGGTAGTTGTAGGCCAGGCGGGTGTTCAGGCCGTACTTGTCGTAGGTCAGGGCGATGTTGTAGTTGGTGCGCGAGGTGCCCGGAAGCTCGGTCTTGCCCTCGCCGAACGGAAGGTCGGCGCGGGACTTGGCATAGGTGTAGTTGCCATAGATGCCGAGGCCGTCGAACGGCGCCGGGAGGAAGTCGAAGGTCTGCTGCCAGGCCAGTTCGAGCCCGTGCACCTGGCCGCTCTTGCCGTTCTCCGGACGGGTCACCTGGCGGCTGCGGCCGTCGCCGATGCTCTCGGAGTGGCTGGCGACGAACAACGGATCCTCGATGCGCTTGTAGAACGCGGCCACCGAGAGCAGGCCCAGCGGGCGCAGGTAGTGCTCGTAGGACAGGCCCAGGTTGTGGGCGTAGGCCGCCTTGACGTCCGGGTTGCCCTCGCTGACCGGCGAGGTCTCCAGCTCGCCGATGGTGCGGTAGGGCGCGGTGTGCATGAAGTCGGGGCGGTTGATGCCGGTGGAGTACGAGGCGCGCAGGATCCGGTCCGGATCGATTTCGTAGCGGAAGTGCAGGCTGGGAAGGATGTCGCCATAGTCGCGGCTGGCGCGCAGCAGCTGTGCCTGCTCGGTGTCGGTGTTGAACTGGATCGCCTCGCCCTCTGCACGGGTGCGCTCGTAGCGCAGGCCGGTGATCATCGTCAGCCTGTCCCAGGTCGCGTCCAGGCGCACGTAGGTCGCGTAGATGTCTTCCTTGGCGCTGTAGTCGCCGCTGAGCGAGTCGGGGATCAGCCGCTGGTAGTCGTCGCTGTCCCTGAGCGGGCCGGTGTACTTGTCGAAGATGTCGCGGCAGAACCGGCGTCCGGCCAGGAAGTAGCCGAAATTGTTGGAGACGCCGTCGCACATCATGTCGGACATGGTGATGCCGAGCGTTTCGAAATCCGCGGCCGAACCGTTGCGGTAACGCTCGTCGTCGAAGAACTTGTCGCGCAGGCGCGCACGCGCGCCGAACCTGATCTCGCCCTCGGTGCCGAACAGCGGCAGGGCGCGCTGGGCATCGACGCGCAGGCCGGTCTCCTTTTCCTCGCCGTATTCGTAGCGGTCGTTCAGGCGGCGGAACGCGAACCAGCTCTCCGGCAGGTCGACGCCGGTGGCCGGTGCGTCGGTGCGGTCGAGGATGGTCCAGGTGGGGAAATCGTGGTTGCCGTAGTCGTAGTCCATCTTCGGGCGCACGCCGGAGCGGAAGATGTACTGCGAGCGCGGCTCGGTCTCCTTGGTCGCCTTGCTGTGGGAGGCCTGCCAGTTGATCTGCCAGTCGCCGCTGGTGTGGTCGCCGCCGAGGTTGAAGGTGCGGATGTTCTTGTCGTAGGTGCGCTCGCGCAGTTCCTTGTCGAAGGTGGCGCGGACGTTGCCGGTGGTCTGGTCCGAGTCCGCGGTGTGCTGGTCCATCGCGATGATGAGGTTGTCGCGGAACTCGTGGTCCTTGAAGCGCGAGTCGGAGGCGACGAAGTACAGCAGGTTGCCCGGGTCGATGCGGAAGTCGAAGCGGCCGGTGACGCCGGTGCGGGTACGGGTGCCCTCGTAGTCCTTGATCTGCACCTCGGTGGGCATGACGCGGCCGTCGTCGAAGCGCTCGTACAGCGTTTCCACGTTGTCGGTGAAGCGTCCCTGCTTGCTGTACGAGCCGGAGATCAGCACGCCGATGTTGCCGTCCTGGCCGAAGCGGTTGCCGAGGGTGGCGTTGTAGCGTTCGTTGTCGCCATTGCCGAGTTCGTAGCGGCCGGCGCCGGCCGAGGCGCGCAGGGTCATGCCGCTGCGGTCCAGCGCGCTCTGGGTGCGGATGTTGATGTTGCCGGCGATGGCGTCGCCGTCCATGTCCGGGGTGAGGGCCTTGGTGACCTCCAGCGCCGCGATCACGTCCGAGGGGATGGTGTCCAGCTCCACGCCGCGCGAGGTCGAGTCGGGATTGGCCAGCTGCACGCCGTCGATGGTGACGGTGGTGAATTCCTTGGGCGCGCCGCGCACGGTCACGTAGCGGCCTTCGCCCTGGTCGCGCTCGATCGACACGCCGGCGATGCGCTGGGTCGATTCGGCGATGTTGTTGTCCGGGAACTGGCCCAGCAGGTCGGCCGAGACGACATTGACGTAGTTGGTCGACGTGCGCTGCTGGTTCAATGCCATCGCCTGGGCGTCGCGGGTGGCGCGCACGTCGACGCGGTCGATTTCGACCGCGTCGCTGGAGACGGTGGTGCTGCGCAGGGTGATCTCCACGCGCAGGCCGCGGCTGGCGCCGACTTCGATCTCCATTTCCTGCGGCTGGTAGCCGATATAGTCCACCTGCAGGCGATGGCGCCCGGGCGACACGTTGGCGATGCGGAAGCTGCCGTCGCGCTGGGTGACGACCTGGGTGCCGTTCAGGGTCACCCGCGCGCCGTCCAGATAGACGCCGCGCGAGGCTTCCTTGATCCGGCCGATGACGGTGCCGGCGGTTCCTTCCTCGGTGACGCTCGATTGCGGGGATTGGGCCTGCGCAGGCAGGCTGTACGACAACGCGAGCGCGTAGGCGATCGCGGTGGCGACCAGGGAGTGTTTGAGGTTCATCTGGAGACTCTTGCGGGCGTGAGAAATCGGGGTGACGGGCTGCGCGCCGCGTTCACCATCCGCAAGACCTTGAGTCAGAACTGTTGCAGAAAGATGAAGCCGCATGACCGTGAGCCGATGCATCGCGCTGTCATGTGACTGCAACGTGACATCGACAGGCTTGTGCGCTTCCTGTCTTCCCGATGCAGAGTGATCGCCACATGTCGTCCAGACCATTGTTGTTTCCGGTTGCCGTAGCCCTCCTGCTTTCGGCGTGCTCGGCGCGTACTCCGGATGCGGCTCCGGCAACGGCGCGGAGCGGCGTGTCCCAGGCGTCGACCGGGCGCGCCGTGGCCGTGGTCGCCGAGGCGTTCGCGACACCGATGACGCCGGCCGACAACATCGATTCGCCTGCCAGCTGGCATGGGCCCGACGGGCAGGTGTGGCTGATCGCCACTGCCAAGGCCACCGACAGACTGGTGGTGTACGACGGCCAGGACGGCACGCTGCTGCGCGAGGTCGGCGGCACGGGGACGGCAGCGGGTCGCTTCGACCGTCCCAACGGCATCGCGGTGGTCGACGACCTGCTGCTGGTGGTCGAGCGCGACAACCATCGGGTGCAGGTGCTGCAACTGCCGGGTTTCGAGCCGCTGGGCACGTTCGCGGCCGACGACCTGCGCAAGCCGTACGGGCTGTGGGTGAACAAGCTGGCCGATGGCTACGACGTCTACGTCACCGATTCCTACGACGATGGCGAGGACGCGCAGGGCAACGACATCCTGCCGCCGCTGGAGAAGCTGGACCAGCGCGTGCGCCGCTACCGGATGCGGGTATCCGATGGCGCGGCGCGGGCGACGCTGGTGGCCAGCATCGGCGACACCACGCCGGCCGGTGCGCTGAGGGTGGTCGAGTCGATCTGGGGCGATCCGGCCAACGACCGCCTGCTGATCGCCGAGGAGGACGAGAGCTACGCCAACGAGTTCAAGGTCTACACCCTGGAAGGGCGCTTCACCGGCACCACCTTCGGCGGCGATGCGCTGCAGGCGCAGGCTGAGGGCGTGATGCTGCGCACCTGCGGCGAGGACGGCTGGTGGATCACCACCGAGCAGGGCAGGCAACGCAGCGTGTTCCATCTGTTCGACCGGCGCACGCTCGCCCATGTGGGCGCCTTCAGCGGCGGGACCGTGGCCAACACCGACGGCATCTGGATCGCCCGGCAGCCATCGCCGCGCTTCCCGCAGGGCGCGCTGTACGCGGTGCACGACGACCAGGGCGTGGTCGCCTTCGACTGGCGCGACATCGCCGCGGCACTGTCGCTGCCGGCGGAGTGCGGGCAATGACGGCGGTGCGCTGGTTGTACCCGGCGACCCTGCTGCTGGCGCTGGCCACCGCCGGCAACGCGGTGGCCGCAGCGGCCGCGGCCGAGCCCAATACCCAGGTCCCGGCCGGCAGCCGCCACTACGCCGCCACCGGTTTCCCGGACCGCATCGTCGCCTCGCCGGCGCAGGACGCGGCACACGGTTTCGCGGTGGCCTGGCGTACCGATACGCAGGTCTCGGCGCCGCTGCTGGAAATCGTGGTGGCCGGCGACTCGCCGGACCTGGGGACGCCACGCCGGCTCGCCGCGGCGACCCGCACGCTGGAGACCGAGAACGGCCGTTCGCACCACCACCGTGTGGACGTCGACGGGCTGCAGCCGGACACGCTGTACGCCTGGCGCGTGCAGGGCGCCGGCACCTGGAGCGCCTGGCACCAGCTGCGCACCGCGGCCGCGGCGGACCAGCCGCTGACCCTGCTGTACTTCGGCGATACCCAGAACAAGAACCTGAGCCATGTCTCGCGGGTGATCCGCCAGGGCTGGCGGACGGCGCCGGATGCGCGGCTGGCCTTGTTCGCCGGCGATCTGGTCAGCGGCGGCGACGGCGTCGACGACAGCGAATGGGGCGAGTGGTTCGCCGCCGGCGGCTGGCTGCTGCAGGACCTGGCGGTGGCGCCGGCGGTCGGCAACCACGAGTACTTCGAGGAGTTCGAGGACACCCCGCAGGAGCGGCGGGTGCTGGGCCGGCACTGGCCGGTGAGCTTCGCCCTGCCGCGCAACGGCGCCGACGCCGCACCGGACACCAGTTACTGGTTCGACTACCAGGGCGTGCGCATCGCCGTGCTCGACGGCACCTCGGCGCTGGACCTGGGCACGGCGCACGCGCAGGCGCAGTGGCTGGACGCGGTGCTGGACGGCAACCCGCATCCGTGGAGCATCGTGCTGGTGCACCAGCCGTTCTATTCGCCGCGCGCCGACCGCGACAACGTCGAACTGGTCGAGCAGCTGCTGCCGGTGGTGCGCAGGCACCGGGTGGATCTGGTGCTGCAGGGCCACGACCATACCTACGGCCGCCGCGGCGAGGGCCAGGCCGCTGCCCCGCAGTTCGTGGTGACGGTGGCCGGACCGAAGCAGTACCGGCTGTCCGACGAGGCGCGTCGCAGCATGCGTCCGGTGGGCGAGGACACCCAGCTGTTCCAGGTGCTGCGGATCGACCCGCAGCGCCTGCGCTACGAGGCGCGCACCGTCACCGGCCGGCTGTACGACGCCTTCGAGCTGCATCGCGACAGCGATGGCGGCAAGCAACTGCACGAAATCACCGAAGGGCGCATTGCCACGCGCGACTGCGCACGCGCGGCCACGCCGAAGGGACGCAGCGACCGCTGCTGGGAATGACCGTGACCAATCATCGCCGGGCAACTGCGCCCGGCAGGGGAGAATATCGACAATGAACCACCGCATCCTGCACGCCTTGCTGTCGGCGGCGTTGTTCGCCGCCGCCGGCGCCCATGCCGGCGAGGGTATCCGCCATCCATTCGCCGTCGAGCAACCGGTTGCGGCGCCGGCCGAAGCGCTGATGGTGGTGGAAATCCCGGCCGGCAGCTTCATCAAGTACGAGATCGGCGACGACGGCCTGCTGCATGTCGACCGCTTCCTGTCGATGCCGATGGCCTATCCGGCCAACTACGGCTCGCTGCCGCGCACCCTGGCCGGCGATGGCGATCCGCTGGATGCGCTGGTCATCACCCGCGCGCCGTTGCACCCGGGCGTGCTGCTGCGGTTCCGGCCGATCGGCTACCTGAAGATGGTCGACCGTGGCGAGGCCGACGAGAAGGTGATCGGCGTGCCGGTGGACGCGGTGGACCCCAGCTATGCCGGCATCCGCGAACTGGCGGACCTGCCGCAGATCGAGCGCCAGCGCATCGAAGCGTTCTTCCGTGTCTACAAGGACCTGCCCGAGGGCGGCAATACGGTGGTTCTCGACGGCTGGGGCACGGCGGAGGAGGCGCGTGCCCTGATCCGCGCCGCGCGGGAGCGGTTCGACCATGGCGGTTCCGCGGGCGCCCGATGATCGAGGCGTCGCCGCACCAGGCGGCGGGGGATGCGCGAGGGCCGCCATGCGGCCAAGATGGGGAACCTGCCGCCGTCACGGAACGACATGGGATTCAACCCCTACCAGCCCCCTGGATCGCATTCGCCATCGCTGCGCGCCGGTCGCCGGGCGTGGCCGGGCCGCTGGTATCGCTGGCCGAACTATCTCTACGCCGCCGTGGTGGTGGCAGCCACGGCGATCCTGGCGATCGACGACCCGTCCAGGTTCGACCTGCGCGGATGCTGGGCGCTGCTGTACTTCCAGGCGCCGGTCCTCTGTTTCGCGCTGCTGCGCTGGGGGCGGCCGGCCTGGTTCCGCGGTGTGCTGGCCGGTTACGGCCTGTACCTGCTGGTGCTGGTGGGCGTGTCCATCTGGAACTTCGTTTCCGACGCGCCGATGCCGGGCCTGGGGGCCTACATCGTCGGCAGCAACGCCCTGGCGCTGGCGGCGGCCGGATGGCAGGTGCGGGCATGGCGGATGCGTGGGCCGGCGGGGGAGGCCGGCGGTCCGCATCGGTAGCGCGCAAGGCCGTGCAGGCGCGCGGCGATGGAGATGAGCGGAGGGTGCGCCGCGTTTTCCGTCGACGTTGCCGGCCTCGGACGGCAACGCCGACGCATGGCCGGCCGGTGCGCAGGCGGCGTCCATGCCGTTCCCGTGCGTGGCGGTTGCCGTGGTGGAGCAGGCCTCAGGCCGCGGCAGCCTGCTCGCGGCGCGGGCCTTCGCGCAGGGCGCGGCCCACCAGCGACACCAGCAGGTCCAGTTCCGCGCTGTCCATCATGAACTGCGGGGTGAAGCGCAACGAGTTCTCGCCGCCATGGATCACGTTGATGCCGTGCCGGCGCAGCCATTCCTCGGTGGAGCCGGCGCCGTAGCACTTGAACTGCGGGGCCAGTTCGCAGGAGAACAGCAGGCCGGTGCCCTGGACCTTGGTGATCAGCCCGCCCAGTTCGTCCTTGAGCTGCTCCAGCTTGCGCAGTGCCTCGGCGCCGCGCTCGCGGATGTTGGCGCGGACTTCCGGGGTGAGCTGGGCGAGGGTGGCGCAGGCCACGTCGAGCGCGCGCGGGTTGGTGGTCATGGTGTTGCCGTAGATGCCCTTGCGGTACAGCTGCGCGGCGCGTTCGCTCACGGCCAGCACCGACAGCGGGAACTGCGCGGCATTGAGCGCCTTGGAATAGGTTTCCATGTCCGGCGGGTCGAGCCGCTCGAATCCGGGGTAGTCGATCACCGACAGCACGCCGTGGGCGCGCAGGCCGGCCTGGATCGAATCCACCAGCAGCAGGCTGCCGTGGTCGCGGGTCAGTTCGCGCGCGACGGCATAGAACGCCGGCGGCAGCGAGCGGCCGGGATCGCCTTCGCCCATCACCGGCTCCAGGAACACCGCCTCGATGAACCAGCCGTTGGCCTCGGCCTCGGCGAACGCGCGCTTCAGCGCCTCGGCGTCGTACGGCGCGATGGCGATCACCGAGTCCTCGCCGCGGTAGCTGGCCAGGTGCTGCTGGTAGGTCTTGCGGGTGGAGTCCGAATACAGCGCCGGGCGCTCGGTGCGGCCGTGGAAGCTGCCCTTGACCACCACCCGCTTGATCGCGGCGCCGGCATGGCGTGCGCCCGGGTCGGTCTGCAGCTTGGCGTTGACGTCGACGATGCGTGCGGCCAGGCCCACCGACTCCGAACCCGAGTTCAGGCACATGAAGTGGCTGAACGGACAGCCGCCGCGGGTATGCCCGATCTCCGCGCGCAGGGCGCGCACGAAGCGCTGCTGCGACAGGCTCGGGGTCATCACGTTGGCCATCACCTGCGGCCTGGCCATGGCCTCGAGCACCGCCGGCGGGGTATGGCCGAAGCCGAGCATGCCGTAGCCGCCGGCGTCGTACAGCACCGCGCCCTTGAGGGTGACCACCCACGGCCCGCGCGCGGCCAGCGCGACGTAGGGCGTCACGCAGTCGTCGGCATAGAAGTTGACGAAGCCGTCCTGCAGGACCCGGATCTGTTCGGATTCGTCCAGGTCGAGCACCGCGGCGAACTCGTCGCGCACCCGCGCATACTCCTCGGCGGCGGCCTGGATGGCGGCGGCCAGCGCCGGGTGGGCGGCGGCCAGACGTTCGACGGCAGTGTCGTCCAGCCCTTCGGTGAGGCGGTTGCCGGCGTGCGCGCGCAGCGGGGCGAGGGGGCCGAGTACGGTCATGCTCATCTCCAGTTCGTGGCTGAACGATCCATTATCAGGAGCCGTTTGTCATTTGGCAGATATGATCTGCGCAGGAAATCGGATAATTTCGTCGATTCGACGAAACATCCTGCGCAAATGAAAACTTCCGCCTCCGACGAACAACTGCTTTCGCTGCTGCGCGAGGATGCGCGCGCGTCCACCGCACAGATCGCGCGCCGGCTCGGCCTGTCGCGCACCACGGTGCAGAGCCGCATCGACAAGCTGGAGCGGCAGGGGGTGATCCGCGGCTACACCGTGCGTACCCACGAGGACTACGAGCAGGGCGCCATCCGCGCCCACATCATGATCACCGTGCTGCCCAAGAAGATGACCTCGGTGGTCATGGCATTGCGGGAAATTCCCGAGGTCCGCGAGCTGCATTCGGTCAGCGGCGAGTACGACCTGATCGCGCTGGGGGTGGTGCGCGCGGTCAACGACATGGACGTGCTGACCGACAGCATCGGCGCCATCGACGGGGTGGAGCGCACCATGTCGTCGATCATCCTGTCGACCAAGTTCGAACGCTGAGCGTCGATGGGGACGTTGTAGGAGCGACGTCAGTCGCGACGGGGCTTTCCCGGGAAGGCCCCGTCGCGACTGACGTCGCTCCTACAAGGGGCTGCGTGGGGCCGAGGGACTACAATGTCCGGCTTTCCCGCCTGATGCCCCGGCCTTGAAGAAGTCCGATTTCCACTACGACCTGCCCGAATCCCTGATCGCCCAGGCGCCCTTGCCGGAGCGCTCGGCCAGCCGCCTGATGGTGGTGCCGCCGGCACCGGCGGCCTTCGCCGACCGCCATGTACGCGACCTGCCGGAGCTGCTGCAGCCCGGCGACCTGCTGGTGTTCAACGACACCCGGGTGATCCCGGCGCGGCTGTTCGGGCAGAAGACCTCGGGCGGGCGGGTGGAGATCCTGATCGAGCGGCTGCTCGGCGGGCAACAGGCGCGGGTGCA
The DNA here is from genome assembly GCF_026107455.2 of Xanthomonas chitinilytica. GTDB lineage: Bacteria > Pseudomonadota > Gammaproteobacteria > Xanthomonadales > Xanthomonadaceae > Stenotrophomonas > Stenotrophomonas chitinilytica. The sequence continues at coordinate 59,702 of NZ_JAPCHY010000014.1, read as the reverse complement.
GATCGGCGCCAGCAAGTCGCCCAAGGCCGGCGGCCGGATCCTGCTCGACGCCGGCGGCGAGGCCGAGGTGCTGGGCCGCGACGGCGAGTTCTACCTGCTGCGCTTCGAGGTGTCCGAGCCGCTGGAGAAATGGCTGCTGCACGCCGGCCGGCTGCCGCTGCCGCCCTACATCCAGCGCGAACCCGGCGCCGACGACCGCGAGCGCTACCAGACCGTGTTCGCCCGCGAGATCGGCGCGGTGGCCGCGCCCACCGCCGGCCTGCATTTCGACGAGCCGCTGCTGGCGCGGCTGCGCGAGCGCGGTATCGATTTCGGCCACGTGACCCTGCATGTCGGTGCAGGCACGTTCCAGCCGGTGCGGGTGGACGAGCTGTCGCAGCACGTGATGCACCGCGAATGGCTCAACGTCGGCGCCGCCTTGGTGGAGCAGGTGCGCCGCACCCGCGCCGCCGGTGGCCGCGTGGTCGCGGTCGGCACCACCGTCGTGCGCGCGCTGGAGAGCGCGCTGCGCGACGGCGAACTGCAGCCGTTCGCCGGCGAGACCCAGATCTTCATCGTGCCCGGCTACCGCATCCGCAGCGTCGATGCGATGGTCACCAATTTCCATCTGCCCGAAAGCACGCTGCTGATGATGATCTCGGCATTCGCCGGCAAGGAGCGCGTGTTCGCCGCCTACCGCCACGCCATCGCCGAGCGCTACCGCTTCTTCAGCTACGGCGATGCGATGCTGCTGTTCCCGGAAGCGGGCGCCTGACGGCAACGCCGGAAGCCGGTCCCGCACCGGGTTCCGCGGCAGCGGCCGCGGTCTATAACAATGATGTGGGAGCGACGTCAGTCGCGACCGGGGCTTTCCCGGCAAGGCCCGTCGCGACTGATGGCCCGGGACCACGCAACGTCACTCCTGCGCGTCGGTCCGGGCGCCACCCGGGGCGCCGACGCGCGGGCTGGGACTGGCGTCGCCAATCCGCGACAATGCGAGGCTTGTTTCCGCGCGTGCCTCCCATGTCCCGACTCCAGTTCCAGCTCCAGACCACCGACGGGCGCGCCCGCCGCGGCCGCCTGACCTTCCCGCGGGGGACCGTGGAGACCCCGGCATTCATGCCGGTGGGGACGTACGGCTCGGTCAAGGGTGTGCTGCCGGAGCAGATCCGCGCGCTGGGCGCCGAGATCATCCTAGGCAACACCTTCCACCTGTACCTGCGCCCGGGCCTGGACGTGATCGCCGACCACGGCGGCCTGCACGGCTTCGCCCGCTGGGACGGGCCGATCCTCACCGATTCGGGTGGCTTCCAGGTGTTCTCGCTGGCGCACCGGCGCAAGATCACCGAGCAGGGCGTCACCTTCGCCTCGCCGACCGACGGCGCCCGGGTGTTCCTAGGGCCGGAGGAGAGCATGCACATCCAGAAGGTGCTCGATTCGGACATCGTGATGATCTTCGACGAGTGCACCCCGTACCCGGCCACCGAGCAGGTCGCCCGCACCTCGATGGAGCTGAGCCTGCGCTGGGCCCAGCGCAGCCGCAACGCCCACGACGAGCTGGGCAACGACGCGGCCCTGTTCGGAATCGTCCAGGGCGGGGTGCACCACGCCCTGCGCAGCCGCTCGGCCGAGGGCCTGCAGCGGATCGGCTTCGACGGCTACGCCATCGGCGGACTGGCGGTGGGCGAGCCCGAGCACGAGCGCAACGCCATGCTCGACCACATGAACCCGCTGCTGCCGAAGGACCGCCCGCGCTACCTGATGGGGGTGGGGCGCCCGGAGGACCTGGTGGAAGGCGTGGCCCGCGGCGTGGACATGTTCGACTGCGTGATGCCCACCCGCAACGCCCGCAACGGCCACTATTTCACCTCGTCCGGCACCGTGCGCATCCGCAACGCCCGCTACGAGCGCGACCTGGACCCGATCGAGCCGGGCTGCGGCTGCCATGCCTGCAGCAGCGGCTACACCCGCGCCTACCTGCGCCACCTGGACCGCTGCAACGAGATGCTGGCGCCGATGCTGGGCACCCTGCACAACCTTTTCTACTACGAGAAGCTGATGGCGGACATGCGCGCGGCGATCGCCTCGGGAACCTTTGCCGCCTTCCGCGAGTCGTTCTACGCGGCCCGTGGCATGCCCACCCCGGCGCTCACCGGGGAATAGGCCGCCGCGCCGGCCCCGGGGGACGCATGCCCGGGGCCGTGGCATACTTCACGGCTGACCCCTGTTTCGCGGCAGCACCACCGGCCCCGCCCGGGACCGCCGCCGCCCAACCCAAGGACACAAGATGAACCTGATCGCCACCCTGATTCCCGTCGCCCAGGCCAACCCGCCGGGCATGGCGATGAGCACCCTGCTGTTCCCGATCATCCTGATCGCGATCATGTATTTCCTGATGATCCGCCCGCAGATGAAGCGCCAGAAGGAACACAAGGCGATGCTGGAGAAGATCTCCAAGGGCGACGAGGTGCTGACCTCCGGCGGCATCGCCGGCGTGGTCACCGACATCGGCGACAACTTCGTCACCGTGGAGGTGGCCGACAACGTGCGCATCCGCGTGCAGAAGGGCGCCATCGGCAACGTGCTGCCCAAGGGCACGCTGAAGTCCGCCTGATCGAATCCCCCGACTGCCACGTCGTGGCGCCGGTACCGGCGCCGCGCAGGACCCTGCAATGCTCGAATTTCCACGCTGGAAGTACTTCCTCATCCTGATCATTCTGGCGGTCAGCGCGCTGTACGCGCTGCCCAACATCTACCAGAAGGATCCCTCCGTGCAGATCACCGCCAACCGTGGCGGCCAGATCGACGGCCCGCTGCGCGACAGGGTCGCCGCCGACCTGGCCAAGGCCGGGGTCGAGCCGTTGTCGGTGGCGCAGGAGGGCGACAGCCTGATGGTTCGCCTGCCCAGCCTGCAGGCGCAGACCGCGGCCAACGACATGCTGCGCGCGGACCTGGGCGAGGACTACACGGTCGCGCTGAACCTGGCCTCCACCGTGCCGGACTGGCTGAGCAACCTCGGCGCCAAGCCGATGGTGCTGGGCCTGGACCTGCAGGGCGGCGTGCACTTCGTGCTGCAGGTGGACCAGAAGGCGGCGCTGGAAAAGCGCCTCGACGCCTATGCCGAGGACATCCGCAGCAGCCTGCGCGATGCGCGCATCCCGTACCAGTCGGTCGAGCGCCGCGGCGACAACAGCATCGTTGCCACGCTCAGCCCCTCGGCCGGCGCCGACGCGCCGGCCAATGCCCGCGGCGTGCTGGCCAAGGCGCAGCCGACGCTGGGCTACGACATCTCCGGCAACCGCATCGTGGTGAGCGTGCCCGATGCCGAACTGGGCCAGATCGCCAGCGGCGCCATCGAGCAGAACATCGCCACGCTGCGCAACCGCGTCAACGAACTCGGCGTGGCCGAGCCGATCATCCAGCGCCAGGGCGAGGATCGCGTGGTCGTGCAGCTGCCGGGCGTGCAGGACACCGCCGAGGCCAAGCGCATGATCGGCGCCACCGCCACCCTGGAGTACCGGGCCGTGGTGGACGGCAACGCGCAGGATGCGATCGCCACCGGTCGCATCCCGCCGGAAGCCAAGGTCTACCACCGTCGCGACGGCGGCGGCCCGGTGCTGCTGAACAAGCGCGTGATCGTCACCGGCGACCAGATGGTCGCGGCCAGCGTGTCGGTCGACCAGAACGGCATGCCGGCGGTCAGCGTGACCCTGAACAACGTCGGCGGCCAGCGCATGTTCGACTTCACCAGCGCCAACGTGAACAAGCCGATGGCGGTGGTCTACACCGAGCGCATTCCGCAGGTGTCGGTGGTCGACGGCGAGGAGGTGCGCAGCTTCCGGGTCAAGGAAGAGGTGATCTCGGTCGCCAACATCAACGGCGTGTTCGGCAAGAACTTCCAGACCACCGGCCTGGAGAAGACCGAGGCCGACAACCTGGCCAAGCTGCTGCGCGCCGGCTCGCTGGCCGCACCGATGGACTTCATCGAGGAGCGCATCGTCGGTCCCAGCCTGGGTGCCGAGAACGTGGCCCGTGGCGTCACCGCGGTGCTGTACGCGTTCCTGTTCACGCTGCTGTTCTTCACCGTCTACTACCGCATGTTCGGCGTGCTGACCTCGATCGCGTTGATGTTCAACCTGCTGATCGTAGTCGCGGTGATGTCGCTGTTCGGCGCGACGATGACGTTGCCCGGTTTCGCCGGCCTGGCGCTGTCGATCGGCCTGTCGGTGGACGCCAACGTGCTGATCAACGAGCGCATCCGCGAGGAGCTGCGCGCCGGGGTGCCGGCCAAGGCCGCCATCGCCGCCGGCTACGAGAAAGCGTCGGGCACCATCTTCGACGCCAACCTCACCGGCATCCTCGCCGGCGTGGCGCTGTACGCGTTCGGCACCGGCCCGCTGAAGGGTTTCGCGGTGACCATGATCGTCGGCATCTTCGCCTCGATGTTCACCGCGATCACCGTGTCGCGCGCGCTGGCGGTGCTGGTCTACAGCCGCCGCAAGAAACTCAAGTCCCTGGCCATCTGACGGGAAGAAGAGCGAATCCATGAAACTGTTCCCGTTGCATCTGATCCCGAACGACACCCAGTTCGACTTCATGCGCACCCGCTGGGTGGCGGTGGGCATCGCCGTGCTGCTGTTCTTCGCCTCGGTCGGCCTGATCGCCTTCAAGGGCTTCAACTACGCGCTGGATTTCACCGGCGGCACCGTGGTCGAGGTCCGGTTCGAGAAGCCGGCCAACGTCGATGAAGTGCGAGACCACCTGGAAGGCGCCGGTTACGGCGGCGCCCAGGTGCAGAACTTCGGCAGCGGCAGCGACCTGCTGATCCGCCTGCAGCCGCTGGAGACCGAAGGCGCCAACGACGGCGAGGCCAACAACCGTACCGCCCAGGCGGTGCTGGCGGCGATCTCGGCGCAGGACAACCAGGCCACCGTGCTGCGTACCGAATTCGTCGGCCCGCAGGTGGGCAAGGAACTGGCGATGAACGGCGTGTACGCGGCGCTGTTCGTGATCGTCGGCTTCCTGATCTACATCGGTTTCCGCTTCGAGCTGAAGTTCGCCATCGTCGCCACCCTGACCACGATGTTCGACGTGCTGCTGGTGGCGGCCTACTTCTCGCTGAGCGGGCGGGAGTTCGACCTGACCGTGCTGGCGGGCCTGCTGTCGGTGATGGGCTTCTCGATCAACGACACCATCGTGGTGTTCGACCGCGTCCGCGAGAACTTCCGCAGCCTGCGGGTCGAGCCGCTGGAAGTGATGAACCGCTCGATCAACCAGACCCTGTCGCGCACCATCATCACCTCGGTGGTGTTCTTCCTGTCGGTGCTGGCGCTGTACCTGTACGGCGGCGGCTCGCTGGAAGGGCTGGCGCTGAGCCAGATGATCGGCGCGGTGGTCGGCACCCTGTCCTCGATCTTCATCGCCTGCCCGCTGCTGACGATGGGCGCGCTGAAGGTCACCAAGCAGGACCTGCTGCCCAAGGCCAAGGACCTGGAGGAACTGGCGCGCCGTCCCTGATCGCGGGCGTCGCCCCCGTACGACCGGAAAGCCGCGCTCTGCGCGGCTTTTCTTTTGCCTGGGAGTCGATGGCCCATCGGTCGCGATTGACGTCGCTCCTACAGCACACAACGTCGCTCTTGTAGGAGCGACGTCAGTCGCGAGCTTTTCCCTAGGGCCGCGGACACCCGCGACGACCTGCACGACGCAGCCCCACCATGCGCCGGCGTCGGTTGTTTTCGCTGCAGGCGCACACTACGATCTTTCGGCTCGACGTTTGTCCGATACGGCTTCGGTCGATCGCAGGCATGCGACGATGGCGGCGTTCGCAATCCGTGCCCCCGGTTGTCGACCGGCGGCTGGCTTGCCTGGCGCATCGAGCCGGTCCGCCGCCAACCATCCTTTCCAGATCGAGGTTTCCATGGTCATCAAACCGCGTGTGCGCGGCTTCATCTGCGTCACCACCCATCCCGTCGGTTGCGAAGCGGCCGTCAAGGAGCAGATCGACTACATCAAGGCCAGGCCGAAGATCGCCAACGGCCCGAAGAAGGTGCTGGTGATCGGCGCCTCGACCGGCTACGGGCTGGCCGCGCGGATCACCGCCGCCTTCGGCAGCGATGCCGCCACGCTGGGCGTGTTCTTCGAGCGTCCGGGCAGCGAGAGCAAGCCGGGGACCGCCGGCTGGTACAACTCGGCCGCGTTCCACAAGTTCGCCGGCGAGGCGGGGCTGTACGCCAAGAGCGTCAACGGCGACGCGTTCTCCGACGAGGTCAAGCAGAAGGTCATCGAGATCATCAAGGCCGACCTGGGCCAGGTCGACCAGGTGGTCTACAGCCTTGCCGCGCCGCGCCGCAAGCATCCGAAGACCGGCGAGGTCATCAGTTCCACGCTGAAGCCGATCGGCGCGCCGATCACCCTGCGCGGGCTGGATACCGACAAGGAAGTGCTGACCGAGACCACCCTGCAGCCGGCCACCGCCGAGGAGATCGCCGGCACCGTCGCGGTGATGGGCGGCGAGGACTGGCAGATGTGGATCGACGCGCTGCTGGAGGCCGGCGTGCTGGCCGAGGGCGCGACCACCACCGCGTTCACCTACGTCGGCGAGGAGATCACCCAGGCCATCTACTGGAACGGCTCCATCGGTGCGGCCAAGAAGGACCTGGACCAGAAGGTGCTGGGCATCCGCGGCAAGCTCGCCGCCATCGGCGGCGATGCGCGGGTGTCGGTGCTCAAGGCGGTGGTCACCCAGGCCAGCTCGGCGATCCCGACCATGCCGCTGTACCTGTCGCTGCTGTTCAAGGTGATGAAGGAGCAGGGCACGCACGAGGGCTGCATCGAGCAGCTCGATACCCTGTACGACATCCTCTACAACGGCCCGCAGGGCGGCACGGACGCGGCCGGACACATCCGCCGCGAACTGGTCGACGGCAAGGGCCGCAGCGTCGCGCTGGTGGACGAGGAAGGCCGCCTGCGCGCCGACTACAAGGAAATGGCGCCGGAAGTGCAGGGCAAGGTGCTGGAGCTGTGGCCGCAGGTAACCAACGAGAACCTGTACCAGATCAGCGACCTGGCCGGCTACAAGGCCGACTTCCTGCGCCTGTTCGGGTTCGGCATCGCCGGCGTGGACTACGACGCCGACGTCAATCCCGATGTCGCGATCCCGGATCTGGTCGAGGTCTGAGTACAGGCAGCAGGCAGGAAGAAGCCGCGCATCGCGCGGCTTTTTCCTGGCGCTTCTCCTGGCCGAGGACTGGTCGCGACTGACGTCGCTCCTACAATGCATCGCCGCCTCTGTAGGAGCGACGTCAGTCGCGACCAGCCAAGGATGGAGGAGCCTGTATGCGCTACACGAAGGGCGAAGAACGCCTCTTCCTCCGCCCGTTCCGACCTTGGGGGCAGCCACGAAAAAGGCCGCGCGATGCGCGGCCTTTTTCGTGTCCCGGCACGCAGGCTCAGGAGAAGTCGAAGTTCATGCCGGCATCGGCCGGGCCGACGAAGTCGCCCTGCACGTAGTCGACGCCGGCGCTGAACAGCATGCTCATCGAGGCGGCGTCGGCGACGAACTCGGCGATGGTGCGGATGCTGGCCGACTGCGCGCGCTCGGTGATCTCCTGGATCTTCTCCTGGTGCTCCTTGGTCCGGCTCAGGTCGCTGGTGAAGTCGCGGTCCAGCTTCAGGAAGGCCGGCTGGAAGTGGGCCAGCAGCTGGAACGAATCCAGGCCGGAGCCGAACTGCTCCAGGCCGACCTTGCAGCCCAGCTGCGACACGCTGGCGAGGAACTGCTGGGCGTTGCGCAGGTGGGTGAAGACCTTGGCCTCCGGCGTCTGCAGCCACAGCCGCTCGCCCGGCACGCCCTGCGCCAGCAGCGCGTTGCGGATCAGTTCGATCAGCTGCGGGTCGGCGAACGACTCGGGCGTCACCTTGACCATCAGGTGGGTGGCGTGCCCGGCGCGCTGGCGCTCGCCGATCACGCCGATGGCATGGGCCACCACCCAGCGGTTGATCTCGCCGAGCAGGCCGTGGTCGGCGGCGATCTCGAGGAACGCCGCGGGGCTGACCAGCTCGCCGTTGTTGTCCAGCCGCAGGAACGCCTCGTACAGCTCCATCGGCTCGCCCTGCAGGTTGAGCACGGGCTGGTAGTGCAGCTGGAAGCCTTCGCCGGCCAGCGCCTCGCGGATGCGCGCGACCCAGCGCTGGATGCGTTCCTCCTCGACCCGGTCGGCGGCGCCGGGGTCGAAGATCCGGGTGGTGTTGCCGCCGAGCTGGGCCGCGGCGTGCATGCACTCGCTGGCGCGGGCCAGCACCTGGCCGACGCTGGCGATCTTCTCGCCGACCTGCACGCCGCCGACGCTGACGGTGACGGTGGCCGAGCGCTCGCCGATGCTGAAGATCCGCGCGGCGAAGGCTTCGCGCACCTGCTCGGCGACAGAGGAGGTCAGCGCGTAGTTGCCCTCCATCAGCACCGCGAAGCTGTGTTCGCCGAAACGGGCGACCTGTACGCCGCTGTCCAGCGCCGAGGCCAGGTGCTGGCCGAGCGCGGCGATCAGCGCGTCGGCCGAGTCCAGGCCGATGTCCGGCAGCAGGCGGGCGTAGTGGTCCGGCTCGATCAGCAGGAAGCCGTACTGGCCCTCGCTGCGGCTGACCTGGGCCACCGCGTTCTCCAGCTGCACCATGAAGGTGGGGCGGTTGAGCAGGCCGGTGACCTGGTCGCGCTGGCGCAGGTCCTCGACCTCGCGCGCCAGTTCGGGGTCGAATTCCTCGCGGCGGCGGAACACCACCTGCACGCAGGATTCGCCCTCGTAGCTGGCGGCGGTGAATTCCATCGTGGCCGGGAAGGTCTCGCCGGCCTGGCTGCGCGCGTCCACCTGGTACTGCGGCGGCGGCGCCTCGCCCTTGCTCAGCGACTTCAGCAGCTGCTTGAAGTCCTCCACGTGCTGCGGCGCCACCATGTCCAGCAGCGAGATGCCTTCCACGTCGTCGAACGACTCGTACCCGAACATCTCCAGGTAGGCCTCGTTGGCGCGGATGTGCATGCCTTCGTGGATGTAGGCGATGGGGTCGCGCGAGGAGGAGATCAGCGCATCGCAGCGGCGCTCGGTCTCGCGCATCTGCGCCTCGATCCGGCGCAGCCCGCGACGGGCCTGCAGGTCGGTCCATTCGTTGCGGACCACCGACAGCAGGTGCTCGGGGCGCTGGCGCAGGGCGATGGCGCGGATGCCGTTGGCGACCGACTCGACCAGCTCGTTCTCGTCGATGCGGTCGGCCAGCAGGATCATCGGAATGTCCTTGCCGCTGGCGGCGATCTGCTGGGTGACCAGCATCAGCGGGATGCCCTGCGACGGCGCGGCCAGCACCAGGTCGATGGGCTGGCTGCCCAGCACCTGCGCCAGCTCGGCGGCGTTCTGCGGCCGCGCCGGGCGTACCGCGATGCCGCTGTTGCGCAATGTGCTGACGATGGCTTCGGCGTTCTCGCCGCTGTCATCGACGATCAGCAGGCGGATGGTGATGTCTTTGCCGTTCTGCATTCAGGACTCCCTCGGACGGGGTTTAATACACGATGCCCGCGGTGGCGTCCATGTGCGGAGCGATGCCGGGTCACGATTCCGGGCGCGGATCACACCGCGTTGCCGGCGGCATGGCCAGATGCCCAGGCCCACTGGAAATTGTAGCCACCCAGCCAGCCGGTGACGTCCAGCACCTCGCCGACGAAATGCAGGCCGGGCACCAGCTGCGATTCGAAGGTGCTGGAGGACACCTTGCGGGTGTCCACGCCGCCCAGGGTGACCTCGGCGGTGCGGTAGCCCTCGGTGCCGCTGGCCACCAGCGGGAAGTCGTGCAGCAGCGCGGCGGCCTCGCGCAGCTGGCGCTCGTCGAGCTGGCGCACCGGCCGGTCCGGCAGCCAGTGCTCGCACAGGCGCTGCGCCAGCCGCTTGGGCAGGACCTCGGCCAGCACCGTGCGCAGCTCGGAGGCGCCGCGCTCGCGCTTCATCGCGCGCAGCCATGCCTCGGCGTCATGGTCGGGCAGCAGGTCCAGCCGCAGCTCGTCGCCCGGCTGCCAGTACGAGGAGATCTGCAGGATCGCCGGGCCGCTGACCCCGCGGTGGGTCAGCAGCATGGAGTTGCGGAAGCGGGCGCGGTTGCAGCGCGCTTCCACCGGCAGCGCCACGCCGCTGAGGTCGGACAGCCGTTCCTGGTGCCTGCCGCTGAGCGTGAGCGGCACCAGCCCGGCGCGGGTCGGCAGCACCTCGTGCCCGAACTGGCGCGCCAGCTCGTAGCCGAAGCCGGTCGCGCCCAGGCTGGGAATCGACAGCCCGCCGGTGGCGACCACCAGCGAGGCGGCGTGGAAATGCCCCTGCGCGGTATGCACATGGAAGCCGTCGGCGCCGCGCTCGACCCGCTCCACGCCGCAGTGGGTGCGCACCTGCACCCCGGCCGCGTGGCACTCGTCCATCAGCATCTTCACGATCAGCTTGGACGAGACGTCGCAGAACAACTGGCCCAGTTCCTTCTCGTGGTAGGCGATGCGGTGGCGCTCGACCATCGCGATGAAGTGCGCCGGGGTGTAGCGCGCCAGCGCCGACTTGCAGAAGTGCGGGTTGGCCGAGAGGAAGTTGGCCGGGCCGGTGCCGGTATTGGTGAAATTGCAGCGGCCGCCGCCGGACATCAGGATCTTCTTGCCGACCTTGTTGGCGTGGTCGATCACCTGCACGATACGGCCGCGCTGGCCGGCGGTGAGCGCACACATCAGGCCCGCCGCGCCGGCGCCGATCACCAGCACATCGCAACGCAGCACGCTCATTTCGCGGTCTTGCGGTACTGCGGTATCAGGCTGAGGTGGGCGTTGTCGGAGATCAGCTGCACCTCGCCGTCCTGGATCATCACGTCGAAGCGCATGCTGCGTTCGACCAGGGCGCCGAGCCCGGCGACGAATTCGGGCGGCAGGTCCAGCACCTGCAGCGATCCCAGCTTGTTGAGCGCGCCGGCGTTCTTGTCCCACCACAGGTCGGCGGCGCGTCCGCCGTAGTTCACCAGCAGCACCTGGCGCGCGCGGCCGCTGGCCTTGCGCAGGCGCGACTCGTCCGGCTGGCCGACGTCGATCCACAACTCGATGTCGCCGGTGTAGTCGCGCCGCCACAGGTCCGGTTCGTCCTCCACGCTCAGGCCGCGGCCGAACTCCAGCCGCTCGTCGGCATTGAGGGCGAAGGCCAGCAGCCGCACCATCAGGCGCTCGTCGGTCTCGGAGGGGTGCTGGGCCAGGGTCAGCGAATGGGCGGCGTAGTAGCCGCGGTCCATGTCGCTGATCTGCAGTTCGGCCTTGCGGACGGTGGCGGTGAGGGCCATGGGGTTACCGGGAACAAAGGGCGGCCATGATAATGCGTGGCGATGCCCACCTCGCCGCCGCCCGTTCCCGAGACCGACCCCGGCACCCCGCCCAGCCGGCTGCAGCTGCCGCCCGGGCCGTGGGCGACCCTGCTGGAGGGGCTGTGTGCGCGTTTCCCGCGGGTGGCGCCGGCGCAGTGGCGCGACCGTTTCCGGCGTGGGCGGGTGCAGGATGCGCAGGGCAGGGCGCTTGCGCCCGGGCAGCCGTGGCGTACCGGGCTGGAGATCGTCTATTTCCGCGAAGTCGCCGACGAACCGGCGATCCCGTTCGCCGAAGCCGTGCTGCATGCGGACGAACACCTGGTGGTGGCCGACAAGCCGCACTTCCTGCCGGTGACCCCGGCCGGCGGCCATGTCCGCGAAACGCTGCTGGCGCGCTTGGTGGCCCGGCTCGGCAACCGGCAGCTGGTGCCGCTGCACCGGATCGACCGCGCCACCGCCGGGCTGGTGCTGTTCTCGGCCGACCCGGCCAGCCGCGCGGCCTACCAGGCGCTGTTCCGCGAACGGCGGATCGGGAAGCAGTACGAGGCGCTGGCCCCGGCGCTGCCGGCGATGGCGTTCCCGCATGTCCGCGAAAGCCGGCTGGAACCCGGCGAACCGTTCTTCCGCATGCGCGAGGCCGACGGCCCCGCCAATGCCATCACCCGCATCCGCGTGCTGGAGGCCGCCGGGCCGGTCTGGCGCTATGGGCTGGAGCCGGTCAGCGGCCGCAAGCACCAGTTGCGCGTGCACATGGCGGCGCTGGGCGCGCCGATCCTGGGCGACGACTGCTATCCGCAGCTGCGCGGACGGCGCGAGGACGAGCATGCCCGGCCGCTGCAGTTGCTGGCCCGGTCGCTGCGCTTCGTGGATCCGCTCAGCGGCGAGGTGCGCGAGTTCCGCAGCCGGCGCGAACTGGGCTGACTCAGCGCCGTCGCGCCAGCCAGCGGTCGAGCTGGTTGGCGAAGGCCTGGCGGTCGCGCGCATGGAACGCGGCCGGGCCGCCGGTCTGCACCCCGGCACCGCGCAGTTCTTCCATGAAATTGCGCATCGACAACCGCTCGGCCATGTTGTCGGCGGTATACAGCGTGCCGCGCGGGTTCAGGGCGATGCCGCCTTTCTCCAGCACCAGTGCGGCCAAGGGGATGTCCTGGGTCACCACCAGGTCGCCGGGAGCCACGCGTTCGACGATCTCGCTGTCGGCCACGTCCAGTCCGCCCGGCACCTGGATGGCGCGGATGAAGCGCGAGGGCGGGGTGCGCAACCACTGGTTGGCGACCAGCACCAGCTCCACGCCGGCCCGCTCGGCCGCCCGGAACAGGATGTCCTTGATCACGCCGGGGCAGGCATCGGCATCCACCCAGATGCGGGGTGCGGAAGCGTCGTCGTTCATGCCGGGAGTCTACGCCCCGCGGCGCGACTGAATGCGCATCCGTATGTTGCAGAGCGGGATACTGTCGTCGGGTCTGTTTTTACAAGTGACTGATTTTGCTTGGATCTTTTGCAAACTGGCGCGTCGGAGGCGACCTGAATACGGTAAGTGTCGCTTTTTTGGCGAAAGCCGCGTATTGTCCGCGGCACTGTGTTTGCTAGGGTCACCGTGAATCGTGGCCTGATGCAGTTGATCTAACGATCTGCTCATCGATCCGCTTTACCAACGCCTGCAACTCAGTCTCGGCCCCGAATATCCGGTGGCTGCGATTTTTTTCACTAATGTTTCAGGAGTTTGTACATGTCTGATCGTCAGACCGGCACTGTCAAGTGGTTCAACGACGCCAAGGGCTTCGGCTTCATCACCCCGGAAAGCGGCCCGGACCTGTTCGTGCATTTCCGCGCGATCCAGGGCACCGGCTTCAAGTCGCTGCAGGAAGGCCAGAAGGTGACTTTCGTCGCCGTCCAGGGCCAGAAGGGTATGCAGGCCGACCAGGTGCAGGCGGTCTAATCCCGCCCGCCACCGCAAGGTTGCAGGAAACGCCGGGGGCGGAAGCCTCCGGCGTTTTCTTTTTTCTTTGGTCTGGCACTGCGATCGATGCCCCCATCGGTCGCGACTGACGTCGCTCCTACAACACCTTCCCGCCCAATGTAGGAGCGACGTCAGTCGCGAGCTCTTCGGGTTGGCGGCCCGCGCCGCCGGCGACCGGCTACCATCGCGCAGTCCGGATACCGCAGGGAGCCCGCCCCGACCATGATCACCGTGCACCACCTCGACCATTCCCGTTCGCAGCGGGTGTTGTGGCTGCTGGAGGAACTCGGCCTGCCGTACCAGCTGGTGGAGCACCGGCGCGATCCGGCCACGCTGCTGGCGCCGGCGGCGCTGCGGCAGGTCCATCCGCTGGGCAAATCGCCGGTACTGGAGGACGACGGACTGGTGCTGGCCGAGTCGGGGGCGATCCTGGAATACCTGGCCGACCGCTACGACAGCGACCGTGCGTTTTCGCCGCCGTTGCTGCCGGCCGAAGCGCCGGAACGGATGCGCTACCGCTACTGGATGCACTACGCCGAGGGCTCGGCGATGCCGCCGCTGCTGATGACGCTGGTGTTCTCGCGCATCCGCAGTGCGAAGATGCCGTTCTTCGCCCGCCCGGTGGCGCGCTCCATCGTCGACAAGGTGATGAAGAGCTTCGTCGGCCCGCAGCTGGAGCTGCACCTGCGATGGATGGAAAGCGAGCTGGCGCAGCGACCCTGGTTCGCCGGCGAACGCTTCACCGCAGCCGATATCCAGATGAGCTATCCGGTGCAGGCCGCCGCGGTCCGGTACGCAGGGCTGCAGGAGTTCCCGAACCTAGCCGGATTCCTGCAGCGGATCGCGCAGCGGCCGGCCTACCAGCGTGCGTTGCAACGGGGCGGAGCGGCGATCCTGCCGAAATCGCCGTCGGCGGCGGGCTGAGAGCGGCCCGCGGAACAGATGCCCCGCGGACCGCTTTTCAACGACCGCGGCGCAAATGACGGGTCGGGCAGGAAAGGTTCCACAACCGCGCAAAGCGCGGGTCATCCCTGGCCCCGCCTGCAATGCCGGATGAAGCCCGACTGTTTTCCGGAGCCGCGGCCTCGCGCAAGGACGTCATGGGTAGCCAGCCTGCCGGCCGTTGAAGAGCGCTCCCGGTCTGTGCGGGCACGGCGATCCGGAATATCCCGCAGATCCGATGCCGGTCGTTCCCCGGGCAGCAGTGCGCCGGTGCGGGCCGAGGGAAGATTCCGTTGACGATCCCGGGGCGGCAGCGCCCGATTCAGTGCCGGCGCACTATGCTCTGGCGATGACACCGCTACGTTTCGACAACCGCTTCATCCGGCAATTGCCGGGCGATCCCGAATCCGGCCCACGCCTGCGCGAGGTGCGCGAAGCGCTGTGGTCGGCGGTGATGCCGACCCCGGTGGCGGCGCCGCGCCTGCTGGCGCACTCGGCCGAGGTCGCGGCGATGCTGGGCTTCGACGCCGGCACCGTGGCCGGTGGGGGATTTGCCCAGGTGTTCGGCGGCAATGCGCTGTACGAGGGCATGCAGCCGTGGGCGGCCAACTACGGCGGCCACCAGTTCGGCCACTGGGCCGGGCAACTGGGCGATGGCCGCGCGATCTCGCTGGGCGAACTGCTGGCGAGCGACGGCCGGCGCTGGGAGCTGCAGCTCAAGGGCGCCGGGCGTACGCCGTACTCGCGCGGCGCCGACGGCCGCGCGGTGCTGCGTTCCTCGATCCGCGAGTTCCTGTGCAGCGAGGCGATGCACCACCTGGGCGTGCCGACCACGCGCGCGTTGAGCCTGGTCGGCACCGGCGAGGAGGTGGTGCGCGACATGTTCTACGACGGCCATCCGCGCCCGGAGCCGGGCGCGGTGGTCTGCCGGGTGGCGCCGTCGTTCATCCGCTTCGGCAGCTTCGAGCTGCCGGCCTCGCGCGGCGAGGGCGAGGTGCTGCGGCAGCTGGTCGATTTCTGCATCGCGCGCGATTTCCCGGAACTGGCCGGACAGGGCGATTCGCTTTACGGCGACTGGTTCGCGCAGGTCTGCGGGCGCACCGCCGAGATGGTCGCGCAGTGGATGCGGGTCGGTTTCGTGCACGGGGTGATGAACACCGACAACATGTCGATCCTCGGGCTGACCATCGACTACGGCCCGTACGGCTGGATCGACGACTACGACCCGGACTGGACGCCCAACACCACCGACGCGCAGGGACGGCGCTACCGCTTCGGCACCCAGCCACAGGTGGCGTACTGGAACCTGGTGCGGCTGGCGCGGGCGTTGTCGCCGCTGTTCGGCGATGCCGCGCCGCTGCAGGCCGGGCTGGAACGCTTCCTGTCGGTGCATGCCGACTGCGAGCGCCGCCATGCCGCGGCCAAGCTGGGGTTGGCCGAATGCGATGCGCAGGACATGGAACGGATGGACGCGCTGCAGCAGCTGATGCGGCGCGGCGGGATGGACATGACCCTGACCTTCCGCGGGCTGATGGCGCTGGACCCGCAGCGGCCTTCGTTGCAGCCGCTGGAAGACGCGTTCTACACCCCGGCCGGGCGCGAGGCGGTGGCCGCGGACCTGGAGCGATGGTTGCAGGGCCATGCCGCACGGCTGCGCGAGGACCCGCTGCCGG
Source organism: Xanthomonas chitinilytica (assembly GCF_026107455.2). Classification (GTDB taxonomy): domain Bacteria; phylum Pseudomonadota; class Gammaproteobacteria; order Xanthomonadales; family Xanthomonadaceae; genus Stenotrophomonas; species Stenotrophomonas chitinilytica. The sequence goes on along the minus strand of NZ_JAPCHY010000014.1, from coordinate 43,790 downwards.
CCGCGCAGCGGTACCAGCGCATGCGCCTGGCCAACCCGCGCTACGTGCTGCGCAACTACCTGGCGCAGCAGGCGATCGACCGCGCCGAGCAGGGCGACAACGCGGGCATCGCCGAACTGCTGGAGGTGATGCGCCATCCCTACGACGAGCAGCCGGGCCGCGAGGCGTTCGCCGGCAAGCGCCCGGACTGGGCGCGCGACCGGGCCGGTTGTTCGATGCTTTCCTGCAGTTCCTAGGCGCCGCTTGCCGGCCTCCCTCCTTTCGTTCCTTCTGGTATCGCCATGACCTCGACCCTCACCGATCCTGCGCTCCCGGCCTGGGCCGCCCGCATCCGCGACGTGCCCGATTTCCCGCGTCCCGGCATCCTGTTCAAGGACATCACGCCGATGCTCGCCGACGCCGCCGATTTCGCCGCGGCGGTGGCGGCGATGGCGCAGCCCTGGCGGCAGGCGCGGCTGGACGCGGTGCTGGGCATCGAATCGCGCGGCTTCATCCTCGGCGCGGCGCTGGCGCAGGTACTGGGCGTCGGCTTCGTGCCGGTGCGCAAGCCGGGCAAGCTGCCCGGCCGCGTGCTGACCCAGGAATACGCGCTCGAATATGGGCGCGACCGCGTCGAAGTGCATGCCGATGCGGTGCCGGCCGGCGCGCGGGTGCTGTTGGTCGACGACGTGCTGGCCACCGGCGGCACGCTGCTGGCGGCGCTGTCGCTGGCGCGGCAGCTGCAGGCCGAAGTGGTCGGTGCGGCGGTGCTGGTGGAACTGGCGGGTCTGGGCGGCCGCGAACGCTGGTCGCCGGAGGTGCCGTTGCTGGCGACGCTGGTGTTTTGAGGGCGTCTTGCGGTGGATGTCCCGCCGCCGCCCGAAAGGCTCGCGACTGACGTCGCTCCTACAGGGGGCTCCCCGTGTTTGTAGGAGCGACGTCGGTCGCGATGGCGGATGCCGGTTGTCCGGATGAAACCCATCGGATCGTGATGGGGTGGCTATGCGCGCTGGCAGCTGGAGGTCCTGTTGGCGACGCTGGTGTTTTGAGGGGCGTCTTGCGGTGGATGTCCCGCCGCCGCTCGAAAAGCTCGCGACTGACGTCGCTCCTGCAGGGGGCTCCCCGCGTTTGTAGGAGCGACGTCAGTCGCGACAGGGGCCAGTCGTCTTGATGAGACCGCGATGGCCGCCGGCCTGCCGCCCGCACCCTCGTTGCGGCCGGCAGGCGGATGGCGCGCCCGCCGCCAACTACATCCTGCGTACCCGGAAGCGGCGGCCCTTGATCTTGCCGGCTTCCAGCCGCGAGATCGCCTTGTCGAGCTGCTCGCGGCTGATCGCCACGTAGGAGCGGGTGGCGTAGATGTCGATCTTGCCGATGGCCCTGGCCGACAGCCCGGCCTCGCCGGTGAGCGCGCCGAGGATGTCGCCGGCGCGCAGCTTGTCGGTCTTGCCGCCGTCGATGCGCAGGGTGGCCATCGCCGCCTGCGGCAGCTCGGCCGGCCGCGCGGTGGCCAGCGGCGTCTTCTGCCAGTCCAGCGCCGCGCCGCGCGCGGTCTCCAGGGCCTCGGCACGGCTGCGCTCGCGGCCGCTGACCAGGCTCAGCGCCAGGCCGTTGCGGCCGGCGCGCGCGGTACGGCCGACGCGGTGCTGGTAGGTGTCGATGTCGGTCGGCAGCTCGTAGTTGATCACCGCCGACAGTTCCTCCACGTCCAGCCCGCGTGCGGCCACGTCGCTGGCCACCAGCACGTTGCAGCTGCGGTTGGCGAAGCGCACCAGCACCTCGTCGCGGTCGCGCTGTTCCATGTCGCCGTGCAGCGCCAGCGCCGAGAAGCCGAACTGCTGCAGCGAGTTGGCCACCTCGTCCACGTCCTTGCGGGTGTTGCAGAACACCACCGCCGATTCCGGCCGGTATTTCAGCAGCAGGCCGGCCAGCGCCTTCTGCCGGTGCGCGGGCTCGGCTTCGAAGAACAGGTGCTGGATGTCCGGGGCACTGCCCTGGCCATCGACGGTGACCTCGGCCGGCTCCTTGAGCAGGGCGCGCGCCAGTTCGCGGATCGCATCGGGGAAGGTGGCCGAGAACAGCAAGGTCTGCCGGTCCTTGCTGGTGCGTCCGGCGATCTCGCGGATCGGCTCCTCGAAGCCCATGTCCAGCATGCGGTCGGCCTCGTCCAGCACCAGCGTGCGCACGCCGCCCAGGTGCAGGGCGCGCTTGCGGCCCAGTTCCTGGATCCGCCCGGGCGTGCCGACCACCACGTGCGGGTCGTGCGCCTCCAGCGAGGCCAGCTGCGGTCCCAGCGGCATGCCGCCGGTCAGCACCAGCAGCTTGAGGTTGGGGATGCCGGTGGCCAGCTTGCGCAGTTGCTTGCCGACCTGGTCGGCCAGTTCGCGGGTGGGGCACAGCACCAACGCCTGGGCGCGGATGGTGGCCGGGTCCAGCCGCTGCAGCAGGCCCAGGCCGAACGCAGCGGTCTTGCCGCTGCCGGTGGGCGCCTGCGCGATCAGGTCGCGGCCTTCGAGGATCGGCGGCAGGCTCTGCGCCTGTACCGGGGTCATGGTGGTGTAGCCCAGCGCATCGATGCCGGGGGCGAGGGCCGGCGACAGCGCCAGGGAGGTGAAATCGTTCATGCGGCATTTTCGCAGATGCCGGTGGGCCGTGCCTGCGCTGCTGTCCCTCCGGGAAAGGAGGCCCGGGGTACGGGAGAAGCTCGGGCAGCCTCCAATCCCCCGCCCGACGGGTGCGGGGCTCAGAGCAGCGCCTGGACGCCGAGGTTGATCGCCAGCCCGCCGCCCAGCAGCCAGCCGGACAGCAGCAGCGCCAGCAGCAGCGGCCGCGGTCCGGCACGGCGCAGCGCCGATGCCTGGGTGCCCAGGCCCAGCGCGGCCATGGCCATGGCCAGCAGCGCCGAATCCAGGGCGACGGCGTGGGCGACCAGCGGTGCCGGCAGCCAGTGCAGCGAATGGAAGCCGGCCACGGCGACGAAACCGAAGGCGAACCAGGGCACCGCGACCGGCGCCGGCCGGCCGCCTTGCGCGGTGGGCGCCCGCCGCGCGAGCAGGGCCGACAGCAGTACCAGCGCCGGTGCCAGCATCATCACCCGCACCATCTTGGCGATCACCGCGCTGTCGGCAGCCTGTCCACCGATGGCGCGGCCGGCGGCCACCGCCTGCGCCACCTCGTGCACGGTCGAGCCGACGAACACGCCGAACGCGTGTTCGTCCAGCGGCAGCACGCCGTGCCGCAGGCCCAACCGGTACAGCGCCGGGTACAGGAACATCGCCAGGGTGCCGAACACGACCACGGTGGCGATGGCGACCGCGGCCTGCTCGGCGCGTGCGCGCAGCACCGGCTCGGCCGCCATCACCGCGGCGGCGCCGCAGATCGAACTGCCGGCGCCGATCAGCAGCGAGGTGGTCCGGTCCAGCCCGAACAGGCGCGGGCCGAGGCGACCGGCCAGTACGAAGGTGCTGGCCAGCACCAGCGCGTCGATCAGCACCCCGGCGGCGCCGACCTGGCCGATGTCCTGCAGGGTCAGGCGCAGGCCGTACAGCACGATGCCGATGCGCAGCAGCCAGTGCCGGGCGAAGCCGACGCCGGCGCCGGCCCGGTGCGCCATGTGCGGGTAGAGGGTGTTGCCGGCGAGGACGCCGAGCGCGATGGCCAGGGTCAGGGGGCCGAGGCCGTGCCGCTGCGGCCAGGGCAGCCCGCCCAGCCAGGTCGACAGGGCGGCGATGGCGGCGGTCAGCAGCAGGCCGGGCAGGTAGTGCGGCCGGCGCGGCGGCGCACCGGGTCGTGCGATGGCGGAGGCGGGGGGCGATCGGGGTGCGGCGGAAGAGAGCATGACGGAACGGTGGGCGGAACCAGGGGCGCCAGCCTGCGCGCCGCTTTCATACCCGTAAAACGGATTGTTTTCGTATGATCCATCTGTTTCATGGATAGATTCGCTGCCATGCACCTTTCGCTGCGCCAGTTGCAGATCTTCGTCGCCGTGACCGAGGCCGGCACCACCACCGCTGCCGGCGCCCGCATCGCGCTGTCGCAGTCGGCGGTCAGCGCCGCGCTGGCCGAACTGGAAGCGCTGCTCGGCACGGCGCTGTTCGACCGGGTCGGGCGGCGCCTGCAGCTCAACGAGAACGGCCGCGCCCTGCTGGAGCCGGCACGGGAGCTGCTGCACGCCGCCGCCGACATCGAACGCCGGTTCGGCGTGGGCCAGGGCGGCGCTGCCGGAATGCCGGTGCAACTGCGCGTCGGCGCCAGCACCACCATCGGCAATTACCTGCTGCCGCAGCGCATGGCCGCGCTGCTGGCCGGCAATCGCCATGCCCAGGTCGACCTGCGCATCGGCAACAGCCGCGAGATCGTCGCCGCGGTGCGCCAGCTGGAGGTGGATATCGGCCTGATCGAGGGGCCGTGCCACGAACCGGGACTGCAGGTGGTGCCATGGCGGCAGGACGAACTGGTGATCGTCTGCGGCAGGGACTTCCCGTTGCCCGAAGGTGGGCGGGAGGCGGTGGACATCGCCGCGCTGCGACGGGCGCGCTGGCTGCTGCGCGAACCGGGATCGGGCACGCGCGAGGCGGCCGAACAGGCCTTGCTGCCGCACCTGCGCCGCTTCGCCAGCGTCATCCGCCTGGGCGGCACCGAGGCGATCAAGCAGGCGGCGGTGGCCGGGCTGGGACTGGCCTGCCTGTCGAGACACGCGGTGGCCGACCTGCTGGCGCTGGGCAGGCTGCGCTGCCTGCCGACCACGCTGCCGCCGTTGTCGCGGCAGCTGTCGGTGGTGCGCCATCCCGGCAAGCGCTTGTCGGACAGCGTGCTGCAGCTGCTGGAACTGCCGGCCGCGGCCTTCGCGCAGGAGTGAGCGCGGACGGGTGGTGCCGGCGGCAACCCCGTACAATGCGCGGATGCCCCTGATTACCCTGCAGAACGTCGACTTCAGCGTCGGCGGCCCGTTGTTGCTGGAAAAAGCCGAACTGACGATCGAACCGGGCGAGCGCATCGCCCTGATCGGCCGCAACGGCGCCGGCAAATCCACCCTGATGAAACTGATCGCCGGCGAGCTCAGGCCCGATGACGGCGAGATCCGCGTGCAGAACGGCGTGCGCGTCACCCGCCTGGAGCAGGAAGTGCCGCATGGCGCCGCCGGCAGCGTGTTCGACGTGGTCGCCGACGGCCTGGGCGAGCTGGGCCAGTGGCTGGCCGAGTTCCACCGCCTCAGCCATGCCGAGGAATTCGACGGCGATGCGCTGGCGCGGGTGCAGGCGAAGATCGACGGCGCCGAGGGCTGGGCGCTGGACCGGCGGGTCGACGAGACCCTGACCCGGCTGGACCTGGACGGCGATGCCGACTTCGCGCGGCTGTCCGGCGGCATGAAGCGGCGGGTGCTGCTGGCGCGCGCGCTGGTGTCCTCGCCGGACCTGCTGCTGCTCGACGAGCCGACCAACCACCTCGACATCGAGGCCATCGACTGGCTGGAGATGTTCCTCAAGGGCTGGAACGGCAGCGTGGTGTTCGTCACCCACGACCGCCGCTTCCTGCGCGCGCTGGCCACCCGCATCGTCGAGATCGACCGCGGCCAGGTCACCAGCTGGCCGGGCGACTGGGCCAACTACGAGCGCCGCCGCGAGGAACGCCTCAACGCGCAGGCGCAGGAGAACGCCCGCTTCGACAAACTGCTGGCGCAGGAAGAAGTGTGGATCCGCCAGGGCATCAAGGCCCGCCGCACCCGCGACGAGGGCCGCGTGCGCCGGCTCAAGGCGATGCGCAACGAGCGCAGCCAGCGCCGCGAGCTGGGCGGCAACGTGCGCATGGAGGCCGCGCAGGCGGAGAACTCCGGCAAGAAGGTGATCGAGGCCAGGGACATCTCCTTCGCCTTCGGCGAGCGCACGATGGTGCGCGATTTCTCCACCACCATCCTGCGCGGCGACCGCATCGGCCTGATCGGCCCCAACGGCAGCGGCAAGACCACGCTGCTGAAGCTGCTGCTGGGCGAACTGCAGCCGCAGCAGGGCGAAGTGCGGCAGGGCACCAACCTGCAGGTCGCCTATTTCGACCAGTACCGCGCGGTACTGCGCGAGGACTGGACGGCGATCGAGAACGTGGCCGAGGGCCGCGACTTCATCGAATTCAACGGCAAGCGCAAGCACGTGCATGCCTACCTGCAGGACTTCCTGTTCACCCCCGAGCGCGCCCGCGCGCCGATCACCCGGCTGTCCGGCGGCGAGCGCAACCGGCTGCTGCTGGCCAAGCTGTTCGCGCAGCCATCCAACCTGCTGGTGATGGACGAACCCACCAACGACCTGGACGTGGAAACGCTGGAGCTGCTGGAAGAGCTGCTGGGCGACTACACCGGCACGCTGCTGCTGGTCAGCCACGACCGCGACTTCCTCGACAACGTGGTCACCTCGACCCTGGCGATGGAGGGCGAGGGCCGGGTGGGCGACTACGTCGGCGGCTACAGCGACTGGCTGCGGCAGCGCCCGGCCGTGGCGGCGGCCGAACCGGCAAGGCCGGCGGCCGTGGTCAAGCCCGTTGCGGCGGCCGCCGCGCCGGCACCGGCAAAGCGCAAGCTCGGCTACAAGGAAACGCGCGAACTGGAGCATCTGCCGGCCCGGATCGAAACGCTGGAGGGCGAGGTCGAGACCCTGACCGCGGCGATGAACGACCCGGCGTTCTACCAGCGCGAGGCGGCGGCCATCACCGCGCACACGCAGAAGCTGGAACAGGTGCAGGCCGAACTGGACGCGGCCTACGCGCGCTGGGCGGAACTGGACGGCTGACCGCGCTGCTTGCCGGCGCAGGCCGGCTGGCGTAAACCATGGCGGATCGGAACGGGAGGACGGCGATGCGGTACGGCATGTGGGGATTGCTGGCGATCGCGCTGGCGGGCGGCGCGCGGGCCGAGGTCAAGGACGCGGCTGCCGACGGCTTCACCCTGGAGAACAGCGCCATGGTGCAGGCCGATGCCGGCGCCGTGTGGCAGGCGCTGGTCGGCGACATCGACCGCTGGTGGCCGAAGGATCACAGCTGGTGGGGCGAGGCCTCGCGCCTGTCGATCGACGCGCACGCCGGCGGTTGCTTCTGCGAGCGGGCGGGCGAGCGCCAGGCTGCGCACATGCAGGTGGCGTTCGTCGATCCGGGAAAGACCCTGCGCCTGCTCGGCGGGCTGGGCCCGTTGCAGGGCATGGGCCTGCACGGGGTGATGGAATGGCGGCTGCAGCCCGAAGGCGAGGGCACCCGCATCACCCTGTTCTATCGCGCCGGCGGCTATTCGCCCGACGACCTGGGGGCGTTCGCGCCGGTGGTGGACAGGGTGCAGGCGCAGCAGCTGGACGGTCTGGTGCGCTGGATCGATCAGCGCTGATCCGTGTCCGCGGCGGCGGCCCCGTCCAGCGCCAGGAATGCCCAGAACGGGATGCCGGCCCCGGCCCAGCTGGCCGCGGCTTCCTGCAGGATGTCGAGCAGGGTGTCGAAATCGTCCGCGCCGTGCGCGCGCAGCGGGCCGGCATCGTCGAACAGCAGCGCATAGCCGTTGCCCGCCGGCAGCCAGGACAGGTCGCGCAGGCTGTCGGCCAGCGCGTCCCAGTTGCGGCCGGACCCGGCCGGGAAATCCAGCTGCGTGGCCAGCCGCATCAACAGCGTGCGCTTGTCGCGGCAACCTGCCAGGTCGATGCGGCAGACCCGCAGGCCGGCATCGCGGGCGGCGGCGGCCAGCGCGCCGCTGTCGCCGCTGTCGATGGCGTAAACGCCCGCGCGCTGCGGATCGCCCAGTCCCATGTCGAAACCGCTGTCGCTCATTGCCAGCTCCCGGCCGGCGGCACGGCGAAGCTGCGGAAGCTGTCGTAGTGGTCGTCGGTGTAGTACCAGATGTCCGGCGGGTCGCCGCCGGTGACGATGCGGCGCGCGCCGCGATGCGGAAGGCCGGGCGTCTCCACCGTGTATTCGCGGTAGTAGCCGCGCGGGCGCTGCGGCAGGCGCTGTTCGCGGTTGCCGAACATGCTGCCGTCCTGGCGATGCGGGAACGGACCGCCACGCTGGATCAGGCGGATGGTCGCACGCGCTTCGGCCGGCAGGAACGGCGGCAGCGGATCGCGCGCGGTTTCCCGCGCGCCGTCGGCGGCGCCCGGCAGGTTCTCCGCCGGCAGCACGAGCTCCGGCGCGAACTGCGGCTTCGGCGGCCGTTGCAGTACCTGCGCGCCCCACAGGCCGACGGCCAGCAGCAACAGGGCGATGACCAGCAGCAAGGGCTTGCGCATCGGGCTTGGATTTCCATCGGTATGCGGCGAAGCGTCGATTATCGCGCCTGGCGGCCGGATTTCTTGAACGTCCGCCGACGCCCGGCGTCGCCGGTTCACGCCGCACTAACGCCATCGCCTCGGCGCTGCATCGAATGGGACGAAGTTTCCTTTACATCGCCCTTGGTAACTTCACTGCTCGTCCCTACCATTGAACACTGCAACGCCCGGCCGTCGCCGGGCGATCGAGCCACCAGGAGAACCTCATGGCCTATACCCTGCCCAAGCTGTCCTACGCCTACGACGCACTCGAACCGCACATCGACGCGGCCACGATGGAGATCCACTACACCAAGCACCACCAGACCTACATCAACAACGTCAACGCCGCGCTGGAAGGCACCGAATACGCCGACCTGCCGATCGACGAGCTGGTGGCGAAGATCAAGTCGCTGCCGGAGAACCTGCAGGGCCCGGTGCGCAACAACGGTGGCGGCCATGCCAACCACACCCTGTTCTGGACGGTGATGTCGCCCAACGGCGGCGGCGAGCCGGTGGGCGACGTGGCCAAGGCGATCGACAAGGACCTGGGCGGCTTCGAGAAGTTCAAGGAAGCCTTCACCAAGGCCGCGCTGACCCGCTTCGGCAGCGGCTGGGCATGGTTGAGCGTGACCCCGGACAAGAAGGTGGTGGTCGAGAGCAGCGCCAACCAGGACAGCCCGCTGACGGAAGGCAACACCCCGATCCTGGGGCTGGACGTGTGGGAACACGCCTACTACCTGAAGTACCAGAACCGCCGTCCGGAATACATCGGCGCGTTCTTCAACGTGGTCGACTGGAACGAGGTCGAGCGCCGCTACCAGGCCGCCGTGGCCTGATGCGCCAGCAGCGATGATGCAGCGGCCGGGCAGCGATGCCCGGCCGTTTTCGTTTGTGCACGGCGGTCACGGTGCCGACGTCAGCGCGGTGGCCGCCAGCAGGCGCAGGGAGACCAGCACCCCGAGCCGCAGCGGCGTGTTGCCGTCGTCGTCCGGCAATTGCACCGGCTGCAGCGTGGCGTCGGCGAAGCGGTCGTGCTGGTACAGCACGTCCTGTCCATGTGCGCGCGGCGCCGCGCGGGTATCGCGCGGCGCCAGTGCCGGCCGGAACCCCGGGGCCTGCAGCGCCAGCTCGGCGGTGCCGGCGGCGAAGTCGCCGGCGATCAGCGAGGGCAGGCCATCGGCGGTGGCGGCGATCCACGCCATCAGGTCGCCGGCCTGGTGGCGACGCCGGGCCGGGGCGTCGTCACCCGGCAGGCGCGCGAAATACACGTTGATCGCATCCTGGCCCAGCTGCAGGCGCAGCATGCCGGCGGCGCTGAATTCGTCCGGCGGGTGCAACAGGGTGACGCCGTCCTCCAGCACCGGCAGCCGGGTCAGCATGGCGTTGCCGCGACGGCTGGGGTGGCTGGGAGGGTCGGCGGTGACGAAGTCGCAGCTGTAGCGCAGCCGCTTGGCCAGCCAGCAGGCGGGATTCAGCCGGTCCGGCGTCTGCAGCACCTGCTGCACCGCGATCACGTCCGGCTGCAATGTCTGCAGCAGCGCCAGCACCTGGTCGCGCCGGTCCGGCCAGCCCTGGTCCTCGCCGGGCAGGCGCAGGCTGGCGACGGTCACCGTGTCGCGCGTTTCCGGCACGACGGGCATGGCATCGGCGGATGCGGCCAGTATCAGCAGTGTCAACCATCCCCATCGCAGCATCGGGTGTCTTCTGGTCGCGGGCATGGCGGTCATCCTAACCATGCGTCCTGTCTAGGGTTCGTGGATGGCCGTGCCGCCGGCGCCCGCCCCGCCGGCTTCGCCGCCCCGGAGGGCCATCTCAGTCGCGGGCGCAGCCGGTGCCGCTGCAGTCGAGCGTGTTGAAGTCGTAGACGGTGGAGTGGCCGCCTTTGCCGGTCGGCCGGGCAACGCCCCGGGGCACGTAGAACGTGGCCGAGTTGGCGCCGAACAGGCCGGCAGGAAAACGGAACGGTTTGAGCACGACGTAGCCATTGTGCGGCAGGCCCTGCTGCGCCGGTGGCGCGCCGCCGGCGACCGGCGGGATGTCCTGGCGTGCGCGACGCGCGGCCATCGCCTGGTTCCAGGCCTGCACGTCGGCCAGCGTGGCCGGGCGCAGCACGCCCTGGGTCACGGCGTGGGCCAGCGCCGCCGGTCCCGCCAGTTGAGAGTCCGGCAGCCGGAAGCTGTCCACCGCCGGCGCGTCGCGGTCGGTCTGCAGGGCCGTGCCCGGCGCCAGTTCGTCGCCGACCACCACCTTGCCGTTGCGGGCCGGGTAGAGCATGTCCACCGGCTGCCCGAACAGGCGCCGCGCCATCGGGTTGAGGCGGTCGGCCTTGTCCTCGCTGACGTAGTTCGAGCCACAGCTGCCGTGGTTGTCGCGGCTGCTGACCAGCAGCGGCACGCCGGCGGGAAGCCCGGTGACCACCTGGCGGTGATGGCCGCTGACGAATACCGCCACCAGCGAAGTGCCGCGACTCCAGCCGATGCTCCATACCGTCGGTTCGTAGGCGCCCAGCATCAGGATCACCGGCGCCTGCGGCTGGTTGACGGCCACTTCCATCAGCGTGGCCTGATGGCCGCTGTCGTCGATCTGGAATGGCAGCTTGCTGCCGGAATAGGCGCCGGCGGCGTATACCCGGGTGCCGTCCGGAACCATCAGCTGCTCGAAGCCGCACTGGTTGAGCGGCGCCGGTGCCGGGCGTGCGGAGAACCCGAACGGCCGGGTGGCCGGGTCCCCGGGCATCGCGTCGGCGGGGGGCTGGTACCTGCCGTCGGCGGTCATCGCCACCGGCGTGGCGGCAGTGTCCCGGTCGAGAGCCGTTGCGATGGCCGGCGCGGCGGCCCCGGCCGCTTCCATGGCCGGGTCGATGGCGGTGTCCATGGCCTGGGCCGGCGGAGTGTCGCAGCCGGGCAGGGACAGGGCGAGCAACAGCACCAGCGGCAGCGGGCGGGTCTGGCGGGGCATCCGTGCGGTTTCCGGGAAAGGACGAGGCGAAATGTAGCCGAGCCGAGGCCGGCGGCCAATGCGCTCCCGCCTGCGGGAGGCCGGCATCGCCACAGGACTGTCGACAGGGGCGGCGGGGCGGCCCGATGCGGTAGTCTTGCACCCTTTGCACGACAGGATCGCCGTTGATGACGAATACCGCCGAGGCCGCAAACGCCCCCCCCAAGGCACGGATGCCCCGACAGATTCCCTACATCATCGGCAACGAAGCCTGCGAGCGCTTCAGCTTCTACGGGATGCGCAACATCCTGGTGCAGTTCCTGATCACCTCGCTGCTGCTGCAGGAGATCACGGACTCGGCCCGCGCCGGCGAGGCCAAGGACATCATGCACAGCTTCATGATCGGCGTGTATTTCTTCCCGCTGCTCGGCGGCTGGCTGGCCGACAGGTTTTTCGGCAAGTACCACACCATCCTCTGGTTCAGCCTGGTCTACTGCGCCGGCCATGCCTGCCTAGCGCTGTTCGAGGACAGCCGCGGCGGCTTCTTCCTCGGCCTGGGCCTGATCGCGCTGGGCGCCGGCGGCATCAAGCCGCTGGTGGCCTCGTTCATGGGCGACCAGTTCGACCAGTCGAACAAGCACCTGGCCAGGATCGTGTTCGACGCGTTCTACTGGATCATCAACTTCGGTTCGCTGTTCGCCTCGCTGCTGATCCCGCTGGCGCTGAAGAACCTTGGCCCGGCCTGGGCGTTCGGCATTCCCGGCATCCTGATGTTCATCGCCACCTTCGTGTTCTGGATGGGCCGCAAGAAATACGTGCTGGTGCCGCTGCCGCCGAAGGACCCGCATTCGTTCGCCAACGTGGTGCGCACCGCGCTGCTGGCGCGCGCGCCGGGGCAGGGGCGTCCGGGACTGGCGATGGCGGTCATGGGCGTGGTGCTGGCGGCCGCTTCGCTGTCGCTGGTCGGCACCCTGGGCATCGTGATCTGCCTGTGCATCGCGCTGGTGCTGGTGCTGGCCGGCATCGGCGGCGGCACCTGGTGGCAGCTGGAACGCGCGCGCAGCGTGCATCCGGACGAGGCGGTGGAAGGCGTGCGCTCGGTGCTGCGGGTGCTGGTGATCTTCGCGCTGACCACGCCGTTCTTCTCGCTGTTCGACCAGAAGGCCTCGACCTGGGTGCTGCAGGGCCAGCAGATGACCATGCCCGACTGGTTCACCGCCTCGCAGATGCAGGCGCTGAACCCGGCGCTGGTGATGATCCTGATCCCGTTCAACAACCTGGTGCTGTACCCGCTGCTGCGCCGGCTCGGCTTCGAGCCGACCGCGCTGCGCCGGATGACCGCCGGCATCGCCTTCAGCGGCCTGGCCTGGGTGGTGGTGGGCGGCATCCAGGTAATGATGGACGGCGGCGACGCGATGTCCATCGCCTGGCAGATCCTGCCGTACGCGCTGCTGACCTTCGGCGAGGTGCTGGTTTCGGCCACCGGCCTGGAGTTCGCCTACAGCCAGGCGCCGCAGGCGATGAAGGGCGTGGTGATGAGCTTCTGGAACCTGACCACCACCATCGGCAACCTGTGGGTGCTGCTGTCCAACGCGGCGGTGCGCAATGACACGGTGACCACCCGGATCGCCAGTACCGGGCTGAGCGAGGCGGCGTTCCTGATGTTCTTCTTCGCCGCCTTCGCGTTCATCGCGGCGCTGGCCTTCGGCCTGTACGCCAGGCGCTACAAGATGGTCGACAACTACCGCGCGGCGGCCTGAGGACGATGATGGAAGCACCGATCACCCTGATCCTGATCGCCGTCACCGGCCTGGTGTCGTGGCTGGCGTTCAACAACCGCAAGCTGGCCGACCGCCTGATCCTGTGGCCGCCGGCGATCGACCGCCATCGCCAGTACGACCGGCTGGTGACCTACGGCTTCATCCACGCCGACTTCGCCCACCTGCTGTTCAACATGATCACGCTGTTCTTCTTCGGGCGGCTGATCGAGCGGATCATGCTGCAGGTGACCGGCAGCCTGTGGACCTATCCGGTGTTCTACCTGGCGGCGCTGGTGGTCTCGATCCTGCCCAGTTACCTGAAGAACCAGAAGAACCCGAACTACCTCAGCCTGGGCGCGTCCGGCGCGGTGTCGGCGGTGCTGTTCGCCTTCATCCTGCTCTCGCCGTGGTCGCTGATCCTGGTGTTCTTCATCCCGGCGCCGGCGATCCTGTATGGCGTGTTCTACGTCGGCTACAGCATCTGGATGGATCGCCGCGGCGGCGATCGCATCAACCACAGCGCACACCTGGCCGGCGCCGCGTTCGGCGTGCTGTTCATGCTGATGATGGAGCCGCGCGTGCTGCAGATCTTCCTGCAGCAGCTGATGAATCCCCGCTTCGGCTTCTGAGTGCCGGGCGGCGGACCTTGCGTCCGCCGCGGGGTTCCTGCCCGCGCCGTGGCGGCGCGGTGCGAGGAATCAGGCCGCGAAGGCCTGCGCGCCGGAGCCGATCTCCGCGCTGGCGTAGGTGTCCTGCAGGCGGGCGTACACCTCGCTGTTGATCTGTTCGAATTCCCAGCCTTCGGTATTGCCGCTGACCGCCAGCTGGTACAGGCCTTCCAGCAGGGAAGCGTCGTGGTCGGTGGCGGGAAGGCTGTGGTCGATGTCGTTCATGGTGTGCCTCGTGGCTGTGGGCTCGATGGACTCGGGAGGTTGATACGCAAAGCGCATGCCAACTTTTTCCAGTCGTCCGTTCCCGGTATCGGCCACGGAACCGGGGGCTTTAGGGGCAAATGTGACGCTGTGCGTCGGCTTGCGCCGCTGCCGTCGGCAGGCTTCACGTGGCGGCGGCCGCGCGTGCGGTCACAATGGCAGCGTTCCCGCAGGAGTCTCCGCATGACCCAGTTTCCTCCGGCCAGCATCGGGCACGATGCCCGCCAGCAGCGTTTCGTCGCGCATGTCGACGGCCACGAGGCGTTCCTGGAATACCGGCGCGAGCCGGGACGCATGACCATCACCCATACCGAAGTGCCCGAGGCCATCGGTGGCCGCGGGGTCGCCGGGGCGCTGACCACGGCGGCGCTGGAGTACGCCCGCGGGCACGGCCTGAAGGTGGTGCCGGCGTGCGCGTACGCGGCCGCCTTCCTGCGACGCCATGGTGAATATGCCGATCTGGTGGAGTAACGTGTCAGCCGCGGAACCGCAACCGTTCCGCGGGCATCCACGGCGGTAGCGGAACAGGGAGATCGATATGCGCAGGCAGGGAATGTGGGTGGTAACGACGGTGGCGCTGCTGGCGCTCGCCGGCTGCAGGCAGGAAGCCGAGGCGCCCGCTCCGGCAGCGGCGCCTGCCCCGGTGCCGCAGAAGGCGGAGACCGCGGCGCCGGCCGTCGAATTGCGCGACGTCATCGAGACCAACGATCGTTACGTGCTCGGCATCAGCTATCCGCCGGCGGCGGCCAAGTACCCCGGCCTGGCGCGCGAGCTGGTGGAGTATGCCGATGCCGCCCGGACCGGGCTGCTGCATTCGGTGGAACTGCTGGGTAACGACAAGCCCAGCGCACCGTACGAGCTGTCGTTGAGCTTCGAACTGCTGGTGGACAACCCCAGGGTGGTGGCCGCCTCGGCCAATGGCAGCGTCTATACCGGTGGTGCCCACGGCTCGCCGCTGGTGGCGCGTTTCGTTTGGCTGCCCGAGCGCGAGCAGCTGCTCGGCGCCGAACAGCTGATCCCGTCGGCGGAAGGCTGGCAGGCGGTCAGCCAGTACGTCGCACGGCAGCTGCACAGCGCGGCCGCGGCCCGTCTCCAGGCCGGGGAACCGGAATCGCTCGCCGACCGGGAGGCGCTGCGCAGCGAAGGCCGCATGATCGACCAGGGCACGGCGCCGGAACCGGAGAACTTCGCCCAGTTCCAGCCGCTGCTCGGGGCCGACGGGCGCATCAGCGCGATCCGCTTCGTGTTCCCGCCCTACCAGGTGGGGCCGTATTCGGATGGCACGCAGACGGTCGACGTGCCGGCCAGCCTGCTGCGGCCGCACGTGGCGCCGGACTACGTGGAGCTGTTCTCGACCCAGTAAACGGAGGAGCGAGCGGTGGAGGTGGGACTGCAACGACGCGTGACGGCCTTGCTGCAGGAAGCCGACGTCGCCATCGGTGGCGACCGGCCGCAGGACATCGCCGTCCACGACCCGCATTTCTACGGCCGGGTGCTGGCGCAAGGGTCGCTGGGCCTGGGCGAAAGCTACATGGACGGCTGCTGGGATGCCCGTGAGCTGGACGTGTTCCTGTTCCGGCTGATGCAGGCGCGGCTGGACGAGCGCGTGCACGGCATGGGCGAGGTGGTCGACGCGCTCAAGGCGAGGTTGTTCAACCTGCAGGCCGGCAGCGGCAGCTACGAGGTCGGCAAGCGCCACTACGACCTGGGCAACGACCTGTACCAGGCGATGCTGGGCCGGCGCCTGGTCTACAGCTGCGGCTACTGGCGGCACGCGGACAACCTGGACGACGCCCAGGAGGCCAAGCTCGACCTGATCTGCCGCAAGCTCGGGTTGCGGCCCGGCCAGCGCGTGCTCGACATCGGCTGCGGCTGGGGCGAGGCGCTGAAGTTCGCCGCCGAGCGCCACGGCGTCGAAGGCGTGGGCATCACCATCTCGAGCGAGCAGGCCGAATATGCGCGCCGGCTTTGCGCGGGATTGCCGGTGGAGATCCGGTTACAGGACTACCACGACGTGGACGAGCGCTTCGATGCGATCCTGTCGGTGGGGATGTTCGAGCACGTCGGCGACAAGAACTACCGCGGCTACTTCGAGATGGCGCGGCGCTGCCTGCGCGACGATGGCCTGTTCCTGCTGCACACCATCGGCAGCAACGTGTCGCGGCATCGCACCGATCCGTGGATCGCGCGCTACATCTTCCCCAACTCGATGCTGCCGTCGGCGGCGCAGATCGCCGCCGCCTGCGAAGGACTGTTCGTGCTGGAGGACTGGCACAACTTCGGCAGCGACTACGACCGCACCCTGCAGGCGTGGCGGAGCAATGTCGAGGCGGCCTGGGAGCAACTGGATGCGCAGCGCTACGACGAGCGCTTCCGGCGCATGTGGCGCTTCTACCTGGCCGGGTCGATGGCCACTTTCCGCAGCCGCCGCGCGCAGCTGTGGCAGCTGGTGCTGTCGCCGCACGGCGTGCCCGGCGGCTATGTGGCGCCGCGTTGAGGCCAGGTCGTCGCTGTGGCGTAGAGTGTCCATGCCCGGAACGTCCCTGGGTTGTGGTCCCTGTCCCGGCAGGTCTGTCCCGGCAGGTGCGATCGCCTGTCCGAAGCCGGCGGGGATTGCGGTACGCCGGTGGCGTCCGGCGATCAGGCGGACGTGCCCCGGGCCGGTATGGACAAACTTCCAGGGAGCCGAAGGAGAGTGAGGATGCAGACGCGTCGGGACTTCCTGCTCATGGGCGCCGGGATGCTGGTCGCGGTCGGCGTCCCGGCCTGCGCACGCAGCGACACGGCGCAGGCCAGGCAGGCTACCGCCATCACCGAGGTGTTCGGCGACGGCGTCCGGCTGACCGCGGTCGCCATCGAATACGACGCGCCGGTCAGGGGCGGGGACCTGGGCGCCGCGAACTTCCAGGTCGAGGGCCGTACCGTCACCGGGGCCTTCGCCAGCACCTCGGCCGCGCCGGCCGACCGTGCGGCGGAAGGCCGCTTTGTGATCGTCACCCTGTCGCCCGAGGATGCGGACGCCCTGCTCGCCGAGAAGGTCCCGCCGCAGGACGGGAAGCCGTCTGCCGCCGGCAAGGGCGGTCCGGGCAAGGCCGGCGACATCCCGGCGTACGACACCCGCTACCGGCCGGCCCGGGCCACGGTGGTCCAATCCGGCGCGGTGACGACCGCTGCCGGAAAGACCATCCCCGCCAGCGATCGCGCGCTGGAGACGCGCGGGGTCGAGAACCTGGTCGTCGATGATTTCCGGCAACTCGAATACCACGACCCGGAGACGGGCAGGACGCTTCGCTACAACCTGTTCGTGCCGAAGGATCACGACCCGCAGCAGTCCTATCCGCTGGTGCTGTTCATGCACGATGCCGGCGCCACCAGCGACGACCCCTTCGCCACCTTGTTCCAGGGGCTGGGAGCGGTGGTCTGGGCCAGCCCGCAGGACCAGGCCAAGCGCCCGGCCTTCGTACTGGCGCCGCAGTATGCGGAGATCATCGCCGACGACGACTCGCAGACCAGCAACATGCTCGACACCACCATCGACCTGGTGAACGCGTTGGTCGACCAGTACGGCATCGACCGCAACCGGCTCTATGCCACCGGCCAGTCCGGTGGCTGCATGATGTCGATCGCGATGGACATCAGGTACCCCGGTTTCTTCGCGGCTTCCTTCCTGGTCGCCGGCCAGTGGGACCCGGCGCTGGTGAAGCCGCTGGCCCGGCAGAAGCTGTGGATCCTGGTGTCGCAGGACGACGACAAGGCGTTCCCCGGGCAGAACGCCATTACCGGGGTGCTGGAGCAGGAAGGGGCCAGGATCAGCCGCGCCACCTGGGACGGCACCTGGTCGGCCGGGCAATACCGCGCCGCCTTCGAGCGGATCGACGCCGAAGGCAGCCCGATCAACTACGTGACCTTCGCCAAGGGCACCGTCATTCCCCCGGGACAGTCGGCTGCCGGCGCCAGCGGGCACCGCAATACCTGGCGTATCGCCTACGGCATCGAACCGATCCACGAATGGATCTTCCGGCAGCACCGCTAGGTGTTTGCTCCCGGGATCGGGGGAGTGCGGGGTGCCGGGGCATCCGCTCCCGGGTGGAACGGGCGTTGCCGGCCGGTTGACCGGTCGAGCGTGTCCGCGCCTCCCGGGGCGGGCGCCGCTCCGGCACGCCTCCAGCCAACCGGTCTATCGGGGTTTCCCGTTCGCGTCCGGGCCGGTGTCGAAGGGCGGGACCGCTGCCGGTTGCGGTTCGCGCTCGTAGAGCCGACGAAAAAAAAACCGCCCGGCGCAGGCCGGGCGGTTTCCGTGACTCGCGAAGCGGGGCTTACTTGCCGGCTTCGGCCGTGGTCAGGCCACGCTTTTCCAGCAGCGGTTCGATCTGCGGCGCATGGCCGGCGAAGTTCTGGAACAGCTCCATCGCATCGGCGCTGCCGCCGCGCGACAGCAGCGTCTTGCGGAAGTGGTCGCCATTGGCGCGGGTCAGGCCGCCATTGTCGCGGAACCACTTCTGGGTGTTGGCGTCCAGCACCTCGGACCAGATGTAGGCGTAGTAGCCGGCCGAGTAGCCGCCCATGATGTGGCTGAAGTAGGTGGTGCGGTAGCGCGGCGGCACCGGCGGGTAGTAGATGCCGTCCTTCTCCAGCGCCGCGCGTTCGAACTTGAGCACGTCGGCGGCGGCCGGCACGTCCTTCACGCCGATCTGGTGCCAGCTCTGGTCCAGCATCGCCGCACCCAGGTACTCGGTGGTGGCGAAGCCCTGGTTGAACTTGGCGGCGGCCACCACCTTGTCCAGCAGTTCCTGCGGCATCGCCGCGCCGGTCTGGTGGTGCTTGGCGTAGTTGGCCAGGATGCTCGGCTCGTCGGCCCACATCTCGTTGACCTGCGAGGGGAACTCGACGAAGTCGCGCGGCACCGCGGTGCCAGAGAAGTAGGGGTACTTCACGTCGGAGAACATGCCGTGCAGGGCGTGGCCGAACTCGTGGAAGGTGGTGGTGACCTCGTCCCAGGTCAGCAGGGTCGGCTGGCCGGCCGGCGGCTTGGGAATGTTGAGGTGGTTGGCGACCACCGGCTTGTTGCCGGTCAGTTCCGACTGCGAGACATAGGAGTTCATCCACGCGCCGCCACGCTTGGACTCGCGCGCGTACGGATCGAAGATGAAGATCGCCAGCTGGCTGCCGTCGGCGTCGAACA
Organism: Xanthomonas chitinilytica; assembly: GCF_026107455.2. Taxonomy (GTDB): domain Bacteria; phylum Pseudomonadota; class Gammaproteobacteria; order Xanthomonadales; family Xanthomonadaceae; genus Stenotrophomonas; species Stenotrophomonas chitinilytica. The sequence goes on along the minus strand of NZ_JAPCHY010000014.1, from coordinate 24,727 downwards.
CGTCGTAGACGGTGACGTCCGGATGGTAGACCGGCAGGTCGGTGCGCTGCTTGAAGCTCAGGCCGAACTCCTTGCCGGCGGCGAAGAACACGCCGTCCTCCAGCACGCTCTTCAGCTCGAAGTACGGCTTGAGCTGGGATTCGTCGAAGTTGTACTTGGCCTGGCGCACCTTCTCGGTATAGAACGCCCAGTCCCACGGCTCCAGCTGGAAGGTCGGCTTGCCGGCGGCCTGCTGCTCGGCGTCGATCATCGCCTGCAGGTCGGCGGCTTCGCGCTTGGCGTTGGCCACCGCGGCCGGCGCCAGCTGGCCCAGCATCGCGTTGACCGCTTCCGGGGTCTTGGCGGTCTGGTTGCCCAGGCCGTAGGCGGCGAAGTTCGCGAAGCCCATCAGCGCGGCCTTCTCGGCGCGCAGGGTCATGATGCGCGAGACCAGCGCGGTGTTGTCGTAGTCGCCGCCCTTGCTGCCGCGCGAGATCGAGGCTTCGAAGATCTTCTTGCGCAGGTCGCGGTTGGTCAGGTTGGTCAGCGCCGGCTGGCCGGTGGTGTTGAGCAGGGCGATGACGTACTTGCCGTCCAGCTTGCGGGCCTTGGCGGCCTCGGCGGCGGCGGCGACCTGTTCGGCCGACAGGCCGTCCAGCTCCTTCACGTCGTCGACCACGATGTAGGAGGCGTTGACCTCGGCCAGCACGTTCTGGCTGAACTTGGTGCCCAGGTTGGCCAGTTCGGCGTTGATCTGCTTGAGCTTGGCCTTGTCGGCGTCGGACAGCTTGGCGCCGGCGCGGACGAAGTTGTCGTGGTACTTCTCGGCCAGGCGCAGGCCTTCGGCGTCCAGGCCCAGGCTGTCGCGCTTGTCGTACAGCGCCTTGATGCGCTCGAACAGCTTGCCGTTGAGGTTGATGGCATCGCTGTGGGCGGCGAACCTGGCCGAGTAGTCGGCCTGCAGCTGCTTGCGGGTGTCGTTGGTGTCGGCGCCGATCAGCGCGAAGAACACGGTGGTGGCGCGGCCCAGGACGTCGCCGCTCTTCTCCAGCGCGATCAGGGTGTTCTCGAAGGTCGGCTCGGCCGGGTCGTTGGCGATGGCCTCCACTTCCTTCAGGTGCTGGGCCATGCCGGCGTCGAAGGCCGGGGCGAAGTCGCTGTCCTTGATCTTGTCGAACTGCGGGTAGTGCAGCGGCAGCGGGCTTTCGGCGAAGAACGGGTTGGCCTGCGCGGCGGTCTGGGTGGTGGCGGCAGCGGCGCTGACCGAATACGCGGGCAGGGCCAGGCCGAGGGTGGCGGCCAGGGCGAGGGCGAGGCGGGTAGTCAAGGTCGACTCCGGGAAAAGGGGTGAACGGGGCAGCCTAGCCGAAGGTCGCCCAGCGGACCTGTGACAAATGGCATGGTCCGGCCGTGGCGTCTCGAACGGGCAGACCGGCGAGGGCCCCGCAGGCCAACCCGATGATGGCGAACGGCGCGTGGCAGGGCGGGCGCGGGGCGCTCTGCGGCCGGCAGGCCACCGGCGTTGCAGCGGCCGGGCAGCGGCTCCTACCATGGCCGGCCCGCCCCACGGAACGCCGCCATGACCAGCGCCTTCGACTTCAGCGTGCACGACATCGACGGCCATGAGCAGCGGCTGGAGCAGCACCGCGGCAAGGCGCTGCTGCTGGTCAACGTGGCTTCGCGCTGCGGCTTCACTCCGCAATACGCGGGGCTGGAGCGGCTGTGGCGCGACTACCGCGACCGCGGACTGGTGGTGATGGGGTTTCCCTGCGACCAGTTCCGCCACCAGGAGCCGGGCGACGAGGCGCAGATCCGCGCATTCTGTTCGCTCGAATACGACGTGAGCTTTCCGCTGTCGGCCAAGATCGAGGTCAACGGGCCCGGTGCGCATCCGTTGTGGCAATGGCTGCAGCGGCAGAAGCGCGGCGCGCTGGGAATCGCCGCGATCAAGTGGAACTTCAGCAAGTTCCTGGTGGGCCGCGACGGCCAGGTGATCGCGCGCTATGCGCCGGTAGCCAGGCCGGAATCGTTGCGCGGCGACGTGGAATCGGCGCTGGGCTGAGCGGTTCCGGCAGGATTTCCACGTCGACGTCGGCAGGCGCGCCCGAAGACCGGGCGGGGCCGGCCCGCTGCGCGGGCGGTCCTGCCGGGAAGGCGTGCGGCACGGGCCGCACTGCGGTCACCGGCATGCGGCCCCGGTTCGATTGGCCCGCCCGGAGCCTGGGGGCGGCGGCCCGGCGCGATCGCCGCCGGGCCGGTGCGGAATCACTTCTCGACGAACGCGCGCTCGAACACGTAGTGGCCCGGCGTGCCGATCCGCGGCGAGGTCTGGAAGCCGCGGCTGTCCAGCACCGTGCGCAGGTCGGCCAGCATCTGCGGGCTGCCGCAGATCATCGCCCGGTCGTATTCCGGGCTCAGCGGCGGAAGGCCCAGGGTCCTCTGCATTTCCCCGCTTTCCAGCAGCGTGGTCAGCCGGCCCTGGTTCGGGAACGGCTCGCGCGTCACCGCCGGGTAGTACAGCAGCTTGTCGCCGATCATCCCGCCGAGGAACTCGTGCTCGCGCAGTTCCTTCTCGAAGTAGTCGCGGTAGGCCAGGTCCTTCTCGAAGCGCACGCCGTGGCAGAGGATCACCTTCTCGAAGCGTTCGTAGGTCTCCGGGTCCTTGATCACCGACAGCCACGGCGCCAGGCCGGTGCCGGTGCCCAGCAGGTACAGGTGCCTGCCCGGGTGCAGGTCGCTGATCAGCAGGGTGCCGGTCGGCTTCTTGCCCACCAGCACCTTGTCGCCGGGCTTGATGTGCTGCAGGCGCGAGGTCAGCGGGCCGTCCTGGACCTTGATGCTGAAGAACTCCAGCTGCTCTTCCCAGTTGGCGCTGGCGATGGAATAGGCGCGCAGCAGCGGCCGGGTCTCGGTTTCCAGCCCGATCATCACGAACTGGCCGTTGTCGAAGCGGAAGCCGCTGTCGCGGGTGGTGGTGAAGCTGAAGTAGGCGTCCGTCCAGTGACGGACTTCGAGCACCGTTTCGGCGCCAAAAGCGGAAGACATGCCGTGGTTCGTATGGGGAGTTGACCGCGCCATTCTAGCCGATCCGGCGTTGATGAGAGTGAATCTCATTAACGTCGGGCATATGGGCCGTCAGCGGTAGCCCGCGGCCTGCAGCTCGAACAGCTCGGCGTAGCGGCCGCCCTGCGCCATCAACTGCTCGTGGGTGCCGCTGGCCTCGATCCGGCCCTGTTCGAGGACCAGGATGCGGTCGGCCATGCGCACGCTGGAGAAGCGGTGCGAGATCAGCACCGCGGTGCGCCGGTGGGACAGTTCCTTGAAGCGCTGGAACACCTCGAACTCGCTGCGCGCATCCAGCGCCGCGGTGGGTTCGTCCAGGATCATCACCTGGGCGTCGCGCATGTAGGCGCGGGCGATGGCGATCTTCTGCCACTGGCCGCCGGACAGGTCCACGCCGGTCTTGAAGCGGCGGCCGATCAGCTGGTCGTAGCCGCCGGGCAGCGCCTCGATCAGCTCGTCGGCCATCGCCCGCTGCGCGGCGTCGCGGATGCGGGCCCGGTCGTCCATCGCCTCGACCAGGCCGACGCCGATGTTCTCGCCGGCGCTCAGGTGGTAGCGCACGAAATCCTGGAAGATCACCCCCATGTTGGCGCGCAGCTGGTCCAGGTCGTAGTCGCGCAGGTCGCGGCCATCGAGCAGGATGCGGCCCTCGTCCGGGTCGTACAGCCGCGCCAGCAGCTTGACCAGGGTGGTCTTGCCGGCGCCGTTCTCGCCGACCAGCGCCAGCACCTCGCCGGCGCGCAGTTCGAAATCCAGGTGGCGCACCGCCCAGCGTTCGGCATCCGGGTAGCGGAAACCGACGTTCTCGAACGCGAAGCCCTGGCGGATCGGCACGGGGACGGGCAGCGGGTCGGCCGGCGACTGGATCTCCGGCTCGATCTCGAAGAACGAGAACAGGTCGTCCAGGTACAGCGCCTGCCCGGCCACCTGCGAGAAGCCGATCAGCAGCCCTTCCAGCAGCTGCCGCAGGCGCAGGAAGCTGCCGGCCAGGAAGGTCAGGTCGCCGATGCTGAAGTCGCCGCGGATCGTGCGCCAGGCGATGTAGCCGTAGGCCACGTAGTAGCCCAGCGTGCCCAGCGCCGCCAGCAGCGTGCCCCAGATCGCGCGCTTGCGCGCCAGCGCGCGGTTGGCGCGGTAGAAGCGCTCGGCCAGGATCCGGTAGCGTTCGATCAGGAAGCGGTGGAGGTTGAAGATCTTCACCTCCTTGGCGGTATCGACGCTGGCGCCGACCTGGCGCAGGTATTCGAGCTGGCGCCGCTCCGGCGTCCACTGGAAGTTGAGCGAGTAGCCCAGCGCGTTGAAGTGCGATTCGCCGACGAACGCCGGCACCAGCGCGACCGCCAGCAGCGCGATCAGCCACGGCGCGTAGACCAGCAGGCCGACGGCGAAGCTGGCCACGGTGATCGCGTCCTGCGCCTGGCCGAACAGCTGGCTCATCAGGTTCATCCGCCCCATGGTCTGGCGGCGGGCGCGGTCGAGCTTGTCCTGCAGGTCCGGGTCCTCGAAATCCTCCAGGTCCAGTTCCGCGGCGTGCTCCATCAGGCGCACGCTGGTGGCGTTGGTGAACAGTTCCGACAACAGCGAGTCGGCGTAGCTGACCAGCCGGCCGAGCAGGTCCGAGCCGATCGCCAGCCCGAGTTCCAGCGCCAGCAACCCCAGCATCGGCTGCAGCAGGCCGCCGGACAGCGCCTCGGCCAGCGAAGGGAAGCCGGCCTCCAGCCCGCTGAGGCGGATGGCCTCGTCGATGATCAGCTTGCCCACGTACAGCATCGCCACCGGCATCAGCGCGCGTACCAGGCGCAGGCCGAGACTGGCCAGGGTGAGGCCGCGGCTGGTCTGCCAGATCAGCCGCAGGAACTGCGGCAGGTTGCGCATGGCATCCATGCGCTGGCGGAAGCTGGGCGGCGGCGTGCCGGGGGCGGAAGCGCGGGGCGTATGCGGCATGGGCGGGGTGGGTCAGCCGGCTCGAGCGGCGGTGTGCGATGGCTCAGCCATCGCTGCCGAGGTCGGCCTCGCCGGTTGCCGCGTCGTCGCGGCCATCGGGATTGTCGCGCACCGCCTGCCCGCGCGGGCCGAACGATTGCGCGCCGTCATCGACGTTGAGGTGGCTGTGCACGCCGTGCACGCCCTCGATGCCGGCCACCAGCTTCTCCGCGTCCTGCTTGTCCGCCTTGCCGGGGACATCGCCGGACAGCGTGACACGGCCGTCCCTGACCTGCACCAGTACCTGCGAGAACCGGCCCTGCTGGCCCAGCGCGCGTACCACGTCATCGCCAATCAAGCTGTCGGAACGTTCCACGGCCATGGCCATTTCCTGTGCGGAGGGGAATGCCAGCATGGCGCAACTGCGGTGAGCGCGCCATCACCTCAGCGGCGCGGGCCTTCCGGCGGCGGCGGATCGGACGATTGCAGCGCCACCGGCAGGTGCCAGCCGTAGTGCATGGCCATCATCCGCAGTCCGAAGCACAGTCCGGCGCCGGCCAGCGCACAGGGCAGGGCCGGCAACCCCAGCCAGTGGCCGACCGCCACCACCGCCGCGCCGGCCAGTGCCGCCACCGCATACAGCTCGGCCTGCAGCACCAGCGGCACCTGCGCCAGCAGCACGTCGCGGGCGATGCCGCCGCCGATGCCGGTCAGCATGCCCAGCGCCGCGGCCTGTGGCGGGTCGATGCCGAAGGCCAGCGCCTTCTGCGTGCCGGCCACCGCGAACAGCGCCAGGCCCATCGCGTCGAACATCCGCACCGGGTATTGCAGGCGTTCGATCAACTGCGCCCAGTAGAAGGTGACCACGCCGGCGACCAGGGTGATGGCGGGGTAGCGCCAGTCGCTGATCGCCGCCACCGGGGTGGCGCCGATCAGCAGGTCGCGGGTGATGCCGCCGGCCAGCGCGGCGGCAAAGGACAGCACCAGCACGCCGAAGATGTCCAGCCGCCTGCGCACGCCCATGGTCGCGCCGCTGAGCGCGAACACGAACGTGCCGACCAGGTCGAGGATCAGTACCAGGGTTTCCATGCGCGTATTGTGCGGCCTGCCGGCGTGTGCGGCCATGGCGGGCGGAGCCGTATCCGACCTGCACATGCGGCGCACAGGCCGCTCCTGCCGGTGCGGCATGTCGGCAGGGGCGCGATGCCGCATCGGTGTCGCCGCCCGGCGGCCGGCCATCCAGGGGCATCGCGGACGCCGAAGTTGGCCGTGCGGCGCAGGCGCGCAGGGCGGACGGGGTTCCCATGCCGGCGCAGGCCCCGGGCACACGCCCCGATGGGCCGGGGCGACGGTGGCCATTGGCGTTTTGGCCGCGTCGTGCGGGTGCAGCCTGGGCAGGCAATGGGCATGCGTGCGAAGATCGCCGCCCGCCCGCGGGCGTCACGTCCCGGCTGCGCGGGCGTGGCCGCAGGTGGATTTCTCCATCTGCAATGAGGTGTGCCGGATGTGGTTCCTGTTGTTGCTCGCCATCTTCGCGGCTCTCGTATTCGGCTGTTACCGGCTCATCGGCGCGCAGGACGATGCGGACTTCTCCGAACGGACGCGGCAGTTGCACGGCGAAGCACTGACGCCGCTGGAGACGCTGATGGATGCGGAGGACACGACGCAGGGGCGGCTGCTGGCGGCACTGATGACGCACGACGTCCTGCTGGCGATGGAGCCGCCGGAGCACGACCCCGAGCGTTCGGTACCGTTGCGGTTGAACGATGGGACGGGCGACTACCTTCTGGTCGCCGCCAGCCAAGGGATTGCCGACCAGTTCGGAGAGGCGGTGGAGTTGCAGGGAGGCGGGTCTTCGCCTTTCGCCTTCGTCGCACGCCTGTCGGGGGCCACGCTGGTGGAGGAGCCGATACCGGAGGTGGTGGGTATCAGGATGCTCGGGCGATCGCAGTCGGGAAATTTCAACGCGATCGTGATCGAGGCCAGCACCTTGTCCGAAGTCCGCGAAACGGCGTACCGGTTGTCGCAGGGAATGGAGCCACTGGAAGAACGGGGCAACTGACCGGGATTCCCATGCGACCGTTGCCCAGCCTGCCGGGGCATCCGGCCATGGCACGGACGCCCCGGCAGGCTGGGCACGCATCGTTTTACCCATAGGGGAGGGCGCAGGGCCTGTTTACGGCAGTGGCGGCAACAGGCCGGCGCCGAGGCGGTTCCAGGCGTTGATCACGGCGACGCCCATGCTCAGGTCGCTGATGCCCTTCTCGTCGAAGTGTTCGGCCAGCGCGGCATAGGCGGCCTCGGACGGGGCGGCGCCAGCGAGCCGGGTCAGGGCTTCGGCCCAACCGAGCGCGGCGCGCTCGCGTGCGTCGAAGAAGCGGCTCTCGTGCCAGGCCGGCAGGGTGTCCAGCTTGCGCGGCTCGACGCCGGCCTTGCGCAGCGCGGTGCCGTGCATGTCCATGCAGTAGCCGCAGCCGTTGATCTGCGACACCCGCAGGAACAGCAGTTCCATCAGTTCATGTTCGATCGAGCTCTCTTCCACGGCCTTGCTGGCGGCCAGCAGGCCCTTGAAGGCCTCGGCGGCCAGGCAGGTGTAGGGAACGCGTGGGGAAGCGACAGCGGACATCATCCAGTCTCCAGGACGGCCACCATGGCCGTCTTTCAGCACAAGGACGCGCCGGCGACGGACGGCGTGACAAGCCGCGGCAACTTGTCCGGGTTGAGCACGCTGAACAGCGTGGCGATGCGCCCGTCGACGACTTCGATGGTGGTGAACGAGGTCAGCCGTCCGGCATCGAAGCGCAGGATCGCCGGCTCGCCGTTGACGTAGCCCAGCCGTGCCGGCAGCGCCCCGCCGCGGCGGGCGATGGCCCAGTACAGGCGGCCGATGCGTTCGGCCCCCAGCAGCGGGCGCACGGTTGCGGTGACCTTGCCGCCGCCGTCGGAGACTTGCCGCGCATTGGCATGCAGTAGGGCCTGGATGGCGGCGCTGTCGCCGCGTTGCGCCGCGTCCATGAAGCGCGTCAGCAACTGCCGGTGCTGGCTGGCATCGGTGGCGAAGCGCGGTCGGCCGGCCTGCAGCCGTTGTTTCGCCCGGTGCACCAGCTGCCGGCAGTTGGCCTGGCTGTGGCCGAGCAGCTCGGCGATCTGCCGGTAGTCGTGGTCGAACGCTTCCTTCAGCAGGAAGGCCGCGCGCTCTTCCGGGCCGAGCTGTTCCAGCAGCGTCAGGAAGGCCACCGAGACCTCGTCGGCCAGCGCGCGGGCCTGGGCCGGATCGGGGGCCAGGTCCGGTTCCAGGCTGATGGCCAGCGGCTCCGGCAGCCACGGGCCGATGTACTGCTGGCGTTCGCGCTTGGCTGCGCGCAGCCGGTCCAGCCCGAGCCGGGTGGTGATGGTGACCAGCCAGGCTTCCGGATCGAGGATGACGGCGGTGTCCGTGCCCTGCCAGCGCAGCCAGGCGTCCTGGACCACGTCCTCGGCATCGGCACGGCTGCCCAGCAGGCGGTAGGCCAGCGCCAGCAGGCGCGGGCGGTGGGTCTGGAAGGTGTCGGTGATGTCCATACGGGAGGGACGCAACAGCGTGTGCCGTTGTGACAGAGCGGGCGGACGGGCACTTTGCCCTAAAATGGGCGGCTCAATCCCCCGCCAGCCTCGAGCAAGCGAGCAAGCCGTGACATCGATCAAGCAGGAAGACCTCATCCAGTCCATCGCCGACGCACTGCAGTACATCTCGTACTACCACCCGGTCGACTACATCAAGAACCTCGCCGCCGCCTACGAGCGCGAGGAGTCGCCGGCGGCGAAGGAAGCGATGGCGCAGATCCTGATCAACTCGCGGATGTGCGCCGAGGGTCACCGCCCGATCTGCCAGGACACCGGCATCGTCACCGTGTTCCTGGAAATCGGCATGAACGTGCGCTGGGACGACGCCACCATGGGCGTCGAGGACATGGCCAACGAGGGCATCCGCCGCGCCTACGCCTACCCGGACAACAAGCTGCGCGCCTCGGTGCTGGCCGACCCGGCCGGCAAGCGCACCAACACCCGGGACAACACGCCCGGCGTGGTCAACATCAAGGTGGTGCCGGGCGACAAGGTGGACGTGATCGTCGCCGCCAAGGGCGGCGGCTCGGAAGCGAAGTCGAAGTTCGCCATGCTCAACCCGTCCGACTCCATCGTCGACTGGGTGCTCAGGACCGTGCCGACCATGGGCGCCGGCTGGTGCCCGCCGGGGATGCTCGGCATCGGCATCGGCGGCACCGCCGAGAAGGCGATGCTGCTGGCCAAGGAATCGCTGATGGAGCCGATCGACATCACCGACCTGCAGGCCCGCGGCCCGTCCAACCGTGCCGAGGAGCTGCGCCTGGAGCTGTACGAGAAGGTCAACGCACTGGGCATCGGCGCCCAGGGCCTAGGCGGCCTGACCACCGTGCTCGACATCAAGGTCAAGGACTTCCCGACCCACGCCGCCAACCTGCCGGTGGCGATGATCCCGAACTGCGCCGCCACCCGCCACGCCCACTTCACCCTGGACGGCAGCGGTCCGGTGATGCTGGATCCGCCGTCGCTGGAGGACTGGCCGCAGATCACCTACGACGCTTCCAAGGGCACCCGTGTCGATCTGGACACGGTCACCCCGGAAGAAGTCGCCAGCTGGAAGCCGGGCCAGACCCTGCTGCTCAACGGCAAGCTGCTGACCGGCCGCGATGCCGCGCACAAGCGCATGGTCGACATGCTCAACAAGGGCGAGGAACTGCCGGTCGACCTCAAGGGCCGCTTCATCTATTACGTCGGCCCGGTCGACCCGGTGCGCGACGAAGTGGTGGGTCCGGCCGGCCCGACCACCGCCACCCGCATGGACAAGTTCACCCGCCAGATCCTGGAGCAGACCGGCCTGCTGGGCATGGTCGGCAAGGCCGAGCGCGGCCCGGCCGCGATCGAGGCCATCCGCGACAACAAGTCGGCCTACCTGATGGCGGTCGGTGGCTCGGCCTACCTGGTGTCCAAGGCGATCAAGGCGGCCAGGGTGGTCGGCTTCGCCGACCTGGGCATGGAGGCGATCTACGAGTTCACCGTGCAGGACATGCCGGTGACCGTGGCGGTCGATTCCACCGGCGAGTCGGTGCACCAGACCGGCCCGCGCGAATGGCAGGCGCGCATCGGCAAGATTCCGGTGGTGGTCGAATAAGCCACGCCGGCATTGCTGGAGATCGGGCGACGGCCCGGGCTATGCTCGGGCCGTCGCCGTTTCGGAAGGAGAGGCTGGTGCGCGCAATGCACTGGATCGTGATGCCGCTGGCGCTGCTGGCGGCCGGATGCGCTGGCGGTGGCTGGCGCGATGCGCCGAAGGGCGATCCGGCCGCCTGCGTGAACTATTGCCAGAGCCGCCACCAGGCCTGCATGGCCAACCCGTCGGGCTACGGCGACTGTGGCGAGGCGAACAGGCGCAACCAGTGCGACAAGATCACCGACCCGGAACTGCGCGGCGCCTGCCAGACCTCGATGGCGTTCTGCCAGAACCGATCCCCCGGTGCGGTGTGCGGCGAGCGACTGGAGAGCTGCATGGCCGGCTGCAACTGACGCACCACCGGGCAGCGCGTGCCCACGTGGTACCGGCAATCCCGCGGCCGGGCTGGCCGGTAAGATGCGACACCGTCTGCCGGAGAAAACCCCATGTCTGTCGTTCTGTACGGCTCGCAAAGCACCGCCTCGCTGGTCGTGCACTGGCTGCTGGTCGAACTGGGCATCGACCACGAGTTGATCCTGCTCGATTTCGACAGGCGCGAGCACAAGTCGCCCGACTACCTGGCGATCAACCCGGCCGGTCGCGTGCCGGCCCTGCTGATCGACGGCCAGGTGCTTACCGAATCGGCGGCCATCGCCATGCACCTGGCCGACCTGCACCCGCAGGCCGGGCTGGCGCCGACGCCGGGCACGCCGGCGCGCGGCGACTACTACCGCTGGATGTGCTTCTGCATCTATACGCTGATGCCGGCCTACCGCGCGTGGTTCTATCCGTACGAACCGGCCGGCGAGGCGAACGTCGATGCCGTGAAGGAGCAGGCCCGCCTGCAACTGGAAGCGGCGTGGCAACAGGTGGCCGGGCACCTGCAGGCCGGCGGCCCCTACCTGTTGGGCGCGCAGCTGTCGGTAGCGGACTTCATGCTGACCATGCTGATGCGCTGGTCGCGCAACATGCCGCGCCCGACCGACGACTGGCCGGCGCTGGCCGCGCATGCGCGACGGATGAAGGAGCGGCCGTCGCTGGTCGAGGTCTATCGCCGCGAGGGCATCGACGACTGGACCTGAGGTCGGCTCAATCCACGTAATCGTCGTACTTGCGCCCGCCCTGGAACGGCATCAGGTGTTGCCTGATGATGTTCTTCGGCACCGTCTCCAGCTTCATCACCCCGTATTCCTGCGGCCATTCGTCCTGGTCGCGGGGCAGCTTGAAGGTGCCCATCAGCATGTCGACCAGCGGCAGGTGGATGGCGTAGTTGACGTCGATGTAGTCCTGCTGCCGGGCATGGTGCCAGTGGTGGTAGCGCGGCAGCACCAGCAGGTATTCGAGCCAGCCGAAGCGGATGCCCAGGTTGGCGTGCGCCAGCACCGCCTGCAGCCCGACCAGGATCACGTAGGCGTTCACCGCCGGCGTCGAGAAGCCCAGCACCAGCAGCGGCAGCAGCACCGCGCTGCGGGTCAGCACGATCTCGACCAAATGGATCCGCGAGCCGGCCAGCCAGTCCATGTGCCGGCTGGAATGGTGCACGGCATGGAAGCGCCAGAGCCAGGGAATGTTGTGGTAGGCGCGGTGCAGCAATGCCTGCGCCATGTCGGCGACGAACACCGCGAGCAGGAACTGCAGCCAGACCGGCAGCGACTGGATCAGCTGCTTGAGCGCCGGGAACGCGGCCAGCCCGGCGATGGTGGAGGTCGAGGCCGTCACCAGGATCAGGATGAACTGCACCAGCACGTGGCTCATGAAGAAATAGCCGACGTCGGTGCGCCAGCCCGGGCGCAGCGGCGAGAGCGGGCGCTTGCCGAGGTAGTGCTCCAGCGGCACGAACACCAGCGCCGAGAAGAACAGCGACAGCACGAACCAGTCCAGGCCCAGCGAGTAGGGCGTCTGGCCGATGGCGTCGAGCTGCACGTTGGTGCCGCCCAGCAGCACCGCGAGGGTGGCGCTGCCCACGCCGATCGTGGCAATGCGTTTGTTGCGGTCGCGCAGGATCGCCACGGTGCCGAGGATGAAGGCGGCCGCCAGTCCGACCAGCAGCAGGTGGCGCGCGAACTGTTCGTTGTAGATGGCGCGGAACTCGCGGCTGGTCAGCAGCTCCGGGAAATGGAAGCAGGTGACCGCCATCAGGCTCAGCAGCCCGAGCAGCGCCGAGCCGTAGGCGAAGAACGAACGTCGTTGTCGGGTCATGCGCGGGCTTCCTGTCCTGGACGCCGTCATTGTGCCCGTGCCGCCAGGCGCGGCGAAAGCCCGGCTCAGGGCAGCAGTTCGCGCACGGTTTCCGGTGGCCGGCACAGGCGCACGCCGCGCGCGGTTTCCACGATCGGGCGGTTGATCAGCACCGGATGGGCGACCATCGCATCGATCAGCGCATCGTCGTCCAGCGCCGGGTCGGCCAGCCCCAGTTCCGCATAGGCGGCCTCCTTGTCGCGCAGCAGCCCGCGCGGGGCGATGCCCATGCGCGCGACCAGCGCCTTCAGGGTGGTGCGGTCCGGCGGCGTCTTCAGGTATTCGACCACCACCGGTTCGATGCCGGCCCCGCGCAGGATCTCCAGTGCGCCGCGCGAATTGCTGCAACGCGGGTTGTGCCAGATCGTCGCCTTCATCAGAACCACTCCAGCAGCGAGACGCCGACGCCGACGTAGGTCGCCTTGTGGTTGTAGTCGATCATGCTTTCGCCGTAGCCGTCGAACACCTGCACGTGGCCGCGCAGCAGGCGGGTGATCGGGAAGCCCCAGTCCAGCTGCAGGGCGCCGTGCGAGCGGTCGCCGCCACGCAGCGAATGCCGCGCCATCAGCGCCAGCTCGTGGCCGTCGCGGTTCCAGATCAGGGTCGCGTCGCCGCGCCCCATGTAATCCTCGATGTCCGGGTTGTTGTCGTCGCGGCGGTTTTCCTTGATCCGGTACCACGGGCGCAGTACCAGCGCCCAGTTGTCGCGGTCCATGCCGACGTTGAGGATCACCCGGTTCCAGCTGCGCGACAGCGGGTCGCTGCGGCCGTTGGACTGGTGGTTGAACTGCAGCGCGGTCATGCGCCCGTGCCAGCCGCCGATGCGGTAGTTGTTGCGGAAGGCGAGCATCAGTTCCGGCTCGTAGTTGGTCTCGCGGAACGGGCGCGACTGCTCGCTGTTGTAGGCCTGCCAGCGCGAGCTCTGGGTATACCCGGCCCACAGGTCGCCGTTGTCGCCGAACAGGTTCTCGGCCACCTTGGTCTTGAAGCTGAGCTGGAACTTCAACTCGGTGCTGGTCAGCTGCTGCGACTCGGTCACCGTATTGGCCGGGTTCGGCGAGTGCGGGAGCTGGTTCTTCTCGCTGGTCCAGAACGCCGGGAACAGGTAGACCGGCTTGTAGGCCCGCAACTGGTAGGTGCCCAGCTTGGAATCCTTGGCCAGCTCCCAGCGCCGGTCCAGCAGCGAGCCCTTGCCGGCATTGGCGATGGCTTCGTCGTAATGGTCGGTGCTGAAGAACTCGTCGGCGCGCCGGCGGGTGCGTTCGCCCAGGGTCGCATCGGCGGGCAGGGCGGCCTCGCGGTCCTGCTTCTGCGACTGCGCGGCCGCGAGCGCGGCGGCGTCGGCGCTGCGGGTATCTTCCGCCGTGCGGCCGAGGGCGGCGTCGTAGCAGGCCAGGCGCGCCGAATCCGAGGAGATGGCCAGGCAGGCCTGGGGCGTGGCCGGGGCGGGCAGCGCTTCCTGGCCCAGCGCCGGTGCGGACAGCATCGCCCATGGCAGCAGCAGGGCGGTATGGGCGGGTCGAACGTGCATGGGACTCCTTAGCGAATTGCATGGACCGGCGACGGTCCGGATGGTGCCAGTTTTTGCCGCCGGATTGGCCGGCCGGTGCTGCGTGCCGACCGGTGTCAGAAGAACCAGGCGAACGCGAACAGGCCGAGCATGGCGACGATCAGTGCTGCCTTGAAGGCGATGCCGAGCAGGATGCCCAGCCAGGTACCCAGGCCGACCCGGGCGGCATGGCCGAGCTGGCGGCTGTGCCAGTACTCGCCCAGCAGCGCGCCGGCCAGCGGGCCGACGAACAGGCCCAGCGGCATGAAGAACAGGCCGGCCACCGAGCCGATGAGCGTGCCCCACAGCGCCTTGCGGCTGGCGCCCACGCGCTGGGCACCGACCACCGTGGCCAGGATGTCGGCCACGAACGACAGCAGGGTCAGCAGGCCCAGCACCAGCAGCGGCACCCAGCCGACCCGTTCGAAGCCGTCGGCCCAGGCGCCCAGCAGCAGCCCGGCGAACACCAGCGGCACCCCGGGCAGCGCCGGCAGCACCACCCCGGCGATTCCGGCGACGACCAGCAGCGCCGCTAGCAGATACAAGATGAATGAAGGGTCCATTGGGGTCCGTATGGGGGACTAAAAGGGCTTGACACGCCGGGCATTGATGGATTGCATTTTCATTTGCCCCGGGTTAAGTTGCAGCCGCTGAGCTTGGCAAGGTCACCGTGAATCGTGGCCTGATGGGTAGATCCGTCGATCCGCTACATCGCTGCACCTCGCTTCCTCCTTGCAGTCAGCCGCCGACCAGGCGTAACCAACCTAACAAGCGTGTCACAGGGAGTTAGTCGAGATGGCAGATCGCGAAACCGGTACCGTCAAGTGGTTCAATGATGCCAAGGGCTTCGGGTTCATCAGCCGCGAGAATGGCGAGGATGTTTTCGTGCATTTCCGCGCAATCCAGACGCAGGGCTTCAAGAGCCTGAAGGAAGGACAGAAGGTCAGCTTCACCGTCGTCCAGGGCCAGAAGGGCCTGCAGGCCGACGCGGTGCAGCCGGACTGACTGGCGTCGACAAGGCATCGATAAAGACAAGGCCCGCGCAAGCGGGCCTTGTCGTTTGCATCCAATGGATGGGGATCAGCGCAGTACGACGCGGCCGTTGACCACCCGCACGTAGGTGTTCTCGCGGATGCCGCCCAGGTCCTTCTGGTTGACCACGATCACGCGGCCGTCATCCATGCGGACCTGGATGTCGTAGGAATTGCCGGTCACGTTCTGCTGGATCTTGTTGCCGGCCAGCGCACCTGCGGCAGCGCCGGCGACGGCGGCGACATTCTGGTTGCCCTTGCTGCCGCCGGTCTTGTCGGAGATCTCATGGCCGGCGACCGCGCCGACGATGCCGCCCAGCACGGCGCCGGTGGCGGCCGGGGCGGTGCGGCCGGAAGCGACCGTGTCGATGCGGGTGACGATGCCGCAGTCGGCGCAGCGGTTGGTGGAATAACCCTGGTTGCCGTAGCCGCTGTTGTAGCCGCCGCCGCTGCTGTAGCCGGGCGAGGTGGCGCAACCGGCCAATGCCAGACTGGCAATGGCGCCGACGGCGATCAGTTGGATCTTCATGGTGTTTCTCCTTGCCAGAGGGTTGGGATGCGGTCTCTACCGCATGGGCACGATCCTGTCGCTTCCCACGTGAACGCAACGCCAACCGCGCGGCGCGTTCAGCGGAAGTCCTGGTGGCAGGCCCGGCAGTCGGCTTCGAGCTGCTGGTTCAGCGTGGCCGTCGCCGCGCAATCGGCCGGCGGTGCGGCGATCGCGTCGTTCAAGGTGGCGCGGAACCGGCTGGCGTGTTGCTGGAACCGGGCATCGTCGCGCAGGCCGGGGAAGGCCAGGTCCAGGTCGTTGGACAGCGCGCGCAGGGTCTGCAGCCGCGGGACGATGTCGGCCGTCGAACAGCGGTTCTGGGCCTGGCTGTCGCGCAGCAGCTGGAGCTGCCGCGACATCACCTGCATCAGGCTGTCGGGAAACGGGTCGCGGCGCGCCTGCAGCGCGCGGCCCAGCATCACCGTGGTGACGATGCCGATGAGCAGGCCGACGACCAGGACGGCCAGGTAGCGCGGGGCGGAGGAGGGCTGGCGGGGGGCTTCGGACATCGTGCTGGCTCCTTGGAAAGCGCGCCGATGGTACGGCACCCGGCAAGGTCGCCACCATGTCCCGTGGTCGGTGGGGCGTCGTCGCGGTCGCGAACCTCCGGCCCGGCACGGCATCCATGGAGGCACCGAAGCCGGTCGGCCGCGCCATTTGCCAAGCAGGGAGGATCCGCCCCGGCGCCCGCCACCCGCTCCCTGACCGCGGATCGGATGTGCGGCTGCGCGCTTCTCCGGCCCGCTGCGGATGCATGCACGCGATGCGATCCGCTCGGAAACGGCGGCACGCCATTAAAATGGGCGGATGAAAGAACAATTGCGCGAACGCTTCGCCGGCATCGACCGGTTGTACGGTGCCGGCACCATCGAACGGCTGTCGGGCTGCCGGGTGGCGGTGGTGGGGATGGGCGGGGTCGGCTCGTGGGTGGTGGAGGCGCTGGCGCGTTCGGCGGTCGGCCACCTGACCCTGATCGATGCCGACGACATCTGCGTCTCCAACACCAACCGCCAGCTGCCCGCGCTGGACGGGCAATACGGGCGCAACAAGGCGCTGGCGATGGCCGAGCGCTGCCGCGCGATCAATCCGGACATCGACGTCGATCCGGTCGAGGCGTTCCTCACCGCTTCCAACATGGAACAGCTGCTGGACCGGCGGTTCGACCTGGTGATCGATGCCTGCGACAGCTTCCGGGTCAAGGTCGAGGCCATTGCCTGGTGCCGGCGCCGCAAGCTGCCGGTCCTGACCGTCGGCGCCGCCGGCGGCCGCACCGACCCGACCCTGGTGCGGATACGCGACGTGTCGCGCACCGAGCACGACGCGATGCTGGCGTTGATCCGCAAGAAGCTGCGCGGCGAGTTCAACTTCCCGAAGAACCCGCAGCGCTATTTCGGCGTGCCGGCGGTGTACTCGCTGGAGAACGTCAAGTACCCGCAGGCCGACGGCAGCGTGTGCGGCCTGCGGCCGCAGCTCGGCGCCGATGCGGCATTGAAGCTGGATTGCGGCGCCGGCCTGGGCGCGGCGACCCACATCACCGGCGCGTTCGCGTTCGCCGCCGTGGGCAAGGCGCTGGAAATGCTGCTCAAGCCGCGGCGCGGCGAAGCCCGCGTGCCGGCGGAGGCGGACACCGCCACCGGTTGACGGCGGCGGCCAGCGCGACCGTCAGGCCGCGGACGGCAGGCCGAACAACCGGCGCGCGTTGGCGGTGGTCGCCCGGGCGATCTCCGCTTCGGGTTGCCCGCGCAACGCGGCGACGGTCCGCAGGACCACCGGCAGGCGCGCCGGTTCGTTGCGCTGGCCGCGGATGTCGGCGTCCGGCTGGTCGGGGGCGTCGGTTTCCAGCAACAGGTATTCCAGCGGCATCTCCGCCGCCAACCGCCGCAGCCGGTTGGCGCGCGGGTAGGTGAGCGGGCCGCCGAGGCCGATCAGGAAGCCGAGCTGCCACAGCTGGCGCGCCTGCTCGGGGCTGCCCGAGAAGCTGTGGACCACGCCGCGCAGGCCGCCGACGCGCCTGATCGCGGCGATGACCTCTTCGACCGCGCGGCGCGCATGCACGATCAGCGGCAGGCGGTAGTCGCGCGCCAGCTCCAGTTGGCCATCGAAAAAGTGGCGCTGCCGTTCCGGGTCCAGGCCGGCCACGAAGAAGTCCAGCCCGCACTCGCCGATGGCGCACGGCCGCTCGCGTTCGATCCACTCGCGCAGCAGCGGCAGGTGTTCGGGCGCGTGTTCGGCCAGGAACATCGGGTGCAGTCCATAGGCCGGGTGCAGGCCGGGCTGTATCCGGCAGACCTCGCGCAGGCCGGGCCAGCTGGCAGCGGTGACGGCCGGCACCACCTGCGCGGCCACGCCGGCCTGGCGGGCACGGGCCACCACCTGGTCGCGGTCGGCGTCGAATTCGGCCGCGTCCAAGTGGCAATGGCTGTCGATCAGCTGCATGGCGATATCAACGGTCCGGCGGAAGCGCCCGGGGTTCCAGCGGCGCCTTGCGCTTCTTCCAGTTGGCCAGCAGCAGGGTGCCGAGGCCGAACAGGATCTCGTCGACGAAGGGCACCGGATCGGGCAGCAGCAGGCTCAGCGCGAACAGCGCGGCGGTGATCTTGAACAGGGTCGGGTAGCGCAGCTTCCGTGCCCATTCCAGCAGCGGCAGCAGCATCGGACTTGGCATGATGGGGGTCCTCGTCGGGTGGGAAAACGCTATCACGACGGATATTGCGACGTTGCGCCGGTTTCCGAAGGCACAATGTTAACGGGACGTGGATTTGTTCAGCTTGTTCGTGCTGGAATTGGCACCACAAGAACGCGGATCGTCCGCAGGGAGCTGGTAATGAAGAGCAATACCACAACGATACTGGTTGCCGCGGGGGCATTGCTGGTGGGCGGCATCGCCACCGCTGCTTTCATGAGCGGCCGCGACAAGCCGGCCGACCTGGCCGGCACGACGGAAACCCGCCCGGCGCTGAACACCTCGCTGGCGACCGATGACGCCGCGCTGACCGACGAGCTTGCCACCGGCGGCAAGCTGGAATACGCCGACGTGCTCAAGGTCGAGCCGGTGACGCAGAAGGAGAAGCTGTACGCCACCGTGATCGGCAGCGAGCCGGTGCGCGAGACCACCTCCACCACCGTGCCGCGGGAAGTCTGCGAGGACGTGGTGGTGCAGGAGCGGCTGCCCGAGCGCGACGGCAACGTCGGCGGCACCGTGGCCGGTGCGGTGATCGGCGGCCTGATCGGCAACCAGGTGGGCGGCGGCAGTGGCAAGAAGGCGGCCACCGCGGCCGGCGCCGTGGCCGGTGGCGTGATCGGCAACCAGGTCGACAAGCGCCATGTCGGCGGCAAGGTCGTGACCCGCACCGAGCGCCAGTGCCGTACCGAGAACAGCACCTCCGAGTCCTCGCGCGTGACCGGCTACAACGTCACCTACCGCAATGCCGACGGCACCACCGGCACCATGCGCATGGACAGCAAGCCCGGCACCCGCATCGCCATGGGCAATGCCGACAACGTGATCGGCTACGACGTGACCTACCGTTTCGACGGCCAGGAAAAGACCGTGCGCATGGACGACAAGCCGGCCAGCGACCGCCTGCCGGTGCTCGACGGACAGCTGGTCACCCAGACCACGGCCGCCGGCGGCGAGGCCAACAGGCAGTAAGCCGTTCCGTCGCCGAACCTTGCAGCGAAGGCCGGCATTGCCGGCCTTCGCTGTTTCCGGCGTCCATGCGCCCGGTCGGGCGCCCGGACGCGACGGTGGCGAAGCATCGCGGGAAGGCGTGGGTCTGCGCTGTCGGCGGCAGGCACCGGCGTTCTCCATGCAGGAACCAGGCACGGCTTGCCCCGCACGGGCAGGAAGGCGACGCAGAGCGGGCCGTGCGCTTTGCTGCGCCCGCACTTTCCAACCTGCCCCGATTGCGTTGAGATGGAGCGCCGCCGCGCCGGCGTGCGCCACCACCAGCAAGGGGAATCGTTGCGATGCCGACAGACCGCGTTCCGTTGACCGTCCATGGCATGTCCGCCTCCGGCAACTGCCACAAGGTGCGGCTGCTGCTGGAGCAACTGGGGACGCGTTATCGCTGGGTGGAAGTGGACGTGCCGGGCGGGCAGTCGCGCACGCCGCAGTTCCTGGCAATGAACCCCAACGGCAAGGTGCCGCTGCTCGAGCGCGCCGACGGCCGCGTGCTGGTCGAGTCCAATGCGATCCTGTTCTGGCTGGCCGAGGGGACGCCGTACCTGCCAAGCGACGGCTGGGAGCGGGCGCAGGCGCTGAGCTGGATGTTCTTCGAACAGTACTCGCACGAACCGTTCATCGCGGTGGCCCGTTTCGTCAGCGGCTGGACACCGCTGGATTCGCCGCGTCGCGCCGAACTGCCGAAGCTGCGCGAGCGCGGCCACCAGGCGCTGGAGGTGATGGAGCGGCACCTGGCCGGGCACGACTGGTTCACCGGCGCCGGCTACGGCATCGCCGACATCGCGCTGCACGCCTACACCGCGGTTGCCGACCACGGCGGCATCGCGCTGGACGGCTACCCGAGCGTGCGCGGTTGGCTGGCGCGCGTGGCGCAGACCCCCGGCTTCGTGGCGATGCCGCCGCCGGATGCCGCGGCCGCGGCGCTGATCGCCCGGTCCCGTTGATCCTTCGCTTGCCTTTCCCTGGTTCTCCCGTCGCGGAGAAAGGAGCCTGATCGCATGTTCGTCGATGTTCCCGATCCCATCCCCGCACGCATGAAGGGCCTGAACCGGGCCGAGATCTGCGACGTCAATTTCGTCGAGTTCGTCAGGGGCTGGAACGGCGGCGGCAAGCGGCCGCCGGCGGGGGATGCGCCGGTGCTGGCCGGCAGCGCGCTGGACGCGCGGGGCTTCGCCGAACTGTTCGAGTCGCAGCTGGTCAGCCGCCACCTCGACCTGATGGCGCGGGTGCTGCGGGTGCAGAACAAGGTCTTCTACACCATCGGCTCGTCCGGCCACGAGGGCAATGCGATGGTGGCGCGGGCGGCCCGGCATACCGATCCGGCGTTCCTGCATTACCGCTCGGGCGGCTTCATGGCCGAACGCTTCCGCAAGCTGCCGGGCATGGACCCGGTGATGGATTCGGCGCTGTCGTTCGCCGCCAGCGCCGAGGACCCGGCCAGCGGCGGCCGCCACAAGGTGTGGGGCAGCAAGCCGCTGTGGGTGCTGCCGCAGACCTCGACCATCGCCTCGCACCTGCCCAAGGCGCTGGGCACGGCGCTGGCCCTCGAGGCCGGCAAGCGGCTGGACCGGCCCTTGCCGGTGCCCGGGGACAGCATCGTGATCTGCTCCTTCGGCGACGCCTCGGCCAACCACGCCACCGCGCAGACCGCGTTCAACACCGCTTCGTGGAGCGCCTACCAGAAGCTGCCGGCGCCGGTGCTGTTCGTGTGCGAGGACAACGGCATCGGCATCTCGGTGAAGACGCCGGCCGGCTGGATCGCCGAGAGCTTCCGCCAGCGCCCGGGGCTGGACTACTTCGCCGCCGACGGGCTGGACCTGGCCAGCGGCTATGGCCAGGTCCAGCAGGCGGTGGAACATTGTCGGCGGACCCGGCGCCCGACCTTCCTGCACCTGCGCACGACCCGGCTGATGGGCCACGCCGGCACCGACTTCGAGGTGGAATGGCGGCCGCTGGAGGAACTGTGCGCGGTGGAGGCGGCCGACCCGCTGCTGCGCTCGGCGGCGATCGCGCTGGAATCAGGGCTGATGGACCGGGACGCGGTGCTGGCGCTGTACGAACGCACGCGCGAACGCTGCTTCGCCGCCGCGACCGCGGCCGACCGGCGGCCCAAACTGGAGTCGCTGCAGCAGGTGGTCGCACCGCTGGCGCCATACAGCCCGGAGGCGGTGCAGGCCGAGGCGCGGCGCGACGATTTCGCCGCGCGCCGGCTCGAATTGTCCGGCGGCGAACCGGCCCTGCCGGAAAACCAGCCGCCGCGGCACCTGGCCATCCAGATCAACCAGGCGCTGCACGAGCTGATGTGCAAGTACCCCGATACCGTGCTGTTCGGCGAGGACGTGGCGCAGAAGGGCGGCGTCTACACCGTCAGCAAGGGCCTGCTGAAGGCGTTCGGCCCGCGCCGGGTGTTCAATACCCTGCTCGACGAGACCATGATCCTGGGCCTGGCCCAGGGCTTCGCCAACCTGGGCCTGCTGCCGCTGCCGGAGATCCAGTACCTGGCCTACCTGCACAACGCCGCCGACCAGCTGCGTGGCGAGGCCTGCTCGCTGCAGTTCTTCTCCAACGACCAGTACCGCAACCCGATGCTGGTGCGCATCGCCGGCCTCGGTTACCAGAAGGGCTTCGGCGGCCATTTCCACAACGACAATTCGATCGCCGCGCTGCGCGACATCCCCGGGCTGGTGGTCGGCTGCCCGTCGCGCGGCGACGACGCGGCGAGCATGCTGCGCACGCTGGCGGCGCTGGCGCGGGTGGATGGCCGGGTATGCGTGTTCCTGGAGCCGATCGCGTTGTACATGGCCAAGGACCTGCATGCCGCCGGCGACGGCCAGTGGCTGTTCCCGTACCCGCCGCCGGGCGAGGCGATGCCGCTGGGCGAGGGCCGGGTCTACGGCGAGGGCCACGACGACCTGGTGATCTTCACCTACGGCAACGGCGTGCCGATGAGCCTGCGCGCGGCGCGGCGGATCGAGGCCGAGCAGGGCTGGCAGGTACGGGTGGTGGACCTGCGCTGGCTGGTGCCGCTCAACGATGCCTTCATCGCGGCGCAGGCTGCCGGTGCGCGGCGGATCCTGGTGGTGGACGAGGGCCGCCGCAGCGCCGGGGTGGGCGAGGGCGTGGTCACCGCGCTGGTGGAGGCCGGGTTCGGCCGGGTACCGCAGCGCCGGGTGGTGGGGGCCGATACCTATACGCCGTTGGCGGGGGCAGCGCTGCTGGTGCTTCCGGGCGACAATGACATCGTGCAGGCCGCGGCGGCGCTGGCCCGGGAATAGAGAAGCATGTGTGGATTGGCGGGAATGCTGCTGGCAACGCCGGGGTTGTCCGGCGACGCGCTGGCGGCGCTGGCCGGCACGATGGGCGACGCGCTGGCGCACCGGGGACCGGACGATGCGGGGGTGTGGGCGGATGCCGCGGCGGGAATCGCGCTGGCGCACCGGCGCCTGAGCATTCTCGACCTGTCGCCGCTGGGGCACCAGCCGATGGCGTCCGCCGATGGTCGCTACCAGCTGGCCTACAACGGCGAGATCTACAACTTCGCCGCGTTGCGTTCCGAGCTGGAGGCGCTGGGCCACGGTTTCCGCGGGCATTCCGATACCGAGGTGCTGCTGGCGGCCATCGGCCAGTGGGGGCTGCAGGAGGCGCTGGCGCGCAGCAACGGCATGTACGCCATCGCCCTGTGGGATCGCCACGAGCGCTGCCTGTGGCTGGCTCGCGACCGCGTCGGCAAGAAGCCGCTGTACTACGGCTGGGCCGGCGACGCGCTGGTATTCGGCTCGGAACTGAAGGCACTGTGGCGGCACCCGGACTTCGACAACGGCATCGACCGCGATGCGTTGACCCTGCTGCTGCGGCTGGACTACATCCCGGCGCCGCACTGCATCCACCAAGGCGCGTTCAAGCTGATGCCCGGGCGCCTGCTGCGGCTGGATGCGGCAACGGTGGCCGCCGGCGCTGCCGCGCATCGCCCCGAGCAGGCGCAGCGACCGTTCTGGAACGCGCGCGAGCGCATGCAGCAGCGGCTGGCCACCCCGTTCGGCGGCAGCGACGAGGCGGCCGAGGAACAACTGGACGCGCTGCTGCGCGATGCGGTGGCGCTGCGCATGGTGGCCGACGTGCCGGTGGGCGTGTTCCTGTCCGGCGGCACCGATTCGTCCGTCGTCACGGCGATGATGCAGGCGCAGAGCAGCCAGCCGGTCCACAGCTTCAGCATCGGCTTCGAGGGCTCGCACCACGACGAGGCGCCACTGGCGCGCGAGGTGGCCACGCAGCTGGGGACCGACCACACCGAGCTCTACGTCAGCGGCGCCGATGCGCTGGCGGTGGTGCCGCGGTTGCCGGCGATGTTCGACGAGCCGTTCGCCGACGCCTCGCAGGTGCCGACCGCGCTGGTGGCGCAGCTGGCCCGCGGCGGGGTGACGGTGGCGCTGTCCGGCGACGGCGGCGACGAGCTGTTCTTCGGCTACACCCGCTACCAGCGCGCGCTGCGCAACTGGGCGCTGCTGCAGCGCCTGCCGGTTCCGCTGCGGCGCTGGCTGGCCGCGCGCGAGGGCGGGCGCGGCGAGGACTCGCGCACCGGCGGGCTGGCGGCGCTGCTGGCCGAAACCGGCGCGCGCGGCATCGGCGACGTGTACCGCAACCGCATCTCGCGCTGGCGCGATCCGGTCGCGGTGGTGCCGGGCGCGACCGGCGCCGACAGCTTCTACAGCCTGGCCGACCCGCTGCACGGGGCGGGCACGCCGGCCGACGCGATGATGCTGGCCGATTTCGCCAGCTACCTGCCCGACGACCTGCTGTGCAAGGTCGACCGTACCTCGATGGCGGTCGGGCTGGAGGCGAGGGCGCCGCTGCTGGACTGGCGGGTGGCCGAGTTCGCCTGGTCGCTGCCGCTGCACATGAAGCTGCGCGACGGCACCAGCAAGTACCTGCTCAAGCGCGTGCTGCGGCGCTACCTGCCCGAGGGCATGGTCCATCGCGGCAAGCGCGGGTTCGGCGCGCCGGTGAGCGCATGGCTCAAGGGCGACCTGCAGGGCTGGGCCGATGGGCTGCTGGCGCCGGAGCGGCTGGCCGCCGAGGCGGTGTTCGAGCCGGAGGCGATCGCCGCTGTCTGGCGGCGGTTCCGGCAGGGGGAGCGCAAGTGGCATACCCACCTGTGGAACGTGCTGATGTTCCAGGCCTGGCAGGAGCACTGGCGCGCCTGCCGCGCCGCGGTCCGGCGCGCATAGCGGCGGCATCGCGCCGCCGTGCGCAGGCTATCTTCGGGGCTCGGGCGGCCGGTCCCGGGCGCGCGGCGATGCGCCGATCCGACCGGCGCCCCGCAGCTCGATGGACTTTCACCGCGGCCGAAGGAATCCCCGGCTAGGTGTGATCTCTCAGTAGGTTGTTCATCCGGGGCATCTCTGGAAGATGGAGGTTGCGAAGCCAACCCAGCCCCCAGGAGCCCCGGATGAACCTGCATAAACATGCCCGTCTTACGCCTCGC
>NZ_JAPCHY010000013.1 GCF_026107455.2 Xanthomonas chitinilytica | reverse complement strand
CCTCACGCAGGAAGCCGATGATCTGCTCTTCGGAAAAGCGCTTCTTCACGTCCAATCTCCTTACTCTGGGGAATTGGACTCCAGATCGCCGCGCTACTCAAAACCGGGGGGACGTCGGCGCTACGCAAAACACCGGCAACGCCCTCGAAAGAGAAGGCCTAACCCGATGCGGCCCGCCTGGCGGCAGCGGCGGCCCAGCGCCCCGCCACCGCCGGCGAGGTAATGCACACCGCCTCATCCGTCACCGTCGTCACCGCGCGCTCCAGCAACTGGATGTCCGCTTCGTGCTGGCGCGCCACGTGCGGGTCCTCGAAGAAGATCGCTCGCTGGCAACGGCGCTCCAGCACCCGGTCGGCAATCTGCGCGTCGCCGCCCAGCGGACCGCTCTGGAAACGCTCGATCCACGGCCGCTCGCGCGGCCAGCCGCGGCTCCACGCCAGCTCGTTGAGCTGCTGCCCGGTCGTACCCGTGCCGATGCGCTGCCCAAATCGCGACAACACCTCGAAATGCGCCGCGGCGAAGGCCAGCATCTGCGGCTTCATCGCGTCGTGGGCGATCAGCGCCAGCGTCTGCGTCTCGAAGGCGTGCAACCCGTCGGCGCCCGGGTCCGGCGCCAGTCCGGCATGGATCCGCTCCATCTCGATCCAGTCCCGCGCCGAGGCCACCGTCGAGATGAACGGCTTGCCGTGGATCACGCATTGGCGCTTGAGCGCGATGGCCTCGGGAAAGATCGACGACGGGTCCACCGGGTCGATCAGGTAGATCGCACCGTCGAGCGTGCGTTCCGAACCGTCCATGCCCACGACCTCGGCCACCAGCTTCATCAGCCCGCCTTCGCGGCCATAGGGATAGCGCTTCAGCCCTGGATGTCCGCCCAGCAGGCCGGCACGCGCGATCGCGTCGTAGGTGCGGCCGACCGCGTGCAGACCCAGGCCGAGTTCGCGGATGCCGGATTCGCAGGCGCGCAGCCAGCGGAACAGTGCGGCGTTACTGCCGTTGTGGTGCAGCCGGTTGGCAGCCAGTCCCAGTCGCATGATGGTGTTCGCTCTCCTGGTGGAGAAGCGAGTGTATCGCCGCGCAGCGGTTGCTTCGGGTCCGCGGCAGCGGATCGATGCCCGTGTGCGGGGTCTGCGTTCGCGTCCGGCAGCGGCTGGGCGACGTGCCCGGCGCTGTTAGCCCGGCACGCACGATCATCGCCCGCAGGATGCAGGGAGGAAACTGCTTCGCTCAGGCCGCCGCCGGTTGGCGGGCTTGCGCGGCGACGCCCAGCCAGCCGGCGATGCTTTCGGCCGCGTCGCGGCCTTCGGCCACCGCGGTGACCACCAGGTCGGCGCCGCGCACGCAGTCGCCGCCGGCGAACAGCTTCGGGTTGTGGGTCTGGTAGGGCAGGCGGCCGGCGCCACCGGCGATGATGCGGCCATTGCCGCTGGCTTCCACGCCCTGCGCGCCGAGCCACTCAGGCAGGGTCGGCGAGAAGCCGAAGGCGATGATCACCACGTCCGCTTCCAGCAGCGATTCGCTGCCTTCGATCGGCTCGGCGTTGCGGCGGCCATTGGCGTCGGGTTCGCCGAGCCGGGTTTCGACCACGGTCACGCCGATCACCTCGTCGTCGGCCCCGGCCTCGATCGACAGCGGCTGGCGGTTGAACAGGAAGCGCACGCCTTCCTCGCGGGCGTTGGCCACCTCGCGCGCCGAGCCGGGCATGTTGGCCTCGTCGCGGCGGTAGGCGCAGGTCACCCGCGCGGCACCCAGCCGCACCGCGCTGCGCACGCAGTCCATGCCGGTATCGCCGCCGCCCAGCACCACCACCCGCTTGCCGGTCAGGTCCGGCAGCGGAATGGTGTCTTCCCAGCCGGCGATCGGCCGGCCATGCGGGTCGTCGCCGCTGACGATGCGGCTGTTCTGCACCAGGAACGGCAGTGCCGGCAGCACGCCCTTGAGGTCCTGGCCCAGCAGGCCGCCGTCGGTGTAGCGGTAGGCGCCGGTGCCGAGGAACAGCGCGTCGAAGTCGGCCAGCAGCTGCTCGACGGTCAGGTCGCGTCCGATCTCCACGCCGAGGCGGAATTCCACGCCCATGCCCTCGAGCACCTCGCGGCGCCGCGCGATCACCGACTTGTCGAGCTTGAAGTTGGGAATCCCGAACTGCAGCAGGCCGCCGATCTGCTCGTAGCGGTCGAATACCACGGGCTGGATGCCGGCGCGCGCCAGGCGGTCGGCACAGGCCAGCCCGGCCGGGCCGGCGCCGACGATGGCCACGCGCTTGCCGGTGGCCTGCACCTTGCCGAGGTCCGGTTTCCAGCCGGTGGCCAGCGCGGTATCGACGATGTACTTCTCCACCGCGCCGATGGTGACCGCGCCGAATTCCTCCAGCGTGCAGCTGCCCTCGCACAGGCGGTCCTGCGGGCAGACGCGGCCGCAGACTTCCGGCAGCGGATTGGTCGAATGGCACAGCGTGGCCGCTTCGTGGATGCGGTTCTCCTGCACCAGCTGCAGCCACTGCGGGATGGCGTTGTGCACCGGGCACTTCCAGCTGCAGTACGGGTTGCCGCAATCCAGGCAGCGGCCGGCCTGGTATTGCGCCTCTTCCTTGCCGAACTTGCCGTACAGCTCGCCCCAGTCGCCGGAGGTGCGCAGTTCGACCGGGATGCGCTGCGGCATGGTCCGGGGGATGTCGAGGAACTGGAAAGCTTGCTTGCGGCTCATGGGTGGAGTCTCGTCAAAAGCGGTGATTCCTGCAGGAACGGCGTAAGCCGCGAACGGGGCTTTCCGCGAAAACCCGTCGCGGCTTACGCCGCTCCTACGGGAGCCATCAGGCGGCGCGCCGCAGCGATTCGGTCAGCGACTCGATGCTGGCGGCCTTGGGTTTGACCAGCCAGAACTTGCCGACGTAGTCGCGGAACTCGTCCAGGATCTGCTGCGCCCAGATGCTGCCGGTGAGTTCGCGGTGGCGGCCGATCAGCTTGTGCAGGTGCTGGCGGTGGTTCTCGAAGCCCTCGGCGGAGATGCGGTGGATGTCGATCAGCTCGTGGTTGTAGCGGTCCACGAAGTCGCGCTCCACGTCCAGCACGTAGGCCAGGCCGCCGGTGAAGCCGGCGCCGAAGTTCAGGCCCACCTTGCCCAGCACCAGCACGATGCCGTCGGTCATGTACTCGCAGCAGTGGTCGCCGGCGCCCTCGATCACCGCCAGCGCGCCGGAATTGCGCACCGCGAAGCGTTCGCCGGCGCGACCGGCCGCGAACAGTTCGCCGCCGGTGGCGCCGTACAGGCAGGTGTTGCCGATGATGGGGGTGTTGCGCGCCTCGAAGCGCGCGCCGCGCGGCGGCCGCACCACCAGGCGGCCGCCGGCCATGCCCTTGCCGACGTAGTCGTTGGCCTCGCCTTCCACTTCCATGTGCAGGCCGCCGACGTTGAACGCGCCGAAGCTCTGCCCGGCGGTGCCGCGGAAGCGCAGCGTCAGCGGCGCATCGTCCATGCCGTGGTTGCCGTGGACGCGGGCGATGGCGCCGGACAGGCGCGCACCGATCGAGCGGTCGGTGTTGTGGATCAGGAAGCGGTGCTCGCCGCCGCGCTTGCCGGCGATGGCGCCGGCAAGCAGGCCATCCATCTGCGTGGCCAGGCTGTCGGGCGATTCGTACAGGCGCTGCGCGGCGCAGTGCTCGCCGGCATAGGCGGCCGGCGCCAGCAGCCGCGACAGGTCGACCCTGACGCCCTCGCGCGGGGCCACGTCCAGCTGTTCGAGCAGGTCGGTACGGCCGACGATCTCGTCCAGCGAACGCGCGCCCAGGCAGGACAGCCAGCCGCGCACTTCCTCGGCCAGCAGCCGGAAGAAATTCTCCACGCGCTCGGGCTGGCCGGTGAAATAGCCCTCGCGCAGGCGCTCGTCCTGGGTGGCCACGCCGGTGGCGCAGTTGTTGAGGTGGCAGATGCGCAGGTACTTGCAGCCCAGCACGATCATCGGCGCGGTGCCGAAGCCGAAGCTGTCGGCGCCCAGCAACGCGGCCTTGACCACGTCCAGCCCGGTCTTCAGGCCGCCATCGGTCTGCAGCAGGGTGCGGCCGCGCAGGTCGTTGGCCACCAGCGCCTGGTGCGATTCGGCCACGCCCAGTTCCCACGGCACGCCGGCATAGCGGATCGAGCTGACCGGGCTGGCGCCGGTGCCGCCGTCGTGGCCGGATACGGTGATCAGGTCGGCGCCGGCCTTGACCACGCCGGCGGCGATGGTGCCCACGCCCGCATGCGAGACCAGCTTCACCGACACCAGCGCGGACGGGTTGACCTGCTTGAGGTCGTAGATCAGCTGCGCCAGGTCCTCGATGGAATAGATGTCGTGGTGCGGCGGCGGCGAGATCAGGCCGATGCCCGGGCGTGCGTAGCGCAGCCGCGCGATCAGCTCGTTGACCTTGTGCCCGGGCAGCTGGCCGCCTTCGCCGGGCTTGGCGCCCTGCGCGACCTTGATCTGCAACACCTCGGCGTTGACCAGGTACTCGGCGGTGACGCCGAAGCGACCGGAGGCCACCTGCTTGATCTTGGAACGCTTGTCGGTACCGTAGCGCGCCGGGTCCTCGCCGCCCTCGCCGGAGTTGCTGCGCCCGCCCAGGCGGTTCATCGCGATCGCCAGCGCCTCGTGCGCTTCCGGCGACAGCGCGCCCAGCGAGATGGCGGCGGTGTCGAAACGCTTGAACAGCGCCTCGACCGGCTCGACTTCGGCCAGCGGCACCGGCGTGGCGGCCGGCCTGAGCTGCAGCAGGTCGCGCAGCGCCGACGGCGGTCGCGCATGCACCGCCTCGCAGTAGCGCTGCCAGTCGCCGGCATCGCCGGTACGCGAGGCGCGCTGCAGGGTCATCACCACGTCCGGGTTGTACATGTGGTACTCGCCGCCGTGCACGTACTTGAGCAGGCCGCCCACTTCCGGTTGCGCCAGGTCGTTCCAGGCACGCACGGTGAGTTCGCGCGCCTCGGCGTCCAGCCGCGCCAGGCCGACGCCGCCGATGCGCGAAGCGGTTTCCGGGAAGCACAGGTCGATCACCTCGTCGTCCAGGCCGACGATCTCGAACAGCTGCGCGCCGCGGTAGCTGGCGATGGTGGCGATGCCCATCTTGGAGATGATCTTGGACAGGCCCTTGCAGATGCCCTTGCGGTAGCTGCGGCCGATCTGCGACTGTTCGCCGCCCTTCTTCAGCTTCAGGATGCCGCGCCGGCCCAGGTCGAACAGGGTCTGGTAGGCCAGGTACGGATACACCGCGGTGGCGCCGAAGCCGAGCAGGCAGGCCACGTGGTGCGGATCGCGCGCGGTGCCGGTCTCGATGATCAGGTTGACGTCGCAGCGCAGGCCCACGCGCGAGAGGTGGTGGTGCACCGCGCTGGTGGCGAGCAGGGCGTGCGCCATCGGCCGTTCCGGCACCGGGTAGCGGTCGGACAGCAGCAGCATCACCACACCGTCGCGCGCAGCCTGCTCGCACTGCGCGCAGATGCGCTCGATGCCGGCCTTCAGCCCTTCCTCGACGTCGTAGGACAGGTCGATCAGGCGGTTCTTCTCGACGTACTGCTCCATCTTCAGCAGCTGCCGCAGCTTGCGCTGGCTGAGCACCGGCGAGTTGAGGATGACGTGGTTCACCGCCTCGGCGCCGGCGGCGAAGATGTTGGTCTCCTTGCCCAGCTGCGTGGTCAGCGACATCACGCAGTCCTCGCGCAGCGGGTCGATCGGCGGGTTGGTGACCTGCGCGAACGCCTGCCGGAAATAGTCGTACAGCGGCCGCGACTGCCGGCTGAGCACCGCCATCGGGGTGTCGTCGCCCATCGAGCCGGTGGCTTCCTGCTCGGTCTCGGCCAGCGGCCGCAGCACCTGCTCCACTTCCTCGGTGCTGAGCTGGAACAGCTTGTGGTAACTGCGCAGGGTGGACTCGTCGAACGGCTCCTCCACCAGCGACGGATCGATCAGCTCGGTCTGCAGGTAGGTCACGCCCTGGTGCAGCCACTGCTTGTACGGCGCGCGCGCGCGGTTGATGCGGTCGATCGCGTCGGAGTCGAGCAGGTCGCCGCGCTTGAGGTCGATGGCCATCATCTCGCCCGGCCCCAGCTTGCCCTTGCGCACCACGCGCTCGGCCGGCACTTCCCACACGCCGGCTTCGGAGGCGACCAGGAAATGGCGGTCGGAGGTCAGCAGCCAGCGCGCCGGACGCAGGCCGTTGCGGTCGAGCATGCAGGCGGCGTAGCGGCGGTCGCAGGCGACGATGCCGGCCGGGCCGTCCCACGGTTCGGTGTTCAGGCCGTAGAACTCGTAGAACGCGGCCAGGTCGGCGTCCTTGAACTCCAGCGACTGCGTCGCCGGCGGCACCAGGATGCGCAGCGCCTGGATCAGCTCCATGCCGCCGGCCACCATCAGCTCCAGCATGTTGTCCAGGCTCTGCGAGTCGGAGCCGTGCATCGAGATCACCGGGTCGAATTCGGCGATGTCGAAGCGCGGGGTCTTCCACACCTTGCTGCGCGCCTGCGCCCAGCGGCGGTTGCCCTCGATGGTGTTGATCTCGCCGTTGTGGGCGAGCAGCCGGAACGGATGCGCCAGCGGCCAGCGCGGCAGCGTGTTGGTCGAGAAGCGCTGGTGGAAGACGATGGCGCTGGAGGCCAGGTCGCTGCGCTGCAGGTCGGGATAGAACCGGCTCAGCTTGTCCGGCAGCACCATGCCCTTGTAGCTGATCGCGTTGGGGGTGAGGGTGGTGACGTAGAAATCGGCGATCGTCCGCAACTGCTGCTCGGCGCGGCGGCGCGCCAGGAACAGCGCCAGGGCGAAGGCCTCGTCGCCCTGGTCGTCGCCGGCGTCGACGAACAGCTGCTCGATGTGCGGCAGGGTGTCGCGCGCCAGCTGGCCGCAGACGCTGTCGTCGGTGGGCACCACCCGCCAGCCGCGCGGCTGGCAGCCGGCCGCATGCAGCTGCCGCTCCAGTTCCTCGCGACATCGCTGCGCATCGCCGCGGTCGTGCGGCAGGAACACCACGCCGGCGGCGAAGCGCGCACCGATGGCGATATCCGCTTCGGCGGCGAGGGCGCGCAGGAACGCATCGGGTTTGCGCAGCAGCAGGCCGCAGCCGTCGCCGGTCAGCCCGTCGGCGGCGACGCCGCCGCGGTGGGTCATCCGCGACAATGCGGCGATGGCGGTGTCCACCAGCAGCCGGGAAGGCTGGTCGTCCAGTTGCGCGACCATGCCGAAACCACAGGCGTCGCGTTCGTCTTGCGGGTGGTAAAGCCCTTGGCGGTTGCGGGGGGCCATCTGTGCCTCGATGCGATGTCGGAAAGCGGCGACACTCTCCCCCGCTCGTTCCTGGAGCGCATCTCGAGGCCACCGGACGATCGACTAGATCACAGATGCTGCAACGCCGCAATACACCGTTGCAGCAGCAACCAACGCGGCGAAAACGCGCGCGTTGGCATGCCGCATTCAGCCGCAGCGCACGCCGCTGACGGTGCCGTTCTCGTCCAGTTCGATGTTCAGGCGCTCGCCGACGAATTCCATCGTGGTGATGTCGTCGGGCTTGAGCACGCGCAGCTGTTGCGCGCTGGCGTCCTGTCGC
Source organism: Xanthomonas chitinilytica (assembly GCF_026107455.2). Classification (GTDB taxonomy): domain Bacteria; phylum Pseudomonadota; class Gammaproteobacteria; order Xanthomonadales; family Xanthomonadaceae; genus Stenotrophomonas; species Stenotrophomonas chitinilytica. The sequence goes on along the minus strand of NZ_JAPCHY010000013.1, from coordinate 122,549 downwards.
GCCTGATCGCCGAGGGTATCGGTATAGGGCTGGCCGACCAGGCCCTGCACCTGGGTGGCGTCGCAATCGCCGACCGGCGGTGCGTCGGTACCTTGCGATGCCGGCGTGGCGGCGGCTTCGGCCGCCTGCTGCGCTTCGGCGACGACCTGCTCCTGCTCGTCCGGCGCGGGGCCTTCGCAGGCGGTCAGGGCCAGCAGCAACGTGGCGATGGCGACGAGGCCGCCAGGGCGGCGCAGATGGCGTGCGGGCGTCGAAGCGGACATCGGGACTCCAGAAGACAGGATCGAGGATGCCGGCAAGCATATCGTCCCGTCGCGGACGGCGCGAACCGTGCGCAGCCGCGTTGACGCCGCCACCCGCGGACGCTGGCGACAATCGTTGCCGATCCTTCCGGAAGCCGGCCACGTGCCCCACCGCAGCAACGCCGCCGATCCGCCCGCACACGCCGCCGCCGAACGCGCGGGCCTGCACCACGTCAGCGACGCCGAGCCGGGCATCCGCCGTCGCCGGGCCGGGCGCGGTTTCGCCTATCGCTGGCCGGACGGCAGGCCGGTGCGCGATGCGGCGACGCTGGCGCGGATCCGTGCGCTGGCGATCCCGCCGGCCTATACCGAGGTGTGGATCTGCCGCGAGCCGCACGGCCACCTGCAGGCCACCGGCCGCGATGCGCGCGGCCGCAAGCAGTACCGCTACCACCGCGACTGGAGCGCCGAACGCAGCGGTGGCAAGTTCGGCCGGCTTCCCGACTTCGCCCGGGCGCTGCCGCGGCTGCGGCGACGCTTGCGCATGGACCTGGCGCGCGATGGCTTTCCGCAGGAAAAGGTGCTGGCGCTGGTGGTCGCGCTGCTGGCCGATACCCTGCTGCGGGTCGGTAACGACGCCTATGCGCGCAGCAACCGTTCCTATGGCCTGACCACCCTGCGCAACCGCCACCTGGAGTTCGTGCGCGGCGGCCGCGTGCGCCTGCGGTTCCGCGGCAAGTCAGGGCAGGAGCAGGAGGCGGAGATCGACGACCGCCGGCTGGTGCGGCTGATCCGCCGTTGCCGGCAGCTGCCGGGGCAGGCGCTGTTCCAGTACCGCGACGACGACGGGGTGGTGCGCCCGGTGGATTCGGGGCAGCTCAACGACTACCTGCGGCAGGCCATGGGCGGCGACTTCACCGCCAAGGACTTCCGCACCTGGGGCGGCACCGTGGCCGCGTTGCGACAGCTGGCCCGTACCGTGCTGCCGGCGCCGGCCAGCGAGCGCGCACTGGCCGCGGTCCAGGCCGGGGTGATCGCCGACGTGGCCGCGCGGCTGGGCAATACCCCGGCGGTCTGCCGCAAGGCCTATATCGACCCGTGCGTATTCGAGGGCTGGCGCGAGGGACGGCTCGCCGCGTTCGCCACGCTGCGCGGCGAACGCCAGTGGGAACGGGCGGCGCTGCGGTTCCTGCGCGCGCAGCAGCGTCGCCGGGACGCTCAGCCGCAGTAGAGGGCGGTGATGTCGTTGTACGGTCCGGTGTGGAGGGTGAGCCGCCCGCCGCCGCTCTCGCCGGCATCGCCGTTGCCGCGGGCATCGCCTCCGCGCACCACCCGTACATCGAGGCTGTCACTGTCCACGCGCGCACGCTCCACCGTGCCGGGCGCGGCGGCCAGGCCCACCGCGCCGCGCACCCTGTCGATGTGGCACTGGCCGGAAACCACGCCGTCGATCGGCTGGACCTGCGCGATGTGCGTGGTACTGCAGGCGCCCAGCATCAGCGCGGCGACGGAAACGGAAAACGGCAACACGCGGTACATGATGAGGCTCCGGGAAGAACGCGGCACGAGGGTGTGCCCCGGCGCGTATGCGCACGATGAAATGCACGCCGCGACCACGCCGCATTCACCGTGTCTGACCATCGGTCTGCCGACAATGACGGCACGTTTCCAAGGGAGTACGCCGATGGCGACCTGCGATGTCTGCGGCAACGACTACGACAAGAGCTTCAGCGTGGAACAGGGAGGCCGCCGCGGCACCTTCGATTCGTTCGAATGCGCCATCCATGCCTTCGCCCCGCGTTGCGGCCATTGCCGGTGCGTGGTGATCGGCCACGGCGTGGAGGGCAACGGCGCCATCTACTGCTGCGCGCACTGCGCCGGCCATGCCGGCGTGCGTGGCGTGGCCGACCGCGCCTGATCGGATACCGGCAAAGGAGTCGAACATGGCCACGGCCAGGAAGAAGACCGCGACGAAGAAGACGAAGAAGACCGCGACCGGCCGGCGATCCGCCGCCAAGGGCGGCGCTGCCGCCGCGCCCGCGCGGGCCGGCGCGGTCAAGACCGCCACCCGCAAGGCGGCGGCCGGCGATCCGCGCGCGGCCCGGGTCGCCGCGCGGCAACGGCGCCTGCAGGACCAGGAAAAGGCCAAGGATGCGCGGCGCACGAAACAGGCGACGAAGAAGGCAACCCAGGCCGGCGTGCGCAAGCAGCCGGAAAAGATGCCGGCCCAGCACCTGGCCAAGCCCGGCAACGAGCATGAGCTGACGTTGGCGCCGCGCTTCCTGGCCCCGGACTACCGCGGCAGCGGCAAGCTGGAAGGGCTGCGCGCGATCGTCACCGGCGCCGATTCGGGCATCGGCCGCGCGGTCGCGGTGCTGTTCGCGCGCGAAGGCGCCGATGTCGCCGTGCTCCACCTCGACGAGCACGAGGATGCCGAAACCACCCGCCGCCACGTCGAGGAAGAGGGCGGCCGCTGCGTGGTGATCGCCGGCGACGTGCGCGATCCGCGCTTCTGCGAACGCGCGGTGAAGCAGGTGGCCAAGGCGTTCGGCGGCATCGACATCCTGGTGAACAACGCCGCCTTCCAGTTGCACTGCCATCGCCTGGAGGACCTGGAGGACGCCCACCTGCAGGAAACCCTGCAGACCAACATCGCCGGCTACATCCACATGGCGCGCGCGGCGCTGCCGCACCTGGGCGAAGGCGCCAGCATCATCAACACCGGGTCGGAGACCGGCCTGTTCGGCAGCAAGTCGCTGCTGGACTACTCGGCCACCAAGGGCGCCATCCATGCCTTCACCAAGGCGCTGGCCAGCCAGCTGATGCCGCGCGGCATCCGCGTCAACGCGGTGGCGCCGGGGCCGGTGTGGACGCCGCTGAACCCGGCCGACAAGCAGGCCCCGGACGTGGCCGAATTCGGCCAGGACAGCGACATGGGCCGCCCGGCGCAGCCGGAGGAGCTGTCGCCGGCATACGTGTTCCTGGCCTCGCCGGTCATGGCCAGTTACGTCAGCGGCGTGGTGCTGTCGGTGATGGGCGGCCCGCGCGGTTGACGCCGGCCGCGCCTGCGCCGCGGATCGTCAGCCGCAGCTGATCTGTTCGATCCGGTTCTGCGCGTCGACCATGATGGTCAGCCGGTCCTGGCGGAAATCCATGGTCATCGCCATGCCCGGCTTGGCGACGCGGGCATGGCGCGCGCCGGATTCGCTGACCGCCTTCTTCACCACTTCCTCGGTGGCGGTCTGGCCGACGAAGCCGGTCAGCGTCTCGGGCCTGCAGACCGCGCCGCCGTCGATCGGCGCGGCCACCGGCGCCGGTTCCGACGACGCCACCGGGGTGGACTGGCTGGCGCAGGCACTGAGCGAGAACAGGCAGGCCGCGGGCAGGAGCAGGGAAACACGCATGGCAGTCACCTCGTCACGAAAGTGGAGGGATTGTGCCGTGCCGCGGGTGATTGCGGCGAAAACCCGCGGACGCGGCGCTGACAAGCGCCGGTCCGGCTGCCGATAATGCCGCCACCACAGCAGCGCAGGACACGTCGGTGCAGGGATCGCAGGGGAACTACCGGGTACTGGTGCTGGGCGGCTACGGTCATTTCGGCGCGCGCATCGTGCGCGCGCTGGCGCGGACGCCGGGGATCGAGGTGATCGCCGCCGGCCGGCATCCGCAGGCCGCCGCCGCCAACCTGCCCGGCGTCGACCTGTCGCAGGTGCGGCTGTGCCGGCTGGATACCGGCGCCGCCGACTTCGCCGCGCAGCTGGCCGCCACCGGCGCCGACCTGGCCATCCACACCGCCGGGCCGTTCCAGGGGCAGGGTTACGGGGTCGCGCACGCCTGCCTGCAGGCCGGCATGCACTACATCGACCTGGCCGACGGCCGCGATTTCGTGCGCGATTTCCCCGCCGCGCTGGATGCCGCGGCACGGCAGGCGCAGCGTGCCGCGGTCAGCGGCGCCAGCACCCTGCCGGCGTTGTCCAGCGCGGTGGTCGATGCCCTGCGCGGGCGCTTCGACGAACTGCACGACATCCGCATCGTGATCGCGCCGGCGCAGGCCACGCCGCTGGGCATGGCCACGGTGCGGGCGGTGCTGTCGTACTGCGGGCAGCCGTTCCGGTGGTGGCAGGACGGGCGCTGGCAGGAAACCGTGGGCTGGGCCGACCCGCAGCCGGTGGCGTTCGCGAAGATCGCACCGCGGCTGGCCTCGCCCTGCGACGTGCCCGACCACGACCTGCTGGTGCAGCGCTATCCCGGCATCCGTACCGTGCAGTTCCGCGCCGCGCTGGAGCTGCCGTTGCTGCAGCGCTGCCTGGCGGCGATCGCGGGCCTGCGTCGTGCCGGCCTGCCGCTGCCGATGGAGGCGCTGGCCGGCGTGTTCGCCCGTGCCGGCCGCTGGTTCGACCGTTTCGGCAGCGACCTGGGCGGCATGCGGGTGGAACTGCGCGGCCTGCGCGAAGGACGCGTACGGACGCTGCACTGGGACCTCACCGCGCCGATGCTGCATGGCCCGGAGATCCCGTGCCTGGCCGCCGTGGTGCTGGCGCGGCGGCTGGCCCGCGGCGAAGCGCTGCCTGTCGGCGCGCAGGCGTGCATGGGGCTGTTGACGCTGGCCGAGTTCGAAACCGAGTTCGCGGCCTGGCAGATCGAAAGCGGCCTCGCCGGCCCGGGCTGAGCGGCCGCGCCGGGTCGCCCGGCAGGGTGTCCTCCGGGCTATTGACTACATCTGTCGTCAGGCTTATCGTGGCGACAAATGTAGTCACGGAGGTGGGTCATGCGCCGCAAGACGATCGGGGACCAGGAACTGGCCCTGCTGCAGTACATCGGGGAGAACCAGCCGGCCAGCGTCGGCGAGGTCGCCGCCAGCTTCGGCGAGGCCCGCGGACTGGCCCGTTCCACCGTGCTGACGATGATGGAGCGGCTGCGCTCCAAGGCCTATCTGCAGCGGCGGCAGGTGGACGGCGTATACCGCTACCACACCACCGCCGAGCAGCAGGACGTGGTGTCCAGCGCGGTCGGCAGTTTCGTCGAGAAGACGCTGCAGGGCTCGCTGTCGCCGTTCGTGGCGTGGATGGCGGAGAAGGCCGAGGTCAGCGACGGCGAACTGGCCGAGCTGGAGGCGCTGGTCGCCAAGCTGCAGTCGCAGCGGCGGGAGGGCTGAGCCATGGAATCCCTGTTCGAGGTGCTTGCCGGTCGCCTGCTCGCCACCAGCGTGCAGACGGCGCTGCTGGTGGCGCTGGTCTGGGCGCTGTGCCGCGGCGTGCGGCGGCTGCCGGCGGCCACCCAGTGCGGGTTGTGGTGGCTGGTCGCGCTGCAGGCCGTCGTCGGCCTGGTATGGGCCAATCCGCTGGAACTGCCGCTGCTGCCGGCCGCCGCACCGGCGGTCGCCGCGGTGGCCGCCTCCGCCGACATGCTGGTCGTGCCCGCCACGACGATGGCCGTCGCGCCGGCCGCCGACGGCGGGTTGGCGTGGCTGCAGGCGTTGCTGGCGCTGTGGCTGGCCGGCGTGCTGGCGATGGCCGTGCGCACCACCTGGAGCTGGCACGCCAGCCGGCAGCAGGTGCGCGCATCGCAGCCGTGCCGCGACGACAAACTGATCGCCGCATTGCGGATGGCGGCCGAAGCGCATGGCCTGCGCGAGGCGCCGCGGCTGCGGATCAGCGCGCAGATCGATTCGCCGCAACTGGTCGGGCCGTGGCGTCCGGTGCTGCTGCTGCCGGCGCGACAGATGCAGAGCATGGCTGCCGACGATCTCGACATGGCGCTGACCCACGAACTGGTGCACCTGCAGCGGCGCGACCTGTGGTGGGGACTGCTGCCGGCGCTGGCCCAGCACCTGTTCTTCTTCCACCCGCTGGTGCACCTGGCCGCGCGCGAATACGCGCTGGCGCGCGAAGCCGCGGTCGATGCCGCGGTCGTCGCCGGCAGCCGCCATTGCCGTCACGACTACGGACGCCTGCTGCTGCAGCTGGGCGTCGCCCCGCGGCCCTGCGCCGGCCTTGCCAGCGCTTCGCCGACCTTCCTGAGCCTCAAGCGGAGACTGCTCATGCTGCAGAACACTTCCCCGTTCCCGCGCCTGGGCGCGGGCCTGATCCTGGCCGCGGTCGCGCTGGTCGGCGTCATGCCGCTGCGACTGGTGGCGATGCCGGCGCCGCCGGCTCCGCCCGCACCCCCGGCCGCACCTTCCGCAGTGCCGGCGCCAGCCCCGGCTCCGGCCCCGCAAGCACTGCCGGCGCCGCCGGCTCCCGCGGCCGTGACTGCGCCGCCACCGCCGCCTGCGCCTGCCGCACCGGAAGCACCGGAAGCACCCATCGCCCCGCGCCTGGCTCCGATCGCGGTGCAGGGCCGCATCACGTTGGCGAAGGACAGCGGCCCGAACGCCTACGTGCTGCTGCAGGATCGGCACAACCTCATGAGCGGTTCCAGCGACGACCTGCGCCAGGCACGGCAGCTGGACGATGGCGATGGCCTGCTGTGGATCCGTCGTGGCGACCAGCGCTACGTGGTGCGCGATGCCGCCACGCTGGCCCGTTTCCAGGAGCTGTACCGGGACAGCTTCCGCCTGGGCGAGGCGCAGGGCGAGCTGGGCGGACGCCAGGGAACGCTCGGCCAACGCCAGGGCGAGCTGGGCCGGCGCATGGGCGAAGCCGGCGCCCGCATCGCTGCGGCCGCCGCCGAACAAGCGCGGGTGGCGATGCTGCAGGGCACGGCCGAGCGCAGCGCGGCGCAGGAAGCGGCCCGCGCCGACGCGCGCAAGGCCGCCGAACAGGCCCGGGAGGCCATGCGCGAGCAGGGCGTGCAGGATGAGATGCGCGAACTGGCCCGGCAGCAGGCGGAACTGGCGAAGCAACAGGCCGAAATCGCCCGGCAACAGGCCGCGGCCAGCGCCCGCGCCGAACGCGAGGCCGAGCGCCTGATCCGGCAGGCCATCGCCGACGGTGTCGCCCAGCCGATCAAGGGCTGAGCCGCTGCCACGCATCGCCCGCGGCACCGCGCCACGGGCGATGCCGGTTCAGCCGCGAACCGCATCCGGCGGCGGTGCCGCGCGTTCCTCGGCTTCGGCCTGCACCAGCCGCTGGAACAGCTGTGCCAGCGTCACCACGTCCTGGTGGTTGTGCCCGCCGACGCGGCGCAGGTAGCGTGCGCTGCCGCCGCGCAGCCAGGCCAGCCATGCCGTCGGGCAGGTCGTTCTCGCGCTGGATGCGCGGCCGCCGGCGCCCGATATCAGCCTGGGATCGCATCCGGCGGCGGTGCCGCGCGTTCCTCGGCTTCGGCCTGCACCAGCCGCTGGAACAGCTGTGCCAGCGTCACCACGTCCTGGTGGTTGTGCTCGCCGACGCGGCGCAGGTTGCGCGCGCTGCCACCGCGCAGCCAGGCCAGCCACGCCGCCGGCGCCTCGCTGCCGGGCAGGTCGTCCTCGCGCTGGATGCGCAGCAGCTGGCGCTCGATGGTCGTCAGCCGGCAGTTCTCCCAGGTGCCGCGGTAGCGGCGGCGGGTGGGGAACAGCAGGTCCACGTGATCCAGCGCCGACAGCGGATCGCCGCGCCGGGCCAGGCGGTAGCGGGTCTTGAGCAACGGCGCGTCGTAGCAGCGGCCGTTGTAGCTGGACAGCACCGTGCCCGGCGCCAGCCAGGCCGCGAACGCCTCCAGCATCGCGCCCTCGGCGGCCATCGTCGCCATCAGCAGCTGGCGCACGCGCAGCCCGGGGCCGCGCTGCGGATCGTGCCGCCAGTCGGCCGCGCCGATCATGAAGGCGCGGGTACCGGTGCCGCCGGCCAGCCCGGTGGTCTCGGTGTCGAAGAACAGCAGGTCCTGCGGCGCCACCGCTTCCTCCGGGCGTTTGGCGAAGGCGAGCGAGAGCGGCTGCTGCGGTACCGGTTGCGGCAGGAACGCCTCGATCAGGCGCAGGCCGGGGGCGACCTCGCGGCCGGGCAGTTCGCGGTCCAGCGCTCCGGCGCGTTCCGCGCGCGACGCCGGTGCCACCGCGCGGTTGCGCGTGGCCAACAGGCGCCGCAACGCGTCGCCATCGTGCACGCGGCGGGTGGGACGCGCGGCCGGTACGGGTGCAGGTGTCGCTGTCTTATGTTGTATCTGCTCGACCCAGCCGAATACCGAATTCTCGCGGATGGGTTCGACCGTTCGCGGGATGGGGCGGCCACCTTGTAGGAGCGACGTCAGTCGCGAAGCCGCAGATGCTTCCGCAGCCGGCAAAGAACCGGACGTAGCCGAAGGCAATGCCTCGACATCCGCCCGCGCCGGCTTCGCGACTGACGTCGCTCCTACAACGGCTGGATCATGCGCAGGCGCGAACGGTACGGGTCGCGAAAGCGCAGGGGCATCCGAAGCGGCAGAACCTGCTGCATCCGAAACCCGCGCATCCTCGTTCGAAGGCGCCGGTATCGCGCTCGAAGGTTTTGCCGTCGCATCCGCATGTCCGGCCTGCTTCCGCAGCGCCTTCAACTTGTCCAGGCTGATGCTCATGGCAGCAGGTCGAGCGCCTCTTCGGCCGGCGCCGGCGCCACGCTCTGGCAACGCTCGTCGGACAGCAGCGACAGCACCTTCAACGCCAGCGAACGCGGCGTCTCGCCACCGCCTTCTTCCTGTGCCGCCAGCACCGGGCCAACGCAGGCCGGGCAGCCGGCGCTGCAGTCGCAGCGCTCCACCAGTTCCAGCGCGCGCTGTACCAGTTCGCCCTGGCGCTGCCACAGCGGCTCGCTCAAACCCACGCCACCGGGGAAGTTGTCGTACAGATAGACGGTGGGCACGAAGCTCTGCATCAGCTCCACCGTACCTTCGCCGCCCTCGTTGCCGCGCAGCTGGCCGCGTCCGCTCTGGTCGGCCACCGCGAACCACGCGCCGTCGCCGTTGCCCACTGCTTTTTGCAAATCGCGCGCATCGGCCATCACCGCCACGGTGGCGACGATGTGCAGCGCATAGGCCGCGCCGAGGAAGCCATCCAGCGCGTCCTGCTTCTGCGCGAAGCTGCGCAGCAGCGTGGCCTGCGGCAGCTGCCACCACACCGCGGTGGTGTGCAGTTCCTGGTCGGGCAGGTTGACCGGGCCGTAGCCGATGTTCTCGTGGGTGTAGTAGCGGATCTTCTTGTAGCCGGCCACGCGCCGCACCACGTGCACCTCGCCGTGGTGCGAATCGCCGCGCCCGGCGCCGTTGCCGTCGAAGCGGTCCAGCACCTTGAGCTTGGTGAAGTCGATGCTGTCGGTGTAGTAGTCCACGTGGGTGCGGGTGACGTAGGCCTTGCGGCCTTCCCAGTCCAACCGCTCAACTTGATATGGCGTGCTCTGCACCATGTGGATCGCGCCTTCGTACAAGGTGAGCGCGGCAGCGGAATAGTCCACCTCGGCGATGATCTGCTGCTTGCCGTCGCTGCGGTCCACCACCACGAAGTTGCCGTCGGCCACCGCGCGCAGGCTCACCGCGTTGGCCGGGTAGCTGTCGGCGATCCATTCCCAGCGGTCGCCTTCCTGGTGGATCACCTCGGTTTCGGCCAGCGCCTGCAGGAACACCAGCGGGTCGATCGGCCCGAACGGCTCGCCGCTCAGGAACGGCAGTTCGAACGCGGCGCAGCGGATGTGGTCGAACAGGATCAGCGGCTGGTCGGGCGCGGTACGCGCGTGTTCCGGCGTGGCGTTGGCGAAGAAGTCCGGGTGCCGCACCACGTACTGGTCCAGCGGCTGGCTGCTGGCAACCATCACCCCGAGCGCGGCCTGCTGGCGGCGGCCGGCGCGGCCGAAGCGCTGCCAGGTCGCCGCCACACTGCCGGGATAGCCGTTGAGCACCACCACGTCGAGCGCGCCGATATCCACGCCCAGTTCCAGCGCCGAGGTACTGACGATGCCGTCGATGTTGCCGGCCCGCATCGCCCGCTCCACCTCGCGGCGCTCGGTGGGCAGGTAGCCGCCGCGGTAGGCGCGGATGCGCGCCGGCTTGCGCGGGTCGTTGTCGAAGATGTCCTTCAGATACTTGGTCAGCACCTCGACCATCAGCCGGGTCTGCGCGAACACCAGCGTTTTCAAGCCGGATTTGATCGCGATGCGGGCGATGCGGTTGGCCTGCGAACGCGCCGAGGCACGCAGGCCCAGGTCCGGATTGATGACCGGCGGGTTCCACAACAGCACGTGCTTCGGCCCGCTGGGTGCGCCGGATTCGGTGATCGCATGCACGCGCTCCTCGACCAGCGCCTGCGCATGCGCGTGCGGGTTGCCGATGGTGGCCGAGCACAGGATGAACTGCGGTTGCACGCCGTAGAACGCGCAGATGCGCTTGAGCCGGCGGATCACGTTGGTGACGTGGCTGCCGAACACGCCGCGATAGGTGTGGATCTCGTCGATCACCACGTAGCGCAGGTTCTCGAAGAACTGCGCCCACTTGGTGTGGTGCGGCAGGATCGCCTGGTGCAGCATGTCCGGGTTGCTGACCACGATGTCGCCGTGCAGGCGGATCGCCTGCCGCGCATCGCCCGGCGTATCGCCGTCGAAGGTGAAGGCCTTTACGCCCAGCTCGCCGGCGCGGTTGAGTTCCAGCAGCTCGGCCACCTGGTCCTGCGCCAGCGCCTTGGTCGGGAACAGGAAGAGTGCCTTTGAAGCCGGCGCCCCGGCCTTGCCCTGCATCGCCGCGCTCACCACCGGCAGCGTGTAGCACAGCGACTTGCCCGAGGCGGTGGGGGTGACGATGGCGACGTTCTCGCCGCGCTGCGTCGCCGCCCACGCCTCGGCCTGGTGCGAATACAACTGCTCGATGCCGCGTGCCTGCAGCGCCGCCTTCAGCGCGTCGGGCACGTCGTCGGGGATCGGCGCGTAGCTGCCCTCGCGGCCGGGAATGGTGAAGCTGCCGGTGATCCGGTCGCGGTAGCGCCGCGCCAGCCGCTGGCCGAGCAGCGCACCATCGCGCGAGGGCAGGCCATCGGTGGTCGCCAGCGCCCGTTCGCTGGCTTCGGTGCGGGGAGCGAGGGAAAACGCCATGCGCGTACTGCCGATCAAAGGGCGACATGGAAGCACATCGGCGTCTCAACCCATGAGACAGGACAGGATGGGATTCCACCGCATCGTCCCGTCCCGCGCTGCGGGACAGGGAGCGGGCAATGCCCCGTCCCGGTTCAGGCCGGAAGTTCCGGCGGCAAAGCCTTGCCGTTGCCGCAGCCCAGGCAGCTGTCCTGCTGGGCCGGGTTGGCGTTGCCACAGCCATCGCATCTCCACGGCGAGACCGCCGCCAGGATCTGCTCCCGGGAGTAGCCCAGTACCGAGTCGTTGAACCGGCTGTCGCAGCTTCCGCATTGCATGTGGGTGGACAGCGTTTCTGTCGGAAACAGCGGTATGAAGTGCAAGGTGAAATACCGCGACTACTTGACCTGGGTGCAGCTCCGGTCGTCCCGGCATTCCGGGCAGAAGAACGAACCGGTCTCGCCCTTGCTCTGCCGGGCCTTCGGTCCCCAAATAATCAAGACGCCTCTCCTTTCGTTGGTGTACGGATACGGCTTCGTATGCCTGGCCGTTCCTTGCCATGGAGAGGCTTGGTGTCCCCGATTCCCCCGGGGCAGCGTGTGTCCACGCGCCGCAACATTATCAACCGCCGGTAATGGACGTCACTGCGCGATCAACGAAAATTGAAGGAGCGATGCGTAAGCTGCCGCTCCCGGGTAATCGCCAAGGTCGGGCAGTGACAAAGTACGGATGGCTGGGGGTAATGGCGGTCGGCCTGATGCCGACCGGTCCGGTACAGGCACAGGAAGCGCTACCGGCGTTGGAGTTGCCGGATACGGCCGGGGACGAGGTCAAGACCCTGGACGAAGTGCGTGCGCTCAAGCCCGAGGACGACCAGCCGCTGGACCTGTATCGTTTCAGGAATCCGATCCGGGTGGAGTCCAACCGCTTCAGCCGCTCGTGGAGCGAGCCGCCCACGCCCGAGCAGGTCAGCATGAGCGGCGGCTACATCTTCCTTGGCATCAACTACGGGCTGATGGCCGCCGGCAAGGGCGTGCACAAGCTCACCGGCGGCCGCGACCAGATCCAGTCCGCGCTTGCCCGGCCGCCGCCGCTCAGCGAGGACCAGTTGCGGCGGGCGGCGGAGAACTGCGAGGGGCCGGATTGCGACGTGGATCGGCAGGGAGAGGAGTGAGGCTCGCCGCGCCGCGGCGGCCTTGTCAGCGACTCTCGGGCTTGTTCCGGGGCTTGTCCTGCGGGACCTGCTCCCGCTTCTGCCGGGGGGGGTCGGAAGTGTCCTTCTTCTCGCGGCGTAGGCCGCCGGCGCCTCTTAAGCTGGCGAAGACATATTCGACCAAGCCTCTGAGCTTTTCGGCCAAGGAGGATTTCGGTCGCTGCGCTCCCGGATGCATCGTACTCATGCCACGCTCCTGGTGAGTCTTGTCGTCAGTTGTCCGACCGGGCGTTCTCCATGGGGGGCGGATCGCCCTGTGGTCGGCTTTCCGGTGGGGCCGGCATCCGGTGGCCATGGTTTGCGCTGCCATCCTCGTCGGGTCGTTGAGGGGCGGGTACGGGAACCGGATCTCCGGCGGATGGCTTTTCAGCTGCGGAAACGGGCTCGGAGGGGAGCAGCGGCGCCTGTGGCGGGCGGTGGGTCGAATATGCGATTACCCCACCCAGTACCGCCGATAGGCTTGCGCCGATCAGGAACAGCACATTCGCGGCAAGATCGAGTCTCTTGAGGCGGGCATCGTCCATTCCGCCGTCGTCCTCATCGGGGGAGTCCTCGCTCCTGATGATCCGTTCCAGATAGGACTTGTTGACGTGATAGATCCGCAGCACCAGCAGGATGGTCAATAGGAACGCGATCATCCCACCGACCAGCAGCCAGAATGGCAGCATGCCCCCCGCTGCCCTGGACGACATGAAACCGACAAGCAGTCCGATGCCGGCAGTGGACAAGGTCAGCAGACTCTTGTCGTGCTCCATCGCCGATGCGTACCACGCCGAAAGGGTGGCGCCATAGAAGATTCCACGCTCCGGATCGACGGGTGGAGAGGGGGGAGGAGCATCCAGGCGAACGTTCACCTGCGGCCTGGATCGTGCAAGGGCGACGATGGATAGCAGTACCGCGAACGTGGCCGGAATTCCCTTCATGCGGATCACCGTGGCTGGTGGGGTTCCAGTTGAGGAGCCGAATGCCGCAAGCCCGCACATTGGCGGCGACTGCTGGATGATGCACCGCGAAAAGCATTGACGGAAGGTGGGTTGGCCACCTTCCGTCATCGGCCGCCATCTCCGCCCCCGATTGGGCGACAACCGAGGTCCACGGCTATGGAAGGGTCGGCCTGGCCTCCTGCCTTGCTGGTCGGATCCTTCCTTGCAGCGGGGGTAGTGCCTTGCGCGTCATTGCGCCCGATGGATCGTCGCCTCGTCGCCCCGGCCTTCCACCAGGATGCGATCGCCCACCTTCATGCCGCTGATCTGCCCGCTCAGCTGGGGCAGCGACATCACCCGGCCGCTGTCCAGCCGCACCTTGACCATGTAGCGGACGCTTTCGCCGGGGCCCGCGACTTTGGCGCCCAGTTCCTCGCCGGCTTGCGCCGCATAGGTCGGGGCCGCCCGCACGACGGAACTGGCCACGACATTGTCGCCGGCACCGGATTTGGCCACTCCGGCATTCGCCAGCACGCCGGCTGCCGATCCGGTGACCCGACCAATGGCACGTCCGAATTTCGTCTTCCTGCCCTCGTCATCGCCCTTGTTCTCGATGGGCTGGATGTCCTCGATCACACCCGGCCGGGATTTGCTCTGGGCGTGCAGGGAGGGAGCCGCGAGCATGAAGAGCGCGGCGAACGAAAGGGCAAGGAATTTCTTGGCAGCAGTGTCGAGCATGTGAGTGTCCTTACAGGTGGATTGGGTGATGTGCGTTACTTCGCCTTGGGCTTGTCGATATCGTTGGCGCACCGGGAACCGGTATAGCGCCAGCTGCGAATGATCCCCTCCATGTCCGCGATGAAGGTGATGTTGCAGCGGTGGGTGGCGGGGTGATGGGTCTTCACCGTTGTGCCTTGTCCGAAGATCGGGGTCGACGGCCCGCCCTTGGCCCCCGGGGTCATGCCGATCACATCGCCCTGGTAGGTGGTGGTTTCCGTCCAGGCGGGGTTCCAGGTCGACCACGTGTACCGGGTCTCGCCCTTCTCGTCGTCTTCCTCGATGTTGACGCGGCCGCCGTCAACGCGCATCTGCAGCAGCAGTTCGCTGGCGTCCCGTCCTATCCAGGCATCGGCCTTGCGATCGGCCCGTTTGTCGCCTTCCGATGCCAGCGCCGTGCCGGTCATGAGGGCCATCAGTACGAGCAGGGATGAAAGGGTGCTGCGGGAAATCCCCTGGAAATACCTGCGTGCGATTGCATCGATCATGAATGCCATCAACCTCCGTCGCTGTGAACTGTCCTTGAGGGCGATCTCGAAGGCTCCATGACAAGGAGCATGCCGGGTCGACCCGGGCCTATCATATCGCCATGCGTGCCGATGCATGGCCTCGCCGTATGGGTCGTTGCCTGAAGTTCGTTCGACCGTTCTTGAGTGAGGGCTCAGGCGGAAGAAATGGCAACCAGCGGCCGACCGAAGGGAAAAGCCGGGGTCAGATTCACGGCCGGTGATGCCTTGGCAGCCAGTGGCCTGGCACCGAGCCCAACCCACCGCGGCCGGATGCGCCGGACTCGAGGGCTTATTGGGAAGTACAGCAGGACAAGATAGACATCGTGCTTGGCATGAATAGCGAGCAGACGCACATTGTCCAGATTTCCATCCGCCAACGCTAAAGCTCATACCTTGCGCAGCGCACATAGGGGTACGGCTCGATGGGTAACCTTGAGGCAAAACCCGCCCCGGTATCGGGGCATGGCACACCTGCTGCAACCGCCGCGCGAGCGGCAAATCCTCTCAGCGATCCTACGTTAACCCCACTGCTGGGGAAGTCGCCAACGCTACGTCGGGATCTGGAGCAGTTGCGTCGCGATGGGGTCAGCGTCGAATGGGGAGCCGTCGGCGGTGGAACCTAACGGGTGCCGTGGCTGCGCAGCACGGGCCGGTTGCCAGAGGCGCTTACCGAACAGCAGGATCCGGATCACGGGCATCCGGCAGCCCCGATGTTCAAGGCCATCCGTGACCAATTCCCTAATGATGTTTCCGATGCGCATGTGCTGGATGCGGCAGCGAAGGCGCATGCTGAAGGCATCCGCCCGGACCAGGCCAAGGTGCTGATACAGGAAGACCGTGCTTGGGTAGCTTCCACCCAAGTACCGGGCTTTCGCGTGCATGTGGGTCTTTCGGCAGCTGCACCGGCGCTCGTTGATTCATTGGAACGCAGTAACCAACTCGAAACCCAGCAGCAAGAACAACAGCGGCACGATACGCTGGCGATGGGGCGCTGAGGCGAGCCAGAACCGGCAGCTCTCCTTATCCCGGGAGGCATGCAGAGACGCCACACAAGTGTGGTGTCCCCCAGTGTGACTTGGGTTCCGTTGTAATCATCACGGCATCACTGGCGGCACATACGCCAGCGTGGTGCCCAGCAGCCACAGCAGGATCAGCACCAGCGGGGTGTGCACCAGCAGCTGCACGAAGGTGAAGCCGATCAGGTCGCGCGCCTTCAGCCCCAGCACGCCGAGCAGCGGCAGCATGTAGAACGGGTTGATCAGGTTCGGCAGCGCCTCGGCGGCGTTGTAGATCTGCACCGCCCAGCCCAGGTGGTACTGCAGGTCGTTGGCCACCAGCATCACGTAGGGCGCCTCGATGATCCACTTGCCGCCGCCGGACGGGATGAAGAAACCCAGTACCGCCGAATAGCTGCCCATCAGCAGGGCATAGGTGTCGTGGCTGGCCACGGTGGTGAACGCATGGGAGATCAGGTGCGCCACGCTGTGGCCGTCGTTGCCGGTGACGTTGGTCATGATCGCGGCGATGGAGCCGTACAGCGGGAACTGGATCAGCACGCCGGCGGTGGACGGCACCGCGCGCGACACCGCGTCCAGGAAGCTGCGCGGGCGCCAGTGCAGCAGGGCGCCGGCCATCAGGAACAGCAGGTTGTAGGTGTTGAGGCCGGAGATGGCCTGGATGGCCGGCTTGGTGGAGAACTCGTGCACCAGCCAGCCGCCGGCCAGCGCCACCAGCATCAGGATCAGCAACGGGCTGTATTCCAGCCATTCGCCCGGACGCGACGCCTTCCTGGCGGCCGGTACCGCCGTGGGCTGCACGTCCACGCCGCAGTCGGCCGCGCTTTTGGCCGAGGCCTCGCTGGGCGCGGTGACATAGGCCACGATCAGCGAGGCCACGATCAGCGCGCCCAGCAGCACGCCGGACTGCCACAGGAAGATGGTCTCGGTGAAAGGGATGACGCCGGTGATCGACAGGATCGAAGGCGGCAGGCTGGCCGGGTTGGCCTGCAGCTGCGCGGCCGAAGACGACAGGCCCAGGGCCCAGGTCGCGCCCAGGCCCAGATAGCCGGCGGCACCGGCGGCGCGGTAGTCCATCTTCAGGTCGGTGCGCCGCGCCAGTGCGCGTACCAGCAGGCCGGCGAACACCAGGCTCAGGCCCCAGTTGAGCAGCGAGGAGATCATCGACACCGCCGCCACCCAGCACACCGCGCTGCGGCCGGTCCGGGGCATGCGTGCCAGCCGGTCGATCAGTTTCGACGCCGGTCCGGAACTGGCCACCACGTAGCCGCCGATCACCACGAACGCCATCTGCATGGTGAAGGGGATCAGGCTCCAGAAGCCGTCACCGAAGGCCTTGGCCGTTTCCGTCGGCGCGCCGCCGTTGATCATCGCCGCCGCGCTGACCACGCCCAGCGCCAGCGCCGCGAATACCCAGGAATCGGGAAACCAGCGTTCGGAGAAGCGGGCGCAGCGCAGCGCGAAGCGCGCGGAAAGGCTGTCTTGGGGGGAGTGGTTCATGCGGGACGACCGTGGGGAAAGCAATCTGCGACGGTAGCAATCCCGTACCCGCGCCAACACTGTACTTTTGTAGGGAGTGGCGGTGGCTGGAAGCGGAAGAACCGCCATCGGCGACGCGTCCGGCCTGCTTCGCCCACCGGCGGAAACGGGAAGCCGCGGGCCGGCCCGTACTGTTCTTCCGGCGACACGGGCAGGCGCGCGCCGCCCTTCCGGCATGGACCGGCGGGCCACCCGTCATGGGGACGGGAGAGCGTGGCCGGGCGGACGGCCCCGGCCTGCCCCGGCGATGGCGTGCCGACGTCCAGCCCGCAGCCACGACGGCGGCTGCGGGCGCACCCGTTGCCGTGGCGGGAAGCCGCCGGCCCTGTCGCGGCGTGCCGGTCGGCGCCGTTGTCGAAATCCCCCGGATCCCGTCGATTGCGGTCAAGGCCGTGGCCGTACGCCGGGCAGGTTCCCGAGCGGCCTCGGCCACCGCCTGGACCGGGTGGCCCGATGGTCGGAATCGCACACCGGTGCCCGGTTTGGCCCGGGGGGCACAGTTACAATCGCTGCGTTCAAGCTCAGGGAGGTCATGGCATGAATGCCCAGGTCAGGGAAGCAGGCGCGGACGCCATCGCACGGCACCGCAATGCGGCGGAAGTCGCGTTCAATCCGGATTACGGTTCGTCCAGCAGCGAGTACCGCGCCGCCCTCGGCGGCCGCTCGATCACCTGGAACCCCGGCGATGGTTCGGTCCGGGGCACGAGCCAGCAGGACGTGCTGAAGGCCGGCGGTACCTCGCTGTTCCAGGCGCGTTCGGTGACCTTCGCCAGCAGCAGCGCCGACGGCCTGGTGAACTACCAGGTCGGGATGGAGCTGGCCTCCGGCATGCGGCTCGAGCGCGAGGGCCGTGCCGGGCGTGCCGGCGCGTTCGAGGCCTCCGCCAGCGGCGGCGTACGTGGCCGCTACCAGGTCGGCCTGCCCGCCGGCGGCGACGCGGCCGATGCGGCACGGGTCAATCCGTTCGATCCCACCACGATCCCGGTGGGCGGGCGCGTCACCCTCGATGCCCAGGCCTTCCAGGGCACCGCGATGGAAGGCAGCTTCCGCCACATCGCCATGCAGACCCAGACCAACGAGGCGGCCGGTGTCAGCTACCGGGTGGACCGCATCGACGCCGAGCGGGTGCGGGTGACGATGGGGCCGAACGAGGCGGTGTCCGCGTTCAATGGCGTGGGCGTGTCCACCGGCCTGGCCACCGCGATGCTCGGCCGCCAGGACGCGCTGGGGCAGTCCACGGTGCGCACGGCGACGTTCGACCTGGGCAATGCCGACGGCCAGGCGGCCTATGCGCATTTCGTCGGTACCGGCGAGATCGCGGCGCAGACGCCGGGGGTCGAGGCGGTGGCCACGGTGGAGCGGCTGGGCATGAGTTCGCAGACGCGGCTGCGGCTGGGCGTCGGCGAAACCGCCGGCGTGGACCTGGCCGGCGCGCGCAATGCCGGCGAGGTGGTGCGCACGCGCTTCGAGGACGGCAGCTACGTCGATGCCCGGCGCGTGGAGTACAGCGGCAACGTGCCGATGACGCGGCTCAGCGTCCACGATGCCGACGGCCGCGAGAACGTCGACGCGCGCCGCTACGAGTTCCAGTTCGACCTGCGCAACGAACAGCATGGCGAGCAGATCGCCGGGATGCTCAACACCGCATTGGCCGGCGATCCGGGCGCGCAGCGGCAGGGACCGGTGCAGGCGGGCGACAACTTCACCCTGAGCTTCAGCGAGCCGCAGATGCGCGCGCTGATGCAGCAGACCCAGGCCATGGTGCAGGCCAATCCGATGATGGATACCCGCTGGCGCCTGCTGGCCGAGGATGGCCGCGGCCAGCCGCAGCAGGACGTGGACGCCTTCGCCGCGACGCTGGCGCGGATGCAGGGGCAGTCCGCCTACGGCATGGCCGAGCGGATGTTCCGCATTTCCAGTTCGGCCGATGGCGACCCGCGGCAGGGTTTCGAACCGATCGGCGCCAGCGTGGACAGTCCGCGCCTGCGCAACCTGCCGCCGCCTTCGCCGCTGCTGCCGCAGGATCCGCGCCATTCCGGCAACCCCGATCACGGCCTGCTGCTGCAGAGCCAGGCGGCGGTATGCCGGCTGGACGAAAGCATGGGGCGCCAGCCCGACGCGATGAGCGAGCGCCTGGGCATGGGCCTGCTGGTGGCGGCGCGGCGCGAGGGATTGCAGCGCATCGACCAGGCGGTGCTGGGCAACGAAGGGCGATACGCCTTCGCGGTGCAGGGCGAAGCGCATTCGCCGGACCGGCAGATCGCGCGCACGGACACGGCCGAGGCCGTGGCGACGCCGGTCAGCGGCCACGTCCGCGCGCTGCAGGAAGTGGTCGAGCGGACACCGGCGCCGGTGCCGCAGCCGGACGAGCCCGCGCAGGAGCAGGCCCGGACCCAGGCGATGATGCGCTGACGGATCTGCTTGGTTCTTCCGGGGCGCCGATTTGGGGGCGGGTCCTCTCCCTGTCAGGAGACGCTGCCCCGGGGATTGGATGAGGGGATGGGCCAGGCTTCGCCTTGCCGAACATCGCAAGGTGCTGTCCCCGGTGGCCCCGCCCTGGCCCGTTCCGCAGCACCGTCCTTGCAAAGGTATTCGAAGGGCCGCGAACCGGGGGTTCGTCGCCCCCTTGTCCCGCGCCAGGGGAACATGAAAGCCGGAACCCGACATTGGTCGGGGTCCGGCCAGGGGCGCGGCCATCCGCGGGCATTCCCGCTGCCGTTTCCCCAGGGGCGTCGTATTCGTTGCGCGACCCGAGGCGCAACGGGGGTACCCGTACCGGACGGGTACCCCGGCCTTGCTCAGTTCCGGACCTGCACGTCGTCGATGTAGACGTTGACGTCGTAGGCGGTGTTGGCGCGGTACAGCCAGATGGCGTCGAGGGTGACGGTGCCGGCGGTGATGGCGCCGTTGCCGTTGACCCAGGCGTTCCACTGCGCCGCGTCGGTGAGCGACCACGACACGTAGGTCCAGGTATTGGCGGCGATGGCCTTGCTGGTGGAGCGCTCGGTGCCGTCGCTGTCGTCGATGCCCACGCCCACGCTCATGCCGGTGCCGCCGGTCCACACCCAGAAGCCGATGCTGCCGTTGGCGCGGGTGAGGGCGGTGTTGCTGCCCGGATTGCCGGTGCCCGACAGCAGGCGCACCGCCCAGCTGGCGGTGGTGGCGGTGTTGTCCTTGAGCAGCACGCGCAGCGAGCAGTTGCCGTTGCGGCGGGTGCCGCAGTCGCGGGTGGCGGTGGAGGCGGTGGAGATGCCGGTGGTGCTGCCGGAATAGGCCGGGCTGGTGTTGAAGTGGCCGACGCTGCTTTCGAAGCTGTCCAGGATCCGGGTGGTGCCGCCGCCGCCGCCCGGGTTGAGCAGGTTGTAGTAGCTGGCCCAGTTCCAGTTGATGCCGGGGTCGGTGTGGGTCTGGCCGCTGAAGTGCTGGTGGCCCTTGATCTTGACGCTGTCGGGCAGCACGTTGATGCCGCTGCTGGGCGCGCCCTTGTAGGCGCTGGCGCAGGAGATGGCGCTGTACTTGGCGCAGAAGTGGCGCACCAGCGCGGCCGAGGCGTTGTACATCGCGCTGGTGTACCAGGAGCTGTTGTTGACGTAGCCCTCGTGCTCGATGCCCAGGGTGTAGCTGTTCTGGTTGCCCACGTGCCAGGCGGTGTGGGCGTCGCGCACCATCTGCGTCACCTGGCCGTCGGAGCTGCGGATCACGTAATGCGCGCTGACCCGCGCGCTGGCGTTCTTGAACCAGGAGATGGTGCCGGCATAGCTGCCCTGCGCGGTATGGATGGTGACCGCGCTCACCGCCGCGCTGCGCGAGGCGGTGTAGTTGGAGGTCGACGCCGGGTCCCAGATGGCCGGGCCGTAGTCGGTGCTCTGGACCGTGGCATCGGTGGCAGGCGCGGCATCGCCGGCAATGGTCGCGGTCCCGGCGCCCGGTACGGTACGCGCCTGCAGTGTTTCGCTGACCGGGTCGATCACGTAGGCATCGGTTTCGACGCGGTCGTTGGCCACGTCCAGCCGCAGCATCGGCGCGCGCAGCTGTACCAGCTGCCGGGCGTCGAACGCGTCTTCCCAGGCGATGGCACGCTCGGGGACGACGATGCCGCGGTCGTCGACGCCGCGGTCCTGCGCCAGCAGCACGTCATAGGCGAAGCTGGTGCGGGCGTAGTCGCCGACGGCGCTGGCGCGTGCGGCCTCCACCGGCGACGGCGAGAAGCCGGCATAGCGCATCAGCGCCGGGCGGATCGCCTCGGGCGTGGCGATGGCAGCCTTGCCGAGGCGGTCGGCCTTGCCGGCGACCGGCAGGTCCCCGCGGATCTCAGCGTCCAGCAGCGCCGCGGCGGCCAGCACGTTGGTGAGCGGATCGTTGCGGACCCGTTCGGCGGTCGTGCCCAGCAGGCGGGCGCCCTCGCTCACCTGGTCGGCGAAGCCGTCGCCGGCATACAGGCCCATCACGCCGTGGGCGGCGGGCATGTGGTGGTGGGCTTCGCCCTGCATCTCCTGTGGATCGGGCTGCAGATGCTGCCAGCGCGACTGCACGAAGGCGATGGCCTCCAGCGTGCCGGCGGGGATGGACGGGTAGCGGGCATAGGCCTGGCGGAAATGGCGCTGGAAGGCCTGGCGTTGCGGCCGCAGTTCGGCCTCTTCCTGCTGCAGGTGCGTTGCGAGCGCGTCCTGGGCGGTGAGGGCGGCGGTGTCCTGCACCTGCCCGGCGAAGACGGGCGAGGCCAATAGCGCGACGATCACGGCAGCCGGGGCTGCCACGGTGCGACGTTTCATGTTCTGCGGTCCCTACAGTCGGAGTGCCCCCTGCAGCGCGGTTCTACGCCAATGCCGCTGGCGTCGGAGGAGCGATGTACCGATGTGTGACGGGGATGGCGGGGGAAGCGCGATGGCGGTCTTTGCCATCCGTATTCATGGAAGTGAATACGAGGTTCGGGAACGGTGGAAAACGGTGCGAATGCGCTGGTTTCGCAGTGGGAAGTTGATCAGGTAATCCCGGGTGTCATGTCGAGGCCTGCCGACCCCGGCAAACTTGCTTCATCGACGGGCATGACGGTGCCGGTGCCGACCTGCTCCAAGCGTGGAGGCGTCCATGCCGGAAAGCGATGGCCATCTGCGGGCAGCGCGCGTCCATCTCAGGCCATCCGCATGGCGTTGCTGCGGACCTGTTCCTGATCCTGCAGCTGCTGCGAGATCGCATCGGCCTGGGGCTGCAGCGATGCAGCCACCCGCTCGCTGCTCTGTTCCAGTGGAGTCTGCATGGCGGTGACGGTATCGACGCTCACCCTCAGGTTTCCGGGGTCCTCCAGCCTGCCTTGGACGCCGAAGATGCGACTGGCGTCATTGCCGAGCACCACATGATCGACCCGCTGTCCTCCGGCCATGGCCATTTCGGCGGCGATGGCGCCTGCGATCTGGCGACTGTGCAGATCCGGCGTGCGTGCGACCTGGGCGTCGATCGCGAACACGCCGCGTTCGCAGTCGCAATAAAGGGGAAACAACGGATGGCGTGCGTCATCCAGCTGAAGCGCCTGGGGTGGTGCGTTGACATCGTGCGCCGGGAACCGGGATCGGGCTTCCTGCAGGCTCCTGATCGCGTTCTGTTCGAGTGCACGGGTTTCGGCGTCCATCGAAGGCTCCACCGAATACTCCTGGCTGTGGCGGAAGGCGGCTTCCGCACCTCCTTCCTTCGCAAGGACCGCGCCTGCAAGGACCCCCGGTTGGGCGGTAGCCAGGGATGCGGACGTGCCGCCTGCCAGCCCCACCGAAGCGCCGGCAAGCGGTGCCTTGGCGGTGATGCCACGCACGGCATCCCCGGCTTCCGCGTAGGCCGAGCCGATGGCCTCGCCGGTCTGGCGGCTGGCGTCCTGGAGGCGGTCGCCGATAGCTGCGCCGGTTGCGGCGATGCGCGCTTCGAGCGTGGTACCCATCTGCCGCACACGGGCGGCATCTACAGCGGCATCGTCCCGTGCATCCTGCGCGTTCGCCCTATGCAGCGATACGGCTTCCTCGTTGTGCCTGTGCCGCGAGTCAGCCCAGTTGTCCAGGCCGCCAAGTCCCGGAAGCTTCGCGACACCGTGGGCCAACGAACGGGAAAGGTCGTTGTTCCATGACAGGAGGGTGGCCTGCAGTTCTTCGCTGCCCGCCTTCAGTCGCCCATGGGCCAGGCGGGCGCCGGCAATGACCTCGCCCTGGTAGCGTACGACTGCGCCGGAAATCTGGCCCGCATTGCGTGCTCCCGCATTGGCGACGTTGCCGGTGATCTCCCAGGTTGCACGCGATGCTTCCCCGGCGGCCTGCAATGCACGATCCACCTGGGTGCCGGCTGCGGCCACGACCTCGCCCCCGCGCTTTCCGGCAACACCCATCGTCGTGGCAGTGGCCGCCGCCGCGATCAGCGGTGCAGCGGCAAGGCTGCTGGCTGCCAGGTCGGGGCGCGCCGGACGATCGACCAGTTCGCCCTCGGCGTTGCGGCTCTTGGGATCGAGCGCGATCAATTGCTCGCTGCCTGCATGCCCGGGGATCTGCTGCAGGGTACCGGCGCGGCTGTGCTGAGCGAGATGATCCAGCAGGTTGACCGCCCCCTCCCGCATCTTCGGGTCGTAGGAAAAGGCGGTTTCAAGGCTTTTGATGATCTGTTCCCGGGCTTCGGGAATCTGCGAAAGCTCGCCGGCATTGCGCAGCAGCGTGGTCACCTGCGTCGCTTGCGCCTTGCCCATGCCATGCATCAGGTTGATGCCGTCGTGAAGCACCTCGCCCTTGACGTAGTAACCATTGGACAGATGATCGATGTCGTACACCTGCCCGCCGTTCTTCTCTGCGTAGTGGAGCGCGGTTTTCGGGTGCAGGGTTGCCGCATTGAAGGTGAAGGCGGATTGCCCGGTGACCGCCGCCGCCGCCAACGCCTTTCCGCCGCCCTTGGAATGCCCGTTGGTCTCGAAACTGCTTTTGAAATCATCTTGGAATGCGGTGGCGAGCCTCATCGCGCGATTGTAGTGGTCGCTCTCCAGCCCCAACCCCTGGCGGAAGTTCTCGATCCAGTCGGAAGCGGCGGATTCGCGCAGATGGCGCATACCGTTTTCGTCGTAAGCGACAACAGGCCCATTGGAGCCCTTGAAGGAAATCACCGGCTTTCTGTCGGGGCCGAAAACGGCAGGGTCCGGGAGATAGATCTCGGCGCGGAAATCGGAATCGTCCGGTTTCAGGAATTCCTGTACATCGTCGTCGCTCCAGGTGGCGCCCAGGGCACGCAGCTTTTCCGGGTGTTCGCTGGCGCGGAAATAGCCCAGCGATGGCGACGCCGGCTCCCCGGCTGCGGAGCGGTAGACATCGCCGGCGAGGCGGGCGTGGTCGGCGGCGTGATACTGCTCGGCCAGCGCCTGCGCTTCCGCCAGCAGTTCGGGGGCGCCGAGTTCGCGGGCGGATGCGGTGAGGGTGGCGACCAAAGCCCGTTGATCCCGGACCTGCTCCATCCGGGCCTGCCGGGAATGCACGTTCTGTTCGGGCAGCTTTATCTCGTTGCTGTCACGCATGGCGGTACCCCTGTCCCTGGAGCCGATCGTGTGCGGCCAAGAGTAACGGAAATCACGGTCCTGCCTGAGAATGCCGACTAGACTCAAGTGCGATGGAGTTCAAGGATTGAATATGAACAGGCTATTCCTGCTGTGCAGTCTTGCCCTGTGTGCCATCGGCAGCCCACTGCTGGCGGGATGCCAGGCTCCGGAATCCGCGGGTAGGCTGGGTTTCAACGCCCGTCACTACTACCAGGGCAAGGCGCTCGAGCTGGCACGGGCGGTGGACCGGAAGGACGCCGCCGCCATCCAGCGGTTGATCAAGGAGGAGGGGGTCGACCCGGACACGCTGTTCGACGGGAAAGGCATGCCCCTGGTGGCGTGGCCGCTGGTGACCCACAACCTGGAGGGACTACGCCTGCTGCTGGAAGCCGGTGCGGACCCGAATGCGCGCCACCGGCCGGTGGTGCGGGACGATCTGCCGGGGGCGAACAATGCGATGGTATTCGCGGCGGGGATGGAGGACCGGCGCTACCTGGAACTGCTGCTGGATCACGGCGGCGATCCCAACACGCGCACCATGGGAAGGAATCCGCTGACCTATGCCGCCTGGCTGGCCAATCGTTGGCCGAATGTCCAGTTGCTGATCGAGCGTGGCGCGGATGTGAATTATCGGAAGCAGGGGAACAAGAACAACAGGCCGATCGACTGGTACGCCGGCTTGGGAAATTTCGAGCAGGTGTACTGGTTGTTGCAGCATGGGGCCGACCCCACGACGGCGACGGAATCTTCGGAGTACCTCCAGGGCGATGCGACCAGCCCCACGTTGCTGCACATCTTCTACAAGCCGGTACAGGACTGGGCGCGTCCCTGGCAGGAAAAGTGCCAGGTCTGGGTGCTGGAGCGGGGGATAAAGCGGCCCCCGATGCTGGAATACATCCGCGAGAATCGCGAACAGTTGGGCCTGCCGACGCGGGAGGAGGACATTCCGCTGCCGGCGTATGAGCTGCTGCCCGAATTCGCGGCGGAGCCAACGGCCGTGCACAACTGAACCCCTTGGGGCGGATCGCGGTTTCGACACAGGGTTCAGAATGTGAACAGATTTTTCCTGCTGTGCTGCATTGCCTCGTGTGCGCTGGCCTGTTTACTGCTGGCGGGATGCCAGGCTCCGGAATCCGCGGGTAGGCTGGGTTTCAACGCCCGTCACTACTACCAGGGCAAGGCGCTCGAGCTGGCACGGGCGGTGGACCGGAAGGACGCCGCCGCCATCCAGCGGTTGATCAAGGAGGAGGGGGTCGACCCGGACACGCTGTTCGACGGGAAAGGCATGCCCCTGGTGGCGTGGCCGCTGGTGACCCACAACCTGGAGGGACTACGCCTGCTGCTGGAAGCCGGTGCGGACCCGAATGCGCGCCACCGGCCGGTGGTGCGGGACGATCTGCCGGGGGCGAACAATGCGATGGTATTCGCGGCGGGGATGGAGGACCGGCGCTACCTGGAACTGCTGCTGGATCACGGCGGCGATCCCAACACGCGCACCATGGGAGATAGCCCGCTGACTTATGCCGCGCGATTGAGTGATTGGTGGCCGAATGTCCAGTTGCTGATCGAGCGTGGCGCGGATGTGAACCATCGGATGTATGGGAACAAGAACAACAAGCCGATCGACTGGTACGCCGGTTTGGGGAACTTCGAGCAGGTGTACTGGCTGTTGCAGCATGGGGCCGATCCCACGACGGCGATAGAAGCACCGGGTTTTCCCCAGGATGGTACGTTGCCGACCTTGCAGGACATCTTCTACAAGCCGGTACAGGACTGGGCGCGCCCCTGGCAGGAAAAGTGCCAGGTCTGGGTGCTGGAGCGGGGGATAAAGCGGCCCCCGATGCTGGAGTACATCCGTAAGGATCGGGAGCAGTTGGGCCTGCCGACGCGGGAGGAGGACATTCCGCTGCCGGCGTACGAGTTGCTGCCCGAATTCGGGGCGGAGCCAACGGCCGCGCACAACTGAACCCCTTGGGGCGGATCGCGGTTTCGATCCGGAAGCAGGCTCTGCCTTCGTACTGGACGGGCCACGGCGCGGTTGCACTTCGCAGTTGCCGATGTCGACGACAGAGATAGCGCCAGGAGTTTCCGGAACGTACCGCAACGACCATACGGCAGGGCGGTACCTCGTCCTGTTGCAAAGCAGGTTGGTGCGCGAAGCGGTCGCCGCACGACCTGCACTTCGGCATCGATGCGGAGGGCTACACCGGGTTTGCGGGACGCCGCCGCTCCAGCCACCACAACAGGCCTGCGACCAGCGCGAACGCCAGCAGCCACGGCCAGCGCCGGCCCGGCACGCCGGGAGCGGTGGCGGGTGAAGCGGTCGCGCGCTGCGCCAGTGCGGCGGTGGCGCGGGCGGTGTCGGCGCGGTGCAGGGTGGCCGCGGAGGAGGGATCGAAGACGAAGAACGCGCTGCCGTCGTCGCGTACCTGCCAGCCGGCCAGCGCGGGCCACAGCGCGGCGCAGCCGGGCGCGGCCGGGTCCGCGCGCAGGGTGGACAGGCTGTTGTCCGGCGCGGCGAGGGTGGCGCCGTCCTCCACGCCGCACAGCACGGTGCGTTCGCCGGCCCACGCGCGTTCGAGCGGCTGCAGGGTGCCGGCGTCGTCGTCGCGGGGACGGGCCAGCGTGGCCAGCGCCTCGCTCCACAGTGTGGCGTGCAGGTCGTCGCGGCCGCCGAGCACCAGCCGGAAGCTGTCGCTGACGGCGAGCAGGCCGACCCGGCCCTGGCCGAGCGCGCGCCAGTGACCCAGCGCGTTGCCGGCGGCATCGTGCAGCAGCGGCACGGTAGCGGCATCGGCGCTGTCCAGTTGCAGCCGTTCCAGCGCCGGCGCGGTCTCCGCGTTGCCGGCGCGCGCGCGCGGGCCGCGCAGGGCGGCCAGTCGTTGCGGATCGGTCTTGCCCGACTCCATCGATATGACCCTGACCTGCGCGTTGCCGCGGACCGGCAGGCCCAGCTGCGCCAGCGCGGCGCGGGCGCCGGCATCGGGGGCGGCGGACAGCCGCACCAGCACGCCCAGCCCCTGCTCGATGGCCTGGCGCAGCGTCGCGCGCTGGCCGGCACCGAGCGCGGCCAGGCTGCGTTCGTCGAGCAGCAGCAGGTCGGTCCGCGCCAGTGTGGCGGCGGTCACCGCGCGCGGTGCATCGCCCAGCACGATGCCACCGCCGGTGCCGACCTGGCTGTGCACGGACAGCCCTGCGTCCTGCGCCCAGCGCTGCAGGTACTTGGTCTCGGGGTTGGGCGCGCTGCCCAGCAGCCACAGCCGCGGTGCGGCGGCATCGACCACCTGCACCGGCACCGGCACGGTTTCCACCGGTGCCTGCGCCGCATCGTGCAGCCGCAGCTGGAACAGGGTTCGGCCGGCGCCGCGCGCGCTGCCATGCAGCCGGAAGTAACCGCGGGCGCCGGCGCCGGTGCTGTCCACCACGCGCCCGGCCGGGTCCAGCAGTGCCAGCTGCGCATCGTCGATGCCCTGCACCCGGCCGCCGACGGCGAAGCGGTTGCCGGGCGCGACCGCGTGCGGCGGCTGCAGTTCGACCAGGCCGCGCAGCGCGGGGGCGCGGTAGTCCAGCGCCAGGCCGGCGATGTCGCGGTCGCGGGTGGGCAGGCCGTCGCCGATCAGCTGCGCGGTGGCCAGTTGCGGATGCCGGCGCAGGGCGGTGGCCAGATCGACGACCGGCTGCGCATCGGCCACCGCTGGCGCCTCGGGCAGTCGCAGCAGGCGTTGGCCGCGCACGCGGGCGGCGTCGATGGCGTCCGCGTCCGCGCCGGGGCCGATCAGTGCGTATTCCACCGCCGGGGCCGGACGCTGCGGCGGATGCAGGCCGAGATAGAGCAGCGCGCCGGCGCCGGCCTGCAGCACCAGCAGCAGGGCGAGCCGCCACGGCGCGCGCCGCTGCGCCGGTTGCCGCAGCCAGCGCAGGCTGCCCAGCAGCACGGCCAGGACGAGGATCGCCGCGGGCAGTTGCGCGATGGTCATGGCGATGGCTCCCGCAGGGCGTCCAGATAGCGGCGGCCGTCGGCGTCGGCGGGGGAACGGCGTTCGACCGCGGCCGCCGGCCGGGCCAGCGCCACCCACAGCGCCGCGCGCAGGCGGGCGCGGCAGTCGCCGCAGTCCGGGGCCGCGCGCAGCTCCTCGATGGCCGCGGCCAGCGCCAGCGGGTCGCCCAGTTCGCTTTCGTGCTGGCCCAGCCAGCGGGTCAGTGCGGCCAGGTCGGGTTCGCCGGCCGGCTCGCCCAGCGCCTGCCAGGCCTGCAGCGCGGTGTCGTCGCCGGCGCTGCGTGGCGGCACCGCCAGCCGCCGCGAGGCGATGCCTTCGCGCTTGCCGGCCATGCGCCGGGCCGGGTCGATCGGCGGCAGCTCCGGCCCCAGCCGCGCCAGGTAGATGCGTTCGGCCTGCTGCACCTGCTTGATGTAGCCCAGCGCCTTGTAGGCGTAGGGCAGCGCCCTGTCGGGATGGCCCTGGCGCAGCTCGCCTTCGGACAGCCACATCTGGTCCAGCGCGGCCTTGAGCGTGGCCCGGGTCTGCGGATCGAGCAGGGTCGCGGCCTCGGCATGGTCGTGGGTGTGGCCGTACTCGGCCAGCACGTCGCTGGCCGAGCCGAACACCGGCGTGGCTTCGCTGCCGGGTTCGCCGCCATGGTCGTGCCCGTGGTCGTGGCCATGCTCCGTGGAGGCGTGGTCATGATCGTCGTGGTCGTCGTCGTGTCCGCCGGCATCGGCGGTCGGCGGCGGCTTGGCGCCGCCCTCGGCCTCCTCGCCGAGGAACTGGCCGTAGCGCAGGCGCAGGATGCGCTGGTCCGCGCCGATGGCGTCGGAGCGCTTGACGAAGCCGTCGGCATCGAGCGCGCGGCGCTGCTTCAGCAACGCCTCGGCGTCGATGATGATCTGCCGCTGGCTGCGGAAATAGGCCGGCATGACCTTCTTGATCGCGCCTTCCAGGTCGCTGGCCTGTTGCTGCTGTTCGGTCGGCATGCGCAGGATCAGGCTGGCGCTGCGCGCGGACTGCGGCGTCGGCGCGCGGTTGTCGTGCACGGTGAGCTGGGCGATCAGGTCGTCGCCGGGGCCGACGCCGAACGCCGCCAGCTCCAGGGTGCGGGCGAAGCGGCGCGCGTTGGCCGGGCCGCTGCCGGACAGCTCGAAGCGCTGTTCGCGGAAGCGGATGTTCTCGCCGCTGCCCTGGGCCACGGTGACCCGCAGCTGCGCGGTGGCGGCCACGCCGTAGTCGTCGCTGGCCTCGAACTGCAGCGCCCATTGCCGTTGTCCGGGGCGGCCCGGGGTGAGCGTCTGTTCCGGCTGCAAAACCTGCACCTGCGGCGGCAGGTCGGGGATCGCGTCGAGCCGGTGCAGGGCGCTGTCGGCCAGCGCCGGCTCGGTGACGATGCGGTACAGCGTCGAGCGTTCCAGCACGGTATCGGCCTGCCAGCGGTCGCCGTCGCGCGCCAGCGCCCGCGTGCGGCCATCGTGGAACTGCAGCGACACCGCCTGCGGTTGCGGGTCGAAGCGCAGCTGCCAGCGCAGGCGGCTGCCCTGCGGCGCCTTGGCGTCGAGCGCGTCCTGCGTGCGCGGCGCCTGCCCGGTATAGGCCGGGGCGTCGATCGCCAGCGTGGCCGCGCCCAGCACGGGGGCGCCGGGCGCGACGCGGGCGGTATCGGCGGAACCGTGCGACGGCGGGGGCGCGGTGGACGTCGTCGCCGGCCATTCCAGCAGCGCGGCCGCGAGCGCCAGCGCGACGGCCCAGGTCGCCAGCAGCCGGCGCCAGCGCCACGCCGGGCGCAGGTCCGGCGGCTGCCGTTGCAGCACCTGGCCCACGTATGCCTGCTGGCGCCGCTGCAGTGGATTGAGGCCGTGGCTGTCGGCCAGCAACAGGTCGGCGCTGTCCTGCAGCGGCCGATGGGCGTTGAGCGCGCCGACCAGCCAGCGCCGGTCCAGCCGCCGCGCATGGGCGGTGGCGATGCCCGCGGCGGCGAGCAGGGCGAGCGTGACGGCGACGACACAGGCGTCGATGCCGCCCCAGCGCCATGCGGCGACGGCAGCGACCGGCAGCGCGGCCAGCACGAGTACCAGCGTGGCCGCGAACCGGCGCCGTCGCGCGCGCCGCCACAGCGGATGCAGCGTCGCGCTCATGCCGCTGCCTGCCGCCGCGGGCGGGTGGCCAGCCAGCGTTCCAGCGCGAACAGCAGCGCGATCGCCAGGATCAGCCACGGCGCCAGTTCGATCGGCGCGGGGGGCGGCAAGGCCGCTCCGGTCCGTGGGGCATGGTCGACGGCATCGGCCACGCGCGGCACCGGTGGCGGTTGCAGCAGGGTGCGCAGCCGATGCGGAAACGAAGGGTCGAGCAGCAGCGGCGCCGCGGCCGGCTGCAGCGGGGCGGTGAAGCGCAGGCGCAGGCCAGTCGTGCCCGCGGTGTCCTGCTGTTCGATCAGCGCGCTGCCGCGCGCGTCGTGCAGGCGCGGCAGTGCCGGGACGTTTTCGTCGTGCGGCTGGCGCGCGTCCAGCACGACGCTGCCGCCAGCGTGCAGGTGCTGCAACGCCGCGGCCGGCAGCGGCGCCGCCGACAGCCATACCAGCACCTGATCCCGCCGCAGGGCGGGCAGCGGCATGCTGTCCGCCGCCACGTCGGCCTCGTGGCCGGGGGTCCACGCGCGCTGCACCGCGCGCAGGTAGCGCACGCCCCCGGCGCCTTCGTCGTCGTGGCGGATCACCAGCGCGGGGGCGGCGTCGGTGGCCTGTCCACGGATGCTGCCGGACGTGTCGCCATCGCAGTCGTCGCGATCCGGACCGCTTCCGCAATCGTTGCCGGGATGGAGGCCCGGGTCGGGCAGCACCTGCCAGTCCACCGCGCGCGCCAATCGCGGCACCTCGCCGTCGGTGCCGGACAGCCGCGCCGGCACCATCACGGTCAGCGACGTGCCGGCCGGCAGCTGCGCGTCGAGTTCGCGCAGCAGGCTGGACAGCGGCTGTGCGCGGCCGGGTGCGGGGCCTTCATCGACACTGGGGAAGCCCGGCGCCAGCCACACGCGGCGGGCAGCGGGCGGCGTCGCCGGCAGCGTGGAGGCTTCCAGCCCGGGGGCGACGGCGACGACCGGAGTGGTGTCCGGCTTCCCGCCCAGCAATTGCGGCCGCGCCAGCAGCAGCGCCAGCAGCGCGAACAGCAGCAGGCGGACGAGCAGCAGCGGCCATTCGGACAGGCGGATGCGCCGGCGCGGGCGGGCGTGCATCCGCAGCCAGCGCAGCGCGGCGAACGGCAACGGCGCGTGCTCCTCGCGCCGCGCCAGGTGGACCAGCAGCGGCAACAGCAGTGCGGCCAGGGCTGCCAGTGCGGCGGGAAACAGCAGCGTCAGGCTCATGCGCCGCTCCGACGGCCGTACAGCGCCTGCAGCGCGGTATCGATCGGCTGGTCGAGATACGCCGTGGCCCGGGCGATGCCGGCCGCGTGCAGCCGCGCGTGCAGCTGCTGCTGGGCCGCGGCGAAACGCTGCAGGTAGTCGCGGCGCAGGGCGCGGCCATCGCCGAGCAGCTCGGTGCCGGTTTCCGGGTCGATGAAGCGGTGGCCGCCATCGAACGGGAAGTCGCGTTCCTCCGCGGTCAGCAGCTGCGCGAACACCACCTCGCGGCGCGCCGCCGCCAGCCGTTCCAGCAGGGTGATGGCGCCGTCGTCGAAACCGTCGCCGATGGCGAACACCAGGTCGCCGGCGGCCACGCGTTCCCACAGCGGCCGCAGCCGTTCCGGCGTCGGCCACTGGCCGCCGGCGCGCAGGCGCCGCAGCTGCAGGTGCAGCAGGTCGCGCTGGCGCAGGCCATGGCCGGTGGGAAGCAGCGACAGGCCGTCGCCGCCCGCCGCCACCAGCCCGAAACGGTCGCCCTGGGCCAGCGCCAGTTCGGCCACGCAGGCGGCCAGCGAACGCGCGGCATCGAGCCGGCTCCAGTCCGCGCGCGCGCGGTCGCTCTGCTGCATCGAGGCGCTGGTGTCGAGCAGCAGCCACACGGTGACCGGGCTCTCGCGTTCGGACTCGCGCACGAAGAAGCGGTCCGAGCGCGCGTACAGCTTCCAGTCCACCTGGCGCAGTTCGTCGCCGGGTTCGTAGGCGCGGTACTGGGCGAACTCCAGCCCGCTGCCACGGCTGCGGCTGGCATGCTGGCCGATGCCGTGCTGGCCGGTCGCGCGCCGCGGCAGCAGCCGCAGCTGCCCGAGACGGTTGCGCACGTCCGGCGGGATCAGCGGGGGCAGGGCGGCAGCCATGAGGGAGGGCGGATGTCCGCTCAGGCCGGATAGGGCACGGCGGCCAGCAGCGCGGCGACCACGTCGTCGGCCGAGGCCTGTTCGGCTTCGGCGTTGAACGAGAGCAGCAGGCGGTGGCGCATCACCGGCGCGGCCAGCGCGACGACGTCCTCGCGGGTGGCGGCAAAGCGCCCGGCCAGCAGTGCGCGCGCCTTGGCCGCCAGCACCAGCGACTGCCCGGCACGGGGACCGGCGCCCCACTTGACCCAGTGGTTGATCGCCGGCGGCGCGGCTTCGCCGGGGCGGCTGGCGCGCACCAGCCGGGTGATCCAGGCGAGCAGGTCGGGGCCGACGTGCACCTGCCGCACCGCGGCCTGCAGAGTCTTCACCGCATCGGCGTCCATCACCTGCGGCACCGTGCCGCCGCCGCTGCCGGTGGTTTGCAGCAGGATGTCCTGCTCTTCCTGTTCGCTGGGATAGCCCACGCGCACGTGCAGCAGGAAGCGGTCCAGCTGCGCCTCGGGCAGCGGATAGGTGCCGGCCTGTTCGATCGGATTCTGCGTGGCCAGCACGAAGAACGGCGACGGCAGCGGGTAGGTGGTGCCGGCATAGCTCACCGTGCGCTCGGCCATCGCCTCCAGCAGCGCGGCCTGGGTCTTGGGCGGGGTGCGGTTGAGCTCGTCGGCCAGCAGCAGGTTGGTGAACACCGGGCCCTGCTGGAAGCGGAAATGGCGGTGGCCGGTGCCGTGGTCCTCCTCCAGCAGTTCGGTGCCGAGGATGTCGCTGGGCATCAGGTCCGGGGTGAACTGCACGCGCCGGAACTGCAGTTCCAGCGCCTGCCCGAGCGAGCGCACCAGCAGCGTCTTGCCCAGCCCGGGCGCGCCTTCGAGCAGGCAGTGGCCGCCGGCCAGCAGGCCGATCAGCAACTGCTCGACCACCTCGGCCTGGCCGACCACGGCCTGGGCCAGCGCGCTGCGCAGCTCGCCCAGCCGCGGCAGCAGGGCATCGAGGTCGTCGGAAATGGGGGCATTCATGCGGTCACCTGTGGGGGAAGGTCAGTGGGTCAGCGCGTACATCACGATGTTCACGCCGAACTTCGTGTTGTCCTCGGCCAGGAAGCGCTTGTTGCGCCAGTCGTAGTCCCATTCGCAGCCGTAGTCCTTGTTGCTGTAGAGCACGCCCAGCCGGCCGTCGATGGCGATGCCCTTGAGGTAGTCGTGGACCAGGTCGTCGCCCCAGCCGTTGAGCTCGAAGCCGGTGGCCGGCGGGCCGTCGGGGAAATGGAAGAAGCTGCGGTACAGGGCATGGTCGTTGGGCAGCTTCTTCAGCGCGTCCCTGCCGAAGATCGAGGCCATCTGCGCCTCGAACGAGGTAGCGAACAGGCCGTCGATGTCGTGGTTGCAGTCGTCGACGAAGACGAAACCGCCGTTGCGCACGTAGCGCTCGAAGTTGCGGCGCTCGTCCGGGTTGAATTCCACCAGCTTGTGCCCGGCCAGGTAGCAGAACGGCGCGCCGAGCATCTTCGGGTCGGCCAGTGCGACGACGTGTTCGTCGGGGTCCACGCGCAGCGTGGTGTAGTCGATCAGCGAGGTGATCAGGTTGGACGGCATGCGCGCGTCCACGTCCCAGTCGCCGGAGTCGTATTTGAGGCGGGTGAACCAGAAGTCGTAGCGCGAGGCCTGCGCGCGCGCGGGCCAGGGCAACGCGGCGGCGGCGGCGCTGCCGAGCAGCAGCTTCAGGAAATCTGCACGCGTTAGCTGACGACTGGACAAGGACCTGTGTGCTTCAGGGTTGGAGCCCCCCCCTGGATGAAGAGGGCACTGCAGAACCGCGGGAAACCGGAAAGCCCGGAGCCGGGGCCCAGGGTTCTGCAGGCAGAACCCTGGGGAGTGATCGTGCGCAACGGGAACGCCGTATTGCTACACCGCATCCGACAACGAGGTGAAGGTGAAATCGCGCAGCCGCATCGGCGGGATCATCATCACGAAGTTGGATTCGTCGCCGGCCACGCGCACCGGCTTGCCCAGCTCGTCGATGTTGTTGAGCATGATCACCGGCGATTCGTTGAAGCGGAAGTTCTTCACCGGGTGCCTGATCTGGCCGTTCTCGATGTAGAAGGTGCCGTCGCGGGTCAGGCCGGTCAGCAGCACGGTCTGCGGATCGACCATGCGGATGTACCAGGTGCGGGTGACCAGGATGCCCTTCTGGGTGCCGCGCACCAGTTCGGCGGTGGACTTGTCGCCGCCGGCCATCAGCAGGTTGCCGGGCCGCGCGGTGGCGGTCTTGCCCTGCTTCTGCGCCCAGTAGCGCGAATAGTCGAGGTTGGCGACCTTGCCGTTCTCGATGATGGCCAGGCGCTCGCGCGGCAGGCCCTCGCCGTCCCACGGCAGCACCGGCGCCTCCGGGTGCCAGGGGTCGGCGATGAGGTTCACGCGCGGGTCGTACACCTGTTCGCCGAGCTTGTTGCCGCCGCCCTTCTTCGACAGGAAGCTGCGGCCCTCGTCGGCGGAGCGGGCATCGAAGAACCGCATCATGAAGCTGATCAGGCCGGCGGCCGCGGCCGGCTCCAGGATCACCGTGTACTTGCCCGGCTCCAGTGCCTTGGCCTCGGCCGACTCGGTGGCCTTGCGCATCGCCACCTGGATGTCGTCGCCGGCGTCGAACTCGGATGCGTCCTTCAGGTTGCGGCCGACCCAGCCCGAACCGCGGCCGTCCTCGGTGCGCACGGTGCAGGTGTAGTTGAAGTTGGTGGACTTCTGGTAGCCGAAGTTGCCGTTGCTGTTGGCGGTGGCGAAGAAGCTGTGGCCGTCGTCGAGGAAGCCGGCGGCGATCAGGCCCTTGTCGCGGCAGGGGCCGATCGAGTCGGCCGCCACCTTGGCGCGGAAGTCCGGGTCGATGGCGGCGGTGGATGCGCTGAAGGTCGGGCTGGCGCGGTAGGTCTGCTTGCCGATGGCCGGCATGAATTCCGGGTTCTCCGGCGCCAGCCGCGCCAGGTCCTCGGCGCGGCGCACCACGCGCTCGAGCGAGGCGTCGTCGAACTCGTTGATCGAGGCGGTGCCCACGCGCTTGCCGAAGGCCACCTGCACGGCCAGTTCGGCGTTGCTGACGATGCCGCTGGTGGAAACGTTGTTCAGCGCGAAGCGGATGTTGCCGTCGACCGAGCCGGCCAGCGTGGCGGTGCATTCATCGGCCTTGGACAGCGCGATGACCTTGTCCAGGATGGCCTTGGCTTCCTGTTCGGTGAAGATGCTCATGAGGTGGTTCTCCCGGTAGAGCGGGGCTTGCCCCGCTGCTCTGTCTTTGTATTGGCGAACACGGTCCGAAGCAGCCGGGCGGGCCCGGCTCTACAGGTATCAGCCGAGGCTGCGGGCGGTGTTGATGACGTTGATGCCGTTGAAACGGGCGGTGGACGAACCGTGCGAGACCGCCGAGACCTGGCCCGGCTGGCCCTTGCCGTCGAAGAACGAGCCGCCCAGGCGGTAGTCGCGCTCGTCGGCCACGGCCACGCAGGCGTTCCAGAACTCCGGGGTGCGGATCTGGTAGGCCACGTCCTCGAGCATGCCGGTGATCTTGCCGTCCTTGATCTCGTAGAACAGCTGGCCGCCGAACTGGGCGTTGTAGCGCTGCTGGTCGATCGAGAACGAGCCGTCGCCGATGATGTAGATGCCGTTCTCCACGTCCTTGATCAGGTCGGCCACGCTCAGCGGGGCCTTGCCCGGCGCCAGCGAGACGTTGGCCATGCGCTGGAACTGCACGCTGGACCACGAGTCGGCGTAGCAGCAGCCGTCGGACTCGGTCTTGCCGAGGATGTGCGCCTGGTCGCGGATGGTCTGGTAGTCCACCAGCTTGCCTTCGCGGATCAGGTCCCAGCGCTTGCACTTGACGCCTTCGTCGTCGTAGGCGACCGCGCCGAGGCTGCCGGGCTGGGTCTTGTCGGCGAAGATGTTGACGTGTTCGCTGCCGTACTGGAACTGCTGCTCGCGCTTGTCCAGGGTGGCGAAGCTGGTGCCGGCGTAGTTGGCCTCGTAGCCGAGCACGCGGTCCAGCTCCAGCGGGTGGCCGACCGATTCGTGGATGGTCAGCCAGGTGTGCGACGGGTCCAGCACCAGGTCGTACTTGCCCGGCTTCACGGAAGGTGCCTTGAGCTTCTCCTGTGCCTGCCGGGCTGCGGCGATGGCGTCTTCGGTCATGTCGTAGGACGAGCTGTAGTTGACCACGCCGTTGGGGGTGACCACCTTGCCGGCGCTGTCGCCGTCCAGGTACTCGAAGCCCAGCCCCATCGGCGCCGACAGGCCGTCGCGGGTGCGGAACTTGCCGGTGGCCTTGTCGATCGCGGTGACCGTCATCGGCGCCCAGATGCGGTGCACGTCCTGGTCGATGTAGGAACCGTCGGTGGAGGCGAAGTACTTCTGCTCGTTGACCAGGAACAGCATCGAGTTGACGAAGCTGGCCCCGGCGTTGATCGCCGCGGCGTTGACGCCCAGCAGCAGGTCGGCCTTGTCCTTGAGCGGCACCGCCATCGCGTTCTTGCGGATCGGCGTCTTCCATGACACCTCGCCGTATCCCGGCGCCTTGGCCAGCCGCACCGGCTCGGTCTGGATCTTCGCGTTGGCGCGGGCGATGGCGGCGGCCTGCTGCGCGGCCTTGACCACGCCGGCACTGCTGAGCTCGTTGGTGGCGGCGAAGCCCCACGCACCGTCGACGATCACGCGGATGCCGGCGCCGGTGGATTCGGTGTTCACCACGTTCTGCACCTTGTCTTCGCGGGTGATCACGAACTGGCGCAGGTAGCGGCCGATGCGCACGTCGCAGTAGCTGGCGCCGGCCTGGCGCGCGGCGGTCAGGGCGGTATCGGCCAGGGTCTTCTTCAGTGCCGGGTCGAGCACCGTCTGCAGCTGCTCGGCGGCGATCGCCCTGCCGAAGAACGACGGCACCAGCAGGCCGCCCGCGGTGAGCCCGGTCAGGGCGAGGAAGTCACGTCTTTGCAAGGCAGCTCTCCACATGGCAATGCCCGCGGGCGGGCAAGGGGCAGGAAACGGCGAGGATTCCGCGGTGCTTTGCGAACTTCCCGATTCTTGCGGCGGTGTCGATCCAGCGTCAAATGACTTTAGGCATAGAAACGCGACGGAATGCCCGAATATCGAGACTGTAGGAGCGACGTCAGTCGCGACGCTTTTGCCTGCCGGTGGGGATAAAGCAAAAAAGCGTCGCGACTGACGTCGCTCCTACAAGTGCCTTGGGGGCGGGTCAGCCCAGGCTGCGTGCGGTGTTGATGATGTTGATGCCGTCGAAGCGGGTGGTGGCCGAGCCGTGCGAGACCGCCGACACCTGCGCCGGCTGGCCCTTGCCGTCGAAGAACGAGCCGCCGAGGCGGAAATCGCGCTCGTCGCAGATCGCGCTGCAGGCGTTCCAGAACTCCGGCGTGCGGATCTGGTAGGCGGCGTCCTCGACCATGCCGGCGATCTCGCCATTCCTGATCTGGTAGTACAGCTGCCCGCCGAACTGGGCGTTGTAGCGCTGCTGGTCGATCGAGTACGAGCCGCGGCCATGGATGTAGATGCCGTTCTCCACGTCCTTGATCATCTGCGCCGGGGTCAGCGGCGCCTTGCCCGGCGCCAGCGAGACGTTGGCCATGCGCTGGAACTGCACGCTGGACCACGAATCGGCGTAGCTGCAGCCGTGCGAGGCGTCCTCGCCGAGGATGTGCACCTCGTCGCGGGTGGCCTGGTAGTTGACCAGGATGCCGTCCTTGACCAGGTCCCAGCGCCGCGTCTTCACGCCCTCGTCGTCGTAGCCGACCGCGCCCAGGCTGCCGGGCTGGGTCTTGTCGGCGAAGAAGTTGACGATCCCGCTGCCCCACTGGAAGCCGGCGTCGCGCTTGTCCAGGGTGGCGAAGCTGGTGCCGGCGTAGTTGGCCTCGTAGCCGAGCACGCGATCCAGCTCCAACGGGTGGCCGACGTTCTCGTGGATGGTCAGGAACAGGTTGGACGGGTCCAGCACCAGGTCGTACTTGCCCGGCTTGACCGATGGTGCGGCGAGCTTCTCGCGCGCCTGCTTCGCCGCGGCGACCGCATCGGCGACCGGGTCGTAGGAACGGCCATAGCCGATCACGCCGCCGGGCAGTTCGTAGCGGCCCGCCGGGTCGGCATCGAGGAACTCCCAGCCCATGCCCATCGGCGCCGCCAACCCGGCGCGGGTGCGGAACTTGCCGCTGGCCTTGTCGATGGCGGTGGCGGTGAACGGCAGCCAGATCCGGTGCACGTCCTGGTCGATCCAGGAACCGTCGGAGGAGGCGAAGTACTTCTGCTCGTTGACCAGGAACAGCTGCGAGTTGATGAAGTCGGCGCCGGCGTCGAGCGCCGCGGCGTTGACCGCCAGCAGCAGCTCGACCTTGTCCTTGACCGGTATCGCCATCGCGTTCTTGCGGATCGGCGTCTTCCACGACACCTCGCCGGTGCCGGCGACCGGCGCCAGCTGCACCGGCCGGGTCTGGATCTTGGCGTTGGCGCGGGCGATGGCCACGGCCTGGGCGACGGCAGCGACCACCGCGTCGGTGGCCGGACGATGGGTGGCGGCGAAGCCCCAGGCACCGTCGACGATCACGCGGACGCCGACGCCGGCCGATTCGCTGTTGGCGACGTTCTGGACCTTGTCCTCGCGGGTGACGATGGCCTGGTTGAGGTAGCGGCCGATACGCACGTCGCAGTAGCTGGCGCCGGCCTGGCGCGCGGCAGCCAGCGCGGCATCGGCCAGTGCCTTCTTGCCGGCCACGTCGGCGGGCGCCAGCAGTTCCTCGGCGGCGATCAGGCGCGAATGCGGCAGCATCAGCCCGGCCAGACCCAGGCCGGAAAGCGTCAGGAACTCACGGCGTTGCACAGCGGACGACCCCCGTTGTTGGCAGCGGCCTTGCGCGCGCTGCGATGGACGATCCCCGACTGTCGGCGTTGCCGCCGGTGCATGCAAGTGACTGCGGTCATGGTCGCTTGCGGGCACAATCGGTGCCATCCCACGGTGGTTCCCGATGAGCGACAAACGTCATTCCGAGGCCTGCGAGCGCAACCGCGGGCCGATCCTGGCGGTGCTGCGGCGGCAGCTGGCCGGGGCCCGCCTGGTGCTGGAGATCGGCAGCGGCAGCGGCCAGCATGCGGTGCATTTCGCCGCGGCGATGCCATGGCTGAATTGGCAGGCCAGCGATCATCCGGATTGCCTGCCCGGCATCGCGCAATGGATCGCAGAGGCGGCATTGCCGAACACGCCGTCGCCGCTGCCATTGCAGGCGGTGCTGCAACCGCGGCCGGGGCTGGCGCCGTTGCCGGTCGCTGCCGGCCGCTACGACGCGGTGTTCTCCGCCAACACCCTGCACATCATGAGCTGGATGCACGTGCAGGCGCTGTTCGCCGGCCTGCCGCAGGTGCTGGCGCCCGAGGCATTGCTGTGCGTCTACGGACCGTTCAACTACGGCGGCCGCCACACCAGCGACAGCAACCGCCAGTTCGACGCCTGGTTGAAGGCGCGCGATCCCGCATCGGCCATCCGCGACTTCGAAGCGGTCGATGCGCTGGCA
Organism: Xanthomonas chitinilytica; assembly: GCF_026107455.2. Taxonomy (GTDB): domain Bacteria; phylum Pseudomonadota; class Gammaproteobacteria; order Xanthomonadales; family Xanthomonadaceae; genus Stenotrophomonas; species Stenotrophomonas chitinilytica. The sequence goes on along the minus strand of NZ_JAPCHY010000013.1, from coordinate 82,049 downwards.
CGGGAACAGGGTTTCGCGCTGCGCGACGACGTGGCGATGCCGGCCAACAATCGCTTGCTGGTGTGGCGGCGGAACTTATCAGGCGTCGACCGGCATCGCCGCGATGCGGTCCCGGGCCCTTCGCAGTCCGGTGAATATGGATTCGGCGACGTGGTCGGGAAAGTCGGGGGGCAGCGTCGGCTGCACGCTGGCGATGGCCGGCTCCACCTTGTCCAGCAGTTCGCCGATCCAGGGCTCGGCACCGGCCGCGATCCCGCAGATGCGCGCGGTCTCGTTCCAGTGACGGCGGCGTATGCGCTGCAACCGGCGGTGGCGGTTTTTCCCGAGGACCGACATGGCGAGTTGTGCACTGAACGGACTCAGCTGCTGTGGCCCTCGTCCCAGAATCGGGTAGACGGACAACACGTCGTAGATCGGCGTCAGGCGAAAGCGCCCGGCCGGCTCGATGTGCAGGCTGAAGTTCTTGGCGTGCCCGTCGGTCGCCGCCAGCATCCAGAACAGGAGCTGGGTCTTGAAGAAGATCGCGCGGTCCTCGGTCCGTTCGGATTGCCGCAACAGCTCCATGATCCGCACGATGCCGGGACCGCCGTCGCTTTCGTACTTCTTCGATGCGGGCAGCCCGAAGACCTGGCACATGTCTTCCTGCGGAAGGCGCAACCACCACCGGCCGTCCCGGGCCAGCCGGCGATCGAATCGCTCCACGATCAGGGCGCGCTGGTCCTCGAAGCGACCCATGCTGGTGTTCGCCACCGGGATACCGAACGCCCCCAGCAGTTGCATGCACAACCACTCGTTCTCCACCGACTGGTGCATGTCCGCGCGCATGTTGCCGACGAGCCCCAGCGGCAGCTTGAAGATATGCGTACTGGGGGTACTGCCGGCCGGGATGCACCATTGTCCCCGATGCCTGAGCAGGCCCGTCTTTTCCTGCGCGCCGGCGATGGAAATGCGGAACTCCTCCGTCCGGCGGGCAGTGGTTCCGGGCATGGGAGTCGCAGTGACGCCGCGCAGCAGGTCTGCGACTTCCGCGTCGGTCAGGGCACGGTACCGGATGCTGTGCACATCGTCGGGAACCACGCCCTTGGGCAATAGCTGGACGGCGCCGACGCAATCGCGCCCTATGGCCTGCAGCAGGTCGAAAGTCCCGGTGGATCGCGTGCCGAACCGGTCGCGGATGCGATTGCGGATGCTGTCGTTGTCCGGCAGGAGATTGTCGAAATAATCGGCAACGACCTGTCCGCGGTGGCTTTCGCCTGCCGGCAGGAGCGGCAGCGACAGCGACAGCGGGCGTGGCAGCGGGGATTCCAGCCACGAGGGGAGGTATGTCAGCCGCGAGGTCGTGTGGGGGCCTTCCTCCCAGGAAGCGACCTCCACGCCGTTCATCCAGACCTGTAATTCCGCCACGGCTACCACTCCAGCGGGGTGGCGGCTGCGGTGTCATGTCCGTTGTGCCGCAGGGAGACTTCCAGGCCGAGGACGGCCCATACCTTCATCAGCCTCTCGAAGGTAGCGGCTTCGGGCTCGCGCTCCAGCGCGGTTATCGCCTGGCGCGAGATGCCCAGTTGTTCGGCCAGTTGTGCCTGGCTGAGTCCGGCCTGCTTGCGGAATGCGCGCATCAGCGGTGCCAGCTGTTGCGGGGTGCGGACGGTGTAGGTGGCGCTTTCCATACCGAATCCCTCTCTTGACGCTCCGCAATGTATACGTTGCATGCTGGAAATGCACACTATAGATTGCATTTCCGAAATGCAACCTATGACTTGCATTCTGGGAGTGCAACCTATAGGTTGCTCTTGGCCGCAATCTGCTTGCAAGGCATCACGCCGCCTGCACGATATGCAGCGCCTTCGGGTTGCGCCATTGCGCCAGCAGGGCCGCCTCGCGGGCCTTGGCGGCGTGCAGGTGCTTTTCCTTGACGTGGCCGTAGCCGCGGATGTGCTCGGGAATGCTGGCGATCTCCACCGCCAGCGACAGCCGCTCGCCGGACAGGCCCTCCAGCAGCAGCTGCACGGTCCGCTCGTAGTCGGCGATCAGCTGGCGTTCGCCGCGGCGCTCGACGGTGTAGCCGAAGACGTCGAAGCGGCCGCCGCGCAGGAACTTCAGCCTGGCCAGCAGCCCGAACGCCTTGAGCACCCACGGGCCGTATTCCTTCTTGAGCAGCCGGCCCTGTTCGTCCTTTTTGGCGAACAGCGGCGGCGCCAGGTGGAAGCGCAGGGTGTAGTCGCCCTCGAACTGCTGCTGCAGGCGGCGCTGGAATTCGCCGCTGGTATACAGCCGCGCCACTTCGTACTCGTCCTTGTAGGCCAGCAGCTTGAAGTAGTAGCGCGCCACCGCCTCGGTGAGCGCGGTGCAGCCGGGGGCATGGCGCTGCTCGGCCTCGCGCACCTTCGCCACCAGCGCGCGGTAGCGCTCGGCATAGGCGGCGTCCTGGTAGCCGGTGAGGAACGCGGCGCGGCGCGCGACCAGTTCGTCCAGCGAGCGCGACAGGCGCGCGTCGTCCAGCGGCAGGAAGGCGACGTCGCCCTCGTGGCGGCTGCCGGCATCGGGCAGGCCACGCAGCTCGCGCTCGTCGCCGGTATCGCGCGGCGCGGTGTTGGCGCCCCATTCGTGGCCCTCCCACTCGCCGGGCGGCAGGTCGCGCAACGGGCCGGGGGTGCTTTCGGCATCGGTGGGGACGTTGTGGACCAGCCCGGCGGCCTGCTGCACCGCCTGCGGATCGATCGCGGCCAGCCGGCCCCAGGCGAATGCCTGCTTGTTCATCTCGATGGCGGCGCCGTTGAGCTCGACCGCGCGCATCAGCGCCTCGAACGAGACCGGCACCAGTCCCTGCTGCCAGGCGTAGCCGAGGATGAACAGGTTGGCGGCGATGGCGTCGCCCAGCAGCGCGGTGGCCAGCTGGGTGGCGTCGAGCAGCAGCGGTTCGCGCCCGCCCAGCGCCTTGCGCACGCCGGCGACGATGTCGGCGGCCGGGAACTGCATGTCCGGGTGCATGGTGAAGGTGCCGGGCATGGCCTGGTAGGTGTTGAGCACCACCTGCGAGCGTTCGCCGCGCACCTTGGACAGCGCCCAGTAGTCGTTGACCACCACCATGTCGCAACCCAGCACCAGGTCGGCCTCGCCGGCGGCGATGCGCACGGCATGGATGTCGGCGGGCGTGCGCGCGATGCGGATGTGGGTGGTGACCGCGCCGCCCTTCTGCGCCAGGCCGGTCTGGTCGAGCACGGTCGCGCCCTTGCCTTCCAGGTGCCCGGCCATGCCCAGCAGCGCGCCGATGGTGACCACGCCGGTGCCGCCGACGCCGGTGATCAGGATGTTCCAGGGCTGCTCCAGCGCGCTGCGGAACTGCGGCGCCGGCAGGTCGTCGAGCAGGCTGGCGGCGTCGCTGCGGCGGCCCTTGCGTGGCTTGCCGCCGTGCACGGTGACGAAGCTCGGGCAGAACCCGGTGGTGCAGGTGAAGTCCTTGTTGCAGTTGGACTGGTCGATCTCGCGCTTGCGGCCGAACTCGGTCTCCTTCGGCAGCACCGACACGCAGAAGCTCTTCTCGCCGCAGTCGCCGCAGCCCTCGCACACCAGCGAGTTGATCATGGTGCGCTTGGGCGGGTCGATCAGCTTGCCGCGCTTGCGGCGGCGGCGCTTCTCGGTGGCGCAGGTCTGCTCGTAGATCAGGATGCTGGTGCCCTTCACCTTGCGCAGCTGCTTCTGCACGGCCTCCAGCTCGGCGCGGTCGTGGAATTCGACGTCGGACGGGAACAGGTGGCGTTGCGCGGTCCATTTGCCGATGTCGTCGGACACCAGCACGATCGTGTACACGCCCTCGGCGCGCATCTGCTGGGCGATCTGCGGCACGCTCAGGGTACCGTCCACCGGCTGGCCGCCGGTCATCGCCACCGCGTCGTTGTAGAGGATCTTGTAGGTGATGTTGACCCCGGCGGCGATCGCCTGGCGGATCGCCAGCGAACCGCTGTGGAAGTAGGTGCCGTCGCCCAGGTTCTGGAACACGTGCTCGGTGTCGGTGAACGCCGCCTGCCCGGCCCAGGTGACGCCTTCGCCGCCCATGTGGGTGAAGGTGTCGGTGCTGCGGTCCATCCACGTCACCATGTAGTGGCAGCCGATGCCGGCCAGCGCGCGCGAGCCGTCGGGCACCTTGGTCGAGGTGTTGTGCGGGCAGCCGGAGCAGTAGTGCGGCACCCGCGGGAAGCTGGCGCGCGGCAATGCCAGCTCGGCTTCCTTCTCGTCCATCCAGCGCAGCCGCTGCTCGATCGATTCGTTGCTGAAGAAACGCTGGATGCGGCGGCCGATCACGCCGGCGATGGTGGCCGGGGTCAGTTCGCCGGTGGAGGGCAGGATCCATTCGCCGGCCTCGTCGTACTTGCCGACGATGGATGGGCGCGGACCGGCGCTGGCCGGCCAGTTGTAGAACTGCTCCTTCATCTGCCGCTCGATGAAGGCGCGCTTCTCCTCCACCACCACGATGTCTTCCAGTCCGCGCGCGAAGTTGGCGATGCCCACCGGCTCCAGCGGCCAGGTCATGCCGACCTTGTACACGCGGATGCCGATGTCGGCGCAGGCCTGCTCGTCCAGGCCCAGGTATTCCAGCGCCTGCAGCACGTCCAGGTAGCTCTTGCCGGTGGTGACGATGCCCAGCCGCGCGCGCGGCGAGTCCAGCACCACGCGGTCGATGCCGTTGGCGCGGGCGAACGCCTGCGCGGCCTTGACCGCATAGCGGTGCAGGCGCATCTCCTGCTCCAGCGGCGGGTCCGGCCAGCGGATGTTGAGGCCGGCCGGCGGCATCTCGAAGTCTTCGGGCAGCACGATCCGGCGTGCGAACGGGTCCACGTCCACCGAGGCCGAGGACTCCACCGTCTCGGCGATCGTCTTGAAGCCGATCCAGCGCCCGGTGTAGCGGCTCATCGCCCAGCCGACCAGGCCCAGGTCGAGGATGTCCTGCACCCCGGCCGGGTTCAGCACCGGCATCATCGCGCTGACGAATTCGTCTTCCGACCCATGCGGCAGGGTCGAGCTGCGGCAGGCGTGGTCGTCGGCGGCCAGCGCCAGCACGCCGCCGTGCCTGGAGGTGCCGGCGGCGTTGGCGTGCTTGAACACGTCGCCGCAGCGGTCCACGCCCGGACCCTTGCCGTACCACATGCCGAACACGCCATCGACCTTTGCCCCGGGGAACAGGTTGGTCTGCTGGGTGCCCCAGACCATGGTCGCGCCCAGGTCCTCGTTCAGGCCGGGGACGAACTTCACCTGCGCCGCTTCCAGGTGCCTGCGCGCGCGCCACAGCTCCAGGTCGAAGCCGCCCAGCGGGCTGCCGCGGTAGCCGCTGACGAAGCCGGCGCTGTCGATGCCCTCGGCCTGGTCGCGCAGCCGCTGCATCAGCGGCAGCCGCACCAGCGCCTGGACCCCGCTCAGGTAGATGCGGCCGTCGGTGCGGGTGTACTTGTGCTCCAGGGTGTAGTCGTTGTCCCTGACCCCGATCGATGGCGTGTTGGCGGAGGAGGGGGAGGTGAGTTCGGCGGTGCTGGTCATGGCTGGCCCGGAAAAGTCGGCTGGCAGCGCTGCCGGCAGACCCGGGCGCGCGGAGGGGGCGGATTGTAGCAGCGGGGCCTCAAGGCCCCTGTTTGCTCGCCCCGCGGGCGGCGAGCGGTTACGATCTGTGACGGGAGGCACTGCGGCAGAACCCAAGGGGGAAAAGTTCATGGCAGTAAGATATGTATTGGCCGGCGTATTGCTGTTGGCTGGTCTGGGCGCTTTCGGGGCACAGGCGCAAAGCCTGCCGAAGATCGAAGAGTTCTATTTCGACAGCGACAGCGCGGCCGCACCGCTGGTCGCGATCCAGGGCGAAGGCGACGGGCTGGTAGACCAGCTGATGAAGCAGCGCGAGCGCGGCCGCAAGGCGATCGAAGCGACCTCGCAGCTGGCCAGCCTGGCCGTGGCCCAGGGGCGGGGCGACCTCGGCAGGACCCTGCACCAGGAAGCCATTGCCGCCGGGCCGGCGAGCACGGTGGTGGGGCGCGCGGCGCGCTGGAACTATGCGTGGGACCTGTACCGGCTGGGCGAGCCCGAGGCGGCGCTGGAGCAGTGGAAGATGGTCCAGGCCAGCATGCGCGGCAACCCCGGATGGGTTCCGCCGACCTATGCGCTGGCGCTGTGGACCTTGGGCCGCAAGGCCGAGGCCGTGCAGTGGTACGCGGCGGCGGTGCGTACCGAGCCGCAACTGTGGCGCAATGCCGACAACTACCCGCAGCTGTTGCCGACCTGGCGCGAGCAGGATCGCGCGGCCCTGGCCGAAGTCCTGCAGGCCTGGTCGGCCGATCCGCCGGCCTGGCCCTAAGCGGCGGGCAAAGCCGGGACCGGAGTCGTTCCGGCGACCTGTTCATGACCCGGCCGGCGCCTTGCCGGCCGTCGTGTTGCGGCGCACAATCAGGGCGTGACCGCTCGTTCCATCCCCGCGTTGACCCCGTCCCGGCCCTGCATGCGCCGACCCGAAGGCGGCAAGTCGCCCGTCCCCAGGGTCCGCGCACAGGATGGCGCCGCCCGGTTACACGCCGATGTCAGTGCGGCCGCCCGTCGCCGGCACCCCGCGCCGTCCGCCCGGTGCAGCCGGCCCCGGACCTGCGTTCGTCCCGGCACCCGGATGCTTCGGCCACATCCTGCGACACCTTGGAAACCGGCAGCGGCCACCCATGGCATTTGATGCCTTCGCGCTGATCCTGGCCATGCTCGCGCTGGGCATGCTGTTCGCCCGCCTGCGCGCGCTGCCCGACAGCGCCGCCGAGGTGCTCAACAAGGTGGTGCTGTACGTCTGCCTGCCGGCGGCAGTGCTCATTTACGTGCCGCGGTTGCGGCTGGACGTGGCGCTGATCGGGCTGGTGGCCACGCCGTGGCTGCTGATGCTGGCCACGCTGGCGCTGGTGAGCCTGGCCACGCGCCTGCTCGGCTTCAGCCGGCAGGTGCATGCAGTGCTGCTGCTGTGCGTGGCGCTGTGCAATTCCAGCTTCATCGGCTACCCGATGGTGCGCGCGCTGCTGGGCGACCACGCCCTGCCGTACGCGGTGGTGTACGACCAGTTCGGCACCTTCGTGCTGCTGTCCACCTTCGGCCTGTACGTGCTGGCCCGCTACAGCGGCGACACCCCTCCGAACGTGCGCCAGATGGGAGCGCGCATCGCCCGCTTCCCGCCGCTGTGGGCGCTGGTGTTCGCGCTGGCGGTGATGCCGGAACAGCCGCCGCACTGGATCGGCGCGGCGCTCAAGAGCCTGTCCGACGCGATGCTGCCGCTGGTGATGCTGGCGGTGGGGCTGTCGATCCAGTTGCGGCTGCCGCGCGAGGAGCTGGCGCCGCTGGGCGTGGGCCTGCTGCTGAAGCTGGTGCTGATGCCGGCGCTGGCGTTGCCGCTGTCGTGGATGTTCGGGCTGCAGGGCGAGATGCTGCAGGCCAACGTGCTCGAATCGGCGATGCCGACCATGGTCACGGCCGCGGCGCTGGCGATCTCGCACCGGCTGGCGCCACGGCTGGCGGCCGCGCTGGTCGGCTACGGCATCCTGCTGTCGCTGGTGACGTTGCCGGCGTGGATGTGGGTGTTGCAGCGGCTGAGCTGATTGGAAGCCGGTCGGCGCCTGTGGCAGAGTCGACCCTCCAACGGCAGCAAGGATGAATGCGATGACCCGGATCCGGATACTGGGATGTGCATGGGCGATGCTGGCGGGTAGTGCCCTTGCGGCACCTGCCGCGCCAACGCCTTCCGCACCGAGCATCGAAGCGCAGGAGCGCGCGTGGCAGCAGGGGTACCGGCAGGCCATGGCGACGCATCTGCAGCGGCTGGCCGCCAGCGGCGATCCGCGCCAGCTCTATGCCGCGGCGCTGCTGGTGCCGGTGGCGCTGCAGGACGCGGACGACGAGCGCACCGCGGAACTGGATGGCTGGCGGCAGGAGTGGTTGGACGCTGCGTTGCGGCGGGGAGCGGACAATCCGCTGCTCGCCCGGGCGGCGGTGGCCCGGTGCCTTTCGGCGGACCCGTGTGATGCCTCGGAGGCAGTGCGTACCCTGCAGGAGGCGGCACAGGCAGACCTGGCCGCACAGCTGCAGCTGATGGTCTATGGCCAGCGCCACATGCGGACGGAACTGGCCGACCAGGCCTGGCAGGCTGCGGCGCGCGCGACCCGCTATGGGGACGGCTTCAGCGAAGTGTTGGCGCTGCTGAATGCGGCCACTGCCGATGTCGAACTGCCGCCGATGACGCCGGAGCTGGCCGTTGCCCTGAAGCAGGGTGAGGACCCGGCCACGCCGCAAGGTGTCCTGCAGGTTCACCTGTTCGCCATCGCCGCCGCCCACTGGAACCCCGGGCTGAAGACGGCACTGGACGCCTGCCCGGACTCGCGCATGGACGACGACCCGGTACTGGCGCGGCAATGCCGCGCAGTATTCGGGCTGATGGCTGAAAGCGGTTCGTTGCTGGGGTCTAGGCTGGGCACCAACAAGATGATCGGGCTTGCCGCCGACGAGGCCGGGCAGGCGCGGTGGCTGCACCGGCAACGCGAGCTGCAATGGCTCACCCAGCAGACACTGGCGATCCTGCAGCGGCAGGCCGTGCCACCGGGTTACCTGCAGTGGGTGGCCGAAGCCGGGGAAGTCGGGGCGATGCGGCAGCTGCTGGCGCAGCATGGCATCGCCCCCAAGCCGGCCGCCGACTGGTCGCCGCCGGCGGGATAAGGCAGCCAGCAGCTTGCCGCCGTTATCGCGGCGGTCCCGATCCGCTCCACGCCGGGCGATTCCAGCGGCAGATCCGCCAGTCGTGGCCCGACCCACCACGCAGCCGACGTTTCGGGCCGGTTGCGAGGCGCTGCTGGCGGACACGCTTCCGGCGTGGACGCGTCCCACCCGGTATCGGAAACGCTGCGCGTGGCCATGCCGTCGCGCCGTCGCGGGTCACTCCGCCGGCACCGTGCGTTCGCGCGCCCAGTCGCGCAGGGCGTGGACCTGCTCGGCCATCAGCACCGACAGCGGGCGGGTGGTGCGGATCTCGGCCATCAGCAGCTCGGTATCCAGCGGCCGTTGCTCGGCGTGGGCGGCGTACAGCCCGGCGACCACCGCCTGCTCGATCTCGGCGCCGGAAAAGCCGTCGCCGGCCGCCGCCAGCGCCGGCAGCGCGAAGTCGTCGGCATTGAGCCCGCGCTTGCCCAGGTGCAGCCGCAGCAGTTCCACCCGGGTGTCGGGCGAGGGCAGGTCGACGAAGAAGATCTCGTCGAAGCGGCCCTTGCGTAGCAGTTCGGCCGGCAGCTCGTGCACCTGGTTGGCGGTGGCGACGATGAACACCGCGCCCTTGCGCTCGGCCATCCAGGTCAGCAGGTAGCCCAGCACCCGGCGCGAGACGCCGCCGTCCTCGCCGCCGCTGGCCAGGCCCTTCTCGATCTCGTCGATCCACAGCACGCACGGCGCCAGCTGCTCGGCCGAGGCCAGCGCGTCGCGCAGGTTCTTCTCGGTCTCGCCGTGGTATTTGTTGTACAGCGTGCCGAAGTCCAGCCGCAGCAGCGGCACGCCGAAGCCGGCGGCGGTGGCCTTGGCCAGCATCGACTTGCCGCAACCCTGCACGCCCAGCAGCAGCATGCCCTTGGGCGGGTCCAGCCCGGGCGGGGCGTTGCCGGAGACGAACACCGCGCGGCGCTGGTTGATCCAGCGCTTGAGCCGGTTGGCGCCGGCCACGTCGCCGAAGCGCGCGCTGTCGTATTCGTAGTGCAGGTGGCCGCTGCGGTTGAGCAGCTCGAACTTCAGCTTCGCCAGCTGCGGCAGGTCGTCCTGGCCCAGCGCGCCGTCGGCGTAGATCAACTGGCGGGCGATGCGGCGGGCGTCGGTCAGGCTCAGGCCCTGCAGGTTTCGCAGGATCTGCTGCACCGCCTCGCTGTCCACCTCCACGCGCTTGCCGCCATGCTCGCGGGCATAGCCGGCCGCTTCCTCGCGCAGCATCTTCAGCAGCGCGTTGGCGTCGGGCAGGCGCGGGTTGAAGCGGGTGGCCAGCGCTTCCAGCTCGGCCGGCAGCTCGACCTTGGCGCCGACCAGCACCAGCACGTGCGGCTGGCTGTGGCGGCGCTGGATCAGGTCGCGCAACAGCCGCTGGTGGCTGGCGTAGCCCAGGTAGGGATGGAAGTCGAGCAACAGGTAGATGCCGCGCTGGTCGGCCTCCTGGATCATGCGCAGCGCGGCGCTGGCATCGGGCGGGCCGACGGCATCGTCCTCGCGGTCCATGTCGATGCGGCGCAGGCCCTCGGTGATCGACCAGCGGTAGAGCGCGCGCCATACGTGCATCAACGCCTGCCGGAACAGCTCGATGATGCGCGCCTCGTCCTGGGTCTCGACCACGATCAGCGGCGTGTTGGCGCGGATCAGCGCGGTCAGGTCCTGCAGTTCGCTCATGGCTGTTCCATCGCGTGGGGGCGCCACGATAGCAAAGCCGCTGCGGCTCCCGGCAGGGGGCGCGGCACCGCCGGCTACCTGTTGCGGCGCGGCGCGGTGTACGCTGCGACCGTTCCCGCGGAAACGAGGCGTGCATGAAGACGATCCTGGTGGCCGGTTCCAAGGGCGGTGTGGGCAAGACCACCATCGCCACCCATCTGGCGGCGCATTCGGCGCTCGAGGGCAAGGCGACGGTGCTGGCCGATGCCGATCCACAGGGGTCCAGCACGCGCTGGGCGCAGCGCCGCTCGGTGCTGGCCAGCGCGGTATTGCCGATCGATGCGTACCGCAAGCGGTCCTGGGAGAAGCAGCTGCCCGGCGGCACCGAGCGGGTGATCATCGATGCCCCGGCCGGCGCCTATGCCGACGATCTGGGCTCTTTCCTCGACGTTGCCGACGCGGTGGTGGTGCCGGTGTTGCCCTCGGCGCTGGACATCGAGGCCATCGTCGGCTTCCTCAACAGCCTGTCCAAGGTGCCGCGGGTGCATTCGCGCAAGCTGCCGGTGGGGCTGGTGCTCAACCGCACCAAGGCCTGGACCCAGACCTCGCAGCAGGCGCAGCAGATGCTGTCGCAATGGCCCTACGAGGTGGTGGCGCAGCTGCGCGACAGCCAGGGCTACGTGGTGATGGTGGGGCTGGGCCGCAGCCTGTTCGACTACCACTCGGCCCAGGTGCGCGAGCACCAGCAGGACTGGGAACCGTTGCTCAAATGGCTCAAGAAAGCCTGACAGGAGTAGAAGCCGACCATGCGTGAACTGATCCTGCTGCGCCATGCCCATGCCGAACCGGCCGATACCGGCCAGGCCGATATCGACCGGCCGCTGTCCCCGCACGGACTGGCCGAAGCCGAGGCCGCCGGCCGCTGGCTGATGGAGCAGCGGCTGATACCGGACCGGGTGCTGTGCTCGCCGGCACGGCGCGCGCGCGAGACCCTGGAGGCGGTGCTGGAGCTGACCGGCTACGTCGAACAACGGCTGGAGGGGCGCATCTACGACGCCACCCCGGGCACCCTGGCGGCGCTGGTGGACGACCACCGCGAGGTCGAACGGCTGCTGCTGGTGGGCCACAACCCCGGCCTGGAGCGGCTGGCGGCGTTGATGCACAGCGGCCAGACCGGCGACTACCGCGGCATGCCCACCGCCTCGGTGGCGCTGCTCGCATTGCCGATGACCGCGGCCATCGAGCCGGGGATCGCGCGCCTGACCGCCTTCTGGTGGCCGTAGCCATGCCACCGGTTGCCGGCTAGGGCGCGTCCCGGTCCCATGTCCGCGATCCGAGGCGGGCTGCTGCTGGTCCTGCTGCTGGCATTGGCGCCGGCCGGCGCGCAGTCGCACTACCCGCTGGACCCGGCGCATTCGCGCTTCGGCTTCGAGATCCGTACCCGCTTCGGCCAGCGGATCGAAGGCCTGTTCCCGCATTTCGAGGGCCGCATCGAGGTGTTGCCCGACGGCCGCCACCAGGTGCGGTTGCGGATGTTCAGCGAATACGTCGAAATCCCCGACAAGCCGCGCTATACCGCCTGGATGCGCGGCGAGGACTTCTTCGACGTGCGCCGCTATCCGGTGGTGGAATTCGACTCGCTGCCCTATGTGCCGGGACTGGTGGAGCGCGGTGGCGACCTCGAGGGCACCTTGACCCTGCGCGGTATCAGCCACCGCGAGACGCTGCGGGTGATGCCGCCGCAATGCGCCCGTCCCGGCTATGATTGCGACGTGATCAGCCGCGGTACCGTCCTGCGAGGGCGCTATGGCATGGACGGCTGGCAAATAGCCCTGAGTGATCGAGTGACTTTTGTATTGCGTGGACGCCTGAGCGGGGCGCCGACACCGTGAATCCGTTGTTGCGTTTGCTGGTACTGGCGATGCTGGTGCTGGGCAGTGGCTGCGCGTCGCTGTCCAATATCGAGCGCGACCGCGCCACGGCCATCGCCGTGCAGGCGCGCGACAGCGCGGTCGACTGCCGGCAGCCGGACCGCTGCGCGCTGGATTCGCCGCTGCGCGCGCTCGGCGGCCGCGCCTTCGCCGAATCCACGGAAACGGCGCCGCAGCACTACGCCACCATCCTCGACGAGGGCGAGCTGTCGCTGGTGGCGCGGCTGAACCTGATCCGCAGCGCCACCCGCAGCATCGACCTGCAGACCTACATCTTCGACAAGGACGACAGCGCGCGGCTGGTCATCGACGAACTGCTGGCCGCCGCCCGCCGCGGGGTGCGGGTGCGGGTGCTGATCGACCAGCTGTCGGCGATCTCGGACCTGCAGATCCTCGGCGCGCTGGCCGGCGCCCACGAGAACTTCGCGTTGCGCGTGTACAACCCCACCTTCGGCAAGGCGCGGCTGAACTACTTCGACTACGCCGGCAGCGTGCTGTGCTGCTTCCGCCGCTTCAACCAGCGCATGCACAACAAGCTGCTGGTGATCGACGACGCGCTGGGCGTGGTCGGCGGGCGCAACTACCAGGACGACTATTACGACTGGGACAGCGAATACAACTTCCGCGACCGCGACGTGGTGGTGGCCGGGCCGGAGGTGCGGCAGATGGCCGCCAGCTTCGACGCGTTCTGGGAGGCGCGGCGCAGCGTGCCGGCCGAGCGCCTGAACGACGTTGGCCGGGTCCTGCTGCGCGAGGGCGTACCGGCGCTGCCGGCACCGGCGTTCCTGCGCCCGGAGCGGATCGAGCGGGTCAGCGCCGAGGCCAGCGACAGCGCGTTCGTCGAGCGCGCGTTCGTCGATACCGCGCTGCCGGTGCGCTCGGTCAACTACATCGCCGACCCGCCGCGCAAGCACCGGCGCGACCGCTCGGCGGTGCCGGCCGGATCGCAGGACATGGAACTGCGGCTGGATGCGCTGATCGCCGGCGCCGAGCAGGAAGTGCTGCTGCAGACCCCGTACCTGGTGTTGTCCAAGGCCGCCCAGCAGCTGTTCCGCGACCTGCGCCAGCGCCCCGAGCCGCCGCGGGTGGTGGTGTCGACCAACAGCCTGGCCGCCACCGACAACCCGATCGTCTACGCGCTGTCCTACAAGTACAAGCGCCGCAACATGCGCGAGCTGGGCTTCAACATCTACGAATACAAACCGTTCCCGCTGGACGCGCCGGTGGACTACGCCAACCTGCTGCCGGCGCCGCTGGCCGCCGAGGGCGGCGGCGACGGCAGGCGCAACCGGCTGATCGGCGGCAGCGCGGCCGGCAGCAACGCCCATGGCAGCGGCAGCGGGCGCCGGCCCGGCGGCAGCGAGGTCGAGCGCGACGTGCTGCGCACCGAGACCCGGCCTTCGTTCCTGGGCAGCAAGGCGGTCAACCGGCCGCTGCCGGTGACGCGCAAGGGCGCGCGCATGGGCCTGCACGCCAAGTCGCTGGTGGTGGACCGGCGGGTCGGCGTGATCGGCACCCACAACTTCGACCCGCGCAGCGAGAACTACAACACCGAGGGCATGGTGGTCATCGACGACCCGGCCTTCGCCGAGGCGCTGGCGCGCAGCATCGAGCGCGACATCGCCCCGGAGAACTCGTGGACGGTGGCGCCGCGGCAGAAGCCACCGGTGCTGTCGGGCCTGAACTACAGCGTCGGCAAAGCCTCCGAAGCGCTGCCGGTGCTGGACTTCTGGCCGTGGCGCTACGCCACCGACTACGAATTCCAGCCCGGCGAGGACTGCCCCGAGCCGCTGCGGCGGCAGGATCCGGGTTTCTTCAAGTGCTACACCGCGGTCGGCGATTTCCCCGAGGTCAACCTCGGCCCCAAGTGGCTGCTGGTGCGGATGCTGACCGCGTTCGGCGCCGGCCTGGTGCCGATCCTCTAGCCGCCGTCCGCCCCGCCCTCCTTTTTTCCTGCGAGTTCCCGCCATGTCCCAGGTCTTCCGCCAGCCCGTCGATATCGATTCGCTCAACGCGCTCGGCCGCGGCACCCTGATCGAGCACCTGGGCATCGTCTTCACCGGTGCCGGCGACGACTGGCTGCGGGCGACGATGCCGGTGGATGCGCGCACCCGGCAGCCCTACGGCCTGCTGCATGGCGGCGCCTCGGTGGTGCTGGCCGAGACCCTGGGCAGCAGCGCCGGCAACCTGTGCGTGGACCCGGCCAGCCACGTCTGCGTGGGACTGGAGATCAATGCCAACCACCTGCGTGCGGTGCGCGCCGGCGTGGTCGTGGGCACCGCGCGCGCGCTGCACGTGGGCCGCAGCACCCAGGTGTGGGAGATCGGCATCGAGAACGAAGCCGGCAAGCCGGTCTGCGTCTCGCGCCTGACCCTGGCCGTGGTGCCGCTGGCGGTGGGCAGCTGAGCTCCGCCTGGGCGCCGGCCGGGCGGCCCTTCGTGCCGTGCGGGCATGGCCGGCGACGGCACCGGCATGGTGCCTTGCGCGCCGGCTGGCGATGACGCCGGGACGGCATCATCGCGCCGCTAGCCGGCAAGGCGGAGCATCCGGTATCGTGCGCGGATGACTTCCCCCTCTCCCGCCTCCCGTGGCGGCGTGGCGCGTGTGTTCCGCTACCTGTACCGCGTTCCGCTGTTGCTGATCCACCTCCTGCTGTTCCTGCCGTTGACCCTGCTGGCGATGCTGCCGCCGTGGGGCGGAATGCGCGTGGCCGGCGAACGGCTGGAGTACCGCGCGGTGCGCTGCTGGTCCGGCGGACTGATGTGGATCTTCGGCTTCCGCCTGCACCGCTACGGCCGGCCGCTGGACGGGGCGGTGCTGTTCGTCGCCAACCATGTCAGCTGGGTCGACATCGAGATGCTGCACAGCCAGAAGATGATGGGCTTCGTCGCCAAGCGCGAGATCGCCGGCTGGCCGGTGGTCGGCTGGCTGGCCGCGCGCGGACAGACCATCTTCCACCAGCGCGGCAGCACCGAATCGCTGGGCGGGGTGCTGCAGGAGATGCTGGTGCGCCTGCGCGAAGGCAAGGCGGTAGGGGTGTTCCCGGAAGGCCGCACCCGCGGCGGCCACGAGGTCGGCCCGTTCCATGCGCGGATCTTCCAGGCCGCGGTCGAGGCCGGGGTGCCGGTGCAGCCGGTGGCGCTGCGCTACGGCGAACGCGGCGCCGCCCAGACCGTGGTCGCGTTCGGCCCCGGCGAAAGCTTCTTCGGCAACTTCCTGCGCCTGCTGGGCGAGCCGGCCCGCCGTGCCGAAGTGCATTTTCTCGAGCCGATCGCCAGCCACGATCTGGAAGGCCGCCGCCGTATCGCCGAGACCTCGCGCGCGCGCATCGTCGCCGCCATGACCGGCGGGTGAGGCGATGGCGGTTCTTCACGCCCTCGCCCGAACCGCGCGCGGAGCATGCCGCCCATGCTGACCGCCGCCGACTACCGCCCGCCGCGCTGGCTGCGCAATCCGCACCTGCAGTCGATGCTGGGTTCCAGCGCGGTGCGCCGGCGCCGCGGCGAACGCCTGCTGGCCGATAGCGGCGCGATCACTTCCGAACTGATCCTGGACGGCGGCGACGGCGTGCGCCTGCAGGGCTGGCACAGCCGCGTCGACGGCCGCGACCCGCGGGGCATGGCACTGCTGCTGCACGGCTGGGAAGGCAGCGCCGAATCCAGCTACATGCGCATGACCGCGGCGCAGATGCTGGCGCGCGGCTTCGACGTGGTGCGGCTGAACTTCCGCGACCATGGCGATACCCACCACCTCAACCCCGGCATCTTCCACTCCAACCGCATCGACGAAGTGGTGCATGCCGCCGGCGACGTGGCCCGGCGCTTCCCGCAGTTGCCGCTGCTGGCGGCCGGCTATTCGCTGGGCGGCAACTTCGCGCTGCGGCTGGCGCTGCGCGCGCCGGCCGCCGGGGTGCCGCTGCAGAAGGTGGCCTCGGTATGCCCGGTGCTGGACCCGGCGGTGACGATGGACAGCATCGAGCGCGGGCCGGCGATGTACGACTGGTATTTCCGCCGCAAGTGGGCCGGCTCGCTGCGGCGCAAGCGCGAGCTGTTCCCGGAACTGGCCGAGTGCGACGACGCGGTGCTCAGGCTCGACATCCGCGCGCTGACCGGCTGGCTGGTCGAGCGGCACACCGAGTTCGAATCGCTGCAGGCCTACTTCGACGGCTATTCGATCGCCGGCGAACGCCTGGCCGGCCTGCAGGTGCCGGCCGACATCCTGATGGCGCAGGACGATCCGGTGATCCCGTTCGCCACCTTCGAGAATTGGCGCCTGCCGGACGATGCGCGGCTGGAGATCGCGCCCTGGGGCGGGCACTGCGGCTTCCTGGAGAACGCCCGCGGCGACGGTTTCGCCGAGCGCTGGGTGGCCGAGCGGCTGGCGGCGGTGGTCGCGCGCTGACGCCGGCACTCCCCGGTGCGGCGGCTACAATGCCGGTTTGCCCTGAAGCCGGACCGCCATGCAAGACAAGATCATCGAAGCCCTGCGTCGCAATGCAGCCGAAGACGCCGTGACGCTGGCCCGCCAGTGGGTCGAGACGGAACCGCAGCTGCCGCAGGCGCATCGCTGGCTGGCGCTGGCATTGCAGCAGCAGGGCCAGCACCCGGCGGCACTGGCCAGCCTCGAGCAGGCGCTGGCGCTGGCCCCGGAAGACGCCGACCTGCACCTGCAGCGCGCCGGCCTGCTGCTGGCCGCACGCCAGCTGCAGGACGCCGATTCGGCGCTGGCGCGCAGCACCGAGCTGGACCCCAACCAGTTCAGCGCCTACCTGATGCAGGCGCACCTGGCGCTGGCCCGCGGCGACCTGGAGGAGGCCGAGCGGCTCAGCCGCACCGCCGCCCGGCTCGAACCCGACCATGCCCAGCTGGCCACCATCGACGGCCTGCTGGCGCTGCGCCGCGGCGATGCCGACCGTGCGCTGGCGCTGCTGTCGGCGGCCAGCGAGCAGCTGCCCGACGACCCGCGCGTGCTGTACGCGCTCGGCTTCGCCTACCTGCACAAGCAGCACCTGGCCTTCGCCGAGCGCGCCTTCCGCCGCGTGATCGAACTGGCGCCGGTGGCCGCGACCACGCTGTGGGCGCTGGTCGCGCAGCTGGCGCAGCGCCAGGGCCACATCGAAGAAGCCATCGAGGCGATGGGCCACGTGCTGGCCGATCCGGCCGGCGACGTCCCGGCGATGCGGCGGCTGGCCGGCGAGTTCCAGCTGCAGGCCGGGCGTCCGGCCGAAGCGCTGGAGCATCTGCGGCCGGTACTGGCGGCAGCGCCGGAGGATCGCCGCAGCCTGCAGGCCGCGTTGATCGCCTGGGAGCGCCTGGGCGCGGCCGACGATGCCCGCGGCACCCTGGATGCGGCGCTGGCGACCACGACCGACGTGCACGAGCTGTGGCTGGCGCGGCTGGCGGTGGAGCCGGTCGGCAGCGAACAGGCGCTGGCGGTGATCGAACGCTGGGTGGCGGCGATGCCCGAGCACCTGCCGGCGCTGGAAGCGCAGATGCGCATCAGCGACATGCGCGACGACCCCGCCGCCGCCGAAGCGGTGGCGCGGCGCATCGTCGCGCTGGAGCCGGGCCGCATCAGCGGCGAACAGCGCATCGTCGATGCGCTGCTGCTGCGCGACCCGCCGGCCGCGGTCAAGCATGTGGAGAAGCTGATCGAGGCCGCGCCGGAGCAGGTGCGGCCGGAACTGCAGCAGTGGCTGGGGCTGGTACAGGACCGCGCCGGGTGCCAGTCCGAGGCGGTCAGCAGCTGGCTGGCGTTCCACCGCGAGCAGGCGCCCAACCGCTTGCCGCTGCCGCCGCAGGGACAAGCGGCGCAGGAATGGCCGCCGCTGGCCGAGGTCGGCGAGCAGATGCAGACCCGGCCGCTGCTGCTGTGGGGCGCCCCCGGTGCCGGCGTCGAACGGGTGGCGGCGGTGCTGGGCGTCAGCCCGCGCTTCCGTGCCGACCGCTTCGGCCCGAATCCGCCGGACGATGCCTTCCAGAAATACACCACGGTCGATGCGCTGGCGTCCGGCACGCTGGAGCCGGCCACGCTGGTGGCGCAGTGGCGCGAGCGCATGCCCGCCCGCGGCCTGGACAACGACAACATGATCGACTGGCTGCTGTGGTGGGACAACACCCTGCTGCAGGCGCTGCGTCCGCAGCTGCCCGAAGGCCGGCTGCTGATCGCGCTGCGCGACCCGCGCGACATGCTGCTGGACTGGCTGGCCTACGGTGCGCCGATGCCGCTGGCGGTGACCTCGGTCAACGACGCGGCCAACTGGCTGGCCGGCGTGCTGGCGCAGGTGGCGGTGCTGCACGAGCAGGACCTGTACCCGCACCGGCTGGTGCGCCTGGACGGCATCGAAAGCGATCCGCAGGCGGTGGCCCAGGCCGTGGGCCAGGCGCTCGGCTTCACCGTGCAGGTGCCGCCCTCGGTCGGCCTGCCGCGCCTGGCTTCCGGGCGCTGGCGCCACTTTGCGCAGGTGCTGGCGATGCCGTTCTCGCGGCTGGCGCCGGTGGCCGTGCGGCTGGGTTATCCCGAAGTCTGATCCGCAGGAGAGCATCGATGGAACTGAGCAGCCAGAGTTTCCAGAACGGGCAGCCGATCGCGGCCGCCTTCGCCGCCGGCGACGCCAACGGCTTTGCCGGCAACCGCAATCCGCAGCTGGCCTGGAGCGCGGTGCCGGAAGGCACCCGCTCGTTCGCGCTGCTGTGCGTGGACCCGGACGTGCCGACCGTGCCGGAACTGGTGGGTCGCGACGACGTGACCATCCCGCGCGACCAGCCGCGCTGCGACTTCTCGCACTGGGTGATGGTCGACATTCCCGGCGACGTGCGCGAGATCGCCGCCGGCAGCTGCAGCGACGGCTTCACCGTACGCGGCAAGCAGCAGCCGGCCGGCCCGGCCGGTTCGCGCCAGGGCAGCAACGACTACACCGGCTGGTTCGCCGGCAACCCGGACATGGCCGGCGACTACCTCGGTTACGACGGCCCGTACCCGCCGTTCAACGACGAGCGCCTGCACCGCTATTTCTTCCGGTTGTTCGCGCTGGACGTGGACAGGCTGGAGCTGCCGCCGCGCTTCACCGCCGCCGACGTGCACCGGGCGATGCAGGGCCATGTGCTGGCCGAGGCGGGCATCCACGGCACCTATACGCTCAACCCCGCGCTGGGTTGAGCCGTCCGGCCGGTTCGCCCGCGCCTGCGCGCGGGCGATGTCGCGGGCGTCGAACAGGTGGGTATCAAAAGGCTCTTCGCCCATCTGCGGGGGGAATACATTCCAGAGACCTGATCCGGAAAGCTCGCGACTGACGTCGCTCCCACGGTAGGAGCGACGTCAGTCGCGAGCTTTCCGGACCGCAGCAAGGCCCTGTCCCTCCCGCAGATGGGCGAAGAACCTGTCGAAAGCGGGGCTGGGGGCCGCGGACGGGCCCCGTGGCGGGAGCATCCAGCATGCGCGGCCGGCGGCGGCCGGTCCTTGATCCAGACCGGCTGCCGGCGCATCGGCCGCCCCGGCGCAGCGCATGCGCGGCACGGGGCCGCAGCCCGTGCCGGGCGGCCTCGTTACTTCACCGTTTCCGATTCCACCACCATGTCCAGCACCCAGGCGTTGGACGAGCCATCGGCCGGCGGATTGGCGATGGTGTAGCGCTTGACCCGCAGCACGTTGCGCACGCCGTCCTCGTGGCTGTAGCCCTCGATGTCGTCGTAGAAGTGCTCGAAGGCGCCGTCGCTGCCCTGCTTGATGCCGTTGTCGTCGTAGCGGAGCTGGCGGGTCTGCAGGCATTGCTTGTCGCCGATCAACGGGTGCGGGCAGGGCTTGGTCTGCGCGGCGACCTCGATGAACACGGTTTCGCCTTCGCCGCCGTAGCGGGTTTCGGCGGTGGGCTCGGGAGCGAATACCAGCACGTCGCCCCGTGCGTTGCGCAGGGTGAGCGGACCGTCGCCGGCCAGCTCCACCTTGGAGGTGCCGACCAGCACGCGCTTGGCGGCTTCTTCCTGTTCGCCGCGCGCGTCCATGCAGCCGATCAGGGTCTGCATCGGCTGTTCGAAGGTGATCTCGCCGTCCTTCAGCGCGTAACGGCCGCTGGCGCTGTTGCACAGGTTCAACAGGCCGAAACGGTCGCCGCGGAACGTCAGGCTCAGTGGCGGCTGGCCTTCCACGAACAGGGCCTCCAGGCGCTTGCCGTCCGCATCGGCGGCCTCGGACAGGCGCCAGTACTGGCCCTCCAGGTGCTGTGCGTCCAGGTCGGCGAGGGCCGGTTGCGTGGCGGCCGGCGCCGGGGCGTGGTCATCGTCGCCAGCGCTGGGGGCGGGGGTGTTGCTGCATGCGGCGGCCAGCAGCGCCAGCGGAAGCAGCAGGGTGAGCTTGCGGTTCATGCGGATCTCCTTGGGGAACCGGGGGAAAAACGGCGGAGCGTCGGGAACGGGGTTGCGGCGGCGGTGGCGCCGTTCAGTTGCTGGCCGGCAACCACAGCAGCAGCGCCGCGCCCAGCGCGATGCGGTAGAACGCGAACGCGGTGAAACGGTGCGACTTGATGTAGCCCAGCAGCCACTTCACTACGACGAAGCCGGTGACGACCGCGGCAACGAAGGCCACCGCCACGTCCGTCCAGTTCTCGCTGGCCAGCCCGCCGTCCCTGGCCAGTTCCAGGAAGGCGTAGCCGCTGGCGGCGAACATGGTCGGGATGCCGACCAGGAACACGAATTCGGTCGCCGCGCCGCGCCGGCTCAGCCCCAGCAGCATGGCCAGGAAGATCGCCGAGGCCGAGCGCGAGGTGCCGGGGAACACGCCGGCCACCACCTGCGCCAGGCCCACGCCGATGGCCACCGTCCAGGTCACCCGGTCGCGGTCGGGCAGGCGCGCGGTATGGGCCTCCACCAGCAGCATCCAGATGCCGCCGATGATCAGCGCCCAGGCCACCGGGGTGACGGTTTCCGGCAGCTCCCAGCCGGCCAGCCGGACGGGGAGGCCGACCACCGCGGTGACCAGGAAGGCGACGCCCAGCTTGAGCACGTAGTCGCGGTTGTCGCGCTGGTCCAGGCCGGTGGCCAGCGACCACAGCCGCTGCCGGAACACCAGGGTGATGGCCAGGATCGCGCCGGCCTGGATGACGATGTTGAAGAAGTCCGAGCGCGCGCCCAGCCAGTGCTGGGCGATCAGCAGGTGGCCGGTGCTGGAAACGGGGAGGAATTCGGTGAGGCCTTCGAGGATGCCCAGCAGCAGGGCGGAAAGCAGGTCGGACATCGGGCGGCGGGCCGGAAAGAGGGCGTGGCAAGGATAAGGCATCGCTGCGCGCACCTGTCTGGTGCGACCGCATGGAAATGCACCATACAGGTGCGTGCGATTCCAGGGAATTTGCCCTGCTCCCTTGGCGAATCAATGGGTTGCGGGTTGCGTGAAGTTGGCATGACGTTTGCTCCCTACCTCGCACGCAATCACCATCCTCCGAGGTTCACCCGATGTCCGTGGAAAACGTTGAGAAGCTGATCAAGGACAACCAGGTCGAGTTCGTCGACCTGCGATTCGTCGATATGCGCGGCGTGGAACAGCACGTCACCTTCCCGGCCCGCATCGTCGAGCCGTCGCTGTTCGAGGAAGGCAAGATGTTCGACGGCAGCTCGATCGCCGGCTGGAAGGGCATCAACGAGTCGGACATGGTGCTGCTGCCGGATCCGGACACCGCCTACCTCGATCCGTTCATGGCCGACCCGACCCTGGTCATCACCTGCGACGTGCTCGACCCGGCCACCATGCAGGGCTACGGCCGCTGCCCGCGCGGCATCGCCAAGCGCGCCGAGGCCTACCTCAAGTCCAGCGGCATCGCCGACCAGGCGTTCTTCGGCCCGGAGCCGGAATTCTTCATCTTCGACTCGGTCCGCTTCGCCAACGAGATGGGCAACACCTTCTTCAAGGTCGAATCCGAAGAGGCGGCCTGGAACAGCGGCGCCAAGTACGACGGCGCCAACAGCGGCTACCGCCCGGGCGTGAAGGGCGGCTACTTCCCGGTGCCGCCGACCGACTCGCTGCACGACCTGCGCGCGGAAATGTGCAAGGTGCTCGAGCAGGTGGGCATCGAGGTGGAGGTGCACCACCACGAGGTGGCCACCGCCGGCCAGTGCGAGATCGGCACCAAGTTCAACTCGCTGGTGAGGAAGGCCGACGAACTGGCGATGACCAAGTACGTCGTCCGCAACGTCGCCCACCGCAACGGCAAGACCGTCACCTTCATGCCCAAGCCGATCGTCGGCGACAACGGCAGCGGCATGCACGTGCACCAGTCGCTGTCCAAGGGCGGGGTGAACCTGTTCTCCGGCGACGGCTACGGCGGCCTGTCGCAGCTGGCGCTGTGGTACATCGGCGGCATCTTCAAGCACGCCCGCGCCATCAACGCGTTCGCCAACTCCGGCACCAACAGCTACAAGCGCCTGGTGCCGGGCTTCGAGGCGCCGGTGATGCTGGCCTACTCGGCGCGCAACCGCTCGGCCTCGTGCCGCATCCCGTACGTCTCCAACCCGAAGGCGCGCCGCATCGAGATGCGCTTCCCCGATCCGCTGCAGTCCGGCTACCTGACCTTCACCGCGCTGATGATGGCCGGCCTGGACGGCATCAAGAACCAGATCGACCCGGGCGCTCCTTCCGACAAGGACCTGTACGACCTGCCGCCGGAAGAAGAGAAGCTGATCCCGCAGGTGTGCTCCAGCCTGGACCAGGCGCTGGAAGCGCTGGACAAGGACCGCGAGTTCCTCAAGGCCGGCGGCGTGATGAGCGACGACTTCATCGACGGCTACATCGCGCTGAAGATGCAGGAGGTGACCAAGTTCCGCGCGGCCACCCACCCGCTGGAGTACCAGCTGTACTACGGCAACTGAGCAAGCGCGGCGATGACGAAGGACCTCCCTCCCACCTTCGTCATCGCCGCGCGCTGCGGTGGCATCGATGCACCGCGGCGATGACTGCGTCGCCACGCGCCCGCGACCCGGCATGGTCGACGGGCGTGCGCATCGCGGCTGGGGAGCCGCGGTGACGGCAGGCGGCAAGGGGCAACACCAGGGGCAAGAGAGACCGGACGCGCCATGGGCCAGCCCTCCCTCCCGCGTCACCGCAGTCCCGGCCGCTCGCCGGGGCTGTGGCGGACCCATGGATCGTTCGGTGCGACAACCGCGGAGCCGTCGGCCGCGGTTGGCATGAGCCCGGCCGGCAATCGCCGGCCGGTTCCATCCACCATCGGGATATGCGCATGAAACTGATCTCCGCCATCATCCGGCCGTTCAAGCTCGACGAGGTCCGCGAGGCCCTCTCCGAAGCGGGCGTGTCGGGCATCACCGTGACCGAAGTGAAAGGCTTCGGTCGGCAGAAGGGCCATACCGAGCTGTACCGCGGCGCCGAATACGTCGTCGACTTCCTGCCCAAGATCAAGATCGAAACCGCCGTGACCGACGAGCGTCTGGACGCGGTGGTCGAAGCCATCCGCACCGCCGCCGGCACCGGCAAGATCGGCGACGGCAAGATCTTCGTCACCGCGGTCGAACAGGTCATCCGCATCCGCACCGGTGAAATCGGCGCAGACGCGCTCTAACCCCCACTCGGAGCCCACAATGAAGACTCGATTTTTCACCGGGTGGCAAGCCCGGTTTCATGGCGTGTGCCTGTTGATGCTGCTCAGCGCGCTGGCCGTCGGAGTGTTGCCCGGCGCGGCGCAGGCGCAGGAAACCGCGGCCGCGGCGGCCGAGGTGGTGGAACAAGTGGCGGAGGCGGCGGAAACCGCCGCGCCGGCCTTCGACAGCGGCAACGTCGCGTGGATGCTCACCTCCACCCTGCTGGTGCTGCTGATGGTGGTGCCGGGCCTGGCGCTGTTCTACGGCGGCATGGTGCGCGCCAAGAACGTGCTGTCGGTACTGATGCAGGTGCTGGTGGTGTTCTCGGCCGTGGTCATCCTGTGGGTGTGCTACGGCTACAGCGCCGCGTTCACCGACGGCAACGCGTTCTTCGGCTCGTTCACCGAGAAGGCGTTCCTCAAGGGCATCACCGCCGACACCGACGCCGATGGCCTGCCGGAATTCCTGTTCATCGTGTTCCAGTCGACCTTCGCCGGCATCACCACCGCGCTGATCGTCGGCGCCTTCGCCGAGCGCATCAAGTTCACCGCGGCGCTGCTGTTCTCGCTGATCTGGGTCACCTTCTCCTACCTGCCGATGGTGCACATGGTGTGGAGCGGCGAGGCGGGCTTCCTGGCGCACAAGGGCGTGATCGACTTCGCCGGCGGCACCGTGGTGCACATCAACGCCGGCGTCGCCGGCCTGGTCGCCGCCTGGTTCGTCGGCAAGCGCCTGGGCTACGGCAAGGAGGCGCTGAAGCCGCACAGCGTGCCGTTCACCTTCATCGGCGCCTCGCTGCTGTGGGTCGGCTGGTTCGGCTTCAACGCCGGCTCGGCGCTGGCCGCCGACGCCTCGGCGTCGCTGGCGATGATCAACACGATGGTGGCCACGTCCGCCGGCGTGGTGGCCTGGAGCCTGGTCGAGGCGATCGCCCGCGGCCGTCCCTCGGCGCTGGGCGCGGCGTCCGGCGCGGTGGCGGGCCTGGTCGGCATCACCCCGGCCGCCGGCAGCGTCGGCCCGATGGGCGCACTGGTGATCGGCCTGGCCGCCGGCGCGATCTGCGTGTGGGGCGTGACCGGGTTGAAGAAGCTGCTGCGGGTGGACGACACCGCCGACGTGT
Organism: Xanthomonas chitinilytica; assembly: GCF_026107455.2. GTDB lineage: Bacteria > Pseudomonadota > Gammaproteobacteria > Xanthomonadales > Xanthomonadaceae > Stenotrophomonas > Stenotrophomonas chitinilytica. The sequence continues at coordinate 57,030 of NZ_JAPCHY010000013.1, read as the reverse complement.
TCGGCGTGCATGCCATCGGCGGCATCGTCGGTGCGGTGCTGACCGGCGTGTTCAGCGATGCCTCGCTGGGCGGTACCGGCATCGACATGTCGATCGGTGCGCAGGTCTGGGCGCAGACCTTCAGCGTGCTGTTCACCATCGGCTGGTGCGCGGTGGTGACCGCGGTCGCGATCCTGGTCACCAAGGTCGTGGTCGGCCTGCGCGTGAGCGAAGAGGCCGAGCGCGAGGGCTTGGACATCACCTCGCACGGCGAATCGGCCTACGAGAGCTGATCCCGCATCGCCCGGCGGCCCGGTGGCCGCCGGGCAGGACCGGTCCGCAGGTTGCGGCCGGTCCGCTCGCCGGTAGCGCCGGGCGCCGCGGCCGCGCAGGCCCGGGGCACCCGGCAGGAGACCCGCCGCATGCACTCCCGTTCCGCATCCGCGCCGTTGCGCATCGCGCAATGGCCTGGCGCAGGCTTGCAATGCCAGGCCGCTGCCGCTGCAATGGGCCATGACCCTGCGATTCCCGATCACGCTGGCGCTGGTCGCCGCGCTCGCCGCCTGCACCCACACGGCCCGCAACCCGCTGGCGCAGTGGGTGCCTTCGCCCAACCACAACGAGCGCAAGCCGATGGTGATCGTGCTGCACCACACCGACCAGGATTCGGTGCAGCAGAGCCTGGACACCCTGCGCAGCGCCAACAGCGGCGGCAAGGTCAGCGCGCACTACCTGGTCGGCGCGGATGGCGCGCTCTACCAGCTGGTGGCCGACGAGCGCCGCGCCTGGCATGCCGGGCCGGGCCGCTGGGGCACGATCAGCGACCTCAACTCGGCCTCGATCGGCATCGAGATCGACAACGATGGCGACAGTCCGTTCGCGCCGGCGCAGATCGACGGGTTGCTGCGGCTGCTCGAGGACCTGTGCACGCGGCTGGGCATCCCGCGCCGGCAGATCATCGCCCACGCCGACCTGGCGCCGTCGCGCAAGCAGGACCCGAGCCGCTTCTTCCCCTGGCAGCAGCTGGCCGCCGCCGGTTTCGGCGAATGGCCGGACCCGGCCCACGGCCCGGCACCGGAGGGTTTCGACGCCTGGCTGGCATTGCAGGCGTTCGGCTACCCGATGGAGGCGCCGCAGGATGCGGTGCGCGCCTTCCACCGCCGCTTCCGCGGCAGCGACGAACTGCCCGCCGAGCTCGACGCCGAGGACGCGCGCATCCTACATTCGCTGCTGCTGCAGCGCCGCTGAGGCAGCGTTTGCGAGCGCTTTGCACTACATTGGTGCAATGACCATGACTGCAGCGCCCCCCTCGCTCGACATGCTCGGCACCCCGGTGGCCTGGGCCGGTCCGGACGGACGCATCCAGGGCGCCAACCCGGCATTCGCGCGCTGGCTGGGGGTCAGCGTGCGGCGGTTGCTCGGGCAGCCGCTGGCCTCGCTGGAAGCGCAGGGCGCGGCGCTGGCGCATTTCCTGGAAAAGGACGAGCGTGACGAACTGCGCCTGCACCGGCTGGCGATGGCATTGCCGGGCGAGGCGTCGCGCTTCGCCGAAGGCTGGCTGAGCCGGCTCGATGGTGGCGGCTGGTTGCTGGAGGCCTACCCGGTCGATGAATTCCCGGTATCGGACCCGGCCCAGGCCTTGCCCGGCGCGCTCAGCGCCGCGCTCAAGGGACTGGCGCACGAACTGCGCAATCCGCTGGCCGGGCTGAAGGGCGCCGCGCAGCTGCTGGCGCGCCGCGCCGGCCAGCGCGATGCCGACGAGCGCGAGCTGATCGACCTGATCGGCGCCGAGATCGAACGCCTCAACGCGCTGCTGGAACAACTGCTGTCGCCGGCGCCGGCGCGCCCGCACGCGCTGTTGAACATCCATGCGTCGCTGGAGCGGGTGCTGCGGCTGGCCGAGAACGAGGCCGGCTGGTCGGTGCGGCTGCAGCGCGACTACGACCCCAGCATTCCCGAATTCCCGGGCGACGCCGACCGCCTGACCCAGGCCGCCTGGAACCTGGTGCGCAACGCGATCCAGGCCGGCGCGGTCAGCGTCACCCTGCGTACCCGGGTCGAGCACGGTCTGCGCATCGCCGACCAGGTGCATACCCTGGCGCTGCGGCTGGAGATCGTCGACGACGGCCGCGGCGTGCCCGAGGAACTGGCCGAGCACCTGTTCCTGCCGCTGGTCAGCGGCCGCGCCGAGGGCACCGGCCTGGGCCTGGCGCTGGCGCAGCAGGTGGCGCGCGAGCACCGCGGCAACCTGACTTACCGTTCGCGCCCGGGCCACACCGTTTTCACCCTGCTGCTGCCGTTGCCGGCCGGCGAGCCGGAACCGGAGCTGCGCGATGGCTGATAACCGCGATCCTTCCCACCGCGTCTGGGTGGTCGACGACGACCGTTCGGTGCGCTTCGTGCTGTCCACCGCGTTGCGCGACGCCGGTTACGCGGTGGAGGGCTTCGACAGCGCCGCCGCCGCGCTGCAGGCGCTGGCGCAGCGGCCGGCGCCGGACCTGCTGTTCACGGACGTGCGCATGCCCGGCGACGACGGCCTGGTGCTGCTGGAAAAGCTCAAGAGCGCCCAGCCGCAGCTGCCGGTGATCGTGATGTCGGCCTACACCGACGTGGCCAGCACCGCCGGCGCGTTCCGCGGCGGCGCCCACGAGTTCCTGTCCAAGCCGTTCGACCTGGACGATGCGGTGGAACTGGCGCGGCGCGCGCTGCCCGAAGCCGACGCCGACGGCACCGAAGATGCGCTGCCGGTAGCGCCGGGCAAGGCCGCCGACAGCCCGCAACTGATCGGCGATACCCCGGCGATGCGCGCGCTGTTCCGCGCCATCGGGCGGCTGGCGCAGGCGCCGCTGTCGGTGCTGATCAACGGCGAGACCGGCACCGGCAAGGAACTGGTGGCCAATGCGCTGCACCGCGAATCGCCGCGCGCCAAGGGGCCGTTCGTGGCGCTCAACACCGCCGCGATTCCGGCCGAACTGCTGGAAAGCGAGCTGTTCGGGCACGAGGCCGGCGCCTTCACCGGCGCCCAGCGCCGCCACGTCGGCCGCTTCGAACAGGCCAACGGCGGCACCTTGTTCCTGGACGAGATCGGCGACATGCCGTTGCCGCTGCAGACGCGGTTGCTGCGGGTGCTGGCCGAAGGCGAATTCTTCCGCGTCGGCGGCCGCGAACTGATCCGGGTCGACGTGCGGGTGATCGCCGCCACCCACCAGGACCTGGAAACGCTGGTGGAGCAGGGGCGTTTCCGCGCCGACCTGCTGCACCGGCTGGACGTGGTGCGGCTGCAGCTGCCGCCGCTGCGCGAGCGCCGCGCCGACGTGCCGCGACTGGCCGAGAACTTCCTGGCGACGGCCGCGCGCAAGCTTGACACTCCCCCCAAGCGGCTCACCCCGGCGGCACTGCAGGCGCTGCGCGAGCACGACTGGCCGGGCAACGTGCGCGAACTGGAGAACGTGTGCTGGCGGCTGGCGGCACTGGCGGTGGCCGACACCATCGATGCGGCCGATGTCGCCATGGCGTTGGCCCGCGGCGGCCGCAGTGTCCGCCGCGCGGTCGATCCCGGCCATTGGGACCAGCAACTGGCGGCGTGGGCGCGGCAGCGCCTGGCCACGGGCGCCGAGGGCCTGCATGCCGAGGCGCGCGAGCGGCTGGATGCGGTGCTGCTGGAAGCGGCGCTGCAGTTCACCCACGGCCGTCGTGCCGAAGCCGCCGCACGGCTGGGGCTGGGCCGCAACACCGTGACCCGCAAGCTGGGACCGGGCCGCCGCCGCAGCTGATACTGTCCGCCGACCGCGGTGCCGCGCCGGCTTCATGGCGCGTGGACACCGCCGCGGTTAGCGTCCCCCCGTTACATGGAGCCATCGATGCGTCGTTCTTCGTCATTCCTGCTGCCGCTGTCGTCCGTGCTGCTGGTGCTGGGAGCGTGCAGCTCGGCGCCACCGCCGGCGCCGCCCGCACCGCCGCCGCCGGTCGCCGTCAGCACCGCGCAGCAGGCCGAAGCCAATCTCGCCCCGGCCTCGGCCAGCCTGGTCAGCGGCCGCCTGGTGCTGGTGCCCGTGGTCGGCGGCGTGCGCATCAGCGGCGTGGTCGGCGGCCTGCAACCACACCGGCTGGCCGCCTTCCACGTGCACGAGCGTGGCGACTGCAGCGCCATCGACGCCGCCAGCGCCGGCGACCACTTCAATCCCACGGCGATGCCGCACGGCCGCGCCGGCAGCGGCGCCCACCATGCCGGCGACATGGACAACCTGGTCGTCGATGGCGAAGGCGTGGCCAACGTCGACGTGCAACTGCGCGGCGTCACCCTCGGCGGCGGCGCGGCCAACGACATCGCCGGCCGTGCGCTGGTGGTGCATGCGCAGGCCGACGACTACCGCAGCCAGCCGGCCGGCAACGCCGGCGCGCGGATCGCCTGCGGCGTGATCCGGGTCACCCGTTGATATCCCCACACAGACAACACACCAAGGAGTTTCCGATGCGTTCGATCCATACCCCGCTGTTCGCCGCCATCGCCGTGCTGGGCCTGGGCGCCTGCCAGCCGCAGGACACCACCCCGGCGCCGGAGGCCGCGGCGCCGGCCCCGACGGCCGAGGCCGAACCCGCCGCAGTGGTGGCACGCGCCACCCTGGCACCGCTGGGCGACAGCCAGGTCAGCGGCCAGGTCGAGTTCACCGTGGTGGACGGCCGCCTGCATGCCAGCGGCCAGGTCAGCGGCCTGCAGCCGGACAGCGAGCACGGCTTCCACATCCACGAGAAGGGCGACTGCAGCGCGGCGGACGGCAGCAGCGCCGGCGGTCACTTCAACCCGGCGCAGGTCGAGCACGGCAGCGTGACCGGCGAGGTCCACCACGGCGGCGACATGCCCAACATCGCCGCCGACGCGCAGGGCAACGCCCGCATCGACGGCCCGGTGTCGGCCAACGTCAACGTCGGCAACGGCGACGATTTCGACATCATCGGCCGCGGCCTGATCGTGCATGCCGATCCGGACGACTACACCAGCCAGCCCACCGGCAATGCCGGCGGCCGCCTGGCCTGCGCGGTGATCGAACGCGCCGAGTGAGGCCGCGCGCGGCGACGGCAGGCGCCGTTGCCGCGACCGCGGGGACAGAACCGGAACGGCTGACAGAACCGTTAGGCGGGAGAAGCTTCACGGCGGTGCAAGGCGCCGGTCCCCGGAGGCGTTCGCCTGGATCCCCGCCCAGAACATTGGGTGAGCGGTCGTTCGCCTGTTGAAAAGCGCCTCGTTGGGGGCTGGCGTGTTCTGTCGGATGCTTTCAGTAGTTGTGCCACAGCCCCGGCGTGGCCAGCTCCAGCAGGTGCCGGTCCGGATCGCGGAAATACAGGCTGTGGCCCCCGGCCGGCCAGTCGGTGCGGCCTTCGATGGCGACGCCGTGGCCGGCAAGGCGGCGTTCCCAGCCCGCCAGCGCATCGCTGGCGATGGCGAAGGCGATGTGCTGCTCGCCACTGCCGCCATGCGCCGGGATGGTGCCGAACGGCAGCCGCACGGTCTGCTCGCTGCCGCCGCGCTGGAACAGCAGCAGCACCTGCGCCGGCGCCAGCGGGTAGGCCAGCAGCCGCGCGTCGGCATGCATCGGCGCCAGGCCCAGCACGTCTTCGTAGAAGCGCCCGGCGGTCGCCAGGTCGGCGACGTACAGCGCGGTTTCCAGGATGCCCTGCAGATGCGGCGGGGATGGCGGCATGGACGGCTCCGGCGTGGGTCCATGCCGAGTCTGCCCGCCGTCGCGTGTAGCGCCGATGAGGCGCCGGTCGCAGCGCCGGGTAGCCGGAGTTACCGGGGGCGGCTCAGGGCCGGTGGCATCCCGGGCCGCGACTCACCTCGCTCCTACAACGCCTGTTTGCTGCTGGTAGGAGCGATGTCAGTCGCGAGCTTTCGAGTGGCAACAATGCAGCCTGGAGGGGTGCCTGGAAAGGAAGAATTTCCGTCGCGGCCCTGCCGGTGGGCGGCACCAGCCGGCTGACAGCTGACCGGGTCGCACATCCCCCGACGATGGTCCAAGGCCACGCAGCGTCGCAGGGATACGTTGCAGGAGCGACGTCAGTCGCGAGCTTTTCGAGCGGCAACGAGGCAGCCCGGGAAGGCTGCCTGGAAGGGAGGAATTTCCGTGGCGGCCCTGCCCGCCGGGCGGCGTCAGCCGGCCAGCAGCTGCCTGGGGTCCTGGCCGGGCTCGCAGTGCACGTACAGCACCGGCACGCCATGGGCTTCCAGCACCGCGGCCAGCTGCCGCTGGCGCATCAGGTACTGGTCGTACACCCGCTGCAGGCGCTGGCAGTCGTTCTTGTCGTGGGCGTAGTACGCGCACCAGCCGGCCGGGTCGAACAGCGCCATGCGCACTTCGCCGCCGGCGTAGCGCAGCAGCGGTTCGGGGGCGGCCTGCAGCCATTCCTCGTCCGCCGGCGCCAGCAACGCGGCTTCCAGCAGCGGCCACAGCACGGCCAGCCCCTGGTTGTCGTACTGCATCGACATCATCGCCAGCAGGTCGTTGATCGTCAGGTAACGGGCGTGCTCGATCTGCGCGCCGAACGCCTGCTGCGCCAGCAGTGCGGTGTCGGCATGGGCCATGCCCTGCGCCAGCAGCACCTCTTCCAGCGCCTCGGTCACCGCCTGCAGCGGTTGCGGGTCGTCGCCGGCCAGCAGGAACGGCAGCACCCGCAGGCCGCCGCCGGTCAGCGTGGCATCGGCCTGCAGCGGCAGCGGGATCTCGCCCTTGGCGTCGCTGCCGAACGCCAGCAGGCGCGGGCCCTGGTGGCGGCCGGGCGCGCGCTGGTGCAGTTCCTGCAGCCGCCGGTGGATCGGCCAGCCCGGACGCAGCACCTCGGCCGGGTCGAAATGGGCACCGGCCAGGACCAGTTCCATCTCGCCGACCTGCGGCACCAGCTTGGCCAGGTCGCGGCCGATGCGCTCGGCCAGCTGCCCGGCCTGTTCGGAGGACAGCGCGGCGTGCTGCGGGGTCGCGCCGCCGGCCAGTTCCAGTGCCAGTACGCCGAGGGCATTCATGCCGGGGAAGGGATTGCTCATGTTTCGCGGTTGGCCCGTCACGGGGTCGAAGCTACACTTTGCCCCATTATGCCTGCCCGTTGCGTGCAGGTTGCGTTGCAGCCCCTCCCTCCCTGTCAGGTATCCGCATGTCCAGCGCTCGTCCCGTCGCCATCCTCGGTGGTGTCCGCATTCCGTTCTGCCGCCAGAACACGGCCTATTCGGACGTCGGCAACCTCGGAATGTCGGTGCGCACGCTCGGCGCGCTGGTCGAGCGTTTCGGCCTGCACGGCCAGCAGCTGGGCGAAGTGGCGATGGGCGCGGTGATCAAGCATCCCAGCGACTGGAACCTGGGCCGCGAGGCCGCGCTGTCCTCCGGGCTGTCGCCGCTGACCCCGGGCATCACCCTGCAGCGCGCCTGCGGCACCTCGCTGGACACGCTCATCACCGTCGCCAACAAGATCGCGCTGGGGCAGATCGAATCGGGCATCGGCGGCGGCTCGGACACCACTTCCGACGTGCCGATCGTCTACGGCAAGAAGCTGCGCGCGCGCCTGCTGGCGGCCAACCGCGCCAAGAGCACCGGCGACAAGCTCAAGGCGCTGGTGTCCGGCTTCAGGTTCTCCGAGCTCAAGCCCGAGTTCCCCGGCGTGGCCGAGCCGCGCACCGGCAAGAGCATGGGCGACCACTGCGAGGACATGGCCAAGCAGTGGAACATCTCGCGCGACTCGCAGGACGAGTGGGCGGTGTCCTCGCACAAGAAGCTGGCCGCGGCCTACGAGCGCGGTTTCTTCACCGACCTGATCGCGCCGTTCCGCGGCGTGGAGCGCGACAACATCCTGCGTGCGGACACCTCGCTGGAAAAGCTGGCCACGCTGAAGCCGGCCTTCGACAAGACCTCCGGGCGCGGCACCCTGACCGCCGCCAACTCGACCCCGCTGACCGACGGCGCCTCGGCGGTGCTGCTGGCGTCTGACGAGTGGGCGCGTGCGCACGGCCACGAACCGCTGGCGTACCTGCGCGATTCGCAGGTCGCCGCGGTCGACTTCGTGCACGGCGAAGGCCTGCTGATGGCCCCGACCGTGGCGGTGGCGGAAATCCTCAAGCGCAACAACCTGGCCCTGCAGGATTTCGACATCTACGAGATCCACGAGGCGTTCGCCGCGCAGGTGCTGTGCACGCTGCGCGCGTGGGAGAGCGAGGACTACTGCCGCAGCCGCCTGGGCCTGGACGCGCCGCTGGGCCGGATCGATCCGGAGAAGATCAACCCGGTCGGTTCCTCGCTGGCCACCGGCCATCCGTTCGCCGCCACCGGCGCGCGGGTGATCGCCACCGCCGCCAAGCAGCTGGCCGAACGCGGCGGCGGCCGTGCGCTGGTGTCGATCTGCACCGCCGGCGGCATGGGCGTGGTGGCGATCGTCGAGCGCTGATGGCCACCGGGCCGGCAGCAGGGAACGCTGGCCGGCCATCGATCCGCGCCTGGCTGTGGCGGCTGGCGGGTTGCGCACTCCTGCTGTGGCCGGCTGTGCGTCCGGCATGGGCGCAGCAGGAGCCGCCGTTGCGGGTGCTGCTGGTGGGCAACAGCTACCTCTACAGCAACGACCTGCCGCGCGAACTGACCCGGCAGGCGACCGGCCGGCACGCACGGCTGGAGGTGACCCTGCTGGCGAAGCCGGACTACGCGCTGTCCGACCACCTGCGCGACGGCCGCCTGCAGCGCCTGCTCGGCCAGCGTTGGGACTGGGTGGTGCTGCAGCAGGGGCCATCGGCATTGCCGGCCAGCCGCGACGCGCTGCGCGCCAGCGTGCAGCGCATCGACCGGCTGTTGCCGGCCACCTCGCACACGCGGCTGGTACTGCTCTCGGCATGGCCGCAACGGCAGCATGCGCATAGGTCGAAGGAGGCCGAAACCAGCTACCGGCTGGCGGCGCAGGCGGTGGGCGCATGCGTGGCCCCGGTCGCCAGCGCCTGGCGGCTGGCGCGGGAACAGGCGCCGGAAACCCCGCTGTACCAGCGCGACGGCATGCACCCGACCCGGCTGGGAACGCAGTTGGTGGCGATGACGCTGCTCGATGCACTGGCCATCGGCAGCGCCCGGCCGCCTGCGCCGCTGCAAGGAAAGGCCGACGCACCCGCGCTGGAAGACTGGTCGAGCGCGGCAGTCGCCGGAGAAGCCGCCAGCTGCGTCTCCGTGCCGCAGGCACGGCCCTGGCCGGCGGGATGATTCCCGTAGGAGCGACGTCAGTCGCGACAGGGCCGTGCCGATGAACCTAGCCGGTGGGATTTCGCGGGCGAGCCCCTGTCGCGACTGACGTCGCTCCTACGGGGTTCGCCTTCAATCCGGCAACCGCGGCAAGCCGTGCTCGTCGCGTTCTTCCGGCACCGCCTGGTCGTGGATCTGCTGCTGCAGGTCGCGGCCGCCCAGCGCGTCCACCGGTTCGCCGCGGCGCAGGCGCAGCGCGTTGAGCAGGCATTGGCGGGCCAGCGCGTCGTCGCCGTTGGCCGCAAATCCCTCGCCCAGTTCCTCCCAGGCATCGGCGCCGGCATCCTGGGCGATGGCCCGGTGCAGGAACTCCTCGGCCTGCGCCCATTGCCCCTGCCGCCGCGCCAGCCGCGCGAGGGTCAGCAGCAGCGCCGGGCTGGCCGGATGGGCCTGCAGCCAGCGCTGGGCACTGGCCCGGCGCGAATCGAACCGCTCCACCGGCAGCGTGCCGTACAACGCGGCCAGCGATTCGTCCCAGCGCGCCTCCAGTGCCTGTTCCAGGCTGCGCAATGCCGGCTCTTCCCAGTTCAGCGCCACGGCGCGCCGCGCGTAGACGGAAACCACCGCCGGATCGTGGCGCAAGGCCTTGGGCAGCACTTCCCAGTGCGCGGCCAGGGCGTTGACGTCGTCGGCCTCGGCCAGCGCCTGCGCGGCCAGGCGGGTTTCCAGCGCGGCCAGTGCGTCGGCGGTGAGCGCCTGCTGCTGGCGCAGGGCGCCGAGCTGGCCGTAGGCTTCGGCGGCGCGGCCGGCCTGCGCCAGCGCTTCGGTGCGCAGCCACAACCCGCGCGGCGGCAGCGGCTGGATGCCGGCCACGTCCAGCGCGTTGATCGCCTCCAGCGGGCGCTGCTGCGCCAGCCAGCGTTCGGCGCTGTGCAGCGCATGGCTGGTCGCGTCGACGGCGCCGAGCTGCTGCAGGTACTGGCCGGCGGCCGCGGTATCGCCGCGCGCCTCGGCGGCGCGGATGGCTGCGGCCAGCGCGACCGTGCCGACTTCCGGATCCTTGGCTGCCGCCTGCAGCAGCCGTTCGGCGCGCTGCCACTGGCCCTGTTCCAGCGCCTGCAGGCCTTCGAAGAGCCGGGTCCGGCCCTGGCGGCGCCGGTAGCGGGCCCAGGCGCGGAACGGCGCACTGGCCAGCGTCCACAGCAGCCACAGCAGCAGCACGGCGATCAGCAGGGCCAGCGCGGCCTGCGGCAGGGTGGCGACGTAGTCGTTGCCGCCGACCTGGACGATGACCTCGCCCAGGTCGCGCAGCTGCTGCTGGGCCAGCCATTGCGCGCCGAGGATGCCCAGCGCGGCGACCAGCAGCAGGATCAGCAGGGAGCGGAACGGTTTCATGGCGAGGTCCTCCCGTCGCGCATCGCGCGCAGTTGCTGCAGGGTGCTGCCCAGTTCCGGCAGCGTCGGCTTCAACTCGGTGTCGCGCAGGGCGTCCAGCTCCGCCCGGTGTTGCCGCCGTGCCGGGGAATCGGGCCACAGCCGCAGCAGCCAGCCGTCGACCCGCGTCAACGCGCGCCGGTAGCTGCCGCTGTCGCCGCGCGCCAGCGCCGCCCGCGCCAGACTCAGTTCGACCTGCAGCGAATCCTGCGCGGCGATGCGTTCGGAGCGGGACACCAGCACGTCGCCCTGGGTGGGGCGGATCTGCACCAGCGGCGACAGCAACTGGTGCCACCATGGGCCGGCGTCGCCGTTGGCCGGCGCCTGGTCGGGCAGCTGTTGCAGGGCGTCGGCGAACTGCAGCAGCTTCGCGTCCAGCGCGGGCACGATGCCCGGGCCCAGCGCGTCGAGCGCGTTGCGCTCCTGCATCAGCGCCTGGCGCAGGTCGAGGTAGCCGGGCAGGTCGATGCTTTCCAGCGCCCCGGCGGCCAATGCATACAGCCGCCGGGCGCCTTCCACGTCGCCGGCGAATTCCAGCCGCTGCTGGGCCTGGCTCAGCAGCAGCTCGGCCTCCTCCCGGCGCAGCGAGGGCACGTTGCTGCGCGAACTGTCGGCCAGCTGCGCCAGGTTGGCCTCCAGCAACGCGTTGCGTTGGCCCAGGCCGAGTATTTCGTCGCGCAGCACGCGGTTGGTGGCGGCCGCATCCTGGATGGCGCGGGCATTGGCGCGCTGGTCGCGGCGCAGGGCGTCGACGCTCCGCTGCAATGCCGCCAGCTGCTGCGCGGCGGCGGCACGGGCTTCCGCGGCCTCGGCCGCGCGGGCCTGCCATTGCCGGTGGCCGAACCAGATCGCGGCCGTTGCCAGCACGATCAGGACAATCACGGCGATCCAGCGCCATCTGCGGCGCGGAGAGGACGGAAGCGATTCGTTCATGGGGGACTGCGTCCTTGTCGGTCACGCCATCGTCGCGCACGTCGCGGCGGTCGGCGATGCCCGGCAAGGATCACCTGTCGCGCGGTGGTGCTGCAAGCGTGATCGCGCGCACGGTTCAGCCCTGCATTGCCTCGATCGCGGCACGCGCGGCGTCGGCCAGCTGCCGCGGCATCGGCCCGGCGGCCGTGTGCACGCGGGAGAAACCCGACTGCCGGGCGTGGTCGGCCAGGCGCGGTCCGGCGGCGACCACCGGCATCCGCCGCCAACGCGCCAGCAGCTCCGGCGTCAGCTGCGGCAGCACCCGCTCCAGCGCCTCGCCACTGCTCAGCGCCAGCACCGCCGGCGCGCGCAGGTGGGCCAGGCGATGCAGGCTGGCCGCCGGCAGCGGTACCGCGATGCGTTCGTAGACATCGGCGCGGATCAGGGTCGCGCCGCGCGCCTGCAGTTGCGCGGCGATCAGGCCACGGCCGCCGGGGGCGGTGACCAGCCCGGCGCGCAGGCCGTGCAGTGCCGCCAGCGCCGGCAACGCCAGCAGTCCCTCGCTGTCCATCCGCGAGGGTGCCAGTACCTGGCCGGCGCCATGCCGGTGCAGGGCACCGGCGGTGCCGGCGCCGACCGCCAGCAGCGTGCCGCCGGCGGTGGCCCGCAGCGGCGCCAGCGCGGCCGCCGCACGCACCGCCGCCGGGCTGGTGAAGATGATGCGCTCGGCGTCCAGCGCCAGCGCCAGTTGCCGGCGGGTGAGGTCATCGTCGCGTGGCTGCAGCCGCCACGGCGACAGTGCGAGCACGCGGCCCCCGACCCGGGTCGCTGCGCGCCGCATCGCCGCGTGGCCACCGCGCGGCCGCAGCGAAAGCAGATACCAGGGCGGACAATGCGCTGCCGTATTTTCGCAACTGTCATTCATTGCGGGCATTATGCGGGCCCTTTGTCGTTGCGCAGCGAGTCCGATGTCCGAAGTCCGTTCTTCCCCGCAGCCGTTGCTGGACCGCCTGCAGGCGACGCTGTGCGCCATGCCGCCGGTGGCGGCGATGGGCATCCGCCTCGATGGTTATGGCGACGGTCGGCTGCGCCTGCATGCGCCGCTGGCGGCCAACGTCAACGACAAGGGCAACGCCTTCGGCGGCAGCCTGGCGTCGGTGATGACCCTGGCCGGCTGGGCGCTGGTGACGCTGCGCCTGCAGTTGGCCGGGTTCGATGCCGAGGTATATGTCGCCGACAGCCATATCCGCTACCGCGCGCCGGTCTACGACGACCTGCAGGCCAGCGCGGGCGCGCTGGAGGATGCCGACTGGGAAACCTTCCTCGCCACCTTCTCCCGGCGCGGTCGCGCCCGCATCGGGGTGGGGGCCTGGCTGGGCGGCGAAGCCGGCGCCGCGGCGGCCGAACTGGATGGACGTTTCGTCGCCATCGCCAAGGGTTAGGATGGGCGACCGTACCCGGGGAAAGACATGCGCCACGCCTTCCAGATTGTCCTGCTGATCCTGCTGGTGGCCTGCACCGGCCTGGCCGCCGCCGCCGGTCCCAGCCGCAGCCAGCGCGCCAAGCTGGTCCAGACCCAGGACGCCTACACGGCGGCGATCCGCTGGAGCGACTTCGACAGCGCGCAGGAATATCTGGATCCGGAGTACCGCCTGGCGCACCCGATGACCGACCTGGAGCGCGAGCGCTATCGCCAGCTGCAGGTGTCCGGCTACCGCGTGCGCGGTAGCGGCCAGCTGGCCGACGGCTCCATCGAGCGCCGCGTCGAACTGGGCGTGGTCAACCGCAATACCCAGGCCGAGCGCATCGTGCAGGGTCGCGAGCGCTGGCGCTGGGACCCGCAGGCCAAGCGCTGGTGGCAGGCGGAAGGACTGCCGGACCTGTGGCAGGGCCAGTAGCGCCGGCCACCGACCCATCGCCGGTCGCCGCCGCGGTTGCCTGCGGCGGAGCCTGAACCCGCGCCGGAAGGGACGCCCGCCTGCGCCGGGGTGACCACGCGGCGAGGGACATGCATGGCTGCGGTCGCGCCGATCCGCTCCGGAACCGGCCGTGCAACCGCGGTGGGCGCCCGGCTGAACCTGCGTGGCGCTCCGGGAGCCGGCACCGCACCCGGGCCCGCGCTGGTCGCCGCCCGGCCGGCTTGTGCGACAATCGCCGCCCGCTTATCGACCCGTGACCTGAGTGAACTACGAAGAGTTGCTGGCCTTCGCTGGCCGAAACCCGATGCTGTCGCTGGCCCTGGTGGGCCTGACCGTCGCCCTGATCGCCACCGAGATCGCACGCCTGTTCCGCGGCTACAAGTCGCTCAAGCCGGCCGAACTGACCCGGCTGATCAACAGCGGCGACGCCATCGTGATCGACCTGTCGGCCGCCGCCGAATTCGAGAAGGGCCACATCGCCGGCAGCCGCAACGTGCTGCCGAGCCAGCTCAATCCCGGGCACAAGCTGCTGGCCTCGGCCAGGCAGTCGCCGGTGGTGCTGGTGTGTCGCAGCGGCAACGCCTCCAACACGGCCGCCAAGTCGTTGAAGAAGGCCGGTTTCGAGCAGGTGCATGTGCTCGAAGGCGGCATTCCCGCCTGGCAGGCGGCCGAGCTGCCGCTGGTCAAGGGCCGCGGCTGAGCGTTGTTTTCGCGTTAAGGCCTTGTGCAGGCAACGTCCTGCCCCCATCGCTTGGCATGTAACAATCCCAATCATCTGAAATTCGTTCTGGAGTCCTGAGAAATGTCCGAAGAGAACACCAACGGCGCCGTTGCCCCGGCAGAAGCCGCCACCGGTCCCGCGTTCACCATCGAGAAGATCTACGTCAAGGACGTTTCTTTCGAATCCCCGAACTCGCCGGCCGTGTTCAACGAAGCCGTGCAGCCGGAACTGCAGCTCAACCTCAACCAGCGCGTGCAGCGCCTGGCCGAGAATGCGTTCGAGGTGGTGCTGGCGGTGACCCTGACCTGCAAGGCCGGCGACAAGACCGCCTACGTGGCCGAAGTGCAGCAGGCCGGCGTGTTCGGCCTGGTCGGCCTGGAGCCGCAGGCGATCGACGTGCTGCTCGGCACCCAGTGCCCGAGCATCCTGTTCCCGTACGTGCGCTCGCTGGTCAGCGACCTGATCCAGGCCGGCGGCTTCCCGCCGTTCTACCTGCAGCCGATCAACTTCGAAGGCCTGTACGCCGAGACCCTGCGCCAGCGTCAGCAGCAGGCCGAAGGCGCCTCGCTGGCCGATTCCGAGCCGGCCGGCAACGCCTGATCGGCGCCGCCTTTTGCAACGGATGAGCAGCAGTCCGGAAAAGATCGCCGTCCTCGGTGCCGGTTCCTGGGGCACCGCGCTGGCATCGCTGGTCGCCCGGCACGGTCATCCGACCGTGCTGTGGGGGCGCGATCCGGCGATGGTGGAAGCCATCGACCGGCGGCACGAGAACACCCGCTACCTGCCGGGCATTCCGCTGCCCGAATCGTTGCGTGCGACCACCGAGCTGGCCGCCGCAGTCGAGGGGGCGGCCTGGATCCTGGTGGTGGTGCCTTCGCATGCCTTCGCCGAGACGGTGCGCGCGCTGGCGCCGCTGCGTCCGGCCGCGGCCGGGGTGGCGTGGGCGACCAAGGGTTTCGAGCCCGGTTCGGGCCGTTTCCTGCACGAGGTCGCCCGCGAGGTGCTGGGCCCGGAGGTGCCGCTGGCGGTGGTCACCGGGCCTTCGTTCGCCAAGGAAGTCACCCAGGGCCTGCCGACGGCGCTCACCGTGCACGGTGACGACGCCGGATTCGCCCAGCAGGTGGCCGAGGCCCTGCACGGTCCGGCGTTCCGTGCCTATACCGGCGACGACATGGTCGGCGCCGAGCTGGGCGGGGCGATGAAGAACGTGCTGGCGGTGGCCACCGGCGTGGCCGACGGCATGCAGCTGGGCCTCAACGCCCGCGCCGGCCTGATCACCCGCGGCCTGAACGAAATGCTGCGGCTGGCCGCGGCGATCGGCGCCAAGCCGGAAACCCTGATGGGGCTGGCCGGCCTGGGCGACCTGGTGCTGACCTGCACCGGCGACCTGTCGCGCAACCGCCGGCTGGGGTTGGCGCTGGGACGTGGCCAAAGCCTGCCGGAGGCGGTGAAGGAAATCGGCCAGGTGGTGGAATCGGTACAGACGGCCGACGAGGTCATGCGCCAGGCCGAGCGCCACGGCATCGACCTGCCGATCTCCAACGCGGTGCGCGCCGTCCTGCACGGCGAGCTGAGCCCGGCCGACGGCCTGCAGCAACTGCTGGCACGCGAACAGAAACCGGAATACCCGGACACGCTGTTCAAGTAGGCACCGGCGGGAATGGCCGGAGTCGAAACCAGGAGCCCGGCATTGCCGGGCTCTTTCATGTGCCGACTATCGTTCCGGACCCGGTGAGGCGCCTTCGGGTTGCTGCAGCCTGGAGATGGTGGTCATGCCCTGGTGCAGCAGGTACCAGAAGTAGACGCTGAAACCGAAGAATCCGGCATAGCTGACCAGGTCGAAGGCGCGCCCGGGGTCGCGGAAGGTCACGTGGTCGAAAAGCGTGGCGGCATTGAAGTGCAGGGCGAGGCCCAGGACCAGGCTGAGCGCGAATACCCTGACGCCGCAGGGGACCGAGAGGCAGACGATGCGCAGGGCGAAATCCCTGCCGTTGCCGGCGCTCCCGCATTGGACGCAGCCGATGCAGGCGATCGTGGCCAGGGCCAGCAACTCGAAATGGAACAGCCAGCCCGAGCGTGGTCCCCACCAGAGCGCGTAATGCGTCTGCGCGAGGATCAGCAACGTGGATGCCAGGAAGTAGTGCATCGCCTTGCGGTCGGTCACGCGCCCGGAGGCCAGTTCTCCGGCAAGTGCAGGGATCGACCAGAAGTGCATGGGATCTGCCTGTTGGCTGGATGATCGCGCAGTGTAGGCGTGGAACGGGGCCGCGGTCGCGATGCCGCCGTTTTCCGCGCCCCGGAAAAAGAAGAAGCCCGGTCGGGGGACCGGGCTTCGGTGGCGCGGGGGGAGAGAGAACGCGCGCCGGTGAAACGTCTTGCCTTTACCAGGTGAAGCGCGGGCCGACGAACCACTCCTTGTCGCCGCCCTTGGCCAGCTTGACCTCGCCGCTCACGCCCCAGTTGGCGTTGAACTTGGCCAGGCCACCGACGCGACCGTAGAACTCGCCGTCCGGGTTGATGCCGTGCTTCTTGCTGTAGTCCTCGTAGCCGGCCAGCGCGTAGCCTTCGAACATCGGGGTGAAGGCGGTGCGCACGCCGACCTCGGCGCTGTAGCCGTTGAAGTCGGGGCCGTACTGCGGGTCGAACTTCTGGTACGCGGCGCGGGCCAGCAGGTCGGTGCTGGCGCCGATGCCGTGGTTGTAGCCCACGCCCAGGCGCCACTGGTCGACGTCGATGTTGTTGCGGTCGGTTTCCTGGGCGGTGTAGTCACCGAAGACATGGAAGTTCGGCGCCACGGCGACCGAGCCCTTCACACCCCAGCCGTCGGCGTCGCCGCCCTTGGCATCGGTGTTCACGTAACCGCCTTCCACGTAGTTGTAGGACAGGCCGTCGGCAGCGGAAGCGGCGAACGGCAGTGCAGCCAACAGACCCAGGGCAAGCAGGGAAGTCTTCATAATCGGGATACCTTTTTTATTGGTTTGATCGATGCGGCGTGGATCCGGTGCCGTTCGACAGTTGTGAATTATCCGTTAGCCAACGGAATCAGCCCTGAATATCAAACTGACCGGTACATAAATTGAGCGGCGGGTTGGGGAACTTGTGGCACCGGCAACGCAATCGATGTGCGCCCCTCGAACGCGGCCGCGGGTTCTCCTCGATGGGAGGCGTCGGGTGCCTGCGGTTCCGGGGCTTCAAGCGCTCATTGCTGCCGCTCGAGGTATTCGATGGCGGCCTTGCGCCGTTGCGGATCGGAAGTGGCGTTGAGCATCTTCGTGCCGGGCAGGTAGCGCTGCGGCGAGGCGAGGAAGGCTTCCAGCGTCTGCGCATCCCAGACGATGTCGCTGTCGCGCAGCGCATCGGAATAGCGGTAGCCCGGCGCGCTGCCGGCCTTGCGGCCGAGAACGCCGTGCAGGTTGGGGCCGACGCGGTGGCCCAGGTCGGCGCGGGTGTCGTGGCAGCCGGCGCAGACCGCGAAGGCGCGTTGCAGCTCGCGCTGGTGCGGGTCCAGGTCCGCGGAGGAGTTGAACGCGTCGCGTTGGCCGCAGGCGCACGACAGCAGCAGCAAAAGGCCCGGCAACAGCCAGCGCGACATCGGGTTTCTCGTTGCGATCCGCCGCACATGCGGCGGGCGCCATGATCGGGGTTGTCCCGGCAACGCGCAAAGCCGGCCGCGGGACTTTGACGGCGATCGGCGATCGGTGGGTGGACGCCGTCGTAGATCGCGTGGGTCGTCTCCCGCTGTTCCTTCGGTGTCGGAACCCGGGTGGCTTCCAGCGACGCCGTCCGCCGATACGTCCGCGCGCCGCGGCGCACAGCAGCGTGCAGGCCACGGGGCGGCCATCGTTCTTTCCGCCGAAGGGAACTTCCGATGACGTCGATTGCCGATCCGCTGCGAACCGCGGCAAACGTCGTGCGCCGACCCGGCGCGCGGATCGATCCTGCCCGCGGCCGTGCGCATCGCGGAGGACACGCACGCGCCGAAGGCGGCTCACATCGCCGGGTAGTTCGGTCCGCCGCCGCCCTGCGGGGTCACCCACACGATGTTCTGGGTCGGGTCCTTGATGTCGCAGGTCTTGCAGTGCACGCAGTTCTGCGCGTTGATCTGCAGGCGGGTATCGTTGCCTTCGCCGACGAACTCGTACACGCCTGCCGGGCAGTAGCGCGCTTCCGGGCCGGCGTATTCGGCCAGGTTGATCCGCACCGGCACGCTCGGATCCTTCAGCGTCAGGTGGCTGGGCTGGTCTTCCTCGTGGTTGGTCGAGGACAGGAACACCGAGCTCAAGCGGTCGAACGTCAGCACGTTGTCGGGCTTGGGATAGGTGATCTTCGGCTGGCTGGCGGCCGGCTCCAGGCACTCATGGTCGGCCTTGGTGCGGTGGATCGTCCACGGCGGGTTGCGGATGCCCAGCTTGGGCAGCAGCCACTGCTCGATGCCGGTCATCAGCGTGGCGATGTTGCGGCCCTTCTTGAACCATTGCTTGAAGTTCTTGGACTGCAGCAGCTCGGCCTTCAGCCAGCTGGCTTCGAACGCTTCCGGGTAGGCAGTCAGCTCGTCGCGCGAGCGACCGGCAGCCAGTGCGTCGAATGCGGCCTCGGCGGCCAGCATGCCGGTCTTGATCGCGGCGTGGCTGCCCTTGATGCGCGAGGCATTGAGGTAGCCGGCCTCGCAGCCGACCAGCGCGCCACCCGGGAACACCGTCCTGGGCAGCGAGAGGATGCCGCCGGCGGTGATCGCGCGCGCGCCGTAGGCGATGCGCTTGCCGCCCTCCAGGTGCTTGCGGATCGCCGGATGGGTCTTGAAGCGCTGGAACTCCTCGAACGGGCTCAGCCACGGGTTGCTGTAGTCCAGCCCGATAACGAAGCCGATGGCGACCTTGCCGCCGTCGGCGTGGTACAGGAACGAGCCGCCGTAGGTGTCGCTGTCCAGCGGCCAGCCGGCGGTATGCACCACCAGCCCCGGCTCGTGCCTGGCCGGGTCGATCTGCCACAGCTCCTTGATGCCGATGCCGTAGGCCTGCGGGTCGCGGCCTTCATCGAGCTTGAAGCGTTCGATCAGCTGGCGGCCGAGGTGGCCGCGCGAGCCCTCGGCGAAGATGGTGTATTTGGCGTGCAGCTCCATGCCGCGCTCGAAGTTCGGGCCCGGGGTGCCGTCCTTGTGGATGCCCATGTCGCCGGTGGCCACGCCCATCACCGCGCCGTTCCCGTCGTACAGCACCTCGGCGGCGGCAAAGCCGGGGAAGATCGCCACTTCCAGCGCCTCGGCCTGCTGCGCCAGCCAGCGGGTCACTTCGCCGAGGCTGACGATGAAGTTGCCCTTGTTGTGGAAGCACTCGGGCAGCAGCGCGTTCGGGGTGCTCCTGGCGCCGGTTTCGCCCAGGAACAGGAATTCGTCGCGGGTGACGGCCTGCTTCAACGGCGCGCCGCGCTCGGCCCAGTCCGGGAACAGCTCGGTCAGGGCGCGCGGGTCCATGATCGCGCCGGACAGGATGTGCGCGCCCGGCTCGGAGCCCTTCTCCAGCACGCATACCGACAGTTCCTGGCCCTTCTCGACCGCCAGCTGGCGCAGGCGGATGGCGGTGGCCAGGCCGGCGGGACCGGCACCGACGATGACGACGTCGAACTCCATCGCTTCGCGGGGGGACAGGGTGGCGGGGGAATCTGCACTCATGGGCGTAACTCTTGGGTAGTGCCATCGCGGCGTGGGCCGGAGGCGGTTGCCTGAGAATCGCGCGTGGGCGACACGGCGACGCTGGATCAAACCACGCAGGTTACCGGGCCGCAGCGTTTACGCCTAGTTCGCCGACGTTGACCGCCGTGTTGGCGCAGTCCGGGGCAATCTGCGTGGGCGTGGCGGGCGTCCGTGCGGTCGCGTGATTTATTGCACTGCAGCAATCCGCTCGTGGGTCCTGGCGTATGGAGCCTCAGGGCCGGGTATCGAACCCGCGGTGGTAGCGCACGTCCGCCGCCGGCAACGGGCCGCGCAGCGGCAGCGCCTGGAAATACCCGTCGGGCACGCCCGGCAAGCGCAGCCGCGGGTCGGCGGCGAAGCCGAAGCGCCGGTAGTAGCCCGGATCGCCCAGCACCACGCAACCGGATGCACCGTGCGCCTCCAGCGCGGCAAGGGCGGCCCGCACCAGTGCCGTGCCGATGCCCTGGCGTTGATGGTCCGGTGCGACGGCGAGCGGTCCCAGGCCGAACCAGCCGGGCGTCCCATCGTCCAGTTCCACCGGCGAGATCGCCACGTGGCCGACGATGGCGCCTTGTCGTTCGGCCAGCAGCGAGACGGACAGCGCACCGGCCGCACGCAGCGCATCGACGATATGCGGCTCGGTGCCGCTGCGGTGCGGCGCGGTGGCGAAGGCCTCGCGCACCAGCCGATGGATGGCGGCGGCGTCTTCTACCCGTTCGGCGCGGATCTGCATGGGTGTCTGCAAGGGCGGCGGTGGCCGGCCATTGTAGGTGCGTCCCCCGGTCACTTGGCCCGCCATGCCGCAGCGATGACAATGACGTTCCGATTCGTCGCCACGCTGCGCGGGATGCCATGACCCTCAATCCGTTCGATCTGTTCGATGTCCGTTCCCTGCTCAGCGAGGAGGAGCGCGCGGTACAGGAAAGCGTCGCCCGCTTCACCGACGAGCGGGTGCTGCCGATCATCGGCGACTGTTTCGACCAGGCGCGCTTCCCGGCCGAGCTGGTGCCGGAGATCGCCGAGCTGGGGCTGCTCGGCGCGTCGCTGCCGGAGCAGTACGGCGGCGCCGGATTGAACGGGGTCAGCTACGGCCTGATCTGCCAGGAGCTGGAGCGCGGCGATTCGGGCATCCGCAGTTTCGTCAGCGTGCAGTCCTCGCTGTGCATGTATCCGATCTACGCCTACGGTTCGGAGGAGCAGCGCCTGCGCTGGCTGCCGGACATGGCCCGCGGCAAGGTGATCGGTTGCTTCGGCCTGACCGAGGCCCACGGCGGCTCCGATCCGGCGAACATGAAGACCCGCGCGGTCCGCGACGGCAGCGACTGGGTGATCGATGGCTCCAAGATGTGGATCACCAACGGCTCCGTGGCCGACATCGCCATCGTCTGGGCGCAGACCGACGACGGCGTGCAGGGTTTCGTGGTGGAGAAGGGCACGCCGGGTTTCACCGCGCAGGAGATCAAGCACAAGATGAGCCTGCGCGCCTCGGTGACCGGGGCGCTGTTCTTCGACAACGTGCGCGTGCCCGACGGCAACCGCCTGCCCGGGGTGAAGGGCCTGAAGGGGCCGCTGGGCTGCCTGACGCAGGCCCGCTACGGCATCAGCTGGGGACCGGTCGGCGCCGCCATCGCCTGCCTGCAGGAAGCGCTGGCCTACAGCAAGGAGCGCGTCCTGTTCGGCCGCCCGGTGGCCGCCACCCAGAGCGCGCAGATCAAGCTGGCCGACATGGCCCGCCGCATCACCACCGCGCAGCTGCTGGTACTGCAGCTCGGCCGCCTCAAGGACGCCGGGCGGATGGCGCCGCAGCAGGTCAGCCTGGCCAAGTGGAACAACTGCCGGCTGGCCATCGACATCGCCCGCGAGTGCCGCGACCTGCTCGGCGGCGCCGGCATCACCACCGAGCACCACGCCATCCGGCATGCGTTGAACCTGGAGTCGGTGATCACCTACGAGGGCACCGAGACCGTGCACCAGCTGGTGATCGGGCGCGAACTGACCGGCATCAGCGCGTTCTGAGCGCACGTCGCCGGCCGGCCGCAGCGGGCCGTTCCCGGCCCGCGCGCGCCTTCAGCGATGGCCGCGCGAGAGCACCGTGCGGTAGGCGAAACGGCCCGGGGGATGCAGGCTGGTAGCCATCATCAGCAGCGCGCCATGGGCGTCGCGGTAGCGGCGCACCACGCGCAGCGCCGGCTTGTTCTTCCCGATTTCCAGCACCCTGGCGGCCTGCGCGTCGAACGAGGCGGCGTCGAACACCTGCTCCACCTGCGACAACCGCGCCGGGTTGAGGTATTCGGCGATGGCCGACGCGACGCGGGCCGGATCGAGCAGCGCTTTGGTCGCCAGTCCCGGCCGTATCGGCACCAGCATCTCGATCAGCGCGATCGGTGGATGCGAGGGGGCTTCCAGGCGCAGGGCGGTCAGCTGCAGGTAGTCGTCGCCAGCGTCGATCTCCAGCAGCCGCGCCATGTCCGTGCCGGCCTGCAGGCGTTGGCCCGAAAGCAGTTCCAGCCGGGTGCTGCTGGCGTACTGCATCAGCAGTTCCATGGAATCGATCCCGTGCTCGTAGCGGATCGCCGGGTTCTGCGCGATCACCCGGGTGCCGACGCCGGGACGGCGCTGCACCAGCCCGGCGCTGATCAGCCGGGCCAGTGCCGCGCGCGCGGTGTGGCGGCTGACGTCGAAGCGTTCGCACAGTTCCATCTCGGTGGGCAGCAACGCGCCCACCGCGTAGTCGCCGCGTTCGATGGCCGATTGCAGCAGATCGCCGAGTTCCGCATAGCGGGGCGTGGTGCGTCGCGTACCGGTCATTGCACGGAATTCCTTGTCTGGGGTCTGCGCGGGAAGTGGCGCCAGCCGGGAACGCGGTGTCCTCCGGCGGTGCGGATCGCATGCCGCACGCACCATGGTCGCCGACCGCACTGGCGCTGTCGATGCGCGCCGGTGGCGGTGCGGCCGCTTCCGGCGGCACACGATGCGGCAAATGGATGGCGGTGCGCGATCGGTGCGGGCGCGCCGCGATGCGCGGACCTTGCCGGTTACTGGCCGCCGGCGAAGCCCAGCTGGCGCCAGGCCTCGAACACCACCACCGCCACGGTGTTGGACAGGTTGAGGCTGCGGTTGTCCGGGCGCATCGGCAGCCGCAGGCGGCGACCGTCCGGCAGCGCGTCGAGCAGCTCCTGCGGCAGGCCGCGGGTTTCCGGGCCGAACAGGAAGGCATCGCCGTCCTCGAAGCGGACGCTGTCGTAGCGCACGCTGCCGCGCGTGCTCAGCGCGAACAGGCGCCGCGGCGCGAGGCGTTGCAGGGCGGTATCCAGGTCGGGATGGACCTGCACCCGCGCGTACTCGTGGTAGTCCAGGCCGGCGCGCTTGAGCTGCCTGTCGCTGAGGTCGAAGCCCAGCGGCTCGATCAGGTGCAGCCGCGCGCCGGTGTTCGCGCAGAGGCGGATGACATTGCCGGTATTCGGCGGGATTTCAGGTTGGAACAGCAGGACATCGAACGTGGGTGCGGCGGTCATCGGCGCAGTTTACGCCGTGCCGGCGCACCGTTCCCCCGAGGGGGAACGGCGGCTTACTGGCGGACCAGGCCGGCGGCGACGTCGATGGCCAGTGCCTGCAGCTCGGCCGGGGTGGGGCGCACGTAGAGGGTCGGCAGCGAAATGGCCAGCTGGCCCATGGCGGTGGCCACGGCCATCGCGGTGGCGTTGCGGTCGTTGTCCTGCGCGGTCTCGGCGGCCAGCGCCTGGCGCTGTTCGTGCGAGGGACGCACCTGCACCGCCGCCAGCGTGACCACCGACTGGCTGGCCGCCAGTTCGGCATTGCGCTCGACGATCTGGCCGGCGGTCGGGCGCACCTGCACGGCGGCCAGGGTCGGGATGTCGCTGCGCAGTTCGTGCTGCTGCTGGGCGATCTGCTCGGCCGAGGGACGGACCTGCACGGTCTCCAGGGTGACGATGTTGTTGGCGGCCTGCGCGGTCGAACCCAGTCCGGCGGCGATGGCGATGGCGATGGCGAGAGACTTGGCGTTCATGGCGGTACCTATTTAGTGTTGGTGAGCAGTGGTGTGGTAGTAAGGTAGTACACCGAAACTGGGGATGCAAGAAAAATCTGCACTTCAATCATTTCGTTCAGCCCTTGGTCATGTTTCGTTGGAACCGGGCTTTCACGCCGGTAAGCAACGCATGACTCGTGCCAACTTCAAGCTATTGAAATTGCTTGATATTTTTCCGGACGGTCGGTGTCCGCTGTCCGCCCCGCCGTCCGCCGCAGGGCTGGCGGACACTGTCTGGACGGTTCCGGGCGGGCTCGAAGAGGCGCCGCCGCCCCGGTCACCGGCCCGCGTGCCGGCCATGACTGCTGGCGGATGTGTTCGCAGGCGCCGCCGGCTACGATCGCTTTCACATTCATTACTCAAGGAAAGTGGAATGACCGTCGTCCGTCCCGCCCTGCTCGCCGTTGCCCTGTCCGCCGCGCTCGGCGGTCTCGCGTTCGCGCCCACGCAGGCACTGGCCCGGCCGGCGGCTGCGGCCAAGGTCGATATCCCGTTCGAACAGTTCACCCTGCCCAACGGCCTGCGGGTGGTGGTGCACACCGACCGCAAGGCGCCGGTGGTGGCGGTCAACATCTGGTACCACGTCGGCGCCAAGGACGAGCCGGCCGGCCGCACCGGCTTCGCCCACCTGTTCGAGCACCTGATGTTCCAGGGCAGCGAGAACCACGACGGCGAGTTCTTCGAGCCGTTCAAGCAGGTGGGCGTGACCAACCAGAACGGCACCACCAACACCGACCGCACCAACTACTTCCAGAACGTGCCGACCACCGCGCTGGACATGGCGCTGTGGATGGAATCCGACCGCATGGGCCACCTGCTCGGCGCGATCGACCAGGCCGCGCTCGACGAGCAGCGCGGCGTGGTGCAGAACGAGAAGCGCCAGGGCGAGAACCAGCCCTATGGCCAGGTATGGGACAAGCTGACCCGTGCGCTGTACCCGGCCGGGCACCCGTACCACCACGGCGTGATCGGCTCGATGAACGACCTCAACGCCGCCTCGCTGGACGACGTGAAGCAGTGGTTCCGCACCTGGTACGGCCCCAACAACGCGGTGCTGGTGCTGGCCGGCGACATCGACCTGGCCACCGCCAAGGAGAAGGTGGCGCGCTACTTCGGCGACATCCCGGCCGGTCCGAGCATGGCGCAGCCGGAAGTGAACGTGGCCCGGCGCGCCGAGTCCACCCGCGAGGTGATGACCGACAAGGTGCCGCAGGCGCGCATCTACCGCGTCTGGAACGTGGCCCAGACCGGCACCGTCGACATCGACCAGCTGCAGGTGTTCGCGCGCGTGCTCGGCGGCAGCAAGTCCTCGCGCCTGGACCAGCGCCTGCTGCACCAGGACAAGCTGGTGGACAGCATCAGCGCCGGCGCCTGGGCCTCGCAGCTGGGTTCCAACTTCGGCATCGTCGCCACCGTCAAGCAGGGCGTGGATGCGGCCAAGGTCGAGGCGATCATCGACGAGGAGCTCAAGCGGCTGATCGCCGAAGGCCCGAGCGCCGACGAGCTGGCGCGCGCCAAGACCGCGTTCCGCGCCGGCTTCATCCGCGGCATCGAGCGCATCGGCGGCTTCGGCGGCAAGGCCGACGCGCTGGCCGAGTGCGCGGTGTACGAGGGCGACCC
Organism: Xanthomonas chitinilytica; assembly: GCF_026107455.2. Lineage (GTDB taxonomy): Bacteria > Pseudomonadota > Gammaproteobacteria > Xanthomonadales > Xanthomonadaceae > Stenotrophomonas > Stenotrophomonas chitinilytica. The sequence continues at coordinate 31,512 of NZ_JAPCHY010000013.1, read as the reverse complement.
CGGCTGCTTCCGCACCTCGCTGGCCAACATCGACAAGGCCACCGCCGGCGATCTCCAGGCGGTGGCCGGCAAGTGGCTGGGCAAGGGCGACCACACCATCGTGGTCGAGCCGGGCGAGCGCGTGGCGCTGGAGGAACTGCCCTCGGCCAAGCCGGCGCCGTTCCAGCTGCCGGCGGTGGACCCGAAGTACTCGACCCTGCCCAGCGACGTCGACCGCAGTGCCGGCGTGCCGGTCACCAAGACCTTCCCGGAACTGAAGTTCCCGGCCCTGCAGCGGACCACGCTGAAGAACGGCACCCGGGTGATCCTGGCCGAGCGCCACGACATCCCGGTGGTGCAGTTCAGCTACGAGTTCCCGGGCGGCTACAGCGCCGACCAGGGCCGCAAGCCCGGCACCGCCAGCTTCACCATGAGCATGCTCGACGAAGGCGCGGGCGAGCGAGGTTCGCTGGCCTTCGCCGACGCTGCCGACGCGCTGGGCGCGCAGCTGGGTGCCGGCGCTTCGCTGGACGGCGGCAACGTGTTCCTGTCGGCACTGAAGGAGAACCTGGAGCCGTCGCTGGCGCTGTACGCGGACATGCTGCGCCGGCCGCGCTTCGACCCGGCCGAGATCGAGCGCATCAAGGCCACCTGGATCGCCGGGATCAAGCAGGAGAAGGTCAACCCGAGCGCGGTGGCGATGCGGGTGCTGCCGCCGCTGCTGTACGGCGAGGGCCATCCGTACGCGATCCCGTTCACCGGCAGCGGCAGCGAGGAGGCCATCGCCGCGCTGACCCGCGAGGACCTGGTCGACTTCCACAACGACTGGCTGCGCCCGGAGCAGGGCACCCTGATCGTGGTCGGCGCCACCACCCTGAAGGAGATCGTGCCGCTGCTCAACCGCCACTTCGGCGACTGGAAGAGCAGCGGCAGCGCGCCGCGGATCGAGCCGCCGGCGGAAGTGGCGCGCCCGTCCGCTGCCCGCGTCTACCTGATCGACCAGCCCGGCGCGGTGCAGGCCAACCTGTTCGCCGGCCAGCTGGTGCCTTCGACCATGGACGACGGCGCCACCCGCTTCGACATCGCCAACGGCGTGCTCGGCGGCGACTTCACCTCGCGCCTGAACATGAACCTGCGCGAGGACAAGCACTGGTCCTACGGCGCCCGCTCGATGGCCAGCGGCGCCCTCGGCCAGCGGCCGTGGATGGCGATCGCGCCGGTGCAGATCGACAAGACCGCCGATGCGCTGGGCGAGATGCAGAAGGAGATCAGCGCCTTCGCCAGCGGCCAGCGGCCGCCGAGCGAGGCCGAGGTGAGCCGCATCCGCAACATCCAGACCCTGAGCCTGCCCGGCGCCTACGAGACCGCCAACGCGGTGATGAACACCATCGGCGGGATCGTCCGCTACCAGCGCCCGGACGACTACGTGTTCAAGCGCAAGGCCGAGATCGAGGCCCTGACCCCGGCCCAGGTGCAGCAGGCCGCGACCACCCTGGACCCGGCCGCGCTGACCTGGGTGGTGGTGGGCGACCTCAAGCAGACCGAGGCGCCGGTGCGCGCGCTCGGCCTGGGCGAGGTGATCGTGGTCGACGCCGACGGCAAGCCGGTCGACGCCACCCCTGCCCGGTAAGGCGCCGGTCGTCGCCCTCCCGTTGCGGGAGGGCGGCGATCACGGTCGATTCAGTCCACCGCGGCACAATCATCCCGCTCATCCACAAAGGTCCAGCCCATGCGCGTCCTGCTCCTGTCCGTCCTGATCGCCAGCACCGCCGCCTGCACCTGGGTGCCGATCGAGTCGTCCGGCAAGACGGTGCGGGTGCTGCCCGCCGGGCCGTTGCCGGCCGGCTGCCAGCACAAGGGCGAGATCGTGGTCACGGTCAAGAACAAGGTCGGCTTCTACAACCGCAACCCGCTGCGGGTGCAGGAAGAACTGGAAACCCTGGCGCGCAACGAGGCGCCCAGCGCCGGCGCCAACGCCGTGCAGGCGGCCGGGTTGCCGGCCGATGGCAGCCAGCGCTACCAGGCGTACCAGTGCCCGCCCCGCTGAATGCGCGTTTCCATACGCTGCGGCGGCATTTTGTAAAGATGCGGTGAAGGCAGGCAGGCGCTAGAATAGCGCCCCCTTCGCCGACCCTTGGCGCTATCCCGATGCTTTTCAAGAATGTCTCGATCGCGGGACTGGCGCACATCGATGCGCCGCATACGCTGACTTCCAAGGAAATCAACGAGCGGTTGCAGCCCACGCTGGACCGGCTCGGCATCCGCACCGACGTGCTCGGCGACATCGCCGGCATCCACGCGCGCCGCCTGTGGGACGCCGACGTGCAGGCCTCCGACGCCGCCACCCTGGCCGCGCGCAAGGCGCTGGAAGACGCCGGCATCGGCGCCGACCGGATCGGCCTGCTGGTCAACACCTCGGTCAGCCGCGACTACCTGGAGCCGTCCACCGCCAGCATCGTCTCCGGCAACCTCGGCACCGGCGAAGAGTGCATGACCTTCGACATCGCCAACGCCTGCCTGGCCTTCATCAACGGCATGGACGTGGCCGCGCGCATGCTCGAGCGCGGCGAGATCGACTACGCGCTGATCGTCGACGGCGAGACCTCCAACCTGGTCTACGAAAAGACCCTGGAGCGCATGACCGCCCCGGACGTCACCGCCGAGGCCTTCCGCAACGAACTGGCGGCGCTGACCACCGGTTCCGGCGCGGCGGCGATGGTGATGGCGCGCTCGGAACTGGTGCCCGAGGCCCCGCGCTACAAGGGCGGCGTGACCCGTTCGGCCAACCAGTGGAACAAGCTGTGCCTGGGCAACCTGGACCGCATGGTCACCGACACCCGGCTGCTGCTGATCGAAGGCATCAAGCTGGCGCAGAAGACCTTCATCGCCGCCAAGGCCGGCCTCGGCTGGGCGGTGGAGGAACTGGACCAGTTCGTCATCCACCAGGTCAGCCAGCCGCATACCAACGCCTTCATCAAGTCGTTCGGCATCGACCCGAAGAAGGTGATGACCATCTTCGGCGAGCACGGCAACATCGGCCCGGCCAGCGTGCCGATCGTGCTGAGCAAGCTGCGCCAGCTGGGCAAGCTCAAGAAGGGCGACCGCATCGCGCTGATGGGCATCGGCTCGGGCCTGAACTGCTCGATGGCCGAAGTGGTCTGGTAACACGACTCAAGTGCCATCCTGCAATATCGCAAACGCTCGCGGGTTTTCCTCGCGGACGTTTTGTGCCGCTGACGATATGTGACGGATTTCTTCACAAGGGCAGGAATGAACTGTTGGAGCGTTGCTGCCGGAGAGAGGCCTCGGTTTCTCCCAGACCGGCGTAAGCGTTACTTAGCAGGAAAGTGGTTCGGCTAAGTAACGCAACGGGAGTAAGTTGACGACATCCTCTATCTAAGTAACGATTTGGCCGAAAATCGTCCCTGACAAGGAATGTTTGTGGCCAGAACGACCGGCACATATGTCACCAGTTCTCTGAACGGGTTGCCGTACAAGGCATTCATCCCTGCGCCGTTGCCTCCGGCACCCCCGCTGCAACTGGATCAGGACCTTGCCACTCGTCGCGACCGGGCGTTGGTTGCGCTGGGGGAACTCAAGGGCATCACCCGCATCCTGCCGGATGCGCGCCTGTTCCTGTACCAGTATGTGCGCAAGGAAGCGCTGCTGTCCTCGCAGATCGAGGGCACGCAATCCTCGTTGTCGGATCTGTTGCTGTACGAACTGGACCAGGCTCCCGGCGTTCCGCTGGATGACGTCCGGGAAGTTTCCAACTATGTCGATGCCCTCGAGCATGGCCTGATGCGGCTGCGAGGAGGCTTCCCGCTGTCACTGCGTTTGCTGCGAGAAATGCATGAGCACCTGTTGCGGCGGGGGCGCGGAAACGCCAAGGCCCCGGGAGAGTTTCGCCGGACGCCGGTATGGCTGGGTGGCCCCAGTCCAGACCGCGCCCAATTCGTGCCTCCGCCGGCGGATCACCTGCAAGCGTGCCTGGGTGCGCTGGAGCAATTCCTGCATGCCACCGAAGACGGCATCTCGCCGCTGGCACGGGCCGCGCTTGCGCATGTGCAGTTCGAAACCATACACCCCTTCCTCGATGGCAACGGGCGTCTGGGGCGGCTGCTGATCGTCCTGATGCTGTGTGACGCGGGGCTGCTGGAAGAGCCGTCGCTGTACCTGAGCCTGTACTTCAAGTCACGACGGGAGGAGTACTACCAGAGGCTGGATGCCGTGCGCACCAGGGGTGATTGGGAAGGGTGGCTGCGCTTCTTCTTCGATGGCGTAACCGCAACATCGGGGCAGGCGGTGGATACGGCGCAGCGCCTGCTGCAACTGTTCCAGGGGGATCGGGAGCGCCTGCGCGGCAGTGGACGCATTGCCGGCACTGCCCTCCAACTGCACGAGGCATTCACCCGCAACCCCTTGCGCACGATCCCGCTGCTGGTGAAGGAAACCGGCTTGTCCAAACCGGCGGTCGCGCGTGGCCTGGAGGTGATGGGCAAGGACGGGATCATTGCCGAAATCACCGGCAAGCAGCGTTACAAGATTTTTGCCTACCAGCCATACATGGATATCCTCGGCGAGGGCGCACAGCCGTTGTGATGGATTTCATGACGATGAAGGAAGCCATGAACAAGCAATACGACCATCTCGACCGCGACACCTTGATCCGCCTGCTCCAGCGGCGCGACGCCGAGCGTCAGTTGGGGCTGGTGTGGGAACGCGACGAGATCGAGGCCGAGCGGGCGCTCAATGACGACTATGTTGCGCTGACGCTGGAACCTGGCCTCAGCTTCAGCGCCCGGCAGGCCGAGGGCCGAGGGCCGAGGGCCGAGGGCCGAGGGCCGAGGGCCGAGGGCCGAGGGCCGAGGGCCGAGGGCCGAGGGCCGAGGGCCGAGGGCCGAGGGCCGAGGGCCGAGGGCCGAGATGATTTTGATGCACATTTCGAGGGTTGGCGCAATCTCATAATCGAGGGTGACAACTACGATGCGCTGCGTGCGTTGCGGATGAGCCACAAGGGCGCGATCCGTTGCATCTACATCGACCCGCCGTACAACACCGGCAACCGCGACTTCGTTTACAACGACCGTTTCATCGACAAGACGCATCGCTTTCGCCACTCGCTGTGGCTGGAGTTCATGTACCGGCGCTTGCAGTTGGCGAAGGAGCTGCTGGCCGACGACGGCGTGATCTTCGTCAGCATCGACGACAACGAACTGTTCCGGCTCGGGATGCTGATGGATCGGGTATTTGGGGAGAACAACTTTGTCGCCAACGTGATCTGGCAAAAGGCATATGCTCCGAAAAATTCTGCAAAGCATTTTTCTGATGATCACGAGTACATTATCGTTTTTGCAAAAAGCGCACCACAGTGGAAACCAAATTATTTGCCTCGGACACCTGGGCAGGATAGTGCGTATAAGAATCCTGATAACGATCCGCGAGGCCTTTGGCGCGCTGATGGAATGTCGGCTCGCAACTACTACAGTAAAGGTACTTATCCAGTAACGTGTCCTTCGGGTCGAGTTGTCATAGGGCCTCCCTCGGGTCGCTATTGGGTCTACTCCGAAGAAAAATTCAAAGAACTGGACCGGGATCAGCGTATTTGGTGGGGTACGGATGGAGATAACAATCCGGCAGTCAAACGGTTTCTCTCTGAAGTGAAGCAAGGTGTCGTGCCGCAGACGCTGTGGATCTATTCGGAAGTCGGTCACACGCAGGATGCCAAAAAGCAGTTGCTCGACACCTTGCAATTCGAATCGTCAGGCGATGTTTTCTCCACGCCAAAACCTGTGCAATTGATGGAGAGAATCCTGCGGATCGCCACCAGTCCAGGCGACACCGTGCTGGACTTTTTCGCAGGCTCCGGCACGTTAGCGCAAGCGGTCGCCAAGCTAAACGCCGAAGACGGTGGCAACCGCAGGTTCATCCTCGTCAGCAGTACCGAGGCCACCGAGGACCAGCCGGACAAGAACCTGTGCCGCGACGTCTGCGCCGAGCGCGTGCGCAAGGTGCTGGGTGGCTATGTCAACGCGAAGGGGCAAGCTGTCGAGGGACTGGGCGGCGATTTCGCCTACCTGCGCGCGCGACGTGTCCCGCGGCATCGCCTCGGCTTGAAGCTGGAACACGCAGAGGTCTGGAATGCCTTGCAGTTGATCCACGACCAGCCACTGTCGGTGTGGCCTGCCGAGGGCTTTGCCCATGCCGATGGCATGGCGTATCTGGCGGACTTCCGCGCTTCCTCGCTGGAGCGGCTGCGCGCTTGGCTGCCGCACGCCGTTCCCGGTGCGGCGCTGTACTGCTGGTCGCCGGAGCGGCTGCGCGGCATCGCAGCGGAACTCGACCTCCGCCCCATTCCGCACTATCTGCGCGAACGCTTCGGACGCTGACATGCCGGCAACACTCAAAGATTTCCAGAACGAAGTCCGCGCCGGGATCAACGCCCGCATCGACAATGTGCGCGATCTATACGCGCACATCGCCGCCGACACGCCGGAACGCATCGAGCAGGCTAGGCGCAACGACGGGGCGGTGGTGCTGCAGGCCCCTACCGGTGCGGGGAAAACCCTGGTCGCGGTGGAGGCCATGCGCGAAGCCTCGCGTGCCGAGCGCATCCTGTGGTTCTGGTTCGCCCCTTTCACCGGTCTGGTGGAACAGTCGCGCAAGGTGATCGCGGCGCAGGCGCCGGAACTTGCGTTGTTCGATCTTGGCAGTGACCGGCAATTCGATACCGTTCGTGGTGGCGGTGTGTTCGTGGTCACCTGGGCCTCGTTGGCCGCCCGCAGCGCCGAAAGCCGGCGCGCGCGCCAGTCCGGTGATGCCGGTCTGGCCATCGACGAGCTGATCGCACTGGCACGCAGCGAAGGTGTACGCATCGGCTGCGTGGTGGACGAGGCGCACCATGGGTTCCAGCGCGCCACGCAGGCGCGCGGCTTCTTCAGTGACGTACTCAAGCCTGACTATGCGCTGCTGATGACGGCTACCCCGCGCGATGCCGACATGCCGGCATTCGAGCGCGCCACCGGCTACACCGTGGGCGAGCCTGCGGATTGGGCCTCGGTGAGTCGCCATGATGCCGTGCAGGCAGGCCTGCTGAAGGACGGCGTGCGCATGGTGCGGTTCATCGCCCGTGATGGTGACATCGCGCAACTCGTGGATTTCGAGCACTTGGCTTTGCGCGAATGCACGGCCATGCACCGACGCATCCGGGAGGAACTGCTGGCGTCCGCGGTGGCATTGACACCACTGATGCTGGTGCAAGTGCCTGATGGCAAGGCGGCGCAGGAGGCTGCACGCCGTCATCTGGTCGAGGAGCTGGGATTCGATGCATCCGCCGTGCGTGTGCATACCGCCGATGAACCGGATCCGGACCTGTTGGTACTGGCCAATGATCCGAACGTCGAAGTCCTGGTTTTCAAGATGGCCGTGGCGTTGGGATTTGATGCACCACGTGCGTTCACGCTGGCTGCCTTGCGCGGTGCACGGGATGTGGGATTCGGCACCCAGTTGATTGGCCGCATCGTCCGCCGCCACGCCCTGCTCCAGATGCGCGACGACTTGTCGCCGATGTTGAACCAGGGCTATGTGTTCCTGGCCAATTCCGAATCGCAGGAGGGGTTGCTGGAGGCGGCGGCGCAGATCAATGCCTTGACGACCCAGGCACCGGAGGTGGGGACGCAGACCGTGGTCACGGTGATCGGTGACATGGCACAGGTGCAGGTGGCGCGCAGCGGCGAGCCGATGAGCCTGCTGGTATCGCCCTCCGGTGCCAGCATCGTGGACAGCCGCGATCCGGCAAACGCGGTAGCGGTGGCAGGCGAAAGCGCGGCGGAACTGGATGTGGTGTTGGCGGCAGCGGGATTGGCGGGTTTTGGCCAGGCGACCCAGGCTGTACTGGCGATGCAGGGCGGAGCCGGGGGCGCTGTCCGGCCACTGGATCAGATCATGGCCTCGTATGCGCAGGCGGCTTCCCGGCCGCTTGAGTACCTGCGTCGAAGCGATGCGCCGGCGACGTTGCGTGGCGAGAAGTTGCCGCCTTTGGCGGAGGATTTCGAAGCGGGAGTGGCCGCGCATATGGACTTCTCGCCGGCAGTGCTGGTGGATCGCCACCGCAACCGGGTTCAGGTGCAGCGGGCCGAAACCGACCTGTTTGCCGCGGGCAGCGTGATTGCCGAGGCCACCGAGGACGTCTGGGCCACCATGTCCGCAGAGGCGCTTGCCGGGCGTGCGGAGCAGATCCGCCTGCGTCTGGGTGAAGCCAATGATCGCGAACTGCAACGACGCCTGCTGGAGCGTTTCGAACGTGCCATCGTCGATCTGGGGGCCGAACCACCGGCCGATGAAGAGGCGTTGGCGCAGCAACTGGATTTGGTGCTCGCCCGGCGACCGCAACTCCTGCGCGATGCCTACAAATCACTTCGGCTTCAACGGGTGATGGACATCGATGTGTCGCTTCCCGCCGGCATTGCGGCGGGGCAACGCTTGCCTGTGGCCAGCCGGAATCTCTATGGCGTCTTTCCCCCTGGTCTCAACCCGGATGAAATGGCGGTGGCGCAGTTGCTCGATGCCAGTCCGCTGGTGAAGTGGTGGCACCGTAATCCACCGAAGGTGGGAGTGGGGCTGTACCGCTGGGACGAGGGGGAAGGCTATTACCCGGATTTCGTGGTCTGCCTGGAAGCGCGCCAAGGTGCGGGAATCGCCCTGCTGGAGGTCAAGGGTGAATTCCTTGCCGGCAAGGACAGCGAGGTGGACAAGGCGACCGCAGAGCATCCGGAATACGGGCGCGTTTACATGGTGGGTCGCAAACGCGGCGAGCGCGACTTCTTCTTCCTGAGGGCGCTGGGAGGGAAGCTGCAGAGTGCGGGTGCGTTCAGTGTGGAGCAACTGCAGTTTCCGTGACGGAATATTCAGGGCGCGGTGTGGTTCGCAGAACCTCCGCCACCTGCCATCGCAACGCCGGTAACAGCTCGCCCTCGAGCCACGGGTTATGCGCCAGCCACAGCCGGTTGCGTGGGCTGGGGTCGCCGTGTTGCAGGTGCCGCCATGCCTGCGCCGTGTCGGTGAGGGTGCGCCCACGCCGTTCGGCCAGCAGGCCGGCCTGACCGTATTGGCCGACGGCCAGCGTTAGTCGCAGTTGTTGCAACCGTGGGAGCAACTGCGGGTGCCGGGTGGGGCACATTCGGGTCATGGTGGCAGGTCGCCGCTCCTGTCAGTAGCGGGGAAGCAAAAGCCCATCGGCACGATGATGATCCTGTCCGCGTCATAGAACGTGGCCTTGTCGATCCAAGCCAGTCGCGCAGGCGGCCGCCGCTGGAGTCATTGAACTCGTGTACCTTGCGTCCTGGCGCTGGCTGACGATCAGCAGGAGCGCGCGGCGCTTGCAGCACCGGTCGGCAGCCGCGGCAGATGGGTTTCGTACAGATGACAGGCGCGGATACGCGCCATCAGAGTGTCGAAGGGCTCGGTCACACGCGCTCCTTTGTCGGCAGCGACCATTGTGCCACCAGGGTGCCGGGGGCGGCCCATGTGGCGTATTGGCCTACAATGCGCGCCCAGTCCGCAATTGCGTGAACCCGCCCGATGCAATTCCCCGGCTACCCTGCTGCCCCCCACCGCTTCGAAGTACGCCCCGGGCTGTCGATGAACTACCTCGACGAAGGCCCGCGCGACGGCGAGGTGGTGGTGATGGTCCACGGCAACCCGTCGTGGAGCTACCTGTGGCGGCATCTGCTCAACGGGCTGAGCGACAGGTACCGCTGCATCGTCCCGGACCACATCGGCATGGGCCTGTCGGACAAGCCGGACGACAGCCGCTACGAGTACACCCTGCAGTCGCGGGTGGACGACCTCGACGCGCTGCTGCGCCACCTGGGCATCGACGGCCCGGTGACGCTGGCGGTGCACGACTGGGGCGGCATGATCGGCTTCGGCTGGGCGCTGTCGCACCACGAACAGGTCAGGCGGCTGGTCATCACCAACACCGCCGCGTTCCCGCTGCCGGCGGAAAAGCCGATGCCGTGGCAGATCGCCATGGGCCGGCACTGGTGCCTGGGCGAGTGGTTCATCCGCACCTTCAACGCGTTCTCGGCCGGCGCCTCGTGGCTGGGCGTGTCGCGGCGGATGCCGAGCGATGTGCGCCGTGCCTACGTGGCGCCCTACGACAGCTGGGACAACCGCATCGCCACCATCCGCTTCATGCAGGACATCCCGCTGTCGCCGGCCGACAAGGCGTGGTCGCTGCTGGAGCGCGCGGCGCAGGCGCTGCCGTCCTTCGCCGACCGCCCCGCCTTCATCGGCTGGGGGCTGCGCGACATCTGTTTCGACCACCACTTCCTGGCTGGTTTCCGCAAGGCGCTGCCGCAGGCCGAGGTGATGGCCTTCGACGACGCCAACCACTACGTGCTGGAAGACAAGCACGAGGTGCTGGTGCCGGCGATCCGCGCCTTCCTGGAGCGCAACCCGATCCGCTGAAGCCGGGCGCGGCCCCTGTAGGAGCGACGTCAGTCGCGATGTGGCTTTATCGGTAAGGCCCGGTCGCGACTGACGTCGCTCCTACAGGAAAGCGGTCATGCGGCGATCGGCGTGGTCGGCGGCGACGAGGGACTGTTGCCGTTGTCGTCGGGGTGGTCGCCGTCGTTGTCGGCCGCGTCGCGCCAGCGCCAGTCGGCCAGGGTCAGCGCCGGCATGCCGTGGGCGATGCGCGCCTTGTCGCATTGCGGGCTGGCCTTGCCGTATTCCCACGAGGCATCGACCTCGCGGCAGACGCTGGGGCGGTTGGGGTGGATGCTGCAGCGCGAATACACGCCGATGTCCGCATCCAGCGCCACGCAGCGGATCGGGTCGGAATAGGTGCCGCGCATGCACAGCCGGTGCGGGTCCAGCCGTTCGGTGAGCTGGTGCGGCACGCCGCCTTCGGTGACCTCGTCCGATTCCATCCAGTGGAAGGCCACCCGGTACTGGGTGCAGCAGGCGCCGCAGGTGAGGCAGGGATGGGGCATGGGGCACCGGCCTTGGGCGGCAGCGAGCGGAAGGGGAGGGGGCGAATTTTCCACGCGATGGCCGGGCGCGCAAGAATTTTCTGCAGCGGCGACAATAGAAAGATGAACGAACCTTGCAACATCGCCGCGCGGCTGCCGGAGCTGGCACGCGAGCGGCCCGACCAGATCGCCATCCGCTGCCCCGGCCGCCGCGCCGCCGGCAACGGACTGGCCGGCTACGACGTCACCCTGGACTACCGCACCCTGGACGCGCGCAGCGACGCCATCGCCGCCGGACTGGCCGGCTACGGCATCGGCCGCGGAGTGCGCGCGGTGGTGATGGTGCGGCCGTCGCCGGAGTTCTTCCTGCTGATGTTCGCGCTGTTCAAGGTCGGTGCGGTGCCGGTGCTGGTCGACCCGGGCATCGACAAGCGCGCGCTGAAGCAATGCCTGGACGAGGCGCAGCCGCAGGCGTTCATCGGCATCCCGCTGGCGCATCTGGCGCGCCGGCTGCTGGGCTGGTCGAAATCGGCCACGCGGCTGGTCACGGTGGGCCGGCGCTGGGCCTGGGGCGGCACCACGCTGGCGCGGATCGAGGCGTCCGGCGCCGGCGCCGGCAGCCAGCTGGCGGCCACCGCGGCGGACGAGGTGGCGGCGATCCTGTTCACCAGCGGCTCCACCGGCGTGCCCAAGGGCGTGGTCTACCGCCATCGCCATTTCGTCGGCCAGATCGAACTGCTGCGCAACGCCTTCGGCATGCAGCCCGGCGGCGTCGACCTGCCGACCTTCCCGCCGTTCGCGCTGTTCGACCCGGCATTGGGCCTGACCTCGGTGATCCCGGACATGGACCCGACCCGGCCGGCCAGCGCCGATCCGCGCCGGCTGCACGACGCCATCGCCCGCTTCGGCGTGACCCAGCTGTTCGGTTCGCCGGCGCTGATGCGGGTGCTGGCCGAGCATGGCCGACCGCTGCCGGGCGTGACCCGCGTAACCTCGGCCGGTGCGCCGGTGCCGGCGGACGTGGTGGCGAAGATGCGCGCGCTGCTGCCGGCCGACGCCCAGTTCTGGACGCCCTACGGCGCCACCGAGTGCCTGCCGGTGGCGGTGATCGAGGGCCGCGAGCTGGAGGCCACCCGCGCCGCGACCGAGGCCGGCGCCGGCACCTGCGTGGGGGCGGTGGTGGCGCCGAACGTGGTGCGCATCATCGCCATCGACGACGCACCGATCGCCGACTGGTCCGGCGTGCGCGAACTGCCGGCCGGGCAGGTGGGCGAGATCACCGTGGCCGGGCCGACCACCACCGACAGCTACTTCAACCGCGACGCGGCCACCGCCGCGGCCAAGATCCGCGAACGCCTGGACGATGGCGGCGAGCGCATCGTCCATCGCATGGGCGACGTCGGCTGGTTCGACGAACAGGGCCGGCTGTGGTTCTGCGGGCGCAAGACCCAGCGCGTGGAAACCGCCGCCGGGCCGCTGTATACCGAACAGGTCGAGCCGTTGTTCAACAGCGTGCCCGGCATCCGCCGCAGCGCGCTGGTCGGCGTCGGCGAACTGGGCCGGCAGCTGCCGGTGCTGTGCTACGAACTGCAGCCGGGCAGTACCGCGCCGGACATCGAGGCCAACCTGCGCGAACGCGCGCAGGCACATGCCCATACCGCCGGCATCGCGCATTTCCTGCGCCATCCCGGGTTCCCGGTCGACATCCGCCACAACGCCAAGATCGGCCGCGAGAAACTGGCCGCATGGGCATCGGCGCAATTGAAGGAACACGCATGAAGATCCTCGTCACCGGCGGCGGCGGTTTCCTCGGGCAGGCGCTGTGCCGCGGGCTGGTCGAGCGCGGCCACCAGGTGCTCAGCTTCAACCGCGGGCACTATCCCGAACTGCAGGCGCTGGGCGTGGGCCAGATCCGCGGCGACCTGGCCGATGCCGGCGCCGTGCGCCACGCCGTGGCCGGGGTCGACGCGGTGTTCCACAACGCCGCCAAGGCCGGCGCCTGGGGCGGCTACGACAGCTACCACCAGGCCAACGTGGTCGGCACCGAAAACGTGCTGGCCGCCTGTCGCGAACACGGCATCGGCCGGCTGGTCTACACCTCCACCCCCAGCGTGACCCATCGCGCCACCCATCCGGTGGAGGGGTTGGGTGCGGACCAGGTGCCCTACGGCGAGGACTTCCAGGCTCCGTACGCGGCGACCAAGGCGATCGCCGAACGCGCGGTGCTGGCGGCCAACGATGCGCGGCTGGCGACCGTGGCGTTGCGTCCGCGATTGATCTGGGGGCCGGGCGACAACCAGCTGCTGCCGCGGCTGGCGCAGCGCGCCCATGCCGGGCGCCTGCGCTTCGTCGGCGACGGCCTGAACAAGGTGGACACCACCTACATCGACAACGCCGCGCAGGCGCATTTCGACGCGTTCGAGCACCTGGCGCCGGGCGCGGCCTGCGCCGGCAAGGCGTACTTCATCTCCAACGGCGAGCCGCTGCCGATGCGCGAGCTGCTCAACAAGCTGCTGGCCGCGGTCGGCGCGCCGGCGGTGGAGAAGTCGATCAGCTTCAAGGCGGCCTACCGCATCGGCGCGGTGTGCGAACGGCTGTGGCCGCTGCTGCGCCTGCGCGGCGAGCCGCCGATGACGCGCTTCCTGGCCGAGCAGCTGTGCACGCCGCACTGGTATTCGATGGAGCCGGCGCGGCGCGACTTCGGCTACGTGCCGCGCGTTTCCATTGACGAGGGGCTCACAAGGCTGAAGGCGTCGTGGCCGCAGGCCGCTGCCGTCACCCGCTGACGACCGCCGGCTGCCGAAGATGAGTGCGCGCCAATCCGGCACGACACGTCATTCGGACTTCGCCATGCTGCATTACGCCGTCATCTTCTTCGTCATCGCCATCATCGCCGCGGTGCTGGGTTTCAGCGGTATCGCCGGCGCCGCCGGCAACATCGCCTGGATCCTGTTCGTGGTGTTCCTGATCCTGGCGGTGGTCTCGCTGTTCCGCCGCAAGGCCTGACCGGCCGTTCTTCGTAGGAGCGGCACCAGTCGCGACGGGGCGTTATCGGGAAGGCCCGGTCGCGACTGATGGCCCGAGGCCACCCGGCGTCGCTCCTGCAGGGGCGCTGCGGGGGTTACGGCGTCAGCGAACTGCGCAGCGCGCGGTCGGCCTGGTGCCGTTCCAGCGCCAGTTCGACCAGCCGCGTGATCAGCGCGGTATAGCCCACGCCGCTGGCTTCCCACAGCTTGGGATACATGCTGATGCGGGTGAAGCCGGGCAGGGTGTTGACCTCGTTGATCACCACCTCGCCGGCGGGCGTGAGGAACACGTCCACCCGCGCCAGCCCGGCGCAGTCCAGCGCGCGGTAGGCGCGCACGGCGATCCCGCGGATGCGTTCCTGCGCTTCGGCGGGAATATCGGCCGGCACCACGATGTCGGCGCCGGTCTCGCTGATGTACTTGGTGTCGTACGAATAGAAGTCGTCGTGCACCACCACCTCGCCGCAGACGCTGGCCTCGGGGCGCTCGTTGCCCAGCACCGCGCATTCGATCTCGCGGCCGGCGATGGCTGCCTCGACCAGCACCTTGTGGTCGAACGACAGCGCCAGTGCCAGCGCGTCGCGGAACTCGCGTTCGTCGCGCACCTTGCTCACGCCCACCGACGAGCCCTGGTTGGCCGGCTTCACGAACAGCGGCGAGCCGAGCTCTTCCACCAGCGCCGCATGGTCGGCACCGGCCGCGGTCGCGCGGTTGAAGCAGGCGAACGGCGCCACCGCCAGCCCGGCATCGCGCAGCAGGCGCTTGGCCACGTCCTTGTCCATCGCCACCGCCGAGCCGAGCACGCCCGAGCCCACGAACGGCAGGTTGGCCATGCGCAGCAGGCCCTGCAGCGAGCCGTCCTCGCCCAGCGTGCCGTGCACGATCGGGAACACCACGTCGATCTGCTGCAGCGCCTGGGCCGGCTGCACCGGTACCAACTGCTGCCGGTCCTTGCCCGGCAGCACCGCGATCCCGTTGCCGGAACGGTTCAGCGCGATCCGCGCCGGATCGTCGGCGTTGAGCAGGAACGCCGCGGGATCGCTGAGGTGCCATTGGCCCTGCTTGTCGATGCCGATCAGGGCCACGTCGAAACGCTGCTTGTCCAGCGCATCGACGATGTTCTTCGCCGATTGCAACGAGACCTCGTGTTCGGCCGAACGACCGCCGAAGATGATGCCTACCCGGGTCTTGCGCATCCGCAACCGCTCCAAAGCAAAGGGGGCGATAGCATGCGCTCTGGCAGCGCCGCGGGGAAAGGGCATCGGCCCCCGCCCTTGTAGGAGCGACGTCAGTCGCGACCAGGCTTTACCGGGCAAGCCCGGTCGCGACTGACGTCGCTCCTACAGGAACCCCGGGGCCGGCTGCCGGTAGAATGCGCGCATGCCTGCATCCCCCTTCAACGCCCTCAAGCCGCTGGCCGGTCGCGCCCTGGAAGTGGCGCTCAACCGTGCGCTGGCACTGGACCCGGACACCCGCGACGCGCTGCGGCCGCTGGACGGCCAGCGCATCGCGCTGACCCTGGAGTCGCCCGCGCTGGCGATGCAGATCGGGGTCAGCGGGCAGCGGCTGACCGTGGGCCCGGTGGACCATGCCAGCGAGCCGGACCTGGCGGTGCGCAGCACCCTGGGCGGGGTACTGGCGCAGTTGCCGTTCATGGCCAACGCGCGCCGCAACGCCGGCGCCCCGGGCGGGCGCATGAAGGTGTCCGGCGACGCCGAACTGGCGCGCCGCCTGCAGCAGCTCGCCAGCCGCTTCGATCCGGACTGGCAGCAGCCGTTCGTGGCCGTGTTCGGCGAGGTGCTGGGGGTGCAGGTCGCGCAGACCCTGCGCACGGCGCTGTCCCAGGCCCGGCGCAGCGCGGTGGACCTGGCCCAGACCGCCGCCGAGTACGTCACCGAGGAGTCGCGCGACGTGGTGCCGCGCGCCGAACTGGACGCCTTCCACGACGACGTCGACGTGCTGCGCGACGACGTCGAGCGCGTCGCCGCGCGCATCCAGCGCCTGCGCCAGCGCGAGGTGCGGGCATGAAGGCGCTGCTGCGTGCCAGCCGCATCGGCCGCGTGATCCTGCGCTACCGCCTGGACGACCTGCTCGACGACACCCCGGCCGGACGCTGGCTGCGGCTGGCCAGGCCGTTCGTGCCGCGCGCCTCGGCCGACATCGCCGCGCAGTCGCGCGGCGCGCGGCTGCGGCTGGCGCTGCAGGACCTGGGGCCGATCTTCGTCAAGTTCGGGCAGATCCTGTCCACCCGCCGCGACCTGATCCCGCCGGATGTGGCCGCCGAGCTGACCCTGCTGCAGGACCGGGTCAAGCCGTTCGACGGCGACAGCGCCCGGCGCATCGTCGAGCAGGCGCTGGGGCGTCCGGTCGGCGAGGCCTTCGCCCGCTTCGACACCGAGCCGCTGGCCTCGGCCTCGATCGCCCAGGTGCACGCCGCGACCCTGGACGACGGCCGCGAGGTGGTGGTCAAGGTGCTGCGCCCGGACATCGAGCGGCAGATCGCCGCCGACATCGCCCTGCTGCAGTCGCTGGCCGCGCTGGTCGAGCGCACCCATCCGCGCGCCGACAAGATCCGCCCGCGCGAGGTGGTGGCCGAGGTCGAGAACACCCTGGCCGCCGAGCTGGACCTGCAGCGCGAGGGCGCCAACGCCAGCGTGCTGCGCCGTTTCTGGCTGGACTCCGACGACCTGTACGTGCCGGAGGTGATCTGGAGCCACACCGCCGAGCGCGCGCTGACCCTGGAGCGGGTGTGGGGCATTCCCTCGGACGACATCGCCGCGCTCGACGCCGCCGGCATCGACCGCCCGGCGCTGGCGGCCAAGGGCGTGCGCGTGTTCTACACCCAGGTGTTCCGCGACAACTTCTTCCACGCCGACGCCCACGCCGGCAACATCTGGGTCGATACCGACCCGGCCCGGCGCGACAACCCGCGCTTCATCGCGTTGGACTTCGGCATCATGGGCCAGCTCTCGCAGGAGGACCAGTACTACCTCGCCGAGAACTTCATGGCCATCTTCAACAAGGACTACCGGCGCATGGCCGAGCTGCACGTGGAGGCCGGCTGGATGCCGTCCAACGTGCGCATCGACGAGCTGGAGGCGGCCGCGCGCTCGGTGTGCGAGCCGTACTTCACCCGGCCGCTGTCGCAGATATCGCTGGCCGAAGTGCTGATGAAGCTGTTCCGGGTCGCCCAGCGCTACCAGCTGACCCTGCAGCCGCAGCTGATCCTGCTGCAGAAGACCCTGCTCAACATCGAGGGCGTGGGCCGCCAGCTCGATCCGCAGATCGACATCTGGGCGGTGGCGCGGCCGGTGCTCGAACGCATCCTGCGCGAGCGCTACAGCCCGCGCCGCGCGCTGAAGGAACTGCGCAAGCGGCTGCCGGAGATCATGACCCACGCCCCGGACATGCCGGCACTGGTGCACCAGTGGCTGCAGCAGCAGGTGGAAGGGCGGCAGCAGCTGTCGATGCGTTCGCAGGACCTGGCCGAGCTCAACGCCACCCTGCAGCGGATGCAGCGGCGCGTGGTCACCGCCATCGGCGGCGCCGGCCTGGTGGTGGTGGCCGCGGTGCTGTACGGCTTGCAGGCCGGCGGCCCGCAACTGGCCTCGGTGCCGCTGTGGTCGTGGCTGACCGGGCTGGTGGGCGCCGCTGCGCTGGCCTCGGCCTGGCTGCGGCGTTGAGGCCGGGCTGCGGCCTCCCACGATTCCCCTTATTCCCCTGCAGGAGCGACGTCAGTCGCGACGAGGCTTTCATCGGAAGGCCCGGTCGCGACTGACGTCGCTCCTACGGGGGGTGGGAGGCGCTTAAAGAGTTCTTAAAAGCGGCGGCGCACGCTGGCGCTCCCTGGGCGGATGCCGCCCGCCGCGGAGAACACCCCCATGCGCCTGCCCAGTCCCGTCAATGCCGCCGCACGCGCGCGGCAGCTTCCGGAGCACGCGGCATGATCGCGCTGGCCCCGCCGCCGCGCCCGGTCGCCGCACCGCTGCCGCTGGCGCCGACGCTGCGCCGCGCGTTCCACGGCGATGCGCAACGGTTGTGGTCGCTGTGCCGGGAGGCCGCCGGCGGCTCGGGCATGTGCGTGCCGCCGGAGCCGCCGCTGCCGTTGCGCGAAGCGCTGTTCGAGACCCCGTGCCGCGGCTGGGCATGGCTGGCCGAGATCGGCGGCGAGACGGTCGGCACGGTCGTGGCCAGCGTCGGCCTGGCGCTGCCGCAGGGCGGCTACTGCCTGGCGATCGACGCGCTGTACGTGCGCCCCGGCTGGCGCGGGCGCGGCATCGGCTCGCGCCTGCAGGCGCACGCGCTGGCGATGGCGGCCGAGCTGGGCTGCCGGCAGCTGCGCCTGGCCGACGGCGCGCGGCTGTCCACGGACCTGTCGGCGCCCGGCGGCGGGGTGGCCGGGTGAAGCGCCGTCGCCGTCTTCTGGTGGTCCTGCTGACCTTCTTCCTGGTTGGAATCTCCTGCATGTTCCTCGCTTCCGGTCGTACCCCCGAATACCCCGCCTCGCCGCAGTACCACGACGGCGGTTTCCGCAATCCCATCGCGCCGAAGGTGCCGCAGGGCCGCGAAACGATCACGCTGTGGTGGAAGTTCATGACCGGCAAACGCCCGTCCACGCGTCCGTCCGCACCGCCGCCGGTGCAGCCGCTGACCGCGCGGATGCTGGCGGAGGCGCCGGACAACCGGATCTACCGGCTCGGCCACTCCACCGTGCTGGTCAAGCTCGATGGCGGCTGGTGGCTGACCGATCCGGTGTTCTCCAAGCGCGCCTCGCCGCTTTCCTGGGCCGGGCCGAGCCGCTTCCAGGCGCCGCCGATCGCGCTGGAGCAGTTGCCGCCGCTGCGCGGGGTGATCCTCTCGCACGACCACTACGACCATCTCGACAAGGCCACGATCCGCGCGCTGGCCGCGCGTACCGGCTGGTTCGTGGCGCCGCTGGGCGTCGGCGACCTGCTGGTGCGCTGGGGCGTGGACCCCGACAAGGTGGTGCAGCTGGACTGGTGGCAATCGGTGCGGATCGGCGCGGTGGACCTGACCGCGGCGCCGGCGCAGCACTTTTCCGGGCGCGGCCTGTTCGGGCGCAATTCCACGCTGTGGGCGTCGTGGGCGATCCACGCGCCGGGTTTGAGCCTGTTCTTCAGCGGCGACAGCGGCTATTCCCCCGGCTTCGCCGAGATCGGCGAGCGGCTCGGGCCGTTCGACCTGACCCTGATCGAGTGCGGCGCCTACGATCCGCTCTGGGAAGGCGTGCACATGCTGCCGGAGCAGACCGTGCAGGCGCACCTGGACGTCGGCGGGCGCTGGCTGCTGCCGATCCACAACGGCACCTTCGACCTGGCCTTCCACGACTGGGACGAACCGATGGAACGGGTGCTGGCGGCGGCGCAGGCGCGTGGCGTGGCGATCTCCACGCCGCTGCTCGGGCAGGCGGTGGATGCGTCGCAACCGCCGCCGGTCGAGCGCTGGTGGCGGTTGCCGGCGGCGGCCGACAAGCCGCCGTCGCGCGCGGTCAGCGCGGCAGGTCCAGCAGGGGAAATGCCACGCTGATGCCCAGGCCGCGGCCGCCGATGCCGTCGCCGACCCGCAGCGTGGCGCGGTGGCGGCCGGCGATGCGCGCCACCAGCGACAGGCCGATGCCGCTGCCGCGCTCGCCGTTGCCGTTGCTGCCGCGGAAGAAGCGCTCGAAGATCCGTTCGCGTTCGGCCTCGACCACGCCGGGGCCGTTGTCGCGCACGCACAGCAGCGCGTGGCCGCCGGCGACGGCGTGGCAGTCGATCTCGATGCGGGCGCCGTCGCCGGCATGGCGCACGGCGTTGTCGACCAGGTTGCGCACCAGGATGCCGAGGTCGTCCAGGTTGCCGCATACCGGCGTCTCGCTGGCGGTCACTGCCAGGGTCTGGCGCCGGCGCGAGGCCATGCCCTCGAATTCGCGGGCGACCATCGTCGCCACTTCGGCCAGTTCCACCGGCGTCTCGTCGCGGCTGCGCTGCGAGGCTTCCAGCCGCGCCGAATCGAGCAGCTGCTGGGCCAGCCGCGAGGTGCGCTCGATGCCGCCGGCCAGCCGCTGCAGCGCCCGTTGCGCATCGGCGCCGGCGTCGGCGCGCAGCGCCAGTTCGGCCTGGGTCAGCAGCGCCGCCAGCGGGGTGCGGATCTCGTGCGCGGCGTCGGCCAGGAACTGGCGCTCGGCCTGCATCGCCTCGCCCAGGCGGGCGAGCAGGGCGTTGAAGGACTCGACCAGCGGCAGGATCTCGCGGGTGATGCCGACGGTGGGCAGCGGGGTCAGGTCGAGCGGCTCGCGCCGGCCCATGTCGCCGCGCAGGCGGTCGATCGGGCGCAGGCTCCAGTGCACCGCCAGCCAGATCGCCCCGGCCAGCGCCAGCAGCGCGCCGAGCGCGTAGACCAGGCCGGCCTTGACCCAGTAGCCCAGCTCGGCCTGCATCTGCGACTGCGCCAGCCCGGCCTGCACCTGTACCCGGCCTTCGGCGTCGCTGACCGCGTAGACGCGCCACTGCTCGTCGGCGCTGCGGCTGTGGCCGAAGCCGGGCTGGAAGTCCGGCTTCAGCGCCGCCGCCGGCGCCCGCTGCGAGGCGACCACGCGCTCGCGGCTGGCCAGGCTCCACACCTGGAACTGGAGCTTGTCGAACTTGTGCAGCGCCGCGGCCGGCCGGTCCGCCGGCAGCTGCAGATGGCCGGAGCTGGCGACGCCGGCGATGTCGCGCGGCATCGACAGCAGGATCTGCTCGGCGACCTCGCGCAGCATCAGGTCGCCGTGCCGGCTCTGCTGGCGCGACAGCTGCAGGTGCTCGCAGACCAGCCAGGTCAGCCAGCCGAGCAGCAGGATCGCCATGATGGTCTTGAGCAGCTTGAGCTTGAGCGAGTGGTTGCGCATGTCAGCCGATCCGGTAGCCGATGCCGTGCACGGTGACAATGAACTCCTCGCCGAGCTTGCGCCGCAGCTGGTGCACGTACACCGCGATGGTATTGCTCTCGATGGTGCCGTCGCCGCCGTATACCAGGGTTTCGAGTGTCTCGCGCGGGACCACGCGGCCGCGCCGCTCCATCAGCGCCAGCAGGGTGCGGTACTCGTTGGTGCCGAGCCGGACCGGCTCGCCGTCGCGGCTGACCGTGCGCGAGCCCGGGTCCACCAGGACGTTGCGCCAGGCCAGCTGCGGCGTCACCCGGCCCTGCGCGCGGCGCACCAGCGCGCGCAGCCGCGCGCACAGCTCGTCGCTCTGGAACGGCTTGACCAGATAGTCGTCGGCGCCGGCATCCAGGCCGCTGACGCGGTCGCTGAGGCGGTCGCGCGCGGTGACGATCAGCACCGGGGTGGCGTCGTAGCGCTGGCGCAGGCCGCGCAGCACGTCCAGCCCGGAGCCGTGCGGCAGCCCCAGGTCCAGCAGCACCGCGGCGTAGCCGTGTTCGACCAGCGCCAGGCGCGCGGCCGCCGCATCCCCGGCGCGGTCCACCTGCCAGCCATCGCGGGCCAGCGCGTCGGCGACCGCGTCGCCGAGCATGAGGTCGTCTTCGACGAGCAGGACCTGGGACAAGGCAGGGTTTCCGGAAGATGCAGCCGGCGATGGTAGGCCGCGGGCTTTAAGAAGTTCTTAATCGCACCGGCACGGCTGTCGCCGCCGCCGGCCAGCACCGATAATGCCGCGGTGAGCGAATCCCCCGAACTGCTGCAGATCCTGTACCTCGATCAATCCCTGGCCGTGGTCGACAAGCCGGCCGGACTGATGGTCCACGACAGCAAGCTGGCCCGTGGCGAGGACGACTTCCTGGCCGACCGCCTGCGCGAGCAGCTGGGCCGTCCGATCTTCCTGGTGCACCGGCTCGACCGCGCCACCAGCGGCTGCCTGCTGCTGGCGTTCGACCGCGAGTCGGCCAGCAGCCTGGGCAAGGCGCTGATGGGCGGCGCGGTGGAAAAGGATTACCTGGCGGTGTGTCGCGGCTGGCCGGCCGAGGAAGCGTTCACGGTCGACCACGACCTGGACGGCGGCCCCGGCAAGCCGCTCAAGAAGCCGGCGGTCACGCACTTCCAGCGGCTGCTCACCGGCGAGTTGCCGGTGCCGTCCAACGGCTTTGCGACCTCGCGCTACGCGCTGCTGCGCTGCCAGCCGCAGACCGGGCGCTTCCGCCAGATCCGCCGCCACCTCAAGCACGTGTTCCACCACCTGATCGGCGACACCAGCCACGGCGACGGCCGCCACAACCGCAGCTTCCGCATGCAGGGCGTGCACCGCATGCTGCTGCACGCCGAGCGCCTGCGTTTCCCGCATCCGCACAGCGGACAGATCATCGACGTGGCCGCACCGCTGGACGTGCAGTTCCGCAAGGCCTGCGCTCTGTTCGGCTGGGAGCCGGCATCGCTGTAGGAGCGACGCAAGCCGCGGTGGGCGCCCCTGCCGGCGCTCCATCGCCCGACCCAGCCACCCCGCGAAGCGGCGTCGGCCCGATGGATTGTCGGGCGTTATCCGATGCGGCCCGCGGGCGAAGGCTGACGGCAGCGCGAGCGATGGCCCGAAGAGCGAGGCTCATGCGCGTGAATCCGTGCCCGGATCGCGTCGGATAGGCCGGTGGCGCCCGGTGCATGAACCGAGCCGACCCACGAAGCGGGCCCGGCTTGAACGCATCGCTAGGGCCGGCCAGCGGCTGCCGCAATCGACGGGCCCTTGAGTTCAATCACATTGCCATCGGGATCGGAAAAATAGAGCGACGGGCCTTCGCCCTCTGCGCCAAAGCGGATCCCGGCGTCGCCCAGCGGCGCAAGGCCGCTGTCGTTGAGATGCGCAACGAGGTCGGACTCGTTGAAGGGGTCGATGCGCAGGCACAGGTGATCTACGTTCCTCGCTTCCCTGCCGGGGGCCGCGCCGCCAGGCGCCCCCAGCTTTCCGTCCACGCTTACGAGATCGATCATCGAAGCGCCGGCCCGCAGATGGACGAGCCCCAGGTGCTCGCGCTGCCGGACAACCTCGCATCCGAGGACAGTGCGATAGAACTCGACGCTTCTGTCCAGGTCGCCGACCCGAAGGACGATATGGTCGATGTGCTGTATGGAAAAAGGCTGTGTCATTGGGGACTCCGCAGGTCTTCCGCCGGCCCTGACGCCTGAATCAAGCCGTGCCGCGAGGTGGTGGCGGCTTGAATGAATTGTTGGGGCTCAGCCAGCTTTGGGAGCCAGTTGGACCGATATGGATCTACTCCCGACTCGGCAAGCCGTTGCTGAAGAGCCGCAAGCACCATAGATACGCCTTCCTGGCCTGATTCCATCAAGGTCAGATCAGCTGTGGAAATCTCGTCCTCCCGCCAGGCGACTTGGTGGGCACCAGCGTCATGACGCACAAAGTAGTGGCCGGATCGCTCAACGATCTCAAAGGCTTGCTCGTCTAACACGCCGAAAATGATCTTTTCCATGAGGCCCAACACGGCTTACGTCGCTCCCAAGAGAAACACCACCGGGCAGCCCCGGTTCCGGCGGGCCTTGCCGGCCCGCGCCCTCAAGGCTATTCCTGCGCCGGCTCGTTGAGGATCTGCTCCAGGTCCTTCTGCAGGTCGACCAGCAGCGGCTGCATCTTCTGCTGGATCGCCACCATCAGGTTCTGCATCAGCAGCGGGGTCTTGTCGAGCAGGCTCTGACCGGCCGGGCTCTCGTAGAACTCGGCCATCGCCAGCACGTCCTCCTTGGAGAACGACTGCTTGTACAGCTCCACGTACATCGGCCGCATCTGCGACCAGGCCAGCGCCTGGCGCAGGGTCTGGTTGGTGCGCTGCTCGATCCGCTGCACCTGCGCCAGCTGTCCGGGGCTGAGCTGCTGCTGCTGGGTGAGTTCGGCGAACTGCTGCCGCTGCATCGCTTCCATCTGCGGCAGCATGCTGTCGAGCATGGTCTGCGCGCGCGAGGCGGCGAGCAGGCGGTTGATGTCGCCGTCGCTGGGCGGTACGGCCAGGGCCGGCGTGGCGGCGGCCAGCGCCAGGCCCAGCGACAGCAGCAGTCGCGGCAGGCGGCGGTGGCCGATGATGCGGTCAAGGTTCATGGAGGCGTCCTGCTTGCATGGTGAAAGCGGAGCATACCCGGCAACGCGGCGGTGGCGACGATTACAATGCCGGCCATGGGGAGCGGCCCGATCGAAATCACGGACCAGCTGGCGATACCGGAAACGGAGATCGTCGAGCGTTTCGTGCGCGCCAGCGGCGCCGGTGGGCAGAACGTGAACAAGGTCTCGACCGCGGTGGAGCTGCGTTTCGACGTGGCCGGCTCGCCCTCGCTGCCCGAGCCGCTGCGCGCGCGCCTGCTGGCCCGCCGCGACCGGCGCATGACCGGCGAGGGCGTGCTGGTGATCGATGCCCAGCGTTTCCGCACCCAGGACCGCAACCGCGAGGACGCGCGCGCGCGGCTGGCCGGGTTCATCCGCGCCGGGCTGGAAGTGCCCAAGCCGCGCGTGGCCACCAAGCCGACCTACGGGTCGAAACTGCGTCGTCTGGACGCCAAGCGCGAACGCTCGCAGGTCAAGCGCGGGCGCACGCAACGCAACTGGGAGTGACCGCTTGAACGACCCGACGCCGTTGCTGCCGGCCATCCCGCCGAACATGCCGCAGGTCAAACCCAACGCCTTCACCCGCTGGCTCGGACGTACCGTGCTGCGGCTGGGGGGCTGGCGCGTGGTCGGCACGATTCCCGACCTCCCGCGGCTGGTGCTGATCGCCGCGCCGCATTCGTCCAACTGGGACGGGTACTGGGGCATGGCCGCCAAGATCGCGCTCGGGCTGGAGGTGCGGGTACTGGGCAAGGCGCAGCTGTTCTGGTGGCCGCTGGGCCCGCTGCTGCGCCGGCTGGGGGTGGTGCCGCTGGACCGCAGCTCGCCGCAGGGCACGGTGGACCAGGCGGTGGCGCTGATCCGCAATTCCGAGCGGATGTGGTACGCGCTGACCCCGGAGGGCACCCGCAAGGCGGTCAAGGAATGGAAGGCCGGTTTCCTGAAGATCGCGCGGCTGGCCGACGTGCCGATCCTGGCGGCCTATTTCCACTACCCCGAGAAGATCATCGGCGTCGGCCCGCTGTTCCACCCCAGCGGCGACGATGCCGCCGACATGGCCGCCATCCGCCAGTGGTACCGGCCCTGGCAGGGCAAGACCCGCGGCACTTTCTGAGGAGCTGTTCCCCGGTTCCGCCAGTGCAGTGACGGTCGCAGGCGGGCTTCCGGGAGCGGCTGGACGCCGCCAGCCGCACAGCCACACGCCACGTCCGGCACATGCCGGCCCGCGGGTTTGGGAGTAGCGTGGAGGGCTGCCGCAATCCGCCGCAAGGAGCCTGTTTCATGTCGCGTACCGTCGTTCTGGCCGCCGCCATCAGCCTGGCGCTGGCCGCCTGTTCCGGCAAGGAGTCCACCCCCGTGTCCGAGTCCCAGACCGCCCCGGCATCGCAGCCGGCCGATGCTTCCGCCAATCCGCTGCTGAGTGCCAGCACGCTGCCGTTCCAGGCGCCGCCGTTCGACAGGATCAAGGACAGCGATTACCTGCCGGCGTTCGAAGAGGGCATGCGCCAGCACCTGGCCGAGGTCCGCGCGATCGCCGGCAGCGCCGAGCCGCCCACCTTCGCCAACACCATCGAGGCGCTGGAACGTTCCGGCCAGACCCTGGGCCGGGTATCGCGCATCTTCTTCGGCCTGGTGCAGGCCGATACCAACGATGCGCGGCAGAAGATCCAGGAAGAAGTGGCGCCGAAGCTGGCCGCGCACGAGGACGAGATCAACCTCGACCCGAAGCTGTTCGCGCGGGTGAAGGACCTCTACGACCGCCGCGACGCGCTGCAGCTGGACCCGGTGCAGAAGCGCCTGGTCGAGCGCTACCACGAAGGTTTCGTGCGCGCCGGCGCGCAGCTGTCCGACGCCGACAAGGATGCCCTGCGCAAGCTCAACGTGGAGGAGACCACGCTGTCCACCGCGTTCCACACCAAACTGGTGGCGGCCAGTGCCGCCGGTGCGGTGGTGGTGGACGACAAGGCGAGGCTGGCCGGGCTGGACGAGGGCGACATCGCCGCCGCGGCCGAGGACGCCAAGGCGCGCAAGCTCGACGGCAAGTACCTGCTGGCGCTGCAGAACACCACCCAGCAGCCGGTGCTGGGCGCGTTGAGCGACCGCGCGCTGCGCGCCGAGGTGCTTGCCGCCTCGCAGACCCGCGCCGAGAAGGGCGACGCCAACGACACCCGCCAGACCGTGCAGCGGCTGGCCCAGCTGCGCGCGCAGAAGGCCCGCCTGCTGGGCTTCGAGAACTATGCCGCCTACAGCCTGGGCGACCAGATGGCGCGCACGCCGGCGGCGGCGCTGAAGCTGCTCACCGACACCGTGCCGGCGGCCACCGCCAAGGCGCGCGGCGAGATCGCGCAGATGCAGAAGGTGATCGACGCGCAGCATTCCGACGCGAAGACGGACGGCTTCCAGCTCGCCGCCTCGGACTGGGACTTCTACGCCGAGCAGGTGCGCAAGGCGCAGTACGACCTGGACGAATCGCAGATCAAGCCGTACTTCGAGCTGGACAACGTGCTCGAGAACGGCGTGTTCTACGCCGCCACCCAGCTGTACGGCATCACCTTCAAGCCGCGCGCCGACATCCCCACCTACCACCCGGACATGAAGGTGTACGAGGTGTTCGACAAGGACGGCAGCCCGCTGGCGCTGTTCTACACCGACTACTTCAAGCGCGACAGCAAGTCCGGCGGCGCGTGGATGGACGTGTTCGTCGAGCAGGACGGCCTGTCCGGCACCCGGCCGGTGGTCTACAACGTCTGCAACTTCACCAAGCCGGCGCCGGGCCAGCCGGCGCTGCTCAGCTTCGACGACGTCACCACCTTGTTCCACGAGTTCGGCCATGCGCTGCACGGCATGTTCTCCGACGTGAAGTACCCGTCGATCGCCGGCACCAGCACCTCGCGCGATTTCGTCGAGTTCCCGTCGCAGTTCAACGAGCACTGGGCGCTGGACCCGAAGGTGTTCGCCAACTACGCCAGGCACCACAAGACCGGCGAGCCGATGCCGCAGGCGCTGGTGGACAAGATCGTCAAGGCGCGCACCTTCAACCAGGGCTACGCCACCACCGAGTACCTGTCGGCCGCGCTGCTGGACCTGGCCTGGCACACCCAGCCGGCCGACGCGCCGCTGCAGGACGTGGACGCGTTCGAGGCCGCCGCGCTGAAGCGGTTCAAGGTCGACCTGCCGCAGGTGCCGCCGCGCTACCGCACCACCTACTTCGACCACATCTGGGGCGGCGGCTACTCGGCCGGCTACTACGCCTACTTCTGGGCCGAGGTGCTGGACCACGACGCCTTCGAGTGGTTCAAGGAGCATGGCGGCCTGACCGCGGAGAACGGCCAGGCATTCCGCGACGGGATCCTCTCGCGCGGCAACAGCGTGGAGCTGGCCGACCTGTACCGCGGGTTCCGCGGCAAGGATCCGAGCGTGGAGCCGCTGCTGAAGAACCGCGGGCTGAAATAGCGGCCGAGCGACCGCATGGAACGCGAAACGGCAGGGGCAACCCTGCCGTTCTTGTCTGCGCGCTGAACGCGCGGGGCGGCAACGACAGATCGTTCCATCTTTACGGTTTTCAAACATTTCCCGTTGCCGATAATGGCGCCCACGCGATGGCCCGCCGTGCCTGCCCATGTGGCAGAGGGGCAATGCCCGGCCATCCGCTCCGTATTCCGCAAGGCGCCGTCGTCCGGCGCGGGTGTCCCGTGAACAAAGACCTCAAGATCCTGCTGGCCCATCTCGGCCGTACCGCGCTGTTCGGGCTGATGGTGTCGCTGCCGGCATTGCTGCTCTACTGCGACATCCACTGGCTCAAGGATGCGGTGGGCGAATGGTCGCTGGTGGAGCTGACCCAGGAGGGCTTCCTGCTGGCCAGCGTGCTGGCGTTCGCGCGGCTGGCGCTGCGCCGCCGCGACGACCACCGTTTCGCCGTGCTCGCCGCCGGCTTCTTCGCCTGCATGTTCATCCGCGAGATGGACGCGGTGCTGGACCTGCTGGTGCATGGCCTGTGGAAGTACCTGGTATTGCCGATCAGCGTCGGCTGCGTGCTGTACGCCGCGCGCGACTGGCGCTCGTCGCTGTCGGGGCTGGTGCGCTTCATGGCGTCGCGGCCGGGCACGGTGATGGTGATCGGGCTGGTGCTGCTGCTGTTCTACTCGCGCCTGATCGGCATGACCTCGCTGTGGAACGGCCTGCTGGCCGACCACTACGT
The DNA here is from genome assembly GCF_026107455.2 of Xanthomonas chitinilytica. Classification (GTDB taxonomy): domain Bacteria; phylum Pseudomonadota; class Gammaproteobacteria; order Xanthomonadales; family Xanthomonadaceae; genus Stenotrophomonas; species Stenotrophomonas chitinilytica. The sequence continues at coordinate 3,299 of NZ_JAPCHY010000013.1, read as the reverse complement.
CCGCGTGTTCAAGAACGCGGTCGAGGAAACCACCGAGCTGCTGGGCTACACCTTCATCCTGGCCGCCAGCCTGGGCTATGCCGCCCAGCGCATCCGCGAGCCGGCCCGGTTCGCGCATCCGGCGGCCGTGCCCGGACCCTCCGCGCAGCGTTCGCTCTGAATATTCCGCCGGGCTGCGGCCGCGGCGGAACTTCGACCGCAACAGGGAGTCTGACGGCCACTTCCCGCCGGAGAGACGCCATGAGCCGTGATGCGATGCCCGCGCAACCCCAGCGTGTCCTGGCCTGGCTGCGGAAGGAGCTGGTGCCGCTGCTGGTGGCGCTGGCGTTGCTGATGGCCGCGCGCGATACGCTGGCCAACCACTACCAGGTGCCCAGCGGTTCCATGCAGCCTGCGCTGATGCCGGGCGACCGGGTGGTGGTGGACATGCGCGCCTACGGAGTGCGGCTTCCCTTCACCGGCCGCACGTTGCTGGCGACCGGCCAACCGCAGCGCGGCGACGTGGCGGTATTCGATTCGCCGGCCGACGGCACCCGCCTGATCAAGCGCGTGGTGGCGGTGGCCGGCGACCGGGTGGAACTGCACGACGGCCATCTGCGCCTCAACGGCCGGCCGCTGCAGCTGGCCGCCGCCGAAGAAGCGTCCGGCGGCAAGCGCGTGCGGCTGGAACTCGATGCCGGCGGCGGCCCCGACATCGCCGGGCTCACGATCCCACCGGGCAAGCTGCTGGTGCTGGGCGACCATCGCGGCAACAGCGTGGACGGCCGTTTCTTCGGCCTGGTCGATGCCGACGACCTCTACGGCAAGGCGGTGGCGGTGTACTGGCGCCGCGGCGAGGGGCCGCGCTGGCTCCGGCTGTAGCCCGGCCGCCGCCCATGCGGCGGCCCGTCACGCTTGCAGCGCGGCCTCGCGCCGCAGCCAGCCGATGAGCGTCCGGGTGGCATGGCGCAGGCCGCGGCCCGCCGGCGTCACCAGCCAGTAGGCCCGTTCCAGCACGATCTGGCGCTCGCCGAACGGGCGCACCAGCGTGCCGGCGGCCAGTTCGTCGCCGACCAGCCGGTGCCGCGCCAGTGCGACGCCCATGCCCTGCGCGGCGGCGCGCAGCACCAGGTCGGTCGAGGCCAGCCGCGGCCCGGGCCGCACGTCGAGGTCGGCCGGGCCGAACGCCTGCCGCCACAGCTGCCAGCTGGCGGCCGCATCGCGATCGTGCAGCAGCCGCAGCCGCGCCAGTTCCGCCGGATCGGCCGGACATCCGGCGGCCTCCCAGTAGCCGTGGCTCGCGACCGGATACAGCCGGTCGTCCATCAGCGGCTGCGCATCCATGCCGGGCCAGTCGCCGTCGCCGCTGCGGATGGCCAGGTCGCTGCTGCGAGTGCCCGGATCGTCCACCCGCTGGTCGACCACCACCGAGATCTCCAGCTGCGGATGCGCGCGCTCCAGCGCCGGCAGGCGCGGCAGCAGCCAGCGGGCGGCGAACGACGGCGTGGTCGAGATCGTCACCGCATGCGGCGAGCGCCGCTCGCGCACCGCGTCCACCGCCTGGCCGATGTCCTGCAGCGAGGCCAGCACCACGGCGGCCAGGCGTTCTCCCTGCGGGGTGACGACGATGCCGCGCTGGCCTTCGCCGGGTTCGGTCAGCGGTACGCCCAGCCAGCGCTCCAGCTCGGACAGGTGGCGGCTGACGGCCGAATGGGAGACCGCCAGTTCGCGTGCGGCGGCGCGCACGCCGCCGTGGCGGACGACCAGGGCGAAGGCGCGCAGGGCATTCAGCGGGATCGATTCCATGGTTACAAAATTAGACCGGAAGCCCGGCGCATGTCACCAGCGCCGTCGGCCATCCTGCGCAGGCCGGATGCACGGGCGCCCCCGGCCGCCATCAATCCTTCCGCCGGAGAGCCGATGAATCCGATCTGGGTGAGCGCAGCGCTGATCTTCGTCTCGGTGGCCACGCCGGGGCCGAACAACCTGCTGGTGCTGCGCCAGTCCATGGCCCACGGCATCGTTTCGGTGGCGGCGCCGATCGCCAGCATCGTGCTCGGTGGCGGGTTGCTGCTGGCGGCAGCGCTGGCCGGGATGGGAGCGTTGCTGGAGCGCTGGCCGCGGCTGGGCGGCGCGGTGGTGGCGGCCGGTTGCGGCTACCTGTTCTGGCTCGGGCTGCGGCTCGCGCTGCGGCCGCAGGAAGCGCCGGAAGCGGGCGCCGCCCCGGCCGCCGGGCGGAACGGCATCGGCCTGTTCGCGCTGCAGTTCGCCAACCCCAAGGGCTGGACGCTGGCGATCGCGGTTGCCGGCGCCTGGCGGGCCGCTTCCGCCGGTGGCGCGATGGCGGCGCTGACGCCGCTGCTGCTGTTCGCCGCGCTGTCCGGCGCCTGCCTGCTGGGCTGGGCGCTGCTCGGACGGTTGCTGGCCCGCGCGCTGCAGGCGCCCCGCACGCGGCGATGGTTCGACCGCGGCATGGGCGTGGTACTGATGCTGTCGGCGGCGCTGCTGCCGTTCACCCCCTGATTTCAATCCCGACCGGGACCTTTCGGAGCCTTGCCAATGGATCCAGCCGCTTCCTTTCCGCCTCGCCGAGTGCTGGCCATCGCCGGCAGCCTGCGCCGCGATTCCTTCAACCGCCGCCTGCTGCGGGCCGCCGCGACCCTCGCGCCCGCGGGCATGCAGGTGCAGGTCCACGATGGGCTCGCCGCGCTGCCGATGTTCGACGAGGACATCGAAGGCGCGATGCAGCCCACCGACGCCGTGCCGTCGCTGTGGCGGGAAGTGGCGCAGGCCGACGCGCTGCTGATCGCCACGCCGGAATACAACCAATCGCTGCCGGGCGTGCTGAAAAACGCGATCGACTGGATCTCGCGCTCGCGGCCGTCGGTGCTCGCCGGCAAGCCGGTGGCGGTGGTCGGCGCCACCAGCGGCCGCTGGGGCACGCGGCTGGCGCAGGCCGCGCTGCGGCAGGTGCTGGTGGCCTGCCAGTCGCGCGTCGTTCCCGGCCCGTCGTTGTTCCTGGCCGATGCCGGCGCCGCGTTCGACGGCGAAGGCCGGCTGCTGGACGCGGCGGCGCGCCAGGCGATGCAGCGGTTGCTGGCGGCGCTGGATGCGGAGATCGCGCAGGCGGCCGCCTGCCGGCGTTGATGCGGAGCGCGATGGTGCGCGGATGCCTGGCGTGCGCCGGTCATGCCGCCGCGACCGCCTAGCTGTGATCTCTCAGTAGGTTGTTCATCCGGGGCATCTCTGGAAGATGGAGGTTGCGAAGCCAACCCAGCCCCCAGGAGCCCCGGATGAACCTGCATAAACATGCCCGTCTT
>NZ_JAPCHY010000012.1 GCF_026107455.2 Xanthomonas chitinilytica | reverse complement strand
CACTCCCGCGCTGGCTGCACCAGTACAACTGGCACAGACCTCATGCCAGCCTCGGCTACCAGCCACCCATCAGCCGCCTCCAGCTCCCGCTGAACAACGTCCTGGGTTTACACAGCTAGCCAGCCGCGCGTCTGGTCAGCTGGCGGCAGGTGCGGGCACCCCGCTGCGGACCCGCGAGCCCCACCACGCGTAGAACATGATGTAGCCGTAGCACAGCATCGGCAGCAGGAATGCCAGCTGCAGGCCATGGCGGTCGGCCAGCCAGCCCATCGCCAACGGGATGACCGCGCCGCCCACGATCGCCATCACCAGCAGGCTGGACGCCTTGCCGGTCAGCGGCCCCAGGCGCTCGATGCTCAGCGCGAAGATCGTCGGGAACATGATCGAGTTGAACAGGCCGACGCTGACCACGCTCCACTTGGCCAGGTCGCCGCTGGCCAGCAGGGTCAGGCACAACAGCAGCACCACGGCGAACGCGAACAGGCCCAGCAGCCGGCGCGGGTCGATCCACGCCAGCAGGAACGAACCCAGCAGCCGCCCCACCAGCGCGCCGCCCCAGTACATCGACACGTAGGTCGTGGCCTGCTGCTCGGTCAATCCCTGCCCGATATGCGGCATCGACAGGAAGTTGACCAGCACGCTGCCGATGGAGACCTCGGCGCCGACATAGAAGAAGATCGCCAGCACGCCGTAGCGCACATGCGGGTGACGCAACGCATCGGCGATGCCGAAGCGCCGGTCGTGGGCCTCGTCCTCGACGCCGCGTATCGACGGCAGGCGGAACATCATGATGACCACGGCAAGCACGAACAGCGCCAGCGCCAGGCCGAGATACGGCCCCTGCACCGACTGCGCCTCGGAGGCGCGGTAGGCCAGCGCCTCGGCGACCGGCAACGCCGCCAGCTCCTCCTCGCTCCTCGGCGCGGCGGAAAGGATCAGCAGGCCGCCGAACAGCGGCGCGATGGTGGTTCCCAGCGAATTCATCGACTGCGCCAAGGTCAGCCGGCTGGAGCTGGTCTTCTCCGGCCCCAGCAGCGCCACATACGGATTGGCCGCCACCTGCAGCACGGTGATGCCGGTGGCAAGCACGAACAGCGCGCTCAGGAACATCGGATAGCTGTGCACCGCGGCGGCCGGCCAGAACAGCAGCGCGCCGACACCGGCGATGGCCAGGCCAGCCACGATTCCCTTCTTGTAGCCGAGGGCGGCGACCAGCCTTCCCGCCGGCAGCGACATCAGGAAGTACGCGCCGAAGAAGGTGAACTGGATCAGCATCGCCCGGACCCAGGTGAGTTCGAACGCCGCCTTGAGGTGCGGGATCAGGATGTCGTTGAGGCAGGTCAGGAATCCCCACATGAAGAAGATCGTGGTGACCACCACCAGGGCGAAACGGTTTGCCTGCATCTGTTGCTGCCCGCGGCCGGCGGTCGGGATATCCATTGCGCGCTCCATCTAGAGGGTGTGGAAGAAAACAAGGGTGTCGCAGCACCGCGCTATAGAAGCGGTTTCGCGAAAGCTTGTCCAGCGCTGTCAAATTGGATCCGGCAACACCGGCTCCGCTCGCCTCCGCGAAATCCACGCACAGCGGCGCGTTGGCTCAGGCGCTGCCGCATACCGGCCGTTGCAGCAGCACGGACGTGCGCAGAAATATCGTGCGCCGCACAAAAATTTCTCCCTATCGGCGATCCGCGAACACCCCATCTTCCACGGCGTGCGGGCGGCTTTTCGGCATGCTCCCCGCTCTACGGCGGCGCATCGGCGGCGCAACGGAAAAACTGCCCCCTACCGGGCATCCAACACGGGTTCTAACTTTTGTTGACAACGCTGTCAGCCGGGCGTCCAATGCGCCGGCAAATGCGAGAAGCGTTCATTGCTGGATGTAGGTACACCAGAAATTTCGTGAAATTCCGGGGAGAGAGAACCATGAAAGAGCTGCACGTCGTTCCGAAGAAGAAGATCCTCGCTTCCGCGCTGCTGCTCGCCCTGGCCCATCCAGCCTGGGCGCAGGAGCCGGCAACGCAGGACAGCGCTCCCGCCAGGGGCGCGACCGAAGACGAGACCACCACGCTCGACACCATCCAGGTGGTCGGCATCCGTGGAAGCCTGACCTCGTCGATGAACCTCAAGCGCGACAGCCAGGGCGTGGTCGACGGCATCGTCGCCGAGGACATCGGCAAGTTCCCCGACACCAACCTGGCCGAATCGCTGCAGCGCATCAGCGGCGTGTCGATCGACCGCACTTCCAGCGGCGAAGGCTCCAAGGTCACGGTGCGCGGCGTCGGCCCGGACTTCAACCTGGTGCTGTTGAACGGCCGGCAGATGCCCGCCTCCAACCTCGGCCCCGGCGGCGGCGGTGCTTCCGGCTCGCGTTCCTTCGATTTCGCCAACCTGGCCTCGGAGGCGGTGTCGGCGATCGAGGTCTACAAGACCTCGCGTGCCGAAAACCCCACCGGCGGCATCGGTGCCACCATCAACGTCAAGACCGCGCGCCCGCTCGAATCCGAGCCGGTGGTCAGCTTCGGCCTGAAGTCGGTCCACGACACCTCCAACGACAACCTGCCCAGGACGCTGCAGGGCGACGACTTCACCGGCGAACTGTCGGGCATCTTCAGCAACACCTACGCCGACGGGAAGTTCGGCATCGCCATCAGCGCCAGCCACCAGGAGCGCGACTCCGGCTACAACCAGGCCACGGTGGCCGACGGCTGGGCCACGTTCTACGGCGACGACACCGACAGTTGGAACCGGCTGCCGCAGGCGGGCGAGTCCTACTACGACCGGATCCAGAACCGTCCCGGCGCCGACAGCGTCTACGCGCGTCCGCAGAACACCGGCTATACCGTCAACGGCGTGCAGCGCCAGCGCACCAACGGCCAGCTGACGATGCAGTGGGCGCCGAGCGACCGCGTCACCACCACGCTGGACTACACCTACGTCGAGAACAAGGTCCAGCAGCAGCGCAGCGAGCTGTCGGTATGGTTCAACTACGGCGAAGGCGACAGCGTCTGGACCGACGGCCCGGTCTCGGCGCCGATCATCTATTCCGAGGACATGGTCAATTCCGACCTGTCGATGGGCGGCATGCGCCTGGCGACCAAGAACAGGATGGATTCGCTGGGCTTCAACGTCGAATGGGAAGTCACCGACGACCTGAGCCTGGAGTTCGACTACCACAACTCCACCGCCGAATCGCGGCCGGACAGCCCGTACGGTTCGGCCGGCGTGCTCGGCGTGGCCGCCTACATCCGCGGCACCACCACGGTCGACTACAGCGGCAAGTTCCCGATCCTCAACGTCCAGCTGCCCGACGGCATCACCCAGGTCGAGCCCTCGCAGGCGCTGGTCACCGGTTCGGTGTTCCAGAACAGCTACAACAAGTCCAAGATCGAACAGTTCCAGACCCGCGGCGAATTCAGGTTCGGCGACTACTCCGGGCTCGACTTCGGCATCGGCGCCACCGAGGTCAACAACCGCTCGGCCGCCGCGGTGATGCAGCGCGACAGCTGGGGCGGCGTCGGCAGTCCCGACGACTACGACGACAGCATCTGGTACGCCGACGACATGTCGCGCTACTTCAAGGCGTTCTCCGGCCACAACGACCCGCGCTTCACCGGCCGCTTCCTGGTGTTCGACTTCGACCGCCTGCGCCAGCGCGCCGGCGAGGTGGGCTCGGCGGCCGACCCGGCCTGCCCGACCTGCTACCTGGCGCCGACCGAGTTCACCGAGGACATGCGCACCACCGAGAAGTCCAAGAGCGCCTACCTGCAGTGGAAGACCACCTTCGACTGGTCGATGCCGTTCAACGTGGCCGTGGGCGTGCGCTACGAGGAAACCGAGGTCCGCTCCACCGCGCTGGCGCGCATTCCCACCGCCATCGACTGGAACTCGGCCAACGAGCTGAACATCGTCTATGCCTCGGACCAGGACTTCACCGAACTCAAGGGCAAGTACGACTACATCCTGCCGAACCTGGACATGAAGCTGGACCTCAGCGACAGCCTCGCCCTGCGCGGCAGCTACAGCCGCAGCATCGGCCGGCCCGGCTGGACCCAGATCCAGGGCGGGCAGAGCCTGGCCCCCATCGTCCGCGTCGACGGCGGCGACGGCGGCCGCGGCAACCCGGCGCTGGAGCCGCTGCTGTCGGACAACTTCGACCTGTCGCTGGAGTGGTACTACGGCGAGTCGAGCTACATGTCGGTCGGTTACTTCCGCAAGAACATCAAGAACTTCATCAGCGACACCATCGTCCGCGAGGAACCGTTCGGCCTGCACACCCCGGTCGGCGGCACCTACTGGAACAACGCCATCGCCGCCGGCTGCGGGGCGACGGACATGCCCTGCATCCGCGACTACATCTTCACCAACCACGCGGGCGACCCGGGCGTGACCTACACCGGCCTGAACTCGGCCGGGCAGATGACCGGCAGCATCGTCGGCCAGCCGGGCGACCCGATCGCCGGGTTCGACATCACCGTGCCGGCCAACCAGCGCTCCGACCACCTGAAGGGCTGGGAGATCAACCTCCAGCACGTGTTCGGCGAATCCGGCTTCGGCCTGGCCGCGAACTACACCAAGGTCGACTCCGGATTGACGTTCAACAACCTGAGCCTGGGCGACCAGTACCCGATGGTGGGCCTGAGCGACTCGGCCAACCTGGTGGCGTTCTACGACAAGAACGCCTGGCAGATCCGGGCGGCCTACAACTGGCGCGACAAGTTCCTCAACGGCATCGGCGGCCAGGGTCCCAACCCGAACTACACCGAGGCCTACGGCCAGCTGGACGTGAACATCAGCTACGAGGTCAACGAGCGGCTGGTGCTGAGCCTGGAAGGCATCAACCTGACCGACGAGACCATGCGGGTGCATGCACGCCACGAGAACATGGTGCGCTTCGCCACCCAGACCGGGCCGCGCTACATGTTCGGATTGCGCTACAAGTTCTGATGCCCCCGGCAAGGCCGCTGCCTGCAGCGGCCTTGCCCTTTTGTGCCTATGATCGGCCTGCGCCCTGGGCGCGGGCGTATGTCCGTCCCGGCCAGGCGGCATCCCATCCTCGGAACACCGGCTCGCAGATGACCCGACACGTCCTGCTGAACAACATCGACCACCGGGACCTGCGCATCGACACCGGGCGCGGCGCCGCCCTCGGCGACGACGTGATGTTCGCCCCGACCTATCCCGGCGAGTTCCGCAACCTCCAGGCGCACTATCCGATCGTGTTCCGGCGCGTGGCCGACGGCGGTTTCCAGCCGCTGGCGCTGTTCGGCCTGCAGGAAGGCGGCAACCTGTTCCTGGAAGGCGGCCATTGGGACGCCGGCTACATCCCGCTGGCGATCCAGCGCCAGCCGTTCCTGATCGGCGTCTCCGGCGAGGAGCGCCTGATTCATGTCGACCTGGACCACCCGCGGGTGCGCCGCGACGCCGGGCAGACGCTGTTCCGCGACCACGGCGGCACCACCGAGTTCCTCGAGCAGGTCAAGTCGGTCCTGCTCGCGCTGCACGACGGCCTGCAGGCCACGCCGGCATTCATCGATGCCCTGCAACGCCACCAACTGCTCGAATCCTTCGTCCTCGACGTGCAGCTCGACGACGGCTCGCACAACCGCCTTGCCGGCTTCCACACCATCGACGAAGAGCGCCTGCAGGCACTGGAAGGGGCGGCGCTGGAGCGCCTGGCCCGCGACGGCCACCTGCTGCCGATCTACATGGCGCTGGCCTCGCTGTCGCATTTCCGCGACCTGATCGAGCGGATGAACCGCCGCCGTGCTGCCGGTCGCTGACGCCATCGAGGAGATCGCGGGCCTCGACCCGCAGGCGCTGCCCGACAGCGTGCTGCGCTCGCCGCGGCCGCTGGTGCTGCGCGGCATCGTCGCGCACTGGCCGATGGCCGCAGCCGGCCGCCACTCGGCGCAGGCGGCCATCGCCTACCTCGGCCGCTTCGACCACGGCGGCATGCCGGTGGTCGCCACCGTCGCCCCGCCCGAGGCCGGCGGCCGCGTGTTCTACGACGCGGACCTGGGCGGATTCAACTTCCGCCGCGAACAGGTGCCGCTGAAGGTGGCGCTGGACACCCTGCTCAAGTACCTGGACCACCCGGCGCCGCCATCGATCTACGTCGCCTCGACCACCATCGACACCTTCCTGCCCGGCTTCCGCGCCGACAATCCGCTGGACCTGGGCGGGCGCGATCCGCTGGCCAGCATCTGGATCGGCAACCGCAGCCGCATCGCCGCGCACCAGGACGTCCCCGACAACCTCGCCTGCGTGGTCGCCGGGCGGCGGCGGGTCACCCTGTTCCCGCCCGAACAGCTGGCGAACCTCTACGTCGGGCCGCTCGACTTCACCCCCGCCGGCCAGCCGGTCAGCCTGGTGGACTTCGCCGCGCCGGACCATGCGCGCTTCCCGCGCTTCGCCGAAGCGCTGCGCCATGCGCAGGCGGCCGAGCTGGGCCCCGGCGACGCTGTGTTCATCCCTTCGATGTGGTGGCACCACATGGAAGGACTGGAAGCCTTCAACGTGCTGGTCAACTACTGGTGGCGGCAATCGCCGGCGTGGATGGACACGCCGATGAACACGCTGATGCTGGCGCTGATGACGCTGCGCGACCTGCCCGCCGGGGAGCGGGCGATCTGGCAGGAGGTCTTCCGCCACTACGTGTTCGAAGCGGACGAGGCCACCGCCGGGCACATTCCGGAACACGCGCGCGGCGTGCTTGCGCCGCTGGACGAGACCCGGACCAGGAACCTGCGCGCGCTGCTGCTGAAACGACTCAACCGCTGAAAGGGGAAACCGGCATGTCCAACAATCCGTCCGAGTTCCGGCAGAAACCGGTCAAGCGCGTGGTCATCGCCGGTGGCGGCACCGCCGGCTGGATGGCCGCGGCCGCGCTGTCGCGCACCCTGGGGCGGACGCTGGACATCACCCTGGTGGAGTCGGAGGAGATCGGCACCGTCGGCGTCGGCGAAGCCACCATCCCGACCCTGGTGACCTTCCACCGCCTGCTCGACATCAAGGAACAGGACTACCTGGCCGCGGTGCAGGGCACGATCAAGCTGGGCATCTCCTTCGAGAACTGGAAGGACGTCGGCCACCGCTACATCCATTCCTTCGGCGTCAGCGGCAAGGACCACTGGTCGGCCGGGTTCCAGCACTTCTGGCTGCGCGGCCGCAAGGAGCAGCTGGCCAGCGACTACAGCGACTACTGCATCGAGCTGCAGGCCGCGCTGCAGGACCGCTTCTCGCACCTGCCGCGCTACCACGTGAACTACGCCTACCACATGGACGCGGCGCTGTACGCGCGCTACCTGCGCGGCTTCAGCGAGCGCTACGGCTGCCGCCGGATCGAGGGCAAGATCGCCGAGGTCGTCCTCGACGACGACGGCTGCATCGGCTCGCTGAAGCTGGAGAACGGCGAGACGATCGAGGGCGACCTGTTCATCGACTGCACCGGTTTCCGCGCGCTGCTGATCGGCAAGGCGCTGGGCGTGGGCTACACCGACTGGTCGCAATGGCTGTTCAACGACAGCGCGCTGGCCGCGCAGACCACCGCGGTGCGCGACGCGGTGCCCTACACCCGCGCGATCGCCGGCAGCGCCGGCTGGCAGTGGCGCATCCCGCTGCAGCACCGGGTCGGCAACGGCATCGTCTATTCCAGCCGCCACATGAGCGACGACGAGGCGCGCGAAACGTTCCTGTCCAGCATCGAGGGCGAGATCATCAAGCAGCCCTGGCCGGTGCGCTTCCGGCCCGGCCAGCGCCAGCAGTGCTGGGCCAGGAACTGCGTGGCCCTGGGCCTGGCCGGCAGCTTCATCGAACCGCTGGAATCGACCACCATCCACCTGATCCAGCGCGGCATCGTGCGCCTGGTGCAGGGCTTCCCGCACGTCATCACCCAGGCCGCCATCGACGAGTACAACGCGCGGCTGGACGAAGAGCTGCAGCACGTGCGCGACTTCGTGATCCTGCACTACCACGCCAGCGACCGCCGCGACACGCCGTACTGGCGCGACATCGCGCAGATGCAGATTCCCGCCTCCCTGCATCGCCGGATCGAGCTGTTCCGCGAGACCGGCACCGTGTTCCACGTGCCCGGCGAACTGTTCGCCGAGAACTCGTGGATCCAGGTGATGATGGGGCAAGGCATCGAACCGAAGCGCTACCACCCGGTGGCCGACACCATGGCGCGCGAGGACCTCACCCGGTTCCTCGACGACATCCGCCGCAACGTGCTCGACACCGTGCGCCAGTTCCCGGCGCACATGGACTACCTGCGCAGCTATTCCCCCAGCCCGCGCCCCTGACACCAGGGCGCATGGCGGCAGCGGCGGCGCGCTACTCCGCCTCCGCCGCGACCTGGAACGGGAAGTTGGCGTAGGCGGCATGCCCGCGACCGTCGTGGACCTCGACGAACAGCCGGTAGTTGCCCGGCCGCGCCGGGGCATCGAAGCGCAGGGTGCCGTCGCCGCCGTCGTCCATGGCCACCTCCACCTGCGGCGGCACCTGTTCCGGATCGCCGCCGATCGAGGTGGCGGTGCTTTCCTCCAGCAGCCGCCAGCGGTAGTCCAGCGCATCGCCTTCGTCATCCTTCGCTTCGACCCGCGCCTCATGGCTGCGGCCCGCGCGCAACACGACGCTGTCCGTCGCCGCCTTCCCGTCCAGGCGGATCGGCGAGATCGCCGGGGCGCGGTTGTCCGGCCAGCGCCCGGTCCACAGCCGGGTCATCGCATCCACCCCGGGCGTGCTCTCGCCCGAGGGCAGGAACAGGCCGTACCAGGTGGGCGTGCGCTCCTGCTTGTTGCCCCACAGGAATACGTACGAGCCCAGGCATTGCCGGGTATCGCTGGCGATGTAGCGCCGGTAGCGCTCGATCAGCAGCCCGGCCTTGCGCGAGGCATCGTCCTCGACCGGCGCGCCCCAGGCCGTCAGCGGGCTTTCCCAGTGCCCGGTGGGACCCCATTCGGTGACGATGTAGGGCCCGGTCCAGGCACTGGCGCGCAGTTTTTCCGGCAGCTCGGAGATGTCGCCGTACAGCTGGATGCCGATCAGGTCCAGCGAGCCGGCGCGCGCCTTCAACAGCGCGATCAGCTCCGGATCGAAACCGGCCAGCGTGGTCATCACCGGATGCTCGGGATCGACCTCGTGGATCATGTCCGCGATCCGGCCCACCGCATCCCATACCGCCGGATTGCGGTATTCCAGGTTCAGTTCGTTGCCGACCACCCACATCAGCACTGCCGGGTGGTCCTTGTACAGCCGTACCTCGTCGCGGATGCGCTGCAGCTGGAGTTCCACCGCCTGCGCGTCGTCGTAGTCGAAGCCGTGCCGCTCGCGCGCCACCTCGATGCCCATGGCGACCATCAGGCCGTTGCGCTGTGCGCGGTCCAGCAGGGTACGCACCTGCGCATGATCGGTGCCGGTGCTCCAGGTACGGAACGAATTGCCGCCGCGCGCCGCCAGCGCCTCCTGGTCGCCGCTGGCCAGGCCCGCGCCCTTGACCTGGAACGGCTGTCCATTGACCAGCAGGCGGTAGCCCTGCCCTTCCTGGACGATGCGCACCTTCGACGGCCCTTCCACGGGAGCCGGATCGGGCGCGGCGGCCGCCCGCGACGGGATGCACCACAGCAGGGCCAACATCATCGACAACACGATCCGCATACGGCGCGCCTCCGGCAATTCGACGGGATCGCCACCGCACGCCTCGCGACCGGTGGCACGGTCGGCCGCCATGGTGCCATGCCCCCGCCTCCTGCGGGCGCAGCAGCGGCAGCGACGCGAAACGACCGGCCCAGCCCCGCCTGCATTGCCGGAGGCGCACCGGATGGAACCGGTTGCGCCGCCACCGCCCATCGGCCAGCAGGCCCCGCCCGACGGGCCCGGCGCGAACCACCGCACACCCTTGGCACGCCTTTATTGCCAGTGTGTTTAATTCCTGTTAATGATTGTTGCGGCGCAGCACACCAATAGGGTCTGCTGGCCATCGAGGAGAGCGGCACCGCCACCACACGACATCCAACACAACTTCCGGGGACGTATGCATGGACATGAGAAAGAAGTGCGCGCGCGTTTCAATGACGCAATTGTCGTCCGCAGTGAAAGGGGCCCTGGCCGCCGCGGTACTGGCCACCACCGGCGCCGCCATGGCGCAGACGCCCGAATCGGAAGCAACACCGGCCGGCACCGACCAGGCCACCACCCTGGACACGGTCTCGGTGCTGGGTACCCGCAGCCGACCGCGATCGGTTTCCTCTTCCGCCGCGCCCATCGACATCATCGGCGGCGATGAGTTCCGCAACCAGGGCGCGACCGACGCGCTCGACCAGCTGCGGGTGCTGGTGCCGTCGTTCAACGTCAGCACCATCCCGATCGACGATGCCGCCAGCCTGATCCGCCCGGCCAACCTGCGCGGCCTGCCGCCGGACAACACGCTGGTGCTGGTCAACGGCAAGCGCTTCCACCGCTCGGCGGTCATCACCTTCCTCGGCCACGGCCTGTCCGACGGCGCGCAGGGACCGGACCTGTCGGTGTTCCCGTCGCTGGCGCTGGAACAGGTGGAAGTGCTGCGCGACGGCGCGGCCGCGCAGTACGGCTCCGACGCCATCGCCGGGGTCATCAACTTTGGCCTGAAGAAGCTGCGCGAAGGCGGCAGCGCCGAGGTCTTCGCCGGCGAATACTACGAAGGCGACGGCTTCACCACCCAGTACTCGGCGCAGATCGGCCTGCCGCTGACTGAACGCGGCTACGCCACGCTGACCGCCGAGTGGCGCGAGGCCGACGCCACCTCGCGCAGCGTGCAGCGCGACGATGCCGCCGCGGCCGCCGCCGCCGGTTATCCGGACATCCCCGACCCGGCGCAGATCTGGGGTTCGCCGAAGGTCAAGGAGGACTTCAAGTTCGTCGCCAACCTGGGCATTTCCGGCGACAGCGCCGACTACTACCTGTTCGGCAACTACGCCAAGCGCGACGTGGACGGCGGCTTCTACTACCGCGACCCGACCTCGCGTTCCGGCGTCTACTCCAACGACGGCGGCGAAACCCTGCTGGTCGGCAGCCTGAGCGGCAGCGGTGCCTGCCCGGTGGTGGCGTTGCGCGACGGCAGCGGCAACCTGCTGCCCTACAGCACGGTCAGCGCCGCGGTCGCCGCGCTGCCGGCGGACTGCTTCAGCTTCCTTTCGCTGTTCCCGGGCGGCTTCACTCCCCGCTTCGGCGGCAAGCTGGAGGACAGTTCGGTCGTGGCCGGCGCCCGCGGCACCTGGGGCAGCGACTGGCACTGGGACGTGAGCGCTTCGTACGGCCGCAACGAAATCGACTTCTACATCTACAACACGGTCAACGCCTCGCTCGGCCCGGACCAGCCCGCCGGCTACCGGTTCAAGCCCGGCGGCAACGTGCAGACCGAGACCGGCTTCAACTTCGACGTCGGCAGGGATTTCGAGACCGGCTTCAGCGCCCAGCCGCTGAGCCTGGCGGCGGGCGTGGAATGGCGCAAGGAAAGTTTCGAGATCGTCGCCGGCGATGCCGCCTCGACCGGCATCGGGCCGCTGACCGAGCAGGGCTTCGCGCTGGGATCGAACGGCTTCAACGGCTTCAACCCGCGCACCGCCGGCACCTTCGACCGCAAGAACTGGGCGCTGTACCTGGATGCGGAACTGCAGTTCACCGAGAGCCTGCTGCTGGCCGCGGCGGTGCGCCACGAGGACTTCGACGACTTCGGCAGCACCACCAACGGCAAGCTGACCGGCCGCTACGACTTCACCGATGCCTTCGCCATCCGCGGCGCGGTCAGCACCGGCTTCCGCGCGCCGACGCCGGGACAGGCCAACGTCAGCCAGATCAGCACGGTGTTCGCCGGGACCGGGCTGGTCGACATCGCCACGCTGCCGCCGACCAACCCCATCGCCGAACTGAAAGGCGCACGGCCGCTGACGCCGGAGGAATCGAAGAACCTCTCGCTGGGCCTGGTCTGGAGCAGCGGCGACTGGCTGTTCACCCTGGACGGCTACCGGATCGAGGTGGAGGACCGCATCGCCCTCAGCACCAGCTTCGAACTGACCGACGCCGAGCGCGCGGCGCTGGTGGCGGCGGGCAATCCGGAAGCGGCCTCGATCACCTCGGTCACCTATTTCGGCAACGCCTTCGACACCACCACCACCGGCGTGGACCTGGTGACCAGCTACGCCAGCGACCATTTCGGCGGCAAGACCACCTACTCGCTCGCGGCCAACTGGAACCGGACCGAGGTGGACCGCTACAACGCCGACTTCGTCGACGAGGCGCGCGTGTACAAGCTGGAGAAGTCGCTGCCGCGGACCAAGGGCTACTTCAGCATCAACCACCAGCGCGAGATCTTCCACACCAACCTGCGCCTGAGCTACTACGGCTCGTGGTACGAGGACCATGTGGACAGCGGCGTCATTTCCGCCGAGGACGGCGGCCTGCCGATCCACGACGGCAGCGCGGTCATCGTCGATGCCGAAGTGGGCTGGACGTTTCCTTCCGGCCTGTACGTCAACGTCGGCGCGCAGAACCTGTTCGACAAGACCCCGGTCGACAACCCGTGGGGCGCGTCGGTGGCCGGCGCGGCCTACCCGGTGCATTCGCCGTACGGCTTCAACGGCGGCTTCTATTACGTGCGGCTGGGCTGGAACTTCTGAAGCAGCAGGGTCGGCACACGCCAGTGTGATGGCGCGATGCCCCCGGGTTCCGGGGGCATCGCCTCTGCCGCCCGGGCGGCACGCGCCCGCGTTCATGGCGCAGCGCAGCTTGTCCCTGCCCTGGCCCGCACCTACACTGCGCCGGCCACAGGTGTCCTGCCGCCATACCGGCGCGCAGGGTGAAACGGGAAGCCGGTCCAATGCCGGCGCTGCCCCCGCAACGGTAGGCGAGAAAACCCGGCACGGACCACTGCGATATCGCGGGAAGGCGTCGGGGTGATGCCCACAGGCATCGCTCGCGAGCCCGGAGACCGGCCAGTGGCGGGCGTCGTCGCGACGTCCTTCTCGGGTGTTGCGGTGGGCAACCGGACGAGCTGGCTCGACGCACGTCCCCTGCATCGAATCGACTTGTCTCGCTCCGCATCCCCGTTCTCGCGGGTTGGCGATTCGGAGGCAGGACAATGAACCAGATGGGCAATGGGGCGACCGCAGTCGCGACCGTCAAGCTCTTGATCGACGGCAGGTTCGTCGAATCCACATCCACGCAATGGCGCGAGGTGGTCAATCCGGCCACCCAGGCGGTGCTGGCGCGCGTGCCGTTCGCCACGCCGGCCGAGGTGGATGCGGCGGTGGACGCGGCCAGGCGCGCCTTCGCGACCTGGCGCAAGACCCCGATCGGCGCGCGTGCGCGGATCTTCCTCAAGTACCAGCAGCTGATCCGCGAGCACATGGCCGAGCTGGCGGCGATCCTGACCGCCGAGCAGGGCAAGACCCTGCCCGACGCCGAGGGCGACGTGTTCCGCGGCCTGGAGGTGGTGGAGCACGCCGCGGCCATCGGCAACCTGCAGCTGGGCGAGCTGGCCAACAACGTCGCCAGCGGCGTCGACACCTACACCCTGCTGCAGCCGCTGGGCGTATGCGCCGGCATCACCCCGTTCAACTTCCCGGCGATGATCCCGCTGTGGATGTTCCCGATGGCCATCGCCACCGGCAACACCTTCGTGCTCAAGCCGTCCGAGCAGGACCCGCTGGTGACCATGCGGCTGGTGGAACTGGCGCTGGAGGCCGGCATTCCCGCCGGCGTGCTCAACGTGGTGCACGGCGGCGAGGACGTGGTCAACGCGATCTGCGACCACGCCGACATCAAGGCGGTGTCGTTCGTCGGCTCGACCCGCGTGGGCACCCACGTCCATCAGCGCGCCAGCCTGGCCGGCAAGCGCGTGCAGTGCATGATGGGCGCCAAGAACCATGCCGTGGTGCTGCCCGACGCCAACCGCGAACAGACCCTCAACGCGATGGTCGGCGCCGCCTTCGGCGCGGCCGGGCAGCGCTGCATGGCGGCTTCGACCGCGGTGCTGGTGGGCGAGGCGCAGGCATGGATTGCCGAGCTGGTGGCCAAGGCGAAGACGCTCAAGGTCAATGCCGGCACCGAGCCGGGCACCGACGTCGGCCCGCTGATCTCCTGCGCCGCGCGCCAGCGCGTCGAGGCGCTGATCGCCTCCGGCATCGAGCAGGGCGCGACGCTGGAACTGGACGGCCGCAACCCGGCGGTGCCGGGCTACGAGAACGGCAACTTCGTCGGCCCGACCATCTTCTCCGGCGTCAAGCCGGGCATGCGCATCTACGACGAGGAGATCTTCGGCCCGGTGCTGGTGATCCTGGCCGCCGAGACCCTGGACGAGGCGATCGCGCTGGTCAACGCCAATCCCAACGGCAACGGCACCGCGGTGTTCACCCAGAGCGGCGCCGCCGCGCGCCGCTTCCAGGAGGACATCGACGTCGGCCAGGTCGGCATCAACGTGCCGATCCCGGTACCGGTGCCGCTGTTCTCGTTCACCGGCTCGCGCGCCTCCAAGCTCGGCGACCTGGGTCCGTACGGCAAGCAGGTGGTGATGTTCTACACCCAGACCAAGACCGTGACCCAGCGCTGGTTCGACGACGAGACACTGGGCCACGGCGTCAACACCACGATCAGCCTGAAATGATGGCCGCGGTCATGGATGTCCACGCCATCGCCCGCACCATGCCCGGGTTGAGCGAGGAGCAGCAGGCCTTCCGCGAGGCCGCGCGCGACTTCGCGCTGGCCGAACTGGCGCCGCACGCGGCGCGCTGGGACGCGCAGGGCGAGTTCCCGCGCGAGGCCATCGCCAGGGCCGGCGAACTCGGCTTCTGCGGGCTCTACACCGACGAGGCGGCCGGCGGCACCGGCCTGGGCCGGCTCGATGCGGCCATCGTGTTCGAGGAACTGGCCGCGGTCGACCCCTCCACCGCCGCCTTCATCAGCATCCACAACATGGCGACCTGGATGCTGGCCGCGCACGCCCGGCCGCAGCTGCGCGCCGCCTGGGGACCGCCGCTGGCCAGCGGCGCGAAGCTGGCCTCGTACTGCCTGACCGAGCCCGGCGCCGGCTCCGACGCGGCCTCGCTGAAGACCCGCGCCGAGCGCGACGGCGACCACTACCTGCTCAACGGCAGCAAGGCCTTCATCTCCGGCGCCGGCGCCACCGACCTGCTGGTGGTGATGGCGCGCACCGGCGACGCCGGCGCGCGCGGCATCAGCGCGTTCGCGGTGCCGGCCGATACCCCGGGCATCGTCTATGGCCGCAAGGAAGAGAAGCTGGGCTGGAACAGCCAGCCCACCCGCGGGATCGCCTTCGAGAACGTACGGGTCCCGGCCGATCACCTGCTCGGCAACGAGGGCGACGGCTTCCGCATCGCGATGAAGGGCCTGGACGGCGGCCGCATCAACATCGCCGCCTGCTCGCTGGGCGCCGCGCAGGGCGCGCTGGATGCGGCGCGCCGCTACATGGGCGAGCGCAGCCAGTTCGGGCAGAAGCTGGCGCAGTTCCAGGCGCTGCAGTTCAAGCTGGCCGACATGGCCACCCAGCTGGTCGCGGCGCGGCAGATGGTGCACACCGCCGCGCGCAAGCTCGACGCCGGCAGCGGCGATGCCACCGTCTGGTGCGCGATGGCCAAGCGCTTCGCCACCGATGCCGGCTTTTCCGTCTGCAACGAGGCGCTGCAGATCCACGGCGGCTACGGCTACATCCGCGAGTATCCGATCGAACGCCTGCTGCGCGACTGCCGGGTGCACCAGATCCTGGAAGGCACCAACGAAATCATGCGCGTGATCATCGCGCGCCACCTGCTGAACACCGAAGAGGAACTGCGATGAGTGCATACCGCGACAGGCCGTACGCCGGACTGAAGCTCGAGATCGACGGCCACACCGCGGTCGTCACCCTGGCCAACCCGCCGGCCAACACCTGGACCGTGGACAGCCTGTCCGCATTGCGCGAGCTGGTCGGCGCGCTCGACGGCGACCGCGACATCCATGCGCTGGTGATCACCGGCGAGGGCGCGAAGTTCTTCTCCGCCGGCGCCGACCTCGGGCAGTTCGCCTCCGGCGACAAGGCGCACGCGCGCGAAGCCGCGCGCCGCTTCGGCGAGGCGTTCGAGGCGCTGTCGCGGTTCCGCGGCGTGTCGATCGCCGCGATCAACGGCTACGCCATGGGCGGCGGGCTGGAATGCGCGCTGGCCTGCGACCTGCGCATCGCCGAGGAACAGGCGCAGCTGGCGCTGCCGGAAGCCAGCGTCGGCCTGCTGCCGTGCGCCGGCGGCACCCAGAACCTGCCGCGGCTGGTCGGCGAAGGCTGGGCCAAGCGCATGATCCTGCTGGGCGAGCGCGTCGATGCCGCCGCCGCACTGCGCATCGGCCTGGTCGAGGAAGTGGTGGCAACGGGCCAAGCGAAGGCGCGCGCGCTGGAATGGGCGGCCCAGGCCGCCAGGCAGAGCCCGACCAGCGTCGCCGCCAGCAAGCGGCTGGTGCAGGCCACGCGCGCGCAGAGCCACGCCAGCGCGCTGGTGGCCGAGCGCGAGGCCTTCGTCGACCTGTTCGACAGCGCCGACCAGAGCGAAGGCGTCGCCGCCTTCCTCGACAAGCGCGCGCCGCAATGGAAGAACGCATGAGCGACACCCCCGCCACGACCGCAGCGCCGGTGCTGTTCGAGGAGCGCATCGTCGGCAACGGCAAGCGCCTGGGCGTGGCCACGCTCAACTCGCCGAAGACGCTCAACGGGCTGTCGCTGGAGATGGCGCGCCTGCTCGACGCGCAGCTGATCCGCTGGGCCGGCGACAATGGCATCGCGCTGGTGCTGTTGCAGGGCGCCGGCGAGAAGGCGTTCTGCGCCGGCGGCGACCTGCACGGGCTGTACCGCGGCATGCGTGACTACCAGGCGGCCGGCACCGGCGACATCCGCGACAACGCCCACGCGCGCGACTTCTTCGCCCGCGAATACCGGCTCGACCATCGCATCCACCGTTATCCCAAGCCGCTGCTGTGCTGGGGCCACGGCATCGTCATGGGCGGCGGCATCGGGCTGATGTCCGGCGCCGGCCACCGCGTGGTCAGCGAGCGCTCGAAGCTGGCGTTCCCGGAAATCAGCGTCGGCCTGTACCCGGACGTGGGCGGCAGCTGGCTGCTGAACCGGGTGCCGGATCGCGGCGGCCTGTTCCTGGCGCTGACCGGCGCGCCGCTAGGCGCCGGCGATGCGATCCACGCCGGGCTGGCCGACCATCACATCGCCGAGGCGCGCCGTGGTGACGTACTGGCCACGCTGTTCGACAGCGACTGGAGCGGCGACGCGGATAGCGACCGGCAGCGGCTGACCGCGCTGCTGCAGTCGTTCGCGCAACCGGCCGAGGCCGGCCCGCTGCAGCGCCACGCCGCGTTGATCGCCGCGGTTTGCGGCCATCAGCGGCTGGAGGACATCGTCGCCGCCATCGCCGCCATCGACCTGGACGACGCCTGGCTGCAGAACGCGAAAGCCGCGCTGGCCGCCGGCGCCCCCGGCTCGGCCCGGCTCGGCTTCGAACTGCAACGGCGCGCCGCGACGCTGTCGCTGGCCGATACCTTCCGCCTGGAATACCTGGTCTCGCTGCATTGCGCCGCGCACGGCGACTTCGCCGAGGGCATCCGTGCGCTGCTGATCGACAAGGACCGCAACCCGCGCTGGAACCCGGCCACGCTGGCCGAGGCCACCCCGGCCTGGGCCGAGACCTTCTTCACCGCACCCTGGCCGGCCGACGCGCACCCGCTGGCCGAGCTGGGCACCGACACGGAGATTTCCGCATGAGCCGCATCGCCTTCATCGGCCTGGGCAACATGGGCGGGCCGATGGCCGCCAACCTGCTCAAGGCCGGGCACCGCCTGCGCGTGTTCGACCTGGCCGCCGCCGCGGTCGAAGCCGCGGTCGCGGCCGGCGCCAGTGCCGCCACCAGCGCCGGCGAGGCGGTCG
The DNA here is from genome assembly GCF_026107455.2 of Xanthomonas chitinilytica. GTDB lineage: Bacteria > Pseudomonadota > Gammaproteobacteria > Xanthomonadales > Xanthomonadaceae > Stenotrophomonas > Stenotrophomonas chitinilytica. Next base: position 118,647 of record NZ_JAPCHY010000012.1, on the reverse strand, counting down.
CCGACGCCGAGGTGGTGATCTCGATGCTGCCGGCCAGCCGCCACGTCGAGGGCCTGTACCTGGGCGAGAGCGGCCTGCTGGCCGCCATCCCGGCCGGCGCGCTGGTGATCGACTGCAGCACCATCGCCCCGGCCTCGGCGCAGAAGGTGGCCGCGGCCGCCGCCGCGCGCGGCCTGCGGATGATCGATGCTCCGGTCTCCGGCGGCACCGCCGGCGCGGCCGCCGCCACCCTGACCTTCATCGTCGGCGGCGACGCCGCGGTGCTGGAACGCGCGCGGCCGCTGCTGCAGGCGATGGGGAAGAACATCTTCCACGTCGGCGGCAGCGGCGCCGGCCAGGTCGCCAAGCTGTGCAACAACATGGCGCTGGGCACGATCATGGCGGTCACCGGCGAGGCGCTCGCGCTCGGCGTCGCCCATGGCCTGGACCCGGAGGTGCTGTCGCGGATGATGGCGGTCAGCACCGGCCGCAGCTGGGCCACCGAGGTCTGCAACCCCTGGCCCGGCGTGCTGGAGAGCGCGCCGGCCTCGCGCGGCTACCGCGGCGGCTTCGGCAACGACCTGATGCTCAAGGACCTGGGGCTGGCGGCGGAAGCGGCGATGGCCGTGGGCGCCTCGATCCCGCTGGGCGAACTGGCGCGCAACCTGTACGCGATGAACAGCCGCGCCGGCAACGGCGCGCTGGACTTCTCCAGCGTGGTCAAGCTGGTGGCGAAGGACGCATGAACGCTCCGGTGCGCGAGAAGCTGACCCTGCCCGGCGGCGGCGACCGGCTGCTGCTGCATTCGTGCCGCGCGCCGTGCTCGGGCGGGCTGATGGACGCCTTCGTCGTGTCCGGGATCGACTACACCGTCTTCTTCCACACCCCGACATCCACCCGCTGAAGGAATACGAGCTGCGCAAGGAGGAGAACTTCCGCTTCGCGCAGAAGCACGGCGTGCCGCTTGTCGATGCCGACTCCGACACCGACAACTGGTTCGCCCGCGCCAGGGGCACGGAGAACGAACCCGAGCGCGGCCTCCGCTGCACCATGTGCTTCGACATGCGCTTCGAGCGCACCGCGCTGTACGCGCACGAGCACGGCTTCCCGGTGATCACCAGTTCGCTGGGCATCTCGCGCTGGAAGAACATGCAGCAGATCACCGACTGCGCCGTACGCGCCGCCACGCCTTACGCCGGCCTGCTCTACTGGGACTGCGACTGGCGCAAGGGCGGCGGCGCCTCGCGGATGATCGGGATCAGCAAGCGCGAACGTGTCTGCCAGCAGGAGTACTGCGGCTGCGTCCATTCGCTGCGCGACAGCAACCGCCACCGGGTCGCGCGCGGGCGCGGCAAGATCAGGTTCGGCCTGCTGTACTACGGTGACGAGGGCGATGCCGCCGGGTCGGAGGCATACGTTGTCGAAGAGGTCCACGGTTTGTTGCCAACGGTGGCCAGCCATCTACAACCCACCACTTCGTCATTCCCGCGAAGGCGGGAATGACGGAATATTGTTCCGACCCACCCATCCACGTGCCCGGATTTGCATCGAAAGCACGCACTGGCGCAGTGCCCCGTCACACCAGCCGCCGCTCGGCGGTGCAGGGCGGCGTATCCGGATAGTCGCCGCAGCGGAAGCGCGCCTGCAGGTCGCGCCACCCCTGCGGGTCGAACAGCTGGCCGTGGGCTTCGCGCACCGCCGCCGGCGGTGTCGTCCGGATTCCCGCTTTCGCGGGAATGACGAATTACCGCCCTGATCCACCCATCCACATGCCCGGATCGCACCGAAAGCACGCACTGGAACAGTGCCCCGTCACGCCAGCCGCAGTTCGGCGGTGTACGGCGGCGTGTCCGGGTAGTCGCCGCAGCGGAAGCGCGCCTGCAGGTCGCGCCACCACTGCGGGTCGAACAGCTGGCCGTGGGCTTCGCGCACCGCCGCCAGCTGCGCCGCCGGCAGTCCCATGAACAGCGGGAAGCGCTCGGGGAAGACGTCGTTCGGCGCGACGTGGAACCACGGCTCGGCGGCCATCGCCTCCTCCTCGCTGCGCGGCTGCGGCCAGTCGCGGAAGTGGCAGTCGGTGACCAGGCACAGCTCGTCGTAGTCGTAGAACACGGCGCGGCCGTGGCGCGACACGCCGAAGTTCTTCAGCAGCATGTCGCCGGGGAAGATGTTGTTGCGGGCCATGTCGGCGATGGCCTGGGCGTAGTCCAGCGCCGCCGCGCGCGCGGCCTGCGGCCCCTGCTCGCGCAGGTACAGGTTGAGCGGGCGGAAGCGGCGCTGGACGTAGCATAGCGAGATCACCACGTCCTCGCCGTCGCGGGCCACGCTGCGGCTGCAGCTCTCCAGCAGGTCGTCCAGCAGCGCCGGCGAGAACCGCGACGCCGGGAAGCGCAGGTAGCGGTAGGGCTGGGCGTCGAGCAGGCGGCCGATGCGATCCAGGTTGAACACCAGCGCGTACTTGTCCTCCACGTCCTGCCGGCTCATGGTCTTGGGCCAGGCGAAGCGGTCGCGGATCAGCTTGAACACCAGCGGATAGCTGGGCAGGGTGAACACCGCCATCACCATGCCCGGGGTGCCTTCGGCATGCACCAGCCGTTCGTTGGGGTGCTGCTGGAAGTGGCGGAAGAAGGTGCGGAAGCGCTCGGTCTTGCCCTGCTTGGCGCGGCCGAGCACGGTGTAGATCTCGTCGATGGGCTTGCCCGGCAGCAGGCTGCGCAGGAACACCACCGCGTCGCCGACCGTGGCCAGGTCGGCCTGGAAATAGCTGCGCGAGACGCCGAACAGGTGCGCCACGTCGCGGCGCCGGCTCAGCACCGCCTCGGCGCGCAGCTTGCCGCCATCGTTGACCAGCGCGATCACGCACGGCGAGAACCGGTGCTCGCCGAACACGCGTCCCACCAGGTAGGCGCGACGCTCGCGGTAGAACACGGTGTCCAGCAGCTCGATGCCGCGTACCGGATGCTCGCCCCAGTGCGCCAGGTCGTCCTGCAGCCGCACCGCGATCGCCGCCGCGCATCGCAGCTGGTGGGCATAGGGCACGTCGAAGCGGTAGTCGCCCAGCACCCGCATGAAGGCGTCGGCCGGGCGCGTTTCCGACACCGCGTAGCTGTGCCGCGCCACCGGGTGGGTGATCGCATCGGACGGTTCGACGTCCATCGCGATGAACTCGATGGCCGCATCGACGCCGCGGGTGGCGAACAGGCGCCGGGTCAGGGTGTTGTAGAAGGTCTTGTACAGCTCGCAGTCGATCGACCCGGCGACCAGTCCGCCGAATGCCTGCCGTACCTGCTGCCAGGTCCCGTGCCGGTGCCCGGCCGCGCCCGCCATCGCCTGCAGGCGGTCCATGCATTCGCCGATGCACACGTCGTACAGCTCGATGCGCTCGACCGCGTCCTCGCGCGCCGCCGCCCAGTCGCATCGCTCGAAGCGGACGCGCGCGCGCCGGGTGATCGCAGCGAAGCGCGCGTGGTAGTCCTCGAAGCCGTCGCGGATGCAGGCGGCGATGGCCTGCGCGGGTTCGGCGGGGGTCATCGCGCCTCCGGCCGGAGGCATGGGCGAAACGGCGGCATTGCGGGAATCCGGGAAGAACCGGACCTCACCCTACCGCAACGGCGGTGCCGCCGGGAGCGGCCGCATGGCAATGTGTAGGAGCGACGTGAGTCGCGACGGGGCGTTGCCGGGAAAGCCCGTCGCGACTCACGTCGCTCCTACAGCAGCTTCCGCGGGCCGTTTCCATCGGCGGAAAGACGAAAACCCGCATAGCCGAAGCGAAACGGTCGGAGCGTGGTCAACGCGCAGCGGCGGCATGCAGTCCCCGGCTGCACCGGCACCGCCGGAGCGGCTGCATGGCAACCCGTAGGAGCGACGTGAGTCGCGACGGGGCGTTACCGGGAAAGCCCGTCGCGACTCACGTCGCTCCTGCGGGGCTGACGCTGGTCGCTTTCGTCAGCGATTCCATGAAAAAACCCGCATCGCCGGAGCGATGCGGGTTCGGTCAGACGACCGCGTGCGATGCGCTCAGAGCGCGGCCAGCGCGGCGTTGAAGGTCGCGCTGGGACGCATCGCCTTGCCGGCCTTGTCCAGGTCCGGGCGATAGTAGCCACCGATGTCCACCGGCTTGCCCTGCACCGCGACCAGCTCGTCGACGATCTTCCGCTCGTTGGCGCCCAAGGCCTCGGCCAGCGGCGCGAACTTCGCCTTCAGCGCCGCGTCCTCGTCCTGTGCGGCCAGCGCCTGCGCCCAGTACATCGCCAGGTAGAAGTGGCTGCCGCGGTTGTCGATGGTGCCGAGCTTGCGGCCCGGCGAGCGGTCGTTGTCGAGGAACTTGCCGTTGGCCTCGTCCAGCGCCTTGGCCAGTACGCCGGCGGCCTTGTTGCCGTAGCGCTCGGCCAGGTGTTCCAGCGACGCGGCCAGGGCCAGGAACTCGCCCAGCGAATCCCAGCGCAGGTAGTCCTCCTCGACGAACTGCTGCACGTGCTTGGGCGCCGAGCCGCCGGCGCCGGTCTCGAACAGGCCGCCGCCGGCCATCAGCGGCACGATCGACAGCATCTTGGCGCTGGTGCCCAGCTCCATGATCGGGAACAGGTCGGTCAGGTAGTCGCGCAGCACGTTGCCGGTCACCGAGATGGTGTCCTGGCCCTTGCGGATGCGCTCGAGCGAGAACTTCGTCGCTTCCACCGGCGGCAGGATGCGGATGTCCAGGCCGCTGGTGTCGTGGTCCTTCAGGTAGGTCTCGACCTTGGCGATCACCTGCGCGTCATGGGCGCGGTTGCCGTCCAGCCAGAACACCGCCGGCGTGCCGCTCAGGCGCGCGCGGTTGACCGCCAGCTTGACCCAGTCCTGGATCGGCGCGTCCTTGGCCTGGCACATGCGCCAGATGTCGCCGGCTTCCACCTTGTGCTCGAACACCACGTTGCCGGCGTCGTCGCTGACGCGCACGGTACCGTCGGCCGGAATCTGGAAGGTCTTGTCGTGGCTGCCGTATTCCTCGGCCTTCTGCGCCATCAGGCCGACGTTGGGCACCGAACCCATGGTCGCCGGGTCGAACGCGCCGTTGGCCTTGCAGTCGTCGATCACCGCCTGGTACACGCCGGCGTAGCAGCGGTCCGGGATCACCGCCTTGGTGTCCTGCAGCTTGCCCTCGGCGTTCCACATCTTGCCCGAGTCGCGGATCATCGCCGGCATCGAGGCGTCGACGATCACGTCGCTGGGCACGTGCAGGTTGGTGATGCCCTTGTCGGAATTGACCATCGCCAGCGCCGGGCGCTTGCCGTATTCGGCTTCCAGATCGGCCTTGATCGCGGCCTGGATGGCTTCCGGCAGCGACGGCAGCCGCGCGTACAGGTCGCCGATGCCGTTGTTGGGATCGAAGCCGGCCTGCTTGAGCTCGGCGGCGTACTTGTCCAGCACGTCCTTGTAGAACTCCTCGACCACCACGCCGAACATGATCGGGTCGGAGACCTTCATCATGGTCGCCTTCAGGTGCAGCGAGAACAGCACGCCCTGCTTCTTCGCATCGTCGATCTGGGCATCGATGAAGGTGGCCAGCGCGCGCCGCGACATCACCGAGGCGTCGACGATCTCGCCGGCCTTGACCGCGGTCTTCTCCTTCAGCACCACGGTCTTGCCGTCGTCCTGAACCAGCTCGATCTTCAGGTTGCCGGCCGCGGCCAGGGTGGCCGACTTCTCGCTGCCGTAGAAATCGCCGGCATCCATGTGCGCCACGTGCGACTTCGAGTCCGCGCTCCACGCGCCCATGCGGTGCGGGTGCTTGCGTGCGTAGTTCTTCACCGACAGCGGCGCGCGGCGGTCGGAGTTGCCTTCGCGCAGCACCGGGTTGACCGCGCTGCCCTTGACCCGGTCGTAGCGCGCCTTGATGTCGCGCGAGACGTCGTCGCTCGGCGTGTCGGGGTAGTTCGGCAGCGCGTAGCCCTGGTCCTGCAGCTCCTTGATCGCGGCCTTGAGCTGCGGTACCGAGGCGCTGATGTTGGGCAGCTTGATGATGTTGGCGTCCGGCGTGGTGGCCAGTTCGCCCAGCTCGGCCAGGTGGTCGCCGATCTTCTGCGCGTCTTCCAGGTAGTCCGGGAACTGCGACAGGATGCGGCCGGCCAGCGAGATGTCGCGGGTCTCCACGGCAATGCCGGCGGTGGCGGTGTAGGCATCGACGATCGGCAGCAGCGACTGCGTGGCCAGGAACGGAGCTTCGTCCGTGAGCGTGTAGATGATCTTCGGCGTGTTGGGCATGGGGGGCGTTGGCTCTCTTGCGGACTCGTTGCGGAACAAGATGGGGTGGACCGGCAAGGCTGCCGGGCAGCGTTCGATCCACCCGCCGGAGGACGTATCCGGAGATGGCCGTTCCTGCGGGAACGGCGCATGCGGAAACCCCCGCATTGTCGCGTTTTCGCCCCCCCGGGGCAAAGAACCGCCATACGCGAACGTACTGCGCAGCGGCACAGGACCTTCCCGCCGGTGCAGCGCATCGCCGGTGCCGGACGGTCGCAACCGCAACCATCGCGGCGACTGCCGCCCTTCGCCGCCCTGGAGCCCTGGCATGAAAGGCTCGCCACTGACGCCGCCCCTGCAACGTCTGCCTGCCGTTGGCAGGAGCGACGTCAGTGGCGACAGGGGACGCCGGCCCCCGCCTCCCCCAACCGGGGGATGGCGAATCAAAAAAAAGGCGCAACCTCGCGGCTGCGCCTGTGCCCTACACCTGCCGGGAGAGAGTTCGGCAGGTGGAAGCCTGTTACTTGACCTCGAACTCCTGCGGCATGCCCACCGGGTTGCCGTCGACCGTGACTTCCGCGCGGTACTTGCCGGCCGGCCAGCCATTGGCGTTGCTGAACTCGATGTTGGTGGTTTCCGCGCCGACGGTGTTGAGCGTGGCGCCCTGCTCGCCGGCCAGCTGGCCGTCCTGGAAGGTGAGCCTGGCGGCGACGTTGGCATTGCTGGCGGTGCCGTCGGTGCGGACCGACACGATGATCTTGTCCTGGGTACCGAGCAGCGCCTTGGGTTCGACCGACTTGTCGGCGGCCGCGGCGTTGCCCACGGTCACCGAGGTCACCGCCACCGGCGTGACCGCGGCCGGGTCGACCGGCGCCGGTTCCGGCGTGGTGGCGGTCGGCGGCGGCAGGGTGTCGGTCACCGACTCTTCCTGCTGCTTCTTGCAGCCTGCCAGCGCCACCGCGCCGGCCAGGGCCAGAACCAGGGTACTGCTGAGCGTGGTCTTGTTCATGGATGTTCCTCTTTGGAATTCGTGGCGGACGCCGGGTTCAGCCCTGCCGTGGCGGCAGGCGCAGGGTCTGTCCGGGAAAGATCTTGTCCGGATCGTCCAGCACGTCGCGGTTGGCTTCGAAGATCCGCTTCCACGCGTTGGCGTCGCCGAGATGCTGCTTGGCGATCTTCGAGAGCGAATCGCCCTTCTGCACGGTGTACTGCTGTTCGCCGGCGATCTCCGCCGTGCTGTCCACCGTGGAGGTGACGCCGGAGAAATCCGCCTTGGGCACCACTTCCGCGGTGCTGTCCACCTTGGCGCTGACCCCGGAAAAATCCGCTTTTTTCTCGGTACTCATGTCGTGGTCCGCTCCTGCTGCGATTGGCGGCCACGGTTGCACAGCGGTTGTTAACGAGGCATCGCGCCGACGTGAAGCCGGCGCGGCCCCGTTCATGCGCTCACTGGCGGACGTCGCGCAGCGCCGGCACCACCCCGGCGACATCGGCGCTGGCGCGCCACGGGTTGATGTCCAGCCCGCCACGTCGGGTATAGCGCGCCTCCACCTGCAGCGACTGCGGCCGGCAGTGCCGCATCAGGTCCAGGAAGATGCGCTCCACGCACTGTTCGTGGAATTCGGCGTGGTCGCGGTAGCTGACCAGGTAGCGCAGCAGCCCTTCGCGGTCGATGCGCGGGCCGCGGTAGCGGATGACCACGCCGGCCCAGTCCGGCTGGCCGGTGACCGGGCAGTTGGACTTGAGCAGCGCCGAGGCCAGGGTCTCGTCCGCCTCGACCGTTTCGTCGACCGCCAGGAAGCGCGCCTGCGGCGGGCCGTAGCAGTCGATGTCCACGTCCAGCAGGTCGATGTTCTCGCCCTCGCCCACGGCATCGACCGGCGGCAGCCCGAATTCCACCAGCACGTCGGCGCCGGCGCGCACGGACAGGTCCACGGCGATGCGCTCGCGCACGGCCTCGGCGCTGTTGAAACGTTCGGCATTGAGCGAGTTGAGGTAGAGCTTGAGCGACTTGGATTCGATCAGGTTGGGCGAGTCGCACGGCACCAGCAGGGTGGCGGTGGCCACGCACGGCTTGCCGCGGGCGTCGAGCCATCCCAGTTCGTAGGCGTGCCAGCGGTCGTGGCCGATGAACGGCAGGCCGGCATCGTCGATGCCGATCTCGGCGCGCGCGCCTGCGCGCGGGATCGGGAACAGCAGGCCCGGGTCGTACTGCGACGGGTAGGCGACCTCACGGCCCAGGCTGGAATCTTGTGGGGTGTTCATCGGCGTCATTGTATGTGCCACCTGGCGAGAAGGCAGTATGTCCCCGGCCCCTGCACCCGCGCGACCGCGGCCGGCCCCGGCCGCGATCCGCACCACCGCCGCGCCGCGCACGGATCGCCCCGTGCCGGCGCTTCCCCGGGTCCGCCCGCAGGGCGGGCGTCGTCTCAGCTGAACAGCCGCTTCCACCACGGCCGCGCAACCGGCGCCACCGCCTCGTACTGCAGGCGCATCACCTGGCGGCCGTCGCCCAGCGCGGAGGGCGCGTAGACCACATGGATATGTTCCTCGGCGGTACTGCCCAGGGTGTCGCCGTCGCCGATCACCTGTCCGTGCTCGATCAGGTAATCGCAGATCCCGGTCAGCCGGCCGTAGACCTCCCCGGCATCGGCACCGGTGGCCGGGATCTCGACGTCCATCAGGCCGAGCATGTCCATGCCGCGGGTATGGCCGGTCATCGCCCCGTCCTCCGGACGCTGGCCGACGTTGACCGCCACCCAGGCCAGCGGCAGCGGCGCCGGCAACACTTCCCGGGCCAGTTCGCGGAACAGCGCCGGCAGCACCACGTGGTCGGCGCTGCCGAAATACACCGCCTGGATCTCGTCCGACAACGCCACCGCCGAGGCCAGCACCTTGCTCAGCAGCGCGGTCTGGGCGATGCGCTCGCCATGGGTACCGTCGGCGCCGGGCCGCATCACCGTGACGATGGTGTGGGCGGCGTAGTCCACCGGCGCCGGCGTGGCCTTGGGCCAGAGCCGGCTGTGCGCGCAGATCTGTTCGATGTCGTCGCCGATCCGCGCCGGTACCGGCATCAGCGCGATCAGGTAGTCGCCGTAGTCGATGCTCTGCACCTGGGCCTGCCCGTCGTCGGCCGGCAGTTCCTCGCGTGGCGTCGGCCGCAGCAGCGTGGGGTCCAGGTCCGGCCAGTCGTTGCGCAACTGTTCCATCAGGGTGGCGGCATCGAGCTGCGGGTCGGGCTGCGACTGCAGCAGCATGGCCAGGCTTACGGTCATCCGTGTGTCCTTTGTCTTGGAAAATGGCCGGCGGGGTCAGCCCGGCCCGCCGGCATCGTGCAGGTAGTCCAGCGTCACCTGCAACAGCGCGCGCAGGCCCACGTCCAGCGCCGATTCATCCAGCAGGAACTTCGGCGAGTGGTTGGCGGGCGCGGTGGCCGGGTCGATGCCGGCGCCGGTGGCGCCGACGAAGAAGAACATCGCCGGCACCTGCTGCGCGTACAGCGAGAAGTCCTCCGCGCCCATCTGCAGCGGCGGCTCGTAGACGTTGTCGGCGCCGACCACCGCCTGCAGGCTGGGCAGCATCCGCGCGGTCAGCGCCGGGTCGTTGACCGTGGCCGGGTTGCCCTCGGCCTCGTGGATCTCGGTCTTCGCGCTGGCGCCATGCGCGGCGGCGGTGTGCTCGGCGACGTTGCGCAGGTCGGCGAAGATCTGCTGGCGCATGCCCTCGTCGAAGGTGCGGATGGTGCCGACCATCTCCACCTCGTCGGGAATGATGTTGTAGCGGATGCCGCCCTTGATCGCGCCGAAGGTCAGCACCGCCGGCTGCTGCGACAGGTTGGTCCGGCGGCTGACGATGGTCTGCGCGGTGCCGACCAGGTCGGCGGCGGCGACGATCGGGTCGATGCCGTTCCACGGCGCCGAACCATGGGTCTGGCGGCCGGTGACGGTGATGCCGAAGCGGTCCGAGGCCGCCATCAGCGGGCCGCCGCGCACCGCGATGCGCCCGGCCTGGACGCTGGAGAACACGTGCAGGCCGAACATCGCCTCCGGCTTGAAGTCGGCGAACAGGCCCTCCTTCAGCATCAGCGCGGCGCCGCCCTCCTCCGGCGGCGGCGGGCCTTCCTCGGCCGGCTGGAACACCAGCATCACCTGGCCGGGCAGCTCGTCGCGCATCGCCACCAGCGCCTCGGCCACGCCCAGCAGGGTGGCGGTGTGCGCATCGTGGCCGCAGGCATGCATCACCCCGACGGTCTCGCCGCGGTAGCTGTCGGTGGCGCGGGAGGCGAACGGCAGGCCGGTCTGCTCGGTCACCGGCAGCGCGTCCATGTCCGCACGCAGGGCGATCTTCGGCCCGGGCCGGCCGCCCTCGATGATCGCCACCACGCCGTGGTGGGCGATGCCGGTGCGCGGTTCCAGTCCCAGCGCGCGCAGCTGCTCGGCGACCTTGGCCGCGGTGCGCCGCTCGCGGTTGGACAGCTCCGGATGCTGGTGGAAATCGCGCCGCCATTCGACCACCCGGTCCTTGAGCCGCGCAGCGGCGGCACTCACTTCCGGGCGTTCGCCGGGTGCGGCCAGCGCCAGCGGCGGCAGCAGGCACAACAGCGCGGACAGCATCACGGTCTTGCGGGCCATCGGAAACTCCGTCGGATTCGGCTGGCCCTCGAATGTAGGCCATCGATCCGGCCGCGGCGAGGCCCTGCCCCACACTTCCCGCGATCGTCGCCGCCGGCCGGGTGCGGGGCGGGCGCTGCGGGAGCCTGATGCACCCGGCGACCCTCCTGTCGACGCGACCGGCTGCCCGCATGGGAGCGCTGCTGGCGCTGTTCGCCCTCGATACCGGGCGGTCGGCGATCCCGACGATCGCGTTGGCGCTGCCGACCGGCAGCGTCGGGAAGAACGCGCCCACGATGATCGGCGTCGCCTGGCGGCACAGCGCAGGCACGGACCGGTGCCGCGCGAAGCCAACATCGTGCGCTTCGACCCGATCTCGATGACGACGAGGGGGCGATCCTGGCAGCGGTGCCGCTGGCCATCGGCCTCGGCGACGGTTCCGGGCTGCCGCGACCACTGGGCATCGCCATGATCGGCGGCCTGCGGGTCTTGCAGAGGATGGCGCTGCTGCGCACGCCGGTGCGAGCACAGGCAGCTGCGGCTGGCCCGGCGCAGCGCCTGAGCCGAAAGCGCGACGCCCGGGCAATGGACCCGGGCGTCGCATCCGCCATCAGCGCCGCTGGCGGACCCGGTGCGGCAAGGACATGCCTCAGTCCTGCGAGCCGCCGCCGGCACGCGCCGGTTCGACCAGCGACTGCGCGGTCTCCACCAGCCGCACGAACTCGGCGCGCTCGCCTTCCGGGTCGTCGCCGCGGGCGGCGCGCGCGGTCGCGGCGATCTGCGGCCAGTCCCAGCCCGGCATCCGCGTACCGCCGCGCAGCGCATCGGCAAAGCCGGCCACCGCGGCGGCGAACCGCAGCGACGGGCCGGGCGCGGGGCGCAGCTGGCCGGCCAGGATCGGGGTGCGGATCAGCTCGCTCCGCTCCTGGTCCGGCAGCTTGTAGCGCAGGCGCACGTCGGCCACCTCGTCCGCATGCGCCGTACCGGCCTGCTGCGGCTGGCCGTAGCGCAGCGGCGGCAACTGCTCGGCGCCGCTGCCGACCGGGACGAGCTCGTACAGGGCGGTCACTTCATGGCCCGGCCCGATGTCGCCGGCGTCGACCTTGTCGTTGGCGAAGTCCTCGTTGGCGAGCACGCGGTTCTCGTAACCGACCAGGCGGTACTCGGACACCCGCGCCGGGTTGAACTCGACCTGGATCTTCACGTCGCGCGCGATGGTGAACAAGGTGCTGCCCATCTCCCTGACCAGCACCTTGCGCGCCTCCTGCAGGTTGTCGATGTAGGCATGGTTGCCGTCGCCGACGTCGGCCAGCCGCTCGGCCATCGCATCGTTGTAGTTGCCGCGGCCGAAGCCGAGCGTGGTCAGCGCGATGCCGGACTTGCGCTGGTCGCCGACGTAGGTCTCCAGCGCCTTGCGGTCGACGATGCCGACGTTGAAGTCGCCGTCGGTGGCGAGGATGACGCGGTTGGCGCCGCCTTCGATGAAGGACTGGCGGGCCATCGCGTAGGCCAGCTCGATGCCCTGTCCGCCGTTGGTGCTGCCGCCGGCTTCCAGTGCCTCCAGCGCGGCCAGGATCTCGCCGTGGCGGTCGCCGCGGGTCGGCTTCAGCACCAGCCCGGCACTGCCGGCATAGCTGACGATGGATACGCGGTCCTGGCTGCGCAGCTGCGGCACCAGTTGGGCGAAGGCCTTCTTCAGCAACGGCAGCTTGTCGGCCGAGTACATCGAACCGGAGGTATCGACCAGGAACACCAGGTTGATCGGCGGCAGCGCGGTCTTCGGCAGTTCATAGCCCTTGATGCCGATCATCAGCAGCTGCTTGCGTTCGTCCCACGGCGCCGGCGCCAGTTCGGTACTCACCCGGAACGGCACGGCCCGGTCGGGCGGCGGCAGATAGCCGTAGTCGAAGTAGTTGATGAACTCCTCGGCCCGTACCGCATCGGCCGGCGGGCGCACGCCATCGCCGAGCATGCGCCGCACGTTGCTGTAGCTGCCGGTATCGACATCGATGGAGAAGGTCGAGAGCGGCTGCTCGCTGGTGCGTTTGACCGGGTTGTCCTCGCGCGGCGCATAGGTCTCGGTGTTGACCGGCTCTGCGACCCTCGAACCGGTCAGCACCATCCGGTCCAGCGTCATGGCCGGCGCGGATGGTGCCGGCGGCGCGACGATGTCGCCGGGGAACGGCGCCTCCGACACCTTCTTGTAGCTGCACGCTCCGAGGGCCAGGGCCAGGACGATCACGGACATCCGATGTTGCATGGGCACTCCTTTGTCTGCTGCGAGGATGGCGCCGGCCGCGGCCGGCACCCGGCCCGGTCGCCGGGCGTGGTCAGCATAACCGCCGCCAGCGCCCGCCCAGGAGCGCCCGGACCGCCATCCGTTCACGGCCCGTTGCCGACGACGACAAGCGGCGATGGCAGCAGTAGCGGCCGCCGGCGGCGAAGCGCGGGCAATCGCACGCGGCATGCGCGCGGATGCCGCGTGCCGCCGGCGCGGCGACGGGTTGTCAGCCGGCCAACGCCGCCAGCGACTCTTGCTGCATGCGCTCGTAGATCGCGAATTCGTCGTGCACCGACGCGCCCAGCACCTGCTCGAACGCCTCGCGGTTGGCGTGCGCGGCATAGGCGCGCTGTTCGTCGCCGCCGAGGTTGGACTGGAAGATGCCCGCCGCGCTGACCGGCAGGAAGTCCTCGTAGACGATCGGGTCGGCCGCGGCCAGTCCCGCGGCGATCAGCGCCTCGGCCGGCAGGCCCCTGGCCGCGGCCGGGTCGGCACGGCCGGCATCGGTGAGGCGGTAGCGGAAATAGCCCAGCCCTTCGCGGCGCAGCGTGGCGTAGTCGTCGGGGAAACCGGCGAACGCCGCTTCCAGCCGCGTCGCGTAATCGCCGCCCGCGCTGCCCTCGGCGGCGCGCGCCTGCGCCAGCAGGGTGTCGTACAGCGTACGGCCCTTGGGCGTGAGGGCGAGCCCGCGCTGCTCGATCTCGCCGAAGCGCGCGGTATGGGTGCCGGCATCGCCGCTGTCGCCGGACGGGAAGTGCACCGTCTCCTCCAGCGCCTTGAAGCTGGTCTGGCGCAGCAGGATCGGGCACTGCCGGCGCGGCGGGCCTTCGATCACCGCCTTGGCGGCGATGCCGCGGCGGTGCATCTCGGCCTGGGCCGCGTCGATGTCCAGCGTGCGCGGGGTGAGGTGGTTGATGTGCGGGCCGCGGAAGCTGACCACGTCGGCGATCAGCCGGTGCGCCCCATGCAGCGCGTGGTAGGTGGACAGCGACACGGTGGCGTCGTTGTGCCAGCGGAAGGTTTCCAGCGCCTCGACCACGAAGCGCCAGGCGTCTTCCTCGCCGAGGCCGCCGTCGCGTTCGCACTGCTCGATCAGTGCCAGCGCGTCGGCGGTGAAGATCCGCCGCTGCGCGAGGATCGCCGCGGCCTGCCCGCGCAGCGCAGCGTCCTCGATCAGTTCCAGCCGCAGCAGCGAGGTGAACACCCGGAACGGATTGCGGTTCAGCGCCTCGGCGTCGACCGGGCGGAACGCGGTGGAATGCACCGGCACCCCGGCCACCGACAGGTCGTAGTAGCCCACCGGCTGCATGCCCATCACCGCGAACAGCCGCCGCAGCATGGCCAGCTCCTGCGCGGTGCCGACGCGGATCGCGCCATGGCGCTCCACGTCCAGCCGCGCGCGCTCGCCGCTGCGTTCCATCTGCTGCGCCAGCGCCGGATCGGCCGCCAGGACCTGGTCGTTGACCTGCGCCACCAGCTCCACCAGGGTGCCGTACAGCGGCACTTCGGTGCGGTACATGTGGGACATCGCCTGTGCGAACAGGCTGCGGATGTGGTCGGGCGAAACGAAGCGGTCGGCGGTCATCGGTGGGGAAATCAGGGTTCGGCGGAGGTTTCCGGCAAGCGCCATTCTCGCCTGCGCACGCTGCCAACGGCCATCTGCACAGCAGCAATCGGCCTGTTGGCCGCTATTGGCCGGCGCGCGCCGCCGCGGCGGCCTTGCGGCGCTGCTCGCGGTCGCCCAGCTGCCGCCGCAGCATGGCATCGAGCTGTACCGGCCGCTCCCAGTGGTCGTAGCTGGCGACGATGGCATGGCGCAGCGCGCGCCACTTCAGGTTCTCCGGCGCGACCGGCAGCCGCGCGACCACCGCCTCCCAGCCCTCGTCCGGGTGCTGCGCGCGGGCGCGCACCGGTTCGCGGCAGCCGAGCCCGGTCACTTTTCCCCAGAAGCATGCGAAGTAGATGTCGCCGGCGCTCCAGCCGTGCTCGTGCAGCAGCGCGGCCACGTAGTCGCGGTGGACGCCGGCATAGCGCGACACCTCGTCGAGGAAGCTGTCCGGGTAGCGTTCGGCGTAGTCGTTGATGTCCGCCAGCTGGCGGTCCACCCAGGCATCGCCGGTGGCCGGCACGTAGCTCGCCACGGCGTCGCCGGCCTCGTCCTGCGCCGCCAGCGCCGGCGGCAGCAGCAACAGCAGGCAACAGAGGAAGGCGCGCGCGGACATGTGGCGATTGTGCCGCATGCCCCGGCCCGTGTCAGGCGACGGCCAGGCGCGTGGCCGCGTCCATCGCATGCACCGCCTGCGGCCAGGTCGAGGCGGTGGCTGCCTGGCGCAGTCGCTGGCCATGCCCGGCAGTGGCCGAGGCGGCCATGGCGAGTTCGCTACCGGAAGCGGGGAACGCAGGCGGCCCCGCGCTCCGGCGCATGGCCCTTGCCGGACTGCGGGGCGGCCACGCCAGAACGTCATCGGGTACGCACGCCGGGCTCGCGGCGCCCAAGCGCGGGGAAAGGCGTTAGGCTCCGGCAGAAGCCTTGCGGACCCGGCAGACAATGGATATCGATACGATCACATACGTCCAACCAGACGCGGAGATGGGGCGCAAGCTGTTGCTGGCAGCCCGCCGTATCTTTACCGACACGTTCTCGCATCTGTACGCCGCGGATGCATTCGAGGATTTCTGCGACAGGACGTATGCGCCGGATGGACCCATGGCCAGGGACCTGCAAGACGGGACGGTCGGCTGGCGGGTGGCAGTAGCCGGCCATGAGCCGATCGGCTATGCAAAGCTCACCCCGCTGCGGGCGCCGGCGGCCGATCCGGGCGATGGCGCGCTGGAGTTGCAGCAGATATATGTCCTCTCGGATTGGCACGGTACCGGCGTTGCCGAACAGCTCATGCAATGGGCCGTTTCAGAGGCGCGCAACCGCAACGCGGAAGCGCTCTACCTGACCGTATTCGACCACAATGAGCGAGCGAAGCGGTTCTACAGCCGCCACGGTTTCGAGGAAGTCGGCCGTTGTACGTTCACGCTGGGCGATCGTGTCGACGACGACCGCATCTGGCGCAAGCGTCTCAGGTAGGCGACCGGGGCCCGACGGTTCCGCATGACGCGAAGCATCGGCCCACGGAGGTTGCGGCGTGGGCCCGGCCCCGGTTGTCCGGCCGAACAGCCCGGCGCGGGGATGTCCGTTTCCGGCCGCTTCGAGCATGCGGGCGTGCCGTGTGCCCGTGGCGGGTTCCCGGGCGCAGGAAAGCCGCGTCGCGTCAGAAGACCGTGGCCAGGCGCAGGCTCACGCGAACGCCCTCGGCGCGGTCCCTGGCGCGGGCTTCCCAGTAGGCCGCCGCATGGATCGACGACGAACCGCCGTACCAACTCAACGCCGGGCCGGCGCCGACGACCCGCTCCCGACCGCCGGTACGGATGCCATCCACGCGGTCGTCCACGAGTTGGACGAGGTAGTAACCGGAAGCTCCCGCGCGGACCCGGTCACCGATTCCACGCGAGATGGACGCATTGGCATGGAAGGCCGATCCGGCCTGTAGTTCACGGGCGCCGGACGATGGTGGCGGAGAACGGTTGGGTGCGACCCACAGGTAGTGCAGCCGCCCGCTCAACTCCCACGCCGGGGATGCCACCCAGGTGAAGGCGTAATGCGGGTTCACCCGCCATGCGTTGGTGCCGATATTGAGCGGCGCATTGCGATCGTACGACCCGGTCGGAAGCGTCACGTTGAAGTTCGCGCGCTGCCAGAATGGCCGGCCGAACAGCGTCCGCTCCGGCCACTGAAGCAGGAGCGGGCCCAGGAACAGATCGCCGACGGCGGTTTTCTCCAGGCGTGGTCCTTCCCTTGGCTCCACCACCACATGCGCGAGCGGCACGATCGCTTCGGCACCGACGTGGGCTCCCAGGAAGGTACGTTCCGACAGGTAACTGACCTGCACGAGCAGAGCCGCCGCCGTGACGTCGGCCGCGGCGTCGATGCGCTCGCCGCGTTCGTCGCGGGCCTTGTGCGAATGGTGGGCGGAAAGCGTTTGCTGGAACAGGAGCCCGGGCCCGGCGATTCCATCCTGGAAGCCGCTGTCCCCCAGGTTGAGCGGAGGCAACGCCACCCCTGCGTGCGCCGGAGAGACCGCCATCATCATCGCGATGGCTGCCCGGAACGCGTACGGCCACCGCCTGCGTGCCCGCCCCGCCCGGATCGATGCGCCTGTCTTCATCGTGCCGCCTCGCCTGGCTGCCCCTGCAATGCGATCGCGCCCAGACCTCCCAGGACGACCACGGCGACCATGAAGGCAGCGACCCAGGCCCAGCCGGCTGTCGCCGCGATCGCGCTTGCGATCAGCGGGCCGATCACGACCCCGATGCTGTTGCCCTGGGTGGCGAGCCCGACGGTGGTGCCCAGGAGTTCGGGACGCGGCGAATGGCGCGGCGCGGCATCGAAGATCGCGGTCGGAATGAACGCGCCGACGAACGAGATGACGACGCAGAGCAGATAGGAGTACCCGCCGGGAAGCGGCAGCGCCAGTACGCCGATTCCGCCCAGTGCCATCGCGGCGAACCCCACCCGCATGAGGGTGGTCGCGCGGGCGCCCGCGCCGAGCCGATGGCCGCAGGCGAGGCAGCCCGCGGCGCCGGCGGCGACGGCGATCGCGCTGAGCACGCCGGCTGTTCCCGCCTCGACGCCGAGGCGATCGGACAGCAGCGTCGGGAGAAAGCCGAACAGCGAGAAGTATGCCGCCGTGTAGGCACCGAAGATGCCCGCCAGCAGCCACGGCCCCGGAACGCCCAGCGTGCGCGACAGAGCGGCGGCGGTCCCGGGTTGCACGCGAGCGCCGCCGCCTGTGCCAACGCCACGCACCGCGATCGCGATCCATAGGGCGAAACCGGCGAGGATCGCGGCGTTCAGGTGCCAGATGCCGCGCCATCCCAGCGCATGCAGCGCCGGTGCGCAGAACATCATCAGCGCCATTCCCACCGGCATGAAGGTGGCCCAGGCGGCGAAGGCGCGCGCGCGCTCCTGCGGACGGCTGGCCGCGACGATCAGCGACGGCGCCGCGATGGTGACGGCGAGGAATCCCAGGCCTTCGATGGCCCGGGTCGCCACCAGGAGCGGCAGGTTTGCGGAGACCGCCCCGATCGCCGAGCCGGACGCCTGGAGCAGCAGTCCGTACACGACCGCCTGCTTGGCGCCCGCGCGGTCGACGACACCGCCGATCGCGACACTGGCCAGCGCGCCGATCAGCGCAAAGGCGGACAGGATCCACGAGGCCGCCGTCAGTCCGATCGCAAGGTCGGCACGGATGGCGTCGAGCGCGATCGGCGCCTTGCCGACCTGGAACGCGGAGACCACGCCGGCGCCGACGACCAATGCGACGGTCCGCCAGCCTTGCCGCCCGCTGGAATGCGCGATGGACATCAGCCCACCCCGGCCGGCCGCCCATGCAGCGGCGAGAGCGCGGCGGCGATGCGCGCGACATGCGCTCCCTGGAACCTGGCGCCCGCCAGTTCGTTCTCGCTGGGGAGGCGGTCGTTGCCCTCGTCTCCGGCGATGGTCGTGGCGCCGTACGGCGACCCGCCCGTGACCTCGCCCATCAGCAGCTGCCCCTTGAACGTATAGGGCAGGCCCACGATCACCATGCCCAGGTGGAGCAGGACGGTATGCGTCGACTGGATCGTCGCCTCCTGCCCACCATGCTGGCTACCGGTTGCGACGAACACGCTCCCGACCTTGCCGACGAGGGCATCCTTCGCCCAGAGCCCACCGGCCTGGTCGAGGAAGTTCTTCATCTGCGCCGCCATGTTGCCGAAGCGCGTCGGTGTACCGAGGACGATCGCGTCGTAGTCGGGAAGCTCGGCCACCGTGGCCACCGGCGCAGCCTGATCCAGCTTGTAGTGCGCGCGCCGCGCGACCTCGGAGGGAACGATTTCGGGGACCCGCTTCACCGTCGCGTCGGCGCCCGCCTGCCGCGCCCCTTCGCAGACCGCATGGGCCATGCGTTCCACATGCCCGTACGACGAGTAATACAGGACCAGCACCTTGGCCATGACCGCGCTCCGTTCGACAAGGCGGGCAGGATGCGGCCGTTGATCGATCTACGTAAGTGATAAAATTTAGGCGTATTCGATCGAATAGATGGATCATGCTGGATGCGCTTACCCTCGACCAGCTTCGCGTGCTGGTCGCCGTCGCGGAAACCGGGAGCTTCCGCGCCGCCGCCACGCGCATCCGCCGGGTGCAGTCGGCGGTGAGCCATGCCATCGCCACGCTCGAGGGCCAGTTGGGGGTGGAACTGTTCGATCGCTCGGGCCGGCGTCCGCTGCTGACGTCCGAAGGCCGGGCCCTGCTGGCCGATGCGAAGGCGATCCTGCTGAAAGTCGATGCGATGCGCGCGCGTGCGGTCGGCTTGGGCGAAAGCGTCGAGCTAGGCCTTTCCCTGGCCGTCGATACGCTGTTTCCGGTCGCGGCGCTGGCCCACGCCCTGGGCGAGATGCGTGCCTCGTATCCGTCCGTGGCGGTGCAACTGCGCTCGGTGCCCCTCGGGGAGCCGCTGGCGGCGCTGCGCGAGCGGCGATGCACGATGGCGATCACCGTCGGCGAAGACTTCCGCGATGCGCACATCGAACTCGAGGCGCTCTCGCCGGTGGGCATCGTCGCCGTGGCGGCACCCGGCCACGCGCTGGCGCGACGCGATCCGGGCCCGATCGATTCGTCCGAACTGGCCGAACACCTGCAGATCGTGCTTGAAGACCCGACCGGCCAGACGCAGGGGCGGGATTTCGGCGTGCTTTCGCCGGGCACGTGGCGCGTTGGCGGACAGGACATCAAGCAGGCGCTGATCCTCGCCGGGCTGGGCTGGGGTCGCCTGCCGGAGTGGTCGGTCGAACGCGACCTCGCCGAGGGATGCCTGGTGCGGCTGGACGTCCCGGCACTGGGAATGCATGGCAGGGTTGCGCTGCAGGGCTATCTGGCCCGGCGCATAGACGAGCCGCTTGGGCCGGCCGCAAGAGCGCTGCGGCAGGCGCTGCTCTCGCACCTGGGGGGCGCTGCGGTCCCGGGCTAGGACCCGGCGCGTGGCCTGCCTCGCATCGCGGTCCGCCCGCTCGCGCACCCACGGCCAGGCGTGAACCGCGACCGTGCCGGCCCACACGTCATCCCTGCGCCTGCCCCAGCGCCAGCGCCGCGGCCCGGGCCTGGCGTACCGCCGCCGCCTTGACCTGGAGCAGGCGTTCGGGATCGGCCAGGGTCGGCGCCACGGCGATCTCTTCGACGACATCGACACCGATGAAGCGCAGCCACTGGCGCATGAACGGCTTCTGCTGGTCCTCATGGACGGTGGCCGCATCCGGCGAGAAGTCGCCGGCACTGGAGTACACCAGAACGGCCCGCTTGTTCTTCAGCAGCGGGCGATACCCTTCCGCCCTGGACCATGACCAGTTCTGGCCGGGCAGGGTCACGATGTCGATGTAGTGCTTGAGGCGGTAGGGAATGCCGAAGTTCCACATCGGCAGGCTGAAGACGTAGCTGTCGGCCTCGTTGAAGGCTTCCGACAGGCACACGGCCCTCGCCCATTGCGCGCGTTGCGCGTCCGTCGCCTCCCGGGAACGCAGCACCGCGAACTTCGCGGCGATCATCGCGGCATCGAAGTCCGGAAGCTCGAGGTTCCAGACATCGATCGACGCGACGCTCGCGGTCGGGTTCGATTCCCGATAGGCCTGGACCAGTTCCCGGGCAATGGAGCCGGAATGGGAGGCGGGGCCGGAGGGAGAGCCCGCGATATGCAGCAGGTTTGCCATGTCCAGGGCCTCCCGGTCACGCTTCGATGAAACGCAGGCCCGCCACGCCCGCTATCACCAGGGCAAGGCACAGCACCCGGGCCGGGGTGAAGGCGTCGTCGTTCGCAGCGATCCCATAGATGGCCACGCCGACCGCGCCGATACCGGTCCACACGGCATAGGCCGTGCCGGTCGGCAGATGCTTGATTGCGTGGGCGAGCAGGAATATCGATGCCAAGGCCGAAACGATGCCGAGCATGCTCGGCCACGGCTTCGTCCAGCCATCGGATGCCTTGAGCGCCGCCGCCATCACGATCTCGACGACGCTTGCGGCAAGCAGTAACCACCAGGCCATTGCGCTTCTCCAAAAGGAATTGAACCCGGGCGCATTCTGTGTATACGCTTTCCCGGAAACAAGTACGCACCTTTTGGTTCCTATGGACGCCAGGATGAGATCGAAGCGGACCCGCGGCAACGTCTACAGCGCCTCCTGCCCATCGCGCAGCGTGCTGGAGACGATCGCGTCCAAATGGGCGCTCCTGATCGTTCCGCTGCTGGTGGAGCGCCCGATACGCAACAACGAGTTCCTGCGGCTGATCGACGGCATCTCGCAGAAGATGCTCACGCAGACGCTGCGGGAACTGGAGCGCAACGGCCTGGTGGAGCGGATCGATCACCAGACCGTTCCCCCGCACGTCGAATACCGGATCACGCCGATGGGGCGATCCCTGAACCAGGTGCTCGCCCCCGTGGACGACTGGGCGGAAGCGCACTTCCAGAAACTGCTGTCGGCGCGGGAAGGCTTCGACCAGCGGAGCCGATGACGGCTTCGCACCATGGCTACCCACTCGGTGCGAACCGCTTTTGGCCCAGGCCGGTTCGTGGATCGCAGCCGATCCGGCATTGGCCGGCCCCGGCAGCGCTCCGGCAGCTATCGCCAGCTGTTCCGCAGCATCGGCAGGCAGAACGCCGGCGCAAGCGCTACCACCGCAAACAGCCAGCGGGCGGCAGCGGCCGCATCCAGCGCGCCACCGTCGTGAGGCGCCCCGGCAAGATTGACCACCAGCCCGGCGAGCGCCGCCCCGAATGCGGTCGCG
This sequence comes from Xanthomonas chitinilytica, assembly GCF_026107455.2. Lineage (GTDB taxonomy): Bacteria > Pseudomonadota > Gammaproteobacteria > Xanthomonadales > Xanthomonadaceae > Stenotrophomonas > Stenotrophomonas chitinilytica. The sequence goes on along the minus strand of NZ_JAPCHY010000012.1, from coordinate 96,685 downwards.
CACAGCTGCGCCGTCATGATCGAGGCCGCCGCGCTGTCCTGCTCGTCGGCCGGCGCGGTCCGCATGATCCGCGCGGAGAGATGGGGATAGATCATGCCGACGCCCATGCCTGCGGTCGTCAGGGCGACCGCCGTGAGTACCGTCGGCAACCGGGTCCCGGCAAAGGATGACGAAGGCAGGATGATCGCAAGCGCGATCAGCGACACCAGCGAGAGTGCCGGACCCAGCTTCGCCGCACGATCGAGGGCGGCTCCCCGCAGGCCGGCGCTCATGACCGCAGCGCCGGTCCAGCCCGCCGACATCACCGCCGCGATGTACCCCGCCACGAGGGGAGAATGGCCTTGCAGTTCCTGCAGGAACAGCGGAAGGAATATCTCGGTGCAGGTGACCGAGACGGCCATCAGCGCCGACACGGCATACAGCGCCCCGAGTATCGAACCCGACTTGAACGTGTTGCGGGGAAAGAGCCGGTGCCCGGCCCTGTTGTCGACATGGACCAGCGCACGAACCAGGACGCAGGCGAGTACGACGCAGGCCGCGATCCAGGCGCTGCCGTTGGCCAGGCTTGCCCATGAAGCGGCGAGGACCGCGGCCGTCAGCAAGGCGAGCTGGACCCAGGGCACGGGTTCCGTGGAAGGCGCCTCGCGGCCGCGCCCCGGGAGAGCGATGGCGGCGATCGACACGAACACCCCCGTCGCCAGCACCAGCGATGCGAAAGCGGCGCGCCAGTTCCCGAGCTCCGCGAAGATGCCGCCCACCGCCGGCCCGAGGAGCGTGGCGATCCCCCACATGCTCGACAGCAGCGCCAGCGCCCGCGGCCACAGCGGTTCGGCGAATACCCGTTGTATCAGCGCATAGGCCAGCGCCAGCAGCACGCCGCCCCCGAAACCCTGTATTCCGCGGCCAACCAGCATCACCCACATCTCCGGCGCCAGCGCGCAGCTGGCCGATCCGGCGGCGAACACCAGCGCCCCGGCGATATAGCCCAACTTCGGGCCGGCGCGACCGAGCAGCCTCGAGGCCATTGCCGCGCCGAGAATGGAGGCGACCACGAATGCCGTGGTGTTCCATGCGTAGTACTCGATTCCGCCGATATCCTGCACGACGGAGGGCAGGATGGTGGTGGAAACGTAGAGGTTGATGGCATGCAGCGCCACGCCGCCGCAGAGCAACGCCGAGAGAAGCAGGTCCTTGCCGGAAAGCAGCTCCCTCCAGCCGGCGCCCGTCGACCCGACTGCCGGATCCGATTCGCGCCGGCTCACTGGATTCTTGCCCCGGGCATGGGCAAGTGGGCCAGCTTGTCCGGATTGCGGGTGATGAATATCCCCGTCAGTTTCGCCTGCCCGTCGTATGCGAAGCTCAACGAGGCGACGATCTGCTCCCCCTCGAAGAGGGTGGCGCCCATGACGCCATTGATGTCGGTGTATTCCCAGTCCCGGTATTGGCGCCAGTACTGGCGCAGCCGCCCGGAGACGAACTCGAGCACGCGGGGCTTGCCGGCAAGGTCCTGCAGCAGTGCGGGCACCTTGCCGCCGCCATCGGCACTGAGGCGGACGTCGTCGGACATCAGCGCGGCGAGCCGGGCCGTGGACCCCGTCTCCACCGCGCATCTGAACGCGGCCAGCAGCTCCACCTGGCGTTCGCGGGGAACCGCGCTCCTGACCACGTCCTTGCCGACCTTCTCCCGCGCGCGGGAAACCAGCTTCCGGCAGGCGAGCTCGTTCACTCCCAGTGCCTGCGCGACATCCGGATAGGGCCTGTCGAATATCTCGTACAGCAGGTAGGCGGCGCGTTCCTTCGGGGTCAGCCGCTCCAGCAGCAGCAGGAACGCCATCGACAATGTCGAGGACAACTCGGCTGTCGTTTCGGGCGTCGCTTCGCTTGCCACGGAGATGGGTTCCGGCAGCCAGGATCCGATGTAGTCGACCCGCGTCTGCCTCGCCGCACGCAGCATGTCGATGCAGCGGCGGGTGCAGGTCGCCGTCAGCCAGGCCGCCGGGTTGTCGATGCTCCCGTCGTCGGCCTGGCTCCACTTGAGGTACGTGTCCTGTACCGCATCCTCGGCTTCCGCGTAGGAGCCGAGGATGCGGTAGGCGAGACCGAGCAGGAATGCCCGGCGCTCTTCGAACACAAGAAGCGAGCGCTTTGCATTCATCTTAGTGGGAGGAGATCTGGACCCGGTTCCAGAGATTGATCATCGCGACGGTAAAGGTCAGCGCACTTACCTCGGCATCGCTGAAGTGGTTGCGCAGCCGGTCGCGGACTGCGCCATAGTCGCTCTTCGGGTCCAGGCCGGTGAGGGTCTCGGTCCACTCCAGAGCGACGCGCTCCTTCTCGCTGAAGTCTGTCGTGTGCTTCCACACCAGGAGCCGGTCGAGACGTGCGTCGGTCTCCCCGTCCTCGCGCGCTTCGCGCGTGTGCATCTTCACGCAATAGGCGCAACCGTTGATCTGGGACGCCCGCAGCTGCACCAGGTGGTGGATCGTGCGGTCGAGCCCATGGGTATCGATGGCGGCATGGACGCCCTCCAGCTTCTCGAATACGTCCGGAGCGGTGGCGTAGTAATTGAACGGCTTGGTGCTCATGGGGCCTTCATCGGTGGTGGATACACCTTTATGACGATCCAGCGCCCCGGGTTGTGACGCGGCGGGCGGCACGCTTCCGCAACGAGGCGGCCATCGGCCATCCGGTTGTCGCCGGCGATGGCTCAATCACCGGGCGTGGATCCGGCGCCCGCGGCCTCCAGATCGATTCCGGGATACCAGCCGCTGCGCGCCAGAAAGGCCTTCGGGTCATCCATTTCCAGGATCTCGCGCAAGGCCTGGCGCTTGTCGTCGGCGCTGCGGTAGTAGGCTTTCGCAATGCGGTAGCCGACCCAGTATGCGAGGTCGCCAGGCGTGTCCTGGGATGAGTTGTACGCCCAGCGGGACAGGTCGGTGCTGTCGATGTCGGCGACGAATGCGGATTCGATCTCGAGCTCGCGTCCTCGGGCCGCCTCGGCGTTGCTGGTGTAGGCGATCCCTCCGGCAATCAGCTCCGCGACGAACTCCGCTATGCCTTCGCTCAGCGCGATCTCCAGTACCGTCGGTTCCTTCTTGTCCACGACCGTGCGCACGTATGGCTGCTGTACGTGCGCATACTCATGCGCAAGCACGGAGACGATCCGGTCTTCGAGCGATGGATTGATCCAGTCGACGCCGCACAACGCTTCGAATCCGACCTGGATCCCCGTGTCCGGGCCGGCCACGGCGATGGGCTTGCCGCGGCTGATGGCGATGGTGACAGGCGGGAATGTCGCACCCTCGTACATCGAGCCGAACTTGTGCAACGCCGCGTCGAGGCGTCCGCGCGCCCGCGGAAGCGCCTCGCTGCAACGCCTGGCGTCGCTGTACAGCGCCGGGTTGGCGGTCATTGCATCGACGATGCGTTGGCCGGTGACGTTGCGCAGGCGGGCGAGGGTCTTCAGCCCCGGCGAGCCCTTGTCCAGATACTCGCCATCGATCTGCTGCGCCGTGGGCGCGCCGCCCGCCGCGTCATAGACCTTGTAGAACAGGTCGACGTCGCTCGTGTCGATCTCCACGCGCGGGGTGCTCGTGGCCGGTGCGGCGTTCCCGCCGGGAGCCGGCATCAGCATCCAGGCAAGCGCGAATGCCGCGGAATACGTGTGTGTCCTGCCCTTCCGATATGTCACGCAATATCCTCCTGAAACCATGGTGCGATCGTGCGGCGGCCATCACTCGACCCGGGCCGCCGCTCTCCTGAAGTTCCGGTCGGCATGAAGCGCCCTCCATCCGCTCGGACCGCTGCAACTTCCTCATGCTCCCGGCGCCGCAGGCTGTACCGAAGCGGCCGGCTCGGGTATGGCCTTGCGCGGTCCATCCATCGGACCGGGCGCTCCGACCTGCCCGGCATGGCGCCGATCCCGCGATGGACCGGCGCCAGCGTGCGCGTTCCGGCAGCCGCCGCCCGGGGAGCGAAGCTCATGCCGTTCCAAGCGGATGATCGTGCCGTCAAAGACCCCTGTCCGGTTGCCGATGGATGGAACGCATCATCGCGGCAGCGACCCTGCCTGGTTGCCGGCGGACACCGGTGCATCGGGATCCCGTTTTCGATACGCACCACGAAGACCTCCGCCGGGAGGACGGTATGGTCGCGGAGGACAGGGCTGGCGACAAACGAGTTGTCTTGCCATCCACATTAGAGAAACTAACGCGATGCGGTTCCGCCCCCTGCCTGGCCCGATGGTGCTTGGGGCCGGGTCATCCCACCACGCCCATGCCCTGCCCCTGTCGAGGCCGCGGGCCTCGCCCCGGTGCATTTCGCCGATGGTTGCGGGATGAGGCCGCCCGGGATATCGCCTCCGGGCGGCAGATGACGACCTGCACAACATGGCCGGGGGCCATCGGCGCGAGATCAGGCAACAACCTGTCCGGCGCGCTCCAGGGCCTCATCGGCTCCGCCCAGGTACCGCAACCGTTGCGTATGGCCGGAAAGCCGAACTGCGCGAAGGTTCCTGGGCCGACGGAGGAAGGTGCGCGGACAAGCGGCGACTGTGCCGCCTGCCCCGGCCCGCGTCAGGCGGCGGCCAGGCGCGCCGCCGCGTCTATCGCGTGCACCGCCTGCGGCCAGGCCGCGGCGGTGGGCGCTTCGCGCAGGCGCGGTTCGTCGCTGGCGACGCCGTGCTCGGCTTCGTGCGCCCAGGTCACCGCATACGGGGTATGCACGCCCCAGCCGCCCAGCGCGATCACCGGCTCGATGTCCGAGCGCAGCGAGTTGCCCACCATCACGAAGCGCTCCGGCGGCAGGTCGAACTCGGCCAGCACCCGGGCGTAGGTCGCATCGTCCTTCTCCGACACGATCTCGATGCGCGGGAACAGGTCGCGCAGGCCGGACAGCGCGATCTTCTGCTCCTGGTGGAACAGGTCGCCCTTGGTGATCAGCACCACCGGGAAGTCGGCGGCGATCTCGGCCACCGCCTCGCGCACGCCGTCGATCAGCTCGACCGGGTGCTGCAGCGTGGCGCGGCCGATCTCCACCACCTGCTGCAGGTGGCGGGCGCTGATGCGGGCGTCGGTCAGTTCGATCGCCGCCTCGATCATCGACAGGGTCATGCCCTTGACGCCGTAGCCGAACACGGCCAGGTTGCGCCGCTCCACCGCCAGCAGGTGGCGCAGCGTGCCGGCGTCGTGCAGGTCGATGTAGTGGCCGAGGATCTGCTCGAACTGCTGCTCGGCGAGCCGGTAGTAGTCCTCGCTCTTCCAGAGCGTGTCGTCGCCGTCGAAGCCCACCAGGCCGATGGCGTGGTGGCGAAAGGAGGGGGAAATGGTCATCGGGCGAGGATAGCGAGCCATCGCCATACATGGAAAGGGCGGCTGTGCGCCGCCCTTTCCGTTGCCTGCCGCCGTGGATGCGGGTCAGTTGTTCTGCGCATCCACGAAGGCCTTGTATTCGTCCGGCGTGAGCTGGCCGTCGCCATTGGCGTCGGCCTGGTCGAACACCTGCGACAGGCCGGCATTCACCTGGGCCTCCTGCTTGCTGATGCTGCCGTTGCCGTCGGTATCGACGCTGGCCCAGGTCTGGCCGCCTTCCGAAGCCTGCGCAGCGGCGGCATCGGTCTGCTGCGCCTGTGCCGCCCGCTCCTGGGCTTCCGCCGCCTGCTGCTGGGCATCCTGCGCCATCGCCGGGAAGGCGAGCGCGGCACCGGCGGCGGCAACGAGGGCGAACAGGGAATTGCGATTGCGAAGAGTCATGGGTGGTTTCCTCTCTGATCAGCGGTGAAGATCGCGCGGCGTTTTCCGCACGGTCACTACCCTGCCGCCCCTTGCCTGAATCGCCATTGCCCCCGAATCGCGGCGCCCACGCGGGCTTAACCTACGCCGCCGCCGGAACGGTTACCGCATTGGTTAGCGATCGGTGAGCGTGCGGTAAGGCATGCGTTCAACGCGACCGAAACTGGGATATGGATCGTGCTTTCTAGCGCGGCCCGTCGTGCCGCGACGGCTTGTCCGCATCCGACCGCGAACTGAACACCCACCAGCCCAAGGCCACGCCGGCCAGCGCGCCGCTGATTTCGAGCACCACGCGCGTGCCCAGCTCGTTGGGATCGTGGATGCTGGCCAGTGCGATCCGCGCGTACAGCGGCGACTCCAGCCGCACCATGCCCAGGTAGAACAGGTTCCAGGCGTCCACGCCGGCGCCCACCGCCACCGCGATCAGGCTGGCCCAGCCGATGGCGTGCCCGTGCGACCAGCGCAGCCACCGGCACAGCTTCTGCCACAGGAAGAACACCGCGAACCCGATCAACAAGGCGATGAGCCCGGCTTCCAGCGAGCCCAGCAGGCCAAGGTGCAGCGGCAGGTTCATCGGGCGGGCTCCGCGGGAAGGCCGCACAGTCTAGCGGCTGCCGCCCTCAGCCATCGTCCTCGGACAGCACCTGCACCTGCGCCAGGTCGTCCTCATCGACGCTCACCCGCACCTGCATCGGCCGGCAGCACACCTGGCAATCCTCGATGTACTGCTGCTGGCGGATCGACACGTCGACCACCAGGTCGGTGGCCTCGCCGCAGTAGGGACATTGCAGCGTGACGAACTGGGTATCCATGGACATGGCGGCCTCGCGACGGTACGGAACGGCCACCAGCATGCGCCCGCCGGCCTGGCGCCGTCGTCAACGCACCGGGAAACCGTAGGCGGTAAGCGGGTCCGGTTCGGGCTTCAGCGTGTAGTGCCACCATTCCTGCGGATAGTTCGCGAACCCCTGCGCCGCCATCGCCTGCAACAACCGCTGCCGGTTCCCGCGCTGGCGCGCGTCGATGCCGGCGGCATCGGTGTGCGCCAGCGGGTCGAAATGATCGAAGCCGGTGCCCATGTCCAGCGCGACGCAGCGGCCACTGCGGCAATCGAGCAGGCCCAGGTCGACGGTAGCGCCGCGGCTGTGGCCGGAGGTCGCGGCGATGTAGCCGCCGCCGAGCAGTTCGGACTTGGCCAGGCGCGGGTAGTAGCGCTGCCTGGCGGCCGGGTCGTCGGCTTCGTCGATCCACGCCACGAACGCCTGCACCGCGCGCACCGGCCGGTAGCAGTCGAATACCTGCAACGAATATCCCTGCGTGCGCAGCGCCTGCTGCACCCGTGCCAGCGCTTCGGCCACCGGCCGCAGCAGGTAGCACTTGCCCGCCTCGTAACCGGGCACCGGGCGGCCGGTGAAGTTGTCGCTGCCGGCGCAGCGGATGTCCAGCACGATGTCCGGCGCCAGCGCGCGGATCTCGACCATTCCCGCCTGCTCCGGCCCCTCGGCGGGCGATACCGTCACTTCGCCGGCGATGGCGGCCGCACAAGCCAGCATCACCGCCGCCGGCAGCCAGATGCGGCTGCCGCTACGGACAATCCGCGACACGGATGAAGTGCAGGTCCTGGTAGTCATAGCTGAAGTCGATGTCCGGGTCGATGGGATCCATGCGCAGTACCGGGCCTTCGTCCTCGACCGAGAACGCCAGCCACGCCTCGGCATCCTCGCCCAACTGGTCCCATTGCACCAACCGGCGTGCCCCGAGCTGCATCACCCGCCCCTGCATGCGCGGCGACTTGCGCGAGACGAAGCCTACCGCAGCGCCGCGCGGGCAGATCGCGACGTCGCCGAACCAGGGATCGCGGTAGATCCCGCTCCAGGCGCGCATCGCGGCGGGCGTGGCGGCGACCCGGGCCGAGGTGTCCGGCGTGCGGTGGCCGTCATCGCGGCGCTGCGCACGCTCGCGTTCGATCAGTTCCGCGTAATGGTGCACGTCCAATGCCGGGTCCGGCGCGGTGTAGCGCTTGAGCAGCGCCTGCATCAGCGCGCTGCGGGCGTCCTCGCCTTCGCCGTTGATCAGGATCACCACCCCGGTGCCGCGATCGGGCAGCAACGCCAGCGAGGAATACATGCCCGACAGCGTGCCGGTGTGCGCCACCTTCCACTGTCCGTCCATGTCCGACAGGCGCCAGCCGTAGCCATAGGCCGAGAAATGGCTGTTGTCCCAGTCGCGCATGCGCTGCGAGAGCGGCATCGGCATGTGCGCGGTCCACAGCGCGCGGCGCTGGGTTTCGTCCAGCCAGCCCGGCACCAGCGCCGGGTCGAGCAATACCCGCATCCAGCGCAGCATGTCGCCGAGGCTGCAGCGGATGCCACCGGCGGCCATCGACGGGAAGTCGTCCACCCGTGCGCCATCGCGCGCGCCAACCACGTTGCCGCCGTCGTGGCGGCGGTGCGGCTGGGCGACATTGCCGACCTGCGCCGGCGACCAGTCGCCGACCTGGCAACGGGTCATGCCCAGCGGCGCGAAGATCTCCTCGCGCACCAGCTGCGCGTAGGGCCGGCCCGCCGCGGCGGCGGCGACCTCGCCGGCCACCACGTACAGCAGGTTGTCGTAGGCATAGCCGGAACGGAAGCTGGCGACCGGCTTCAGGTGCGCCAGCCCGGCGATGATGTCGGCCCGGCTGAAATGGTTGGGCTCGGGCCACAGCATCAGGTCGCCGGCGCCCAGGCCCAGGCCGCTGTTGTGGATCAGCAGGTCGCGCACCTGCAGCTGCCGGGTCACCCACGGATCGTGCATGCGGAACTGCGGCAGGTGCTTCACCACCGGGTCGTCCCAGCGCAGCGTGCCGGCCTGCACCAGCCGCGCCAGCACCGCGCCGGTCATCGCCTTGCTGTTGGAGGCGATCTTGAACAGCGTATCGGCATCGACGCGCACGCCCTCGCCGGCGGCCAGCTCGCCGCGGACGCCGGTATAAGCCACCTCGCCGTCCTCGACCACGCCCACGGCGATGCCCGGAAGACCATAGCGCTCGACCGCCTGGTCGAGCAGCCGGTCAAACGCGGCGTCGCGCACCATCGGCGCGGTTGCCTGCGCACCGGCGACGGCCGCCAGTGCCAGCAACGCACCGGCGGCCAGCCTCCGCAACGCGCCGCGAGATCGATCTGCCTTCATTCCCGCCTCCACCGCAAACGGAAACGGCCCGCCGGAGCGGGCCGTTTCCCTGCCTCACCTTCAGAAGTTCCAGGTCACCACCAGATTCGTGTAACGCGGTGCCTGCCAGACCGTTCCCTCGCCGAAGTAAGGGAGCTGCGTTCCCGGCTGGCTTTCATAGCGGGAATGCACGTTCACGACCGTCTGCCTGTTGAGCAGGTTGTATACGGACAGGCGCGCCTTCAGATCGACGCCTTCCACAGGCAGCGTCCAGGTCACGCTGGCGCCGAGGTCGATGACCCACGGCATCCGGCCAAAGGCGCCACGTTCCGTGTAGACGAGCTCGCGGGTCGCCCAATCGGAGCAGTTCGCCACGCACAGCCAGCCCGACCCGCCGCCACTGAATTCACCCGGACCGCCGGCGGTGCGGCTGTCGTCGGGCCAGACCACGCCAAAGGCCGTGATCGGGCCACCGGAGCGCGCGGACAGCGTGCTGCCGAACGACCACTGCTCGTTGAACTTGTAGCTGCCGCGCAGCTTGAACTGGTGACGGAAATCGTTGAACAGGACGCCGTAGCGCTCGTTCACGGCCGGGTGGTCGTAGTACTGCACCAGATTGGTGTCGGCATAGCCGGTATCCGAGTTCACGGGGCCTTCGATATTGCCCTCGCTCTTGGACCAGATGTAGCTGGCGTTGAATGCCCACTTGTCGTCCCACGCGCGATCGAGCTGGAGTTCGACCGCCTTGTACGTCCGCTTGGGCTTCTTGTAGCCCATGACGATGTCGCTTCCACTTGCCTGGTAGCCATCCTTGGAGGAGTCGAAGTCGACCCAGCCATTGGTGTCCGGGCACCACAAGGTCACCTTCTCGCCGGGGTTGATGATCGGCCAGTCGCCGGAGTACCACGGGCAACCTTCCACGTGGTTGATGCGCGCATCTTCCACGGCGCGGGTCATCCTGCGGTAGGTGGCGTTGACGCCGTACGACCATTCCTGGCTGAACGCCTGCTGGAAGCCGACGATGAACTCGTCCTGGAACACCTGCTTCAGGTCGCGGGCGACCGCGGTGCGGACGTCATCGGGGGCAAGGGCATTGCCGTCGGTATTGACCGGGCCGATCTGCGGGCCGAGGTCGGGAACGAGATAGGGGGCGCCGGTAAGCGGATTCTGCCGCTCGGTCCAGCCGTTGAGCACGTAGTAGGTGTGCTCGTCCGTGGTGCCGCCGCCGAAATAGTCGGTGAGCTTGTTGGTCAACGGCAGGTAATAGCGGCCGGCATTGGCGAACACCTTGGTCGTGCCGTCTCCCCTCACATCCCAGCTGAAGCCAAGACGCGGGGAGATCATGTCGTTGAACTTGCTCTTGGCAAAGGTCGCGCCCGAGGCGAGCTTGTTGTGGAACTGGTCAAACCGCACCCCCAGGTTCAACAGCAGGTTGGGGGTGACGTTCCAGTTGTCCTCCAGATAGAACGCCTGCGCCTTGGTGGTGACCGGGGAACCGGTGATGTAACGGCGCGCGTCGACGATGCGGGTCACGCCATCGGGAATCAGGGCGCCGTTGGGCAACTGGCCGCCTGGCGTGGCGGCCTGGGCCTGGTAGCTTACGCCGTCGCCCGGATAGACCACCGAGCTTTCGGAATCCATCACTTCCTGGTCGAGGCCGAAGCGCACCAGGTGGTCGCCCAGCGTCCATTCGAAGTCCAGCCGCGCCGCCTCGCGCTTGTCGTAGCGGCTGCTGATGCTGGTGTTGGTCGGGTGGCAGCCTTCGTTGGACTTGGGGCCGTAAATCGCGGTGTAGCTGCTGGCCAAGGTGATGATGCTGCACTCGCCATCCAGAGGACTGCCGCTGAGGGAGCTGCGCTTGTTCACGCCGTACATCGCCTTGGCGACGAAGTTGTCGGTGAGATGCCCGGTATAGGTCAACGACCAGTTGTCGCCGCCCGATCCTGCACTGCTTGCGCCGGACGGTTCGCCGAAGGTGTTGGTGTCCCAGTCGTAGTCGTCATAGCTGGTCGTGACCGAATCGGCCTTGTCGGAGAAGGCCAGCAGTTCCAGCAGATGGTTGTCGCTGATCTGCCAATCGAGCTTTCCGCCCCAGAAGTCGTTGTTGCTCTTGGTCTTCCAGGCTTGGCTGGTATCGATGTCCGTGGAGTCGCTGTCCCGGTTCTCGTACATGGCGAAGAAGAACAGCTTGTCCTTCACGAGGGGGCCGGACGCCCACACATTTGTCTTGAAAAGCGGATTGCTGTCGCGGCTGGTGCGATCGCGTTCGTCGATGGTTCCATCGCGGTGGAAATGATCCTTCTTTGCCGAGGCCCATGCCGCCGGCTCCATGGTCAGTTCCACGCCGCCCTTGAACTCGTTGCTGCCCGAACGGGTGATGGCATTGATGACGCCGCCGGTGCTGCGGCCGAATTCTGCCGAGTAGCCGCCGGTCTTGACCTGGAACTCCTCGTAGAAATTGAATGGAACCGTCGAGAAGCCCTGGCGACGGTACGGGTCGCTCACGTTGAGGCCGTTGATGTAGGCAACGTTCTCGGCCACCGACGAACCACCGAAAGTCAGGCCACCGAAGGTCGCTCCCGATGCGACCACGCCCGGCGCCAGCAGCGCGACGGCGGCCACGCTCTGGTCCACCGGCATGCGCGAAAGCTCTTCGCGCCGGATGTTGAACGAGGACTCGGTGGAGAACACGTCCACGCGATTGACCACGCGCGAGCCCACCACGTTGATGGTGTCCAGGCTGGTAACCCCACGCTCGCCGGCCAGGTTGACCGTGGTGGTGCCGCCCAGCGCCACGTTGACGGTGATTGTCTCGCCCTGCTTCTGGCCGTCGCGGGTCAGGGTGAGGACGTAATCGCCCACCGGAAGCTGGCTCAGGCGGTAGTTGCCATCGCGGCCGGCGGTAATGGTACGGCTCAGGCCGGTGCCGCTGTTGGTAACGGTGATCTGGTCGCCGGCATTGGCGCGGCCGGCGACCGCGCCGGTCACGCTTTGCGCCAACGCCACCGTCGGCGCCATCGCCCCCAGACACGCCCCCAAAGCGACGCACAACGCCGCCCTCTTCAAGCTCTTCGCGTTCATCCCCTGCTCTCTCCTGCAGATGTTGAAAATAAAAAGGTGAAACCCCTGACCGCTATCCTCCCGCCGCCAGCGGCAACACCTGCCACTGGAAGTCGTAGCTCCATTGGTCGAAGTAGAGGTTGCCCCCTGCCCACTCCACTTCGCCGCGTTGCGAATCCACCGTCTCGGAACGGAAATGTCGCTTGGCCGGTACCAGCGGCTGCGCGAAGTCGTCGTTGAACGCGATGCGGTATGCATCCAGTCCGCCCAGGTAGAAATCGCGCAGCGCCGGGTCGTCGCTGTCCAGCGCGCCGGTGGTCACGTCCATCGGCACCCAGCCATAGGGCGCCAGGTAGAGCTGGCCCCAGTCGTGCAGGTTGCTGTAGCCGACCTCGTTGTCCGAATACACCATGCCCGACTGCCAGCGGGCGGGAATGCCGTTGAGCCGCAGCAGCGCGATCAGCAGCAGCGTCTGCTGGCCGCAGTCGGCATGGCCGGCGTGCAGCGCGTAGTCGCTGATGTTGGAAAGGGTGGAGTATTCGCGCGCGCCGGCCCAGGGAATCCGGTCCACCGCGTCGAACAGCTTGCGCGCGACGCGGTACGGGTGGGTCTCGGTGCCGACCACCTTGCGCGAGAACTCGCGCAGCGCGGGCGTGAACACCACGTGCGGCGCACGCTCCTGCAGATACGGCGCCAGCGCCGGATCGGCCGGCGTCGGCTGCACCTTGTCCGGGTCGATGGCGACGTGGCGGGCGTACACGGTCAGCTCGTAGCTCACCGAGAATTCGGTCGCAACGCCGGCCACCGCCTCGCGTTCCAGGTAGACGGTGCGCTGCAGGGTGTCCTCCGGCGCCACCTGCCCGCCTTCGGGCACGCTGCCGTGCCAGACGATGCGTTCCTGCTGGCCGGGAATGGCGCGCGGATAGGGAATCCAGGCCCGCACCGTCTCGCCGGCCGGCACCGCGTCGGCCTTGACCTTGATCGACTGGGTCACCTGCAACCGGCGTGGCGCCACGCTGTCGGCGTCCTGCTCGCGGGCGGCGGCCAGCACTTCGCCGTGGTGCGGCGCCAGCGTCTCGTACGGGCCCTCCGTCGGCGGCTTGATGTCCGGTGCGCGGCGCGCGGCCGCCTGCCCGCTGAGGCGGAACAGGTTCGATGGAGCGCGGTTGAACCAGCGGCGCTGGCCGTCGATGTCCAGGTGTTCGATCAGCCCGGCCCGGTCCCAGGCATCGAACTCCTCCTCGCGCAGGTCCGGGATCTGCCGGCGCACGCGCGCCATCGCCTGTTCGCGGTCGAGGCCGAAATCCAGGCGGATGCGGCGCATCCGCTCGCGCTCGAACTCGTACTGGCGGCGTTCGTCGTCGCCCAGCGCCGGCTGCCGCAACGCCTGTTCGATCCGCGCCTGCGCCCCGGCGAAATCGCCACGGTCGACCCTGGCGACGATGTCCTGCAACGGCGTGGGCGAAGCGGCGCACAATGCACCCGATGCCATCAACAACAGACCGGCCGCCAACCGCCGGGAGGTGGCCAGGCGGCGATGGGACGTTATGAGAAGGACTGGATCCACGGCGACACTTCCACAGCGCGGGGTGGGTAACGGCTGTGTAACACGGGCCTGCCGCAGGGTCAATAATTTATTCTTGCATTCATGGATCAAAGGAATAACTATTCCAGCACTTGCCGAGGAGATGCCCGCACCATGACCGTCTTCCCCCGCCTCGCCGCCCTGCGCCTGCGGCCGATCCCGCTGGCCCTGGCCGCCGCGGCGCTGCTGTGGTCGTCCGCGGCGATGACGGAGGCACCGGTTGCCGCGGCGGACGCCGGCCAAGCCGGTGTCGTCGCCCTGCAGCCGGAGTACCTGACGCCCGGCTACTGGCAGGCGCAGCTGGCCGATGCCGACCGGGTAATCCTGGACAGTGCCGGCATCGCCGCGCAGAACGCACGCATGCGGACGCAGGACCCGTCCATCCACGACCTGCGCCAGCTGCCCGCCGTGCTGCCGCGCGCCGAGGTGCGGGCGCGGATCGAGGCGCTCTCGGTGCCGCCCTCCCGTCCCCTGTACGACGTCGAGGGCAAGCCGCTCGCGCCCGGGCAGCTGCGCGGGCTGAGCGCCAACCTGGCGCTGGACAAGGTGCCGGCCACGCGCCCGCTGCAGTACGGGCTGGTGGTCCGGCGCGCGGCGCTGCGCACCTTCCCCACTACGCTGCGGGTGTTCAGCAGCCGCGGCGACACCGACATCGACCGCTTCCAGGAATCGGCGCTGTTCCCCGGCGACGCGGTGGCGGTGCTGCACGAAAGCGCCGACGGCCAGTGGCTGTTCGTCACCAGCGAGCGCTACTCGGCCTGGATCGAGAAGCGGCACGTCGGCATCGGCACGGCCGGACAGGTCCTCGGCTATGGCGCGCAGGGGCCGTACCGCATCGTCACCGGCGCCACCGCGTTCACCGCCTACACCCCGGAGGAACCGCGCGTCTCGCGCCTGCAGCTGGACATGGGCGTGCGCCTGCCGGTGCTGGCCGACTGGCCGGCGCAGGCGCCGGTCAACGGCCAGCAGGCCCACGCCGGCCACGTGGTGCTGCTGCCGGTGCGCAACGACGACGGCAGCCTGGCGCTGCTGCCGGCGCTGCTGCCGCGCTCGCAGGACAGCGCCGACGACTACCTGCCGCTGACCCCGCGCAACCTGATCGCCCAGGCCTTCAAGTTCCTCGGCGAGCGCTACGGCTGGGGCCACTCCTACGACACCCGCGACTGCAGCGGCTTCGTCTCGGAGATCTACCGCAGCTTCGGCGTGCTGCTGCCGCGCAACACCAGCGCGCAGGCAGTGAGCCCGGCGCTGGACCGCATCCCGTTCAGTGCCGACGACGGCGCCGACAAGCGCCTGCAGGCCATCGCCGGACTGCAGGTGGGCGACCTGATCTACATCCCCGGCCACGTGATGATGGCCATCGGCCGCGCCGACGGCCGCACCTGGCTGATCCACGACACCGCCGGCGGCAGCTGGTTCGGTGCCGACGGCAAGCGCGTGCAGGCACACCTGAACGGCGTCTCGGTGACCCCGCTGGAGCCGATGATGGCCAGCGATACCGCCAGCTACGTCGACCGCATCACCAACATCCAGCGCATCCGGCCACGGACCCACGAATGAAGATCACCGACATCGAACTCGGCATGCTGCGCGTGCCGCTGAAGACCCCGTTCAAGACCGCGCTGCGCACCGTGGACACGGTCGAGGACATCGTGGTGCTGGTACGCACCGACAGCGGCCACACCGGCTACGGCGAGGCGCCGGCCACCGCGGTGATCACCGGCGACACCCACGGCTCGATCATCGAAGCCGTGCGCCACTTCATCAGCCCGCGCCTGATCGGCGAGGACGTGGCCAACCTCAACCGCCTCTGCGGCCTGATCCAGTCGTCGATGGAGCGCAACACCAGCGCCAAGGCGGCGGTGGAGATCGCCGTCTACGACCTGTGGGCGCAGCTGCACGGCGCACCGCTGTACCAGATGCTCGGCGGCGGCGACCCGGTGATCACCACCGACATCACCATCAGCGTGGACTACATCGACAAGATGGTGGCCGACTCGCTGTCGGCGATCGAGCGCGGCTTCGAGTCGCTGAAGATCAAGGTCGGCAAGGACATCGGCCTGGACATCGAGCGGGTCAAGGCGATCCACGCCGCGGTCGAGGGCCGGGCGCTGCTGCGGCTGGATGCCAACCAGGGCTGGACCGCCAAGCAGGCGGTGCATGCGATGAAGGAGCTGGAGGACGCCGGGGTGGTGCTGGAGCTGCTGGAGCAGCCGGTCAAGGCCGCCGACATCAGCGGACTGAAGTACGTCACCGACCGGGTCAACACCCCGGTGATGGCCGACGAGAGCGTGTTCAGCCCGTCCCAGGTATTCGACCTGATCCAGCAGCGCGCGGCGGACATCATCAACATCAAGCTGATGAAGACCGGCGGCATCTCCAACGCGGTGAAGATCGCCGACATCGCTTCGATCTACGGCGTGCAGTGCATGATCGGCTGCATGATCGAATCCAGCATCAGCGTCGCGGCGGCGGTGCACCTGGCGGTGGCCAAGGCCGACGTCATCACCAAGGTGGACCTGGATGGGCCGTCGCTGGGGCAGTTCAATCCGGTGGAGGGCGGGGTGATCTTCAACGAGTCGGAGATCAGCATCACCGATGCGCCGGGGTTGGGGATCACCGAGGTGCGCGGGCTGGAAATGCTGGCGCGCTGATGGCTTCCGCGACAGCCATCGTCCGGGAACCTGCTGTTGCTGTTGCTGTTGCTCCTGATTTTGCTGTTGTCGTTGTCGTTGCGGCTGCCGTTGACGCTCAGCGCCTTAAAGCGAGCCGAGCACCGCAGCGGGCCGGGGGCGAAGAGGCGCACGTGTCTGAGCGAAGCGAGTTGTGCGCCGGCCCCCGGCTCGCGAGGAGCACAGGGGACCGATGCGGCGCAGCCGCATCGGCTCGCGTCGGCGCCGGCGGTTTTGGCTACTTTTGCCAAGACAAGCGCTTTTTCAACAGCCGAAGAGTTCTTCAACAGCCGAATGGCTGGTCATGGCTGGTCAAAGTAGCTCGCGCCGAAAGGCGCGAAAGCTTTTACCTGCTTTTGACTTTCTGCCTTCTCCAACCAAGAAAAGTAAAGCAACGACCAAAGCCGGGAGCAACAGCAAAAGCTTTCGCTCCCGCTTCGCGGGGAGCGAGTCACTTTTCTTTGCTTGTGCAAAGAAAAGTAACCAAAAGAAAGCACAGCCGGACGCGAGCCGACGGGCTGCGCCCGCCGGTCCCCTGCGCTCCTCGCGTCGGCGGGGCCGGCGCACAACTCGCTTCGCTCAGACACGTGCGCCTCTTCGCCCCGCCAACGCTGCGGTGCTCGGCCCGCTTTACGGCACTGGAAGATCAAAAGCCAGATCCAGGGCAACAGCCCAAGCCAGAGCCGAAGCCAAAGCAACAACGGCAACGGCAACGGCAACGGCAACGGATCGTTACACGGCATGGAAGGCCGAAGGCCATCGGCATGACGACAGCGACGGCAGGAAAAGCATGAGTTTGGCCACCACACCGCAAACCCCGGCACGGCTTCCCGCAAACCCGTAGATTTATCCCACCGTACCCGACAGCCCACCCATGCCTCCCCTGGTAAAGATCCGCTCCGAACGCGACCAGATGTCGGCGATCGAACGTCGCATCGCCGACTTCATCCTCGACAACGCCCACCTGCTGCGCGACTACTCCTCGCAGCAGCTGGCCAACGCGCTGGGCATCAGCCAGTCGTCGGTGGTCAAGTTCAGCCAGAAGCTCGGTTTCAAGGGCTATCCCGACCTGAAGTACTCCATCGGCGAGGCGGTGGCACGCGCCGGCAACGGCCACAGCGCCGCTGCGCCGAAGCCGGCGCCGGACAGCGACTACGCGCAGCTGGCCGAGGCCCTGCGCCGCAGCAAGGCCGATGCCGAGGAGGAGACCCGGCTGGTCAATCCGCAGGCCGACGTGGAGGCCATCGTCGCGTTGATCGACGGTGCGCCCAAGGTGTTCGTCTACGGCCTCGGCGACGACGGCCTGTACGCGCGCGAGTTCGCGATGCGGCTATCGCTGCTGGGCATCCTCACCGTGCACCACGCCGACCCGATCCTGATGATGGCCAACCTGTCGGCCGCGCGCCCGGGCGATGCGATGCTGGTGTTCTCCGAATTCGGCAGGCTGCCGCAGCTGTGGCAGCTGTCGCGCCAGTTCCAGGAGGTCGGCGGCAAGGTGGTGTCGATCACCCGCCACACCGCCAACCCGCTGCGCGCCCATGCCGACGCGTCGCTGGCGATCTGCGCCCACGACGGGGCGCCGCACGTGGCGCAACTGTTGTACCGTTCCTCGCTGCAGTACCTGCTGGATTTCGTGTTCGTGCTGCTGTGCCATGCCAATCCCGACCGCTACCGCCAGCTCGGGGTGAACCAGGAACGGATCCAGCACCTGATCGACAACTGACCGCCGGAGCCCACACCGCCATGCCGATTCCGTCCCGCGTTGCCGCCGCTGGCCTGCTGCCCCGACTGGCCCTGCTGCTGTCGCTGGCGGCGCCGGCCGCGATGGCTGCTCCGCTGGCCACGCCGCTGCATGGCGCGCGGCAGCTGGTGGTGGTGACCACCGCCGGCTGGGACGCGACGCAGGGACGGTTGCAGGCGTTCGAGCGCGGCGAGCAGGGCTGGCAGCCGCATGGCGCGGCGTTCGACGTGGCCGTGGGCCGCAGCGGCAGCGCCTGGGGCGCGGGCCTGCATCCGCCACAGGAAACCGGGCCGCAGAAGCGCGAAGGCGACGGCCGCAGCCCAGCCGGGGTGTTCGCCATCGGCGATGCCTTCGGCTACGCGGCAAGCATCGACAGCGCCCTGCGCTACCGGCCGATGCAGCAGACCAGCTACTGCATCGACGTGGCCGATTCGCCGCTGTACAACCGCATCGTCGATGCCGATACCGTCGGTGCCGAGGCGGTGGAAGGCTCCACCGAGCCGATGCGGCTGGACCTGCACAACGACGGCGACCGCCGCTACCGCGAAGGCTTCGTGATCGGCCACAACCCCGGCAACCGTCCCGGCTTGGGCAGCTGCATCTTCGCCCACCTGTGGCGCGCGCCCGGCGAGGCCACTGCCGGCTGCACCGCGATGGAGCCGGCCGACATGTCGGCGCTGCTGGCCTGGCTGCGGCCGCAGGCCAGGCCGCTGTTCGTGCTGCTGCCGCAGGCCGAGTACGAGCGCTGGCGGCGCGCCTGGCAACTGCCGGCACCGGCGGAGGCCGCGCCTTGAGCGCCGCCGGCGGCGAGCCGAAGCTGGTCCGCGCGGTCAGCCGCTGGCAGATCGTCGGGCTGTCGATCAACGACGTCATCGGCAGCGGCATCTACCTGCTGCCGGCGGCCACCGTCGCCCTGCTCGGCCCGTTCAGCCTGTGGGGGGTGGTGCTGGCCGGCGTGGTCGTGGCGCTGCTGGTGCTGTGCTACGCGCAGGCGGCCAGCTATTTCGACCAGCCCGGCGGCAGCTACCTGTACGCGCGCGAGGCGTTCGGCCGCTTCGCCGGCTTCGAGATCGGCTGGATGATCTGGCTGACCCGCATCAGTTCGGCCGCGGCGCTGAGCAATGCGCTGGCCGACGCGGTGGCGCGGTTCTGGCCGCCGGCCGGCGTCGGCGCCGGGCGCCTGGCGGTGATCGTGCTGTCGCTGGCGTTCCTCACCGGGGTCAACGTGATCGGGGTGAAATCGGCCGCGCGCACCGGCGTGATCCTGGTGATCGGCAAGCTGCTGCCGCTGCTGCTGTTCGTGCTGATCGGCTCGCTGTACATCGACTGGTCGCTGGCGTTCTCCGGCACCGCGCCGGACCCGGGCGACCTGCGCCGGCTCGGCGAGGCGGCGCTGCTGCTGCTCTACGCCTACGCCGGTTTCGAGAACATCCCCGCCGCGGCCGGCGAGTACCGCAACCCGCGCCGCGACATCCCGTTCGCGCTGATCACCATGATCGTCAGCGTCACCGTGATCTACGCCGCGGTGCAGCTGGTGGCACAGGGCACGCTGCCGGGCCTGGCCGGCTCGGCCACGCCGCTGGCCGACGCCGCGGCCGGTTTCGGCGGCGAGGCGCTGGCGCTGATCCTCACCGTCGGCGCCACCGTGTCGATCCTGGGCACCAACAGCAACACGATGATGATGGGGCCGCGCTTCCTGTTCGCGCTGGCCCGCGACGGCTACGGCCCGGAAGTCCTGTCGCGGGTGCACCCGCGCTTCCACACCCCGGCCGCGGCGATCGTCACCCAGGGCGCGATCGCGCTGGCGCTGGCGCTGTCCGGCTCGTTCGTGCAGCTGGCGCTGCTGTCGATGACCACGCGCCTGTTCGCCTACATCGGCACCGCCGCCGCGGTCCTGGTGCTGGCGCGGCGCTACGCCGGCCGCGCCGGCGCGATGCGGCTGCCGGGCGGGCCGCTGATCCCGGTGCTGGCCCTGCTGCTGTGCCTGGCGCTGTTCGCCAGCGCCAGCTGGCAGAACATCGCCGCCGCCGGCGCCGCCTTCGTGGTCGGCGCGGTGATCTACCTTTTCCCGCGCCGCGGTCACTGAGCCGATACGCGCCGGTCACGCCCGTCTAACCGGGCGGCGGCGATCTTCCCGGGCAGGCCCATGCCCGGGAACCAACGATGAAGATCCGCCGCGTCTACAGCACCGCGGACGTCGAGAACGCGCAGCAGGCCCTGCAGGCCGCGCGCCGGCAGGGAATCGACAACGACGACCTGTCGCTGATCGCGCGCGGCGACATCGAACTGCAGCAGATCCCCGACGACCGCAAGGAGGCCCGCACCGACATGCTGCCCGCCGCCGCGCGCGGGGCGCTGGGCGGTGGTGCCGCCGGCATGCTGGCCGGGCTGGTCGCCATCGCGGTGCCGCCGCTGGGCATCACCCTGGCCGGCGCCGGTGCGATGGCCGTGGCCGGCGCGCTGGTCGGCAGCTGGTCCTCGGCGCTGGTCGGCTCCAGCGTGCCGGACCCGGTGCGGCGCGCGTTCGAGGAACAGATCGAGGCCGGCCGGATCCTGCTGGTGGTCGATGCCGACGGCGCGCAGCTGGACGCGGCCGAACCCGCGATCGTCGCCACCGGGGCCACCCCGCTGCCGTACGAGGCGCCTTCGTTGCCGGCCTGAGGTGGGGGTTATCCGGGGGAGCGCCTTCCCGGGATTTCCTGTTGCCGTTCGAAAAGCTCGCGACTGACGTCGCTCCTGCAGGGGCGGGCAGACGCTGTAGGAGCGGCGCTGCCTGGGCTCGGGCCATCGGTCGCGACCGATGGGCCGGCGACCGCCCCGACGAACCCGGTTTTATCCCCCCGTCACGACATGCAGCGCCGCCGTTAACGCCGCCTGCCCTAGCCTGATCCGCACGCAGGAGATGGGAGAACAGCCATGAGCGCCGAGTACCAGATCCCCGGCCGTGTCCCGGACCCGCTCGACCGCGAGGCGGTGTCGCGCTACTGGCGCGGGCGTTTCGCCAGCGAGCCGTACTACAGCGCCGGCGCCCGTTTCGAGGACTACGAGCCGGCCTACTACGCCGGCCACGAGGCCCGCATCCGCGAGTTCGGACGCGCCTACGAGCAGGTGGAGAAGGAGCTGCAGGAACGCTGGGAACGCGAGCGCGGCGAGCGTTCGCCGGCGTGGGCGCAGGTGCGCGAAGCGATGAAGCGCGCCTGGGAGGAAGCCGGCCGCATCGGCCCCGATGCGCCGCGCGGCATGTGAATGCCGCGCGCAACGCCCGCGGTCAGTCGTTCCCCGGCACCGGCGGAATCGCGGTCGCGCCGGCGGCCATGCTGTCGCGGGTGTTCTTCTGCACCGCCACCGCGCCGAACAGGCTCAGCGCGAACGCCATCGCATAGAACCCCTTCTCGCTGAGCAGCAAGGTGGCGTTCCACAGCCCGACCGCCAGCAGCAGCAAGGCGGCCAGCAACGCGAACCAGCACAGTCCGTAGTACAGCGCGGTGACGGCGATGCCCTCGACCCGGTCGCGCACGCTCTTCTGCAGCGAGACCGCCGCGAACAGGCCGAACAGCAGCAGGGTCAGGTAGTAGCCCTTCTCGTTGAGCTGCATCTCGGCATTGAACAGGCCGACCAGGTAGGCCAGCGCCCCCAGCAGCAGCGCGGTCCACGAGGCGGCGACGAAGGCGGCGGAGGGTCTTTGCATGCGGGATTCCATTCCAGGCTCCTGTGGGTTGCGGTGGCGCCGCGGCAATCCCCGCGGCGGCCGTTACGGTATTCGATCGCGCGCGCCTGCGCACCTGCCCCAGCCTATGGGACATTCCCCCTGCGCCATGATGGTGTACAAGACCTGCTGGCCCTCCGCCTCATGCCCCAGGAGAACCCCATGACCCCGAAACTGCTGCTCACCCTCGCCTGCGCACTGGTGCCTGGCCTGCTCGCCACGTCCTGCGTAAAGGCCGACGACACCGCTCCGGCCACGTCCACCGCGGTGGATGATTCGCGCTGGCCGTTCGCCGCCACCGAGTTCGGCCGCTTCGAGGAACCGTGGGCGATGAGCTTCCTGCCCGACGGCACCCTGCTGGTCAGCGAGAAGGGCGGCACCCTGCGCCACTTCGACCCGGCCACCCGCAGGAGCGGCGAGATCGGCGGCGTGCCGAAGGTCGCCTACGGCGGCCAGGGCGGTCTCGGCGACGTGCTGCCGCACCCGGACTTCGCCGACAACGGGCTGGTCTACATCAGTTACGCCGAGGAAGGCGCCGACGACACCCGCGGCGCGGCGGTGGCGCGCGCCCGGTTGACGCTGGACGCCGACGGCGGCGGCCGCCTGACCGACCTGGACGTGATCTGGCGGCAGACGCCCAAGGTCACCGGCCGCGGCCACTATGGCCATCGCCTGGCGTTCGACGCGGACGGCAAGCTGTGGATCAGCTCCAGCGAGCGGCAGAAGTTCGACCCGGCCCAGGACATGGGCAGCAACCTGGGCAAGATCATCCGCCTCAACGACGACGGCAGCGTGCCGGCCGACAACCCGTTCGTCGACCAGGGCAGCCCGGCCGACCAGGTGTGGTCGCTGGGCCACCGCAGCGTGCTGGGCATCGCCTTCGACGCCCAGGGCCGGCTGTGGGAACACGAGATGGGGCCCAAGGGCGGCGACGAGCTGAACCTGATCCAGCGCGGCGGCAACTATGGCTACCCGCTGGTCTCCAACGGCGACCACTACGACGGCCGCAAGATCCCCAACCACGACACCCGCCCGGAGTTCATCGCCCCGGTGGTGACCTGGTGGGAGGTGATCTCGCCGGCCGGCTTCATCATCTACAGCGGCGAGCTGTTCCCGCAGTGGCAGGGCAGCGGCTTCATCGGCGGGCTGTCGTCCCGCTCGCTGGTGCGGGTGGCGTTCGACGGCGACAGCGCGCGCGAGGCCGAGCGCTTCGACATGGGCGAGCGCATCCGCGAGGTGGAACAGGGCCCGGACGGCGCGATCTGGCTGCTGGAGGACGGCAAGGGCGGCAGGCTGCTCAAGCTCACGCCGAAGGGCTGACGCAAGCTGCCTTGCGGCACCGGCCCGTGCGTCGCGGACGTGCGGGCCGGGGCGTGAGCCGGGGGAGCGGAGATGCGGGAGGCCATCGGTGTGGTTCCGGTCCGGCGAGGCTGTCCGTCCCTCCATCCGCCTCGCGGATGGATACCGTCGCCATCGAAGTTCGCAGCCCATGCGGTGGCGAAGTCCAATGGACCCACGAAGGCTCGGCCTCTTTAGCCAGGCTCTTCATCGAGGCAATCGGCGCCCCACCGGTCGCGACTGACGTCGCTCCTACAAGCGGCAGGAACCACTGTAGGAGCGGCGTCAGTCGCGAAGCTTTTCAAGCCCCTACGGCGCCAGCAACTCGAACGACACCGGCTCGCCGCTGGCCGAGGAACCGCAGACCCACAGGTCGAACAGGCCCGGCTCGGCGCGCAGCAGCTCATCGCGGCCGGTGAAGGCCAGCTGCGAGCGGTCCAGGGTGAATGCCACTTCCGTGCTTTCGCCCGGCGCCAGCGCCACCTTGCGGAAATCCTTGAGCTCGCGCACCGGGCGCACGCGGCTGGCGACGCGGTCGTGGATGTACAGCTGCGCCACCTCCTCGCCGGCCACCGCACCGGTGTTGCGCAGCGTGGTGACGATGGTCAGGGTGTCGTCCCAGCCCAGCGCCGCGCTCGACAGCCGCGGCACGCCGTAGGCGAACGTGGTGTAGCCCAGGCCGTGGCCGAACGGGTACAGCGGCGCGTTCGGGATCTCGCGCCAGCGCGCCTTGAACTCGGACATCGTCGGCAGTTCCGGGCGGCCGGTGCGCGGGTGGTTGTAGTAGTACGGCTGCTGCCCGGACACCTGCGGGAAGCTGACCGGCAGCCGCGCCGACGGGCTGTAGTCGCCGAACAGCACGTCGGCCACCGCGTGCCCGGTCTGGGTGCCCAGGTACCAGGTCACCGCGATCGCCTGCGCATCGCGCACCGCGCCCTGCAACGCCAGCGCGCGGCCGTTGCGCAGCAGCACCACCAGCGGCTTGCCGGTCATCGCCACCGCCTCGGCCAGCGCCTGCTGCGCCGGCGGCAGGGTGATCTCCACCCGCGACTGCGCCTCGCCGCTGTAGCGCTGCGGCTCGCCCAGCGCCAGCACCACCACGTCGGCGCGCAGCGCCGCCGCCACCGCCGCCTCGATGCCGTCGGACAGCGGCGCCTCCAGTTCGCAGCCGGGCACCACCTCCAGCACCGCCGCATCGTCCAGCGCCGCGCGCACCCCAGCTTCCAGGGTGACGTAGCGCGTCTTGTCGCCGAACAGCGTCCAGCAACCCTCGATGTTGTCGCGGTCCTGCGCGAACGGCCCGATCAGCGCGATCCGCTGCCCGGCCTTGCGCAACGGCAGCAGCGCACCGTCGTTCTTCAGCAGCACGATCGAGCGGCGGCCGGCGTCGCGCGACAGCGCATCGTGCGCCGGCAGGTAGGAGGTATCGGCCTCGCGTGCCGGGTCCAGCGAGCGGTACGGGTCGTCGAACAGGCCGATCGCCTGCTTGAGCCGCAGCATCCGCCGCACCGCCTCGTCCAGCGCCGCCATCGGCACCTGCCCGCTCTCGATCAGCGCCGGCAGGTGCTCGGCGTAGAAACCGCTCTGCATGCTCAGGTCCAGCCCGGCCAGGAACGCCTTGCAGGTGGCGTCGCGCTCGTCGGCGGCATAGCCGTGCGCCACCAGTTCCATGTCGGCGGTGTAGTCGGACACCACCACCCCGGGGAAGCCCCATTCGCCGCGCAGGATGTCGGTGAGCAGTTCGCTGTTGGCGCTGGCCGGCACGCCGTTGATGTCGTTGAACGCGGTCATCACCGCCAGCGCGCCGGCGTCGAGCGCGGCCTTGAACGGCGGCAGGTGCACGTCGCGCAGGGTCTGCGGCGAGATGTCCACGGTGTTGTATTCCATGCCCGCGGTCACCGCGCCGTAGGCGGCGAAATGCTTGGGCGTGGCCAGCAGCGCATCGGCGGCGCTCAGGTCCTCGCCCTGGAAACCGCGCACGCGCGCGGCGGCGAACGCGCAGCCCAGCACCACGTCCTCGCCGGCGCCCTCGGCGCCGCGGCCCCAGCGCTGGTCGCGGGCGATGTCCACCGCCGGCGCATAGGTCCAGTGGATGCCGGCGGCGGTGGCCTCGATGGCGGTGGCGCGGGCGGTGCGCCGCGCCAGTTCCGGCTCGAAACTGGCCGCCTCGCCCAGCGGGATCGGGAACACCGTGCGCATGCCGTGGATCACGTCGGCGGCCAGGATCACCGGGATGCCGAGCCGGCTTTCCTCCACCGCCGCCTGCTGGATCTGCCGCCCCGGCCCGGCGCCGACGCCGTTGAACAGCGAGCCGACCCGGCCGGCACGCACCTGCTCGAGCACCTGCCCGGCGTTGCGCACGTTGGTCTCCGGATTCACGTCCGGCGCGAAGGGCCGCACCATGTCGGCGAACACGCCCAGCTGGCCCACCTTTTCCTCGACGGTCATGCGGGCGATCAGGGATTCGATACGGTCGGCAGCCACCCGGCGTCCTCGGGAAAACGGTTACAAGGCGACGGATTCTAGCCGCGCCGCCGTGAAACCGCGGCAGCCGCGCCGCCGCCCGGCGACAACCGGGCCGGCGGCGGAGGCCTCAGTCGCTGCCCAGCTGCCGCTGCGCCTGCATCAGCATCGCGTCGCTGGACTGCTGGAACACCCGCAGCCCGAACGCCGGCAGGATCGCCAGCAGGTGGTCGAACACGTCCGACTGGGTGGCCTCGTACTGCGCCCACGCGGTGCTGGCGGTGAAGCAGTAGATCTCCAGCGGCAGCCCCTGCGGGGTCGGCTGCAGCTGCCGCACCAGCTGGGTCATGCCCTGGTTGATGCGCGGGTGGTTGCGCAGGTAGTGCTCGACGTAGGCGCGGAAGGTGCCCAGGTTGGTGACCCGGCGCGCGTTCACCGGCGCCATGCCCTGCGCGGCCAGTTCCGCGTTCCAGGCTTCCAGCTCCTCGCGCTTGCCTTCCAGGTAGCCGCGCAGCAGCGTGAACTGGCTCAGTTCGGCGATCCGCGCCTCGTCCAGGAAGCGCACGCTGTGCTGGTCCAGGTACAGCGAGCGCTTGATCCGGCGGCCGCCGGACTCCTGCATGCCGCGCCAGTTCTTGAACGACTCGGTGACCAGCTTCTTGGTCGGGATGGTGGTGACGGTCTTGTCCCAGTTCTGCACCGTGACCGTGTGCAGGGCGATGTCGATCACGTCGCCGTCGGCGTTCTGGCTGGGCATCTCGATCCAGTCGCCGATGCGGATGCGACCGTCGCCGCTGATCTGCACGCTGGCCACCAGCGACAGGAGGGTGTCCTGGAAGATCAGCATCAGCACCGCGGTGGCCGCGCCCAGGCCGGTGAGCACGTGCAGCAGCTTGACCCCGGCCAGGGTCGCCACGACCGACAGCCCGGCCAGCACGAACACCACGATCTTGGCCACCTGCAGGTAGCCCTTGATCGGCTTGTTGCGCGCGTCCGGGCGACGCTCGTAGATCTCGTTGACCAGGTCCAGCGCATGCGACACCGCCATCGCCACCGTCAGCACCACCCACGCCTGGCAGGCGCCGTGGATGAACTGCACCAGCGGCCCGGGCAGGCCCGGCACCAGGCCGATGCCGGCGGAGATCACCAGCGCCGGCACCACGTTGGCCAGGCGCGGGATCACCCGCAGGTTCGGCTTGGCCTGCGCCCCGTTGGCCGGCAGCATCCGCACCACCCGCTGCAGGCCGCGCAGCAGGATCTTCTTGGTGAAGAAATTGGCCAGTCCGGCCACCAGCACCAGCGCCGCCAGTACCAGCGCCGGGTACGCCATCGGGTACGGCTCCAGGGTCCGCTGCATCCCGTCCAACCACTGCAATCCCACTACCGCCTGCACCATCGCGTTGCTCACTCCTGCGTCGCGGCCGCCACGCGCGACCGTTCGATGACCACTCCCACCGCCGCGGCGCCGCGCACCGCGCCGGGCTTGCTCAGCTTCAAGCGCAACCACTGCACGCCGAATTCATCGAGCACGATTTCGGCGCAGCGCTCGGCCAGCGTCTCCACCAGGCCGAAGCCGGATTCGCGCACGTACTGCTCCAGGCGCTTGCTCACCGCCTTGTAGTTGAGGGTGTCGGCGATGTCGTCGCTGGCCGCCGGCCTGCGGTTGTCGAAGCCCATTTCCAGGTCGAAACGCAGGGTCTGGCGGATGCGCCGCTCCCAGTCGTAGATGCCGATCAGGGCGTCGATCTCCAGCCCCTCGATGAAAACCTTGTCCATTGCGTCTGCCACAGCAAAGAGGCGGACATGGTAGCCGCCATGTCCCGACGCTGCCTGACCCGACCGCGACCGCACGGCGGCGGCGTGCCGTTGCGCAGGCCTGCTGCGACGCGCGCGCTGCAGCGGTACTGCGCGCTCGCGGCGGCCTCGCCGTTCCGCGGACGGCTGCATCGCGAACCGTCGAGACGAACGGTTCCCGCACTGCTTCGCCCCTGCCGGCCCGCGGGAAAGATCGTGGACGGCGGCTCTCAGACCGCCGGCAGCGTCGCCATGTCCCAGCGCGGGACGACCTTCACCTCGGCCGGGCTGTGCTGGCCGGCCTGCAGCCGCAGCGCGCCGGCGAAGGCGATCATCGCGCCATTGTCGGTGCACAGCGCCGGGCGCGGGAAACAGACGCGGCCGCCACGACGCCGCGCCGCCTCCTCCAGCCTGGCCCGCAGGCGCTTGTTGGCGCCGACGCCGCCGGCCACCACCAGCACGTCGCAGCCGGCCGCCTCCAGCGCGCGCTCGCACTTGATCGCCAGCGTATCCACCACCGCGTCCTCGAAACCGCGGGCGATGTCGGCGCGCGTGGCCTCGGACTGGTCGCTGTCGCGCCAGGCCAGCAGCACCTGGGTCTTGAGCCCGGAGAAGCTGAAGTCCAGCCCCGGGCGGTCGGTCATCGGCCGCGCGAACCGGTACCGGCCCGGGGTTCCCGCCTCGGCCAGCGCCGCCAGCTGCGGGCCGCCGGGATACGGCAGCCCCATCATCTTGGCGGTCTTGTCGAAGGCCTCGCCGGCGGCGTCGTCCAGCGTCTCGCCCAGCAGCCGGTAGCTGCCGATCGCCTCCACCGCCACCAGCTGGGTATGCCCGCCGGACACCAGCAGCGCCACGAACGGCGGCGCCGGCGGGTCGTCCTCCATCAGCGGCGCCAGCAGGTGGCCTTCCATGTGGTGCACGCCGATGGCCGGCACCTCCAGCGCCCAGGCCAGCGCGCGCGCCACCCCGGCGCCGACCAGCAGCGCCCCGACCAGGCCGGGGCCGGCGGTATAGGCCACCCCGTCGATGTCGGACACCTCCAGCCCGGCCTCGGCCAGGGTCTGGCGGATCAGCGGCAGGGTCTTGCGCACGTGGTCGCGGCTGGCCAGTTCGGGCACCACCCCGCCGTATTCAGCATGCAGCGCGATCTGGCTGTAGACCGCATGCGCGCGCAGCGCGGCGGCCCCGGACAGCGCGGTGTCGTACACCGCCACGCCGGTCTCGTCGCACGAGGATTCGATGCCCAGGACTTTCATGGCGTCCATTGTGGGCCCGAAAGCCGGCGGCGCAACCCCGGGGTGCTTGCAGCCGCCGAACAAGCCGCTATAATGCGCGGCTCACCGGGCGTGACCCGGTCTACTTGTGTCCGGAGATTCCATGCCCAGCGTTAAAGTCCGCGAGAACGAGCCCTTCGAGTTTGCGCTCCGTCGCTTCAAGCGCACCTGCGAAAAGGCCGGCGTGCTGGCCGAAACCCGCAAGCGCGAGTTCTACGAAAAGCCGACCCAGGAGCGCAAGCGCAAGGCCGCCGCTGCGGTCAAGCGTCAGCTGCGCCGTACGTCGCGCGACGTCACCAAGCGTCAGCGCCTGTACTGATCGGACGCGGCTCCTGAACGGAAGGCCTGCGCCTGGCGCGACGCCTTCCGCGATGGGGTAGAAGCCGGCACGCGCGAGCGTGGCCGGCTTTTTGCGTTCCTGCGTTCCGCAGGGCGGGCCCCGCCCTGCCCGTCCCACCCAGATTATCGACCGAGGTGCTCCCATGAGCCTGAAACTGCAGCTCACCAACGACATGAAGACCGCGATGAAGGCCGGCGACAAGCACAGCCTCGGCGTGATCCGCCTGATCAACGCCGCCATCAAGCAGAAGGAAGTGGACGAGCGCATCGAGCTGGACGACGCCGCCGTCATCGCCGTGCTCGACAAGATGGTCAAGCAGCGCAAGGACTCGGTCAGCCAGTACGAGGCCGCCCAGCGCGAGGACCTGGCCGCGATCGAGCGCGAGGAGATCGTGGTGATCGAGCGCTACCTGCCGGCCAAGATGGGCGAGGCCGAGGTCCTGGCGGCGATCCAGGCGGCCATCGCCGAAACCGGCGCCGCCAGCGCCGCGGACATGGGCAAGCTGATGGGCGTGCTCAAGCCCCGGTTGGCCGGCCAGGCCGACATGGGCCTGGTGTCGAAGCTGGTCAAGCAGCAGCTGGCCGGCTGAGCCGCTGCCACACGGGCTTTCCCGGTGAAGCCCGTGCGGGACAAGCCCCGCACCTATCATCGGCGCCCGCTCGAATGGCTCCGTGACACGTAGTGCCGGGCTTGCCCGGCACAGGGGCTCTCTCGGTAAAGCCTCGTGCGGGGCAAGCCCCGCACCTACGGCCGGCTTCACCCTTCTTTGCCGCCGCGTCGGTTACATCCTTCGCGGCCGGCAACGCCACCGCGCACCCGCGTCGCAGGCTGTGCCGCCACGGGTGCGCGCTTACCCTCCCGTGCATGCCCCCTTCCCTCCCAGACACCCTGAAACAGCGGTTGGAGCGGCTGCAACGCAGCCTGCCGGCGGCGCTGGCGCGCCGCTTCGTCGAGATCGACGTGCTGACCCAGGCCGCGTCGCTCTCGTTCTACGCGCTGCTGTCGATGGCGCCGCTGCTGGTGCTGCTGCTGTGGCTGACCGCCTCGCTGTACCCGCCGGCGCAGCAGGCGCTGGTCGGGCAGATCGGGCAGATGGCCGGCGACAGCGCCGCCGCCGTGGCCGATACCGTGATCCGCAACGCCACCGCGCAGCCCGGGATCGGCTCGCTGGCCGGCCTGTGGAGCACGCTGCTGCTGTTCGCCGGCGCCACCGCGGTGTTCGCGCAGCTGCAGAACGCGCTGAACCTGATCTTCCGCACCGACGCGCAGCGGCTGGAGGGCATCGCCGCCTGGCTGAAGAAGCGCGTGTTCTCCTTCGGCGTGATCCTGGCGCTGGGCTTCCTGCTGATCCTGTCGATGACCGCGACCACCGTGCTGCAGGTCGCGTTCGCGCAGCTGCCCTCGCTGCTGCCGGCGCTCGGCTACGCCACCACGCTGGTGCTGTACGCGCTGGCCTTCGCCTTCCTCTACCACTACCTGCCCGACCGCCGGGTGGACTGGCGGCAGGCGTTCGTCGGCGGCACCATCACCGCCGTGCTGTTCGCGCTGGGACGCTACGCCATCGGCGTCTACATCGCCTCGGCCGCTCCCGGCAGCGCCTACGGCTCGATGGGTACGCTGGTGGTCCTGCTGGTGTGGATCTACTACGGCACCGTGGTGTTCTTCGTAGGCGCGCTGATCACCGCGGTGATCGACGAGCGCCAGCATGCCCGGCGTACACTGGACACATCCGCCGGCGACGACACGCCGGCGCCGTAACCGCCCCTTCCGACCCTGTCGCCGCGGCCAGCTGCCGGCGGCGTGGCATCCTATTGCAATGGCACGACTTCCCGACGCCTTCATCGACGATCGCGCCGCAGCCCCACGGAGCTGTGGCGATGCTTGCCGCGCCGCCGCGCGCCGCATGCAAGGGGCGACCCGCATCTCCTGGCATCAACAGCGGACAGAAAACTGAGATGGCCAGGATCCCGGATGCCTTCATTGATGACCTGCTGGCCCGCACCGACATCGTCGAGGTGATCGGCACCCGCGTGCCGCTGAAGCGCCAGGGCAAGGAGTACGCGGCGCGTTGCCCGTTCCACGACGAGCGCTCTGCCTCGTTCACGGTGTCGCCGACCAAGCAGTTCTACCACTGCTTCGGCTGCGGCGCGCACGGCACCGCGATCAGTTTCCTGATGAACTACGACCGCCTGGAATTCCTGGATGCGGTCGACGAGCTGGCCAAGCGCGCCGGCATGGAAGTGCCGCGCGACAACAATCCGCGCAGCGCCCAGCAGCAGGACGACAGCCGCGACCTGTACGCGGCGCTGGACGCGGCCAGCCGCTTCTTCGGCAAGCAGCTGGAGGGCAGCGACAAGGCCCGCGCCTACCTGGACCAGCGCGGCGTCGACGCGGAGAACCGCGCGCGCTTCGCCATCGGCTACGCGCCCGACGGCTACAGCGCGCTGAAGGACGCGCTGGGCAAGGACGAGCGGCGGATGAAGCTGCTCGACCGCGCCGGGCTGTTCTCCAAGAACGACCGCGGCCACGTCTACGACAAGTTCCGCGACCGGGTGATGTTCCCGATCTTCGACCGCCGCGGCCGGGTGATCGCCTTCGGCGGCCGCGTGCTCGACAAGGACGACGGCCCCAAGTACCTCAACTCGCCGGAAACCGCGCTGTTCCACAAGGGCCGCGAGCTGTACGGCCTGTGGCAGGTGCGCCAGGCCAACCAGAAGATCGAGCGGCTGATCGTGGTCGAGGGCTACATGGACGTGGTCAGCCTGTTCCAGTTCGGCGTCACCCAGGCGGTGGCGACGCTGGGCACGGCGACCACCCCGGACCACGCCGAGCTGCTGTTCCGCAACGCGCCGGACGTGTTCTTCTGCTTCGACGGCGACGCCGCCGGCCGCCGCGCCGGCTGGAAGGCGCTGGAATCGGTGCTGCCGCGGATGAAGGACGGCCGCCAGGCGTTCTTCCTGTTCCTGCCCGACGGCGAGGACCCGGACACCATCGTGCGCAAGGAAGGCGCCGCCGCGTTCGACGCCCGCCTGAAGCAGGCCACGCCGCTGTCGCAGTTCTTCTTCGACGAGCTCACCCGCGAGATCAACCTGGCCACGCTCGACGGCAAGGCGCGGCTGGCCGAACGCGCCCGGCCGATGCTGGCGCAGATTCCCGACGGCGCCTTCGGCGACCTGATGAAACAGGAGCTGGCGCGGCTGACCGGGGTGGGCGCGGCCGCGCCCACCGCCCCGGCGATGCCACGGGCCAGCGCCCGGCAGGTGGCGCCGGCGCAGAAGCGCAGCCTGGTGCGCGCGGCCATCGCGGTGCTGCTGCAGCGGCCGTCGCTGGCGCTCACGCTGGAAGACCACCACGGCTTCTCCGGGCTGCGGCTGCCGGGCATCGAGCTGCTGATCGAACTGCTGGAGCTGGTGCGGCAGCGGCCGGACATCAGCACCGGCGCGCTGCTGGAGCATTTCACCGGGCGCGAGGAACAGGCCTCGCTGCACCGGCTGGCGGCCATGGCCCTGCCCGGCGACGAGAAGGTATGGGCGCAGGAACTGCACGACGCCGTGGCCCAGCTGGAGAAGCAGCTGCTGCAGCAACGCCTGGACGAGCTGCAGGCCAAGCAGCGCCAGCAGGGCCTGGACGATACCGACAAGTACGAACTGCGCGAGCTGCTCAAGGCCCGCGCCAGCCTGCGCTGAACGTGCGCCACCGGGAGTACCGCCGATGAATCCTTTCCACCTTCCTCCGCTCCTGCTGCTGGCATCGCTGGCCGGCACCGCGGCCGCCGGCGATGCGCCGTTCGCGCAGCCACGGCCGGGCCTCTACACCGGCGGCCAGCCCAGCGCCGCGCAGCTGCGCGAAGCGGCCGCGGCCGGCGTCACCACCGTCATCGACCTGCGCCAGCCCGGCGAGGACCGCGGCTACGACGAGACCGCCGCCGCCGAGCGGCTCGGCCTGCGCTACGTGCGCCTGCCGATCGCCGGAGCAGCCGGCGTGACCGAGGCCAATGCCCGCACCCTGCAGCGCCTGCTCGCCCAGGACGACGGCCCGGTGCTGCTGCATTGCGCCTCGGGCAACCGTGCCGGCGCGCTGCTGGCGGTGATCGCCGCACGCACCGGGGAAACCGGCGTCGAAGCCGCGCTGGAACTGGGCCGGCGCGCCGGCATGACCTCGCTGGAGGCGGACACCCGCCAGCTGTTGCAACCGGAGGCCAGGCATTGACGATCCCCCATCCTTTCCCGGGAGCCGACACCCGATGATCCAACGCGTACTGCGGCTGCGGCCCGACAACTTCACCCTGGCCCTGCTCGGTACCGTGCTGCTGGCCTCGCTGCTGCCCCTGCGCGGTGCCGCCGCCATGGTGCTGGACGATGTCAGCAACGTCGCCATCGCCGCGCTGTTCTTCCTGCACGGCGCACGGCTGCCGCGCGAATCGATCATGGCCGGCCTGCTGCACTGGCGCCTGCACCTGACCATCCTGGCCTGCACCTTCGTGCTGTTCCCGCTGCTGGGGCTGCTGTTCAAGCCGCTGGACGGCTGGCTGCTGACCCCGGAGCTGTACATCGGCGTGCTGTTCCTGTGCGCGCTGCCCTCGACCGTGCAGTCCTCGATCGCCTTCACCTCGATGGCCGGCGGCAACGTCCCCGCCGCGGTGTGCAGCGCCTCGCTGTCGAGCATCCTCGGCGTGTTCCTGACGCCGCTGCTGATGGGCCTGATGGCCGGCACCCAGGGCGGCATGTCGCATCCGCTGCAGGCGGTGGGCAGCATCATGCTGCAGCTGCTGGTGCCGTTCGTGGCCGGCCACCTGCTGCGGCCGTGGATCGCCGGCTGGGTGGAGCGGCAGCGCGCGCTGCTGCGCTACACCGACCAGGGCACGATCCTGCTGGTGGTCTACGCCGCCTTCGGCGAGGCGGTCAGCGAAGGCCTGTGGAGCAACACCCCGCTGCTGTCGCTGCTGGGCGTGGCGCTGGTGGCCGCCAGCCTGCTGGCCATCGCGATGCCGCTGATCGCCCTCATCGCCCGCCTGCTCGGCTTCAGCCGCCGCGACGAGATCCCGATCGTGTTCTGCGGCTCGAAGAAGAGCCTGGCCACCGGGGTGCCGATCGCCAAGGTGCTGTTCGCCAGCGGCAGCCTCGGCGCGATCGTGCTGCCGATCATGATCTACCACCAGCTGCAGCTGATCGTCTGCGCCGTGGTGGCGCAACGCTATGCGCGGCGGGCCGCGCAGGAGCAGGACCCGCAGCTGGACCGCTGAAAGTCGCCCGCGCGGGCCACCGCCCGGGTCAGTCCGCCAGCGTGCCGACGCTCAGTTGCGGCAGCCAGATCCACAGGTCGTACTGGCGGTCGGCCGCGCTGCTGGCCCGCGGCGCCAGCGGCTTGGGTTCGCGCCGCAGCGGGCGGGCGCTGCAACGGTTCGCCGCGCAGACCCATGCATTGCCGCGCAATGCTTCCAGCCTCACCGTGTAAAGCTCGAGGTCGGTCAGCTGCGAGGCCATCGGCTGCTTCTGCATGTCCGCCGGCGCACGTGCCGGCACGCGGCGCATCGCATGCACGTTGCCGGTCAGCACCAGCATGTGCCCGGCCGGCGGCACCTGCGCGAAACGCTGCCGCAGGTAGGCGGCCATCGCATCGTCGCGGGCCTGGTTGCCGTCCTCGCTGCGCTCCACGTCGTAGCCGAACACCTGGATATCGCGCCCCTGCATGCGCAGCGCGCGCACGGCCTCGATCAGCTCCAGCATGTCGCGGCTGCGGCGCCCGTCGTGCTGGTTGTCCGCCACCTGCCAGAACGGACGCGACCGCAGCAAGCGGCGGTCGCGCTCCTGCCCCGCCGACCCCAGGTAACCGCTCAGCGGCAGGTTCTCCGAGCGCGGGATCTCCAGCCCCAGCTGCAGCGGCCGGCCGTTGCGGCTGTAGCGCTCGACCAGCTGCGCCACCAGCTGCGGGATTTCCCGCGTGCCGTGGTATTCCCCCAGCAGCACCAGCCGGCTTTCGCCGGCACGCTGCTGGATCTGTGCGACCGCCTCGTCCGCGCACGCACTTCCCGTCCATGCCAGCGCCACCAGCGCCACCATCATCCCGCGCACCCAGCCCCGCATTCCCCGCTCCTTCGTATTCGGACAAGCCCGCGGGCCATTGCCGCCGCGCGGCCCGCACCCGGCGGATGCTGCCAGTTTTACAGCAAGGGCAGCAACCAGTGGTCCACCAGCAGGAACGCGAACAGCGCCATCAGGTACACCACCGAGTAGCCGAACATGCGCATCGAAAACGCCTCGTCCGGCGGGTCCTGCATCCTCCAGGCGAACCACAGGAATACCACGTTGAGCACCAGCGCGCCGCCCAGGTAGAACAGGCCGCTCATGCCCACCGCCACCGGCAGCAGCGTGACCAGCGCCAGCACCACCGAGTAGGCCAGGATCTGCCGCCGGGTATGCGGCACGCCATGGGTCACCGGCAGCATCGGGATGTCGGCCTTGGCGTAGTCGGCGCGGCGGAAGATCGCCAGCGCCCAGAAATGCGGCGGCGTCCACACGAAGATGATCAGCACCAGCAGCGAGGCATGGGCCCAGTCCGACGGCCCCTGCATGCCGGTGATCGCCGCCCAGCCGAGCAGCGGCGGGGTGGCGCCGGCCAGGCCGCCGATGACGATGTTCTGCGAGGTCGCCCGCTTCAGGTACACGGTATAGATCACCGCGTAGCCGATCAGCGAGGCGAAGGTCAGCACCGCGGTGATCAGGTTCACCCACAGCACCAGGATGGCCATCGACAGCACGATCAGCACGCTGGCGAACGCCAGCACCTGCCGCGGCGAGACCTTGCCCACCACCAGCGGCCGCCACGAGGTGCGTGCCATCTGCGCGTCGATGCGCGCGTCCAGCAGCTGGTTGATCGCCGCCGCCGCCGAGGCCGCCAGCCAGATGCCGGCGAAGCCCAGCACGCCGGCCGCGGCCTGTCCGGCCGTGGGCAACCCCGGCAACGCCAGGCACATGCCCACCAGCGCGGTGAACACGATCAGTGCCACCACCTTCGGCTTGGTCAGGTCCCAGTAGTCACGCCAGCCTGCGCTCATGGCATCAGTCCGGTGCACGCAGCCGCGCCAGCAGCGAGACCAGCACGAACAGCAGCGCCACCGCGCCGCCGTTGTGCAGCACCGCCACCGCCAGCGGCAGCGCCAGCTTGACGTTGAGCACGCCCAGCGTGACCTGCGCCAGCACCAGCACGCCCAGCGCCGTCGCCCAGCCGCGCATGCTCGGCAGCCGCAACAGCCGCAGCGACAGCCACAGCAGGTACAGCGCCACCACCACTGCCATCATCCGGTGCGCCATCTGGATGGCGATGCGCGAGGCGCCGTCGAGCACGCCGCCTTCGTAGTCCACGCCGATGCCGCGCCACAGGGTGAAGCCTTCGACGTAGTTCTGCTGCGGCCACCACTGGCTGACGCAGCGCGGGAAATTGTCCAGCGAGGCGTTGCCGCCGCCGCAGGCCAGCGCCGCGTAGTTGGCGCTGACCCAGCCACCGAGCGCGATCTGCGCCACCAGCAGCGCCAGCCCGGCGCGCAGCAGCCACTTCAGCCGCGGCGCCTCGGCCAGGGTGATCGGCAGGTGGGTGGCGCGCCAGGCCATCCACACCAGCAGGCCGAACATCAGCATGCCGCCCAGCAGGTGGCCCATCACCACGATCGGCTTGAGCAGCCAGGTCACCGTCCACATGCCCAGCAGCGCCTGGAAGATCACCACCGCCAGGGTCAGCACCGCCGCGCGCGCCAGGTCGATGTTCGACCAGCGCAGCGCCGCCAGCAGCAGCAACGCCTCGCCGGCGATCGCCAGCACGCTGGCCGCCACGTGCTCGCCGCGCATGTACAGCGGGATGGCCAGCGCCACCAGCGCCGAGGCGGTCAGCACCTGGGCCACGCCCCACGCGCGCCGGCGCACGGCCAGCAGCGCCAGCGCCAGCACCTCCACCCCCAGCGCGCCGGCCAGGAAACGGTGCACCTGCTCGCGCCAGGCCTTGTGCGTTTCCAGCGGGCGGATCTCGCTGGCCGCGTGCTGCGCCGCCTCGTGGTGGGTCTGCGGCCAGGTCACGCGGCCGTAGCAGGTCGGCCAGTCCGGGCAGCTCAGGCCGGCATCGGACAGGCGCACGAACGAACCGAACAGGATCGTGCTGGCGGTCATGATCAGCGCGAACCACGCCAGGCGGTGGAAGTTGCGGTGCAGCGCCGGGCGCGCAAGGGAGTTCATCGAACGGGGCTCACTTCAGTTTCAGCAGCTTGGCCAGGTCCGCACGCAGCCCGCCGGGATCGAATCCCGGTGCGTAGCGCAGGATCACGAAGCCATTGGGGTCGACCACGTACACCGGGATGCCGGCGGGATCGTCGACGCCCGGCAGCCTTTCGCGCAGCGACGGCTGCCGTTGCAGCGTCCGCAGCGCCGGCATGCCGGCCACTGCCGGCGGCGGCGTACCCAGCCACAGGATCTCGACATTATCGGCGTTATGCCCGAACAGCTGCCAGACCTTGTGCAGGTCCTGCGACAAAGTGACGCAGGCCGGGGCGCAATCGTCCGCCGGGGCCAGCAGGATGCGCCAGTGGCGCGCGGCCGGGTTCCACTCGTAGGCCCGGCCGTCGGCCAGCGTGGGCGGCAGCGCGCGCAGGTCGGCCGGCGGCGAGAGCAGCTGCCCGTGGTTGCGGTTCACCTGCGGCTGCCAGCCGGAGAAGCGCAACGCACCGGCCACCAGCATCGAGCCGAAGAACAACGCAAACAGCGCAACCAGCACCCAACGGCCGCGGTTGCGGGCCCGCAGCGGGGCCGGAGTCGTGGAAGTCATGGTGGGCATTTTCTCATGGCCGGGCCGTCAACGTCCGCCCCGCGGCCGGCGGCTGCGCCATTCCAGCACCAGCGCCAGTACCAGCACCGCCAGCGCCATGGCGAACCATTGCACCGCGTAGCCCAGGTGCCGCGCTGGCGGCAGGGTGTTGGGCAGCAGCTCCAGGTCGCGCACGTGGCCCAGCGGCAGCGCCGGGTCCAGCCGCAACACCTGCGCCGGCAGGCCGGGCGCGGGCAGCTCCAGCCGCTGCGCGATCGCCTGCGGGTCGATCCGGGTCGCCAGCCAGGTGTGCGGCCCTGCTTGCGCCATCGCCGGGCCCAGCGCCAGGCCGGCGGACGGGGCCGGCGCCAGCAGCCCCTGCAGCACGTGCTCGCCTTCCAGCGCCGCCGCCGCCGGCAGCGTGCGGTCGGCCGGCAGCGCGATCCAGCCCAGGTCCACCAGCACCGGCCGCGGCGCACCGTCGGCGACGAACGCCTGGTACACCTTGACCCCGGCGCGGCCTTCGCGCAGCTGGTTGTCCAGCAACACCACCCCCGGCAGGAAGCGGCCGCGGCCGTGCACCCAGCGCAGTGCAGGCGGCGCCTGCAACGCCTGCGCCAGCGTCGCGGTGCGCGCGCGCGCCGTATCGGCCTGCAGCAGCAGCGCCTGCTTCTCGTGCATGCGCTGCCATTGCCAGTGGCCCAGCGTGCAGAACAGTGCGATAACCACCAACGCCAGAGTCCAGCCGAACACCCGCGTGTGCTGGCGCATCATGACAACCGCGCCGAAAACGGGTCAGATGGCAGCGCCCCTTCCGTTGCCGAGCCGCGCATGAACGATTCGCTGAAGACCCTGCTGGTGATCGCGTTCTTGATCGTCATCGTCTGGAATCTGGGGGCGGGGCTGTACTACCTGCTGGTCGATCGTGGCCAGACCAAGCGCACGGTCAACGCGCTGACCCGGCGCATCGTCATTTCGGTGGCGTTGATCGTGCTGGTGATCGTGGGCATCTACGGCGGCTGGATCAAGCCGCATGGCGTGGGCGGCTGACGGCGCCCACGCCCGGCTGCGATCTGCAGAGGAATGCCGGCGGCATCCGCCGGGCCGCGGCCGCCTACAGCACGTAGACGAACAGGAACAGCATCAGCCACACCACGTCGACGAAGTGCCAGTACCACGCGGCGGCCTCGAAGCCGAAGTGGTTGTCGCGGGTGAAGTGGCCCTTGGCCGCGCGCAGCCACATCACGATCAGCATGATCGTGCCCAGCGCCACGTGCGCGCCGTGGAAGCCGGTGAGCATGAAGAAGGTGGAGCCGTAGATGCCCGAACCCAGCGTCAGGTTCAGCTCGCGATAGGCGTGGATGTATTCCTCGGCCTGGAAGAACAGGAACACGCAGCCCAGCACCACGGTGGCGCCCAGCCACACCAGCAGCTGGCCGCGCTTGCCGGCCTTGAGCGCGTGGTGGGCGATGGTCAGGGTCACGCCCGAGGTCAGCAGGATCAGCGTGTTGAGCAGCGGCAGGCCCCAGGCCGGGATGGTCTGGAAGGCGCCGCCGATGGCCTCCGGGCCGTTGGTCGGCCACGCCGCCGAATAGCCGCTCCACAGCAGCTCGTTGGTCATCACCCCGTCGCCGGCGCCGCCCAGCCACGGCAGTCCGAGGTTGCGGGTGTAGAACAGCGCGCCGAAGAACGCGCCGAAGAACATCACCTCGGAGAAGATGAACCACACCATCCCCATCCGGAACGACACGTCCACCTGGCGGTTGTAGTGGCCGCCCTCCGATTCGCGGATGACGTCGCCGAACCACCAGAACAGCGTGAACACCAGCATCGCCAGGCCGGCGTAGAAGGTCCATGGCGCCCAGCTGGCGCCGTTGAGCCAGCTGGCCACGCCGACCATCAGCACCAGCATCGCGATCGAGCCGATGAACGGCCATTTGCTCTGGCTCGGCACGAAATAGACGTTGGCATCGGGCGAATTCTGGGC
This sequence comes from Xanthomonas chitinilytica, assembly GCF_026107455.2. GTDB lineage: Bacteria > Pseudomonadota > Gammaproteobacteria > Xanthomonadales > Xanthomonadaceae > Stenotrophomonas > Stenotrophomonas chitinilytica. Next base: position 56,999 of record NZ_JAPCHY010000012.1, on the reverse strand, counting down.
CATGGCGTTGCTTCCGGGTCCGTGGTCAGGGAGCGGCATGCGCGGAGCCGGCGGCCGCTGACGGGGCCAGCTGCGCGGACAGCGCATCGTTCTTGTAGAAGGTATAGGACAGGGTGATGGTCTTCACGTCGGCGGGCAGCGCCGGATCGACGATGAAGCGCACCGGCATCTCGCGCGCTTCGCCGGCCTGCAGGGTCTGGGCGGTGAAGCAGAAGCATTCGGTCTTGCTGAAATAGCCCGAGGCGCGCGCCGGCGCCACCGACGGCACCGCGCTGCCGACCAGTGCGCGGTCGCTGTCGTTGCGGGCGAAGTACAGCGCCTCGTTGAGCTCGCCCGGCACCACTTCCATGGTCAGTCGCTCGGGATGGAACGCCCATGGCAGCTTCGAATTGACCCCGCCATCGAACTCCACCCGCACCGTGCGGCGGCCGTCGCCGCCCGCGCCCGCGCGGGCTTCGGACTGCCCCGGACCGCGCTCCAGGCGCACGCCGAACACCTTCTCGCAGGCGATGCGGTACAGCGGCACCAGCGAGAACGTCAGCACGAACACGCCCAGCGCCACGCCGACCAGCCGCGCCAGGCCGGCGCTGCGCTGCGCTGCGGGCGCCGGCGCGTTCATCGCCCGACCACCCCGGACAGGATGAAGCCGACATAGATCGCCACCGCCACCAGCGCCACCACCAGCGCGGTGCGCGCCGCACGGCGGCGGCGCAGGGCGAGATCGTCGGCGGGTGGGCGCAACCCGGTCATCGGCAGGCTCCGGTCAATGGCTGACATCGTCGTGGGCCAGGTCGCCCGGCCGGATCACCGGCGGCACGGTGAAGGTATGCGCCGGGGCCGGCGACGGCACCGTCCACTCCAGGCCGCGCGCGCTTTCCCAGGCACGGGCGTCGGCCGGCTTGCCGCTGCGCAGCGAACTGATCAGGATCGCGGCCATCATGAACGGGGTGAGGAACATGCCGAACGCGCCGATCGAGCTGATCAGGTTCCAGTCGGCGAATACCGGGTTGTAGTCGGGGATGCGGCGCGGCATGCCGGCCAGGCCGAGGAAGTGCTGCGGGAAGAACAGCAGGTTGACGAACACCATCGTCCACCAGAAATGGAACTTGCCCCAGAACTCGCTGTACATGCGCCCGGTCCACTTCGGCCACCAGTAGTACACCGCGGCGATCAGCGACAGCACCGAGCCGGTCACCAGCACGTAGTGGAAGTGCGCCACCACGAAGTAGGTGTCGTGGTACTGGAAGTCGGCCGGCACGATCGCCAGCATCAACCCGGAGAAGCCGCCGATGGTGAACAGGATGACGAAGGCGATCGAGAACAGCATCGGCGTCTCGAACGTCAGCGAGCCCTTCCACATGGTGCTGACCCAGTTGAACACCTTCACCCCGGTGGGGATGGAGATCAGCATGGTGGCGAACATGAAGTAGATCTCGCCGCCCAGCGGCATGCCCACCGTGAACATGTGGTGCGCCCACACGATGAACGACAGGAACGCGATCGCCGCGGTGGCGTAGACCATCGCCTGGTAGCCGAACAGCGGCTTGCGGCTGAAGGTCGGCAGGATCTCGCTGACCACGCCGAACGCCGGCAGGATCATGATGTAGACCTCGGGATGGCCGAAGAACCAGAAGATGTGCTGGTACATCACCGGGTCGCCGCCGCCGGCGGCGTTGAAGAAGCTGGTGCCGAAGAACTTGTCGGTCAGCAGCATGGTCACCGCGCCGGCCAGCACCGGCATCACCGCGATCAGCAGGAACGCGGTGATCAGCCAGGTCCAGCAGAAGATCGGCATCTTCAGCAGGTCGATGCCCGGCGCGCGCATGTTGAGCACGGTGGCGATGATGTTGATCGCGCCCATGATCGAGCTGATGCCGGCGACGTGGATGGCGAACACGCTGAAGGCGACGTTGTAGCCGCCCTGCAGCGACAGCGGCGGGTACAGGGTCCAGCCGCCGGCCGGCGCGCCGCCGGGCAGGAACAGGGTCAGCAGCAGCAGGGTGAAGGCCACCGGCAGCAGCCAGAACGACCAGTTGTTCATGCGCGGCAGCGCCATGTCCGGCGCGCCGATCTGCAGCGGGATCATCCAGTTGGCCAGGCCGACGAAGGCCGGCATCACCCCGCCGAAGATCATCACCAGCGCGTGCACGGTGGTCATCTGGTTGAAGAACTCGGGCTTGACGTACTGCAACCCCGGCTGCGCGAGCTCGAGCCGGATCACCACGCTCATCGCCGCACCGACGATGAACATCAGGAAGCTGAAAAGCAGGTACAGCGTGCCGATGTCCTTGTGGTTCGTGGAGAAGAACCAGCGCTCGACGAAGCCCTGCTTGTGCCCGTGATGATCGGAGTGGTCGACTGCGGAGTGGGACATCGCGACTACACCTCTTTATCGATTGGCGGTTCGCACGCGGCGGTGCGGGAGCGGATCACGCGTCGGACGGCGCGGGGGCGGGCGTTTCGTCCGCGGGCGGCGCGGTTTCCGCCGGTGCCTCGGGCTCGGCCGGCGGGGCCGGCTTGCGTTCGGCCAGCCAGCGCTTGAAGTCTTCCTTGGAGACCGCTTCGACCACGATCGGCATGAAGCCGTGGTCCTTGCCGCACAGCTCGGCGCACTGGCCGCGATAGACGCCCGGCTGCTCGATGCTGGTCCAGGCCTCGTTGATGATTCCGGGGATGGCGTCCTGCTTCCAGCCCAGCGCCGGCACCCACCAGGCGTGGATCACGTCGTCGGCGGTGATGACGAAGCGCACCTTGGTGTCCACCGGCAGCACCAGCCGGTTGTCCACGTCGAGCAGGTAGTGCGGGTGCGAGGCCAGGGTCGGCCGCTGCCCGGTCTGCCGGAAGCGGTCGGATTCGCGGTCCAGGCGGCTGGTGAACTCGACGCCCTCGCCCAGGTACTCGTACTTCCACATCCACTGGTAGCCGGTGACCTTGACCGTCATCTCCGACTCGCGGGTGTCGTACATGGCGATCAGCTTGGCCGTGGCCGGCCACGCCATCACGATCAGGATCAGCACCGGAATGACGGTCCAGATGACCTCGGCCTTGGTGTTGTGGCTGAACTGGGCGGCGACCGCGCCCTTGGACTTGCGGAACTTGAAGATCGCGTAGGCGATCGCGCCGAACACCAGCACGCCGATCACCGCGCACACCCCCAGCGCCATCATGTGCGCTTCCCACGCCATCCGCGAGGTATGGGTGACGCCGCGGCCCATGTTGAGCTGCCATGCCTTCGGGTCGGCCGACTGCGCCCATGCCATCGGCACCGCCATCCAGGCGGACAACAGCACCATCGCCGAACCCCACTTCGCACCCCACCCGCTGCGTTGCTTCATTGCCTAGACCCTTAGCGTCGTCGGTTGCAGCCATTGCTGGCCGCGAGCAAGCCTTCAAGCGTCCGTGCCAGTTGCCGGCGTTCGGCTGGTGCGAGGAAGCTTCCCACCTCCACCTGCCGGCCGCTGGATACCAGCCGGACCTTCTCGTCCTCGGCGACCAGGCGTACCCAGTAGGGATGCGCCCGGAACGTCGGGGAATCGCCGCCTGCGGGGATGACCTCCACGCAGTCCGGCCCAACCCGGATCTCCTCCTGGCGTTCGCCGCTGCGCCATGTACAGCGCAGCGCGGCTGCCACCAGGAGGCTGTGCAGCAGCGCGAAGACGGGGGCGAAGACGTTTCCGGACAGCCAGCCCAGGCCTGCCGCGAACCACATCGCACCCGCCAGTGCGGCGAACAACAGGACGAACTGCCGGGCAGTGAGCGCCCGTGGGGGACGCAGCCGCAGCCGCGCACCTGACCCATCCGGAACAAACCGAAACATCTCGATCATGTCGCAACCGCGTTCGTGCCGCGGGAAACGCGTTCGATGGTAGCCGCGCCAATTCATGCGAGCAAGCTTCCATTCATTCTTCATCGGAATGCTGCAGCGCACCCTGGATTTTGCTGCAGCGCAACCAGGTTCCGTCACACAATTTGCCGAATTCGGCATAGTTCATGACGGATTGGCGATATCCGTCGATAGCCTTTGAGCACAGGGGCTCGGGCGTTCGTCCGGGGCCATGTCCGGCGCTTGCAAAATCCGCATTTGGATTAAAATGGTCAAGTTTCCACGTGGCCTCGCGCATGAACGCACACACTCCCCCCAACGCCGTTTCCCCACCCGCCAACGCCGCCTCGCGACCATTGCTCGCGCCCGAGTTGCCGGCCATTCCAAACGCGTTCCGCCAGGCCATCACCGATGCCTGGCTGAAGGACGAAACCCACCATGTGCGCGAGCTGCTGGAGCAGGCGCGGCTGCCGGCCGACGAGCAGGCGAAGGTGCAGGCCATGGCCGCCGACCTGGTGGCGCGGGTGCGGGTGCGCGCCCAGGACCAGGGCGCGATCGAGGCCTTCATGCGCCAGTACGACCTGGGCAGCGAGGAAGGCGTGCTGCTGATGTGCGTGGCCGAGGCGCTGCTGCGCATCCCCGACCAGGACACCGCCGACAAGCTGATCCGCGACAAGCTCGGCGATGCCGACTGGAAGAAGCACCTGGGCGGCAGCGACTCGGTGCTGGTCAACGCCTCGACCTGGGGCCTGATGCTCACCGGCAAGCTGGTGCAGATCAACGACGCCACCCGCGCCGACGTGCCGGGCGCGTTCAAGCGCCTGATCGGCCGCGTCGGCGAGCCGGTGATCCGCCTGGCCGTGCGCCAGGCGATGAAGATCATGGGCCATCAGTTCGTCATGGGCCGCACCATCGACGAAGCGCTGGCGCGCTCGCACAAGGGCGACAACGCCAGCTACCGCTATTCGTTCGACATGCTCGGCGAAGGCGCGCTGACGATGAAGGACGCCAAGCGCTACCTGGAGGACTACCGCCGCGCGATCCACGCCATCGGCGGCGATCACAAGGCCCGCGGCGGGCGCCCCGACGGCGACGTCAATTCGGCACCGGGCATCTCGATCAAGCTGTCGGCGCTGTATCCGCGCTACGAGCACGCCAAGCGCGCGCGGGTGCTGGCCGACCTGGTCCCGGGCGTGCTGGAGCTGGCGCAGCTGGCCAGGTCCTACGGCATCGGCTGCACCGTCGACGCCGAGGAAACCGACCGCCTGGAGCTGTCGCTGGACATCATCGAAGCGGTGGTCAGCGATGCCTCGCTGGCCGGCTGGGAGGGCTTCGGCGTGGTGGTGCAGGCCTACCAGAAGCGCACCCCGTACACGATCGACCACCTCGCCGACCTGGCCCGCCGCATCGGCCGCAAGCTGCAGGTGCGCCTGGTCAAGGGCGCCTACTGGGACGCGGAGATCAAGCGCGCGCAGATCGACGGCCTGCCCGGCTACCCGGTGTTCACCCGCAAGCAGAACACCGACGTGTCCTACCTGGCCTGCGCCAAGCGCCTGTTCACGCATGCCGACGCGATCTACCCGATGTTCGCCACCCACAACGCGCACACCATCGCCGCGGTGAAGGCGATCGCCCGGGGCGGCCAGTACGAGCACCAGAAGCTGCACGGCATGGGCGACGACCTATACGCCGAAGTGGTGCCGGCCGATCGCCTGAACGTGCCGTGCCGCGTGTACGCGCCGGTCGGCTCGCACGAGGACCTGCTGCCGTACCTGGTGCGCCGCCTGCTCGAGAACGGCGCCAACTCCAGCTTCGTCAACCGCATCACCGACGAGGACGTGGCCATCGACGACCTGATCCGCGATCCGGTCGAAGCGGTGTCCGCGTTCGCGTCCATCCCGCACCCGAAAATCCCGCTGCCGGTCGACCTGCTGCGCAGCCAGAACCACGACAGGAAGAATTCCATGGGCGTCAATCTCGCCAACGACAACGATCTGCGCGCCCTGGCCGGGCAGCTCAACGCCGCGGTGAAACCGTGGCAGGCCGCACCGCTGGTGCCGGGCGCCAACCCGACCGGCGCGCGGGTGAACGTGACCAACCCGGCCGACACCCGCCAGGTCGTCGGCCAGTGGCAACCGGCCGACGCCGCCACCGTCGAAAAGGCGCTGGCCAATGCCGTGGCCGCGCAGCCGGGCTGGAACCGCACTCCGGCCGCCAGCCGCGCGGCGATCCTCGAACACGCCGCCGACCAGCTCGAAGCGCGCCTGCCGGAATTCATGGCGCTGTGCGTCAAGGAAGCCGGCAAGAGCCTGCCCGACAGCATCGCCGAAGTGCGCGAGGCGGTGGATTTCCTGCGCTACTACGCCAAGCAGGCGCGCGAGCAGTTCGGCCATGCCGAGAAGCTGCCCAGCCCGACCGGCGAATCCAACGAACTGCAGCTGCACGGCCGCGGCGTGTTCGTCTGCATCAGCCCGTGGAATTTCCCGCTGGCGATCTTCCTCGGCCAGGTCGGCGCCGCGCTGGCCGCCGGCAACAGCGTCATCGCCAAGCCGGCCGAGCAGACCAACCTGGTCGGCTACTACGCGGTGAAGCTGCTGCACGAGGCCGGCGTGCCGGAAGGCGTGCTGCAGTTCCTGCCGGGCGACGGCGCCACCGTCGGCGCCGCGCTGACCAAGGACCCGCGCGTGGCCGGCGTCGCCTTCACCGGCTCCACCGACACCGCGCGCGCGATCAACCGCGCGATGGCCGCGCGCGATGCCGCCATCGGCGTGCTGATCGCCGAGACCGGCGGCCAGAACGCCTTCATCGCCGACTCCTCGGCGCTGCCGGAACAGCTGGTCAAGGACGCCATCGGTTCGGCCTTCACCTCGGCCGGCCAGCGCTGCTCGGCCGCGCGCGTGCTGTTCGTGCAGGACGACATCGCCGACAAGGTGATGGCCATGCTGGCCGGCGCGATGGCCGAACTGAAGGTCGGCGACCCGGGCCTGCTGTCCACCGACGTCGGCCCGGTGATCGACGCCGACGCGCTGCAGATCCTCAAGGACCACGCCATCCGCATGGAGAAGGAAGCGCGCCTGATCGCCGCCGCCGAGCTCGACGAGGAAGCCGCGCACGGCACCTTCTTCGCCCCGCGCGCCTACGAGCTGAAGTCGCTGGACCAGCTGCACCGCGAAATCTTCGGGCCGGTGCTGCACGTGATCCGCTGGAAGGGCGACCAGCTCGATGCGGTGATCGAGCAGATCAACGCCACCGGCTACGGCCTGACCCTGGGCGTGCACTCGCGCATCGACGAGACCGTCGAGCGCATCGCCTCGCGCGTCAACGTCGGCAACGTCTACGTCAACCGCAACCAGATCGGCGCGGTGGTCGGGGTGCAGCCGTTCGGCGGCCAGGGCCTGTCCGGCACCGGCCCCAAGGCCGGCGGCCCGCACTACCTGCTGCGCTTCGCCACCGAGAAGACGGTGACCGTCAACACCACGGCCGCCGGCGGCAACGCCTCGCTGCTGACCCTGGGCGACTGATCCACCGCCACGATGTGCGACGAAGAACCCCGCGCAAGCGGGGTTTTTCACGCATGACCCCTGCAGGAGCGACGTCAGTCGCGACCAGGGCTTTCCCGGCAAGACCCCATCGCGACTGACGTCGCTCCTGCAACACCCAGGCCAGCACCGCCCTCCTCGCCGGGATCGCCGGCCGGCTCGACGGTCGCCGAGGCCGGCAACCGCTCCAGCACCCCCGCCAACGGCCACGATGCCCCATGAAAACCCACTGTAGGAGCGACGTCAGTCGCGACCAGGGCTTTCCCGGCAAGGCCCCATCGCGACTGACGTCGCTCCTACACCGCCCAGGCCAGTCTCGCCTCCTCCCCCAGGATCGCCGGCCGGCTCGACGGTCGCCGAGGCCGGCAACCGCTCCAGCACCGCCGCCACCTGCGCGATCCTCTCGTCCAGCGATCCGCGCAGCAGCGTATGGGCCCAGCCCCGCCGTTCCAGCTGCTGCAGGTACCAGCGGTGCTGGCGCTCGCGGAACGCGGCATCGCGGCGCGTGCCGTCCTGGTCGAAGGGAATGTCCGGCGCGCACAGGAACAGCGCGTGGTAGCGACGCTCCGCCAACCGCTGCAGCGCCGGATCGGCGCGGCCGAACATCGACAGGCTGTAGCCCAGCGTGGTCAACGGCGTGGTATCGCAGAACAACCAGCGGCGGCTTTCGGCGGCCAGCGCCCGCTCCCGCCCGGCCTGCACCCGCGCGATCCGCAGCAGGTCGGCCTCGTCCAGCCGCCCGCCCTGCGCTTCCCACAGCTCGCGTCCGTACTCGGGCGCCCAGCAGCTCCCGTAGCGGGCGGCCAGCGCGCGCGCCAGCGTGGTCTTGCCACTGGACTCGCCGCCGACGAACGCCACCCGCTGCACGAAATCGGCATACACCTGCGGCGACAGGAGTTCGCGATGCGCATGCGGGTCGGCGCGCACCGCCGTGCCGGAAACCGGAACCACGCTGCGCGCCGGGTCCAGGCAGACGTGCCGCACCGGCGCGGCGGGCCCGTAACGGGCATCGAAATGCGCGCTCAGTGCCGCGGCGAAACCGTCGCCGTAGTCCTCGCTGGTGAACACCGCCTCGATCCGCCGGTCGAGCACCTCGCTGCACAGCCAGGCGGCGAAGGCGCGCTGCCCGGCATCGGGCGCGCCGTTGTCGGGCAGCCCCCGCAGCGGCAGCCCGCGCTGCCGGCACAGTCCGACCAGGCGCGCGTCGTCGAGCACCAGCCGCACCGCCTGCGGGAAGCGCTCCGCCAGCCAGCGCTCGCGCCGCTCCGGCCCGCAGCCGGCGAACTCCGGCTTGCTCCAGCTGAGTACGACCACCTGCCGGCAATGCGCCAGGGCGTGTTCGATCAGCCGCTCGTGGCCCAGGTGCAGCGGGCAGAACTTGCCCACCACCAGGCCGACACCGAAGCGCTCAGGCAGGTTCGCGACCGGCATCGGCGCAGGGCCCGGGTTCGCGCATCAGCTTCCGCCAGTGGCGCAGCGCGACCAGCGCGTTGATCCAGAAGCCGACGTAGAGGATCGCGGTCAGGTACAGCTCGCGGCTGGCGTACAGCGGCACCGCGATGGTGTTGACCGCCAGCCAGAACCACCACGATTCCAGCTTGCGCCGCATCATCAGCAGCTGCGCGATCACGCTCAGCACCAGCACCGCCGAGTCCGGGTACGGCGCGCGGGCGTCGGTGAGCACGTGCAGCATCGCCCCGTAGCCCAGGCTGCCGACCACCGCCAGCGGCAACAGCCACCACAGCGTCGCGCGCGCGATGTGGGTGATCGCCAGCGGCGCGCCGTGGTCGCCGCGCAGCCACTGCCACCAGCCGAACACGCTGACCACGATGAAGAACCCCTGCAGCACCATGTCGGCGTACAGCTGCGCCTGCCGGAACACCAGCGCGAACAGCGCGCAGCCGACGATGCCGAGCCACCAGGTGTGGATGTTGTTGCGGCCGGCCAGCAGGATCGAGCCGGCGACGGCGAGGTTGGCGGCCAGCTCGAGCTGGAAGGCGGGATCGGCGAGGTTCATCGCCGCTCACCGGCGCGGAAAGGGATCATCGGCGGCAATCGCGGGAAGGAACGCCATTGTCGCCGGAAACGCGCCGATGCCCCACCCCGCAACGAAGAAGGCCCCGCATCAGCGGGGCCTTCCGGTATTGCTTGCCTGCCTGCGTCGATCAGAACTTGTAGTTGATCGAGGCCGCCAGGATGTCGCCGCCCACCTTGTACTTGCCGGACAGGGTGCTGCCGGTGGCCGAGGTCAGGTTGACCGCCGGCTCGTTGGTGAACAGATGGGTGTAGCCGAAGTTGTATTCCACGTGCTCCGATGGGGTCCAGCCCAGGCCCAGCGACACCCACTTGCGGGTCACGTCCGGCACGCGCACGTCGCGGTGGGCGTAGCTGGTCGGCGACTCGTCGTAGGCCACGCCGCCACGCAGGGTGACGGTGTCGCTGAGCTTGTACTCGGTGCCGATCGAGGCAAAGGTCGTATCGTCGTAGGCGAAGGTCAGCACGTTGTCCGGCTGGTTCGAGGCGAAGTCCACGGTCACCGAATCGAACGCGGTCTTCCACGCGGTGCGGCTCACGTCGCCCATGATCGACCAGCGGTCGTTGACCTTGTGGGTGATGCTCAGCGTGGCCGAGGCCGGCAGGGTCACGGTGGCCTTGCCGCTGGTGCTGACGTACTGGCCCGGGGCATAGACGCCCAGGAACGCGGCAGCGTTGGCCGGCAGATCGAAGGTGGCGTCGCCGCCGGTGATCTTGTGCTCGACCTTGGAGCGGTAGCTCAGGGCGATGTTGGTATCTTCGCTCGGGCTGAAGGTACCGCCCAGCACGTAACCGAAAGCATTGTTGTCGCCTTCGATGGTGACATAACCGTCGGCGTTGCCCGGTGCGAAACCGGCCGCGCCGCCGCCCATGCTGTAGATCGCGGTGCCGAAGTCGATTGCATTGCTCAGCTCGATGGTCAGGTGCTCGACGAACACGCTGGCGCCGAAGGACACGTACGGGTTGACGTCGTAGGAGAACGCCGCACCCAGGTCGATCGCCTTCAGGTCGGTCTTGACGCCGTGGTAGCGGCCCACCCAGTCGCGGTTGTATTCGGTCTTGAAGCCGAACGGCACGCTCAGCGACATGCCGAAGTGCATGTTCTCGTTCTCGCCGAACGGCAGGTGGAAGTACGCGGCCGGAACCGGGGCGATCATGCCGGCGTCGCCGCCGTTGCCGCCGGAAACCGGGGCGCCGGTGCCGGGACCGGTCGGGCCGACGTGACGGGCGTCGTACTTGTCGAACTTGGCCGAGAAGCTGATCGCGCTGAGGTCGCCCTGGAACTGGCGGCCTTCCAGCAGGCGCATCGATGCCGGGTTGGTGGCCACGACCGAAGCGTCGCCCTCGGCGCTGGTGGAGCCGGCGAAAGCGCGGCCCAGGCCCTTGGCGCTGTTTTCCTTCAGCTGGAAGGCAGCGGCGTTGGCGTGGCCGAAAGCCAGGGCGCCGGCAATACCGACGGCCAAGGCGGTCACGCGGGCAAGATTGGAAGCGGTATGCATGTTGTTGTTCTCTCCGGAAAGCGGTGATTTTTCGTTCTGCGCCTTGCATTCCGCAGCCATGGAACGCCCGCGGAATGCGCCGGAGTCCCCTCCCGACATACGACGCCGTATGCAGTATACCCAGCGGCGTTAACTAAACAATAACGCCCTCCCCCATTCATCTGGACCGCCGCCGCGGCCCCCGGCGATGCCCGCCGGACGGGTGCCGGGTTAGGCTAGGCCACCCATGTTCATCTCGATTCCCACCCGCAAGAAACCGACGCTGCGCTGGGCCGCGCCGCTGCTGTTCGCCGTCATCTGGATCGCGTTCCTGTGGTCGATCTCGCGCCCCGACGAGGCCCGGCGCACGCTGTGGCTGGACTGGGGCGCGCTGGCCACCGGCCTGTCGCATCCGCAGGACTGGTGGGCGGCGCTGCGCGACGGCAGCGTGCTGCGGCTGTTCACCGCGCTGTTCCTGCACGCCGACTGGTCGCACCTGCTGGGCAACCTGGTGTTCCTGCTGATCTTCGGCCTGCCGGCCGAGCGGGTGCTCGGCCCGTGGCGGTTCCTGCTGCTGTTCCTGGTCGGCGGGGCGATCTCCAACCTGGCCGCGCTGTACGCGATGGGCAGCCCGGACCGGGTCATCATCGGCGCCAGCGGCGCGGTGTCGGCGCTGATCGGCACCTACCTGGCGCTGTTCCCGGGAGCCAAGCTGGGAGTGGTGCTGCCGTTGGGGCTGTTCCTAGAGTTCGTCCGCGCCCCGGCGTTCCTGCTGATCGGCATCTGGGCCGCGCTGCAGGTGGTGTTCGCCTACATCGGCCCCAGCTTCGGCATGGTGGCGTGGTCGGCGCACGTGGCCGGCTTCGTCTTCGGCGTGGTCTACGGCCTGTACGTGCGCGCGGCGATCGCGCGGCGGCTGCGCAAGCGCCAGGGTTTCTGAAAGCCCGGCGCGGCCGGGCACCGGTCCGGCCGGGCTTCGGGAGCGCATTCCTTGGATTTCGGGGCTCCATGCAGTCCCTGTCGCGACTGACGTCGCTCCTACAAGAGCCTGCCTGTAGGAGCGACGTCAGTCGCGAGCCTTTCGGGCAGCCCGGGAAAGAAGCTGCCGCAAGGGGTTTTATAATCGGCACATGAGCAAGCCCCTGTACAAAGTCACCTTCCTCAACCACGGCAAGGTCTACGAGCTGTATGCCGGACGCGTGGGCAGCAGCCACCTGTGGGGATTCAACGAGGTCGCCGAACTGGTGTTCGACCTGCGCGACGGCGTGCTGGTGGATCCCACCGAGGAACGCCTGCGCGACGAGTTCGGCAACACCAAGGTGCTGCACCTGCCGATGCAGAGCATCGTGCGCATCGAGGAGGTGGAGAAGAAGGGGCAGTCGGCGATCCGCGACGCCGCCACCGGCGAAAAGGTGGTCACCCCGTTCCCGATGCCGGCCAAGCCGCGCTGATCCGCGACGCCTGCCGCATCGATGCCGACGCATCGATGCCGTGAACGCGCAGGCCATCGGCACCCGCGCCTGACGCGAAGCAGCGCGCGATCCGGCGACCGCGCGTTGCCGCTCAGCCGGCCGGTTCCTCCGCCGGGATCTCTTCCGGCGCTTCCGCCGGCACTTCCCGCGGAGTTTCCCCGGTTGCTTCCGGCGCTGGCCCGGTCGTCTCCGCCGGTGCCGGCTTCGGCTGCTGCGCCTTGGCCGCCTCGGCCTGGCGCTGCTGGCGCGCGGCCACCGAACCGGGCCGCTTGAGTTCCTCCAGCGCCGCGGCGACCGGCGCATCGCCGGACAGCACCGCGCCGGCCTTGCGGCCGTCGCCCTCGCCGTCTTCCTCGTCGCCGCGCAGGTGGCCGGGCAGGGTCGCCTCGCTGAAATCGGCCAGGCTGGCGGGCCGGTCGCCGGCACCTTCCGCCGGCTCGGGCTGCAGTTCCACGTCCGGCACGATGCCGGTGGCCTGGATCGACTTGCCGCTGGGCGTGTAATAGCGTGCGGTGGTGAGCTTGACCGAGTCGCCGTTGTCCAGCGGCAGCACCGTCTGCACCGAGCCCTTGCCGAAGGTGCGGCTGCCGATCACCCGCGCGCGCTGGTTGTCGCGCAGGGCGCCGGCCAGCACTTCCGAGGCGCTGGCCGAGCCGGCATCGACCAGCACCATCACCGGCGCGCCCTTCATCAGGTCGCCGGGGGTGGCGTCGAAGCGGGTGTCGCTGATCGCGATGCGGCCGCGGGTGCTGACGATGCCGCCCTTCTCCAGCAGGTCGTCGGCCACCTGCACCGCGGCGGTGAGCAGGCCGCCGGGATTGCTGCGCAGGTCCAGCACCAGCCCCTTGAGGCGGCCGCCGGCCTGCGCCTGCAACTGGGCGACGTGCTTCTGGAAATCGGCGCCGGTGTCGGCCTGGAAGGTGCTGATCCGCACGTAGCCGTAGCCCGGCTCCAGCATGCGGCTGCGCACGCTGGTGATGCGGATGGTCTCGCGGGTGATGCCGACGTCGAACGGTTTGTCCTCGCCCTCGCGCACGAGGGTCAGCACCAGCTTGCTGCCCGGCGGGCCGCGCAGCGGCTCCATCGCCTCGAACGCGCTGATCGGCTTGCCGTCGATGGCGACGATCAGGTCGCCGGGGCGCAGGCCGGCGCGCGCGGCCGGGGTGTCGTCGATCGGCGCGATCACCTTCAGCGTGTTGTCCGGCTGCTGCAGCAGCTCCACGCCGATGCCGTCGTAGGCGCCGCTGGCCTGTTCGTCGAAGGCCTCGGCGTCGGCCTTGTCGAAGTAGGTGCTGTGCGGATCCAGGTCGAGCAGCAGGCCGCGGATGGCCGACTGCATCAGCTTGGCGTCGTCCACCGGGTCCACGTAGGCCGCGCGTACCGCGTTGTAGACGGCGACGTAGCGGCGTATCTCCTCCAGCGGCACCCGCGAGGTGACCGACTCCTGGGCATCGGGATCGTCGGTGCGCTTGGTGGGGGAAGGGGCGGTGGCGTTCTGCGCCCATGCAAACGCAGGCAGCAGGGCAAGCAGCAGGGCGGCAGGACGGGCTACGCGCATGGACCACTCCGGTATGAAGGACAGGCGCGCTTTCGTCGCACGCACCGGTCGATTATGCGCGAAACCCCGGTAAATTCCCGTTGAACCGGCGCCCGCGCCGGCCCGGCGGTTTCATCGCCGCTTCAGCGCCGCTGCAGCCACGACGAGGGGTCGACCGGCTGGCCGTTGCGGCGCAGTTCGAAGTACAGCGCCGGTGTCCCCTGCCCGCCGGAGTTGCCGACCCTGGCCACCGCGTCGCCGCGCTTGATCCGTGCGCCGGTGTCGCGCAGCAGCGTGTCGTTGTGCGCGTACAGGCTCATGTAGCCGTTGCCGTGGTCGACGATCAGGATCATGCCGTAGCCGGTCATCCAGTCGGAGAACACCACGGTGCCGTCGGCCACCGCGGTCACCGTGCTGCCGGCCGCCGCGCCGATCAGCACGCCGCTGCTGGTGCGGCCATCGGGCAGCTTGCCGCCGTAGCGCGCCAGCAGGTTGCCGGACAGCGGCCAGCCCAGGCCGCCGACCCGGGGCGGCGGCGCGCTGGCCGTCGCCTTCGGCGGAGTCTTGCCGGCGCGCGGCGGGTCGCCACCGGCCGCTGCCTGCCGTGCGGCCGCGCGGCGCTCGGCTTCGGCGCGTGCGGCGGCGGCGCGCAGGTTGGCCAGCAGCCGCTCCAGCGCCTTGGCGTCCTGGCCCAACGCCTTCTCGCGCTCGCTGCGGTCCTGGTAGCGCTTGTCCAGCTCGGCCATCAGCTGCGCGCGCTGGCGGCGGTCGCTGGCCAGGCCGGCGGCCTGCCGCCGATGTTCGTCGCGGACACGCTGCAGTTCGTCGCGGCGTTGCACGACTTCCTGCTCCAGTGCCGCCAGCGACTGCATCTCGGCGGTCAATGCCGCGATGCGCTGCGTGCGCTCGCGCTGCAGGTAGCGGTGGTAGGCCAGGGTGCGGTTGGCGTCGGCCACCCGGTCCTGCGACAGCAGCAGCTTGAGCGGCGCGTCGTTGCCCAGCCGGTAGGCGCCGCGCAGCAGCGCCGCCAGCTGCTCGCGCTGTCCCTGCAGGCCCTGCTGCATCCTGTCCCGGTCCGCCTGCAGCTGCGCCAGCGCCTGCTCCTCGCGGCGGATCGCGGCCTCGGCCTCGGCGACGGCGCGGCCGGCCCGGGCCACCTTCTCGTCGGCTTCGCGCAGCCGGCGCGAGGCTTCGCCGCGCTCGTTCTCGATCCGGCGACGCTCCTGGGCCACGTTCTTCAGCTCGCCGCGGACCTGCTGCAGCTTCTTTTCGGCCTCGCGCGGGTTCTGCGCCTGCACCGCCAGCGCCAGCAGCAAGGCCGCTGCCACGCCCGCCAGTATCCGCAACGACCGGCGACCCGGAAACGCGACGGGCAGCGGGCGGACCGGACGGGAACGATGGGCGCTCAAGGACAAGGCAGGTCCAGTGACTTCAGGCAGATGCGGATTGTAACCATGCGTGGTGAGATAACCGCCGGCGGTCGCGCCCTCGCAGACCGACAACCGGAGGTATCCCGTGAAACAGTCCCGACTCTCCCTGTTGCTCGCCCTGACGCTGGCCGCCGCCGCGCCGGCGATGGCCAGCGACGACATCAGCAAGGTCAACGGCAGCATCAGCGCCGAGGCCGGCCGCCAGTACCGCGATCTGGAAACCGTCAACGGCAGCATCACCGTCGCCGCCGGCGTGCAGGCGCGCAACGTCGAAACCGTCAACGGCGGCGTCCGCATCGGCGACAACGCACAGGTCCGCAACGTCGAAACCGTCAACGGCAGCATCCGGCTCGGCCGTGGCGTGGTCGGCAGCGGCGGCCTGGAGACCGTCAACGGCAGCGTCTTCGTCGACCAGGGCAGCCGCATCGCCGGCGGCGTGGAAACCGTCAACGGCAGCATCGGCCTGGTCGGCACCCAGCTGGGCAAGGGCATCGAAACCGTCAACGGCGACATCACCGTCGGCGTCGGTTCGCAGGTGCAGGGCGGTATCCGGGTCAAGAAGTCCGGCTTCAGCCTGTCGCTCAAGCCGCCGCGCACGCCGCGGGTGATCGTCGGCCCCGATGCGGTGGTCGAAGGCCCGCTGGAGTTCGAGCGCGAGGTGACGCTGTACGTGCACCGCAGCGCCAAGATCGGCCCGGTCACCGGCGCCACCGTGCAGACCTTCGACACCGACACCGCCCCGCGCGACTGAACCCGTCCTCGCCCCCGGTTTGCATAGAATCGGGGTTTGTCCGAACCAGGAAGCATCCATGCCACGCAAACTGTTGTTGTGTCTTGCCGCCGCTGCGGCACTGAGCGCCTGCAAGCGCGAGGAAGCCGCACCGGCGCCGGCCACGCCCGCCGCATCGGGCCACGCCTTCTCCGCCGACATTGATGCCGGCGACTTCGCCGAACTGGTGAAGACCCTGGCCTCGGACGAGTTCGAGGGCCGTGCGCCCGGCAGCAAGGGCGAGGAGCTGACGGTCAACTACATCCGCGACCAGATGCAGCGCATCGGCCTGCAGCCGGGCAATGGCGACAGCTGGTTCCAGGAAGTGGCGATGACCGAGACCAGCGCCGACGAATCTACCGTGCTGCGGCTGGACCGCGACGGCAAGCACAGCGAGCTGAAGTTCGGCACCGACATGGTGATCGGCACCCGCAGCGGCGAGCCGGAAGTGAAGATCGACGGCAGCGAGATGGTGTTCGTCGGCTACGGCGTCGACGCGCCGGAGCAGGACTGGAACGACTATGCCGGCCAGGACTGGACCGGCAAGACGGTGGTGATGTTCGTCAACGACCCCGGCTTCCACGTCGACGACGACACGCTGTTCGACGGCAAGCGCATGACCTACTACGGGCGCTGGACCTACAAGTTCGAGGAAGCCGCGCGCAAGGGCGCGGCCGCCGCGCTGATCGTGCACGACACCGCCGGCGCCGCCTACGGCTGGGACGTGGTGAAGAACTCCTGGGCCGGCCCGCAGTACGACCTGCCGGCCAAGGACGACCCGGCGCGGCGCCTGCCGGCGCAGGGCTGGCTCAGCGCCGAAGCGGCGCGCGCGCTGTTCGCCGACGCCGGGCTGGACCTGGACCAGGCCTACAAGGACGCCAACAAGCGCGGCTTCAAGCCGGTGCCGCTCGACACCCGCCTGTCGCTGGACCTGAAGAGCAGCATCGCCGAGAAGAAGTCGCGCAACGTGGTCGGCGTGCTGCCGGGTAGCGGCCGCGCCGACGAGGCGGTGCTGTACATGGCCCACTGGGACCACCTCGGCAAGCACGAGGGCCAGGAAGGCGACAACATCTACAACGGCGCGGTGGACAACGCCACCGGCGTGGCCGGCATCCTCGAGATCGCCGACGCGATGGCCAACCAACAGCCGCCGCCGGAACGTTCGGTGGTGTTCCTGGCGGTGACGCTGGAGGAATCGGGCCTGCTCGGTTCGCAGTACTACGTGGCGCACCCGACCTTCCCGCTGGACAAGATCGCCGGCGTCATCAACATCGACGCCATGTCGGTGGCCGGCCGCGCCCGCGACATGACCGTCACCGGCTTCGGCAGCTCCGAGCTGGAGGACATCCTCAAGCCACTGGCGGCGATGCAGAACCGCACGCTGCGCGGCGAGGAGTCGGTGCAGAGCGGCTTCTACTTCCGCTCCGACCACTTCAACTTCGCCAAGGCCGGCGTGCCGGCGCTGTACGCCGGCGGCGGCAGCGACCTGCTCGAGGGCGGCAAGGCGGCCGGCGCGCGCGCGGCCGAGGACTACGGCCGCAACCGCTACCACGGGCCGAAGGACGAGTACGACGCGGCGACCTGGAAGCTGGACGGCACGGTCGAGGACCTGCAGCTGCTGTACGGCGTGGGCAAGGAGCTGGCCGGCGGCGACCGCTGGCCGAACTGGTACGAAGGCAACCCGTTCAAGGCCGCACGCGACGCGCAGATGCAGGGCAAGGCCGCGGGCGGCCGGCCCTGAGCCGGCGACGAGTCGCAACGCAGCAGGAAAACGGCGCCGCAATGGCGCCGTTTTTCGTTGCCCCCGGAAACCGTGCCCCTGGAACCCCTGTAGGAGCGACGTAAGTCGCGACGGAGCTTTCCCGGTAAGGCCCGTCGCGACTCACGTCGCTCCTACAGCCTTCCGCCTGGCCACGGCCGGCAGCTGCTAACCTTTCCGCCCATGGGTTACGAACGATACGAACAGCCGGACGCCAGCGCGCCTTCGCGGCTGGGCCAGTACTGGAAACTGATGCGCGCCGACCGCCCGATCGGCACCCTGCTGCTGCTGTGGCCCACCTGGTGGGCGCTGTGGCTGGCCGCGGGCGGGCTGCCGCCGCTGTGGACGCTGTTCGTGTTCAGCGCCGGGGTGTGGCTGACCCGTTCGGCCGGCTGCGTGATCAACGACTACGCCGACCGCTGGCTGGACCCGCACGTCAAGCGCACCCGCGATCGTCCGCTGGCCACCGGCGCGGTGTCCGGGCGGCAGGCGCTGGCGCTGTTCGCGGCGCTGATGGTCGCGGCCTTCGCGCTGGTGCTGACGATGAACCGGCTGACGGTGCTGCTGAGCTTCGTCGGCCTGTTCCTGGCCGCCACCTACCCCTACCTCAAGCGCTACACCCACCTGCCGCAGGTGTACCTGGGCATGGCGTTCGGCTGGGGCATCCCGATGGCGTTCGCCGCGGTGCAGGGCGAAGTGCCGCCGCTGGGCTGGGTGCTGTACGGCGCCAACATCCTGTGGTCCACCGCCTACGACACCTGGTACGCGATGGTCGACCGCGACGACGACCTCAGGGTCGGCTCGCACTCCACCGCGATCCTGTTCGGCGACCTGGACCTGGTGATCCAGGGCGTGCTGTACGCGCTGTTCCTCGGCGCGATGGCGCTGGTCGGCCTGCGCGCGGAACTGGGCCTGTGGTACTGGCTCGGGCTGCTGCTCGCCGCCGCGCTGGTGGCCTGGGAGTTCTGGCTGGCCCGCCACCGCGAGCGCGAGGCCTGCTTCAAGGCATTCCTGCACAACAACTGGGTCGGCGCGGCACTGTTCGCCGGCATCGCCGCCGCGCTGGCCTGGCCCGGCAGCTGAGCCACCTGCGCGCCACCGCACCTCCCGGGAACGACAACGCCACCGATCGGTGGCGTTGTCGTTTCATCCCAGCACGGCGCGACGCAAAGGTCAGCCGGTCCGCCGACGCAGCAGCCGGGTTCCGGCCCATACCTGCAGCACCCCGTACAGCAGCGCGCCCACGCCCACCCACAGCGCGATGGTGATCAGGCCGATGCCCGGCCGCGCGAAGAACAACAGGCCCAGCGCCACCGCCAGCAGGCCGCTCAGCACCAGCATCCATTCGCCCTCGACCAGCTTGCGCAGCTGCACCGCGAACACGATGCGGGCGATGCCGGCGATCACCAGCCACAGCGCCAACAGCCACAGCAATGCCTCGGCCATCTGCGCCGGCTGGCTCACCGCCAATACGCCGAACGCCAGCGACAGCAGCGCGTAGAGCACCAGTACCCAGTTCGGCAGCGCGATGCTCTTGCGGAAGATGCCCAGCAGGCTCACCACGCCGTCGGCCAGCGACAGCACGCCGAACGTCATCACCATCGCCAGTACCGATACCGCCGGCCAGACCAGGGTGGCCACCCCAAACACCAGCGCCAACACACCGAACAACACCAGCGTCCAACCGCCACGGGCGGCCTGTTGCGGAAGACTGTTCACGGTTGCGATCCTCGCCTTGGGGGACGAACCCGCACAGTGAATACGCCGACTTCTCCCGGGTCAAGCCGCCATCCGGCTCACGGCACCCGCGCGCAGACCCAGGCGTCGACCCGCGCCACCCCGGCCCGGCGCAGTGCGGCAGCGGCCGCCTGCAGGGTGGCGCCGGTGGTCATCACGTCGTCCAGCAAGGCCACGTGCGCCGGCAATGCCTGCCCCGCCCGGAACGCGCCGCGCAGGTTGCGGCGGCGCGCCACCGCGTCCAGCTCCGACTGCGCCGCCGTTGCCCGTACCCGCCGCAGGCCATGGCACAACGGCAGATGCAGCTGGCGGGCCAACGGCCGCGCCAGTTCCAGCGCCTGGTCGTAGCCGCGGCGGCGCAGTCGTGCGGGATGCAGCGGCACCGGCACGATCGCCTGCGGCCGCGGCGCCGCCGCCAGCGGCACGGCCATCAGCTGCGCCAGCAGGCGCCCGGCCGCCAGGTCGTGATGGAACTTGAAGCGGCGCAACAGTCCATCCACCGGCGCGGCATAGACCAGCGCCGCCTGCGTCCGCGTCAGTGGCGAACGCGAGCGCAGGCAGGCGCCGCAGATGCCCGTCGCCTCGCCCGCCGGCAGTGGCAGGGCACAGGCTGTGCAGGCCACCCCGTTCCACGGCAGCGCGGCATGGCAGGCATCGCACAGGTCGCGCTCGGCGCTGCCGGCGCCGTGGCAGGCCAGGCAGCGCCCCGGCAGCAGCCAGCGGCCCAGCTGTGCCCAGCCGCTGTAAACCATACGTGCAAGTACATTGTTGACAGCCTTGTCCATGCTCACCAGACTGCCCGGCTTTCGACGTCCTTACTGTCAGGAAATCCCGATGTCCGCTGTCATCCGCCACGACTGGCAACGCGAGGAACTGCTCGCCCTGTTCGCGCTGCCGTTCCCGGAACTGCTGCATCGCGCCGCCGGCGTGCATCGCGAGCACTTCGATCCCGCCCAGGTGCAGGTCTCCACCCTGCTGTCGGTCAAGACCGGCGGCTGCCCGGAGGACTGCGCCTACTGCCCGCAGGCGCAGCGTTACGACACCGGCGTCGATGCACAGAAACTGATGGACACCGAGGCGGTGCTGGCGCGCGCGCGCACGGCCCGCGACGCCGGCGCCTCGCGCTTCTGCATGGGCGCGGCCTGGCGCTCGCCCAAGGACCGCGACATCCCCAAGGTGGCGGCGATGATCGCCGGGGTGAAGGCGCTGGGACTGGAGACCTGCGCCACCCTGGGCATGCTCGAGGGCCACCAGGCCCAGGCGCTCAAGGACGCCGGGCTGGACTACTACAACCACAACCTGGACACCGCGCCGGACTATTACGACTCGATCATCCACACCCGCCAGTACCAGGACCGGCTGGACACGCTCGAGCACGTGCGCCAGGCCGGGCTGAAGACCTGCTGCGGCGGCATCGTCGGCATGGGCGAGACCCGCGAGCACCGCGCCGGCCTGCTGCTGGCGCTGGCCAACCTGCCGGCGCACCCGGACTCGGTGCCGATCAACCGGCTGGTGCAGGTCGCCGGCACCCCGCTGCACGGCAGCGCCGAGCTGGATCCGTTCGAATTCGTGCGCATGATCGCGGTGGCGCGCATCGTCATGCCGAAGTCGATGGTGCGGCTGTCGGCCGGGCGCGAGGCCATGAGCGACGAGCTGCAGGCGCTGTGCTTCCTGGCCGGCGCCAACTCGATCTTCTATGGCGAGAAGCTGCTGACCACCGGCAACCCGGACACCGAACGCGACCGGCAGCTGTTCGCGCGGCTGGGCCTGGAGCCGATGCCGGTCGAGGTCGATGCCGCCGGGCACGACCACCCCGGCACCGTGCACTTCGACATCGTCCGGCCCTGCGCACAGACCGCCTGATCCTTGGCGGCGGCCGGTCGTCGCCGTTGCCCGGGCATCGGCCCCGGCAACCGGTTACGCTTATCGGCCGCCCGTCCATGAACCGACCGCCATGGCCCGTCCCGACCTGCACGAACGCATCCAGGCCCAGCGCAAGCTGCGCGAGGCCCAGGGGCGTATCCGCACCCGCCGCACCGTCAGCCGCCGCGATGGCGTCCGCCTGGAAGTGGACGGCCGCTGGCTGACCGGTTTCTGCAGCAACGACTACCTGGGCCTGGCCCAGCAGTTCGAGGTCGTGGCCGCGCTGCAGGACGCCGCCTCGCGCGATGGCGCCGGCAGCACCGCCTCGCACCTGATCTGCGGCCACCACACCGCGCACGAGGCGCTGGAGCGGGAGATGGCCGACTGGCTCGGCTACCCGCGCGCGCTGCTGTTCGACAGCGGTTTTTCCGCCAACCTGGCGGTGCAGCAGGCGCTGCTGTCCGAGGACAGCGACGTCTGCGTGCAGGACCGGCTCAACCACGCCAGCCTGCTCGACGCCTCGCGCCTGGCCGGTTGCCGCCTGCGCCGCTATCCGCACGTCGATGCCGAAGGCGCCATGCGCCAGCTCAAGCACGCCCCCGACGGCGCGGCGATGCTGGTCACCGACGGCGTCTTCAGCATGGACGGCGACATCGCGCCGCTGCGCTCGCTGTCGCTGGTCGCGCGCATGCAGGAGGCGCTGTTCTACGTCGACGACGCCCACGGCGTCGGCGTGGTCGGCGAACAGGGCCGCGGCTGCGTGGCCGATGCCGGCCTGGGCGTCAACGAAGTGCCGCTGCAGCTGGCCACGCTGGGCAAGGCGCTCGGCGGCCACGGCGCGGTGGTGCTGGGCGAAGAAGCACTGATCCAGCACCTGGCCGAGACCGCCCGCCCCTACATCTACACCACCGCGCTGCCGCCGGCGCAGGCGGCCGCCTCGCTGGCCGCGGTCAAGCTGGCCCGCCGCGACCACTGGCGCCGGCAGAAGCTGGCCGAGCTGATCGGCGTGTTCCGCGAAGGCGCGCGCCGCAACGGGCTGGAACTGATGCCCTCGGAAACCCCGATCCAGCCGCTGCTGTGCGGCGAGGAAAGCGTGACCATGGCGCTGTCCGCGGCGCTGGAGACCTCCGGCTTCCTGGTCAGCGCGATCCGCCCACCCACCGTGCCCGAAGGCAAGTCGCGCCTGCGCGTCACCCTGTCGGCGCTGCACACCCCGGCGCAGGTCACCGCGCTGATCGACGCCATCGCCCGCGCCCGCGACGTGGTGCTGTACCAGCAGTCGCTGACCGCCGCCACCGCCTGAGACCGCTGCTGCCGCCCATGCACATCGACGTTACCGGCACCGGCCCGGCGCTGGTCCTGATCCACGGCTGGGCATTGCATGGCGGCATCTTCGCACCGCTGGTCGAGCGCCTGTCGCCGCACTTCCAGCTGCACGTCGTCGACCTGCCCGGCCACGGCCGCAGCCGCGACGACGGCACCCCGCTGAAGCTGCCCCACGTGGTCGGCGCGATCGCCGCGGCCACGCCGCCGGCGGCGTGGTGCGGCTGGTCGCTGGGCGGCCTGTTCGCGCTGCATGCCGCCGCCACCCTGCCGCAGGTGCGCGGCCTGGCGATGGTCGCCGCCACCCCGCGCTTCGTGCGCGGCGACGACTGGCCGCAGGCGGTCGAACCGGCGGTGTTCGAGCAGTTCGGCCACGACCTGGCCGGCGACTACCGCGGCACCCTGGAGCGCTTCCTGGCGCTGGACGTGATGGGCTCGCAGCACGCCCGCAGCGAACTGCGCACCCTGCGCGAAGCGCTGACCGCGCGCGGCGAACCGGCGCCGCGCGCGCTGCAGGAAGGCCTGCGGCTGCTGGAAGACACCGACCTGCGCAACGCCCTGCGCCGCCTGGACAAGCCCACGCTGTGGCTGGCCGGGCAGCGCGACCGGCTGGTGCCGGCCGCGGCCATGCACGCCGCGGCGGCGCTCGCGCCGCAGGGACAGGCGGTCACCGTGGACGGCGGCGGCCACGCCCCGTTCCTCGGCCATGCCGACCAGGTGGCCGACGCCCTGCAGCGGTTCGTCGCGGCGCTGCCATGAACACCCGCATGCCCCCGGCCCTGGCCACCTCCGGCGCGACGGCATCCGCATGTCCGCCGGCATGAACATCGCCCGGATCAAGCAGCGGCTGGCGAAGCCGGCGACACGCTTCCTCACCGGCGGCTTCAGGCCCATCCATGGGGACGACGAGAGCTGGATCGGCAGGGTCTTCCTGTTCCGCCCGCATGAATCGGTCCCGACCGATGCGGCCGGGGAGCCGATGCTGCCGCTGGCCCAGTTCCACCTCCCCGGCCTGCCCCATCGAGGCCCGCTCCTGGACGGAATCCGCGTGCTGAGCGTCTTCGCCTCGAAGTCGCTCCCGGAACCGTTCGAGGACATGGGCCGCAACTGGCTGGTGAGGGAATACGCCGACGGCGAAACGCTCGTCCGCAAGGACCTTCCCGTCCCGTCGTCGTTCCTGAAGCCTTTTCCGCTGAAGCCCGAGCCGGTCGCCGAGGACTACCCGCTGTGGGACGGCGGCGGCGTTCCGCCCGGGATCGAGCGGGAGCTACTGCGCCTGCAAAGCGAAGGCGCGATCGACAGCTACTACGACCTGATCACCCATGCCTACGAACACAAGATCGGCGGCTATCCCTCGTTCTGCCAGTCGGGCGTCGATCCGGGCGAAGGATTCGAATTCGCCTTCCAGGTCTCCTCCGACGCCAAGGCCAACTTCAACGTCGTCGACAACGGCAGCCTGATGTTCTGGAAGCACGGAACCACGGGAAAGTGGGCCCTCTACTACGACTTCCACTGAATGCCACCGCCGGCGCGTGGCGGGCCTCGCGGCCCCTTCCGCCTCCCGCAAGACCGGCGCGCCACCGCACCGGGCACCACGAGCAAGCCATGAACCAGACCTTCGATCCCCGCCACGTCCGCCGCGCCTTTTCCCGCGCCGCTTCCAGCTACGACGCCGCCGCCGCGCTGCAGCGCGAAGTGGAGAAGCGGCTGCTGGAATCGCTGGACTACCTGGAAGGCCGCACGCCGCAGGTGGTGCTGGACATCGGCAGCGGCCCCGGGCACGCCAGCGCGGCGATGAAGAAACGCTGGCCGAAGGCGCAGGTGATCGCGCTGGACATGGCCGAGCCGATGCTGCGCGAGGCGAAGAAACAGGCCGGCTGGTGGAAGCCGTTCGCGCGCGTGTGCGGCGACGCGCAGGCGCTGCCGCTGCTGGACCAGAGCGTGGACGTGATCTTCAGCAACCTGTGCCTGCAATGGGTGGAAGACCTGCCGGCGGTGTTCGCCGGTTTCCGCCGCGTGCTCAAGCCCGGCGGATTGCTGCTGTGCTCCACCTTCGGCCCGGAAACCCTGATCGAACTGCGCGACGCCTTCGCCCAGGCCGACGACACCCCGCACGTCAGCCGCTTCGCGCCGATCGCCCAGTTCGGCGACGCGCTGATGATGGCCGGCTTCCGCGACCCGGTGCTGGACCGCGACCTGTTCACCCTCACCTACGACGACCTGGCCGCGTTGATGCACGAACTGCGCGCGCTGGGCGCCACCAACGCCATGTCCAGCCGCCGCCACACCCTGACCGGCCGCGGCCGCTTCGCCGCCGCGCAGGCCGCCTACGAGCCGCTGCGCCAGGCCGACGGCAAGCTGCCCAGCAGCTGGGAAGTGATCTATGCCCACGCCTGGGCGCCCGACCCCGGCGCGCCGATCCGCGAACGCGGCCACGACATCGCCGCGGTGCCGCTGTCGGCCATCCCGATCCGCCGCCGCAAGGACTAGCGCGTCCGATGGAATCCGTCGTCCTGCGCGCAGGCCGCTCGAAAAAGCATCTCGCCGCCCCTCTTCCGATCCGGCTCGTTCGCCGCCGCATAGGCAGCCAAGAAAAGCGACACGTCTTTCAACGTGCGCTGGACGGAGTTCGCTGCCGCATAGGCAGCCCAGAAAACGATGGACTACCGATTCCGCTTCTACCTGTGGTGCACTGCCGCGCAGGCAGCTAAGAAAAAGATGGGTGTGGGCATCAACGTGCAGACGCGGTTCGCTGCCGCGTGGGCAGCTCGGAAATTTCACGTTCCAGGGGCACGGCTTTGTCCAGAGCTCGCTGCCGCGTAGGCAGCCAAGAAATCTCTCTTGGAGCAAGCCGCATGGTTACCGGAGTTCGCCGCCGCGCAGGCAGCCAGAAGGCCTCCGGGCGGTCGGCCATGACCAGCCATTTGGCTGTTGAAAAACGCCTTCGCTGCCGGAAATCGCTTCCCGCCCGCGCGGGGACGACGACGGCGTTCTTGTCGGCAGGCTCCCGACGCCAGCACGACCCGGGGCGACACGTCCGCTGCCGGCAGTCCACGGAAGGCAGGGGCGGAGCGCCTTCGCCCCGGCGATACGGCCAACGGTGAGGATCGCCTTCCGCCCACCCGCACCAGCCTGCCACCGCCGCGCTCAGGCGCCTTTCACCAGCAGGTCGCGGTGGAAGAAGTAGACCTCCTGCACCAGGAAACGCCAGCGGGTGTGGAAGCTGCGGAAGCGCG
This sequence comes from Xanthomonas chitinilytica, assembly GCF_026107455.2. Classification (GTDB taxonomy): domain Bacteria; phylum Pseudomonadota; class Gammaproteobacteria; order Xanthomonadales; family Xanthomonadaceae; genus Stenotrophomonas; species Stenotrophomonas chitinilytica. The sequence goes on along the minus strand of NZ_JAPCHY010000012.1, from coordinate 30,999 downwards.
TGCTCGGGGTCGACGAAGCCAGCGCGTCGATTTCCAGTTCGCGGCACAGCCGCAGCGCGCGCGCCATGTGCAGCGGATCACTGACGATGATGGCGCGCTGCAGGCCGTGCTGGCGCATCAGCAGCCGCGCCTGCTCCAAATTCTGGCGGGTGGTGCGCGACACGGTCTCGATCAGGATCGCCTCCTCCGGCACCTGCTGGCGCAGCGCATAGCGACGCGCCACCTGCGATTCGGCGAAACGCGCGCGGGTGCCGCCGTAGCCGCCGGTGAAGATCAGCACCGGCGCATAGCCGCGCTGGTACAGGTCCAGGCCATGGCGGATGCGTTCTTCGAACACCGGCGAGGGCTTGGCGTCGTAGGCGGCAGCGCCGAGCACGATGATCGCGTCGGCCGGCGCGGCCTGGTCGTGGTCGCCCACCCACACGATCCAGGTGGCCACGCCCAGCAGCCACAGCAACAACAGCAGTCCCAGCCGCCACAGCCAACCCCACAGCCCGCGCCTGCCGCGCCGGCTCATGCCGCCGCCCATGGCAGCGCGTCGATATCGACATTGCCACCGGACAGGATCACGCCGACGTTGCGCCCGGCGAAGCGCTCCGGCTGCGCCAGTACCGCTGCCAGCGCGATCGCCGAGGACGGCTCCACCGTCTGCTTGGTCACCTGCCACAGCAGCCGCATCGCCGCGACGACGGCGTCATCGGCCACCGTCACCACACTGGCTGCGCCATGCAGCAGCGCGAAGTTCGGCGCGCCGAGGGCGCCGCGCAGACCATCGCATACCGTATCCGGGACGAAATCGACCCGGCGCTCGCCGGCCGCCAGCGAACGTGCGGTATCGGCCGCTCCTTCCGGTTCGGCCAGTACCAGTTCGCAACCGGGGGCCAGATGCTGCAGCGCCAGCCGCGTCCCCGCCGCCAGCCCGCCGCCGCCGACCGGGACCACCAGCGCTTCCAGCCCCGGCACGGCCTGCAGCAGTTCCAGCGCCGCCGTCCCCTGCCCGGCGATCACCTGCGCATCGGCGTAGGGGTGCACCAGGGTCGCCCCGGTTTCGGCCTGTACCTGCGCGCAGCGTTGCTCGCGATCCGTGATCGTGGGCGCGCAGCGCCAGAGCACGGCGCCATGGCGGCCGATGTTGGCCAGCTTGGCCGCCACCGCACCTTCCGGCACCACCACGTGACAGGCGATGCCGCGGGTGCGCGCGGCCAGCGCCAGCGCCGCGCCGTGGTTGCCGGAGGAATGGGTGACCACGCCGCGTTCCGCCTGTTCCGGCGTCAGCGCCCACACCGCGTTGCAGGCGCCACGGAACTTGAACGCCCCGCCGCGCTGCAGGTGTTCGGCCTTGAAGTGCAGCTGCGCCCCGCTCAGGGCATCGAGCTCGCGCGACCGCAGGATCGGGGTCAGGGACGCGTGGGGCGCAATACGCGCCGCGGCCGCCAGTACGTCGGCAACGCCGGGCAGGGAGGAATCGCTCATGGACAAAGGTTAACGTAGCGCCATGGCCGCCGGCCATGCCGGTCCGGCATTCAGCCGCGGCCGTGGGGGTTAAGGACCGATTCAATGCCCGGCGCCGAAGCTGGCACCATACCCATCAGGGGGGAATGCTCATGAAGACCCGTTTGATCCTTGCCGCAGGCCTGTTGCTCGGCCTGTCCGGTTGCGCCACCTACGACTACACCGGCAACGGCGCGGGCGGGTATTACCACGGCACGCCCTCGACCCAGTACCGCTACCCGGCCGGCTACGGTTCCCCGTACGGCTATGGATCTCCGTACGGCTATGGCTACAGCAGCTATGGCTACGGCTACTACGGGAATTACGGGTACTACGGCTATCCGGGCTACATCTACCGGCCACCGCCCTCCCACGGCCACCGTCCGCCGCCGCGTCCGTCCGAGCCGGGTCATGGCGGCGGCAAGCCGACCCGTCCGCCGCCGCCGCACGACGGCGGAAGCAGCAAGGCGCCCTGGCGCGACCTCGACCGCCTGCAACGGCCGCAACCCCGCGACCAGCAGCAGCGCGCGGTCCAGCAGCAGCGGCAGGCCATCCCGGCACGTCCGGCGGCCCAGGCGCCACGACCCGCCGTGCAGGCCCGCCCGGCGACGCAACCACGCCCGGCACCGGTGCGGCGCGAGGCTTCTCCACGCCGCAGTGAGACCGTGCGCACACAAGAGCGATAAAGGGGCTTGCATTTGGGATCGGAACAGGGCCAATCTACGCAAACGGAGTGACGGCCTGCGTCGGTTTGTGACCTACAGGGCCGAAACCCCACACATTTTCAATGTCGATGTCCGACAGGAAATCTGGATCCCCCCTGTTCCGGCCCTGTCGGGCGTCGGCGCCCATAACGCAAAAAGCCCCGGTTTTCCGGGGCTTTTTGCTGTCTGCGGCATGCGGATGCGGTCATCCGCGCAAAGGATAAGGGCCGACAGTCCCCCGACTGCCGGCCCTTGGCTTCCCCAACGTGCGCCTGGCTGGCCCCTGTTCCAATTCCAGCCTTTGCGCCTGTGTCGCATGCCACGATGGGTGCATTGGGATGAATCGCACGATCCATGCCAACTCTGGCGCCGGCTCATCGCCGGGCCGTTGGCGCTAAAATCGCCATCCCATGGCCGCGCCGCCATCACGCGCGTTCCGCCTTCCCCCCTCGCCTGCCCGGCGACGTCCAAGACACTGCGATGAGCGATTCCTTCTACCGTTACGACGTCATCGTCATCGGCGGCGGCCACGCCGGCACCGAGGCCGCGCTGGCCGCGGCCCGTGGCGGCGCGCGGACCCTGCTGCTGACCCACAACGTCGAGACCGTCGGCGCGATGAGCTGCAACCCGGCCATCGGCGGCATCGGCAAGGGCCACCTGGTCAAGGAGATCGACGCCCTGGGCGGGGCCATGGCCCATGCCGCCGACCTGGCCGGCATCCAGTGGCGCACGCTCAACGCCTCCAAGGGCCCGGCGGTGCGCGCCACCCGCTGCCAGGCCGACCGCAACCTCTACCGCATGGCGATCCGCCGCATCGTCGAGGCGCAGGACAACCTGACCGTGTTCCAGGCGGCCGTCGATGACCTGCTGATCGAGGGCGACGCCGTGCGCGGCGCCGTCACCCAGACCGGGCTGACCTTCCATGCCCCGGCCGTGGTGCTGACCGCCGGCACCTTCCTCGCCGGCAAGATCCACATCGGACAGACCCAGTACACCGCCGGGCGCATGGGCGACCCGCCGGCGACCACTCTGGCCGCGCGCCTGCGCGAGCGCCCGTTCGCCATCGACCGGCTCAAGACCGGCACCCCGCCGCGCATCGATGGCCGTTCGCTGGATTATTCGGTGATGGAAGAACAACCCGGCGACGATCCGCTGCCGGTGATGTCCTTCCTCGGCGACGTGCGCGAGCACCCGCGGCAGGTCAGCTGCTGGATCACCCATACCAGCGAGCGCACCCACGAGATCATCCGCAACGCGCTGCACCGCTCGCCGCTGTACAGCGGCCAGATCGAAGGCATCGGCCCGCGCTACTGCCCCTCCATCGAGGACAAGGTGGTGCGCTTCGCCGAGAAGGCCAGCCACCAGATCTTCGTCGAGCCCGAGGGGCTGGACGTGGTGGAGATCTATCCCAACGGCATCTCCACCTCGCTGCCGTTCGACGTGCAGCTCGAATTGGTGCGCAGCATCCGCGGCTTCGAGCACGCGCACATCACCCGCCCCGGCTACGCCATCGAGTACGACTTCTTCGACCCGCGCGGGCTGAAGAACACGCTGCAGACCAAGCAGGTGTCCGGCCTGTTCTTCGCCGGCCAGATCAACGGCACCACCGGCTACGAGGAAGCCGCCGCGCAGGGCCTGCTGGCCGGCCTCAACGCCGCCCGCTTCGTGCGCGGCCAGGATGGCTGGTGCCCGCGCCGCGATGAGGCCTACATCGGCGTGCTGGTGGACGACCTGATCACCCACGGCACCAACGAGCCGTACCGCATGTTCACCAGCCGCGCCGAGTACCGGCTGCAGCTGCGCGAGGACAACGCCGACGCGCGGCTCACGCCGGCCGGCCGCGAGCTGGGACTGGTCGACGACCGCCGCTGGGCCGTGTTCGAGGCCAAGCAGGCCGCCGTCGCCGCGGAAAGCGCGCGCCTGCGCGGACTGTGGGCGACCCCGGCCAACGCGCTGGGCCGCGAAGTGCTGGAAGCCACCGGCGTGGCGGTGAGCCGCGAAACCAACGTGCTGGACCTGATCAAGCGTCCCGAGCTGGACTACGCCAAGCTGATGCAGGTGGCTTCGCTGGGCCCGGGCGTCGACGACGCCAAGGTCGCCGAGCAGGTGGAGATCGGCGTCAAGTACGCCGGCTACCTGGACCGCCAGCGCGAGGAGATCGAGCGCCAGCAGCGCCACGAGAACACCGCCATCGCCGAGGATTTCGACTACGCCGGCGTGCGCGGCCTGTCGGCGGAAGTGCAGCAGAAGCTCGAGCGCGTGCGCCCGCAGACCATCGGCCAGGCCCAGCGCATCCCCGGCATGACCCCGGCCGCGATCTCGCTGCTGCTGGTGCACCTGGAGCGCGCACGGCGCAGCCGGGTGGCGTGAGCCGTCCTGGCGCCGCCGACCGGCAGCCGTCGTTTCCATGCAGGCAGCAACCCGGCGGCATGCGTCCCGGCATCAATCGGGTGCCGGGACTCCCGGCGACCAAGCCGGCGAAGTCGCCGGGTGACCAGCCTGCCGGCTGTTGAAGAGCGCTTCCCGCCTGCGCTGGGATGACGGGGCCAAGGTCGCGAAGCCGGCGTCTGGTGCCGGGGTACAGATCGCACGAAAGGCGTCAGTTGCCCGCCTGATGCGGAGGCGACGATGCAAAGCACAGGAAGCGCCGACCCACGACGCAGACGCCCCTGCCGGCGACCTGGAACCAGGCCCTCAGTCGTTCTCTTCCGCCGCCTCGCGCCCCTGCTGGCGGATGATCGCCTCCTGCCGCGCATCCTCGATCGAGGCCTGCACCGCGCGCACGTCGGCGCGACGGGTGTCGAACACGAAGCGCCCGGTCAACGCCGTGTCGCCGCGCAGTTCCCCCTTCTCGTACAGCGCCCACATCTCCTCGCCGTGGTGCAGCGCGGCCAGCGCCGGGGCGAAGCCGGCCAGGTAATCGCGGATCCTGTGCACGTCGTGCAGCAGCATGGCGCGCGCTGAATTGTTGCCGGCGGCGCTGACCACCTGCGGGAAATCGATGATCACCGGCCCATCCGGCGCCACCAGCACGTTGTATTCGGACAGGTCGCCATGCACCAGCCCCAGGGCGAGCATGCGCACCACGTCGGCGACCAGCATGGCGTAGAACGCCTCGGCCTGGGCCGGCTCCAGATCCACCTCGCCCAGGCGTGGCGCGCTGTGGCCATCGGCGTCGGTCACCAGCGCCATCAGCAGCACGCCGTGGAAATAGCCGTACGGCTGCGGCACGCGCACGCCGGCGTCGGCCAGCTGGTACAGCGTGGTCGCCTCGATGTCCTTCCACGCCTCTTCCTGCTCGCGGCGGCCGAACTTGCTGGCCTTGCCCATCGCCCGCGCCTGCCGGCTGCCGCGTACCTTGCGCCCTTCCTGGTAGACCACGCGCGACTGGAAGCTGCGCTGGGCCATGTCCTTGTAGAGCTTGGCGCACAGCACCTCGTCGCCGGCACGCACCACGTAGACGGACGCTTCCTTGCCGCTCTTGAGCGGCCGCAGCACCTCGTCGATCAGGCCATCGTCGACCAGCGGCTGCAGGCCCTTGGGAGTTTTCATGAAAAGTGGCCGGGGCCAGGCAACGTAGGGGGGCGGATTATGACCCAGCACTGCCGTGAGGGCGTGTTGCAGGGCGAGGAGTACAGTGGCCGCGCACGCCACCGCCCTGGCGGCGATGCCGGAGGCTGCATCGATCCACCACAGGCGAGGATGTCATGAGCAAAGGGATGAACCAGAAGAAAAGCGAGAAGAAGCAGCCCACCCGGACGCCGAAGGAAAAGCGCGCGGCCAAGCAGGAAAAGAAGAAGCAGTGACCCGGTCCGGCAGGATGCGGCGATCGCAACGCCGTCTCCGTGCCGGACCCGCCCGCCGCACCCGCTCCAGAGATCCCGCATGCGGCCACCGCGGGACAAAGGCGCCCCCGACTGTCCGCGATCGCGAACCCGGCCAGCCGCCCCCCATCAGGCCACGACAACCACCCGATTGCCCGCGCGCATAGCCGCTGGCGCGGTGGTCGGCCCGCCACCGGATGGATGCAGCCGCACCGGCAACGTTCTGGCGGATTACCGATCCGTGGAGGCGGGCGGGCGCGGGCGCTGCAGGAAGTCCACCACCGCCTGCACCCAGGCGGCATGGGAGTCCTCGACATGGGCCACATGGTCGGAGGCCGGCAGCGTCACCCAGCTGCGGTCCGCGGTGGCCAGGCGCAGGTACAGGCGCGCATTCTCGTCCTGGGTGGCCAGCGGGTCGTGCGCGCCACGCAACAACAGCACCGGAGTGGTCCGTACCCGCTCGGGCTCGAAGTGGAACTCCGCGGCCGCGCGCCAGTCGGTCCGCACCGGATCGGCCGCCAGCGCCTGCACCACGTAGGCATCGCGCACCGCCTGCGGGCAGGCGCCGGCGACGATGAAATCCGAAGCGGCGGCCTCGGCGGTGGTGCGCCGGCGCGGCGGCCGCGCCGCATCCGAACCCGGCTCGGCGGCCACCTGCACCGCCGCGTCGACATCATCGGGGAAGCCGTACAGCACCGCCGCCGACAATCGCTGCGGCGATTGCTGGGCCACCAGCAACGCCAGCCGTGCACCGTTGGAATAGCCCAATAGCGCCGGTGGCGGCAGGTCCGGATGGCGGCGGGCGATCCAGTCCAGCACCTCGGCCACGTCGGCCGCCGAACGCGCCGGCGTGTTCCAGCCGCTGGCGTCGCGCGGCGTGGCGCCATAGCCGCGCAGGTCCACCGCGTAGGCCGCATAGCCGGCCCGGGCCAGCGCGGCCAGCACCGAGCGCGAGTCGGCCGGTTCGCCCGGCACCTGCAGGTCGAAGTTGGGCAGCGCGCTCCAGGTGCGCCCATGCACCAGCAGGAGGGTCCCGCGCGGATGCGCCGGCAGCCGCGACCACACCGCCAGCGGCAGGCCGTCGTCGGCGACGACGTGATCCTGCCGGGTCTGCGGCCCGGGTTGCGGGCGCGCCTGCGCGGCGACGGAGACCAGGGCCAGCAACAGGGCCAGGCAGGCGGCTCGAAGCATTGGGGCGCTCCAGCGGAATGGAAATCGCATGATCGCCGCGATCGCCCGGCGCGGTCATCTCCATCGGCCATGGGCTGATGCCGGCCGGTGCCGCTGGCCACCCGGACAGGTCCCGCGTGTGATCCCGCTGCAGCTGGTGCATCTGGACCACGCGCGTGGCCTAGACTGTCGGGCCAGCATCAACGATCCACAGACATGGATATCCACCCGATCGCGCCGGAGAAGCGCGAAGCGGTTCTTGCCGCACTGGAACAGATAGAACGCCAGCACGACGTCCGCGTGCTGATGGCCTGCGAATCCGGCAGCCGCGGATGGGGATTCTCTTCTCCGGACAGCGACTACGACGCGCGCTTCATCTACGTGCACCGGCAACCGTGGTACCTGAGCGTCAACGAGCGCACCGGGCCCGGCGAAGCGCAGCGCGACGTGATCGAACTGCCGATCGACGCGGAGCTGGACATCAGTGGCTGGGACCTGCGCAAGGCGCTGCGACTGGTCTCCAAGTCCAATCCGACCCTGTCCGAGTGGCTGCGTTCGCCGATCCTGTACCGGGAGGATGCGCAGGCCACCGCGCGCCTGCGCGACGCGGTACAGCGGTTCCATTCCCCACTGGGCAGCTGGTGGCATTACTTCAACATGGCCCGCACCAACCATCGCGGCTACCTGCGCGGCGAACGGGTGCGCACCAAGAAATACCTGTACGTGCTGCGCCCGCTGCTCGCCTGCCAGTGGATCGAAGCCGAGCCGACGCCACCGCCGATGGCGTTCGAGCTGCTGCTCGACCGCCTGCTGCCCGACGGGACCGTGCGCCACGCCATCGACCGGTTGCTGGCGCTCAAGCGGGCCAGTGCCGAGGTGGCCGATGGCCCGCGCATCGGCGCCATCAGCGACTACATCGATGCCGAACTGGACCGGCGCGCCGGCGCAGCCCCCTCGCTCCCTGCCGGTCATGGCGACGCCGAAGCGCTCGATGCGCTCTTCCGGCAGATGCTGGCCGACCACGCGCCTCGCTGAGGCCGGCGGCCACGGCGAGAGTGCGCGCTATCATGGCGCGCATTTCCGCTGTTTTTCCGGAGTTCCGTCATGGCGCCACTGCGCCCCTTCCTGGACAAGATGCCCGTACTGGGCGAGCGCGTGTATGTCGATCCGGCATGCACCATCATCGGCGACGTGGTGCTGGGCGACGACGTTTCGGTGTGGCCGGGCACGGTCATCCGCGGCGACGTGAACCACGTGCGCATCGGTGCGCGCACCAACATGCAGGACGGCACGATCGTGCACGTCAGCCACGAAAGTCCGTACAACAAGGGCGGCTACCCGACGATCATCGGTGAGGGCGTCACCGTCGGCCACGGCACCATCATCCATGCCTGCAGCATCGGCGATTACTGCCTGATCGGGATGGGCGCCTGCGTGCTCGACGGGGCGGTGATCGAGGACGAGGCGTTCATCGGCGCCGGCGCGGTGGTCGGCCCCGGCAAGCGGGTCAAGCGCGGCGAGCTGTGGGTGGGCAATCCGGCGCGGCCGGCGCGCATGCTCTCGGAGAAGGACATCGAAGGCCTGCGCTATTCGGCCGACCACTACGTCCGGCTGAAGGACCAGTACCTGGGCAGCGCCAGCTGATCCCACCCTCCCCCTACTCCCGATCCCCCGCATGAAATTCGAAGGCACCTCCCGTTACGTCGCCACGCCGGAGCTGATGCAGGCGGTCAACGCCGCCATCGCGCTGCAACGCCCGCTGCTGGTCAAGGGCGAGCCCGGCACCGGCAAGACGCTGCTGGCCGAGGAAGTGGCCGCCGCGCTCGACGCGCCGCTGCTCACCTGGCACGTCAAGTCCACCACCAAGGCGCAACAGGGCCTGTACGAGTACGACGCGGTCAGCCGCCTGCGCGACTCGCAGCTGGGCGAGGCGCGGGTGCACGACATCGGCAACTACATCCGCCGCGGCAAGCTGTGGGAAGCGTTCGACAGCGAACGTCGCGCGGTGCTGCTGATCGACGAGATCGACAAGGCCGACATCGAGTTCCCCAACGACCTGCTGCACGAGCTGGACCGGATGGCGTTCGACGTCTACGAGACCGGGCAGACGGTCAACGCGCGGCATCGCCCGGTGATCCTGATCACCAGCAACAACGAGAAGGAGCTGCCCGACGCCTTCCTGCGCCGCTGCTTCTTCCACTACATCAGCTTCCCGGACGCGGAGACGCTGCGCCGGATCGTCGACGTGCACTTCCCGGATATCGACCAGCAGCTGGTCGGCCGTGCCCTGCGCGCGTTCTTCGAGCTGCGCGAGGTCCCGGGGCTGAAGAAGAAGCCCTCCACCTCCGAGCTGATCGACTGGCTGCGGCTGCTGATGGCCGACGAACTGGCCGCGCGCCAGTTGAGCGATGCCGAGCCGTCCAGGGCATTGCCGCCATTGGCCGGGGCGCTGATCAAGAGCGAACAGGACGTGCAGCTGCTGGAGCGGCTGATGTTCCTGCATCGCCGCCAGAGCCGCTGAACCATGGCCGGGATCGGCTTCCCGCATGGCCGGCGCGAGCAGCTGGCCGCCGACCTGCAGCGCTGGCTGGCCGACAACACCGGCACCGAACTGGGCAGCTTCGACGCGGGTTTCCTGCTGGACTTCATCGGCCAGACGCTGGGCCCGCATTACTACAACCAGGGCGTGCGCGATGCGCAGGCGGTGCTGGAGCAACTCGGACAGGCGGAGCGCTGAGCCGTGTTCCTGCGCCTGTTCCACGCCCTGCGCGAACAGCGCGTGCCGGTCACCCCGCGCGAGTGGCTGGACCTGCTGGGCGCGCTGCAGGCCGGCGTCGGCGACCCCACGCCCGAAGGCTTGTACGCGCTGGCGCGCACCACCCTGATCAAGGACGAGCGTCACTACGATCGCTTCGACCGCGCCTTCGGCCGGTACCTGGGTGAGGTGGCCGCCGCGCCGGCCGAAGCGCTGGCCAAGGTCATCCCCGAGGATTGGCTGAGCAACGCGCTGCAACGCGAGCTCAGCGACGAGGACAAGGCGAAGATCCAGCAACTGGGCAGCCTGGAGGAACTGATGAAGCAGTTCGCCGAGCGCCTGGCCGAGCAGGACGAGCGCCACGAGGGCGGCAACCGCTGGATCGGCACCGGCGGCACCAGCCCGTTCGGTCATTCCGGTTTCCATCCCGGCGGCATCCGCGTCGGCGGGCAGGGCCGCAACCGCAGCGCGGCCAAGGTCTGGGAACAGCGCAGCTTCGCCGAGCTGGCCGGCGATGCCGAACTCAGTCCGCGCAACCTCAAGCTGGCCCTGCGCCGGCTGCGCAAGTTCGCCCGCAGCGGCGCGGCCGAGGAGTTCGACCTGGAAGGCACCATCGCCGCCACCGCACGCGACGGCGGCCTGCTCAACGTGGCGATGCGCCCGGAACGGCGCAACGCGGTGAGCGTGTTGCTGCTGCTGGACATCGGCGGTTCGATGGACGACCACGTGCACGCGGCCGAAGCGTTGTTCGGCGCCGCCCGTGCCGAGTTCAAGCGGCTGCAGCACTACTACTTCCACAATTTCACCTATGGCCACGTGTGGACGCATGCGCGGCGCGCTGCCGGCGACCGGGTGGATACCTTCGACCTGCTGCACCGCTACGGGCCGCACCACCGGATGGTGTTCGTCGGCGACGCGGCAATGCACCCCTGGGAAATCGCCGCGCCGGGCGGCTGCAACGAGGCCTGGAACGAGGAAGCCGGCGCAGTGTGGTTCCAGCGCATCCTGTCCCACTTCCCGCACGTGGCCTGGATCAACCCGGTGCCGCGCGAGCGCTGGGACCATACCCCGTCCACCCGGATGGTCCGGGAACTGCTGGAGGAACGCATGTTCCCGCTCACCCCCGACGGCCTTGGCGAGGCGATGACGCGGCTGGCGAAATAGCCGGCGACAGTTCTCCGGAATGGCCAGCACCGGGACTTTCCGCCCTTTCGGGCTATGAAAGCACCACCGCCACCGGCTAAAGTCCCGTCCACGACGGGAGCAGTCGAGACACGCATGCCGATGGCATCCGGCCGGACGGGAATCCGGCCCCTTCAACGCAACGCGCGGGACCGCGGCCGATGAGCGTGCCGATGCTGGACACCTACCGCGAGGTGATCACGCCCGAGGGCGTACCGCTGCACCTGCCGGCCGCCGGCCCGGTGCCGCGGGCGCTGGCGTGGGCCATCGACCTGTGCGTGCGCTTCGGCACGCTGGCGTTGATGAGCTTCCCGCTGATGCTGCTGGGCGGAATCGGCCAGGGGCTCTACCTGGGCCTGATGTTCCTGGTGTTCTGGGCCTATCCGATCGTGTTCGAGGCCTGGAACGGGCAGACCCTGGGCAAGCGCGCGCTGGGCCTGCGGGTGGTCGCGCGCGACGGCGCGCCGCTGGGCTGGATGGCGGCGATCGTGCGCAACCTGCTGCGCACGGTGGACATGCTGCCGTTCGGCTACGCGCTGGGACTGGTCGCCAGCCTGTTCGATCCGCACGGCCGCCGCCTGGGCGACCTGGTCGCCGGCACCCTGGTGGTACACCTGCCGCCGCGGCATGAGCCGGCCCCGGCAGCGGTCGATGCCGTGCTGGCGCCACCGCTGCCGCTGCAGCCCGGCGAACAGGCCGCGGTGATCGCCTTCGCCGAGCGCGGACCGCGGCTGTCGCCAGCGCGCCAGAACGAACTGGCCGACATCGCCGCGCCGTTGAGCCAGGCCCACGGCCAGACCGGGGTGTTGCGGCTGTATGCGATGGCCAACTGGCTGCTGGGGCGGCGATGAGGCAGGAACAGTTCGTCGCCCGCCACCAGCACGAGTGGCAGCAGTTCGAGCACTGGCTGCAGACCCGCGGCGACAGCGCGCGCCAGGCGCGGCGCCGGGCCGACCCCGACGCCCTGGGCGACGAGCAGGTGCCCGAGCGCTACCGGCGCCTGTGCCAGCAGCTGGCGCTGGCGCGCAGGCGCGGCTACAGCCCGCAGCTGACCGCACGCCTGCAGCAGTTGATGCAGCGAGGCCACAACCTGCTGTACCGCACGCCGCCGCCGCGCTGGCGGCGCGCGGTCGAATTCCTGTTCGCCGACTTCCCGCAGCTGGTGCGCAGCCAGGCCGGCTGCATGTGGGCGGCGACCGCGCTGTTCGCGGTGCCGCTGGTCGGCATCTTCGTGCTGCTGCAATACCGGCCCGAGCTGATCCACGGCCTGCTCGACGCCAAGCAGATCGCGACGATGGAGCGCATGTACGACCCCGGCGCCGAGCGCCTGGGCCGCGACAGCGGCACCGACTGGGCGATGTTCGGCCACTACATCATGAACAACATCAGCATCGGCCTGCGTACCTTCGCCAGCGGCCTGCTGGCCGGGCTGGGCACGGTGATGGTGCTGCTGTTCAACGGCGTCACCATCGGCGCGGTGGCCGGGCACCTGCAGCAGATCGGCTCGGGCGACCCGTTCTGGCGCTTCGTCGTCGGCCACGCGCCGTTCGAACTGACCGCCATCGTCATCGCCGGCGGCGCCGGCCTGCAGCTGGGGCTGAAGCTGCTGGCGCCGGGACGGCGGCGGCGGGTCGACGCGCTGGTCGAGGGTGGCGTGATCGGCGCGCGGCTGTGCCTGGGCGTGGCCTTCATGCTGCTGGTGGCGGCGTTCATCGAGGCATTCTGGTCGTCCAGCGCGACGGTCCCGGCGTGGATCAAGTTCAGCGTTTCCGGCGTGCTGTGGGCGCTGGTGCTGGGCTGGCTGTGGCGCGGCGGGCGCGGAGGCGGCGATGCGCATTGACCAGCTCGACGTGGTGCTGCGCGCCCGTTCGCAGTGGGAGGCGATGGAGCTGGGCACGGCGCTGGTGCGGCGCCACGCCGCGGCGATCTGGAAGCCCTGGCTGCTGCTGACGCTGCCGGTGTTCGCGCTGCTCAACCTCGGCGGCTGGCTCACCGGGCAGTTCTGGCTGGCCGGGCTGCTGATGTGGTGGCTGAAGCCGGCGTTCGAGCGCATCCCGCTGTACGTGATCTCGCGCGGCGTGTTCGGCGCGACGCCGGCCACCGCCGACACCCTGCGTGCGCAATGGAACTGGGGCTGGCGCGGGATCGGCGCCTACCTGGGCTGGCGCCGGCTGAGTCCGGCGCGTTCGCTGCTGATGCCGGTGGACCTGCTGGAAGGCGCCGATGCCGTCCACCGTAGCCAGCGCCGGCGGGTACTCGGCGGCCAGAGCTATGGCCACGCCACCCTGCTGACCTGGGTCTGCCTGCATTTCGAGTGGATGCTGCAGATCGCCAGCGTCATGCTGGTCTTCATGTTCGTGCCGGTGGAGATGCTGTCCGAATCGCTGCGCGCGGCCTGGTCGCTGATCGGCGAGCAGACGCCGGCCTGGGCCAAGGTCGGCGGCAACCTGATCGCCTGGGCGGCGATGACCCTGATCGGGCCGTTCTACGTCGGCGCCGGCTTCGGCCTGTACCTCAACCGCCGCACCGAGCTGGAGGCGTGGGACGTGGAGATCGCCTTCCGCCGCCTGCGCGAACGCCTGGTCGCGGCGGCGCCGCTGTTGCTGGTGCTGCTGGCCTTGGCCATGCCCATGCTGCCGGCGCGTGCGCAGGACGGCGGCGCCGAGCCGGTGGCCACGGACACGGCGCCGCGCAGCAACCAGAAATCCGCCGCCGACCGCGATGCCGAGGCCCGCGCGCCCCTGCCCGACCTGCTGACCCGGCAGCCGGTGGATACCGCCGGCTTCGAGCAGGCGGTACAGCGCGCCTACGAGGATCCGCTGCTGGGCAGCAAGCGCACGATCGTGCGCTGGGAGCGCAAGGCCGGCGATGAGGAAAGCAAGGAAACGGGGAAACGCCGCCGCTTCGATCCCGGCATCTTCTCCGGCATCGGCAAGCTGATCGCGCTGATCGCCGAATGGGGGCTGTGGATCCTGGTGGGCATCCTGGTGCTGGTACTGCTGCTGACGATGCGCTGGTGGCTGCCGTGGCTGCGCGGATCGACCCGGCGTCGCCGCGAGGCGCCCTCGCCGGTGCAGCAGGACGAACTGCTGGTACCGGAAGTGTTGCCGCCGGACGTCATCGCCTCCGCGCGCAGGCTGTGGGACGAGGGCCGGCCGCGGCACGCGCTGGCGCTGCTGTACCGCGCCAGCGTCGAGACGGTGTGCGAGCGCGCCGCGCAGGCACTGCCGCCCGGCGCCACCGAGGCGCAATGCCTGCGCGCCTCGCGGCAGATGCCCGACGAGGGCGACCGCCAGCTGTTCGCGCAGATGGTGCGCATCTGGCAGTACGCCGCCTATGCCGGGCGGATTCCCGGCCAGGCCGAGTTCGAATCGCTGCTGCAGCAGCTGCAGCAGCAGTACCGGTGGTCGGCATGAGCGCTCGCTGGCGCAACGCGCTGATCGCCGCGCTGGTACTGCTGGTCGTGGCCGGCATGGCGGCATGGTTCCTGCACACGCACGAGCGGGTGGAGGACCAGGTACCGCTGCCGCCACATGGCGAAGCGGTCTACAACCCGCTGTACGCCCTGCGCCAGGCGCTGCGCACCGACGACGTGCCGGCCGAGTCGCGGCAGCGGCTGAACCTGGCCGCGATGCAGCTGCAGCCCGGCGATACCGTGGTGCTGTTGCAGGATCCGCGCCTGCTCAGCGCCGCCGAGACGACCCGGCTGCTGGAGTGGGTGGAACGTGGCGGCCACCTGGTCGTGCGCACGCCGCCACCCGGCCCGGATCCGCAGCATGGCGACGGCAACCTGCTGCAGCGCCTGGGCGTGGACCTGTCGGAGAACCTGCGCACCTGCCTGCCGCTGCACATCCCCGGCGAAGATTCCCACAGCGAGTTCTGCTATGGCCGCGGCTTCCGCCTCGAACCCGGAGTCGTTGCCGAGTTGCAGTGGGGAACAAGCGCGACGACGACGCCCGGGGATGCGGATACCGATGCCGATGCCGATGCCGATGAAGCGGACGACGCCGACGACGCCGATGCAACCGACCAGGTCCGCCGGCGCCTGGAAGCGCAGCGGCGCGGCAACGGCCTGGGCCATGTCCGCCTGCGCCATGGCGAAGGCCGCGTGGACGTGCTGGCGGACCTGGACTTCCTGCTCAACAACGGCAACGAGCTGCGCTCGCGCCCGTCCTTGCCCGGCCTTGGCCGGTTGCTGGCCGGCGACGACAGCGGTGGCCTGCGCGACCGCCCGCACCGCGTGCTGGCGCGCCACGTGCTGGCGCCCAACTACGGCCAGGGCACCGTCCACCTGATCTACGCGGCGCAGATGCCGTCGCTGTGGCACACCGTGCTGCGCCAGGGCTGGCCGGCCTGGCTGCCGCTGCTGCTGGCGCTGCTGGCCTGGCTGTGGGCGCGCTCGCAGCGCTTCGGCCCGCTGCTGCCGTCGCCGCGCGAGGAACGCCGCTCGCTGCTGGAGCACGTGCGCGCCAGCGGCGAGCACCTGCTGCGCTACGGCAAGTCGCCGCTGCTGTACGAGGCGGTGCGCCGCGCCTTCCTCGCCCGGTTGCAGCGGCGCGCGCCGATGGCCGCCGCGCTGTCCGGCGACGCCCAGGTCCACGCCATCGCCGAGCGCCTGCAATGGCCGCATTCGCGCGTGCGCGAGGCGCTGCAAGCTCCCGTTTCCAACGACGTCGCCGGCCTGCGCGACCGCATCCGCCTGCTGATCCAGATGAGAAACCTGCTATGACCGAGACTCCTGCTTCCACTCCCCTTCCCGGCCTGCCGCTGGCCGAACGCGTCGATGCGGTGCGCCAGGCCGTCGGCCACGCCTTCATCGGCCAGTCCGAGGTGCTGGACCAGATCCTGGTCGCGCTGCTGGCCGGCGGCCACGTGCTGATCGAGGGCGTGCCCGGCCTCGGCAAGACCCTGCTGGTGCGGGCGCTGGCGCAGGCGCTGGAGCTGGACTACGCGCGCGTGCAGTTCACCCCGGACCTGATGCCCAGCGACGTCAGCGGCCATGCCGTGTACGACCCCAAGACCGAGAGCTTCAAGATCCGCCGCGGCCCGGTGTTCACCAACCTGCTGCTGGCCGACGAGATCAACCGCGCCCCGGCCAAGACCCAGTCGGCGCTGCTGGAGGTGATGCAGGAAGGCCAGGTCACCATCGAGGGCAAGTCGTTCGCGCTGTCGCCGCCGTTCCTGGCGCTGGCCACGCAGAACCCGGTCGAGCAGGAGGGCACCTACCCGCTGCCGGAGGCGCAGCTGGACCGCTTCCTGCTCAAGGTGCTGATCGACTACCCGCAGCTGGAGGACGAGAAGCGCATGGTCGACGCGGTGACCACCGGCCGCAGCGCCGGCGACTTCGACCTGTCGCGGGTGCCGCGCGTGCTCGACGCCGGCCAGGTGGTCGCACTGCAGCAGGAGGTGGCCGCGATCACCGTCGACCCGCAGGTGATCGACTACGCCGTGCGCATCGTCGCGGCCACCCGCAAGTGGCCGGGCATCGCCCTGGGCGCCGGCCCGCGCGGCAGCATTGCGCTGGTGCGCGCGGCGCGGGCGCAGGCGGTGCTGTCCGGCCGCGATTTCGTCACTCCCGACGACGTGCGCGAGATCGCCCGGCCGGCGCTGCGCCATCGCATCACCCTGGCGCCGGAACTGCAGATCGAAGGCCAGTCGGCCGACGACGCGCTGACCGCGCTGCTGGCCAAGGTGGAAGCGCCGCGGCAATGATCAGGCGTGCGCCCGCGCTGACCGTCTGCAGGAGCGACGCGAGTCGCGACCGGATGCAGACGGGTGAGACAGGGCTTTGCGGCCGATGGTCTGCGGTCGCGGCTCATGCCGCTCCTGCGGGACCCCGCCGATGAGGCCGGCGCCGCTGCTGGTCGCGCTGCTGGCGCTGTGGGGGCTGGGCGGCGTTGCCGTCGCGCTGGGCCAGCTGCCGCTGTCCGCCTGGCAGGCGACCGCCGCCGCGATCGCGCTGCTGGCCGCCGTGGACGCGCTGCGGCTGTGGCGGCAACCCTCGCCGCAGGTGACGCGGCAGCTGCCCGAGGCGCTGGCGCTGAACGTCGAACGCGAGGCCGGGCTGGTGCTGGAGTCGTTCCGCCGCCAGCGGCTGGAGGTGTTCGACGGCGTCCCCGGCGGCTGGCCGCTGCAGGGGCTGCCGCGCGCGCTGACGCTCAAGCCCGCCAGCGAGACCCGCTTCGGCTACCGCTTCACCCCCACCGCGCGCGGCACCTTCCGTTTCGAAGGCGTGCAGCTGCGGCTGCATTCGCCCTGGCGGCTGTGGCGGCAGCGCCGGCAGGTGGCCCCCGCGCAGACGGTGCGGGTCTACCCCAACTTCGCGCCGCTGACCCGCTTCGCGCTGTTCAGCGCCGAACAGGCCTCGCGGCTGGTCGGCGCCCACCTCAAGCGCCGGCGCGGCGAAGGCACCGACTTCCACCAGATGCGCGAGTACCGCGTCGGCGACAGCCTGCGCCAGATCGACTGGAAGGCCACCTCGCGCGCGCGCAAGCTGATCTCGCGCGAGTACCAGGACGAGAAGAACCAGCAGCTGCTGATGCTGATCGACACCGGCCGGCGCATGCTCGCCGACGAGGGCGGGCTGTCGCACTTCGACCACGTGCTCAACGCCTCGCTGGTGGTGTCCTACCTGGCGCTGCGCCAGGGCGATGCGGTGGGCCTGTTCGCCAGCGGCGGGCAGAGCCGCTGGGTGGCGCCGCAGCGCGGCATGGGCGCCATCGACACCCTGTTGCGCGCCAGCTACGACCTGCAGGCGCAGCCGGTGGCCACCGACTACCTGGCCGCGGCCACCGAGCTGTCGCTGCGGCAACGCCGGCGCTCGCTGGTGATGCTCATCACCAACGTCCGCGACGAGGACATCGAGGACCTGCTGGCCGCGGTGCGGCTGCTGCAGAAGCGGCACCTGGTGTGCGTGGCCAGCCTGCGCGAGCGCGAGCTGGACGACGCGCTGTCGCGCGAGGTGCACGAACTGCCCGACGCGGTGCAGGCCGGCGCCATCGCCCGCTACCTGCAACAGCGCGGCGAGGCCCACGAGG
This sequence comes from Xanthomonas chitinilytica, assembly GCF_026107455.2. Lineage (GTDB taxonomy): Bacteria > Pseudomonadota > Gammaproteobacteria > Xanthomonadales > Xanthomonadaceae > Stenotrophomonas > Stenotrophomonas chitinilytica. The sequence continues at coordinate 12,836 of NZ_JAPCHY010000012.1, read as the reverse complement.
CGCTGCGCAGCCATCGGGTGATGGTGCTGGACGTCACTGCCGAGGAACTGCCCGGGGCATTGGTCGAGCGCTATCTGGCGGTGAAGCGCGACGGATTGCTGTAGCGGCGCCGGGGGCGTTGCCGGCTGCCGCCGGAAGCCGCTTCGGCAGCCGGATTCATGCAACCCGGACCACCACGCGGGCCTGCTTCCCCGTCCGTTGCCCGTGCTGGTCCCGCACCCTGCATCGCCCATGGCGGTTTTCGCTCCGGGGCGGGCGTCCGGGCCGATGCCCAAGGCGCCGTGCGGTCGAGCCAACCGTTTCGATCCCGTGTTTTTTCGAGCAACCCTGGCCGCTTTCGGCCAACGGGCTCCGTTACTGTCAGATATATCGACCACGGGGAACCGCCATGATCCGTCGACTCTCGCTCCTGCCGCTGCTGGCGGTCCTGCTGGCGGTCCTGCTGGCGGGCTGCGAAGCCGCACAGAAGACGGCCGGCGACGCCGCACCCGAAGCCGCCGCCCTGCCCCTGTTCGATACCTTCGGCGACCTGCACCGCGATGTGGCCACGCGCGTGCCCGCCGCGCAGCGCTATTTCGACCAGGGCCTGCGCATGACCTACGGCTTCAACCACGAGGCGGCCGGGCGCGCCTTCGCCGAGGCTGCGCGGCTGGACCCGCAATGCGCCATGTGCGTGTGGGGCCAGGCGCTGGTGCTGGGGCCGAACATCAATCTGGCGATGGATCCGACGGTGGCGAAGGACGCCGCCGTCCTCGCCGACCGCGCGGCGGGCCTCGCCGAAGGTGCGCGCCCGGCCGACCGAGCGCTGATCCAGGCGCTGCAGGCGCGTTACGCCGACCCGGCGCTGGAGGACCGCCAGCCGCTGGACCGCGCCTACGCCGACGCGATGGCGCGCGTGGCCGCGCAGTTCCCCGACGACGACGACGCGGCGACCCTGTACGCGGAAGCGTTGATGAATCTCTCGCCCTGGGCGTACTGGGAAGCGGACGGCACCCCGGCGGAGTTCACCGCCCGCATCCTCGGCGAACTGGAACGCGTGCTGGCGCGCAACCCGCGCCACATCGGCGCGATGCACTACTACATCCACGCCACCGAGGCCTCGCCCGAGCCGCAGCGCGCCGAACCCTATGCCGACGCCCTGGCGGCGCTGGCGCCCGGTTCGGGCCATCTGGTGCACATGCCCGCACACACCTACATCCGGGTCGGGCGCTACCACGATGCGACCCTGACCAATCTGGCCGCCACCACCGCGGACAAGGATTTCCTGGCGGTATGCCGCGGCAGCAACGGGGTCTATCCGCTGGGCTACGTGCCGCACAACTGGCACTTCGCCACGATGACCACCAGCCTGACCGGATCGCGCACGCTGGCGCTGCAGGCGGCGGCGCAGACGGCGCAGCGCGCGGACCGCGCCGCGATGGGCGAGGCGCCGATGGAATTCATGCAGCAGTTCGTGGTCGCGCCCATGCTCACCCAGGTCCGCTTCGGCGACTGGGACGCGATCCTGTCCGATTCGGCCGCATCGCCGGAACTGCCGTACCCGGCCGCGATCCGGCACTTCGCCCGCGGCATGGCCCACGTGCGCCAGGGCGCGCTGGCCGAGGCCGCACGCGAGGCCGAGGCCCTGCAGGCGATCGCGGGTGATCCGGCCATCGCGGAGGTGAGCTTCTTCGACATCAACCATGCCGGCGGCGTATTGCAGGTCGCCGATGCCCTGCTGCGCGGGGAACTGTTGCGCGCACAGGGCAAGCACGCACAGGCCATCGCGGCGTTGCGCGAGGCGGCGGCCGCCGAGGATGCGCTGGCCTACAACGAACCGGCCGACTGGCCGCTGCCGGTCCGCCCCTACCTGGGTGCCGCATTGTTCGAGGCCGGCGATGCCCGGGGCGCAGCGGAAGCATTCGGCCAGGACCTGAAGGCCTATCCGGAGAACGGCTGGTCGCTGTTCGGCCTGGCGCAGGCACAACACGCACTGGGGCAGGTCGATGCCGCGCGCGAAACATCGCGCCGGCAGGCCGCCGCCTGGCAGTGGGCGGACGCGCCGCTGACCGCGGCCCGGTACTGAGCGCAAACCCGGCGGGCGATTCCGCGCGGCAGCGGACCGGCGCCGCGGTGCCGTTCGCGTGGAACGGTTTCGAGCCGCGCCCGACGGGTGTTTTCGTCGGCTTCGGTGGCTTCGATCAACAGCCGGAGAAACCGCCCTCCAGGATACTTCGGCCGGCACCTGTTCCCGCTTGCGGAGCGGACCTTATGGGCGAGGCATCGACGATGCCCTCATCCGCCCTTCGGGCACCCCAGTCCGACCCGTCATGACCAGCCATTGGGCTGGTGAAAAGCGCCTGTGGGGCAGGCTTTTCTCCGGCAAACGGGAGAAAGCCCCCGGCAAGCCTTGAGCCGGGACGACGCTGGCTATTGCGGCACGCGCAGGGTCCGAGGCTGCCGATGACAATCGGCTGCGGCGCCTGCGCGCGCACCCACTCTTCCGCCCGCGACAAGCGGCGCTTGCGACCGGGTGCGACGGCGGGCCAGCCTCATCCACTGCGGCAAACGCGAGAACATCGAGCGGTTGTCCTCCTACCCGAGGCTGGCGCGCACAACCGGACAGCCCGATTGCCGATTCCGCTCCGGAGGCGTGCAGCGGTGCGGCGACCGACCGAAAGATCCGCAACCGGAGTCCGGGGCCACCCAGCGCCGCCACGGAACCTGCCGGCAGCGGCGCGACTGCCCACCGTCGCGATCAGCCGGGTAGCCCGATTGCCGGTTCCAGGCCGAAAGGGCGTGCGGCGGCGGAGCGGCCAACCGAGAAGTTCGCGACTGGTGACCGTGGGCCTCCGGCGTCGTTCGCTTGCCGCCGGCAGCCGCGCGGCCGGGTGCAGCCGCGCTCGATGGACAGGAACGAAAACCGTACCGGCCAGCAATACGGCGCGGGGCAGGGCCCCACGCCCCCGCCGTCAGACGTAGATGGTGGTCGGCGCTTCGTCGATGATCGCGTGCGGCACGAAGCGCGCACTGTCGCGGGTGATGCGGCTGTCGTCCTCGCGCAGGCCGATGCCGCAGGCGCGGTCGCCCACCACCCAGCTGCCCACCAGCGGGTAGTTGCCCTCGAACGCCGGCAGCGGGTGCAGCGCCTGCACGATGCAGGGGCCGGCGTACGGGCCTTCGCTCTCCTGCCAGCTGCCGTCGGCCAGGTGCATGGCCACGTTGGCGCCCTCGCGCGAATGCAGCGGCTTGCGCACCCAGCCCACCGGCAGCGCGCTGCCGTCGTCGAAATGCGCTTCGAGCAGGTTGGGATGGCCGCGGTGGCGTTGCCACAGCAGCGGCAGGATGCCCTTGTTGCTCAGCACCGCCTTCCACGCCGGCTCCAGCAGCTGCACGCCCGAACCCGGCAGCGCGGCGCCGAATTCCTCGCGCATCAGGTCTTCCAGCGGATACAGCTTGAACAGGCTGCCGATCACCACGTCGTCCAGGTCGGTGAAGCGGCCGTCGGCCGACAGGCCGATGTCCTCGATGGCGATGGCCTGTCCGTGCAAACCGGCCTGTGCGGCGCAGTCGCGCAGGTAGTCGACCGTGCCCTGGTCTTCGGCGGAGTCGCGCACGGCACTGAAGCACAGCGGCGGCGGCAGCTGCGCGGCCAGTTCGCCGAAGCGCTCCACCAGCGCTTCGTGGATGGAGTTGAACTGGTCGGCATGCGCCGGCAGCGCGCCACGGTTGCGCTGGTCCTCCAGCCACTGCCACTGGAAGAACGAGGCCTCGTACAGCGAGGTCGGGGTGTCGTAGTTCAGCTCGTACAGCTTGGCCGGGCCAGTGCCGTCGTAGGCGAAGTCCAGCCGCCCGTACAGGTGCGGCTGGCGCTGGCGCCAGCTGTCGGCGATCCAGTCGCGGAACGGTTCGGGGATGGCCAGCTGCGCCATCAGCGCTTCGCTGGCCACCACGTCGCCGACCAGGTCCAGCGCCATCGCGTGCAGCTCGGCACTGGGGTCTTCCAGGTCGTTCTCGATCTGGCGCAGGGTGAAGGCGTAGTACGCGGTCTCGTCCCAGTACGGCTCGCCGTCGATGGTATGGAAACGGAAGCCGGCCTCGGCCGCCCGGGCGCGCCAGTTGCCGCGCTCGGCAATCGCGATGCGCTTCACCGCATCAACCGCCGACGCTGTTGCGGCCGCGGCTGTTGTTGCCGAAACCGCCACGGCTGGCGGTGACGGCGCGGTTGGGCTCGCTGCTGATCGGTGCCAGCCCGGCCTTGCCCGCGCCGATGCCGCTGGCGGTGTTCAGCCCGCCGGTGCCGCCCGGTGCCGGGCGCGCCCAGCCATTGGCCTTGTCCTTGAACGCCGGTGCCGCGGCCGGGGCAGCCGCCGCGGCGCGGTTGCCGTTGAGCATCTGCGACATGAAGAAGCCCATCATCATCGGGCCGATGAACGAGGTGCCGGCGCTGGTCCGCTGCTGCACGCACTGCTCCGGGCCGTAGTCCTGCTCGCAGGCCTCGCGGCTGGCGTACTTCGGCGCCGAATCGGCGGCCTGCTGCTGCGCGGCGGCGAACGCCTGGCGGCAGGCGGACGGGTCGCCGGTGGCGGCGGCGCAGTTCTCCACCGACGTGTACAGGCCTTCCTGCACCTGGACCTGCTGCTCCTGCTGGCAGGCGGTGAACAACAGCGGTGCGGCGCTCATCAGCAGCAGCGCGGTGGTCTTGGATCGCTTCATGCGGACTCCCTTCGTTCAATCGATCCGTGAATGATGCCTGATCCGGGCCGTCGAGCGGGAGCGCCGGGCCGCGGAAAGCTGAATCGCGTTTCAGTTCCCGCCCGTTTTTCCCCGGTATTTTCCCGGCAGGGACGGTTGCAGCTGCAACCGAGGTTTTTCGGCAGAATCGGGCGGCGACACCGGTTTTCCGCCAGCACCCGCCCGCTCCCGCAGACGTTTCCATGCCCGACTACCGTTCCAGAACCTCCACCGCCGGCCGCAACATGGCCGGCGCCCGCGCCCTGTGGCGCGCCACCGGCATGAAGGACGGCGACTTCCACAAGCCGATCGTCGCCATCGCCAACTCCTTCACCCAGTTCGTGCCCGGGCATGTGCACCTGAAGGATCTCGGCCAGCTGGTGGCGCGCGAGATCGAACGCGTCGGCGGCGTGGCCAAGGAATTCAACACCATCGCGGTGGACGACGGCATCGCCATGGGCCACGACGGGATGCTGTACTCGCTGCCCAGCCGCGAGATCATCGCCGACTCGGTCGAGTACATGGTCAATGCCCACTGCGCCGACGCGCTGGTGTGCATCTCCAACTGCGACAAGATCACACCGGGGATGCTGATGGCCGCGCTGCGGCTGAACATCCCGGTGGTGTTCGTCTCCGGCGGGCCGATGGAAGCGGGCAAGACCCGGCTGGCCGAGCACAAGCTGGACCTGGTCGACGCCATGGTGATCGCCGCCGACGACAGCGCCAGCGACGAGAAGGTGGCCGAATTCGAGCGCAGCGCCTGCCCCACCTGCGGTTCGTGCTCAGGCATGTTCACCGCCAATTCGATGAACTGCCTGACCGAGGCGCTGGGCCTGTCGCTGCCGGGCAACGGCACCACGCTGGCCACCCATGCCGACCGCGAGCAGCTGTTCCTGCGCGCGGCGCGCACGGTGGTGGAACTGTGCCATCGCTGGTATGGCGCGGAAGATCCGGGCGCGTTGCCACGCGGGATCGCGACATTCGAAGCGTTCGAGAATGCGATGACGCTGGACATCGCCATGGGTGGTTCGACCAACACCATCCTGCACCTGCTGGCCGCTGCGCAGGAGGCCGAGGTGGCCTTCGACCTGCGCGACATCGACCGCCTGTCGCGGCGCGTGCCGCAACTGTGCAAGGTGGCCCCGAACACCCCGAAGTACCACATCGAGGACGTGCACCGCGCCGGCGGCATCACCGCCATCCTCGGCGAGCTGGCGCGCGGCGGCCTGCTGCATACCGGCGTGCCGACCGTGCACAGCGCGACCCTCGGCGAGGCCATCGCCCGGTGGGACGTGACCCGGACGACGGACGAGGCCGTGCACACGTTCTACAGAGCCGGCCCGGCCGGCATCCCCACCCAGGTCGCCTTCAGCCAGGCCACGCGCTGGCCCACGCTCGACCTCGACCGCGCCGAAGGCTGCATCCGCGACGTGGCCCATGCGTTCTCCGCCGAGGGCGGGCTGGCGGTGCTGTACGGCAATCTCGCCGCCGACGGCTGCGTGGTCAAGACCGCCGGCGTGGACGAGTCGATCCACGTGTTCGAGGGCAACGCCCGCGTCTACGAAAGCCAGGACGCGGCGGTGAAGGGCATCCTCGGCGACGAAGTGCGGGCCGGCGACGTCGTCGTCATCCGCTACGAAGGCCCCAAGGGCGGCCCGGGCATGCAGGAGATGCTGTACCCGACCAGCTACCTGAAGTCGAAAGGACTGGGCAAGGCCTGCGCGCTGCTCACCGACGGCCGCTTCTCCGGTGGCACCTCGGGCCTGTCGATCGGTCATGCTTCGCCGGAAGCCGCGGCCGGTGGAACCATCGGCCTGGTGCGCGACGGCGACCGTATCCGCATCGACATCCCGCAGCGCGCCATCGACCTGCTGGTGGACGAAGCCGAACTGGCACGCCGCCGCGCCGAACAGGACGCGCACGGCTGGAAACCGGCGCAGCCGCGTCCGCGCAAGGTCACCACCGCGCTCAAGGCCTATGCATTGCTGGCGACCAGCGCCGACAAGGGTGCGGTGCGCGACCGCACCCTGCTGGGCGACTGAAACCGCATCGCGACGATGCCGGCGCCGGCAATCAAGGCCGCGCCGGCCCGCCTCATCGGTCGCCGCCTTCCATCGAAATCGCCATGGAAGGCCCACGGTCGAGCGGGCTGACGACCCCAAGGCCGCCACGGCCCAACACATGCGTATATATCTGTGTCGTGGACAGGTCCTTGTGGCCAAGCAATTCCTGGATCGTGCGCAGATCGTAGCCGCGCTCCAGCAGGTGGGTCGCAAACGAATGGCGCAGCGTGTGGCAGCTGGCCGGCTTGTCCAGGCCGGCCGCGCGGCAGGCCGCCTTCACCGCCCGCTGCAGGCCTTTCTCGTCCACATGGTGCCGGCGTGTCGCTCCCCCGCGTGGGTCGACGCTGCGCTGCGGCGCGGGGAACAGGTATTGCCATCCCGGTTCGCGGGCGGCGCCGGGAAACTTCCTGGCCAGCGCATCCGGCAGCCAGACCTCGCCAAACCCGGCGCGCACATCGCGCTGATGCACTCTCAATGCTTCGGCCCGCTGCGACAGCAGTGGTTCGCGCAAGGCCTGCGGCAACATCGTGCGACGGTCCTTGCCGCCCTTCCCGTCGCGCACGATCACCTCACCGCGCGCGAAGTCCACGTCCTTGATACGCAGGCGCACGCATTCCATCAACCGCATGCCGGTGCCGTAGAGCAACGAGGCCATCAGCCAGTGTCGCCCGTGCAACCGATCCAGCAGGCGCCCTACCTCCCCCTCGTCCAGCACCACCGGCAACCGCTGCGGCCGCTTCGCCCGGCGAATCGACTCCATCCATGCCAGGTCCTGGCCCAATACCTGGCGATAGAGAAACAGTAAAGCCGCCAACGCCTGGTTCTGGGTGGATGCCGCCACCCGCCCCTTCACCGCCAACCGCGTCAGGAAGGCCTCCACCTGCGCCTCCCCCATCGTTTCGGGATGGCGACGACCATTGGCGATGATGAAACGCCGGATCCAACCGACATACGCCTCCTCCGTGCGCCGCGCCATTCCCAGCCGCCGCATGCGTTCACGCACGCGATCAAGCAACCTGGGCGGCTGGACGGAATCCTGCCCAGCCACTGGAACGCTTGCTGCCCGATTATCCCGGTGATACCGTCGCATCGAAACCGTCCTGGGGGAGGGAATGACGGCATGATTAGGCACCGGCATTACACACCAGAAGATGGGGAAGCCGTTGGTGGATGTAGGGATTTCCCCTGGACATCGGTAGGGAGCTTCGTGCTACACACCGGGGTTACGCCCCATTTTTATATCGAATAGGCGTTAGACGATCAAATGACCACCAAGCCGCTTGACAGACTAATGTTCGCCCAAGGAGGCATTTGCTTCTTTTGCAACATGCCACTTTCAAAGGCAGACGCTAGTGTCGAGCATCTTGTTGCTTCCTCTCGCGCCGGAAGCAACAGCGATGACAACTGCGTTGCCTGCTGCAAAGCAGTCAACGCGCTCTTTGGCAGCATGTCGCTTAAAGAGAAAATTCGCGTCGTGCTGAATCAGAACGGAAAGTTCATCTGCCCAAATGGCAATGGCAGGGCACAGCCCCTGCCTGCCCCTCCGGCTAAAGCCGCTCCAGTTCCGCCAAAGATCGACAACTATGCAGTTGTTCTCGCAGACCTTAAAAAGCGCGGCGCTTCCCGCCCAAGGAAAGTCGAGACACTCAAAAGCACCATCCGTGCAACTGTCAAGAACGCAAAGAGTTCTATCACCGAGTCGCAGCTGGAAACACTAATTAAACACTTGCAAGTCAACGGAAAGATCATAGTTGCTGACACAAAAGTCAGCTACTCACTATGATCGTCTAACAATTCATTCAAGCCGACGCCGCTTCGCGGCGCGGCTTAATTCAGGCGTTAGCCTTCTGGAGCAAGTGCGTGGCGAAGAAACCAGGCCCGGGAAAGTGTGTTCACTGCCTTGGTCAGTTCGACATACGAAACTGGGATCACGTTCTTCCGCGATCTTGGTACCCAGATTCAACGCCACCCAACTTGGAGAAGTGGCAGATTCCAACCTGCAAGAAGTGCAACTCTGACTACGGAAAGCTAGAAGAGGAACTGCTCGTCATGCTCGCCATGACAATCGATCCAGAGGGCCACGCTAGTTCAGGAATCTACGAGCGAGCTCTTCGCTCGGTAAACGAATCGCTAGGTAAAGGCAAGCGGGACCGGATGGCACGCCGTGCTAAGAGAGAAAGAGTGATTGGGTCGTTGCTACATGGAGATGACATCCCCACTGAGGGCATTTATCCCGGCTTGGGAGAGCGTTGGGACAGAGCCAGGGCCGATCAGGTCGCTTTCGTGATCCCGGCCAATCACATCCGGCGCTTCTGCGAGAAAATTGTCAGGGGAATCACTTATCGAGAGGACGGACTATTTATAGAGCCGCCGTTCCGAGTGGACTTCTATGCCCTCAATTCCAACGGCGCGGAACCAATCCAGCGTATGTTAGATCGGCATGGCGTCGCGTACACGCGCGGCCCCGGATTCGAGGTGATAAGGGTTGTCCCACCTGATGAGCCTCGCGCCGCAATGTTCAAGATCACCCTGTTTGGCGAGTTCGTAATGTATGCGTTTGTTTCACGACCAGAAGGCTAACAATTCATTCAAGCCGACGCCGCTTCGCGGCGCGGCTTAATTCAGGCGTTAGATTGCACTTTCAAACCACAAGGGGGTGTTATGAAAATGTACTACTGTGAGGTTTGGGGAGACATGACGGCTGACCGCGCCTCGGATCAGTATCCTACGGTTGCCGTTTGCGAGGATTGCATCAAGCAGCAGGAAGAGAGCGGTGAGGACAATCAAATTGTTTCTGGCGGAACCCAACTCGTCACCGATAAAAGTGAGACGTGCCACTTCTGTGACTGCGGGTTCGATGACTGATCTACGGTGAGTGCAATCTAACAATTCATTCAAGCCGACGCCGCTTCGCGGCGCGGCTTAATTCAGGCGTTAGGGCGCGCTTAACAACCATCACTACTGTTTAGGGGGAAACATGGCAATCTGTAAATCATGTGGCGTCGAGAAGGCTGGATTTATGTCTGATTTGTGCAGCAACTGCATGGAAGAATCTCCCAGCCCGGCCACTACTTCATTTACGCCAAGCACCCAGACTCAGACAGACAATCATACTCACCTCGGCAATCTCCGAGCTTCAAGCTGCTACCCCGCCTTTCGTGCGTTCATCGCCGTATTTACTATCGCTGGTTACATAGTTTCAGCAATTTTCGCTCTAGTCGGCTTCTTCAGCGGAAGCACCTTTGGTGTTCTTGCATCCTTGATTGGCGCAGTGATTATTGCTCTTCTGGTCAAGGTTAGCGCTGAGGCATCACTAATGATTGCAGACATTGCAGACGCAACAATTGATTCAACATCTCGCAATGCGCCCTAACAATTCATTCAAGCCGAACCCGCTTCGCGGGTCGGCTTAATTCAAGCGTTAGGGGGCTATGCGATGTTTTCGCTACTGATACGACTTTCATTCGCGGCGTCCATTGCCGTACTGGCCGGATGCACTTCTACGCCTGCCAAACCTTGCAGTCCGCTCGGCACTTCGGCTTGCGGGGGGCAAGCCGCAAATGTAGCCCGGGACCTCGCTGGCTGGCACAACGCACAACAACCGAGCTGTCCGTACGTTCGTCCGCTGGCTGCCGAGATTGTGCGGGACGAGGGTGATGCCGTCGTAGAGCACTGGACAATTGAGGCTTGTGAGGGCAAACAGTTCACTTATCGCGCTTATCTGCTTCCCGGCGCAGGACTGACGGTCATGGTCTCCGACGTTCGCACTGATGATAGGGTCGCCCCCTAACAATTCATTCAAGCCGACGCCGCTTCGCGGCGCGGCTTAATTCAGGCGTTAGGCTTCACATGGAAAGTTCATGCTAGAACCCAACCAATTTGAAGAAGACGAGGCTTGGGTTGTGTTCCAACTCAATGATGCTCCCGTTCGCACCGAGCAAGACGGAGATTTCAATTGCATCGCACTCATGGACGCTGCAAGCGGCTTCATCTTTGGCACTGCTTTCGTGTCTGTTGCGCAGGCCGAGCCTTCCGTGTTTGAAGTGCGTAAATTATTCAGCTCATGCTTGGAGCGCAGCGGTGGCACCCCTGCCACCCTTCTGCTCCCGAAGGGGCAATTCCAAACTACGTTCCCCTCGGAGGCCAAGCGCCGCGGAATCACCGCCGTCCATGTTCATGAGACAGAACTTTTATCTCTCACCTCTGAGGCCACGCAAGGCTTCCGAGAGCATGTGCAGGGTGGCCGGGCGTGAAGCCTAACAATTCATTCAAGCCGACGCCGCTTCGCGGCGCGGCTTAATTCAGGCGTTAGCTCCACACAAGGAAGTTCAATGCGTCTTCTCAAGTTTTCGGTTACCAACTTTCGCAGTATCACATCGGCCCACAGCGTCGCCCTATCGAATTTGACCGTGTTCGTAGGTCGCAACAACGAGGGCAAGTCCAATCTAATGCGCGCGTTAGAGGCAGCGATGGGTTTGCTATCACTACATGCACTGGGTCAGGCCACGGCTCGACGTCACATTTCATATAACTCTCGTGCGTATGTGTGGAAGCGCGATTTCCCAATGCAATACCAAGGTCGCAAGTCTGGCCTTAAAAGCATATTTAGACTTGAGTTCTCTTTAGATGACCAAGAGTGCGCAGCGTTTAAGGATCAGATTGGCGTGATGCTCAATGGCTCATTACCGTTGGAAGTATCAATCGGCAAGACAAACGAGCCGACCTTCCGTGTGGTGAAGTCAGGGCGAGGATCCGCCACACTCTCAAACAAATCCTCTCAGATCGCGCGATTTGTGGCAGAACGAATTTTCTTCAACTACATTCCTGCAGTGAGGACTGATAAAGAGTCGCTAGCTCTTATCGAGCGAATGCTTTCTGAGGCGCTGCGCACGCTTGAGAACGATCAGGAGTATGAGCAAGCGCTGGCAGCAATTAGTAGGCTGCAACAGCCAATACTCGACGAGATCGGAAAGCGCGTTGAGGAGCCACTGAAAGAATTCCTCCCCAACATCCAGTCGGTCAGGCTTGAAGTGTCTGATATTGGGCGGCGACATTCATTGCGGCAGAACATCAGCGTTCTTGTCAATGACGGGACGGAAACCGATATCGAGATGAAGGGCGACGGCGTCAAGAGCTTGGCCGCTTTGGGGCTCATGAAGAGCGCAAACAACAAAGAAGGCGCGCATATTCTGGTTATCGAGGAGCCTGAGTCTCACCTCCATCCTTCGGCAATACATCAAGTCAACGAGATCATCAGTCAAGTCGCAGAAAGCGCCCAGGTTCTGATTACTACGCACAATCCCCTCTTTGTAGTACGCGACACAGTTCAATCAAACGTTATCGTGAGCGATGGATCGGCCGTGCCGGCCCGATCAATCAATGCCATTCGAGATGTTCTGGGTATCCGCGCATCCGACAATCTCACACATGCAAATTATTCGTTAGTTGTCGAGGGGCATGAAGACGTCATCGCGCTCAGAGCTTTGTTGCCCGCGTTAAGCAAGAAACTCGGGAAGGCCCTAAAAGATAACGTGCTCGTAATAGACCAGATCGGTGGAGCGAGCAATCTTACTTATAAGGTTTCGCTGCTTAAGAGCTTCTTGTGTCTAACACATGTGCTACTGGATCATGACGCTGCCGGCAAGACTGCGTTCGACAAGGCAGAGAAGGACGGCGTGCTCGATCTTGCGGATTGCACGTTTACCATCTGCAACGGAATGACTGAGTCTGAGTTTGAGGACGTTCTAGAGCTTTCTTTGTATAAGGATGCTGTGTTGCATGACTTCGGCGTTGACCTCAGCACAAAAGCTTTTAGGTCAAACAAGAAATGGTCTTCGCGCGTTAGAGAGTGCTTCTTGTCGCAGGGCAAAACTTGCTCTGACGCAACGCTCGCCAAGGTCAAGCTACTTGTCGGACAACAAGTGGCTGCCAGCCCTGCCTCCGACGTCCCCCCGCCTTCAGTAGCACGGCGGTTTAGAGTCCGGGATCAATCGTAGCGGATGCCAGCTGGCTGGCGTAGTCGCTCGGGGTCAGTCCGCCGAGCACCTTCTTGGGTCGCTC
>NZ_JAPCHY010000011.1 GCF_026107455.2 Xanthomonas chitinilytica | reverse complement strand
GCTGGCACTCCCGCGCTGGCTGCACCAGTACAACTGGCACAGACCTCATGCCAGCCTCGGCTACCAGCCACCCATCAGCCGCCTCCAGCTCCCGCTGAACAACGTCCTGGGTTTACACAGCTAGGCTTGCGATTTCCCGCACGGAGGACCGCCCATGAGCCAGTACAAGATCGTCGTTTTCGTCGGCAGCCTGCGCAAGCAGTCCATCAACCGCCAGCTGGCGCGGGCGCTGGAGAAGCTGGCCGCGGGCAAGGCCGATTTCGAGTACGCACGGATCGACGACCTGCCGCTCTACAACCAGGACAACGACGCCAGCTACCCGGAGCAGGGCGTGCGGCTGAAGACGCAGGTGCGCGCGGCCGATGCGGTGCTGTTCGTCACTCCCGAGTACAACCGCTCGGTGCCCGGCGTGCTCAAGAACGCGATCGACCTGGGCTCGCGGCCCTATGGCGACAGCGCCTTCGCCGGCAAGCCGGCGGCGGTGATCGGCGCGTCCATCGGCGCCATCGGCACCGCACTGGCGCAGCAGCACCTGCGCAACATCCTGTCCTACCTGGACATGCCGGTGCTGCCGCAACCGGAGGCCTTCATCCATTTCAAGGACGGGTTGGTCGACGCCGACGGCAACGTCGCCAACGAGGGCACGCGTACGTTCCTGCAGGATTTCGTCGACCGCTTCATCGCCTGGATCGGCCGCCAGGGCTGAACCGGTCGCGGCCGCTGGGACGGCATTCCCCCAGGCTGCCTGCCTGGGCCCCTTGTAGGAGCGACGTCAGTCGCGACAGGGCATTACCGGTAAAGGCCCCATCGCGACTGACGTCGCTCCTACAACTGCACAGGGCCGGCAGTACACCACCTCCATCGCAAGCACGCGCGCGCCTGCGGGTTTGGTCGAGCGCTTGATCGACTGGATCGACCGCCGGGACCGGGCCGGTCGCGGCCGCTGAGACGGCGTTCCCCCAGGCTGCCTGCCTGGTGGCCCCTGCAGGAGCGACGCCAGTCGCGACAGGGCTTTGGCGGTAATGCCCTGTCGCGACTGACGTCGCTCCTACAACGGCGGAGGGAGGGCCATGCACCGGCAGCGCACCGCTTATCCACAGAGTTGTGCATGGCCTGGACGGCCGCCGCTGACTATCCTTCCTGCCCCCGTCCCCCTGCCGCGAGCCGTTCCCCCATGTCCGCCCGTCCCGGTTTCCGTTCAGAGCGCAGCGATCGTTCCGATCGCAGCGAACAGCGCATCGACCAGCTGCGCGTGCCGCCGCATTCGGTGGAGGCCGAACAGGCGGTGCTGGGCGGGCTGATGCTGGCGCCGCAGGCCTTCGACCAGGTCAACGAGCAGCTCACCGAGAACGACTTCTACCGGCGCGACCACCAGCTGATCTATCGCGCGATCCGCGAGCTGTCCGAGCGCGACCGGCCGTTCGACGCGGTCACCCTGGGCGAATGGTTCGAATCGCAGGGCAAGATGGAACTGGTGGGCGACGGCGCCTACCTGATCGAACTGGCCAGCACCACGCCGTCGGCCGCCAACATCTCCGCCTACGCCGAGATCGTGCGCGACAAGGCGGTGCTGCGGCAGCTGATCCAGGTGGGCACCGACATCGTCAACGACGGCTTCCAGCCGGAAGGGCGCGACAGCTCGGAACTGCTGGCGGCGGCGGAGAAGCAGGTGTTCGCCATCGCCGAGCAGGGCGCGCGCGGGCGCACCGATTTCGTCGGCATGCCCAATGCGCTGAAGGACGCGTTCTCGCTGCTGCAGGACCGCTTCAACAACGGCGGCAACGTCACCGGCCTGCCGACCGGCTATACCGACTTCGACCAGATGACCGCCGGCCTGCAGCCGACCGACCTGGTGATCCTGGCCGCGCGCCCGGCCATGGGCAAGACCACCTTCGCGCTGAACATCGCCGAATACGCGGCGATCAAGTCGAAGAAGGCGGTGGCGGTGTTCTCGATGGAAATGTCGGCCGCGCAGCTGGCGATGCGCCTGATCTCCTCCAACGGCCGCATCAACGCCCAGCGCCTGCGTACCGGCCAGCTGGAGGACGAGGACTGGAGCCGCGTCACCGGCGCCATCCGCATGCTGAAGGAAACCAAGATCTTCATCGACGACACTCCGGGCGTGTCGCCGGAGGTGCTGCGCTCCAAGGCGCGCCGGCTCAAGCGCGAGCACGACCTGGGCCTGATCGTGATCGACTACCTGCAGCTGATGTCGGTGCCGGGCAACAGCGAGAACCGGGCGACGGAAATCTCCGAGATCTCGCGCTCGCTCAAGGGCCTGGCCAAGGAACTGAACGTGCCGGTGATCGCGCTGTCGCAGCTCAACCGCTCGCTGGAAACGCGTACCGACAAGCGCCCGGTGATGGCCGACCTGCGCGAATCCGGCGCCATCGAGCAGGACGCGGACATGATCGTGTTCATCTACCGCGACGACTACTACAACAAGGAAAATTCGCCGGACAAGGGCCTGGCCGAGATCATCATCGGCAAGCAGCGCAGCGGCCCCACCGGCTCGTGCAAGCTCAAGTTCTTCGGCGAATACACCCGCTTCGACAACCTCGCCCACGACTCGGTGGGCAGCTTCGAATAAGCCTCGTCCGCGCGCTGCCGGTGGCGCCGCCACCGCTGCCGGCGGTGGCCGTGCGCTGCTCCGGCCCGGGCCCGGCCAGCGGGCCCGCCACGGAATATGAATGGGAGCCGTGGCGGCGGTTTTTTCCTCATGTCCGCATCGCGCCGGCCTGTTTATGCTTGCCCTCGTCCGCGCCATGCCGGCCGGCCCCGGCCATACGAAGGAGATACCCCATGTCCCGATCCGCTACCCGCAATCTTTCCCTGGCGCTGCTGACCGCGGCGGCCCTGTCGGCCTGTGCCACCGGCGGTTCCTATGTGCAGAGCGATCCCTACGGCAACCCGAGCCAGCAGCAGAACCGCACCGGTCGCGGCGCGCTGATCGGCGCGGCCATCGGCACCGCCGCCGGCCTGCTCAGCGGCGACAGCGCCACCGAGCGCCGCCAGCACGCGATGATCGGCGCCGGCATCGGCGCGCTCAGCGGCGCCGCCGTCGGCAACTACCAGGACCGCCAGGAGCGCGCGCTGCGCGAGCGCACCGCCAACACCGGCATCGACGTGCAGCGCCAGGGCGACAACATCACCCTGAACCTGCCCGACGGCATCACCTTCGACTTCAACAAGTCGACGCTGAAGCCGCAGTTCTACGGCGCGCTCAACGGCGTGGCCGCGACCCTGGCCGAATACAACCAGACCATGATCGAAGTGGTCGGCCATACCGACAGCATCGGCAGCGATGCGGTCAACAATCGCCTGTCGAAGGAGCGCGCCGATTCGGTGGCGGTCTACCTGAGCGCGCAGGGCGTGCAGCGCGAGCGCATCGAGACGCTGGGCGCCGGCAAGAACTATCCGATCGCCGACAACAGCACCGAAGCCGGCCGCGCGCAGAACCGCCGCGTCGAGATCCGGGTGATCCCGCTGCGCCAGTAACCGGCAGCTTGCCCGGATGACGAAAAGGCCGCCCCATGGGCGGCCTTTTCCGTTTCCTGCCCGAACCATCGCGTTGGTCCGGGCGGGTGGTCGCGTCGGGTCCGGCCCGGCGCAACGGCGGCGGGCCGTCACGCCGCGGTCGCGGTCTCCAGTATCCGCTTGGCGACGGTTTCGGCCTCGACGTCGGCCTTGCCTTGCTGCTGCTTGGCCAGCTTCGCCGCCGGGCACTGCGAGAGCATGTAGTTGGCGTCGAAGTTGAGTTTGTCCACCAGGAAGTCGACGAACACGCGCACCTTCGGCGAGACCAGGCGGCCGCCGGCGAACACCGCGTTGAAATCCACTTCCGGCCCGGTCCAGCCGGCCAGCACGCGGTTCACCATGCCCGATTCGATGAAGGGCTTGGCCATCACGTCGCCGGTCAGCAGCAGGCCTTCGCCGCAGACCAGCGCGCCGTTGAGCGCGGACACGTCGTTGGCCACCATCAGCGGCGTGACCGGGAAGTCGCGCAGCTCGCCGCCGTTCTCGCCCAGCTGCCAGAAGAAGCGGCCGTTGTTGCTGTGGTAGCTCTTGCGCATGGCCAGGATGCGGTGGAACTGCAGTTCGTCCGGATGCAGCGGTTCGCCGTAGCGCTCGATGTAGGCGGGGCTGGCGAACACCTGCGTGCGCAGGCTGCCGAGCTTGCGCGCGACCAGGTTGGAGTCGGGCAGCGCGCCCACGCGCAGGGCCAGGTCGGCTTCGCCGGCGATCAGGTCCAGCGTCTCGTTGCCCAGGTGCATGTCCAGGCGGATCTCCGGGTACAGCGCATTGAACTGCCCCAGCAGCGGTGCGATCCAGGTGATGCCGAGGGAGTAGGGCACGGTGAAGCGCAGCCAGCCGCGCGGGCCGGACTGCAGCTGGCTCACCGCGCTCTCGGCTTCCTCCAGTTCGCGCGCGATGCGCTGGCAGTGTTCGTGGTAGGTCGAGCCGGCCTCGGTCAGGCCGAGGCGACGCGTGGTCCGGTGCAGCAGGCGCGCGCCCAGGCGCGTTTCCAGTTCCTGCACTTTGCGGCTGACGGTGGTCTTGGGCAGGCCGAGCGCCTTGGCGGCGGCGATGAAGCTGCCTTGTTCGACCACCTTGACGAAGATGAGGGTGTCGTTGAGATCGTGGGCCATGACGGGATCCGGAGGCGGAGAGAGGGGGGGGCGACAGGGGGGGCGCGGCGATTGTGCCGGGTGCGGGACGATTATTCCCCTTAATCCGGACTAATCAAGTGCGGGTTAGCGGCGTAGTTTGGCTACCTCCCCCGACAGACAGGTGCCCGGCCATGTGGCTGCGCCAGATTCTCAAGTTCCCGCTGCGGCGGGCCATGCCCTGCAGAGGCCGCTCGATCCCGGCCGGAAATCCGGCTTTTCCCCGGGAATATCCGGCTTTTCGCGAATTCACCCCGCCGCCGCGGCGGCAGGCCGGCGGCGTGATGCGGCTGGGGCTGCATCGCGGCGGTCGCCTGGCGCGGATCGCGATTGTCCCGGATGAGGGAGCAAAAATCCCATGAGCGGGACACTGCAGCCGGAGGTTCTGGTCCTCGGCGGCGCCGGCAATGTCGGCCAGGGCGTGGTGGCCGCACTGCTGGAAGCCGGCAGTCCGGTGCTGGTGGCCGGGCGCGATCCGGGCCGCCTGCGCGCGCTGCGCCGGCAGTTCGCCGACGAGCCGGCGCTGGAAACCGTACCGGGATCGGTGGCCGACGATAGCGCCGCTGCGGCGCTGGCCGCGCGCGTGGCGCAGCGGCCGCGACCGCTGGCCGCGGTGATCGCCAGCCTGGGCAGTCCACTGCAGCGCGGTCGCCTGCTGGAGCGGCCGTTGGCCGGGCTGCGCCGGCGGCTGGACCGCGACGTGCTGCCGCACCTGGCCGCGGCCCGGCAGCTGCTGCCGCTGCTGGCGCAGTCCGGACCGGGCGGACGCTACGTGCTGATCGGCAGCCCCTGCGCGATGCGTGCCTGGTCCGGGCATGGCGAAGCCTCGGTGGCGGCCGCGGCGATCCGGATGCTGGCGCAGGTGCTGCACGACGAAGCGCAATTGCTGGGCGTGCGCGTGCAGCTGCTGGAGGTGGCCAACCCGGTCTGCACGCCCGGCAATGCACGGCAGGCCTGCGCCGGATGGCCGAGCGCGCTGGCGGTAGGACGCCGTGCGGTGGCGCTGCTGGGCCGGCACGCGCCGACCGGGGCCATCGTCCACGACCGCGGCGAACCGGTGCCGTTGCCGTCGCGGATGCTGCACGCCGATTCGCTCCGCTGGCCATGGCAGACCGACACCGTCGCTTGACCTCAACTTTGGTTGAGCTTGCAGCATGCGCTCCCGCTCGACCGACTCTTCCACGTACTCAACGCTCCCACGAGGCTTGCATGAACATCTCTTCCCGTTTCCCGTTCCGTTCCCGGGCCCTCGCGCTGGGGACCCTCAGCCTGCTGGCGGCCGCGGTCGCCGCCGGCTGCAGCAACAGCGCCGCCGAAACCGCCGCACCGCCGCCGCCCTCGGTGAGCGTGGCACCGGTCCTGCACAAGGAAGTCAGCCAGTGGGACGAATTCAGCGGCCGCGTCGAGGCGGTGGAAACCGTGCAGCTGCGCCCGCGCGTGTCCGGCTACATCGACAAGGTCAACTATGTGGAAGGCCAGGAGGTGAAGAAGGGCGACGTGCTGTTCACCATCGACTCGCGCAGCTACCGGGCCGAACTGGCGCAGGCGCAGGCACAGCTGGCGCGGGCGCGGACCCAGGCCGAGCTGGGCCGCAGCGAAGCGGCGCGGGCGCGCAAGCTGGCCGACCAGCAGGTGATCTCCACCGAGAGCTGGGAACAGCGCCGCGCCGCGGCCGAACAGGCGCAGGCCGAACTGCAGGCGGCGCAGGCGGCGGTGGACGCGGCCCGGCTCAACCTGGAATTCACCCAGGTACGGGCGCCGATCGACGGCCGCGCCGGCAGGGCGCAGGTCACCGCCGGCAACCTGGTCACCGCCGGCGACGGCGCCAGCGTGCTGACCACGCTGGTGTCGCTGGACAAGGTGCACGTGTACTTCGATGCCGACGAGGCGACCTTCCTGCGCTATGCGCAGATGGAGCGCAATGGCGAGCGGCCCAGCGAGCGCGATGCGTCGTTGCCGGTGCAGGTGGGGCTGGTCGGAGAGGACGGCTATCCGCACGCCGGACAGGTCGACTTCCTCGACAACCAGGTCACCCGCAGCACCGGCACCATCCACGTGCGGGCGTTGCTGGACAACCGCGAACGGCGCTTCACTCCCGGCCTGTTCGCGCGGGTGCGGTTGCTGGGCAGCGGCCGCTTCGAGGCGCTGCTGATCGACGACAAGTCGGTGCTGACCGATCAGGACCGCAAGTACGTCTACATCATCGACAAGGACGGCAAGGCGCAGCGCCGCGACGTGCAGCTGGGCCGCAGCGCCGAGGGACTGCGCATCGTCGAGCAGGGCCTGGAGCCCGGCGACAAGGTGATCGTCGATGGCGTGCAGAAGGTGTTCATGCCGGGCATGCCGGTCGACGCCAAGCCGGTGGCGATGGATGGGCGCAGCACCGATGCGGTGGCGCAGGTCGTCGGCATGAAATAAGCCGCGTCGCCCCTGCGCAGGCAGGGACCCGGTGACTTGCGTGCGGTCGTTGCGGACGTCGCCGGGTTTCCGTCCCCGCTGCGCGGGGCGGGCTCTTCGCGGGAATGACGGCGGGAAGCGCATGCGGCGATCGGCGCCGCATATTCCAACGCCAGCGTGGCCATGCCTCTCCCTCGTCCCATGCGGGACAGGGGGCAAACCCTTTGCTTTTTCAATTCCAGGAAATCCACCCATGGACTTCTCCAGATTCTTCATCGATCGCCCGATCTTCGCCGCGGTGCTGTCGATCGTCATCTTCGCCGCCGGCCTGATCGCGATCCCGCTGTTGCCGATCGGCGAATACCCGGAAGTAGTGCCGCCCTCGGTGATGGTGCGCACGGTCTACCCGGGCGCCAATCCCAAGGTGATCGCCGAGACCGTCGCCACGCCGTTGGAGGAAGCGATCAACGGCGTGGAGGACATGATGTACCTCAAGTCGGTCGCCGGTTCCGACGGCGTGCTACAGATGACGGTCACCTTCCAGCCCGGCACCGACCCCGACGACGCCACGGTGCGCGTGCAGAACCGGGTCAGCCAGGCGCTGGCGCGGCTGCCGGAGGACGTGCGCCGGCAGGGCGTGACCACGCAGAAGCAGTCGCCGGTGTTCCTGATGGTGGTGCACCTGACCTCGCCGGGCGGCAAGTACGACACGCTGTATCTGCGCAACTACGCGCGCCTGCACGTCAAGGACGCGCTCGCGCGCCTGTCCGGCGTCGGCGATGCGCAGGTCTTCGGCGGCGGCGATTACGCGATGCGCGCCTGGCTCGACCCGGACAGGATCGCCTCGCGCGGGCTCACCGCCGGCGACGTGCTGCGCGCGATGCGCGAGCAGAACGTGCAGGTCTCGGCCGGGCAGATCGGCGCCGAGCCGATGCCGGACAGCAACTTCCTGACCCTGATCAACGCCCGCGGCCGCCTGGAGACCGAACAGGAGTTCGGCGACATCGTGATCAAGAGCGGCGCCGGCGGCGAGATCGTGCGGCTGTCCGACGTCGCGCGGCTGGAACTGGGCGCCGGCGACTACACGCTGCGTTCGCAGCTGGACGGCAACGACGCGGTCGGCATCGGCATCTTCCAGGCGCCCGGCGCCAACGCGCTGGACATCCAGAAGGGCGTGATCTCCACCATGGACGAGCTCTCGCAGCGCTTCCCGGAAGGCGTGGAGTACGAGGCGGTCTACGACACCACGATCTTCGTGCGCGACTCGATCAAGGCGGTGGTGACCACCCTGCTGGAAGCCGTCGTGCTGGTGGTGCTGGTGGTGATCCTGTTCCTGCAGACCTGGCGCGCGTCGATCATCCCGCTGATCGCGGTGCCGGTATCGATCGTCGGCACCTTCGCCGCGCTGTACCTGCTCGGTTTCTCGATCAATACGCTGAGCCTGTTCGGCCTGGTGCTGGCGATCGGCATCGTCGTGGACGATGCGATCGTGGTGGTCGAGAACGTCGAGCGCAACATCGAGGAAGGCCTGTCGCCGATGGCCGCCGCGCACCAGGCGATGCGCGAGGTGTCCGGCCCGATCATCGCCATCGCGCTGGTGCTGTGCGCGGTATTCGTGCCGATGGCGTTCCTGACCGGCGTGACCGGGCAGTTCTACAAGCAGTTCGCCGTCACCATCGCCATCTCCACGGTGATCTCGGCGATCAACTCGCTAACCCTGTCGCCGGCGCTGGCCGCGCGCCTGCTCAAGCCCCACGGCGCGCCGAAGGATGGCCCCACGCGCCTGATCGACAAGCTGTTCGGCTGGGTGTTCCGGCCGTTCAACCGCTTCTTCGCGGCCAGCTCCGACAGGTACCAGGGAGCGGTGTCGCGGGTGCTGGGCAAGCGCGGCGCGGTGTTCGCGGTGTATGCGGTGCTGTTGCTGGCCACCGGGTTGATGTTCAGGGCGGTGCCGCCGGGCTTCATCCCGATCCAGGACAAGCTGTACCTGGTCGCCGGCGTCAAGCTTCCCGAAGGATCCTCGATCTCGCGCACCGACACGCTGCTGCGCAAGGTCAGCGAGATCGCGATGGAGACCGAGGGCGTGGCCCATTCGATCGCCTTCCCCGGGCTCAATGCGGTGCAGTTCACCAACACGCCCAACACCGGCGTGGTGTTCCTGCCGCTGAAGCCGTTCGGCGAGCGCAAGCGCAGCGCGCTGGAGATCAACGCCGAGATCAACCAGAAGATCGCCGGCCTGCAGGAAGGCTTCACCTTCTCGGTGATGCCGCCGCCGATCCTGGGCCTGGGCAATGGCGCCGGCTACCAGCTGTTCATCGAGGATCGCGGCAACCTCGGCTTCGGCGCGCTGCAGGACGCGACCAGTGCCATGCAGGGCGCGTTGATGCAGACCCCGGGCATGGGGTTCGCCAACACCACCTACCAGGCCAACGTGCCGCAGTTCGACGCCGAGGTGGACCGGGTCAAGGCCAAGGCCCAGGGCGTGCCGCTGACCGAGCTGTTCGAAACCTTGCAGACCTACCTCGGCTCGGCCTACGTCAACGACTTCAACCGCTTCGGCCGTACCTGGCAGGTGATCGCGCAGGCCGATGCGTCGTTCCGCGACGACGTGGAGGACATCGCCAACCTGCGGACCCGCAACGACCGCGGCGAGATGGTGCCGATCGGCTCGATGGTCAACATCCGCCGCACCTATGGCCCGGACCCGGTGCTGCGCTACAACGGCTATCCCGCCGCGGACCTGGCCGGCGACGTCGATCCGCGGGTCATGTCGTCCTCGCAGGGCATGGCCAAGGTGACCGAGCTTGCATCGCAGATCCTGCCCAACGGCATGGCGATCGAATGGACCGACCTGAGCTACCAGCAGGCCACCCAGGGCAAGGCCGCGTTCATCGTGTTCCCGCTGGCGGTGCTGCTGGCGTTCCTGGTGCTGGCCGCGCTGTACGAAAGCTGGACGCTGCCGCTGGCGGTGATCCTGATCGTGCCGATGACGCTGCTGTCGGCGCTGCTGGGCGTCTGGCTGACCGGCGGCGACAACAACGTGTTCGTGCAGGTGGGCCTGGTGGTGCTGATGGGGCTGGCGTGCAAGAACGCGATCCTGATCGTCGAGTTCGCGCGTGAGCTGGAGATGGCCGGCAAGGGCATCGTCGAGGCGGCGCTGGAAGCCTGCCGCCTGCGCCTGCGCCCGATCATCATGACTTCGGTGGCGTTCATCGCCGGCACCGTGCCGCTGGTGCTGTCCACCGGCGCCGGCGCCGAGGTGCGCTCGGTCACCGGCATCACCGTGTTCGCCGGCATGCTCGGCGTGACCCTGTTCGGCCTGTTCCTGACCCCGGTGTTCTACGTCGCGCTGCGCAAGCTGTCCAACCGGCCGCTGGTGTCCCATGCGCCCGTCGCGCAGCCGCAGCAGGCCTGACCCTTCTTCCCCCGTTACGAGGAATCACCCATGAGCAACACGCAGAAGATCGCGCTGGTCACCGGCGCCACCCGCGGCATCGGCCTGGAGACCGTGCGCCAGCTGGCGCAGGCCGGCGTGCATACGCTGCTGGCCGGCCGCAACCGCGACCGGGCCGTGGCCGGCGCATTGAAGCTGCAGGCCGAAGGACTGCCGGTGGAGGCGATCCAGCTGGACGTGCTGGATGCGGCCAGCATCGCCGCGGCGGTGGCCACGGTGGAGCAGCGCCACGGCCGGCTGGACATCCTGGTCAACAACGCCGGCATCCTGCTCGACGACCTGCAGCTGGCGCCTTCGCAGCAGAGCGCGCAGGTCTGGCGCGACACCTTCGACACCAACCTGTTCGCGGTGGTGGAGGTGACCCGGGCCTTCCTGCCGCTGCTGCGGCGCTCGCCGGCCGGCCGCATCGTCAACGTGTCCAGCTGCCTGGGTTCGCTGACCCTGCACGCCGATCCGTCCTCGTCGATCTACGACTTCAAGCTGCCGGCCTACAACGTGTCCAAGAGCGCGCTGAACGCCTGGACCCTGCACCTGGCCTACGAACTGCGCGACAGTGCGATCAAGGCCAACATGATCCATCCCGGCTACGTGAAGACCGACATGAATGCCGGCGAGGGCGAGATCGACGTCACCGAGGGTGCGCGCAGCAGCGTGGCGATGGCATTGCTGGACCAGGACGGTCCCAGCGGCAGCTTCACCTACCTGGGCGAGGTGCTGCCATGGTGAGCCGGATGGCGATGACGGTGCTGGCCTCGGCGCTGCTGGTCGGTTGCGCCAGCGTCGGGCCGGACTACCGTGCGCCGGTGCAGGCGCCGGTGAGCGTGCAGGGCAGCGACGAGACCGGTTTCAGCAGCGCCTCGCCGGTGGCGGTGTGGTGGTCGCAGTTCGACGACCCGGTGCTGGAACAGCTGGTCGGCGATGCGCTGGACGCCAACCTGGACCTGCGCATCGCGCTGGCGCGGGTAGCGCAGGCGCGCGCGGTGTTCGTGGAGCGGCGCCTGGACCAGGCGCCGCACGTGGTCGCCGGCGGCAGCCACGACCGCCGCCGGCAACCGGAGGCGGCGGCCGATGGCGCGCGGCTGACCAGCGAGAGCTACAGCCTGGGGTTCGATGCCGGCTGGGAACTGGACCTGTTCGGACGCCAGCGGCGTGCGGCCGAGGCCGCCCATGCCGAGCTGGAGGCGGAGCAGGCCGGGCTGGCCGACGCGCAGGTGACGGTGGCCGCGGAAGTGGCGCGCCACTATTTCGAACTGCGCGGCCTGCAACAGCGGATCGCGGTGGCGCAGCAGACCCTGGTCAACCTGGGCGATACCCAGCGCCTGGCCGAGGCCCGCTGGCAGCTGGGCGCGGGTACCGAACTGGACGTGCAGGGCAACCGCGCGCGGCTGAAATCGGTCGAGGCCGGAGTGCCGTTGCTGCAGGCGGCGGAACTGCAGGCCCAGCACCGCCTGGCGGTGCTGCTGGGAGTGCGCCCGGGCGCGTTGGAGGAACGGCTGGCGCCACGACCGCTGCCGGCCTATGCGCGGGAACTGCCGCTGGGCGATACCACCCAGCTGCTGCGCCAGCGTCCGGACGTGCGCCTGGCCGAGCGTCGGCTGGCCGCGGCCACCGCGCGGATCGGGGTCGCCACCGCCGAGCTGTTCCCGCGCATCAGCCTGAGCGGCTTCGTCGGCTTCCTGTCCGGCGATGCCGGCTCGCTGCTGCAGGGAAGCAGCAAGGCCTGGTCGCTGACGCCGTCGATCAGCTGGGCGGCCTTCGACATCGGCAGCGTGCGTGCGCGCCTGCGCGCCAGCGAGGCGCAGGCCGACGGTGCCGCGGCCGAGTACGAGAAGACGGTGCTGCTGGCGCTGGAGGAGACCGGCAATGCACTGACCGGCTATGCCCGGCAGCAGGCGCGGCTGGGGCTGCTGGCCGAACAGGTGCAGGCGGCGCAACGGGCCGAGGCGCTGGCGCAGATCCACTACCGCGAAGGCGGCGGCGATTTCCTGACCCTGCTCGACGCGCAGCGCAGCCGGCTGGCGGCGGAGGACGCGCTGGCCGAGGCCGAGGCCGCGGTGAACATCGGCGTCGTCGCCATCTACAAGGCGTTGGGCGGATGGGGCCAGGGCACGCCGGTCGCCACGGTCGCGCAGGCGCCATAGCGGCGCCTCAGTCCAGGTCGTCGGCGATGACGTAGTTGTTGTGGCCGGCGCCCTTGGCCAGGTACAGCGCGGTGTCGGCGCGCGAGAACCAGTCCTGCCAGTGCGGCTCACCGGTGTACATCGCGCCGCCCAGCGATACGGTGATGCGGCCGCCGGGGCCGCGCAGGGACTGGTAGACGGCCTTGCGCAGGCGCTCGGTGACGCCTTCCAGCGCATCGCGGGTCGGCGCGTGCACCAGCACCACGAACTCCTCGCCGCCGAAGCGGAAGACCTGGTCCTGCCCGCGCAGTTCGAAGCGCAGGATCGTCGCCAGGTCGGACAGGGCGATGTCGCCGGCGCGGTGCCCGTACAGGTCGTTCACTTCCTTGAAACGATCGATGTCGAGCACGATCAGGGCGTGCTGGCGGCGCCGGCTGCGCGGGTCGGCGATCAGGCGGGTCAGGGTGTCTTCCAGCAGGCGCCGGTTGGGCAGGCCGGTCAGGGCGTCCAGCGAGGCCAGGGCCTCCATGTGCGTGCGGTCGTCCTGCAGGCGCGTGAAGAAGCGATGGCCGAAACCCAGGATCAGCACGATCACCAGGATGGCCGAGACGCGCGGCGGTTCGCCCAGCAGCAGCCCCGGCATCGCCAGCAGGCCCAGCGCCAGCAGCAGGTTGGCCGGGATCGCCACGCCGCTGCGGACGATGAAGAAGTTGGCCATCAGCGCCAGGTAGGACCACGCCAGCCCATCGCTGCCGAGGCGCCAGGCGGCCAGCAGGCTGCCCAGCGCATTGGCGGCGCAGAGCAGCAGGCCGGCCATCGGCAGGTGGCGCCGGTAGTACTCCAGCAGCAGGACCGAAGCGATGGCCGGCAGGGCGCACAGCACGGCCAGCAGGGCGCCGGTGGCATCGCCGGCCCCCCACCATCGCCATGCGGCGAACACCGCCAGGGCAATGGCGGTGACCGGGGCGATGGTGCGGAGCGGGACGCTCCGCGGCTCATGGGATGTCAGGGGCATTGCCTGGTTGCGGCGGGCAAGGAGGCTCGGGTGCAGGGCGGACCATAGCAGGGGGCGGCGCGGCGGTTCTTGACGCATTGCTGCAATGGCGAAAGGGAATGCGGATGGGGGATGGCCGGTTTCGCCGGAAAAGAGTACAAATGTACTCCATGAGCGAACTGAGCCCCCGGCGTGCCGCCATCCTCGATTTCATCCGCGACCGGGTGGCCGGTCACGGCCAGCCGCCGACTCTGGCCGAGATCGCCGATGCCTGCGGGCTTGCCTCGCGCGGGGCGGCCCGCAAGCACGTGCTGGCGCTGGCCGGGGCCGGGCTGATCGAGGTTGCCGCCGGCCAGGCCCGCGGCATCCGGCCGGCCGGATTGCGGCCCCGTGGCGACCTGCTGCAGGTGCCGGTGCTGGGGCGGGTGGCGGCCGGCGTGCCGATCGGCGCCGATGCCGGGCTGGTCGACACGCTGGCGCTGGATGCGCGGCTGTTTTCGGCCCGGCCGGATTACCTGCTGCGGGTGCAGGGCGATTCGATGATCGGGGACGGCATCCTCGAGGGCGACCTGGTCGGGGTACGACGCACGCCCGAGGCCCGCGACGGGCAGACGGTGGTGGCGCGGCTGGACGGCGAGCTGACCATCAAGCGGCTGTCGCATTCGGCCGATGCGTTGCGGCTGCTGTCGCGCAATCCCGCCTATGCGCCGATCGAGGTGCAGCCGGGCCAGGATTTCGCCATCGAAGGCGTGTTCTGCGGGCTGGTGCGGCGCGGCTGATGGGCGCGGTGGTCGCCCTCGATACGCTGCTGCACGAACGCCGGGTCTGGCGCGGGCGGCCAGCGCCGCTGCCGGCCAGCGGCCAGCCCAGCGGCCACGCGTTGCTGGATGCGGTCCTGCCCAGCGGTGGCTGGCCGGAAGCGGCGCTGACCGAGGTGCTGCAGCCGGCCGATGGTGTCGGCGAACTGCGGCTGCTGTGGCCCTCGCTGGCGCGGCTGTCGCAGGCCGGCGAGCGGGTGGTGCTGGTGGCGCCGCCCTACATTCCCTATGCCCCGGCCTGGCAGGCCGCCGGCATCGATCTGCGCCAGCTGCAGGTGGTGCAGGCCCCGCAGCTGCGCGATGCGTTGTGGGCCAGCGAGCAATGCCTGCGTTCGGGCAGCTGCGGTGCGGTGCTGTGCTGGCCGCAGCTGGCCGACGACCGGGCATTGCGGCGGTTGCAGGTGGCGGCCGAGTCCGGGCAGACCCTGGGGTTCGCCTGCCGGCCGCTGCAGGCGGCACGCAACCCTTCGCCGGCGGCGTTGCGCATCGCCATCGATGTCCGTCCCGCGCAGCTGCGGGTACTCAAGTGCCGGGGCGGCATGGCCCCGACACGCCCGATCCCGTTCGCCGCGGTGCGATGAGGGCGGCATGCGCTGGGCCTGCATCCTGTTGCCGCATCTGGCGCTGGACGGCGTGCTGCGCGGCTGCGCCGACCCCGCTGCGCCGCGGGTGCTGCTCGCCGGCCCGGCGCAGCGGCGGGTGTTGCATGCGGTCAATCCCGCCGCCGCGGCGCTGGGGCTGAAGCCGGGACTGTCGCTCACCGCGGCGCAGGCGCTGGCACGCGGATTCGAGTGCAGCCACCACGAGCCGGCCGACGAGGCACGCTGGCACGCGCTGCTGGCGGCCTGGGCCTATCGCTTCAGTTCGCAGGTCAGCCTGCAGTATGCGCAGGCGTTGATCGTCGAGATCGAGGGCAGCCTGGGCCTGTTCGGGCCGTGGCCGCGGTTCGAGGCGCGCCTGCGCGCGGAACTGTCGGAACTGGGCTTCCGCCACCGCATCGTGCTGGCGCCCAATCCGGTCGCCGCGCGGGCGCTGGCCAACCGGCACGACGGGCTGGCCGTCGGCGACCGCGAGCTGCGGCAGGCGCTGGCGGCGCTGCCGGTGGCGCGGGCCGGGTTCGCCGCCGACGTCGCCGGCGCCTTCGCGCGCATGGGCCTGCGCACGCTGCGGCAGCTGCTGGCATTGCCGCGCGAGGGCATCGCCCGGCGCTTCCCGCCGCAGGTGCTGCAGCACCTGGACGCATTGCTGGGCGAACGGCCCTTCCCGTTGCGCCCGTACCGGCCGCCGGAGGTATTCGAACAGCGGATCGAGCTCGGCTACGAGGTCGAGTCCTCGCAGGCCCTGCTGTTCCCGCTGCGGCGGCTGGTGGCCGACCTGGCCGCGTTCCTGGCCGGCCGCGACGGCAGCGTGCAGCGCTTCGCGTTGCGGCTGGAGCACGAGGACTGCGCCGCCACCACGGTGACGATCGGCCTGCTTGCCGCCGAGCGCGACCCGGCACTGCTGTTCGAGATCGCCCGCAGCCGGCTGGAGCAGGCGCAGCTGCCGGCACCGGTGCGGGCGCTGTGCCTGCATGCCGACCAGTTGCCGGCGTTCGTGCCGGCGCACCGCGAACTGTTCGAGCAGCGACCGCAGCAGAGCATGCCGTGGGAGCAACTGCGCGAACGCCTGCGCGCGCGCCTGGGCGAACAGGCCGTGCACGGCCTGCGCACGCATGCCGACCATCGCCCGGAGCAGGCCTGGCGCAACGAGAGCGATGCGGGGAAGCGTGCCCCCATCGCGGTTGCCGGCGGGGCCAGGCCGGGCTGGTTGCTGCCCGCGCCGGTACCCTGGCCGGGCGCCGCACCGCGCATCCTGGAAGGTCCCGAGCGGATCGAGAGCGGCTGGTGGGACGGTGCCGACCTGCGCCGCGATTACTACCGGGTGGGCACGCAGTTCGGCCAGCAGGCCTGGGCCTGGCGCGAAGTGGGCGGCGAGGGCGGCTTCATGCTGCACGGGTGGTTCGCATGAGCGCGGGCTACGCCGAACTGCACTGCCTGTCCGCCTTCAGCTTCCAGCGCGGCGCGTCCACCGCGCCGGAACTGTTCCGGCGCGCCGCCCGGCATGGCTACCGGGCGCTGGCGATCACCGACGAATGCACCCTGGCCGGCATCGTGCGCGCCTGGCAGGCGGCCAGGGACACCGGCCTGGCGCTGATCGTCGGCAGCGAGATGCGGGTGGAGCATGGGCCGAAGCTGGTGCTGCTGGTCGAGGACGTGCACGGCTACCAGGCCCTGTGCCGGCTGATCACCCGGGCCCGGCGGCGCGCGGCCAAGGGCGAATACCGGCTGCTGGGCGAGGATTTCGATGCGCCGATACCGGGCCTGCTGGCGTTGTGGCTGCCGGACCCGGACAGCGACGCATGCCAGGGGCAATGGCTGAAGGAGCGGTTCGCCGGGCGTGCGTGGATCGCGGTCGAGCTGCACCGCGGCGCCGACGATGCGGCCCGGCTGGCGCGGCTGCAGGCGCTGGCCGCGGCGCTGGAACTGCCGCTGGTGGCCAGCGGCGACGTGCACATGCATGCCCGTGGCCGCCGTGCCCTGCAGGATGCGATGACCGCCATCCGCCACCGCACCACGGTGGCCGAGGCCGGACACCTGCTGTTCGCCAACGGCGAGCGCCACCTGCGGCCCTTGCCGGCGCTGCGCGAACTGTACCCGCCGGCGCTGCTGGCCGAGACGCTGCGCATCGCCGGGCGCTGCGCGGGTTTCGACCTCAAGGCCGCCATCGACTACCAGTATCCGCACGAACTGGTGCCGGCCGGGCATACGCCACGCAGCTGGCTGGCGCGGCTGGTGGAGCAGGGCGCCGCAAGCCGCTGGCCGGAGGGCACGCCGGCCGCCGCGCAGGCGTTGATCGACAAGGAACTGGCGTTGATCGCAGGCAAGCGCTACGAGTCGTATTTCCTGACCGTGCACGATCTGGTCACGTATGCACGCAGCCGCGGCATCCTGTGCCAGGGGCGCGGCTCGGCGGCCAACTCGGTGGTGTGCTTCGCACTGGGCATCACCGAGCTGGATCCCCGCCGCAGCAACCTGCTGTTCGAACGCTTCATTTCCGCCGACCGCGACGAGCCGCCCGACATCGACGTCGATTTCGAGCACGAACGCCGCGAGGAGGTGATCCAGTACGTGTTCGCCCGCTACGGCCGCGAACGCGCCGCGCTGGCGGCCGTGGCCACGCTGTACGGCAGCCGCGGGGCGCTGCGCGACGTGGCGCGGGTACTTGGCCTGCCGCAGGATGCCATCGCCCGGCTTACCGCCACGGTCGGCCACTGGAGCGACGAGATGCCTTCGGCCGCGCGCCTGCGCGAGCAGGGCTTCGACCCGGACAGCCCGCTGCTGCGGCGGATCGTGGTGCTGGCCGGGGAACTGGTGAATTTCCCGCATTACCTGTCGCAGCACCCCGGCGGCTTCGTCATTTCCGAGCGCCCCCTGCACACCATGGTGCCGGTGGAGAACGCGGCGATGGAGCAGCGCACGGTGATCCAGTGGGACAAGGACGACCTGGAGGCGCTGGGGCTGCTCAAGGTGGACGTGCTGGCGCTGGGCATGCTCACCGCGGTGCGGCGGGCGTTCGACCTGATCCACCGCCACCGCGGGCTGGAATACACGCTGGCCACGATTCCGGCAGGCGACAAGGAGACCTACGACATGATCGCCCGCGCCGACACCATCGGCGTGTTCCAGATCGAATCGCGCGCGCAGATGGCGATGCTGCCGCGGCTGAAGCCGGCGACCTTCTACGACCTGGTGATCGAGGTGGCGATCGTGCGCCCCGGGCCGATCCAGGGCGACATGGTGCACCCCTACCTGCGCCGCCGCGAGGGAAAAGAGGACGTGGCCTATCCCTCCGCGGCGCTGGAGAAAGTGCTGGAGCGCACGCTGGGCGTGCCGCTGTTCCAGGAACAGGTGATGCAGATCGCGATGGTCGCCGCCGGCTACGACGCCAGCCAGGCCGACCAGCTGCGGCGCTCGATGGCCGCATGGAAACGCCATGGCGGGCTGGAACACCACCGCGAGCGGCTCATCGGCGGCATGCTCGAACGTGGCTACCCGCTGGAATTCGCCGAGCGCATCTTCGAGCAGATCAAGGGCTTCGGCGATTACGGTTTCCCGGAGAGCCACGCCGCCAGTTTCGCGTTGATCGCCTACGCCAGCAGCTGGCTCAAATGCCATCACCCGGCCGAGTTCGCCTGCGCGCTGATCAACAGCCAGCCGATGGGCTTCTACAGCGCCGACCAGCTGCTGCAGGATGCGCGCCGGCATGGCGTGGCCACCCGTCCGGTGGACGTGCGCCACAGCTGCTGGGACTGCACCCTCGAATCCGAGCGCGGCGACCGCCTGGCCATCCGCCTGGGCCTGCGCATGGTCCGCGGGTTCAATGCGGAGGAGGCCGTGCGCATCGAACGGGCGAGAGCGGTGGAAGCGTTCGCCGACGTGGCCGACCTGTGCGGCCGTGCCAGGCTGGACCCGCGATCGCAGGCGCTGCTGGCCGATGCCGGCGCGCTGCGTGGACTGGCCGGCCACCGCCACCGCGCACGCTGGGCGATTGCCGGGGTCGAGGCGCAGCGGCCATTGTTCGACGGCCATCCGGCCACGGCCGAAGCGCAGGTGGCGCTGCCGATGCCCACGCCCGGCGAGGACCTGCGCGCCGACTACGCGCTGCTCGGCACCACGCTGGAACGGCATCCGCTGTCGCGGTTGCGCCGGCAGCTGCAGGCGCAGCGCTGCCACAGTTCCCGCGACCTGGCCGCGCTCGCCTCCGGCAGCCTGGTCGCCGTGGCCGGCCTGGTCACCGGACGGCAACGCCCGCAGACCGCCAGCGGCGTCACCTTCGTCACCCTCGAGGACGAACACGGGATGGTCAACGTGGTGGTATGGCGGCAGCTGGCCGAACGCCAGCGCCCGGTGTTCCTGGAAGCGCGACTGATGCGGGTGGACGGGCGGCTGGAGTCGGAGAACGGCGTGCGCCACCTGATCGCCCGACGCCTGCACGACCTGACGCCACTGCTGGGAAGCCTGGATATCCGCAGCCGCGACTTCCATTGAGATGGCCCGGCCGCACGCGCCGCTCCCGGGGCCGGCCCGCTTCGGCGGCAGGCCGCTCCAGGCAGAGCGTGCCACCGGAAGGCCTGTGCCGTGGCCGGGCATGCATGGCCTGGGGCGAGCCGTTGCCCGTCGCCCGGCAGCAGGGTGGTTGCCAAGCGACCGGCGGCAGGAAAGGTCGCCACCGGCCCGACGCAACCGATGCCGGCATGAAAAACCCCGCCTGGGCGGGGTCCGGAATTCAGCTGGCCGTACTGGCGGCCAGTCGCTGCAGGCTGCGCACCGCCTCGCTGTCCAGGTTGTCGTCGCCGGCCAGCCGCCGGTTCAGCTCGGCCCGTATCGCGGCGTGTGCCTGTTCCAGCACGGCATCGGCCGGCTGGCTGGCATCGATCACCTGCTTGGCCGGGATATCCAGCTCCAGGAAGATCTCGCGGCAGCGTTGCAGGTTCTGTTCCGTCTCGAAGTGGTTCGGCGCGTCGCCGCGCTTGCGGATGCGGGCCAGACCGGTGGCCGGCGGCAGGTCGAGCAGCAGCAGCACGTCCGGCCGCGGAGCGAAATCGTTGGCGGCCAGCAGCTGGTCCGGCGGCAGGCCGGCGGCGCCCTGGTAGGCCACCATCGAAGGGAAATAGCGATCGAGGATGACCACGCCGCCCTGCGCCAGCGCCGGGGCGATCACTTCCTGCACGTGCTGGCGGCGGTCTCGGATCAGGTAGTCCACTTCCTGCTCCGGGTCCAGGCGACCGGTGGTGGCCGATTCGCGCAGCTTCATGCCCCAGGGGCCGCTGGTCGGCTCCTTGCTCAGCGACACCTGGGCGCCCGCCTGCTGCAGAAGGGTCGCAAGGCCGTTGGCCAGCGTGGTCTTGCCGGCCCCGTCGATGCCTTCGATGGCAATCAGCAGGCCGCCCGGAATGGTGTTCTTGGTCATCGCCTTACTCTAGCGGATCAGCGCGGGAACCCGCAGAGGTCGCGGCGGCTCGCGGCAGTTTGGGCCGGGCAGGGGATCGCAGCCAACAAAAAACCCGCATCGCTGCGGGATTCTTTGTGCTGCGGGCCGAAGCCCGGAGCGGTAATGGTGGAGGTGGGCGGAATTGAACCGCCGTCCGAAGGCACTCCATCCCCGGCACTACATGCTTAGCTCACCGTTGAATCTCGCCCTGTGGCAGCACGGTGTGCAAAGCGCACCCCAGGACCAGCCTGTTTGGGTTAAGCCATGACTGACAGGCAGCCGTCACAGCCGGTTCCGTGATAATGACCCTACATCCACGAGCACGGGCACAAGTGGGTTCGGGGCTACGCCTTAAGCGGCGAGAGCGTAGTTGTCGTCGTTGGCAACTATGAGTTTTGCAGCTGGATTTACGAGGAAAGCTACCCCCTCGGCATGCGCCAAGCGACTTCACAACCCCCGTCGAAACCAGTGCACCCCCGGGGAAAGCGTAAAACGCTGACCGGCACAGTGTAGGGGCGGTGGTGGGCGGCCACAAGCGATATCTTGGCACCGGCTCAGGTGGGCTTAAGACGGCGACGATGTCCGCCGCAAGCGCGCGGATGCGTTGCATCAGACAGGAAGGGAGAGGGCGATGGCTGTGTCGAAAAGCGGGAAAGGCAAGGGCCGGGAGGCGCCGGCCAGGACCAGGGCGGCACCGCGCGCGGCGGCGAAGGTGGTGAAGAAGGCTGCCGGAAAGAAGGCCGCGGCCGGAAAGGCGCCGGGCAAGGCGGCACGGGCCACGGCCACCGGCAACGCCACGACCGTCGTGTACATCCACGGCATCGGCAACAAGCCGCCGGCCGAGGTGCTGCGCTGCCAGTGGGACAACGCCCTGTTCGGGCAGGCCATGGGCGAGCGCACGCGCATGGCCTACTGGGTCAACCGCGAGCGCTATCCATCGCCCGAGCCGGGGGGCTGCGAGGGGCGCGACGAGGGGCCGGCGCTGAACCAGGCCGAACAGCGGGTGCTGGGGGCGCTGGGGGTGATGCCGAGCACCGGCGACCTGCATGCCCTGGCCGACGCCCTGGCGCAGTCCGAGGCCGAGCGCGGGCAACTGCACCAGCTGCTCGACGAACTGCAGGCGGCGTCGCCCGCCGGCCTGGGGCCGCAGGCGAAAGGCCCGGTCGACGTGCTCAACCGCGTGCTGCTGAAGCTCATTTCGGCAGCGCTGCTGCAGGACGTGCACGACTTCTTCTATGTGCCGGCGCGCCGCGAGGCGATGCGCGAGTCACTGCTGCAGCGCCTGCGGGCCGGGGGCGGGCCTTTCGTGGTGGTGGCGCACAGCCAGGGCTCGATGGTCGCCTACGATGTGCTGCGCGAGATGCAGGCGGCCGAGTGCGACGTGGCGCTGTTCCTCACCATCGGCTCGCCGCTGGGGTTGCCGGTGGTGCGCAGCATGTTCAAGAAGTGGACGGGACAGAAGAAACTGCCGTTCCCGGCCTGCGTGCGCCGCTGGGTCAACGTGGCCGAGCGGCGCGATCCGGTGGCGCTGGACCCGGACCTGTCCGACGACATCCGCGGGGCGGACGGGCGCTTCCTCAACATCGCCGGCGACCGGCTCAATCCCGACTGGCGGCGCAACCCGCATTCGGGCTCGGGCTACCTGTCGATCCCGCAGGTGCGGGCCGAGGTGCGCCAGGCGGTGGGCATCCAGTTCGACCAGCCGGTCTCCAGCACGGTGGTGCTGAAGGACCTGTCCAACCAGCTCGAGGCCCGCGATGCCGGCTACCGGCACGAGGTACTGATCGAGCTGGAAAGGATGCCGGCAGGGCAGGACATGGCGACGCTGCGCGAAACGTTGCTGGGCCGCGTGCGCGAACTGGCCGCGGCCGGCACCGGCCTGCGCGGCAGGGCGCTGGACGAGGCGATCGAGCTGGAGGATTCGCTGCAGCGCTTCGTGTCGGCGCGGCTGACGCGTTTCGAGATCGAGAGCCTGCGCGACGAGTACCGCACCCTGGGCTTCCGGCGGCTGTGGCGCGACGCCGGCAAGCGCGCGCTGATGGAGCAGTCGCGCCGCGTGGTGCAGGCGGATGCGGCGCAGATGGCCTATGGCGCGCTGGGCGAGGGCATCGGCTGGGCGGTACTGGACACCGGCATCGCCGCCTCGCATCCGCATTTCCATGTGCCGGGCGAGCGCGACACCGTGGCGGCACAGTGGGACTGCACCCGGCTCGGCCCGCCGCAGCAGGTGCTGCGCAGCGACGGCGATGCGTTCTCGACGATGGATGGCCACGGCCATGGCACCCATGTGGCCGGCATCATCGCCGGACAGTGCCGGGCGACGATGCCGGGGCAGGAGCGGGAAGCGGCGTTCACCGCGGTCGCACCGCGTGCGCGCCTGT
Organism: Xanthomonas chitinilytica; assembly: GCF_026107455.2. GTDB lineage: Bacteria > Pseudomonadota > Gammaproteobacteria > Xanthomonadales > Xanthomonadaceae > Stenotrophomonas > Stenotrophomonas chitinilytica. The sequence continues at coordinate 168,990 of NZ_JAPCHY010000011.1, read as the reverse complement.
ATGGCTTCAAGGTGCTGGACGACGACGGCAACGGCCGCGACTCGTGGATCATCAAGGGCGTGCAGCAGGTGGCCGAGATCAACGAGCGTGCCGGCGAGCTGGTAATCCATGGCGTCAACCTGAGCCTGGGCGGCTACTTTGATGCCGAGAGCTACGGCTGCGGCTTCACCCCGCTGTGCAACGAACTGCGGCGGCTGTGGCGGCAGGGCGTGGTGGTGGTGCTGGCCGCCGGCAACGAAGGGCTGGCGTGGCTGGTGCAGTACGACGGCGAGGCCTATCCGGCCAACATGGACATAAGCATCGGCGATCCGGCCAACCTGGAGGAAGCCATCGCCGTCGGTTCGGTGCACAAGAGCAGCCCGCACAGCTACGGGGTGTCGTACTTCTCCTCGCGCGGGCCGACCGCCGATGGCCGCCAGAAGCCGGACGTGGTGGCGCCGGGCGAGAAGATCGTCTCGGCGCATGCCGGCTACCGGCTGGACGATCCGGCGAGCTGGATGGTGGAGATGAGCGGCACCAGCATGGCCGCCCCGCACGTGGCCGGGTTGCTGGCGGGTTTCCTGTCGGTGCGGCGCGAGTTCATCGGCTTCCCCGACCGGGTCAAGCAGCTGCTGCTGGCGCACTGCACCGACCTTGCGCGCGATCCCTACCTGCAGGGGCGCGGGGTGCCGAACCTGATGCGGATGCTCGGCGCCACCTGAGTTCCGGTGCCGCGCCGCAGGAAGGCGTGTGGCACCGAAGAACGCGCCGCCGCGCGCGGACGGAATGACGTGCCGACCGTTGGCATGCCGCCAGCGGTCTATGCGTCCTTGTTGTGGCGTCGCATGAGGCGCTGCTTGTCGCGCGCCCAATCCCGATCCTTCGCCGCTTCGCGCTTGTCGTGGCTCTGCTTGCCCTTGGCCAGCGCGATCTCCAGCTTGATCTTGTTCTTGCTCCAGTACATCGCGGTGGGAACCAGGGTGTAGCCGTCGCGCTCGACCCGGCCGATCAGCTTGTCGATCTCGTTGCGATGGAGCAGCAGCTTGCGCTGGCGCCGGTCCTCGGCCACGACGTGGGTCGAGGCCTGGATCAGCGGGGTGATCTGCGCGCCGATCAGGTAGATCTCGCCGTCGCGCACGTAGGCGTAGGCGTCGGTCATGTTGCCGCGGCCGGCACGGATCGCCTTGACCTCCCAGCCCTGCAGCACCAGGCCGGCCTCGTAGCGTTCCTCCAGGTGGTATTCGTGGCGCGCACGCTTGTTCAGCGCGATGGTCTTGGTGGCCGTCGCGCTCTTTGCTTTATCCTTGCCGGGTTTCTTGCTCATCGCCGTATTGTCTCCGATTCGGGGCTTCCCCGGACGATCCATCTGCTTCCCCTATCGAATGCCTACTATCCGCCGCAGCGCCCTGGTCGAACATTCCGCCTCGCGCATGTTCGACCTGGTCAATGATGTCGCCGCCTATCCGCGCCGCTTCCGCTGGTGCGACAAGGCCCAGATACTGGAGCAGGATCCGGAGCGGGTGGTCGCGCGCCTGGACCTGGGGCTGGGGTCGTTCCGCACCTGGTTCATGACCGAGAACGCGCTGCAGCGGCCGCACAGCATCGACATGCAGCTGCGCGACGGCCCGTTCAAGCGCCTGCATGGCCGCTGGGAATTCCACGTGCTGGCCGAGGACGCCTGCAAGGTCAGCCTGACGCTGGAGTTCGAGCCGACCACGCGCTTGCTGGGGCCGGCGCTGGCGCTGGGGTTCCAGGGGCTGGCCGACCGCATGGTCAACGACTTCGTGCGCGTGGCCGACCAGGAGGCGTGAGCGCGATGCGCATCGAGGTGGTGCTGGCCTGGCCCGACCGTTGCCAGTCGCGGCAGCTGGAACTGGAAGAGGGGGCGACCGTGGCCGATGCGGTCGCCCGCGCCGCACTCGACGACGGCGGCAACGCGGTGGCCTGTGCCGTACACGGCGTGCTGGTCAAGCCGGAGGCGCCGCTGCGCGATGGCGACCGGGTGGAGCTGCTGCGGCCGCTGCTGGCCGATCCGAAAGAGAACCGCCGCCGGCGCGCCCGCGCCGGCAGCTGAAACCGCCGCGATGGCTCAGCGGCGGCCCTTCTTGTCCTTCGGCAGGTTGCGGCCGAACTGGCGCACGCTGGACTTGGCCAGGTCCGCATCCTGGTTCGGGAAATACTCGCCTTCCCAGCGCACCACCTGGTCGTTCTCGAAGAACACGGTGAAGTTCTTGATCTCGATCCTGCCGACACGGTTCACGCGCTGGCTGGCGGTGTAGTCCCAGCGCTGGGCGTGGAACGGATCGGGAATCGAGGGGGTGCCGAGCAGGGCGTTGACCTGCTGCTTGCTCTGGCCGACCTGCAGCTGCTCGACGGCCTGCTCCCGGATCAGGTTGCCCTGATAGATAGGCTGCTTGTAGATGATGCCGCAGCCGGTGGCGGACAGGGCAACAACGGCGACCAACAGGAGATTGCGCATCGGGAATCGCGATTGGGGAAATCCCGGCGATGATACACTCCCCGGCACCCAGCGCGACCTGACCGGAGGCAACTGGCGTTAAACCGCCAATGAACAAGATGGCCATGGAATCCAACGATCTCCGCAAAGTGGGCCTGAAGGTGACGCATCCGCGGATGCGCATCCTGGCGCTGCTGGAGCAGCGCACCGCACAGCACCACATGACCGCCGAAGACATCTACCGCCAGCTGCTCGACCATGGCGACGAGATCGGCCTGGCGACGGTCTACCGGGTGCTGACCCAGTTCGAGGCGGCCGGGTTGGTGCTCAAGCACAACTTCGAAGGCGGCCAGGCCGTGTACGAGCTGGACCGTGGCGGCCACCACGACCACATGGTCGACGTCGACTCCGGCAAGATCATCGAGTTCGAGAGCCACGAGATCGAGGAACTCCAGCGCAAGATCGCCGCCGATCACGGCTACGAGCTGGAAGAACACTCGCTGGTCCTGTACGTGCGCAAGAAGCGCCGCTGACGGCAGCCGGCGCCGGCAGTTGGCCGGCGCTCAGGCGGTATCCGCGGAGAGCACGCGGCCGGCGCCTTCCGGCAGCGACCCCGGGGGCTTGGCTCGCCTCCGGGAGAAGGGCACACGGTCGGCACGGGTTGCTGGCGGCCGCGACATGCATTCGAAAGGCCCGCGACCGACGTCGCCCCTGCCACGATCCCCCCGTAGGAGCGACGTCAGTCGCGACCAGGATGAAGCGGCCAATGGCGCTTCCGGCAGGTGGCATCACGCCAGTTCCGATACCGATTCCGATCCGGGGCGGGAATCCCGCGCCCGCTGCTCTCCCCGCAGCCGGGGAAAGCACTTCCTCCGTCGCCGGTTCAGCTGCCCTGCATCAGCCTGCGGGCCGCGGCGCGGGCTTCCTTGCTGACTTCCACGCCGCCGAGCATGCGCGCCAGTTCCTCCTGGCGCTGGCGGCTGTCGAGCAGTTCCACCGCGCTCTGGGTCATGCCGTCCACCGGCGCCTTGCTGACCCGGTAGTGGGCATGGCCCTTGGAAGCGACCTGCGGCAGGTGGGTGACGCACAGCACCTGCCGTTTCTCGCCCAGCGCCCGCAGTTTCTGGCCGACGATGTCGGCCACCGCGCCGCCGATGCCCGAGTCGACTTCGTCGAACACCATGGTCGGCACCGCATCCAGGCCGAGCGCGGCGACCTCGATCGCCAGCGAGATGCGCGACAGCTCGCCGCCGGAGGCCACCTTGCGCAGCGCCCGCGGCGGCTGCCCGGCGTTGGCGGCGACCAGGAATTCCACGCGCTCGGCGCCGTTGGGGTCGGGCCGGGCGACGGTATGCGGCTCGACCTCGATCAGGAACTGGCCGCCGCCCATGCCCAGCTCGCCGATCAGTTCGGTGGTGGTGGCCGACAGCGCCGCGGCGGCGGCGCGCCGGCTTTCGCCCAGCCGCGTGGCGGCGGCGTTCCAGTCGGCGGCGGCCTGTTCGATCTCGCCGGCCAGCTTCTGCAGCCGCAGGTCGGCACCGTGCAGGTGTTCCACTTCGGTGGCCAGCGCGTCGCGGTGGCTGCCCAGCTCCTCCATCGCGACCCGGTGCTTGCGGGCCAGGTCGTGCAGGCGGCCGAGCCGGCGTTCGATGTCCTCGAACTGCTGCGGGTCGGCATCCAGGTCGTCGTGGATGCGGTCGAGCAGGGCCAGCGCCTCGTGCAGCTGGATCGTCGCGCTGTCGATCAGGGCGTCGACGTCGCCGAGCCGCGCGTCGTGCTGGCTGACCCGCGACAGCTCGTGGCGGATGTGCTGCAGCAGTTGCAGCACCGAGGTGCCGTCGTCGCCGTTGAGCTGGGCGCTGGCGCTCTCGCAGGCGCCGATCAGCGCCGCGGCGTGGGCCTGGCGACGGTGGCTGGCGCCCAGCGCGGCGATCGACTCCGGTTCCAGGTCCTCGCGCTGCAGCTCCTGCAACTGGTGTTCGAGGAAGCCGATGCGGTCGGACACGTCGCCCTGGCGGGACAGCGTCTCCTGCTCGTCGAGCAGCGCCTGCCAGCGGCCGGCGGCCTGCCGCACCGCGGCGCGCTCGGCGTCGTTGCGGGCGTAGGCATCGAGCAGCGCCAGCTGGCTGGGGCGCGACAGCAGCGCCTGCTGCTCGTGCTGGCCGTGGATCTCCACCAGCATCGCGGCCAGTTCCGTCAGCTGGGTCAGGGTGACCGGGCGGCCGTTGATGAACGCGCGCGAGCCGCCGTCGGCACGGATCACCCGCCGCAGCTGGCACTGTTCCTCGTCGTCGAGCTCGTTGTCGCGCAGCCAGCGGCGGGCCGGAGCGTCGTCGGCCAGCGCGAATTCGGCCGAAAGCTCGGCGCGGCCGGCGCCGTGGCGGACCACGCCGCTGTCGGCGCGCAGCCCGGACAGGAAGCCGAGCGCGTCCACCATCAGCGACTTGCCGGCGCCGGTTTCGCCGGAAACCACGGTCATGCCCGGCCCGAACTCCAGTTCGGTGGCGCGGACGACGGCGAAATCCTTGATAGAGAGATGTCTGAGCATGGTCGAGGGGCTGAAGGGCCGCGCAAAGCTAGCACGCGCGCGAAGGTGGTCCAATGGCTTGCCAACGGGGGCAGGGTGACATTATCTAGTGTGCGATCTCACAGGCTGAGTCCATGCATCCGTCTTCCCTGCCACCGCTTGCCCCGCGTGCGCGCCAGCTGCTGCGCACGCTGATCTCGCGCTATATCAGCGATGGCGAGCCGGTCGGCTCGCAGACGCTGGCGCGGCACGCCGGGCTGGACGTGAGCCCGGCCACGATCCGCAACATCCTGGGCGACCTGGAGGACCTGGGGCTGCTCAGTTCGCCGCATACCTCGGCCGGGCGGGTGCCCACCGCGCAGGGCTACCGGGTGTTCGTCGACAGCCTGGTGCAGATGCGGCCGCCGGGCGAGAACGAAGTGAGCCGGCTGCGCAGCGAACTGGCCTCGGGCAGCGGCACCCAGACCCTGCTGGGCAGCGCCTCGGAGCTGCTGTCGGCGATGACCCGCTTCGTCGGCGTGGTCAGCGCGCCGCGCCGCGAGCAGTTCGCGTTCCGGCACATCGACTTCGTGTCGCTGGAGCCGCGCCGGGTGCTGGCGATCCTGGTGTTCTCCGACAACGAGGTGCAGAACCGGGTCATCGCGCCGCGCCGGGCGTACCGGCCGGACGAGCTGGAACGGGTGGCCAACTACCTGAACGCGCATTTCGCCGGGCGGCCGGTGACCGAGATCCGCCACCGGTTGCTGCAGGACCTGCGCAACGCGCAGGCGGAAATGGAGCAGTTGCTGGCGCACAGCGTGGACCTGGCCGAACAGGCGCTGGTGCCGGGCGAGGACGACGTGGTGCTGGCCGGGCAGACCCGGCTGATGGGGGTGCAGGACCTGGGCGACCTGGACCGGCTGCGCGAACTGTTCGAACTGTTCGCCAGCAAGCGCGAGATCCTGCAACTGCTCGAGCGCACCATCCAGGCGCCGGGCATGCGCATCTTCATCGGCGAGGAAACCGGCATGGTGCCGTTGGAAAGCGTGTCGCTGGTCACTGCGCCCTACGTGGCCGGCGGCCAGGTGCTGGGGGTGCTGGGCGTGATCGGCCCCAAGCGCATGGCCTACGACCGGGTGATCCCGCTGGTGCAGACCGCCGCCGAAGTGCTGGGCGAGGCGCTGGAGGTGCCGCCGCCAGCCGCCGAGGGCGCTCCGGCTTGAATCCGCCCAACCTGCCCACATACGTGGTCGGAGTAGGCGGCAGACCTTCGCCTGGGAACCGGAAATGAACCAAGACCACCCCGAATTCGATTCTGAAAACCCCTCCGAACCGCAGACGCCGGTGGATCCGCTGCAGGAGCAGCTGGAAGCCCTGCGCAACGAGCTTGCGCTGCTGAAGGCCGATTCCCTGCGCGAGCGCGCCGACCTGGAGAACCAGCGCAAGCGCATCGCGCGCGATGTCGAGCAGGCCCGCAAGTTCGCCAACGAGAAGCTGCTGGGCGACCTGCTGCCGGTGTTCGACAGCCTCGATGCCGGCCTCAATGCCGCCGGTGCCGAGGCCAGCCCGCTGCGCGATGGCCTGGAGCTGACCTACAAGCAGCTGCTCAAGGTGGCCGCCGACAACGGCCTCACCCTGCTGGACCCGGCCGGCGAAGCGTTCAACCCCGAGCACCACCAGGCCATCAGCCAGGTGGAGGCCCACGGAATCGCCCCGGGTCACGTGGTCACGGTGTTCCAGAAGGGCTACCTGCTCAACGGGCGCCTGCTGCGGCCGGCGCTGGTGGTGGTGGCCAGGGCCGACTGAGCCGTCGCCGCCGGCCGGTCGCTTAACAGGCCCCGGCAGCGGCACACAGCGTCACGGGGACGGCTTGAATGTGAAACGGGCATCCCCCACATCCCATCCATAACCCGGCAGCGGCCGGACGGCATACGCATCTTTCAGGAGTCTCCCTCATGGGCAAGATCATCGGTATCGACCTCGGCACCACCAACTCGTGCGTGGCGATCATGGACGGCGGCAAGGCCCGCGTCATCGAAAACTCGGAGGGCGACCGCACCACGCCTTCCATCGTCGCCTACACCAAGGACGGCGAAGTGCTGGTGGGCGCCTCGGCCAAGCGCCAGGCCGTCACCAACCCCAAGAACACCTTCTACGCCGTCAAGCGCCTGATCGGCCGCAAGTTCACCGACGGCGAAGTGCAGAAGGACATCGCCCACGTCCCGTACGCCATCATCGCCCACGACAACGGCGACGCCTGGGTGCAGGGCAGCGACGGCAAGAAGATGGCGCCGCAGGAGATTTCCGCGCGCGTGCTGGAGAAGATGAAGAAGACCGCCGAGGACTTCCTGGGCGAGAAGGTCACCGAGGCGGTCATCACCGTGCCGGCCTACTTCAACGACAGCCAGCGCCAGGCGACCAAGGACGCCGGCCGCATCGCCGGCCTGGACGTCAAGCGCATCATCAACGAGCCGACCGCCGCGGCCCTGGCCTATGGCCTGGACAAGGGCGACGGCAAGGACCGCAAGATCGTGGTCTACGACCTGGGCGGCGGCACCTTCGACGTGTCGATCATCGAGATCGCCAACGTCGACGGCGAGAAGCAGTTCGAGGTGCTGGCCACCAACGGCGACACCTTCCTGGGCGGCGAAGACTTCGACAACCGCGTCATCGAGTACCTGGTCGACGAGTTCCAGAAGGACCAGGGCATCGACCTGCGCAAGGATCCGCTGGCGCTGCAGCGCCTGAAGGATGCGGCCGAGCGCGCCAAGATCGAGCTGTCCAGCGCGCAGCAGACCGAAGTGAATCTGCCGTACGTCACCGCCGACGCCTCCGGTCCGAAGCACCTGAACATCAAGCTGACCCGCGCCAAGCTGGAAGCGCTGGTGGAGGAGCTGATCAAGCGTTCGATCGAGCCGTGCCGCATCGCCCTGAACGATGCCGGCCTGCGCACCAGCGACATCGGCGAGATCATCCTGGTCGGCGGCCAGACCCGCATGCCCAAGGTGCAGCAGGCGGTGACCGAGTTCTTCGGCAAGGAACCGCGCAAGGACGTCAACCCGGACGAAGCCGTGGCGCTGGGTGCGGCGATCCAGGGCGGCGTGCTGGGGGGCGACGTTAAGGACGTGCTGCTGCTGGACGTGACCCCGCTGTCGCTGGGCATCGAGACCCTGGGCGGCGTGTTCACCAAGATCATCGAGAAGAACACCACCATCCCGACCAAGGCCTCGCAGACTTTCTCCACGGCCGAGGACAACCAGTCGGCGGTGACCGTGCACGTGCTGCAGGGTGAGCGCGACCAGGCCCGCTACAACAAGTCGCTGGCCAAGTTCGACCTGTCCGGCATCGAGCCGGCGCCGCGCGGCCTGCCGCAGGTGGAGGTGTCGTTCGACATCGACGCCAACGGCATCCTGCACGTGTCGGCCAAGGACAAGAAGACCAACAAGGAACAGAAGGTCGAGATCAAGGCCGGTTCGGGCCTGTCCGAGGAAGAGATCGCGCGGATGGTGGCCGACGCCGAAGCCAACCGCGAGGAAGACAAGAAGTTCCAGGAGCTGGTGCAGGCACGCAACCAGGCCGACGGCCTGATCCACGCCACCCGCACCGCGATCACCGAGCACGGCAGCAAGGTCGGCGGCGACGTGATCGGCAAGGTCGAGTCGGCGCTGGCCGACCTGGAGACGGCGATGAAGGGCGACGACAAGGCGCAGATCGAAGCCAAGTCGAAGGCGCTGGAGGAAGCCGGCCAGTCGCTGTATGCCGCCGCGGCCGCGGCCGAGCAGGGCAGTGACGCCGGCGGTGCCGATACCGGTGCCGGCGCGTCCTCGGCCAAGCACGACGACGTCGTCGATGCCGAGTTCACCGAAGTCAAGGACGACAAGAAGTCCTGATCCGGACATGGCGGGGGACGCTGCAACGGCAGCGTCCCTTCGTCGTATCGAATGGTCCTGACAGCCAACCGGCCTGTCGGGGCGCCCGGCGCGGGAGCGGACGAGATTCCGCTCCTTCGTCTTGACGAATCCCGACTATCCGGACACCGATCCACGATATGAGCAAGCGTGACTATTACGAGGTACTGGGGGTTTCCCGCACTGCCGGCGACGAAGAACTGAAGAAGGCCTATCGCCGCTGCGCGATGAAGCACCACCCGGACCGCAACCCGGGCGACAGCGCCGCCGAGGCGGCGTTCAAGGAGTGCAAGGAGGCTTACGAAGTCCTGTCCGACGGCAACAAGCGCCGCATGTACGACGCCCATGGCCACGCCGCGTTCGAGCATGGCATGGGCGGCGGCGCTGGCGGCCCGGACATGGGCGACATCTTCGGCGACATCTTCGGCAACATCTTCGGTGGTGGTGGCGGTTCGCGCCAGGCGCGTCGCGGCGCCGACATCGGCTACGTGATGGAGCTGGACCTCGAAGAAGCGGTGATGGGCGTCGAGCGCCGCATCGAAATCCCGACCCTGGCCGAATGCGGCGACTGCCGCGGCAGCGGCTCGGAGGACGGCAAGGTCGAGACCTGCAACGTCTGCCACGGCCGCGGCCAGGTGCGCATCCAGCGCGGCATCTTCGCCATGCAGCAGGCCTGCCACAACTGCGGCGGCCGCGGGCAGATCATCCAGAGCCCGTGCAAGACCTGCCGTGGCGCCGGGCGCGTGGAAGAAGACAAGGTGCTGTCGGTCAAGATTCCGGCCGGCGTCGACAACGGCGACCGCATCCGCCTGGCGGGCGAGGGCGAAGCGGGGCCGGTCGGTACGCCGCCGGGTGACCTGTACGTGGAAGTGCGCGTGCGCGAGCACCCGATCTTCCAGCGCGACGGCGACGACCTGCATTGCGACGTGCCGATCCGCATCTCGCAGGCCGCGCTGGGCGATACCGTGCGCGTGGCCACGCTGGGCGGCGAGGCGGAAATCCGCATCCCCGCCGAAACCCAGACCGGCAAGCTGTTCCGCCTGCGCGGCAAGGGCGTGCGCTCGGTGCGCAGCCGCAGCGAGGGCGACCTGTACTGCCGGGTGGTGGTGGAAACCCCGGTCAACCTCACCGCCGAGCAGCGCAAGCTGCTGGAGCAGTTCGAGGCCACCTTCATCGGCGAGGAGGCACGCAAGCATTCGCCCAAGTCGGCCACCTTCATCGATGGCGTCAAGGGCTTCTGGGACCGGATGACCTCGTCCTGATTGCGGCGGGGTTCTCCGCTGCGAAAAGGCCGCAGCCTGCTGCGGCTTTTTTTTTGGTCTGTCAGGGCGGTCGAGGTTCCCATCGGTCGCGACTGACGTCGCTCCTACAACACCTTCCTGCTCCCTGTAGGAGCGACGTCAGTCGCGAGCTTTCCGCCCCGCCCCGGGAATGTGTTTCTCCCGCGGATGATTGAACGGGAGGAGACCGGCCTCGCCGGGCCGCTGGTCGAATCGCAGCCGGTCGACGCCTTGGTTGCATGTGCATCGATGCCGCCGGCCGCCGGCATACGGCCGTAAAATGCGGCGATGAACGAATCCGACCACAGCCATCTCGTGCACGGTCGCCGGCAACGCCCCGAAGGGCCTTCGCCGGTGGACGTGATCTCGGTGCAATCGCAACTGGTCTACGGCCACGCCGGCAACAGCGCGGCGGTGCCGCCGCTGCGCGCGCTGGGCCTGCGGGTGGCGGAAATACCGACCACCCTGCTCAGCAATGCGCCGTTCTATCCGACCCTGCGCGGCCGGGTATTGCCGGCGGACTGGCTGGCCGACCTGCTGCTGGGCGCCAGCGAACGCGGCCTGCCGCAGCGTGCCGGTGCGCTGGTGTCGGGCTACTTCGGCAGCGTCGCCAATGGCGCGGCCTTCGCCGACTGGCTGGAGACGGCATTGCCGCAGGCGCCCAACCTGCGCTACTGCCTGGATCCGGTGATCGGCGATACCCACACCGGGCCCTACGTCGAGCCGGGCCTGGAAGCCATCTTCGCCGAACGGCTGCTGCCGCACGCCTGGCTGGTGACACCCAATGCGTTCGAGTTGGGCCGCCTCACCGGCATGCCGAGCCTGGCGCAGGACGATGCCATCGCCGCGTCGCGCGCGCTGCTGGCGCGCGGCCCGCAATGGGTGATCGCGCACAGCGTTTCCGGCGATCCCGGCCAGCTGGTGACGCTGGCCGTCGGCCGCGACGCGATCTGGCGCTGGACCTCGCCGCACCTGCCGGTGGACGTGGCCGGCACCGGCGACGTGCTGATGTCGCTGCTGGTCGGCTTCCTGCTGAAGGGCGAGGCCTTCGAGGCGGCAGTGGGGCGCGCGATCGCGGGCGTGCATGCGGCGTTGGAAGCGACCCTGGCGGCGGGCCACGAGGAATTCGACGTGCTGGCCGCGGCGCCGGCGGCGCTGTCGCTGCCCGACCGTTTCCGCGCCGAGCGCCTGGCATGAGGACACCGGCGGTAGTCGGCATCGTCGGCAGCGCCGGTGCCTACGGCCGCTGGCTGCGGCGGTTCTTCAGCGAGCGCATGGGCCTGGAGGTGATCGGCCACGATCCGGCCGATGCCGCCTCGGACAGTCCGGAGACGCTGCTGGAGCGCGCCGACGTGCTGCTGTTCTCGGCGCCGATCCGGCATACGCCGGCGCTGATCGGCGACTACGTGCGGCGCTCGGCCGGGCGCGAGCGCGGGAAGCTGTGGCTGGACGTCACCTCGGTCAAGGCCGGGCCGGTGGCGGCGATGCTGGAATCGCAGGCGGACGTCGCCGGGTTGCACCCGATGACCGCGCCGCCGAAGGCGCCGACGCTGAAGGGGCGGGTGCTGGTGGTGTGCCAGGCGCGCCTGCGGCACTGGCAAGGCTGGCTGCAGGCGCTGTGCGGGGCGCTGGAGGCCGAGTGCGTGCAGGCCACGCCGGAGCACCACGACAAGGTCATGGCGCTGGTGCAGGCGATGGTGCACGCCACCCACCTGGCCCAGGCCGGCGTGCTGCGCGAATATGCGCCGCAACTGGGCGAACTGCCGTCGCTGATGCCCTACCGCTCGGCCTCGTTCGAACTGGACACGGCGATCATCGCCCGCATCCTGTCGATGAACCCGGCCATCTACGAGGACATCCAGTTCGGCAACCCGCACGTGGCCGGGATGCTGGACCGGCTGCTGGATCAGCTGCGGCAACTGCGCGCGCAGGTCGGCGACGGCAGCGAGGCCGCGCGCGAGGCGTTCCGCCGGCAGTTCCTCGAACGCAACCGCCAGGCGCTGGGCGAAGCCGCGCTGGGCGAGGGCAACTACAGTTTCGAGCGGGTCGGCTACCTGCTGGCCGACCTGACCGAGACCCGGGCATTGAGCGTCTACCTGCCGCGGGATTGCGCCGGCTCGTTGCGCGAGCTGCTGCACGTGTTCGAGCGCCATGGCGTGAGCCTGTCCTCGATCCATTCCTCGCGCACGCCGCTGGGCGAGGTGCATTTCCGCATCGGCTTCGACCACGACAGCGACCCGCAGGCATTGGCCGCCGCGGCGCGCGAGATCGACGACAGCGGCATCGGCCGGGTACTCCCGCGCTGACGGCGGCAGCGCCGAATCCATCCACAGGCGGTGTGGATGGAATGCGCACAAACATGTGGATAACCGCCGGAACGCCCCGCGGCACAAGCCTGTCAAGATGCCTGGTCAAAATTTGACCAGCATGCGTTGCGCCGGCGACGGCACGGCCGCGGCGGTCATGCCGCGGACAGCGTCAGCTCGCCTCCGGCAGTGACGTATTGCCGGCCACGTCGTATCAGGTGGCGGCCATCGGCCAGTTCGTAGCGCGGCGCGCCGTTGCCGTCGCCCTCGTCGTTGCCGCTCTTCTCGTCCTTGAACTCGATGATGACGTAGGTTTCGCCATCCGGGCCGATGGCGGGGAATTGCCGGAAAGCCATGGGGTGCCTCCTGGAAGCCGTTGCATCGCGCCGGGCGCGGCCCGGCAGCGGGAGCATGCAACGGCCGCCGTTAGCGGCCTGTCATCAGTCGATGAATTGCAGGCGCGCCAGCTCCGCATACAGCCCGCCCTCGGCCAGCAGCTGGGCATGCGTGCCCTGGGCGACGATGCGGCCATGGTCCATCACCACGATGCGGTCGGCCTTGAGCACGGTGGCCAGGCGGTGCGCGATCACCAGCGTGGTGCGGCCGGCCATCAACCGTTCCAGCGCCTGCTGCACGGCGCGCTCGCTCTGCGCGTCCAGTGCGCTGGTGGCTTCGTCCAGCAGCAGGATCGGCGCGTCCTTGAGCAGGGCGCGGGCGATGGCGATGCGCTGCTGCTGGCCGCCGGACAGGCGCGCGCCGCGTTCGCCCAGGTCGCTGTCGTAGCCCTCGGGCAGTTGCTGCAGGAAGTCGTCGGCCTCGGCGGAGCGGGCGGCGGCCCGCATCTGCTCGTCGCTGGCTTCCAGGCGGCCGTAGCGGATGTTGTCGGCGGCGCTGGCGGCGAACAGGGTGGGTTGCTGCGGCACCAGCGCGATCTGCCGGCGCAGCGCCGCCGGATCGACATCGCGCAGGTCGACGCCATCGATGGACAGCGTGCCCTGCTGCGGATCGTGGAAGCGCAGCAGCAGCGACAGCACGGTGCTCTTGCCGGCACCGGAAGGCCCGACCAGCGCGACCGTCTCGCCGGGGCGGATGTGCAGGTCGAAGCCCTGCAGCGCCGCGCGGTCGGGACGTTGCGGGTAGTGGAACTGCACGTCCTCGAAGCGGATCTCGCCGCGCAGCGGCACCGGCAGCGCCTGCGGTTGCGCCGGCGCCACCACCTGCGGGGTTTCCTGCAGCAGTTCGGAAATCCGGCCCATGCCGCCGGCGGCGCGCTGCAGCTCGTTCCAGACCTCGGCCAGCGCGCCGATGGAACCGCCGCCGATCAGCGCGTACAGCACGAACTGGCCGAGCGTGCCGGCGCTCATGCGCCCGTCGACCACGTCGTGGGCGCCGGACCACAGCACCAGCACGATCGCGCCGAAGATCAGCATGATGGCCGCGGCGGTGACGATCGACTGGGTGCGGATGCGGCGCCGCGCGGTGGCGACCGATACCGCCAGCGCCTGGTCGAAGCGGCCGCGCTCGTAGGGTTCGCGCGCATGCGCCTGTACCGTGCGCACCGCGCCCAGGGTCTCGGCGGCCAGGCTGTTGGCGTCGGCGATCCGATCCTGGCTGGCACGCGAGATCTTCTGCAGGCGGCGCGCGCCCAGCACGATCGGCAGCACCGCCAGCGGGATGCCGAGCAGTGCGTAGGCGGCCAGCCGCGGGCTGGTGACGAACAGCATCGCCAGGCTGCCGACCACGGTGACCGAACTGCGCAGCGCCACCGACATGGTCGAGCCGATCACGCTGCGCAGCAGTTCGCTGTCGGCCGACAGCCGCGAGACCAGTTCGCCGCTGCGGCTGCGGTCGTGGAAGCCGGCATCCAGGCCGATCAGGTGGCCGTACAGCTGGCCGCGCAGGTCGGCCACCACCTTCTCGCCCAGCAGCGAGACGAAGAAGAAGCGCGCCGCCGTGGCCAGCGCCAGCACCACCGCCACCGCCAGCAGCAGGGCGAAGGCGCGGTTGATCTGGCCGCCGCCGGAAAACCCGTGGTCGATCATCTGCCGCACCGCCATCGGCAGGCTCAGGGTGGCCAGCGAGGACACCGCCAGCGCCGCCAGCCAGGCCACGAACAGGCCGTAATGACGGCGGATGAACGGCCACAGGGTGCCGAGGCTGCCCAGCTTGCGCAGCGATTTTTCCCTGGCCGGGGCGGGTTCATTCATGGGTGTCGGATTCCGTGATGCGGATGCGGTCGCGGGTGGCGTCGCGAAGCCGCCGGGTCAGTGCCTCCGTTTCGCTGGCGGGCAGCCGGATGTCCAGCTGCAGGCCGTCGGGATGGAAGGTTTCCTGCCGTTTCTCGGCCATGTGCGCGGCCAGCGCGGCATGGAGCGCGCCGATGTCCTCGAAGCCGCAGCGCAGGGTCAGCGCCGCCAGTGCCACCAGCGGCTGCCGCGGCGCCAGCCGCAGGCATTCGGCGGCGGTGCCGCCATAGGCGCGCACCAGCCCGCCGGCACCCAGCTTGATGCCGCCGAACCAGCGCGTCACCACCACCACGATGCGGTCGAAGCCCTGGCCGTCGATGGCGGCCAGGATCGGCCGCCCGGCGGTGCCGGCGGGTTCGCCGTCGTCGCTGGAGCGGTAATCGTTGCCATGCCGGTAGGCCCAGCAGTTGTGGGTGGCGTCGGCCACCGACACCTGCTGCACGAAGCCCAGCGCCGCCGCCGCGTCGGCGATCGGCGCGGCATGGGCGATGAAGCGGCTGTGGCGGATTTCCAGCGAATGGCTGACGGTTGCGGCGAGCGTATCGAGCATCCGGACCATTCTAGTGATTGCCTCCGCGGCTGTCCGCCGGGCCGCAAGGTGCACCCTCATTCCTCGAGCAGCGGACGCAGGTCGCGCGGGATGCGGGCGTGCGGGTGGTCGTCAGCGAACCGGCGCAGGCTGGCGCGGGCGCCTTCCAGGTCGCCGCCGTCGCGGCGCTCGCGGATGCGTTGCAGCCATTGCCGCCGCGGCAGCGCGGCGTCGTGCTCGATGCCCGCCGCGTCGGCCGGCTCCGCCGATGCCGGGAACGCGGCTACCGGTGCCGCGGTGCGCCGGGGCGGTGGCGGTGCCGCCTCGGATTTGCGCTGTTGCTGCGACGGGGCACGTTCCCGGGCGGCGAGGGCGCCGGCAGTGGGGACGACGCGGTCCTCGAGTGCGGCGGGCGCCGCTGCCGGTGGGGCCGGCGGCGCGGGAGGCGCTGTGGGAACGACGATGCGCTCGGCAACTGGCGGCGATGGGACCGGTTCGACGATGGCCGGTTCCGGGGAAGGCGGAGCAGGGCGCGCGCGGGCGGCGGCCGGGGCAGGTGCCGCGGCCGCGGCCGCGGGAGCAGCTTGGATGGAGGGAGGATCGATCTTTTCCGCCTCCTGGCTGAAAGCGGAGGCGGGCGCTTCGGATGCGGCATCGGACGATGCTTCGGCCGCCGCCGGCGCAGCGGCGGGAGCCGGCAGGTCCGTCTCCTGCATGGGAGCGGGCGGCAACGGGCGGAGCTGCCAGGCGATGCCGACCGCAATCACTAGCGATGCCGCCAGCCCCATCAGTGCCATGGGGCGCTGCCGGCGGCGATGCGCGCGGGTCCGGGAGAGCGCGGTCGCCGGAACGGCGGCGACCGCCGGTGGCGGATCGGCCTGCAGGCTATCGTTCCGGCCTGCGGTCGATTGCAGTTCGGCGCGCGCCATGGCCAGCACCGCGGCGTCCACCTGCGGCGAGGGACCGTCGCCGGGCGATGGCGAGCCCAGCAGCCGGGCCAGCTCGCGTTCTTCGGCGGTCAGGGGATCGGGTGTGTTCATTCGCTCAACCTCGCGCGCAGCTTGTCCATCGCATAGCGCAGCCGCGACTTGACGGTTTCCCGGCCCACGCCGGTGATCTGGCCGATTTCCTCCAGGCTCAGTTCCTGCTCCAGCCGCAGCAGCACCACCTGCTGCTGTTCGGGCGGCAGTTCGCGCAGGGCGCGCTGCAGTTGCCGCCGTTGCGACAGCTCGGACAGCGCCAGCTCCGGGGTGCAGGCATCGGCCAGGCGCGCAGTGCGTTCTTCGGCGTCGATCGGCGCGGGCGGCCGATGACGGGCGGCGCGCCAGTGGTCGTTGAGCCGATTGTGGGCGATGCGGAACAGCCAGGTGGTGAAGGCCGCCTCCGGTTGCCAGCCGGCGCGGGCATGGACCAGCCGCTGCCATACGTCCTGGAACAGCTCCTCGGCCAGCGATGGGTCGCGCAGCTGCCCCAGCAGGAAGTGGTACAGGCGGCTGCGATGGCGCGCGTACAGCACTCCGAACGCGTCCAGGTCGCCGCCCGCATAGGCCTGCATCAGGGATTCGTCGGTGGGCTGGGCAGCGGTATCCACCCCGCGAGCGTAAGCGCTGGCCGCTGCCGTGCCTAGTTCTCCGCGATCCGCGCAAGCGGGAGCGGCGGGCAGCATGCCGACAGGTGCTGCGCGGCCGGGCGCGGCGGCGTTATGCTGGGTACAGGGGAGGCGCCGGGCCACCGGTGCCAGCAGGAATCCAACGCATGTCGTCCAGCCAGTCCGCGTCCAACACGGCCAACGCCTTTCCGACGGAAAAGGTGGTGGCAACCCTGCACGGGCTGCTGCCTGCCGGTGCATCGGTGGCGGTGGCGTGGGAGGACGAACTGCTGGGCAACGGCAGCAGTGCGCATCCGGAAGACGCCGGTTCCCTGCGCGACCATGCCGAGCGGGCGTTGCAGGAGAACGGCACCGGCTATGCCGACGGCCAGCTGCGCCACACCTGGACCCCCGGCAAGGGCGGCGCCCGCATGGCGGTGGTGGCCCAGGCGGCCACCGCGCTGGAACCGGCGCAGCGCCGTGCCTGGCTGGGCATGGCGATGGCGCTGGGCAACGCCGCGCTGGATGCCGCCCGCCAGCGCCTGCACATCGAACAGCTGGAACGCGCCAAGCTGCTGCAGGAAGCCCTGTACGAGATCGCCGACCTGGCCGGCGCCGACCTGGAAATGGCGGAGATGCTGTGCCAGTTCCACCGCGTGCTCGGTTCGCTGATGTATGCCGAGAACTGTTTCATCGTCGAGTACGACGATGCGCGCAACAGCCTGCGTTTCCTCTACTTCGCCGACAACCAGGACCAGTTCGCGCCCGATCCGGCGCGCAGCTACCACGAACACGAGATGCCCAGCAGCCTGACCTTCGCGCTGCTGCGGCACGGCCAGCCGCTCAGCGGCCCGTCGCGCGAGCTGCTGCAGCACATGGGCGACGACCACGACGCATTGCAGGGGCCGGAGAGTTCCCATTGGCTGGGCGTGCCGATGCGGCGCGAGGGCCGGGTCTGCGGCGCCATCGTGGTGCAGAGCTACGAGAGCGGCGTGCATTACAGCGAAGAGGACCGCGCACTGCTGGACTTCGTCGCCAAGCACATCCTGACCGCGATGGACCGGCGCCAGGCGCAGGTGCAGCTGGAACAGCGGGTACAGGAGCGCACCCTGGAGCTGCAGCGCGCCAACCGCAACCTGCAGGAGGAGATCGCCGAGCGCCGGCGCGCGGAAACGCTGCAGCTGGCGCTGTTCAACATCTCCGAGCTGGCGATGAGCTGCGAGACCCTGGATCGCTTCTACGCCGAAGTGCATGGTGTGGTGGGCAAGCTGCTGGACGCGCGCAACTTCTACATCGCGCTCATCAACGATGTCGGGACCGGCCTGGAGTTCGTGTACTCGGTGGACGAGCACGGCGCCCGCCAATCGCGTCCCTTCAGCGGCGGCCTGACCGAATACACGTTGCGCCAACGTCGCGCGGTGCTGGTGTCGCGCAAGGACATCGACGAACTGCACCTGGCCGGCGAAGTGCAGGAGTTCGGCACCAAGTCGCACTGCTGGCTGGGGGTCCCGTTGTTCCGCGACGACGAAGCGGTGGGCGTCATCGTGGTGCAGAGCTATTCCCGGGACGTGAGCTTCACCCGCCACGACCAGCGCCTGCTGGCGTTCGTCGCCCACAACATCGGCAACGGCCTGGCCCGCCAGCGCGACCAGGAACGCCTGCGCCATGCGCATGCGCAGCTGGAGCGGCGGGTGGAGGAACGCACCCGCGAGCTGGGCGAGGTCAACCAGAAGCTGCTGGCGCAGATCGGCGAGCGGCTGCGCGCCGAGCAGCGGCTGACCCACCAGGCCATGCACGACGTGTTGACCGGGCTGCCCAACCGCCTGCACCTGCTCGATCGCCTGGAAGACGCCATCCAGCGTGCCCGCTACGGCGATGGCATGCCGTTCGCGGTGCTGTTCCTGGACCTGGACCGGTTCAAGCTGGTCAACGACAGCATCGGCCACGCCGCCGGCGACAAGATGCTGGTCGAGGTGGCCAAGCGCATCGTCTCGATGGTGCGCAGCGACGACGTGGTGGCGCGGCTGGGCGGCGACGAATTCGCGATCCTGGTCAATTGCGGCGCCGACTCCGGTCCGGTGCTGGAACTGGGCCAGCGGCTGCTGCTGGCGCTGGAGGAACCGATGCTGGTGGCCGGCCGCGAGCTGTTTCCTTCCGGCAGCGTCGGCATCGCCCTGTGGCATCCGCGCTATCGCAACGGCGAGGAACTGCTGCGCGACTCGGACGCGGCCATGTATCGCGCCAAGGCGAAGGGCCAGAACCGCTGCGTGCTGTTCGACGAGGCGATGCGCGAGGCGGCGCTGCGCAGCCTGGACCTGGAAGCGGATCTGCGCCGGGCGATCAACAACCGCGATTTCCTGCCGTTCTACCAGCCCATCGTGCGCCTGCGCGACGGCGAAGTGGTCGGCTACGAGGCGTTGTTGCGCTGGCAGCACGAAACCCGTGGGTTGCTGCTGCCCGGCGTGTTCCTGGAGCTGGGCGAGGAGAGCGGGCTGATCGAACAGGTGGACTGGCTGCTGTACGAACAGGTGATCAACCGGCTGGCACGCGGCGGCCGTGGCTACGTGTCGGTCAACGTGTCGCCGCGGCATTTCCGCTCGCCGGATTTCATCCCGCGCCTGTTCGGCCTGATCGAGGCGGCCAACGCCGATCCGTACCGGTTGCGGGTGGAGATCACCGAGATGGCGCTGGTGGACGATGGCCCGCGCACGCTGCAGATCCTGCAGGCGCTGCGCGAGCGCGGCATCCAGATCCAGCTGGACGATTTCGGCACCGGTTTCTCGGCGCTTTCGTACCTGCACCGCTTCCCGATCTCGACCCTGAAGATCGACCAGAGCTTCGTCGCCGGGCTGCACGAGGAACAGGGCCAGAGCACGCTGACGCTGGTGCGCGGGGTGCTGTCGCTGGCCAACACCCTGGGCATCGAAACCGTGGGCGAGGGCATCGAGACCGTGCAGCAGCAGCAGACGCTGATGGAGCTGGGCTGCGATTACGGCCAGGGTTACCTGCTCGGCCGCCCGGCACCGATGCAGCTGCAGGAAATCGCCTGAAGCATCCGCTTTCCAGCGGCTGAAGTGCTTTTCAGCCGCCGGATGACTGCTCATGGCCGATCGAACGGGAAACGTCTCCATTCCGGAGTCAAGTCGCGGGTATCCGTGCAATACGCTGCGGCGCTTCCCATCGATCCGCGCCGCAGTGGAACCAGGGCGCCGGCGATGAGGAACGCGTCGCCACGCGCCGGGATCTTGCCGCTGGTGTCAGCGCAGCACGCTGCTGCGCTTCTCGTCGATCCGCGCCGCAGCGGAACCAGGGCGCCAGCGATGAGGAACGCGTCGCCACGCGCCGGGATCTTACCGCTGGTGTCAGCGCAGCACGCTGCTGCGTTTTTCGTCGATCCGCGCCGCAGTGGAACCAGGGCGCCAGCGGTGATGAGCGCGTCGCCACGCGCCGGGATCTTACCGCTGGTGTCAGCGCAGTACGCTGCTGCGCTTCTCGTCGATCCGCGCCGCAGCGGAATCAGGACGCCAGCGATGAGGGACGCGTCGCCACGCGCCGGGATCTTACCGCGGGTGTCAGCGCAGCACGCTGCTGCGCTTCTCGTCGATCCGCGCCGCAGTGGAATCAGGGCGCCAGCGGTGATGAACGCGTCGCTACGCGCCGGGATCTTGCCGCTGGAATCAGCGCAGTACGCTGCTGCGCTTCTCGTCGATCCGCGCCGCAGTGGAATCAGGGCGCCAGCGGTGATGAGCGCGTCGCCATGCGCCGGGATCTTACCGCTGGTGTCAGCGCAGTACGCTGCTGCGTTTTTCGTCGATCCACTTCGACGCCTGCGCCGGCGTGTAATCGCGCATCCACGCCAGCATCTGCTCGATGTCGCTGCCGTACCACAGGTCTGCGCGCTGGTCCGGGTGCAGGAAGCGCTCTTCCACCATGCGATCGATCATGCCGATCAGCGGGGCGTAGAAGCCGTCCATGTCGAGGAAGGCGCAGGGCTTGTTGCCGATGCCGAGCTGGCGCCAGGTCAGCATCTCGAAGATTTCCTCCATGGTGCCGAAGCCGCCGGGCAGGGCGACGAAGGCGTCGGACAGTTCGAACATGCGCGACTTGCGCTCGTGCATCGAGCCGACGATTTCCAGCGAGGTCAGGCCGCGGTGGGCCACTTCCCAGTCGGCCAGCTGCTGCGGGATCACCCCGGTGACTTCGCCGCCGGCGGCCAGCACCGCGTTGGCCACCGTGCCCATCAGGCCGACGTTGCCGCCGCCGTACACCAGCCGCAGGCCGTCGCGCGCGATGCGGTCGCCCAGGGCGATGGCGCGTTCGGTGTAGAGGGGTTTGCTGCCGGAATTGGAGCCGCAGTAGACGCAGATGGAACGCATGGAATCAATTGCCATTGTCAGAGGAGGAATTTCCGTCTTGGGAATCGCCGTCGGCGGGACGTCCGCACTCGAAGCTTTCGACTTCGCCGCCGCTGTAGCGCATCTGCGAGACAAGCCGCCTGCCATCGGCAGCGAGTTCCTGCCAGAAGTCGATCGCGTAACTGCCGGCCGGTTGTCCGCCGAACGGATCGGCGGCGGTATGCCCGTTCAGGGTGCTGTCCGGCTCGCGCTGCATGATGGCCATCGCATTGCGATAGTCCATGCCGACCTTGAGCAGCCTGCAGCGCTCATGGATGCTGCCGTTGCCGGTTTCGTCTGCCGCCATGGATGTCGCCGTGACCAACAGGACCGAGAGGACGAGCAGCTTAGCGCCGGGCATTGCCATCGAACAGTCCTTGCCATAAAGCGGAACGGCCCGGGATGACCGGGCCGTTCCATCGAGCAGCGGGGCTCAGTTGGCCTTGTGGATGGCGCGCTTGCTCACGGCCATGGCGGCGTCGTGGATCGCCTCCGACAGGGTCGGGTGGGCATGGCAGATGCGTGCCAGGTCGTCGGCCGAGCCGTTGAACTCCATGGTCAGCACGCCTTCGTGCACCAGCTCGGAGACGTTGACGCCGACCAGGTGCAGGCCCAGCACGCGGTCGGTCTCGGCATGCGCCAGGACCTTCACGAAACCGGCCGGCTCGGCCATCGCCACCGCGCGGCCCACGGCCGCGAACGGGAAGCTGCCGGCCTTGTACGGAATGCCCTCGGCCTTGAGCTGCTGCTCGGTCTTGCCGACCCAGGCGATTTCCGGTTCGGTGTAGATCACCCACGGGATGGTGTCGAAGTTGACGTGGCCCGGCAGGCCGGCGATCAGCTCGGCCACCGCGATGCCTTCCTCGAAGCCCTTGTGCGCCAGCATCGGGCCGCGCACGCAGTCGCCGATGGCCCAGACGCCGTCGACGCCGGTGTGGCAATGCTCGTCGACCTCGATCTGGCCGCGCTCGTTGATCTTCACGCCGGTGCCCTCGGCCAGCAGGCCCTTGGTGGCGGCGCGGCGGCCGACGGCCACCAGCAGCTTGTCCACGGTCAGGGTCTTCTCGCCTTCGGCGTCGGTGTAGGTGACGACGACTTCCTTCTTCTTGCCCTTGCCGGTCACTTCGGTCTTGCTGACCTTGGCGCCGAGCTTGATGTCCAGGCCCTGCTTCTTGAATTCGCGGGCGGCGGTCTTGGCCACTTCGGCATCGGCGGCGGCCAGGAAGTCCGGCAGCGCCTCGAGAATGGTGACCTCGGCGCCCAGGCGCTTCCACACGCTGCCCAGCTCCAGGCCGATCACGCCGGCGCCGATCACCGCCAGGCGCTTGGGCACTTCGGTGAAGTCCAGCGCGCCGACGTTGTCGACGATGGTGTCGCCGTCGAACTTGGCGAACGGCAGCTCGATCGAGTCCGAGCCGGCGGCGAGGATGACGTTGGTGCCCTTCAGTTCGACCTCGGTGCCGTCGTGCTGCTTGACCTTGACCACGTTGCCCGGCTGCAGCTCGCCGAAGCCGTAGTAGGCGGCGACCTTGTTGGCCTTGAACAGCATGGCGATGCCGCCGGTGAACTGCTTGACGATCTTGTCCTTGCGGCCAACCATCGCTTCGACGTCGATCTTGGCGTCCTTGAAGCTGATGCCGTGCTCGCCGAACAGGTGGCCCATGTTCCAGAACTGGCGCGAGGAGTCCAGCAGCGCCTTGGACGGGATGCAGCCCACGCGCAGGCAGGTGCCGCCCAGGGCCGGCTTGCCGTCCTTGCCCAGGGCAGCGTCGATGCAGGCGGTCTTCAGACCGAGCTGGGCGGCGCGGATGGCAGCGTGGTAGCCGGCCGGACCGGCACCGATGACGACGACGTCGAATTGTTCAGCCATTGATGGTTCCTTGATGCTTTCCCGAGCTTCGTGGCGAAGCCGGTGGCGCGGGGCGCCGGGGAGAAGGCGTGGTGCGGTTGTGGAGGCCGCAAAGCCAGACCCCTCTCCGCGGGCGGAGAGGGGCCGTGGGCATTACAGGCCGAACAGCATGCGGCCCGGGTTTTCCAGCTGGTTCTTGATGTCGACCAGGAACTGCACCGAGTCCTTGCCGTCGATGATGCGGTGATCGTAGGACAGCGCCAGGTACATCATCGGCGCGACCACGACCTGGCCGTTCTCGGCGATCGGACGCTCCTTGATCGCGTGCATGCCGAGGATGGCGCTCTGCGGCGGGTTGACGATCGGGGTCGACAGCAGCGAGCCGAAGGTACCGCCGTTGGTCACGGTGAAGGTGCCACCCTGCAGTTCCTCCAGGCTCAGCTTGCCGTCGCGCGCCTTCTTGGCGTAGTCGGCGATGCCCTTCTCGATGTCGGCGAACGACTGGCGTTCGACGTTGCGCAGCACCGGGGTCACCAGGCCCTTGTCGGTCGACACCGCGATCGAGATGTCGCTGTAGCCGTGGTAGATGATGTCGTCGCCGTCGATCGAGGCGTTGACCAGCGGGAAGCGCTGCAGCGCGTTGGCGGCGGCCTTCACGAAGAAGCTCATGAAGCCCAGCTTGATGCCGTGGGCCTTCTGGAACTCTTCCTGCAGCTCCTTGCGCGCGGCCGAGACCTTGGACAGGTTGACCTCGTTGAAGGTGGTCAGCATCGCGGTCGAGTTCTTCGACTGCATCAGGCGTTCAGCGATGCGCTTGCGGATGCGGGTCATCGGCACGCGCTCTTCCGGACGCGCGCCGCCGGCCTTGCCGGCGCCACCGCTGCGGGCGAAGTTGACGATGTCTTCCTTGGTCACCGCGCCGTGGCGGCCGGTGCCTTCCACCTGGGCCGGATCCACGCCTTCGGTGATGGCGGTGAAACGGGCGCCCGGGGGCAGGGCATCGGCGCCGGACTTGGCGGCCGGGGCCGGCGCTGCGGCCGGAGCGGCAGCCGCGGCCGGCGCATCGGCCTTCTTCTCCTCGGCGGCCGGTGCCGGTGCGGCGGCGACGGCGCCTTCCTCGATGATGGCCAGTACCTGGGCGCTGGTGACGGTGCTGCCGGTGTCGAACTTGATTTCCTTCAGCACGCCGTCGACCGGCGACGGGACTTCCAGAACGACCTTGTCGGTTTCCAGATCGACCAGATTCTCGTCGCGCTTGACTGCCTCACCGGCCTTCTTGTGCCAGCTGGCGATGGTGGCATCGGATACGGATTCGGGCAGTACCGGAACTTTGACTTCGGTGGCCATGCGGGGAGTTTCCTGGGTTCGTTGTCTTGATGGTGAGAAGGTTATTCAGCGACTTGGTCGTTGAAGGGATTGACCAGCGCATCGGCCACCAGCTTCTGCTGCTCGGCGACGTGGTCGGCCATGTGGCCGACCGCCGGCGACGGCGAACGGGCACGGCCGGCGTAGTGCAGGCTCTGGTTGGCGCCGGTGCAGAACTGCAGGTGGTGGCGGATCTGGTACCAGGCGCCCTGGTTCTGCGGTTCTTCCTGGCACCAGACCACGTCGGCCGCCTTCGGGAAGCGCTTGAGTTCGGCCACCAGCGCCTCGCGCGGGAACGGGTACAGCTGCTCGACGCGGATGATGGCCACGTCGTCCTGGCCGCGCTTGGTCTGGTCTTCCAGCAGGTCGTAGTAGACCTTGCCCGAGCACAGCACCACGCGCTTGACCTTCTTGGGGTCGGCCTTGGCGTCGGGGATCAGGTGCTGGAACTCGCCGTTGGCCAGCTCGTCCAGGGTCGACACGGCCAGCTTGTGGCGCAGCAGCGACTTGGGCGACATCACCACCAGCGGCTTGCGGGTGGTCATGCACAGCTGGCGGCGCAGCATGTGGAATGCCTGCGCCGGGGTCGACGGCACGCACACCAGCATGTTCTCCAGCGCGCACAGCTGCAGGAAGCGCTCCAGGCGCGCCGAGCTGTGTTCCGGGCCTTGCCCTTCGTAGCCGTGCGGCAGCAGCAGGGTCAGGCCGGAGAGGCGGCCCCACTTGGCCTCGCCGGAGGCGATGAACTGGTCGATCACCACCTGCGCGCCGTTGGCGAAGTCGCCGAACTGGCCTTCCCAGATGCACAGGGTGTTGGGATCGGTGGTGGAGAAGCCGTACTCGTAGGCCATCACCGCTTCCTCGCTGAGCAGCGAGTCGATGATGGTGGCCTGTTCCGGCGACTGCACCAGCTGGCGCAGCGGCAGGTAGTAGTTGTCGGTCTTCTGGTCGTGCAGGATCGCGTGGCGGTGGGTGAAGGTGCCGCGGCCCACGTCCTGGCCGACCAGGCGCAGGCCGTAGCCCTCGTCCAGCAGGGTGGCGTAGGCCAGGTTCTCGGCGAAGCCCCAGTCGCCGGCCAGTTCGCCGGCGGCCATCTTGCGGCGGTCCTCGTAGACCTTGGCCACGCGCGAGTGCAGCTCCACGCCCTCGGGAATGGTGTTGATCAGGGTCGCCAGCTGCTTGAGCCGGTCCATGCCGACCGCGGTGGAGACCGGGTCGGACAGCTTGCCGGACAGGTACTTGGGCCAGTCCACGTACAGCTTGCTGGTGGTCGGGGTCTTGCCGACGTCGGCCAGCTCGGTGGTCACTTCGCCCGAATCCAGCTTGTTGCGGTAGGCGTCGACCAGTTCCTTGCCGGCACCGGCCGGGATCACGCCTTCGGTTTCCAGCTTCTCGGCGTACAGCTCGCGGGTGGTCTTGTGCTTGCGGATCACCTGGTACATCAGCGGCTGGGTGATCGCCGGCTCGTCGGCTTCGTTGTGGCCCCAGCGGCGGTAGCAGATCAGGTCGATCACCACGTCCTTGCTGAACTTCTGGCGGAAGTCGTAGGCCAGCTTGGCGGCGAACACCACCGCTTCCGGGTCGTCGCCGTTCACGTGCAGCACCGGCGCGCCGACCATCTTGGCGATGTCGGTGCAGTACAGGGTGGAACGGGCGTCGTCGCGGTTGGAGGTGGTGAAACCGACCTGGTTGTTGATGACGATGTGCACGGTGCCGCCGACGGCGAAACCGCGCGCCTGCGACATCTGGAACAGTTCCATCACCACGCCCTGGCCGGCGAACGCGGCGTCGCCGTGGATCAGGATCGGCATCACCTGCCTGCGCGCGGTGTCGTCGCGGCGTTCCTGGCGCGAGCGCACCGAGCCGGCGACCACCGGGTCGACGATCTCCAGGTGCGAGGGGTTGAAGGCCAGCGCCAGGTGCACCGGGCCGCCGTCGGTGGCGACGTCGGCCGAGAAGCCCATGTGGTATTTCACGTCGCCGGCCACGGCGCGGTCGTCGTGCTCGAACTTGCCTTCGAACTCGTCGAACAGCTTGCGCGGGTTCTTGCCGAGGGTGTTGACCAGCACGTTGAGGCGGCCGCGGTGGGCCATGCCGATGATCACGTCCTTGACGCCGTCCTTGCCGGCATCGCGGATCACAGTGTCCATCATCGGGATCAGCGCGTCGCCGCCTTCCAGCGAGAAGCGCTTCTGGCCGACGTACTTAGTGTGCAGGTAGCGTTCCAGGCCCTCGGCGGCGGTCAGCCGTTCCAGGGTGCGGCGCTTGGTGTCGGTATCGAGGCTGTAGTTGCCGCCGGCGTTCTCCAGGCGCTGGTAGATCCACTGGCGCTGTTCGACTTCGGCGATGTGCATGAACTCGGCGCCGATCGAGCCGGTGTAGGTCGCCTTCAGGCGCGCCAGCAGATCGCGCAGCTTCATCCGCGGCTGGCCGGCGATGCCGCCGGTGCTGAACTCGTCGCCCAGGTCGCTTTCGGACAGGTGGTGGAACGGCAGGCCCAGGTCCGGCGGGTTGACCGGCGGGGTCAGGCCCAGCGGGTCGAGGCGGGCGCCGAGGTGGCCGCGGGAACGGTAGGCGGTGATCAGGCGTCCGACATTGCGCTCGCGTTCGTCGCCCCCGCTGCCGCCGGTCCCGCTGTTGATGGCGTTCTTCGCCGCGTCGGCGATGTGGGCAATGACGGCGGAGTGCGGGATGTCACCGGCTTCGCGGCCCTTGAAGCCATCGAAGTAGGATTTCCACTTGGGATCCACACTGTCCGGAGAAACGAGGTACTGCTCGTACAGGTCCTCGATATAGGAGGCGTTGCCGCCGGCGAGTTGCGAAGACTGCGCAAACTGCTTCAGGAGATTGTCCACGATGGAGGGTCGGATTCGCTTGTGGGGTATGGCTTCGGTGAGAACCGGCAGGGAAAGGTGAATGGCCCTGCGCGGGCGGTGACTAACAGGCCAAATTGTACCCCCAACCGGACAGGAAGGGGCATTGACGGGACCCGGCCAGGTTCTGCGGTGCCGCTGCCAGACAGGTTCGCGCCGCCGTCGCCGGTTACAGGCCGAGCGCCCGCAATTCGCTGCATTCGCGCGAACGCTCCCATATGCGCTGCAAACCGTCCTCCAACGGCCGCGAACGTGCCGGCTGCGCCAGTCCGGCCTCGCCGTCGAAGCGGTGTCCGCTCAGACGAAAGTAGTAGTCGCCGGCATCGTTGAGCATGCAGGCCGAGGCCAGTGCACGGTCCACCGGGTCGCTGACCTCGCGCGTCCGGAACACGGTCGGCAGGCGTTGCAGCAACGACAGCAGCGGCGATCCGGCCTGCCGGATCGCCTGGGCGTCGTGCACGATCAGCCAGGCCTGCTTGTCGTGGCGGGCGGTGGCGAAGCGGCGCAGCGCGTCCATCACCGGCGCTGCGTCCAGCAGGCCCGGATCGAACTGGCGGCTGTGGATCCACAGCCGCCGGCGGGCGCGATGGACCAGCGCGGTGGCGATGGCCACCGCTTCGTCGATGCGGTCGATGTTGGCGGCGCCGACCAGCACCCGGCGCATGCCCTGGTGGGCGATGCCGGCTTCCTCGAACTCCTCGCCCTCGGGCAGGAAGCCCTGCCGGGTATAGAACACCCGGGCCGGCAGCTGCGCATGCAGGCGGACCTCGCGCAGGCCGCGTGCCCGGGCCTGCTCGACCAGCGCCAGCAGCAGCGCGTCGCCCACGCCGCGGCCGCGCCAGTCGCGCGCCACCGCCATGCGGCCGATGCGGCCATCGGGCGTGAGGCGGCCGGTGCCGATCGGCCGGCCGGCGTCGTCGCAGGCCAGCACGTGCAGGCTGAGCGGGTCCAGCGCGTCGGTTTCCAGTTCGGCCGGCACCTGCTGTTCGTCGACGAACACCGCATGCCGGACCTGGTGCAGCAGCGCGCGCCGGGTCGGGTAGTCGGCCAGGGCGAGCCGGAAACCGGGTTCCATGCTCAGCCGCGGTCCGGGTCGTTGCCGCGGGTGTCGTCGTGGTCGTCGAAGCCGACGATCACCTCGACCCCGTCCTCGTGCACGGTCACCTCGCGCACGTCCGGCGCCATGTCCTGCTCGTCGGGCACCTCGACGGTGTCCACCGCCTCGATCACTTCACCATCGGCGTCGTCATCAAGGGCCTCGCCGTCCAGCAGCTGGTAGTAGCCGCCGGCGACCAGCGCCTGCAGCGCGTCGCGGCCCCTGGCCGAGAGCCGGGCATAGAAGCCGCCGTCGATGTACTCGGCCGCGGCCAGCGCCTGCGCGTCCTTGACCGGCAGCGCGAACTCCAGCCCGCTGCAGAACAGGGTGGCGCCACGGCTGGCCCGGCGCCAGGCCAGCCGCGCCCAGGGATGGCGCTCCAGCTCGATGCCGGCGGCCAGCGCCGCTTCGATCTCCTCGCGCGGCAGCGGCTCGCCATGGGCGATGATGTCGCCGGCGGCGCGGTAGGTGGTGATGAAGCGGCCGAACCAGTCGCCCAGCCGGTCCGGGTCGTTCATGCGGATGGCGTTGAGCGCGGCGACCACGCGGTTCATCGCGGCGACGTCGATCTCGTTGGGGTCGCCGGGCACCTTCAGGTCCGGGTCCTGGTAGCGGATCGACTCGTCGGCATCGGCCACCAGGTTGTCCAGCCAGTCGCCGATCAGCTCGGCCGAGGACGGCGCGCGCATGCCGAAGGAGAAGGTCAGGCACGGATCCTCGGCCACGCCGTTGTGCGGCACGTTCGGCGGCAGGTAGAGCATGTCGCCCGGCGCCAGCACCCAGTCGTGGGTGGGCTTGAAGCGCTTGAGCAGCTTCAGCTCGACGTCGTCGCGGAAGCCCAGCGGCGGGCGCTTGCCGCTGATCGATTCGCTGGCGTCGATCTGCCAGCGGCGGTGGCCGTAGGCCTGCAGCAGGAACACGTCGTACTGGTCGACATGGGCGCCGACCGAGCCGCCGGTGGCGGCGAAGCTGATCATCACGTCGTCCATGCGCCAGCGCGGCAGGAAGTCGAAGGCGGGCAGCAGCGCGCGCACGTCCGGGTCCCATTTGTCCACGTCCTGCACCAGCAGGGTCCAGTCGTGGTCGGGCATCCCGGGGAATTCCTCTTCCTGGAACGGGCCGGTGCGCACGCTCCAGCCGTCGCTGGCGCGGTCGTGGACGATCAGCCGCGACAGCGCGCCTTCCTCGCAGGCCAGGCCGGCCAGGTCGTCCGGCATCACCGGGGTCTGGAAGTCGGGGAAGGCGCCGCGGATCAGCAGCGGCCGCTTCTGCCAGTAATCGCGCAGGAAGGTGGCCGCGGGCATGCCCAGCGGTTGGCCGGGCCTGGCCTGGACTTCGATGACGGGGGTCTTGTTCTTGCGGGAAGCCATGGGGGAATCCTTGGAGCCTGGAAACGGGGTGCGCGGTGCGCGAAGACGCCCATTGTCCGCCTGTCGGGGCGAATCCGCACCGTCGGCGCGTCAGCCGGCGGCGTCGGCGATCTCGTCGTAGCCGCGTCCGAGGAACTGGATCAGGCACCAGCCATGGCCGAACGGATCGGCCAGGCCGACGATCCGGCCCCAGTCGCCTTCGCGGATCGTGCCTTCACGGACCAGGCCGGCCGCCTCGGCGCGCGCCAGCGCCGGTTCCAGCCGCTCGACGACGACATCGATGTGCACGGGCGTCCAGTGGCGGCGATAGCGGCGGACATCGTCGCCGGCGGCGCGGCTGGCCTCGGCCTTTTCCAGCAGCCACAGCGGAACGGCGGCGCCGAGCATCTCCACGCCGGCCTGGCCGATGCGGCGGCCGGGACGCAGGCCGAAGGCCGCGGCGTAGCAGCGCTCGGCGGCGGCAAGGTCGGGGACGTCGAGGTTGACGAGGATTTCCATGGGCATGTCCAGGAGGTGGCGGTGGCGTGCGGCCCGATGGGCGGGAGGGGGCGGTGTGGTTCAGGTTTCCGGGCCGCCGCTCCCGGTGTCCTCCACGAGGGCGCCGTCGCCGGCACCGGCGGGGTCCCCGACGAAAATGTTCTCGATGAGGTTGTCCCGCCCGGGGGCTGCCACGACGCCGAAATTTACCGCTCTCGCCGTGTTGCCGTTGCCTTCGACCAGAAGCGTGGCGGTGTCGGTCAGGTCGAGGGTATTGCGGTGGCCCCTGACGATGACCTTGCGTGCCTTTGGGCCGGTCACGGTGAAGTGGCTGCCCTCGAGCATCAGGTCGCGTGCCTCGTCGAACTGGAGCGAACCGTGCGAGGCGGTGATGACGATGTCGCGGCACTGGCCATGGAGGGCCAGCTGGACATGGTCGCGGGTGATGCGCAGGTTCTTCCCGGTGCAGTCGCTACCGGTCGCCGGGTCGGCCAGTACCGCAGTGGCGTCGCCTGCAAATGGATGCCGGGCACAGACTGCGCAGTCGTCGCCGGTCGCCAGCCGGATCAGCAACGCCTCGTCTGCCTGCGACGATTGGGCGCAGGCGGACAGCATCAGGCCCATGCCGGCGACGGCTCCCACGGTTCTGGTCTTCATCGTGGAGGATCCGGAAGGAGATATTCCCGGCATGCGCGATGGCTGGCTGGGACCGGCATTCCCGGACACCTGCGGCGGTGCCCGGGAGCGGCATATGGCCTCAGATGGCGCCGGCCAGCGGTGCGGCAAGGCCGACGTAGCCGCCCGGGGTGAGTTCGCGCAGGCGCTGCTTGGCGTCCTCCGGCAGCTCCAGCGATTCGACGAACGCCTGCATCGACTCGGCGGTGATGCCCTGGCCACGGGTCAGCGCCTTGAGCTGCTCGTAGGGGTTGGGCAGGCCGTGGCGGCGCATCACCGTCTGCACGGCCTCGGCCAGCACTTCCCAGGCCGCGTCGAGGTCGGCATCCAGCCGCTGCGGGTTCACCTCCAGCTTGCCCAGGCCCTTGGCCAGCGAGTCCAGCGCCACCTGGGTATGGCCGAAGGCGGTGCCCAGCGCGCGCAGCACGGTGGAGTCGGTGAGGTCGCGCTGCCAGCGGCTGATCGGCAGCTTGGCGCTGAAGTGCTCGAACAGCGCGTTGGCGATGCCGAAGTTGCCTTCCGCGTTCTCGAAATCGATCGGGTTGACCTTGTGCGGCATGGTCGAGGAGCCGACTTCGCCTTCCTTGAGCCGCTGCTTGAAGTAGCCCAGCGAGATGTAGCCCCAGACGTCGCGGGCCAGATCGATCAGGATGATGTTGGCGCGGCGCGCGGCATCGCCGATCTCGGCGACGTTGTCGTGCGGCTCGATCTGGGTGGTGTAGGGGTTGAACACCAGGCCCAGGCTCTCCACGAAGCGCCGGGCGAAGGCCGGCCAGTCCACGTCCGGGTAGGCGATGACGTGGGCGTTGTAGTTGCCCACCGCGCCGTTGATCTTGCCGGTCAGCTCGACCGCGGCGATCTGCCGGCACTGGCGCTCCAGGCGCGCGACGACGTTGGCGATCTCCTTGCCCAGGGTGGTCGGCGAGGCGGTCTGGCCGTGGGTGCGCGACAGCATCGGCTGTCCGGCCTGGGCGTGGGCCAGGGCGCGCAGGCTGGCGGCGATGGCGTCCAGCGACGGCAGCAGCACCTCGCGGCGGGCCTGTTCCAGCATCAGCCCGTAGCTGAGGTTGTTGATGTCCTCGCTGGTGCAGGCGAAGTGCACGAACTCCAGCGCCGGCGCCAGCTCGGCGTCGTCCTTGAGCCGCTCCTTGATGAAGTACTCCACCGCCTTGACGTCGTGGTTGGTGGTGCGCTCGATCTCCTTGACCCGGGCGGCGTCGGCCGGGCTGAAGCCGTCGGCCAGCGCGCGCAGGCGTACCTGCGCGGCGCCGGAGAACGGGGCCAGCTCGATGATGCCCGGCTCGGCGGCCAGCGCCAGCAGCCATTCGATCTCGACCTTCACGCGTGCCCTGATCAGGCCGTATTCGGAGAAGATCGGGCGCAGCGCGTCGACCTTGCCGGCATAGCGGCCATCGAGCGGGGAAAGGGCGAGCAGGGCGGCTTCTGGACGGGATGGATCCGACATGGCGGTGACGAGGCGGTAACGGCGGGGGCGCATATTCTACGGGCAGGGGCGGGCGGCTGCTCGCCGGGGCCCGGAAGCCCCCGTGTAGGAGCGACGTCAGTCGCGACCGGGCGTTGCCGGCAAAGCCTCATCGCGACTGACGCCGCTCCTGCGGGGAACGGGGAGGCCAGCCGCCATCGCCTCGCGCGGCACCGCGGCGTATGCTGCGCGCAGCCGCCAGCCAGGGCCTTCGCGCTGCCAGCCGCTGACTTCCTTCCAACACACCTAAAGAAGTGCGGAGATTGCGAATGAGCGAGAAATACCGGGTCGAACACGACAGCATGGGCGAACTGAAAGTGCCCGCCGAGGCCCTGTGGGGGGCGCAGACCCAGCGCGCGGTGCAGAATTTTCCGGTCTCCGGGCAGCGGATGCCGCGGGCGTTCATCCGCGCCCTGGGCCTGGTCAAGGCCGCCGCGGCCGAGGTCAATGCCGGCCTGGGGCTGCTGCCCAAGGGCGTGGCCAACGCCATCGCCGGCGCCGCCCGCGAGGTGGCCGGGGGCGCGCACGACGCGCATTTCCCGCTCGACGTGTACCAGACCGGCTCGGGCACCTCGTCGAACATGAACGCCAACGAGGTCATCGCCACCCTGGCCACGCGTAGCGGCAAGGCCGGCAAGACCCGCGTGCACCCCAACGACCACGTCAACCTGGGGCAGAGCTCCAACGACGTGATTCCCACCGCCATCCGCGTCTCGGCGCTGCTGGAAACCCGCGAGCAGCTGCTGCCGGCGCTGGCGCACCTGCGCAAGACCATCGACAAGCGCGGCCGCGCCCTGCGCAAGGTGGTCAAGACCGGCCGCACCCACCTGATGGATGCGATGCCACTGACCTTCGAGCAGGAGTTCGGCGCCTGGTCGGCGCAGCTGGCCTCGGCCCAGGCGCGCATCGAGGACAGCCTCAAGCGCCTGCGCCGGCTGCCGCTGGGCGGCACCGCCATCGGCACCGGCATCAATGCCGACCCGCGCTTCGGCGGCAAGGTGGCGCGCACGCTGTCCACCGCCACCGGGGTAAAGTTCGAGAGCGCCGACAACAAGTTCGAGGGGCTGGCTTCGCAGGACGACGCGGTGGAGCTGTCCGGCCAGCTCAATGCGCTGGCGGTGGCGCTGATCAAGATCGCCAACGACCTGCGCTGGATGAACGCCGGGCCGCTGGCCGGGCTGGGCGAGATCGAGCTGCCGGCGCTGCAGCCGGGCAGTTCGATCATGCCGGGCAAGGTCAACCCGGTGATTCCCGAGGCCACGGTGATGGTGGCCGCGCAGGTCATCGGCCACCACGCCGCGATCACCGTGGCCGGGCAGACCGGCAACTTCCAGTTGAACGTGGCGCTGCCGCTGATCGCGGCCAACCTGCTCGACTCGATCGGGCTGCTGGCGAACATTTCGCGGCTGCTGGCCGATTCGGCCATCGCCGGGCTGAAGGTGCGCCAGGACAAGGTCAAGGAAGCGCTGGACCGCAACCCGATCCTGGTCACCGCGCTGAACCCGATCATCGGCTACGAGAAGGCCGCGGCCATCGCCAAGCGCGCCTACAAGGAAAACCGGCCGGTGCTGGAGGTGGCGCGCGAGGACAGCGGCTTGCCGGAAGCCGAACTGCGCCGGCTGCTGGATCCGAAGGGACTTACCCAAGGCGGCATCCACGGTTGATGCGGCGGCCCCCGCAGGAAACGAAAGCGCCCGGCATGCCGGGCGCTTTCGCATGTGTCAGTGGCGCTCGGCGCGCAGGTTCTGCAGCGCTTCGGTGTAGTCCTTGAACTCGGGGATCTCGTGGACCAGTTCGGGCGGGAACGGCTGCAACTGCGGCGGCACCGTCATCGGCAGCGAGCGCTGCGCCGGATCGGTGGCGGGGCCGGCGTCGGTGAGGGTGTTCTGGCGCAGGATCTGCAGCTTGACGAAGCTGTCGTGCAGCAGCTCGCGCTGGTGTTCCTGCAGCGGGATCTCGATGTCGTCGATCTTCATGCGGCCATCGGGCAGCACGCTGATGTTGGGGTAGGGCGCGCGCCGGATCATCAGCGTGTTGTCGCCGACGGCGACCTTGGGCTTGCTGCGTTCGCTGCGGTGGGCGGAATACTTTTCGCGGTCGCAGCCGGCGGCCACCAGGCTCGACAGCGCGACGAGGACGAGCAACAGCTTTTTCATCGGGGGTGGGGTGGCGGGAGGGGAGACCATTCTAGTCCCCCCTCGCCGGCCGGGCTTACTTGTTCGACCACTTGCCCTTGTCGCGGCAATCGTCGATGTCGCTCTGCTCCAGCCGCGCGTAGGGCTCGAACGCCGGCAGCGTGGCCGCGAGCTGCTGCTGGGTGTCGCGCATCGGCGGCAGCAGGTCGCAGATCTTCTTCGCCTCGGTCTCGAGCCGGCGCGCGTCGGCATCGATGTTCTTCTCGATGTCGCCGGTCTTGCCGGAGAAGATGCCCTTGACCGCCTCCTTGGCAGCCCTCACGCCGAGGTCGGCGCCCTGGAGGCCGATGTCGATGCCGGCTTCGGCCACCTTGAGGATCTGGCCGCGGTAGGTGAGCAGCAGTTCGCGCTGGGCGGCGTCGATCTCGACCGGCTTGCCCTCGATCAGCAGGTCGCCCGCGGGGGTGATCTCCGCCTTGCTGCTGCCGGAATCGGAGATGCTGATGTTGCTGCTGGCCAGCTCCATGCGGGCC
Organism: Xanthomonas chitinilytica; assembly: GCF_026107455.2. Classification (GTDB taxonomy): domain Bacteria; phylum Pseudomonadota; class Gammaproteobacteria; order Xanthomonadales; family Xanthomonadaceae; genus Stenotrophomonas; species Stenotrophomonas chitinilytica. The sequence goes on along the minus strand of NZ_JAPCHY010000011.1, from coordinate 133,940 downwards.
TTGTCGGTGCCTTCGCGGATCTTCTGCCCGAGCAATGTTTCGGCAGCGGTGTCCGTCGTCTTGGGACGCTCGCCGCAGGCGGCGAGCGGCAGGCACAGCAGCAGGGCGACGAGCGTGCTTGGGATCTTCATCTGGCTGGCTTCCATTGAAAGAGAGAGGGAAAGCAGGACCGCGGATCAGCGCCGGCGCGGCAGTTCGACCTGGCCGGCCACGCCGGAGTGGTCGATCGAGCCGCTGCCGCGGCGCCCGACCCGCAGGTCGCCGCCGACATTGCGCACGTCGAAATCGCCGGAGCCGATCGATTCCAGGCTGACGTTGCCGCCCACATCGACCAGGTCGGCATCGCCGGAGCCGATGCTGCCGATCTTCACGTTGCCGCGGACGCCCTGCAGCTCGAGGTCGCCCGAACCGATGCTGCCGACCTCGGCATCGCCGCGGATGCCGCGCGCCTTGACGTCGCCCGAGCCGATGGACAGCACGTGCAGGTCGCCGACGTCGCTCAGCGCGAGGTCGCCCGAGCCCACCGCGGCGGTGACCCGGCCCTTGATGCCGCGGGCATCGACGTCGCCCGAGCCGATATCGGCGCTCAGCGAATGCGCGCCGGCCACGCTGGCATCGCCCGAGCCGACCTTCAGCTGCACCAGGATGTTGTCGGGCACGCTGCCGGACAGGTCGAGATAGGCGTAGCGGTTGCCCCTGCCGATGTTCAGCGCATTGGTCTCGCGCTGGAGCCGGACCACCAGCTTGTCGCCCACCTTTTCCTGGGTGAGCTGGAGTTGCCCGAGCAGGTCGGCGCTGGAGGCGCAGGCGCGGCCGTTGAGGGCGGGGGCGGCGCCGGGCGAGGCCTGCAGGCGCAGGTTGTGGCTGTTCACCTCGAACACCACGGCCTTGGCGCCGGCCAGGTCCAGCTTCAGTTCGCGGCTTTCGCTGTGTTGGCATTGCGGGCTGGCCAGCGCGGCGACGGGGGCGAGCAGCAGGGCACAGCAGGCGAGTTTCAGGTGCATGTCGGTTCCTCGTTCGGAGAAGGAGAATGCGGGGTTCAGGCGTCGCCGCGACGGCGGCGCATGTAGATGGCGCCGGCGATCAGCGCCGCGCCGACGACCGCGCCGATCCACAGTTCGGGCAGCTTGAAGGCCGCGAGCTGGTTCACCGGCGAGAAGTCGCCGACCATGCCCTGCAGCGACTGGCCGCCTTCGGCCGCGGAGCGGTAGGGCAGGTCGCTGCCGGGGAAGGTGCCCAGCAGCAGGCGGCCGACGACATGCGCCCAGAACCAGCCCGGCTGCTCGCCGAACAGGCGGGTCAGGTTGAACCAGTGCACGATCACCCCGGCGAACAGCGGCACCATCACCGCCCACAGGAACGGCTTGCCGCGCGCCCAGGCCGAGCAGAACAGCAGCCAGCCCACGGTCGGCAGCGCCCACAGCGCGTATACCGGGATCCACGACAGGTGGCCGGCGGCCATGACCAGCGGGTCGGCCGGGCCCCAGATCAGGGTGATCGGGTTGCCGCCGTGGAACAGCACCACCAGGCTGATCACGATCAGGAATCCGAACATCGCCAGGATCGAGGCGATGACGGCCAGCAGCGGTGCGACGACCAGGGCGCTGGCCGCCTTGGACAGCACGGTCTGGGTGTCGGACAGCGGCAGCGATTTCCAGAACAGCACGCTGCGGTCGCGGCGCTCGTCGTACAGCGCGCCCAGGCAGTAGAAGAACACCACGAAGGCGAGCGCGATGAACGGCCAGGTCGAGCTGAGGAAGGTGGTGAAGTTGATCGCCTCGGCCAGCTGCGCCGCGTTTTCCGCCGACATGTCGCTGGTCAGCAGGCCCAGGTCCAGCCCGTTGACGTTGATGCCGTTGATATGGATGCCGCCACCGACGACCGCCTTGCGCATGGCCACCAGGCCAAGAACGATGGCGATGGTGGACAGCAGCAGCGACACGCCGCCGGCGACCAGCGGGGTCCACAGGAAGCCGCCGCGGTTTTCCCAGTATTCGCGCTTGAGCAGCCACTTGAACGAGGCGGCCTTGCTGATGGGGTGGTGGACGGCGTTCATGCGTAGGTTCCCTTCATGATGGCGACGAACAGGTCGGCAAGGCCGGGGTTGCGGGTTTCGCCCAGCGCCTCCAGCTGGGCCCGGGGCGCGCCGTCGAACAGCAGTACGGTCTTGCCGAACGGCAGTGCGCGCTCGTCGATCGGCTTGAGCGCGCGCGCCTGTTCCAGGGTGGCGGCCGAGGCCAGCAGCTCGGTGTAGCGCTCGCCGACGCTTTCCATGTCGGCGTCCAGCACGATGCGGCCGTCGCGGATGAACATCACGTCGGTGAGGATGTGCTCGATCTCCTCGACCTGGTGGGTGGTGACGATGATGGTCTTCTGCTCGTCGAAGTAGTCCTCCAGCAGGCGCTGGTAGAACTCCTTGCGGTACAGGATGTCCAGGCCCAGGGTGGGTTCGTCCAGCACCAGCACGCGGGCGTCGATGGACATCACCAGCGCCAGGTGCAGCTGCACGATCATGCCCTTGGACAGCTCGCGCACGCGCTGCCTGGGCTGCAGCTTGGTGGTGGACAGGAAACGCTCGCAGCGGGCACGGTCGAAGCGCGGGTGCACGCCGGCGACGAAGTCGATCGCCTCGCGCACGCGCAGCCAGCGCGGCAGCACCGCCACGTCGGCGATGAAGCAGATGTCGTTCATCAGCTCGTTGCGGTGGGTGCGCGGGTCGCGCCCCAGCACGGTCAGCTCGCCTTCGAACGAGGTCAGCCCCAGCAGCGCCTTCAGCGCGGTGGTCTTGCCGGCACCGTTGGGGCCGATCAGGCCGACGATGCGGCCGGGCTGGATGGTGAAGGTGGTGTTGTCCAGCGCGACGGTCTGCTTGTAGGCCTTGCGCAGGCCGCGGGCAGCGACGACGGGTTCGGATGCGGCGGCATTCATGGTGTTGTCCCCGGTGGCAGCAAATCTTCCAATGTCAGGCCCAGACGCTGGATGCGCTCCAGGACGGCCGGCCACTCTTCCGTGAGGAAGCGCTCGCGCTCGTTGCCGCGCAGTTTCCTGGCCGCTTCCTCGGTCATGAACATGCCCAGGCCCCGTCGTTTCTCCACCAGCGCGTCGTCGGCCAGTTCCTGGTAGGCGCGCGAGACGGTGATCGGGTTGAGCTGGTACTCGGCCGCCACCTGGCGCACCGAGGGCAGGGCGTCGCCCGGCTTGATGATCCCGTCCAGCATCATCGCGATCACGCGATCCTTCAGCTGACGGTAGATGGGAGCGCCATCGCTCCACTGGATATCGCTCATGGTCAGCTCCGCGGATTCAGCGACTGTGCGAAAGAGAAATAGGGCATGGACAGGCTGGCGCGTACGCGGCGGGCCGGTTGCGCGCGGGTCGCGCGGCCGGCTTCGGCATCGGGCTCGCCACCGGCCTGCAGCGCGCCATAATCGGCATCGGGCATGCCGCTGCGTTCCGAAGCGGTGCAGCCCAGCAACAGCAGCGCGCCGAAGGCGAACAATGCCGGGAGGGAGTGTCTGCGGAGCTTGCGGCTCATGGCGTTTCCCCTGTGTAGGGTGGGTGGTGTTGTATGCAACTATAACACCGACACGCCGAGGGTCAACACCCTGTGCCCCCAACTGATGGCCCAGGCCGGTGTCCGGCGGTCCACGACTTACGAAAACGAGGCGAAGATGTTCCGCAAAATAATGATTCCACTGGTTTTTATTGCCGCCTCCGCGGTCTCCGTCAGCGTCTGGGCCGGCAGCCTGCTGGACCTGGATTACCGCCAGCTGGCGGGAAAAGAACAGGTGAACCTGAACCGCGAGTACGGTGGGAAGGTGCTGCTGGTGGTCAATACCGCCAGCAAGTGCGGCTACACCCCGCAGTACGAGGGCCTGGAAGCGCTGCAGCGGCAGTACGCCGCGCGCGGATTCAGCGTGCTCGGTTTCCCCTCCAACGACTTCAAGGGCCAGGAGCCGGGCAGCGAGGAACAGATCCAGGAGTTCTGCACGCTGACCTACGGGGTGAAGTTCCCGATGTTCGAGAAGGTGCAGGTGACCGGCGCGCAGGCGACGCCGCTGTACCGGCGGCTGAGCGACGAGACCGGGGTGGCGCCGGGATGGAACTTCCACAAGTACCTGATTTCCCGGGACGGGCGGGTGGTGGCGCAGTTCCCCAGCAAGGTCGCGCCGGAAGACCCGCAACTGCGCCAGGCGATCGAGCGCGAACTGGCGGCGCCGGCGCCGCAGCGCTGAGTGCCTCGACATCCCGGACATGCATGCGACAATGTCGCCCCTCGCGCCGACGGCGGCGTTTGTTCACTTCCAGGAAAGCAGCGAATGAAGATGGGAATGCGCGGCGCCGCGGCGTCGGTTCTGATTCTGGCGATGGCGGCACCGGGTGTCGTGATGTCGCAACAACCGGCTGCGACCGCGGCCGCCAAGGAGAAATCTGTTTTGACCTCGGAACGTGAAAAAGTCGGTTATGCCATCGGTATCGATGTGGCCAGTTCGTTCGAGCCGATCGCCGACGAAGTGGACGTGGCGGCCCTGCGCCGTGCGGTGGAGAACGCCTTTGCCGGCGGCCAGCCGCTGATCTCGCAGGAAGAGGCGCAGCAGACCGACCAGGCATTGCGCACGGTGATGATGGTGCGCAGCGGCCAGCAGGTGCCGGGCATGGCGCCGGGCAGCCAGCCGCCGGCGGTGGACCGCGAGAAGGTCGGGCTGATGCTCGGCAGCTACGCGGTGGGTCCGTCGCTGGCGCCGCTCAGCGGCGACATCGACCTGGATTCCGTGTTCCAGGCCATCAATACCGTATTCGCCAAGGGCACGCCGCTGATGGACCGGCAGCAGGCCCAGGCCACGCTGCAGGCGTTCAGCACTTCCAAGCAGGCCGCCGCCGGCGCCGAGAACCGCAAGGCCGGCAACGACTTCCTGGCCAGCAACAAGGGCCAGTCCGGCGTGGTCACCACCGCCTCGGGCCTGCAGTACCAGGTCCTGCGCGCCGGCAGCGGCGAGCGTCCGCTGCCGAGCAGCAAGGTGCGCGTCAACTACGAGGGCAAGCTGCTGGACGGCACCGTGTTCGACAGCTCCTACCAGCGCGGCCAGCCGGCCGAGTTCGGCCTGAACCAGGTGATCCCGGGCTGGACCGAGGGCGTGGCGCTGATGCCGGTGGGCTCGAAGTACCGCTTCTGGATCCCGTCCGACCTGGCCTATGGCAGCAACGGCACCCCGGGCGGCCCGATCGGCCCCGACGCGACCTTGACGTTCGACGTCGAGCTGCTGGGTATCCTGCCGTAACACCCTTTGGAGTCATCGCGTCCATGCGTGTTGCGATATTCGGCACCGGCTACGTCGGCCTGGTCACCGGTACCTGCCTGGCCGAAGTCGGCCACCAGGTGGTCTGCGTCGACATCGACCAGGCCAAGGTCGACGGCCTCAGCCGCGGCGTCATCCCGATCTACGAGCCGGGACTGGAGCCGATGGTCAAGGCCAACCATGCCGCATCGCGGCTGGCGTTCACCACCGACGCCGCCGCCGCCATCGCGCACGGGCAGCTGATCTTCATCGCGGTCGGCACGCCGCCCGACGAGGACGGCAGCGCCGACCTGCAGTACGTGCTGGCCGTGGCCCGCACCATCGGCCGGCACCTGGAGGTGCCGGCGGTGGTGGTCAACAAGTCGACGGTGCCGGTGGGCACCGCCGACAAGGTGCGCGCGGCCATCGCCGAGGAACTGGACGCACGCGGCGTGGCGATCGACTTCCAGGTCGTCTCCAACCCCGAGTTCCTCAAGGAAGGCGACGCCGTGGCCGATTGCATGCGCCCGGACCGGATCGTCATCGGTGCCGGCGACGCCGCGGCGGTGGCGACGATGCGCCGGCTGTACGCGCCGTTCAACCGCAACCGCGACCGCGTGGTGGAGATGGACGTGCGTTCGGCCGAGCTGACCAAGTACGCGGCCAACGCCATGCTGGCGACCAAGATCAGTTTCATGAACGAGATCGCCAACATCGCCGAGCGCGTCGGCGCCGACGTCGAGCAGGTCCGCCAGGGCATCGGCTCGGATCCGCGCATCGGCTGGCATTTCATCTATCCCGGCGCCGGCTACGGCGGCTCGTGCTTTCCCAAGGACGTGCAGGCGCTGGCGCGTACCGCCCAGCAGCACGGCCTGGAGCCGAAGCTGCTCAATGCCGTGGAAGCGGTCAACGAGGCGCAGAAGGGCCACCTGTTCGAACTGGTCCAGGGCCATTACGATCGCGGCGAGGACGAGGGCGTCAACGGCAAGACCTTCGCCGTGTGGGGACTGGCGTTCAAGCCCAACACCGACGACATGCGCGAGGCTCCCAGCCGCCGCCTGCTGGCGCAGCTGTGGGAGGCCGGCGCCAGCGTGCGCGTGTACGACCCGGAAGCCGCCGCCGAGGCCCGCCGCATCTTCGGCGAGCGCGACGACCTGGTGTTCTGCGACTCGGCCTACGACGCCCTGCACGGGGCCGATGCGCTGGTGGTGGTGACCGAGTGGAAACAGTTCCGCAGCCCGGACTTCGCGCGCATGCGCCAGATGCTGGGCGACGGCGTGGTGTTCGACGGCCGCAACCTCTACGATCCACAGGAAATCGAGGCCGCCGGCCTCGCGTATTACGGCATCGGCCGGGGACGTTCTCTGCATGCATGAGTTGCCGCCGACACCGCGCGAGCAGGCGCTGGAAGAGCGCCTGGTCGAACTGGAGATGCGCGTCTCCTTCCAGGAACAGGCTTTGGCCGAACTGAGCGAGGCGCTGGCCGACGCGCGCATGCAGGGATCGCGCAATGCCGACCTGCTGCGCCACCTGCTGGACGACCTGGGCAAGGTGCGCAGCGCGCTGTACTCCGATCCCGCCGACGAACCGCCGCCCCCGCATTATTGATGGAGCCGTGATTGGTGATTCGTCATCCGTGATTCGACGAAAAGCCGACCTCCGCTTCCACCAATCACAAATCACATGCCAAGAACATGAGCGATACCCTCCGCGACCAGCTGCTCGGCCTGGGCTTCAAGCCTGCCCCGAAACCCGAGCGCAAGCCCGACCATCGACGCGACCAGAAGCCTTCGCACAAGCCGCAGGGCAAGCCGCAGGGCAAGCCGGGCGAGGGCCGCCGCGACGGCGCTGCGCGCAAGCCGCACGACCGCGGCGGCCAGGGCCGGCCGCAGGGGCAGGGCAAGCCGCGCTCGCGCGAGGACATCGATCTGGCCAAGGCCTACGCCATCCGCGCCCAGCGCGAGAAGGACGAGCGCATCGAGGCCGAGCGGCAGAAGCAGGAGGAAGCGCGGCTGCGCCGCGAGGCGCGCGCGAAGCTGGACGAACTGCTGCAGGGCAAGGGGTTGAACGATCCCAATGCCGAGATCGCGCGGCACTTCCCCTACGGCGGCAAGATCAAGCGCGTCTACGTCAACGCCGAACAGCTCAAGGCGCTCAATGCCGGCGAGCTGGGCGTGGTGCAGCAGAACGGCCGCTATGTGCTGGTCAGCGCCGAGGTGCTGGCGCAGGCCGAAGCGGTCTTCGCCCCGTCGGTGGCGCTGAAGGTCGATCCCGGCGCGCCGGCCGAGGACGATCCCTACGCCGATCCCAAGTACCAGGTCCCCGACGACCTGGTCTGGTAACCGCGGGCGCGTGCAGCGCCCGCTCCACCTATTCGGGCTTGTCGGTGCGCGACAGGGTGATGAGCGCCTGCAGCGGAGCGTCGGCCGAGGCGTCGGTGGTCATCACGAACAGCAGCTCGTCGCCGTGCTCGGGCATCGACCAGCCATAGGCGCGGGTCCGTACTTCGCCGCGGTCCGTGCCCATCTGCCGCGGCACCGAATGGTAAGGGGAAGGAGCGACGCCGACAGCGGCATCGAAGTCTTCGCGCAGCTGTGCGACATCGGCCTGTTGCGCATGGAACGAACACAGGCCGCTGTGGGTCAGCGACACCACATACCGGCGGCCCTGGTAAGGCATGGCCCAGGCGTCGCCGGGTTGCGAGGCCGGCAGGAACCTGGCGGCCTGGTCCCCGGCCAGGCGGCCGCCGGCGCTTTCCAGCATTTCCTTCAGCCCGGCCTGATCGTGGAAGTAGCGCATGCAGCTGGCCGAGAACAGCCGCATCGCAGGTTCCGGATCCTGCCCGCCGGGTTGCCCGAGGGCGGGGCCGGCGGCGGCGAACGCGAGGGAAAACAGCAGCAGGGAACGGATTTGCATGGGGCGACGTCCTTGGCAAGGTTGCGTGTTGTCGGCCTGATGGCAGCCGCGACAGTCTAGCCCGGCCACGCCGGGCCTCCGCCTGGGGCAGCGGTCAACCTGTCCGTGCGGGGCGCGGTGGCAGCCAGTACCAGGCGATCACGGTGCCGACCAGGGCGAAGCCGCCGCCGGCCAGGAACGCGACCTGGCCGTTGCCGAACGGCCACAGCTGGCCGGCGATGAGCGCTCCCAGCACGCCGCCCAGCCCGGACGAGAAACCGTAGAACAGCCCTTGTCCATGGCCGTTGAGGTTGCCGGGGAAGTAGCGCGCCAGCAGCTGCATGGCCGAGGCGAAGAACGCGGCGAACCCCAGGCAGTGGGTGCTCTGCGCGACCAGCATCACCGGCAGGTTGTCCGGCCACAGCGCGGTGGCCCACCAGCGCAGCACCGCGCTGGCCATCGAGATGATCAGCAGCCAGCTGGCGTCCCAGCGCCGGAAGAAGCGCGCGATGAAGAAGAACACCGCCACTTCGAACACCACGCCCACCGTCCACATCAGGCCCAGCGTGGAGGTGGCGTAGCCGTGCTGGTCCATGTACAGCGAGAAGAACGTGTAGTACGGGCCGAAGGACAGCTGCTCCAGGAACGCGGCGACGAAGAACGCCAGTACCGGCGGCCTGCGCACGATCCGCCAGAAGCCTTCGGCGTGCGCGCTATGGGTGCCGACATGCCGCGCGTAGCGGTTGGCGAAACTCGAGGCGACCATCAACGCGAACAACGGCAGCATCATCCATGGCAGGTTGCGCGCGCCATGGTGTTCGATCAGCCAGCCGAACAGCGTCACCACCGCGATGAAGCCCAGCGATCCCCACACCCGGATCATGCCGTAGCGATGGCTGTCGCTGCCCAGGTGGGTGAGGGTGATCGATTCGAACTGCGGCATCACCGCGTTGTAGAAGAAGCAGAATGCGACCATCACCGCGTACAGCACCCACTGCGGCTGCGGCAGCAGGAAGCCGGCGAACGACAGCAGGGTGAGCACGCAGCCCAGCCGCAACCAGAAGATCGGCCGTGGCGAGATCGCCGCCAGCGAAGTCCAGGTGCTGGGAGCGACCACGCGGGTGGCATACCACAGGCTCATCATCACGCTGATGGCGGCGACGGTCATGCCGCGCGACTGCAGGTACAGGCTCCAGTACGGCGTGAACGCGCCCAGCGCGGCGTAATAGAAGAAATAGAAGCTGGACAACCGCGCGGTGGGTACCGGCGAGGGAGCGGGTGTTTGCGGTGGGTCGGCAGGGGAGCGCATCGGCAGGATCAGGAGGTTGCGGCGCCGTCGGCGCGCCGGTCCGGTCCCCGTGCGCGGCCCTTGCGTGCGTCATCGATACGCGCTCCCGGGCGGTGGGACGATGCGGGGGCGGGCGGGGCTTCCATTGCGTGTTCCGGCCCGGGTGCGGGCGTGGGGTGGGGACGGCAAGGATGACAGATGGCGGCGCGTGGCGCCTGTCCGTTCGTGTGCGCAAGCCGTCCTGTCCGATGGCTTCGACCGCGAAGGGACGCCGGCGTTGTCATGCCGCTTTCATCGTCGTCGCCTTCAATGCCCGCGGCCACGACGGGTGGCGCAGCGGAAGGAAGGAAATGCGACGGATATGGATGAAGGCGGCATTCGCGCTGGCGGTGGCGCTGGCCGCGGTCGCGGCGCAGGCGGCGCCGATGGTGCTGATCTCGATCGACGGCCTGCGCCCGGACGACCTGTACGCCACCGCGGACGACGCCGTCGCGCTGCCCAACCTGCGTGCGCTGGTGCGCGAAGGCAGTCATGCGCGGCGGGTGCGCGGGGTGATGCCGACCCTGACCTATCCCAGCCATGCCACCCTCATCACCGGCGCGTCGCCGGCGCGACACGGCATCGGCAGCAACCTGACCTTCGATCCCGAGTTCAAGAACCAGCTCGGCTGGTACTGGTATGCCGCCGATTTCCAGGTGGAAACCCTGTGGCAGGCGGCCCGCCGCGGCGGCCGGACGACTGCCAACGTGCATTGGCCGGTCAGTGTCGGTGCGCCGGTGGACGCCAACCTGCCGCAGATCTGGCGCACCGGCATGCCCGACGACCGCAAGCTGCTGGCGGCGCTGGCCACCCCCGGCCTGCTGCCGGCGCTGGAAAGCGAACTGGGCGAGTATCCGGACGGCATCGACGAGAGCGTCGAAGGCGACGAGCGGCGCGCGCGTTTCGCCGCGCGCCTGTTCCAGACGCGACGGCCCGGTTTCATGACGGTCTATTTCGCCGGGCTGGACCACGAGGAACACCGCCACGGCGCCGGTTCGCCGCAGGCGCGCGAGGCACTGACGCGTCTGGATCGTGCGGTCGGCGAACTGGTGGCCGTGCTGCGCCAGTCCGATCCCGACACCGTGGTGGCACTGGTGTCCGACCACGGCTTCGCGCCGCTGCACAAGGACGTCAACCTGATCGGCGCCTTCGTCCAGGCCGGCCTGATCCGCATGGACGGGCAGGGCAAGGTCGAGGACTGGAAGGCCTCGATCTGGCCGTCGGCCGGCAGCGTGGCGGTGGTGCTGCGCGACCCCGGCGATGCCGCCACGCGTGCCGCGGTCGACGGCCTGCTGGCGGGGATCGCCGCCGATCCGGCCAATGGTGTGGAACAGGTACTGGACGCGGCCGGCATCGCCCGGCTGGGCGGTGCGCCGGCCGACCACCTGCTGCTGTTCAAGCCCGGCTACCAGATGGGCCGGGACCCGGCCGCACCGATGCTCGCCGACAGCAGCTATCGCGGCATGCATGGCTACTCGCCGGAGCAGGCGGACATGGATGCCATCTTCGTCGTCGCCGGCAAGGGCGTACCGCAGCGGGAACTGGGGCGTATCGACATGCGCGACGTCGCACCGACCCTGGCGCGGCTGATGGGCGTGCAGCTGCCGCAGGCCGAAGGACGGGCGCTGCTGCCCTGACCGCAACGGGCTTTCGCGGAAACGTCAATCGCCCGCCATGCGGCTGTCATTCGCGCTGCACACCATGCCCCGGTTATCTGCCGATGCCGGCGCTTCCTACGGCGCCATTTCCCACCACCTCGATGCGGACGGGCCCATGGCGGCCCGCCATCGTCATACCCGAGAGTCCACCATGCTGAAGAAGAGTTCGATGACGCTGGCCGTGTTGGCCGCACTGCACGCATCCCCCTCGCTTGCCCAGGACCATCCCGGTCCCGATGCCGCCGGCACCGCCAGCGCGCAGATGCTGGACACGGTGTCGGTGATCGGGCTGGGCGAGACCCGGCAGGTGCAGCGGCTGTCGGCCGAGCGGATCGACGCGCTGCCGCCGGGCACCAGCCCGCTGAAGCTGCTGGCCGACCTGCCGGGCGTCAACTTCCAGTCCGCCGATGCCTTCGGCGCCTACGAATGGTCGGCGCGGATCAGCCTGCGCGGCTTCAACCAGAACCAGCTCGGCTTCACCCTGGACGGCATTCCGCTGGGCGACATGAGCTACGGCAACAACAACGGCCTGCACATCAGCCGTGCGCTGATCTCCGAGAACCTGGCCGGCGCCGAACTGGCCGAGGGCATCGGCGGCGTCAACACCGCCTCGACCAGCAACCTCGGCGGCACCATCCAGTTCTTCTCAGCCGATCCGCTGCCCGAGTTCGGCGTGCGCCTGTCGCAGACGCTGGGCAGCGACGCCACCCGCCGCACCTATGCGCGGATGGACAGCGGCGACCACAAGGGTTTCGCCATGTACCTGTCCGGCATCACTTCGAAGACCGACAAGTGGAAGGGCGAGGGCGAGCAGAAGCAGGAGCAGGTGAACCTGAAGGCGCTGTACGACTTCGGCGACAACCGCATCAGCCTGCTGGCCACCACCTCGCACCGCAACGAGAACGACTACCAGGACCTGTCGCTGGATTCGCAGCGCCGGCTGGGCTGGGACTGGGACAACTACCGCCCCGACTGGCAGCGCGCGGTGGACGCGGCCAATGGCGTCTTCAGCGGCGGCGTCGACAACCTGGACGACGCCTACTACGACGCCCGCGGCCTGCGCGACGACGGCGTGCTGGGGCTGTCCGGCGATTTCGGCCTGGGCCAGGACGTGCGCCTGCGCACCACGCTGTACCACCACACCAATCGTGGCCAGGGCCACTGGTTCACCCCGTATGTGCCTTCCTCGGCCGAGGTGCCGATCTCGCTGCGCACCACCGAGTACGGCATCGACCGCAGCGGCCTGATCGCCGCGCTGGACTGGACCCTCGGCAACCACAGCATCGAGGGCGGCCTGTGGCTGGAGGACAACGGCCATACCGTGCAGCGCAACTACTACTTCATCAACGGCCCGATCGACGACGGCTTCTTCCTGCGCGGGCCGGACATCCGCCAGTTCTACCAGAACTTCGACGTCAAGACGCGCCAGTTCTACCTGAAGGACACCATCGCCCTGCTCGATGGGCGCTTGTCGCTGGACGTCGGCTTCAAGAGCCCGCGGGTGGAGATCGAGTCGCGCATTCCCGACGGCAGCTTCGTCTCGCGCTACGCCGAGGGCGAGCTGACCGCCAAGGACAACTTCCTGCCGCAGCTGGGCGCCAGTTTCCGCCTGGGCGAAAGCAACGAACTGTTCGCCTCCTACGCCGAGAACATGGCCGCGTTCCAGGCCGGCATCACCGGTCCGTTCGCCACCACCCAGGAGGCGTTCGACGCGTTCGCCGGGCAGTTGAAGCCCGAGCGCAGCCGCACGGTGGAGGCCGGTTTCCGCCATTCGCAGCGGACTTTGCAGGCGTCGCTGGCGCTGTACCACGTCAAGTTCGAGAACCGCCTGCTGACGGTGGCGCAGTGCTCGGGCATCCAGGGCTGTCCGTCGGCGTTCGCCAACGTCGGCTCGGTGACCAGCAAGGGCGCCGAGGCGACCGTGGTGTGGACGCCGGTCGAAGGCCTGCGCTGGCACAACACGCTGTCGTGGAACGAATCGACCTACGACTCCGACTACCTCAACGGCACCACGCTGGTGGAGATCGCCGGCCGGCAGACGGTCAACACGCCGAAGGAGATGTTCTCCACGTCGCTGACCTGGTCGCGCGGCCCGCTGGAACTGAACCTCGGCGCCAACTACACCGGCAAGCGCTACTACACCTATTCCAACGATTCCGGGGTGCCGTCGTTCTGGCTGGCCAACGCCGGCGGCTCGTGGAACTTCGGCCGCCTCGGCGCGCTGGAGGAGCTGCAGCTGGCGCTGCACGTCACCAACCTGACCGACAAGCGCTACTTCGCCACCATCGGCACCAACGGTTTCGTGGTCTCCGACCCGGATGGCACCTACGCCACGCTGCTGCCGGGCGCACCGCGGCAGGCGATGCTGACGCTCAGCGCCGCGTTCTGATCGCGCCATCGCCCTGCGCCGGGTGGTCCTGCCACCCGGCACGGGCAGTACTTGTGCCGAAAACGCGATCCGATGCCGGGAACGCGAGCCGATCGGTAGCGTGCTTGGGACGCTTTCCTTCTCCCCGGGGAAGGCGAACCTGCCTCCGCGAAGGCGGGGGTACCCGAAGGGCGGACGAGGGGAAGGGCGAAGCGCCCAACAGCAAAAACCCGGTTCCCTGCCGATCTGCGGAAGGGGCGGGTTCCCGGAGGCGCATGCTTCGGTCCGGAAAGCTCGCGACTGACGTCGCTCCTACGGTAGGAGCGACGTCAGTCGCGAGCTTTCCGGACAGGTCTCTGGAACGTATTCCCCGCTGGAACGTATTTCCCGGCATGCGGGCGAAGAGCCTTGAAAAATCGCAGGAGACACGGAAAGGGGAGACATGGCGCTCCTTTCGACCTTCCTGACGCAGCGGTCATGCCGTGTCCTTCCTCCGGGACCCCGTAGTCGAGGTCGGAGGCCAGCCGCGCCGCAACGGAACCGGGCGCCAGGATGGCGAACGCATCGCCACGCGCCCGGATCTTCCCGCCTTCGGCGGCAACGTTATTCCGGGCCGTAGTCGAGGTTGGAAGCCAACCGCGCCGCAATGGAGCCGGGCGCCAGGATGGCGAACGCGTCGCCACGCGCCCGGATCTTCCCGCCTTCGGCGGCAACGTTATTCCGGGTCGTAGTCGAGGTTGGAAGCCAACCGCGCCGCAATGGAGCCGGGCGCCAGGATGGCGAACGCGTCGCCACGCGCCCGGATCTTCCCGCCTTCAGCGGCAATGTTATTCCGGATCGTAGTCCAGGTTGGAAGCCAACCGCGCCGCAATGGAGTCGGGCGCCAGGATGGCGAACGCGTCGCCACGCGCCCGGATCTTCCCGCCTTCAGCGGCAATGTTATTCCGGATCGTAGTCCAGGTTGGAAGCCAACCATCTTTCCGCCTGCACCCGCTCCACTCCCTTGCGCCGGGCATAGTCGGCGACCTGTTCCTTGGACACCCGCCCGACCACGAAGTACTGGCTCCGCGGGTGACTGAAGTAGTAGCCGGACACCGCCGCGGTCGGCAGCATCGCGAAGCTTTCGGTCAGGGTCATGCCGGCGTTGTTGCCGGCGTCGAGCAGCGCGAACAGCGTCTGCTTCTCGCTGTGCTCGGGGCAGGCCGGGTAGCCGGGGGCGGGGCGGATGCCGACGTACTTCTCGGCGATCAGTGCCTCGTTGTCGAGCGCCTCGCCGTCGGCATAGCCCCAGAATTCGGTGCGCACGCGCTGGTGCAGGCGCTCGGCCAGCGCCTCGGCCAGGCGGTCGGCCAGTGCCTTGAGCAGGATCGCGTTGTAGTCGTCGTGGTCGGCTTCGAAGCGGGCCAGGTGCGGCTCGATGCCGATCCCGGCGGTGACCGCGAATGCGCCGATCCAGTCGTCCCTGCCGCTGTCTTCCGGAGCGATGAAGTCGGCCAGGCAGAAGTCGGGGCGCTCGGCCGGCTTGTCCACTTGCTGGCGCAGGAAGTGCAGGGTGGTTTCGCCCTGCGGGTGCCGCACGCGCACGTCGTCGCCGATGCTGTTGGCCGGCCAGATCCCGAACACCGCCCTGGCGGTCAGCCACTTCTCGGCGACGATGCGCTCCAGCATCGCGCGCGCGTCGCGGTACAGCTCGCTGGCCTGGGGGCCGACGATCTCGTCGCCGAGGATGGCCGGGAACTTGCCGGCCAGTTCCCAGGCCTGGAAGAAGGGCGTCCAGTCGATCACGTCGACCAGCTCGGCCAGCGGATAGTCGTCGAACACGTGCAGGCCGGGCTGCTTCGGCGCCGGCGGCACATGCCTGGCCCAGTCGCCGTCGAACCGCTGGCCACGGGCGTGTTCCAGCGACACCAGGCGCTTGGCGTCGCCGCGGTTGCGGTGGCGCTGGCGGATCTCGGCGTAGTCGGCGTCGTTGGCGGCGACGAAGGCGGCGCGCAGTTCCAGCGAGATCAGCGACTGCGCCACGCCGACCGCGCGCGAGGCGTCCTTCACCCAGACCGTCGGCGCCTGGTAGTGCGGGTCGATCTTCAGCGCGGTATGCGCGCGCGAGGTGGTGGCGCCGCCGATCAGCAGCGGCAGCTGGAAACCCTGGCGCTGCATCTCGCGCGCCACGTGGCTCATTTCCTCCAGCGACGGGGTGATCAGGCCGGACAGGCCGATCAGGTCGGCGTTCTCGGCGCGCGCGACGTCCAGGATCTTCTGCGCCGGCACCATCACCCCCAGGTCGATCACCTCGAAGTTGTTGCAGGCCAGCACCACGCCGACGATATTCTTGCCGATGTCGTGCACGTCGCCCTTGACCGTGGCCATCACGATCTTGCCGTTGCTCTTGCCGGTGTCGCCGGTGCGCAGCTTCTCGGCCTCAATGAAGGGCAGCAGGTAGGCCACCGCCTTCTTCATCACCCGCGCCGACTTCACCACCTGCGGCAGGAACATCTTGCCGGCGCCGAACAGGTCGCCGACCACGTTCATGCCGTCCATCAGCGGGCCTTCGATCACGTCCAGCGGCCGCGTGGCCTGCTGCCTGGCCTCCTCGGTGTCTTCCTCGACCCAGGCGTCCAGCCCGTGCACCAGCGCGTGCGCCAGCCGGGCGCGGACCGGTTTTTCGCGCCAGGCCAGGTCCTCGACCTTCTTCTCGCCCTTGCGACCCTTGTAGCGCTCGGCGATCTCCAGCAGCCGCTCGGTGCCGTCCCTGCGGCGGTTGAGGATCACGTCCTCCACGCGCTCGCGCAGTTCCGGGTCCAGGTCGTCGTAGATCGGCATGGCGCCGGCGTTGACGATGCCCATGTCCATGCCGGCCTTGATCGCGTGGTACAGGAACACCGAGTGGATCGCCTGGCGCACGGTCTCGTTGCCGCGGAACGAGAACGACACGTTCGACACGCCGCCGGACACGTGGCAGTGCGGCAGCGTCCGCTTGATGATGCGGGTGGCTTCGATGAAGTCCACCGCGTAGTTGTCGTGCTCCTCGATGCCGGTGGCGACGGCGAAGATGTTGGGGTCGAAGATGATGTCCTGCGGCGGGAAGCCGACCTGCTCGACGAGGATGCGGTAGGCGCGGGTGCAGATCTCCACCTTGCGCGCGCAGGTGTCGGCCTGGCCGTCCTCGTCGAAGGCCATCACCACCGCCGCGGCGCCGTAGCGCAGTACCTTGCGGGCGTGCTCGATGAAGGTTTCCTCGCCTTCCTTCAGCGAGATCGAGTTGACCACGCTCTTGCCCTGCAGGCATTTCAGACCGGCCTCGATCACGCTCCACTTGGAGGAGTCCACCATCACCGGGATGCGGGCGATGTCGGGCTCGGACATGATCAGGTTGAGATAGCGCGTCATCGCCTTCTCGGAATCGATCAGGCCCTCGTCCATGTTGACGTCGAGGATCTGCGCACCGCTGGCCACCTGCTGGCGCGCCACTTCCACCGCTTCCTCGTAGCGGTCCTCCTTGATCAGCTTGCGGAACTGCGCGCTGCCGGTGACGTTGGTGCGCTCGCCGACGTTGACGAACAGCAGGTCGGGGGTGATGACCAGCGGCTCGAGGCCGGACAGGCGGGTGTGGCGGGCGTGGGAGGACATCGGCGGCAGGTCAGGTCGTGGGAAATGCGGGCAAGGCATCCGCCGTCCCCGCGCAGGCGGGAGGCGCCTTGTGGCAGTGCGAAGCCTCTCCCGCCTGCGCGGGGACGACGATGGGTTTCTTCATGCCGCCTGCTCCAGCGCCTGCGGCAGGCGCCGCGGCGGGATGCCCGCCACCGCGTCGGCGATGGCCTTGATGTGCGCCGGCGTGGTGCCGCAGCAGCCGCCGACCAGGTTGAGCAGGCCGGACTGGGCGAATTCCTTCAGCGTGCCGGCCATTTCTTCCGGGGTTTCGTCGTATTCGCCGAACGCATTGGGCAGGCCGGCGTTGGGGTGGGCACTGACGTAGCTGTCGGCCACGGTGGCCAGGGTCTCCACGTGCGGGCGCAGCTCGCTGGCGCCCAGCGCGCAGTTGAGCCCGACCGACAGCGGCCGGCCGTGCGCGACCGAGGCATAGAACGCCTCGGCGGTCTGCCCGGACAGGGTGCGCCCGGAGGCATCGGTGATGGTGCCGGAGATCATCACCGGCAGCCGTCCGCCGCGCGCTTCGAAGGCCTCCTCGATCGCGAACAGCGCGGCCTTGGCGTTGAGCGTGTCGAAGATCGTTTCCACCATCAGGGTGTCGGCGCCGCCGTCGATCAGGCCGTCGATGGCCTCGCGGTAGGTGGCGCGCAGTTCGTCGAAGCTGGTGTTGCGGAAGCCGGGATCGTTGACGTCCGGACTGATCGAGGCGGTGCGGCTGGTCGGCCCGAGCACGCCGATGACGAAGCGCGGCTTGTCCGGCGTCAGCGCCTCGGCGGCGTCGCAGCAGCCGCGCGCGACGGCGGCGCCGGCCTTGTTCAACTCGTACACCAGGTGTTCCAGGTGGTAGTCGGCCTGGCTGATCGAGGTGGCGTTGAAGGTGTTGGTCTCGACCAGGTCGGCGCCGGCTTCCAGGTAGGCGCTGTGGATGCCGGCGATCAGTTCCGGCCGGGTCAGCAGCAGCAGGTCGTTGTTGCCCTTCAGGTCGTGGCCGCAGCCGGGGCCGTGCGCGTGGCGGCTGTCGAAACCTTCGGCGAAACGCTCGCCGCGGTAATCGGCTTCCTGCAGGCCGTGGCGCTGGATCATGGTGCCCATCGCGCCGTCGATGACCAGGATGCGGCTGGCCAGCGCCTGCTGCAGCTTGTCGGCGCGCTCGGGATGGAGCCAGGGAAGGGGACGCATGGGAAGGGGCTCCGGCGGCTCAGGGCTTGTGGGCGATCAGCGAGATCACTTCGAAATGCGGCGGGCGCTTCTCGCGGGTCACGGTCTCCAGGCTGGAGATGCTCAGCCCCGCCTTGTCGACGAACCGGCGCAGTTCCTTGTCGGTGAAGCCGAGGTTGACGTGGCCGTAAGCCTCGACCGCGGCCTTGTGCTCGTGCCGGGCCAGGCTGCACAGCATCAGCCGGCCGCCCGGACGCAGCACGCGCGCACCTTCGGCCACCGCCTGCGCCGGCTTGCTGGCGTAGGTGAGGGCGTGCATCAGCACCACCAGGTCGAAGCTGCCGTCGGCGAACGGCAGCGCGTGCATGTCGCCCTCGCGCACCTCGACGTTGGCCAGCCGGCGCAGGCGCTCGCTGGCGGCGGCGACGACGCGGGCGCTGGTGTCGATGCAGACGTAGCGCTGCGCGTGCGGCGCCAGCAGTTCGGCCAGCACGCCGTCGCCGGAGGCGATGTCGAGCACGTCGCCGGTTTCCAGCAGCGGCAGCGCGCTGCGCGCCAGCGCCTCCCAGGTGCGGCCCGGCGAGTAGTGGCGTTCCATGTCGCCGGCGACGCTGTCGGCCCAGTTCTGGTCGGCCGCGCGCATCGCCAGCACCGAGGGCACGCGCTCGGCGTCCTGGCGCAGCAGCGGATCGTCGCTGCCGCTGCTCAGGGCATGCCACAATGCGCGCTGCGCCGGATCCAGCGCGGCCTCGTCGAAGCGGTAGTACGCGGAAACCCCGGCGCGGCGGTCGCGCACCAGCCCGGCTTCCTTCAGCCGCGCCAGATGGGTCGACACCCGCGGCTGCGCCAGCGTGGTGATCGCCGACAGTTCGGCCACGGTCAGTTCTTCCTGCTCCAGCAGGGTCAGCAGGCGCACCCGGGTCGCATCGGCGAACACCTTCAATCGGGTCGACCAGTCTTCCAGATCCATAAATATCCACCTATCGCGATATAGAGATATTTTGTTCCCGCGCGGTGGCCGGGTCAAGTCGCATAGGCCGCCGAATCGCGGCTGGGTACAATTCGCCCACCAATTTCCCGGGAGGGTGCTGTGGATTTCAGTTTCACCGAAGAACAATTGATGATTCAGGACGTGGCGCGCCGCATCGCGCAGGACAGGATCGCGCCGAGCGCCGAACATCACGACCGTACCGGCGAGTTCCCGCTGGAGAACATCCAGCTGCTGGGCGAGAACGGCCTGATGGGCATCGAAGTCCCGGCCGAGTACGGCGGCGCGGGCATGGACCCGATCGCCTACGTGCTGGCCATGGTCGAGATCGCCGCCGGCGACGCCGCGCACTCGACCATCGTGTCGGTCAACAACTCGTTGTTCTGCAACGGCATCCTGACCCACGGCAGCGAGGAGCAGAAGCAGAAGTACGTGCGCGCCATCGCCGAGGGCAAGGCCATCGGCGCCTTCGCGCTGACCGAGCCGCAGTCCGGTTCGGATGCCACCGCGATGCGTTGCCGCGCGGTCAGGCAGGCCGACGGCAGCTTCGTGGTCAACGGCAAGAAGAGCTGGATCACCTCCGGCCCGGTCGCCAAGTACATCGTGCTGTTCGCGATGACCGACCCGGACAAGGGCGCGCGCGGCATCACCGCGTTCATGATCGACACCGACAAGCCCGGCTTCCACCGCGGCAAGACCGAGCCGAAGCTGGGCATCCGCGCCTCGGCCACCTGCGAGATCGAGTTCGCCGACTACGTGGTCGCCCCGGAAGACGTGCTCGGCAAGGAAGGCGAGGGTTTCAAGATCGCCATGGGCGTGCTCGACGCCGGCCGCATCGGCATCGCCTCGCAGGCGATCGGCATCGCCCGCGCCGCCTACGAGGCGACCATCGCCTACGTGCAGGAGCGCAAGGCGTTCGGCGCCCCGATCGGCACCTTCCAGATGACCCAGGCCAAGATCGCCGACATGAAGTGCAAGCTCGACGCGGCGCTGCTGCTGACCCTGCGCGCGGCCTGGACCAAGGGCCAGGGCCAGCGCTTCAGCAACGAGGCCGCCATCGCCAAGCTG
Organism: Xanthomonas chitinilytica; assembly: GCF_026107455.2. Lineage (GTDB taxonomy): Bacteria > Pseudomonadota > Gammaproteobacteria > Xanthomonadales > Xanthomonadaceae > Stenotrophomonas > Stenotrophomonas chitinilytica. Next base: position 113,554 of record NZ_JAPCHY010000011.1, on the reverse strand, counting down.
ACCGCCTCGGAAGCGGCGATGTGGATCACCCACCAGGCGGTGCAGATCCACGGCGGCATGGGCTACTCCAAGGAAATGCCGCTGGAGCGCTACTTCCGCGACGCCAAGATCACCGAGATCTACGAAGGCACCTCGGAAATCCAGCGCCTGGTGATCGCCCGCAACGAGACCGGGCTGCGTTGAAGCCGGCGCCGCGCTCCAGCCTGCCGCGTGGCGGCAGCGCTGGAACGCAGGCTGTTGCATCGTGAAGAAAGCCCCGGCGCGTGCCGGAGCTTTTTGCTGGCAGGGGGGCAGCGCGTTTCCGGGGCGCCCGGTTGCGCTGGAAAAGCTCGCGACTGACGTCGCTCCTACAGGGGCTCCCGGTCGTTGTAGGAGCGACGTCAGTCGCGAACCCCTCGGACAGGTCCCGGATACGACGAGGCCCCGGGGATGCCGGGGCCTCGTCGTTGCGGAGCGGGATCGCCGCTCAGCGATCCTGCTGGTTGCCGTGCACCTGGTGCTGTTCCAGGTACTCGCGCGAGGGCTCGTCCATCTTGTCGCCGAGCATGCGCCGCACCACCACGAAGAACACCGGGATCAGCAGCAGGCCCAGCAGGGTGGCGAACAGCATGCCGCCGATGACGCCGGTGCCGATGGCGTGGCGGGCGTTGGCGCCGGCGCCGGTGGAGATGGCCATCGGGATCACGCCCATGATGAACGCGAACGAGGTCATCAGGATCGGCCGGAAGCGCAGGTGCGCCGCCTCGATGGTCGCCTCGCGCAGGGTCTTGCCCGCGGCACGCTGCTCGACCGCGAACTCCACGATCAGGATCGCGTTCTTGGCCGCCAGGCCGATCACCGTGATCATGCCGATCTTGAAGTAGATGTCGTTGGGCAGGCCGCGCAGCATCGAGAAGCAGAGTGCGCCCAGCACGCCCAGCGGCACCACCAGCAGCACCGCGACCGGGATCGACCAGCTCTCGTACAGCGCCGCCAGGCACAGGAACACCACCACGATGGACAGCACCAGCAGCAGCGTCGCCGAGTTGCCCGCCAGGATTTCCTGGTAGGACATGCCGCTCCAGTCGTAGCCGAAGCCGGCCGGCAGATCGTTGACGACGATCTCCTCCATCGCCTGCATCGCCTCGCCGGAGCTGCGCCCCGGCGCCTGCGAGCCGACGATGTTGATCGCCGAATAGCCGTTGTAGCGGCTGAGCGAGGGCGGGCTGGAGATCCATTCCGACTTCACCACGTTGCTCAGCGGGATCATCAGCGGCGTGCCGCTGTCGCTGCTGGCCAGCGCGCTGGGCGAGTAGAAGCTGCGCAGCGACTCGGCACCGGTGCGGTACGGCGCGTCGGCCTGCAGGGTCACGCGCTTGATGCGACCCTGGTAGAAGAAGTCGTTGACGTACACCGGCGCCAGCATCAGCTGGATCGAGCTGTAGATGTCGGTGACCGACAGCCCCATCGCCTGCGCCTGCACCCGGTCCACGTGCAGCTGCAGCTGCGGTGCGTTCTCCAGGCCGTTGGGGCGCACGCCGGTGAGCAGGTCCGAGCGCTCGCCGGCCTTGCCCAGTAGTACGTTGCGTGCCTGCGTCAGCTGTTCGTAGCCGGCGCCGCCGCGGTCCTGCAGCCACATGTCGAAGCCGCCGAACTGGCCCAGGCCCTGCACGGTGGGCAGGTTCACCACGAAGATGCCGGCTTCCTTGATGCCGTAGAAGGCGCCGTTCATCTGCTGGATGAACTCGGGCACGGTGACCTTGCGCTCGTCCCACGGCTTGAGGCGGATGAAGCCCATGCCGACGTTCTCGCCCGAGCCCAGGAAGCTGAAGCCGGCCACCTGCATCATGCCGATGTAGGCGTCCTGCTTTTCCAGGATGGCCCGCATCTGCGCGAAGGCCTCGTTGGTCTGGGACTTGGTCGAGCCGGGCGGCAGCTGCACGATGGCCAGCGCGTAGCCCTGGTCCTCCTCGGGCAGGAAGCTGCCGGGCATGCGCGTGAACAGGAAGCCGCACAGCGCCGCCAGCACCACGAACATCACCATCCAGCGCGGCGCGTGGCGGATCGCGCTGCCGATGTGGCCCACGTAGGTACGGCTGACGCGGTCGTAGTACTTGTTGAAGGTGCGGAACACCCAGTTCGGGTTCTCGTTGTGGGTCGGCTTCAGGAAGGTCGCGCACAGCGCCGGGGTGAAGCCCAGCGCCAGGAACGCCGAGAAGCCCATCGCGATGGCGATGGTCAGCGCGAACTGCTTGTAGATCTCGCCGGCGGCGCCGCCCTGCAGCGCGCTGGGGATGAACACCGCCGCCAGCACCACGGTGATGGCCACCACCGCGCCGGTGATCTGGGTCATTGCCTTCTGCGTCGCGGCCTTCGGCGGCAGGCCTTCCTCGCTCATGATGCGCTCGACGTTCTCGATCACCACGATCGCGTCGTCGACCACGATGCCGATCGCCAGCACCATCGCGAACAGCGTCAGCTGGTTGATGGTGAAGCCGATCATGCTCATGCCCAGGAACGTGCCGAGCAGGGCCACCGGGATCACCAGCGTGGGGATGATGGTGGCGCGCAGGTTCTGCAGGAAGATCAGCATCACCAGGAACACCAGCAGCACCGCCTCGAACAGGGTCTTGACCACTTCCTGGATCGAGATCTTGACGAAGGTGGTGCTGTCGTACGGCGAGAACCACTCCACGCCCTGCGGGAAGCTGGGCTGCAGTTCGTCCATCTTGGCGCGTACCGCCTCGGCCACGTTGAGCGCGTTGGCGCCGGGCAGCAGCTGGATCGCGAACGCACCGGTGGGCTTGCCGTTGTACTGGGTGTCGAAGCCGTAGCTGGAGGCGCCGAAGGCGACGCGGGCGACGTCCTTCAGGCGCACCATCGAGCCGTCCTGGTCGGCGCGCAGGATGATGTCCTCGAACTGGTCGGGCGAGCTGAAGCGGCCTTCGGCCGATACCGTGGCGGTGAACACCTGGCCGTCCGGCGCCGGGTCCGAACCCACCGAGCCGGCGGCGAACTGCACGTTCTGGTTGCGGATGGCCGCCAACACCTCGCTGGCGGACAGCCCGTAGCCCTGCAGCTTCTCCGGGTTGAGCCAGATGTTCATGGCGTACTCGGCGCCGAACTGCTGGGTGCTGCCGACGCCGGGGATGCGCGAGATCTGGTCGAGCACGCGCGAACCGACGATGTCGTTGAGCGCATCGCGGTCGATTGACGGATTCTCCGAACGCAGCGCCACCACCATCAGGAAGCCGGCGTTGGCCTTGGCCACCACCACGCCCTGCTGGGTCACTTCCGTGGGCAATCGCGGCGTCGCCAGCGACACCTTGTTCTGCACCTGCACCTGGGCGATGTCCGGATCGGTGCCGGTCTCGAAGGTGAGGGTGATGTTGGCGCGGCCGGAGGACGACGAGGAGGAGTTGAAGTACAGCAGGTGGTCGATGCCGGTCAGCTGCTGCTCGATCACCTGGGTGACCGACTTCTCGGTGGTGTCGGCGCTGGCGCCGGGGTAGGTGGCGCTGACCGTTACCTGCGGCGGAGCGATGTTGGGATACGACTCCACGCCCAGGCCGAGGATCGAGATCACGCCGCTGAGCGAGATCAGGATCGCGACCACCCAGGCGAAGACCGGATGTTCAATGAAAAATTTAGGCATGGGAGCGGTCCGTTACTGCTGCGGCTGGGTCGGCGCGTCGGCGTCGGGCTGCTGCGCGTCCGGCTGGGCATCGGCCTGCGGCCGCCACGGGGTGGCCTTGGCCGGCGCGCCTTCCTTCACCTTCTGCACGCCGGCGACCACGATCCGGTCGCCCGGCTCCAGCCCGGCCGAGATCCGCCAGTCGCTGCCCTGCTGGCCGTCGACGATGACGTTCTTGCGGGCCACGTTGCCGTCCTCGCCGACCACGAACACGTAGCCGCCGGCGGTATCGCGCTGCAGCGCCTGCTGCGGCACCAGGTAGGCGTTGTTGCGCTGGCCCAGGGTCGCCTGGAAGGTGACGAATGCGCCCGGCAGCAGGACCCGGTCGGGGTTGGGCAGCTGCGCACGCAGCGAGACCGCGCCGGTGGCCGGGTCGACGGTGGTGTCGGAGAAGTCCAGCGTGCCCGGGTGCGAATAGGTGCTGCCGTCGGCCAGCAGCACCTGGATGGTGGACTTGCCATTGCCTTCCAGCGCCACCGCGCCCTGGCTCTGCGCCTGGCGCAGCTGCGACAGCTCGTCCACGCCCATGGAGAAATTGACGTACAGCGGATCGATCTGGTCGACGGTGGTCAGCAGCGTGGCGTCGCCCTGGCCGACCAGCGCGCCTTCGGTGACGTGCTGCTTGCCGGCGCGGCCGCTGATCGGCGAAGTCACGCTGGCGTAGCCCAGGTTGATCCTGGCGCTGGTGACCTCGGCCCGCGCCTGCTGCACGGCGGCCGCGCCGCTGCGCTCGGCGGCCTCGGCGTTGTCCAGGTCGGACTTGGACACGAACGACTGCGGCGCCAGGGTGCGGGCGCGCTCGGCCATCGACTTGGCGTTGGCGTAGTTCGCCTGCGCCGACGCCAGCTGGCCTTCGGCCGCGGCCAGCGCGGCACGCAACGGCGCCGGGTCGATCTGGAACAGGACCTGGCCTTCCTTCACCTCGCTGCCTTCCTCGTACACGCGCTTGAGCAGCACGCCGGGCACGCGGGCGCGCACGTCGGCCGAGCGGAATGGCGACAGCCGGCCGACCAGGTCGCGCTGCAGCGGCAACGATTGCGGTTTCGCCTCGACCACGCCGACTTCCGGCGGCGGCGGAGCGGATTGTTCCGGCTGTTTGCAGGCTGCCAGCGCGACGACGACGGCGCAGGTAAGGGCGAGATTGCGGAGCGGGGCGATCATCAGGAATAACTCCGGGGAGTGTTTGTTTGCGTATTGGTGTGCGACGTCATCTGGGTAGCCGGCTCCGGCGCGAACGCGCGCAGGAAGCCGTCGATGGAGAACTCGGCCCAGCGACGCCGCGAAGCCGCGTCGTCGCGATGGGGGGCGTTGAAGCACCGTCGTTCGAAATCCAGCCCGGCGATCATGCTGAGTAGCAGTTCGGCCATGAAGTGCGGGTCGTCATGACGCAGGCGGCCCTGGCGAATGGCGGTTGCCATCCATTCAGCAATGTGAGCGTGGAGCGCGACGGCGCCGCCGCGGTAAAGCGCCTGGGTTTCCTCGGGGAATGCCCGCGCCTCGGACAGCAGCAGCTGGCGGGCCTGGAGCACCTGCGGCCGGCTCTTGTTTTCGAGATAACCGATGGCGAAACCGAGCAGGGTTTCCCGCAGGTCGGAGCCTTCCTCCACCGAAAGACCGGCGGTGGCGGTGGACACGTGCTGTTGCATGACCCGGCGCAGCAGATCGCGCTTGCAGCCGTAGCGGCTGTAGAGCGTCTGTTTCGAACACCCGGCCTGGGTGGCGACCGCGTCCATGCTCAAACGCATGCCCTGGACCGCGAGCAGGTCGCGCACGGCATCGAACACGCGTTGGTCGCGCGCGTCCATGGCGCTGTCGATGACGGGGGGCGTTTGCACAGGGGGTGGACTATACCGTCCAGTTCAGAATTAATACAGCAGTTGTTGCGGCCGCCGGCAGCGGCCGTGCGGCGGCGAGCGGACGAGCGGCAGCGTGGAGGGGCGGCGGTTTGCGGCGGCGGCAATCATGCGTGCGCATCGGTAGCCGACGGCGCGGCGGATTTTTTCTTCATGCGGTTTGCCGGAGATGAAAAATCGCAGATGAATATTGCCGTCCTGCAGCAAGGCAGTTTGATGCAGGAGGGCTACAATTTCGTTTTCCCCAAACCGAGCATCACCCCTCGCTCCGCCATGAAACCGCAAAATAGCGTTGCCAAGTCCGCGAAGTCCAAACCCAAACCGGCCGACAAGCAGATCGTATCGCCTGTCGGCTTTTCTCTAGAACCGGTGTTCACGGCTTTGCGGAAGCGCTATCCGGCGGCTGCCCAGGCGCAGGCAGTGGCGTTTGCCGGGGACTTCTACAAGCGCATGGAAGCGGACGAGTTCCCGCACCATTCGGCCGACGGCTGGGCGGCCCTGGCCGCGGACATGCTGGAGTTCGCGCGGGTGCGCAAGGCCGGCCAGGCCAACGTGCGCGTGTTCAACCCGACCCTGAAGGGCAACGGTTGGGAGTCGCCGCACACCGTGCTGCAGATCGTCAACGACGACATGCCGTTCCTGGTCGACACCGTGAGCATGGCGCTGGCCGAGCGCGGCATCGGCGTGCACGTGCTGGGCCACCCGGTGCTGCTGGTGCAGCGCGACCGGGCCGGCAAGCTGACGGCCGTGGGCGAGGGCAGGCCCGAGTCGATGATGCTGCTGGAGATCGACCGCCAGCCGGCACCCGACATGGCCAAGGTGGAAGCCGACATCCGCAAGGTGCTGGAGGACGTGCGCGGCATCGTCAGGGACTGGGCGCCGATGCGCGAGAAGATGGGCGCGCTGGCCGAAGACCTGGGCAGCCGCCAGTTGCCGGTGGACGATACCGCACGCCGGGAGGCGCAGGAGTTCCTGCGCTGGGCGGCGGACAACCACTTCACCTTCTTCGGCTACCGCGAATACAAGGTGGAGAAGCAGGGCAAGGAAGAAGTGCTGGCGCCGCTGAACGACACCGGCCTGGGCCTGATGCGCGGCAAGGACAAGTCCGCCGCGCGCCCGGTCAAGACGCTGGCCGCGCAGGGCCTGAACACCACCACCGGGCTGAAGGACGCGTTGATCCTGACCAAGACCAACGCCCGTTCGCGGATCCATCGCTCCGGCTACATGGACTACATCGGCGTGCTGGAATTCGACGCCAAGGGCCGCATCATCGGCGAGCAGCGCTTCCTCGGCCTGTTCACCTCCAGCGCCTACAACCGTCGCCCGTGGGAGATCCCGCTGGTGCGCCGGCGCCACGAATACGTGATGAACAAGTCCGGGCTGACCTCCAGCAGCCACAGCGGCAAGGCGCTGCGCCACATCCTGGAAACGCTGCCGCGCGAGGAGCTGTTCCAGTCCAGCGAGGACGAGCTGTACCGCACCGCGATCGGCATCCTCGGCCTGCAGGAACGCGTGCGCAGCCGCCTGTTCCTGCGCCGCGACAAGTTCAGCCGCTTCATCTCCGCGCTGGTCTACCTGCCGCGCGAGCGCTTCAACACCGACGTGCGCCTGCGCATCGAGGCCATGCTCAAGGACGCGCTGCAGGGCGAGTACATCGACAGCAGCGTGGTGCTGGGCGAATCGCCGCTGGCGCAGGTGCACCTGATCGTGCGCCCGAAGGCCGGCCAGGTCCTCGAGTTCGACACCACCGACCTGGAAGAGCGCCTGGCGCACGTGCTGCGCAACTGGAACGACGACCTGCGCGAAGCGCTGGTGGCCCGCCACGGCGAGACCGCGGGGCTGAGCATCGCCACCCGCATCGGCCGTGCGTTGCCGGCCGGCTACATCGAGGATTCCACCACCGAGGTCGCCGCCAACGACGTCAGCCAGCTGGCCGCGCTGACCGGCCCGGACGACCTGCGGCTGAGCCTGCAGTCGGTGCCGCGCGACGGCGGCAACGGCCTGCGCCTGAAGCTGTATCGCCAGCTGGACGACATCCCGCTGTCCGACGCGCTGCCGATGATGGAGAACATGGGCCTGCGCGTGATCGCCGAGCGTCCCTACCTGCTGCAGGTGGACGACGCCCCGGTCTACATCCAGGACTTCGAGGTCGAGTCGGTGGCCGGCCAGATCGACGCGGCCAGCGTCGACGCCGCCTTCGGCGAAGCCTTCGCCCGGGTGTGGCACGGCGACGCCGAGAACGACGGCCTCAACCGGCTGGTGCTGGCCGCGGCGCTGGACTGGCGCCAGGTATCGATGCTGCGCGGCTACTGCAAGTACCTGCTGCAGACCGGCGTGCCGTTCTCGCAGAGCTACGTGGAAGCCACCTTCGCCCGCTATCCGCTGCTGGCGCGGCTGCTGGTGGAACTGTTCGAGGCCCGCTTCGACCCGGCCACCGGCAACGAGAGCAAGGCCCAGATCGCCGAGGGCCAGGCCCGCCTGAGCGCCCAGCTGGGCGTGCTGGCCGCCGGCGACGAGGCCACGCTGAAGGCGCTCAAGCCGGTCATCGATGCCCGCAAGGGCAGCCGCGCGGCACAGATGGAAGCCACCCGCGATGCGCTGCTCAAGCTGATGGACCGCGTCTCCAGCCTGGACGAGGACCGCATCCTGCGCAGCTTCATCGGCGCGATCGACGCGACCCTGCGTACCAGCTACTACCAGACCCGGGACGGCGAGTACGGCCACTGCATCAGCTTCAAGTTCGACCCGGCGCTGGTGCCCGACCTGCCCAAGCCGCGTCCGTACCGCGAGATCTTCGTCTACGGCCCGCGCGTGGAAGGTACCCACCTGCGCTTCGGCGCGGTCGCCCGTGGCGGCCTGCGCTGGTCCGACCGGCGCGAGGATTTCCGCACCGAGGTGCTGGGCCTGGTGAAGGCGCAGATGGTGAAGAACACGGTGATCGTGCCGGTCGGCGCCAAGGGCGGCTTCTACGCCAAGCGCCTGCCGGACCCGGCGCTGGACCGCGACGCCTGGTTCGCCGAGGGCGTGGCCTGCTACAAGCTGTTCATCCAGGGCCTGCTGGACATCACCGACAACATCGTCGACAACAAGATCGTGCCGCCGCTGGACGTGGTGCGCCACGACCAGGACGACCCGTACCTGGTGGTGGCGGCCGACAAGGGCACGGCCAGCTTCTCCGACATCGCCAACGGCCTGGCCGTGGCGCACGGCTTCTGGATGGGCGATGCGTTCGCTTCCGGCGGCTCGGTCGGCTACGACCACAAGGGCATGGGCATCACCGCGCGCGGCGCGTGGGAGTCGGTCAAGCGCCACTTCCGTGCGCTGGGCCACGACAGCCAGAGCCAGGACTTCACCGCGGTCGGCGTCGGCGACATGTCCGGCGACGTGTTCGGCAACGGCATGCTGCTGTCGCGCCACATCCGCCTGGTGGCCGCGTTCGACCATCGCCACATCTTCCTTGACCCGAACCCGGATTCGGCCACCTCGTTCGTCGAGCGCGAGCGCCTGTTCAAGCTGCCGCGCTCGAGCTGGGCCGACTACGACGCCAAGCTGATCAGCAAGGGCGGCGGCGTGTACCCGCGTTCGCTCAAGTCGATCGAGATCACCCCGCAGGTACGCGCGGCACTGGGCCTGGACGACAACGTCAAGGCACTGTCGCCGAACGAACTGATGAGCGCGATCCTCAAGGCGCCGGTGGACCTGCTGTGGAACGGCGGCATCGGCACCTACGTCAAGGCCTCCAGCGAGCAGAACAGCGACGTCGGCGACCGCGCCAACAACGCGCTGCGCGTCAACGGCGGCGAGCTGCGCTGCAAGGTGGTGGGCGAGGGCGGCAACCTGGGCATGACCCAGCTCGGCCGCATCGAAGCCGCGCTGCAGGCCGGCGTACTGCTCAACACCGACTTCATCGACAACTCGGCCGGCGTGGACACCTCCGACCACGAGGTGAACATCAAGATCCTGCTCGACGACGTGGTGCGCTCGAAGAAGCTGACCATGGACGCGCGCAACAAGCTGCTGGCGTCGATGACCGACGAGGTCGCCAGCCTGGTGCTCAACGACAACTACCGCCAGAACCAGGCCATCAGCCTGATGGAGCGGATGAGCGCCAAGCGCCTGGGTTCCAAGCAGCACTTCATCCGCACGCTGGAGCAGCAGGGCCTGCTGGACCGCCAGATCGAGTACCTGCCGTCCGACGCCGAACTGTCCCAGCGCAAGGCGCGTGGCCTGGGCCTGACCCGTCCGGAACTGTCGGTGGTGTTGTCCTATTCCAAGCTGGTGGCATTCCAGCAGCTGCTGGAATCGGACATCCCCGAGGACCCGTACCTGTCCAAGGAGCTGCTGCGCTACTTCCCGGCACCGCTGCAGAAGAAGTACGCCGACGCGATGGAGCGGCACCGCCTGAAGCGCGAGATCATCGCCACCGCGGTGACCAACCAGACCATCAACCGCATGGGCGCCACCTTCCTGATGCGCATGCAGGAGGACACCGGCCGGTCCGTGGCCGAGGTCGCCAAGGCCTACACCATCAGCCGCGAGACGCTGGACGCGCGGGCGCTGTGGGCGCAGATCGACGCGCTCGACGGCAAGGTGCCGGAGTCGGTGCAGGTCGATGCGCTGGAAGTGATCTGGAAGCTGCAGCGCTCGTTCGTGCGCTGGCTGCTGTTCCGCCCCGGCGCGATGCCGGGCATCACCGAGGCGGTCAACCGCTACCAGGGCCCGTTCAACGACATCCGCGTCGCCTCGGGCGTGCTGCCGGATTCGCAGCGCCCCACCTACGAGGCGCTGGTGCAGCAGTGGAAGGACAAGGGGCTGCCGCCGGCGCTGGCGCAGCAGCTGGCCGAGCTGCATTTCCTGGAACCGGCGTTCGACATCATCGAACTGGCCCGGACCCGCAAGCTCAAGCCGGTGGATGTGTCCAAGATCCACTTCCGCCTGGGCGACGCGTTGCAGCTGCCGTGGCTGTTCGAGCAGATCGACGCGCTCGAGGTCAATGGCCGCTGGCATGCGGTGGCACGCGGCGTGCTGCGCGACGAACTGGCCGCGCACCAGCGCACCCTGGCCAGCCAGGTGCTGTCGGTGAAGGGCGGCAGCGCCGAAGCCAAGGTCGCGGCCTGGATCGGCCGCGACGACAGCAGCCTGCGCTTCACCCTGTCGATGCTGCAGGAACTGGCCGAGCAGAAGACGCTCGACTACCCGACGGTGTCGGTGGCGGTGCAGCGCCTGGGGCAGCTGGCTTCCCACGGAAGCTGAGGCCCCGCGGCGGCGGTCTGCGCACGATGCGCGCGCCGCCGCCATCGCACGATGTCGCAACGACAGCCCCGCCCCCGGCGGGGCTGTCGTCTTTCCGGCGCCGGGTTATGCTCGCCACCTACGCCGGAGCCGACGATGACCGTTTCCCCACGAATCGCCTTTCTCGCCAGCGCTGCCGAACCCGCGCAACGCGCCCGCGCGGACATGGCCGCGCGCTATGGCGACTGCGAGCCCGAGCAGGCCGACGTGCTGTGCCCGCTGGGCGGCGACGGCTTCATGCTGCAGACCCTGCACCGCCATGGCGGCATGGGCAAACCGGTGTTCGGGATGAAGCTCGGCACCGTGGGCTTCCTGATGAACCAGTACCGCGACGACGACCTGGTCGCGCGCCTGGCCCAGGCCGAACCGGCGCACCTGCATCCGCTGGAGATGCTGGCGCAGACCGAATCGGGCACCACCACCGGTTCGCTGGCCTACAACGACGTTTCCTTGTTGCGGCAGACCCGCCAGGCCGCGCACATCAGCATCGACCTCAACGGCCAGACCCGGGTGGAGGAGCTGATCTGCGACGGCGTGCTGGTTTCCACCCCGGCCGGCAGCAGCGCCTACAACTACTCGGCGCACGGCCCGATCCTGCCGCTGGGGTCGCACACCATCGCGTTGACGCCATTGGCACCCTACCGGCCGCGGCGCTGGCGCGGGGCCATCCTCAAGGCCGATACCGAAGTGCGGTTCCGCGTGCTCGATCCCTACAAGCGCCCGGTCAGCGTGACCGCCGATTCGCACGAGACCCGCGACGTGGTCGAGGTGACGATCCGCGAATCGCGCGAGCGCCGGGTGACGCTGCTGTTCGATCCCGAACACAACCTGGAAGAGCGCATCCTCAGCGAACAGTTCATGTTCTGAGGCGCCGGCGCGGCGGGGTCGCAGCCGCTGCGACCGGCAGCGGCTAGAATCGCGGCCACACGATCCTTTCTTCCGGTCCGGCATCCATGGGCGACAACACACCAAGACTCCTGACCGTGGCGGTGACGTCGCGGGCGCTGTTCGACCTCGAGGAGAGCCACGCGCTGTTCGAGGCCGAGGGCGTGGAGGCCTATGCGGAATACCAGCGCCAGCACGAGGACGACGTGCTGCGGCCCGGCGTGGCGTTCCCGGTGGTGCGCAAGCTGCTCGCGCTCAACCAGGGCGCCCCGGAGGAGACGCCGCGGGTGGAGGTGATCCTGCTGTCGCGCAATTCCGCCGATACCGGGCTGCGCATCTTCAACTCGATCCAGCATTACGGCCTGGGCATCGTCCGCGCCACCTTCACCGCCGGCGAACCGACCTGGCCGTACGTCAAGCCGTTCGGCACCGACCTGTTCCTGTCGGCCAATCCCGAGTCGGTACGGCGTGCGCTGGTGCATGGCATCGCCGCGGCGACGATCCTGCCCAAGCCGCCGGGCGAGGCCATCGAGGCGGCCGCCAACCCGGTCGATACCGGGCGACCGGCCAGCCAGCTGCGCATCGCCTTCGACGGCGACGCGGTGATCTTCGGCGACGAGAGCGAGCGGATCTCGCGCGAGCAGGGAGTGGAGGCGTTCGGCCGCCATGAGCGCGAGCGCGCGCACGAGCCGCTGAGCGGCGGCCCGTTCCGCAATTTCCTTTCGGCCCTGCATGCGCTGCAGGCGGCGTTCCCGGCCGGCGACGCGGCGCCGATCCGCACCGCGCTGGTCACCGCGCGCTCGGCGCCGGCGCACGAGCGGGTGATCCGCACCTTGCGCGAATGGGGCGTGCGCCTGGACGAGGCGCTGTTCCTCGGTGGCCGCCACAAGGGGCCGTTCCTGGAAGCCTTCGGCGCCGACATCTTCTTCGACGATTCGCAGCACAACATCGACAGCGCCCGCCAGCACCAGAGCGTGGCCGCCGGACACGTGCCGCACGGCATCGCCAACCTCGTCCGCCAGGAATGAGCGGGCCGGCGTACGTTCGCCGGACGTGGCGCTACCTCGAGCTGCAGTTCCGCGGCGAGGTCACCCAGACCCGGATGCTGCGCTGGAGCCCGGATCGGCTGCATGTCGGCTATACCCGCACGATGCTGTCGGCGCTGTGGCTGCACCCTGCTCCGCGCAGCATCGGCATCATCGGGCTGGGCGGCGGCGCGCAGGCGAAGTTCTGCCATCGCCACCTGCCGCAGGCGCGGATCGAGGCAGTGGAAAGCGACGCGGGCGTGCTGGCGCTGCGCGACCGGTTCCGCATCCCGGCGGACAGCGAGCGGTTGCAGGTCGTCCATGGTGACGGTGCGCGCTGGCTGCGCGACCATCGCGGCCGCTACGACCTGCTGCTGGTCGATGCCTACGACGTGCAGGGCATCCCGCCGGCGTTGTCGACCCGGGAGTTCTACGACGATTGCCGCGCCGCGCTGACGGCGGACGGCGTGATGGCGGGCAATCTCTACGCCACCGATGCCCGCCAGCATTTCGCGCGCTTGCGGCGCAGCTTCGACGGGCGTGCGCTGAGGCTGGACGAGCCGGGCATGAGCAACCAGGTGGTGATCGCCTGGAACGGAGATCCGCAGCCGGGCACGGTCGCCGCGGGGCTGGCCGCATTGCCGTGGCGCGCCCGTGGGCAGTTGCGTTCGGGTTTCGAGCGACTGGCCGCGGCCTGGGGGCGCAACGCGTCGCGTTGAGCCGGCCGCCGGGGAGGCGGTTCTCCCGTTTCCACGACCGCTGGCATGGCGCCGCCGGGGGGGCGGCGCATCCTCGCTTCGGATGCCGGGGCCGATGATCGTCACCGCGAGGCGCTTTTTCGACGGCCCAGGGGCGGGTAAAAAAACATCGTCCCCGCGTAGACGGGAGATGCTTCACAACAGTGCGAGGCACTGCTCACCCAGCGACTTTCGCCCAGGAAAGGCCAAGGCACTGGATCCCCGCCTACGCGGGATGACGGCAACGGTTCTGTTGGCTGCTCCATGTGTTTTTCAACAGCCGAAGTGCTTTTCAACAGCCGAAGCGCTTTTCAACAGCCGAATGGCCGGTCATGGCCGGTCATGGTTGGCCGGGCGGGAGGCGCTTCCGGCACCGGCCGGCTGCTCACCCGGCGACGTTCGCCTGGATCGCAGTGCAGGTCGCCGGGCGACCGGCGGTTTGCGCTGTCGCGGAGCGTTTCCCGCCCGCACGGCAGCGACGGCGGAAACGCCGCATGCATCCGGTTCGACAACGCGCTCTAGCGATACTGTTCGGGAGTATCGAGCGGCAGGCGGATATCGGTCAGCCGCCAGCGCAGGCCCTGGCGGCTGAGCACGAACACCACCGGGCTGCCGTCGGCGGTGTGCACGGTGGCGGTGAAGCGCGATGGCGATTCGTAGTGGTGCTCGGCGTCCTTGAGCGGGCGCGCCGGGGTGGTGGGGGCATAGGTGTCGCCGCCGACGGTATCGCCGCTCGCGCGTTTCCACAGGGTGCGGCCCTGCAACAGGGCGGCGATGCCGGCCGGCGTGACCAGCGTGTCGACCCCGGCCCCGGCCAGGTTGCCGGCCAGCGACAGCGCCACCGTGCCCAGCAGGCTCGATTGCATCTCCGGCCCGGCGCGGCGGACCACGTAGTCGCCGAGCTGGGCCTTCATGTTGACCCGCAAGGTGGGGAAGTCGACGTGCCGGGACAGCCTGCCGGTGTCCTGCCGCTCGATCGCTTGGCCGATGCCGCGGATGGCCAGCCAGGGGCCGGCGACGACATAGGTCGCCAGGGCGAGCAGCAACAGCAGCGGCGGCAACAGCCATTTCTTCATCGATCGCTCCGGGGACCGGCGTTCAGTCGTGGCGGGTCTGCGCTTCGGCCCACTGCTTGAGCATCAGCAGGGTTTCCGCCCAGGCCTGGCTGCAGAAGCCCAGGAACTCGTTTTCCGGGTCCCAGCCGATATGGCGGAACTCGACCACGGTGAAGGGTTCGCCTTCCTTGTCCATGCCGCGCCAGTGGCCGAGGCTGGCGCGCCGCGACAGGTCGAAGCAGACGTGGGTGCCGGTCCATGCCGAGGCCGGGCTCTGCAGCGGGTGGTCGCTGACGATCTCCCAGCGGATGCGGCGGTCGGGCAGGGCCTCCAGTACCTTCATCCGCACCAGCCCATGGGCCGGGCCGGGACTGTGCGCCAGCACCCGCGTACCGTCCTCCTCGCTTTCGCTGTGTGGCGCCCACCAGCGGCCCAGGCCTTCGGCGTCGACCAATGCGCCGTAGACCGTGGCGACCGGTGCGTCTATCCATATCTGGTGGTGGATGCTGGCCATGGCGGTTACCGGGCGGACACGACCGCTTCAGGGTGCCGCAATCGGCGGGGCGGTGCGTGAAACGGATGTTCAGGCCGCTCAGAATTCCAGGTCGAGCGCGGCGCACAGGTAGTCGACGAACGGGCCCAGCGCGACCAGGTCGGCGGCCAGGGTCTGGCGCAGCCGCGGGCCGGTCATGACGGCATCCTCGAGCGGGCGCCAGAACACCCAGTTGCGGTGCTTGAGGTCGTCGATGAACTCGAAATCGGCCGGGAAGCCGCGCGGCGGCCGCACCAGCTTCTCGCTCTGGTCGAAATCGAACCGGCGACGCAGCTTCGGTGCGTGCGCGGCGGCCTTCCAGCTGCCGGGGTTGTCGAAGATGAAGTGGCGGATGCGGCGCTGGGTGTCGGGCTCGGGGTGCCACAAACCGGCGCCGACGAAGCTGCTGCCCGGTTGCAGGTGGATGTAGAACGAAGGCGCGGCGACCTGCTTGCGGCGTTCGTGGAACAGGCGTGCGCCCTGCCAGCTCTTGTACGGCGACTTGTCGTTGGAGAAGCGCGCATCGCGGTAGATGCGGAACAGCGAGCCGCCGACGGTGCGCGGGTCGGCGCGGAACCGTCCGCTGACCTTGGCCAGGTCCGGCTGCAGGTCGGCGATCAGGCGCAGGAACGGCTGCCGCACGTGCTCCTCGTACTGCGGCTTGTGCTCGGCGAACCAGGCCTTGTCGTTGTGGCGGGCCAGGCCGCGCAGGAACTTGAAACTGGCGTCGCTGAAATAGGCGGTCATAGCGATTGCTGCAGGTCGTGGCCCCAGTCGGCGAGCTGGTCCAGCAGCGCCAGTTTCGGGGCGTCATCGGTGTGGGTGGCGCGCAGTTCGTCGATCTGCACGAAGTACTGGGCCAGGTTCTGTTCGCCGAGCGCATCGTCGCCGAGCAGGCGCTGGCGGCGATAGTCGTCCCAGCGGGCGCGGTCGCCGGCATCCAGGGTCTGCGGATGGTTGCGGGCGCGGTAGCGGAACAGCAGCTCGGGCAGGCGCGGGTCGCGGAAGCGGCCTTCCAGTTCGGCCAGCGCCTGCGGCGGGACGGTGCGCACCTTCGGCATCAGCGCCTTGTCGCCGTCGGCCAGGAAGCCGTCGTACAGCGAGGCGTCGACATCGACCGGGCCGGCGGGGCGTTGCCCGGCGAATACCCGGCGCGCCTTCTCCGCCAGTTCCGGGCCGATCGCGCGCAGCTGCGCGGCCTTGTCCAGGACGGCGGCCGGGTCGATGGCCAGGCGCTCGAAATCGGCCGCACGCAGGTGGTTCCAGGCCACCAGCGCCGGCACCTTGTTCAGATGCACTTCCTTCAGCGGCACCCGCTGCTGGCCTTCGGGCAGGTCGGCGGCGCGGGTATACAGGCGCGCGGCGATCTCTTCCGGCGACAGTTCCAGCAGCGCCTGCGGGTCGCCTTCCAGGTCGAACACGATCACCCGGTTGTTGATGTGCGGGTGGCGGGCCAGCGGCAGCACCGGCGCCGCGCACAGGCGGCTGGCCGGGTAGCGCATCGAGACGTGCAGCACCGGTTCCATCGCCACCACGTCGAGCAGGCCGCCGACGAAGCGCTTGTCGCGCAGTTTCAGCGCGTAGTCCCACAGGCGCGGCTGCGCCTGCCGGAACCTGCGCGCCATGCCGAGGGTGGCGTACACGTCGGACAGCGCCTCGTGGGCGTCGCCCTCGCGCACGCCGTTGGCCAGCGCCAGGTGTTCGAGCTTGAACGAGGTGGCGCCGTCCTCGCGCAGCGGCCATTCGATGCCCTCCGGGCGCAGCGCGCGCGCCAGCCGCAGCATGTCCAGCAGGTCCCAGCGCGAGTTGCCGCCGCGCCACTCGCGCTCGTAGGGATCGAAGAAGTTGCGGAACAGGCCGTAGCGGACGAACTCGTCGTCGAAGCGCAGGGTGTTGTAGCCCAGCGTGCAGGTCTGCGGGTGCGACATCAGCTCGTTGATGCGGGCGAACGCCTCGGCCTCGCTCACCCCTTCGGCCAGCGCGCGTTGCGGGGCGATGCCGGTGATCAGGCTGGCGACGGGCGAGGGCAGCAGGTCGTCGGCCGGCTTGACGAAGAAGCTCACCGGCTCGTCGACCACCTGCAGTCCGGCATCGGTGCGCACCGCCGCGAACTGGGCGATGCGGGTACGGCGCGGGTCCTGGCCGAAGGTTTCGAGATCGTAGAAGAGGAAGGTTTCGGGCATGGGCGGCTCTACCGTCGGCGGGTCATCCGTCGGCCGTGGCGACGGCATCGTTCCGGGGCGGCCGGAACATCCAGGGAGGCACGGCGCGCGGACATCAGTGCGCGCCCTCCAGCACCGGCAATCGTTCGTGCACGATGCGCTCCAGCGCCGCCCAGTCGATGTGCTCCAGGCTGTCGTGGCCGGCGGTGGCGTCGGCCAGGATCCGGCGCTGGATCCCGGTGCGCTCCAGCGCGACGGCGTACGGGGTGTGCAGGAAGGTGACCATGGTGTAGTGCGGTACGAAGCGGGTCGGCCAGCGCGCCTGCAGCGCCTGTTCCAGTTCGCGTTGCAGCAGGAACGCCGGGTCGGCGACGTGGTCGCGCATCTCCAGGTAGTTCTCCAGCGCCATCCGCTGGATCGCCGCGGCATTGGGCTTGCGCTCGGCCTCGAACGCGGCGAAGGCCGCGGCGGCCGAATCGCAGTGGAGCAGCTTGTCGGCCAGCGCCACGCAGTCCTCGAACGCGCAGTTCATGCCCTGGCCGTGGAACGGCACCATCGCATGCGCGGCGTCGCCCAGCAGCACCGCGCGGCCCTGCAGGTGCCAGCGGTCCAGGTACAGGGTGCCCAACAGTCCCGGCGGATGCTGTTCCCAGTCGCGGCGCAGGTTCGGGATCAGCGGCAGCGCATCGGGAAAATCGCGGGCGAACAGCGCCTCGGCCTCGGCGCCGCTGCGGACGGTGGCGAAGGCCGGGTCGCCCTCGTTGGGCAGGAACACGGTGACGGTGAAGGTGCCTTCGTCGTTGGGCAGGGCGATGCACATGTAGCGGCCGCGCGGCCAGATGTGCAGGGCGTTGGGCTCGATGCGGAAACCGCCGTCGGCGGCCGGCGGGATTTCCAGCTCCTTGTAGGAGTGGTCCAGGAACTCGGTGTCCTCGCCCAGCGGCGACTTGCGGTTCATCGCCGCGCGCAGCGCCGAGCCGGCGCCGTCGGCGCCGATCAACGGCGTGGAGAAGTGGATGTCGTGCGGATGGTCGTTGCGGTCGTCGATGAAGCGCGCATAGCCGGCATCGAAGTCCACCGTGTGCAGGCGACGGTGGAAGTGGATCCGCGCGCCGGCCTCCTCGGCCAGCTGCAGCAGGGTGATGTTGAGGTCGCGGCGGTGCACCGACCAGATCACTTCGCTGTCGTCGCGGCCGTAGCGCTGCAGCTGTTCGCCGCCTTCGCGCGGATGCACCATGCGCCCGCGCATCATCACCGCCTTGGCCATCACCGCCTCTTCCACGCCGGCCTGGCGCAGGGCGTTGCGGCCGCGTTCGGCCAGGGCCAGGTTGATGGAACGGCCGGACTCGTAGTCGGAGATGCGCGGATCGCCGCGGCGCTCGTACACGGTGATGCGCCAGCCCTGGCGCGACAGCAGGATGGCCAGCAACGAACCGGCCAGCCCGGCGCCGATCAGGGTGAGGGAGCGCGAGGGTTCGGCGATCAAGTCAGTGGTCCGTATCGGTTCAGACGCCCGCCCATGCTTCCACTTCCTCGACGAAGTGGTAGACGTCGCGGTAGCGGTTGTACAGCGGGGCGGGCGAGATGCGGATCACGTCGGGCTCGCGCCAGTCGCCCAGCACGCCCACCGACTGCAGGTATTCGAACAGCGAGCGTCCCTGTTCGCGGCCGCCGGCCACGCGCAGCGACAGCTGGCAGCCGCGGCGTTCCGGCTCGGCCGGGGTGACGATCTGCAGCACGTTGGCAAGGCGCGCACGCACCAGCGCCTCCAGGTAGCCGGTGAGCTGCAGCGACTTGCGCCGCAGCGCCGGCATGCCGGCCTGGTCGAACAGCGCCAGCGACGCCCGCAGCGGCGCCAGCCCCAGCACCGGCGGGTTGCTCAGCTGCCAGCCTTCGGCACCGAGGGCCGGGGTGAACTGCGGCGCCATCTGGAAACGGGTGGCTTCCTCGTGGCCCCACCAGCCGGCGAAGCGCGGCAGGCTGGTGTCGCGCGCGTGGCGTTCGTGGACGAAGCAGCCGGCGACCGCGCCCGGGCCGCTGTTGAGGTACTTGTAGTGGCACCACACCGCGAAGTCGGGAGCGTCGTCGTGCAGCGACAGCGGCAGGTTGCCGACCGAGTGCGCCAGGTCGAAGCCGACATTGGCGCCCTGTGCCCGCGCCAGCCGGGTGATCGCGGCCAGGTCGAACGCCTGCCCGCTGCGGTACTGCACGCCCGGCCACAGCACCAGCGCCAGCCGCGGGCCGTGCTCGGCGATGGCCTGCTCGATCGCCTGCATCGAGATCGTGCCGTTGGGTTCGTCCGGCTGCAGCTCGATCAGGTCGGTGGCCGGGTCGAAGCCGTGGAAGCGGATGTGCGATTCGACCGCATGGCGGTCGGTGGGGAACGCGCCGGCCTCCATCAGGATCGCAGGCCGCTCGCGGCTGGGGCGGTAGAAGCTGACCAGCATCAGGTTGAGGTTGACGCTGAGCGTGTTCATCGCCACCACTTCCGACGGCAGCGCGCCCACCACCCGCGCCAGCTGCTCGCTCACCAGCCGGTGGTAATTCATCCAGCGGGTGGGACCGGTGAAGTGGCCTTCGACCGCGTGCTGCGCCCACAGGTCCAGCACCTCCTGCACCATCGCCTTGGCGCCGCGCGGCTGCAGGCCGAGCGAGTTGCCCACGAAATAGGTCTGGTCGGCGTTCTGGTGCTGCGGAAAGATGAACTCGCCGCGCAGCTGCCTGAGCGGATCGGCGGCGTCGAGGGCGATGGCGTGGGTGCGGGACAGCGTGTCGGTCATCGGCGGAGTGCGTGTCGGAACCAACCGGCAGTTTACCCGCCGCCCGCAGGTTGCGGCCGCCGCCGCAATGCCGTGGTTCAGCCGTTCGTCGCCGGCTGCGGCAGCGGATCCAGGTGGCCGCAGCGCGTGCAGGTGCGCAGTTCCGGGCTGGCGTGGTAGCGCGCGAACACCCGGGGCAGGTCGGTCTCGATGTTCTCCAGGTGGAAGAACTCCTCGTGCAGCTTGTGGTTGCAGCGCTCGCAGTGCCAGATCACGCCGTCGCGCTCGTGCGGCAGGCGCTTGCGCTCGACCACCAGGCCGACGCCGCCGGGCGGGCGCCGCGGCGAGTGCGGTACCCGCGGCGGCAGCAGGAAGATCTCGCCGGCGCGGATCGGGATGTCGCGTACCGTCCCGTCCTCCTCCTGCACCTTGAGCACCATCTCGCCTTCGAGCTGGTAGAACCACTCCGGGCCCTCGTCGTAGTGGTAGTCGGTGCGCGAGTTCGGCCCGCCCACCACCATCACGATGAAGTCGCCGTTGTCGATCATCTTGTTGCCGACCGGCGGCTTGAGCAGGTGCCGGTGTTCATCGATCCAGGCCTGCAGGTTGATGGGGTTGGCGAGCATGGGCGTATCCGGTGCTGGAGGTGGCGGGGGCGTCAGTCGCGCTTGCCCTGCTTGGGCACGCTGGCCAGTGCCTTCTCGTAGGCGGGCAGCAGATCCTCGGCGGCGGCGACGTCGATACCCATCTCGCGCACCAGGCCGTCGCGCAGGCTGTAGACCCAGCCATGCACGGTCAGTTTCTGGCCGCGCGCCCAGGCGTCCTGGACGATGGTGGTGTGGCAGGCGTTCATCACCTGCTCGATCACGTTCAGCTCGCACAGGCGGGCGTGGCGCAGTTCGGGATCCTCGATGCGCGCCAGCAACTCGGCATGCTTCTGCGCGACGTCGCCGACGTGCCGCAGCCAGTTGTCGGCCAGGCCGACGCGGCGGTGGGTGAGGCTGGCGTGCACGCCGCTGCAGCCGTAGTGGCCGACGATCAGGATGTGCTTGACCTTGAGCAGTTCCACCGCGAACTGGATGGTGCTCAGGCAGTTCAGGTCGGTGTGCACCACCACGTTGGCGATGTTGCGGTGGACGAACACCTCGCCCGGGGGCAGGCCGATGATCTGGTTGGCCGGCACGCGCGAATCGGAGCAGCCGATCCACAGGTACTCCGGGCTCTGCTGGCGCGACAGGCGATCGAAGAAGCTGGGGTCCTCCGCATGGACCTTGCTGGCCCATTCGCTGTTGTTCTTCAGTAGCTGCTTGATGCTGATCATGCGGTTTTCCGGAAAAGTCGGAGGGGAGGGGTTTCCTGCAGGATGGAGGGCATTGCCGCCACCGGCCGGGATTTCGGGTTCAGCCGGCCGCTGCATCCTCGCCGCGCCGCCGTCGCATCCATTGCGCGAGCTGGCGCGCGTCGTCGCCGGCTGCTCCGGCGAGCGCGGCGATCACGGCATGCTGGTTGGCGTCGGGATGGTTCTGGCTGAGCTTGAGCTTGATCTGCACGGCGTCCGGCCGGAAGCGGAAACCGACGATGCCGCGCAGCAGGGCCGCATGCGGTGGATGCGTCGGGTCGAACGTCCAGTCGCTGCCGGCACCGGCTTCGAAGCGGGCGCTCATGCGCTGCATCAGCCCGGCCAGCGATGCGTTGTCGGTGAACGGCTCGAGCCGCCCCTCCAGTTGCGCGGCGGCGTAGTTCCAGGTGGGAACGCGCGAGGCACTTTCCTTGTCCGGATACCAGGAAGGAGAAACGTAGGCGTGCGGCCCGTGTACCAGCAGTCGTGCCGGCCCGGCGTGGCCGGCCTGCGGATTGGGCCTGGCCCAGTGGCCTTCAATCAGGATCCCGTCTGCATCGCGCCGGTACAACACCGGCAGCAGGCTCGGGCAGGGCAGACCGTCGGCGCCGGTGGTGAGCAGGGTGGCGAACGGATCGTGGACGAACAGCCGGTCCAGCCACTCCAGCTCGGTCTCGGCAAAGGCGGCCGGGGTGAACACGGGACCTCAGGCGCGCCCGCCGAGGCTCTGCACCATGCGCCCGCGCAGCTCGTCGTCGTTGCCCGCCTGCGGCGGCTGCACTTCATGCAGGGAGAAGCCACGCACCAATGCGTCTTCCTCGTCCAGGCCGTCGAAGGCGACGAACTCGGCGTCGAACAGCTGCGCGCGGGCGGTGTCCTCGCTGTCGTAGCTCAGGGTGTTGCCGTCGCTGTCGAGCACCTCGGCGGTGCCGGCCGGGCGTACCCGCAGCCGTGCCCAGATCAGGGTGTTGCCGAGGCTGGCGAGCCACCACTGGTCGCGGTGGGAGGAATCGTCGTTCATGTCTGTACCAGGGAGAGCAGCCAGAGCAGGGCGGCCATGCCCAGTCCGGCCAGCAGGGTCAGCAGCGACACCCAGGCCGGTGTCGCCAGCCCCGACAGCGAACGGTCGGGGTGTTGGCGGTAATCGCGCATCAGCAGCCAGCGCAATGCGTCCGGGCGCAGGAAGGCGCCGGCGCCGAAGCGCTCGGCCAGCGCCGGGTGGCGGTCGCGGATGTGGACCAGGGTCAACGGCCAGAAGATGACGAAGGCGCTGAACCCGGCAATCGCGACGCCCACGAAGCACAGCGCGAAGAACAGGGACATGCGGGTAGCGCCTCCATGGTTTGGGTCAGAATTCGGCGCTGCCCGGCGCGCGCGGGTAGGGGATGGCGTCGCGGATGTTGCTCAGCCCGCACACGTACACCACCAGCCGCTCGAAGCCCAGGCCGAAACCGGCGTGCGGCACCGAGCCGTAGCGGCGGAAGTCGCGGTACCAGCCGTAGTGGGCCGGGTCCAGCCCGAACTGCGCCATGCGCGCGTCGAGCACGTCCAGGCGCTCCTCGCGCTGGCTGCCGCCGATGATCTCGCCGATGCCCGGGGCCAGCACGTCCATCGCCGCGACGGTCCTGCCGTCGTCGTTCAGGCGCATGTAGAAGGCCTTGATGTGCTCGGGGTAGTTGGTCACCACCACCGGGCGGCCGACGTGCTCTTCGGTCAGCCAGCGCTCGTGCTCGGTCTGCAGGTCCAGGCCCCATTCGACCGGGAAGTCGAACTTCTTTCCCGAGTCCTGCAGCAGCTTGACCGCGTCGGTGTAGTCGATCTGCTCGAACGGCGAGTTGATGAACGCCTCGAGCTTGGCGATGGCGTTCTTGTCCACGCGCTCGGCGATGAAGGCCAGATCGTCGCCGCGCTCATCGAGTACCGCACGGAACAGGTACTTCAGGAACTGCTCGGCCAGGCGTGCGTCCTCGGCCAGGTCGGCGAAGGCGATTTCCGGCTCGATCATCCAGAACTCGGCCAGGTGGCGGGTGGTGTTGGAGTTCTCGGCGCGGAAGGTCGGGCCGAAGGTGTAGACCTTGCTCAACGCCAGGCAGTAGGCCTCGACGTTGAGCTGGCCGGACACGGTCAGGAAGGTTTCCTTGCCGAAGAAGTCGCGGCTGAAATCGACCTCGCCCTTGTCGGTGCGCGGCAGGTTGACCAGGTCCAGCGTGGACACGCGGAACATCTGCCCGGCGCCCTCGGCGTCGGAGGTGGTGATGATCGGGGTGCTGATCCAGTTGAAGCCGTTCTCGTGGAAGAAACGGTGCACGGCCTGGGCCAGGCAGTTGCGGATGCGGGTGACCGCGCCGAACAGGTTGGTGCGCGGGCGCAGGTGCGCCACTTCGCGCAGGAACTCCAGCGAATGCG
Organism: Xanthomonas chitinilytica; assembly: GCF_026107455.2. Classification (GTDB taxonomy): domain Bacteria; phylum Pseudomonadota; class Gammaproteobacteria; order Xanthomonadales; family Xanthomonadaceae; genus Stenotrophomonas; species Stenotrophomonas chitinilytica. The sequence goes on along the minus strand of NZ_JAPCHY010000011.1, from coordinate 89,836 downwards.
CCTTGGGCTGGATCGGGTAGGTCTCCGGGTCCTCGACCCAGCCCACCACTTCCAGCTTCTCGGCCTGGATCTCGAAGCTCTGGCCCTGGCCCTGCGAGGCCACCAGCTTGCCGCTGGCGATCACCGAGCAGCCGGCGGTCAGGCGCTTCACTTCCGATTCGTAGTTGGGCAGGTCGGCCGGAGCGACCACCTGGATCGGCGCGAAGCAGGAGCCGTCGCTGACATTGACGAAGCTCAGGCCCGCCTTGGAATCACGCCGGGTGCGCACCCAGCCACGGACCGTTACCTCGCCGCCCGCCGGAATCTTTCCCGCAAGCGCATGCTCAACGCTGACCACCGTCATGACTTGAATCCTCTGCCGATCGACTCGATCTCTTGGACACGGAAGTCTAACGGTTGCGGCAGCGCGCTTGCGAGGCATTTCTCGCGCCGCCGGCAGCGGCAACCGTCGACACCTTTCCCTCCCTATAATTGCCGCAATCCGCTGGAGTTCCCCCTGCCATGGCTGTCCACCTCACCCCAGTCGCCGCCGCCCGCGTGCAGCGCTTCGTCGAACAGACCCCGGGCGCGCTGGGTCTGCGTTTCGGCATCACCCGCACCGGTTGTTCCGGCTGGGGGCATGTGACCGACCTGGCGCGCGAACAGAAGGACGGCGACACCGTGTTCGAGCAGGACGGCGTGCGCATCTACGTCGATGCCGACAGCCTGCCGCTGGTGGACGGCACCGAGATCGACTTCGGCAAGCACGGGCTGAGCGAGACGTTCACGTTCAGGAACCCGAACGCCGCCGCCGAGTGCGGGTGCGGCGAGAGCTTCACCACCGAGGCCGACAAGGCCTGAGCCTGCGGAGGCAGGCTCGGGGCTCCCATGGGTTTGCCGGAGCGGACCCATGGGCCCCGGCTCCGGGGAGGTCCTTCCTCCGGCCCGACGCGGCACGCCGTGAGCGGCAGTGCCGCGCAAGCCGGCCACCCTTCAGCCCCGCGGCGGCTGCCGCGCCCCGGGGTTGCTTGCGGGCAAGTGGCTGAACTGCCATAATTTCCGGCTTCCTGCGCCTGTTCGGTGCGGGTTCCCTTGCTCCACCGGCTGGCCTTCATGGTTGCCGGGGGGCTGTCCGGCCCGCGAGGGCCACATCCGAAAGGTAGAAAAAACATGAGTCGTCATTACGAAATCGTGTTCCTGGTCCATCCGGACCAGAGCGAGCAGGTCCCGGCCATGATCGAGCGCTACAAGGCGCTGGTCGAGAACGGCAACGGCAAGATCCACCGCCTGGAAGACTGGGGCCGCCGTCAGCTGGCCTACCCGATCCAGAACCTGGTCAAGGCCCACTACGTGCTGCTGAACATCGAAGCCGACCAGGCCGTGCTGAACGAGCTGGTGGAAAGCTTCCGCTTCAACGATGCCGTGCTGCGCAACCTGGTCATCAAGCGCGATGGCCCGGACACCGAGCAGTCGCTGATCATGAAGAGCAAGGACGAGAAGGGCGACAAGCCCGAGCGTGGCGAGCGTCGTCGTCGTGACGACGAAGAAGGCGAAGCCGCCCCGGCCGCCGAAACCGAAGCCGACGGCGACAACGCCGCCTCTGCCGCTTAAGGAGCACACCCATGTCCAAGTTCTTCCGTCGCCGCAAGTTCTGCAAGTTCACGGCCGAAGGTGTGAAGGAGATCGACTACAAGGATCTCAATACCCTGCGCCAGTACCTGACCGAGAACGGCAAGATCGTCCCGAGCCGCGTCACCGGCACCAAGTCCAAGTACCAGCGCCAGCTGGCCACCGCGGTCAAGCGCGCCCGTTTCCTGGCCCTGATCCCGTACACCGACAACCACGACGTCTGATCCGGGTCCCCCGGGACAGCCCGCACCTTCCATGTGCGGGCTTTCTGCAGGAAGGCATCCTCCCGATGGCTTTCCTGGCGTCTTTCCCCGTCCTATTCGGACAGCAAACGTTGCGGCGGCCGCTGGCCGTCGCTAACGAATAACGGAGCAATTACATGAAGCTGATTCTTCTGCAGAAAGTGACCAACCTCGGTGGTCTGGGCGAACTGGTCGACGTGAAGCCGGGCTACGGCCGCAACTTCCTGGTCCCGACCGGCAAGGCCGTGCCGGCCACCGCCGCCAACATCGCCGAGTTCGAAGCCAAGCGCGCCGAGTACGAAGCCAAGGCCAAGGCCATCCACGACGATGCCGAAGCCCGCAAGGCCAAGCTGGAAGGCGCCAGCGTGACCATCGCCGCCAACGCTTCGACCGAAGGCAAGCTGTACGGCTCGGTCGGTCCGCGCGACATCGCCGAGGCCTTCACCGCCATCGGCCTGCCGCTGGAAAAGAGCGAAGTGATCCTGGGCGAAGGTGCTTTCCGCAACGTGGGCGAGTACGAGGTGATCGTTCACCTGCATGCCGACGTGGAAACCACCGTCAAGGTCGTGATCGAAGCCGAAGCCTGATCACCGCTTCACGGTTGTGACGAGACGGGCACCGCAAGGTGCCCGTTTTGTTTTGCGGACCGGGCCGTACGGCGCCTGCCGGGGGCGCGGCGGTATCGCTATACTCAGGCATTCGCGTCGCTTTCAGCCTTGATGAAATCCATTGGATATCAAATGGTTGCTGGCGAAACCTGATCCGGATACCCAACATCGGCGCTGGCCCCCGACCGCCACCGCCCGGAAAACCACCGACCTCATGCGTCTTTCCACGATCAAGCTCGCCGGCTTCAAGTCCTTCGTCGATCCGACCACGCTGCACCTGCCGACCAACATGACCGGCGTGGTCGGTCCCAACGGCTGCGGCAAGTCCAACATCATCGATGCGGTGCGCTGGGTGATGGGCGAGAGTTCGGCCAGCCGCCTGCGCGGCGATTCGCTGACCGACGTGATCTTCTCCGGCTCGTCGGCGCGCAAGCCGGTGGCGCAGGCCACGGTCGAGCTGATCTTCGACAATTCCGACCACACCATCTCCGGCGAGTACGCCGCGTTCAACGAGATCTCGGTCAAGCGCCTGGTCAGCCGCGACGGCACCAGCGCCTATTACCTCAACGGCACCAAGTGCCGCCGCCGCGACATCACCGACCTGTTCCTCGGTACCGGCCTGGGCCCGCGCAGCTACTCGATCATCGAGCAGGGCATGATCAGCCAGATCATCGAGGCCCGGCCGGAAGACCTGCGCGTGTACCTGGAAGAGGCCGCCGGCATCTCCAAGTACAAGGAGCGGCGCAAGGAGACCGAGACCCGCATCCGCCACACCCGCGAGAACCTGGACCGGCTCAACGACCTGCGCGAGGAGATCGGCAAGCAGCTCGAGCACCTCAAGCGCCAGGCGCGGCAGGCCGAGCAGTACCAGGCGCTGCAGGAAGAGCGCCGGGTCAAGGACGCCGAGTGGAAGGCGCTGGAATACCGCGGCCTGGACGGGCGCCTGGCGGGACTGCGCGAGGCGCTGTCGCAGGAAGAGACCCGGCTGCAGCAGTTCATCGCCGAGCAGCGCGAGGCCGAGGCACGGATCGAGACCGGCCGCATGCGCCGCGAGGAGGCCGCCGAGGCGCTGGCCAAGGCGCAGGCCGACGTCTACCAGGTCGGCAGCACCCTGGCCCGCATCGAGCAGCAGATCCAGCACCAGCGCGAGATGTCGCAGCGCCTGCACCGCGCCCGCGACGAGGCCCGGCAGGCGCTGGCCGAGCTGGGCCAGCACATCAGCGGCGACGAGGCCAGGCTGGCGGTGCTGCGCGAGTCGGTGGAGGTGGCCGAGCCGCAGCTGGAGCAGCTGCAGGAAGACAACGAATTCCGCCAGGAGGCGCTGCGCGAGGCCGAGGCCCGGCTGGCCGACTGGCAGCAGCGCTGGGAGTCGCATACCCGGCAGACCTCCGAGGCGTCGCGTGCCGGCGAGGTCGAGCGCACCCGCGTCGATTACCTGGACCGGCAGATCCTGGAAGCCGATCGCCGCCGCGAAGCGCTGGCGGCCGAGCGCGCCGGGCTGGACCTGGAAGCGCTGGCCGGGGCGTTCGAGCAGCTGCAGCTGCAGCACGAGACCCAGAAGACCTCGCTGGACGGCCTCAACGAACAGGTCGAGGAACGCAGGCAGGCGGTGGCGGCGCTGCAGGAGCAGCAGCGCGCCAGCCAGTCCGAACTGGCCGAAGTGCGCAAGCAGGCGCAGGCCGCGCGCGGCCGGCTGTCGTCGCTGGAGACCCTGCAGCAGGCCGCGCTGGGCCAGGAACAGGGCGCGGCGGTGGCCTGGCTGAAGGCGCGCGGGCTGGATTCGGCCGCGCGCGTGGGCGAGCGCATCACCGTGGAAAGCGGCTGGGAAAACGCGGTGGAAAGCGCGTTGGGCCAGCTGATCGAGGGGGTGCTGGTCGAATCGCCGGAAACCCTGGTCGACGCGCTGGGCGAGCTCGGCGAAGGCCGCATCGCGTTGGTGTCCGCGGAGCAGGATGCGGCGGAATTCGCGCCGACCTCGCTGGCGGCCCGGGTGCAGGGGCCGACCGCGATCCGCCGTCTGCTGGCACGCTTGCACGGCGCCGAGACCCTGGCCGAGGCGCGCGATCTGCAACGCCGGCTGGGCGAGGGCGATTCGGTCATCACCCGCGGCGGCGAACGCCTGGGCGAGGGCTGGGTGCGGGTGACGCGCTCCGGCGCGGCCAAGCAGGGCGCGCTGCTGCGCGAGCGCGAGATCGTCGCCCTGCGCGGGCAGATCGAGACCCTGGTCGAGCGGGAGGAGGAACTGGAGCAGCGGCTGGCCGATTTCCGCGAGCAGCTGCTGGCGGCCGAGCAGCACCGCGAGGAAGCGCAGCGCGCCCTGTACCAGGCGCACCGCAGCGTGTCCGAACTGGCCGGCCAGCTGCAGAGCCAGCAGGGCAAGGTGGAGGCCGCGCATGCCCGCATCGATCGCATCGAGGGCGAACTGGCGCAGTTGCTGGAAACCCTGGACGGCAGCCGCGAGCAGGCGCGCGAGGCGCGTTCGCGGCTGGAGGACGCGGTCACCAGCATGGGCGACCTGGAGTCCACCCGGCAGGCGCTGGAAAGCGAGCGCCGCCAGCTCACCGAGGCCCGCGACCTGGCGCGCGACGCCGCCCGCAACGTGCGCGACAGCATGCACGCGCTGGCGCTGACGCTGGAGTCGCAGCGCACCCAGATCGCCTCGCTGAGCCAGGCGCTGGAGCGCATGGGCGCCCAGCGCAGCCAGCTGGATTCGCGCCTGGGCGAACTGCATTCGCAGCTGGACGAGGGCGATTCGCCGGTGCAGGCGCTGGAGGCCGAACACCAGAACGCGCTGGGCGAACGCGTGCGCGCCGACCGCGTGCTGGGCGAAGCGCGCACGCTGCTGGACAGCATCGACAGCGAACTGCGCAGCTACGAGCACACCCGCCACCAGCGCGACGAACAGGCGCTGGCGCAGCGCGAGCGCATTTCCCAGCGCAAGCTGGACCAGCAGGCGCTGGTGCTCAGTGCCGAGCAGCTGGCGGCGGCGGTGACCAAGGCCGGTTTCGTGCTGGAAGACGTGGTCAACACCCTGCCCGAGGATGCGCGCGTCGGCGACTGGGAACAGGCGGTCAACCAGATCGACGGCCGCATGCGCCGGCTGGAGCCGGTCAACCTGGCCGCGATCCACGAGTACGGCGAGGCCTCGCAGCGGGCCGAGTACCTCGAAGCGCAGAATGTGGACCTGAACACCGCGCTGGAAACGCTGGAGGAGGCCATCCGCAAGATCGACCGCGAGACCCGCGGCCGCTTCAAGGACACCTTCGACCGCGTCAATGCCGGCGTGCAGGCGCTGTATCCGCGCCTGTTCGGCGGTGGCCACGCCTATCTGGAACTGACCGGCGAGGACCTGCTCGATACCGGCGTGGCGATCATGGCGCGGCCGCCAGGCAAGCGCGTGTCCAGCATCTCGCTGCTGTCCGGCGGCGAGAAGGCGATGACCGCGGTGGCGCTGGTGTTCGCCATCTTCCAGCTCAACCCGGCGCCGTTCTGCCTGCTCGACGAGGTGGACGCGCCGCTGGACGAGGCCAACGTCGGCCGCCTGGCCAACATGGTCAAGGAGATGAGCGAGAAGGTGCAGTTCCTGTTCGTCAGCCACAACAAGGCGACGATGGAGGCCGCGCACCAGCTGTCCGGCGTGACCATGCGCGAGCCGGGCGTCAGCCGCCTGGTCAGCGTGGACCTGGAGGAAGCCGCGCGTTTGGCGGGCGCGGCCTGACATGCGATTCTTGCCTGGATGAATTCACGCCGGAGACCCTACTGAATGTCCGACATGGCACTGCTGCGCATCGGCATCCTGGCCGCTGGCTTGCTGTTGATTGCCGCGATCTTCCTGTTCGGGCGGCCGAAGAAGCCCGCGCAGGGCCGCCGCAAGGAACCGGCCGACAGCGAACGCACCCGCCACGAGCCGGTGCTGGGCGAACACGACGGGGTTTCTCCGGCCGCTGCCGACCTGGGCACCGGCGAAGGCGTGAGCCAGCCCGAACTGGGCCTGCCGGACGTGGATGCACCGCCGGCCAGCGAACTGGGCAAGCGGGTCAGCCAGGACTTCGACAAGATCGTGTCGCTGTACGTGGCCGCCCGCGCCGGCGAGGTGCTGCGCGGCGAGGACATCGTGGTGGCCGCGGAGAAGACCGGGCTGGTGTTCGGGCACATGAACGTGTTCCACCGGCTGGTCGAGGGTCATCCCGAGCGCGGCCCGATCTTCAGCATGGCCAGCATCATGAAGCCGGGCAGCTTCGACATGGCCGGCATCCGCGAGATGCAGACCCCGGCCATCGCCTTCTTCCTGACCCTGCCGGCGCCGCTGACCGCGCTCGACGCCTGGGAGAAGATGCTGCCGACGGTGCAGCGCATGGCCGAACTGCTCGACGGCGTGGTGCTGGACGACAGCCGCAACGCCCTGGGCCGCCAGCGCATCGCGCATATCCGCGACGAACTGCGCGCCTACGACCGCCAGCACCAGGCGCCGCCGCTGACCAAGTCGCCGCGCTGGTAAGCGGCCGCAAGACCACTGTGGGAGCGACATCAGTCGCGACGGGGCTTTCCCGGTAAGGCCCCGTCGCGACTGATGTCGCTCCTACATGCTTTCGCCGGTTTCCCGTGCCGGGCGATGGAGCGACACCGACCCGCACACGGTTAAAATCGGCGCATGACTTCCGACGCCATCGCCCGGCAGCGTATCGCCGAACTTCGCCAGCAGCTGTCCGCGGCCGGCCGTGCCTATCACGAACGCGACGAACTGCTGATCCCGGACGCGGACTACGACCGCCTGCTGCGCGAACTCGAAGCGCTGGAGGCGGCGCATCCGGAGTTGACCACCGCCGACTCGCCCAGCCAGGCGGTGGGCGGCAAACCGTCCTCGCGTTTTCCCGAAGTGGTTCATGCGCGACCGATGCTGTCGCTGGGCAACGCCTTCAGCGACGAGGAGGTGCACGACTTCGTGCGCCGCATCGACGAGCGCCTGGGCCGGGCGCAACTGGCGTTCTCCGCCGAGCCCAAGCTCGACGGCCTGGCGATCAGCTTGCGCTACGAGGATGGCGCGTTCGTGCAGGGGGCCACCCGCGGCGACGGCACCACCGGCGAGGACGTCAGCGCCAACCTGCGGCAGATCGCGGTGATTCCGAAGCAGTTGCAGGGCAGTGGCTGGCCGCAGGTGCTGGAGGTTCGTGGCGAGGTATACATGCCGCGTGCCGATTTCGAGCGCTACAACGAACAGGCGCGGCTGCACGGTGGCAAGGTACTGGCCAACCCGCGCAACGGCGCCGCCGGCTCGTTGCGCCAGCTCGACCCGAAGATCAGCGCGCAGCGGCCGCTGAGCTTCTTCGCCTACGGCACCGGCGAAGTGCAGGGCGGGGAACTGCCGCCGACGCATTCGGCGACGCTGGCGCAGCTGCGGCAGTGGGGCTTCCCGATCAGCGACCTGTGCCAGGTGGTGATCGGCGTCGATGGATTGCTGGGCTACTACCGCGACATCGGCGCACGCCGCGATGGCCTGCCGTTCGACATCGACGGCGTGGTCTACAAGCTGGACGACCGCGCCGGGCAGGAGGCGATGGGGTTCGTCTCCCGCGCGCCGCGCTGGGCGCTGGCGCACAAGTTCCCGGCGCAGGAACAGACCACCACGGTGGAAGCGATCGAGATCCAGATCGGCCGCACCGGCGCCGCCACCCCGGTGGCGCGGCTGGCGCCGGTGCAGGTGGCCGGCGTGGTGGTCACCAACGCCACCCTGCACAACGCCGACCAGATCGCGCGGCTGGACGTGCGGGTGGGCGACAGCGTGATCGTGCGCCGCGCCGGCGACGTGATCCCGGAAGTGGTCAGCGTGGTGCTGGCGCAGCGCCCGCCGGCCACCGAGCCATGGACCATGCCCGGCCACTGCCCGGTGTGCGGCGCCGAGATCGTGCGCGAGGAAGGGGCGGCGGTGTGGCGCTGCTCGGGCGAGCTGAGCTGCCCGGCGCAGCGCAAGGAGACGATCCGCCACTTCGCCTCGCGCCGGGCGATGGACATCGACGGGCTGGGCGACAAGTACATCGAGACCCTGGTCGACGCCGGCATCGTGCGCGGCGTGGCCGACCTGTACCGGCTGCAGCGCGACACCCTGCTGCTGCTCAAGCTGGCGCTCGACGCTGCCGACCCCTCGGCACTGGCCAGCAGCATCGCCCCGCACCTGCCGCCGGACGGCAGCGGCGCCTGGCTCAACGCGCTGCTCAAGCTCGACGGCAACGACCCGGGCTGGCGCGCGCAGGCGCTGGCGATGCCGGCCGCGTTCGCCTGGAACCCGAAGAAGATCGCCACCCGCTGGGCCGACAACCTGGTCGCCGCCATCGACGCCAGCCGCAACGCCACGCTGGAACGGCTGCTGTTCGCGCTGGGCATCGAACACGTCGGCGAGAGCACCGCCAAGGCGCTGGCACAGTGGTTCGGCGACCTGGAACTGATCCGCCACCTGCCGTGGCCGCTGTTCAAGCGGGTGCCGGACATCGGCGGGGAGGTCGCGCGTTCGCTCGGCCATTTCTTCGAGCAACCCGGCAACCAGCAGGCCATCGACGACCTGCTGCAGGTCGGCCAGGTCCGCATCGGCGATGCCCATGCGCCCACGGCCAGGCTGCGCGAAGGGCTGGACCTGGCGCAGCTGCTGGTCGAGGCCGAGATTCCCGGCATCACCCGCCTGCGCGCGGAGAAGCTGGTCGCGGCGCTGCCCGGTGCGGCGCAGATCCTCGACGCCGAACAGGCCAGCTTCGTCGCCGCCGGCCTGCCCGAGGACACCGCCCGTGGCCTGGCGCAATGGCTGGACAGCGAGGGCCATGGCCAGCTGCTGCTGCGCGCCGAACAGGCGATGGCCGAACTGCTGGCGCGCGCGCCGCAACGGCAGGAACAGCCTGCCGGCCCGCTCGACGGGCAGACGGCGGTGCTGACCGGCACGCTGTCGGCGCTCACCCGCGACGATGCCAAGGCACGGCTGGAGGCGCTGGGCGCCAAGGTCGCCGGCAGCGTATCGAAGAAGACCAGCTTCGTCGTCGCCGGCGCCGAGGCCGGCTCCAAGCTGGACAAGGCCACCGAGCTGGGCGTGGACGTCTGGGACGAGGCGCGGCTGCTGGCCTTCCTTGCCGAACACGGGAAACAACCATGACCGATACCCTGAAGTCCCGCGTGGCGGCTCCGGCCGACGACGGGCGGATACTGCCGATGGTCCGCGACTTCTACCGCGAGGACGGGATCGTCTACGACGCGCAGAAGGTCGAGTCGGGGCTGCGCACGCTGCTGCAGGAACCGGCCTGCGGCGCCTTGCTGCTGCTGGAGTCGGACGAGCTGCCGCTGGCCGGCTACATCACCCTGGGCTGGTGCTTCAGCGTGGAGCAGGGCGGACGCTTCGTGCTGCTCGACGAGCTGTACCTGGTGCCGGCCGCGCGCGGCCGCGGCTGGGGCAGGCAGGCATTGGCGCTGGCGCGCGACTGGGCCCGGGCGCAGGGGGCCAGCGTGCTGCGGCTGGAAGTGAACCACCACAATGCCCGCGCCAAGGCGCTGTACCTGTCGGCCGGGTTCAACGACGACAGCCGCGACATCCTCACCCTGCCGCTGACGGCCGCGGTGCGGGGCGTGCACTCGTGATCGAGGCGCTGCGCCAGCGCGCCCGGCTCAATGCCCTGATCCGGGAATTCTTCGCCGCGCGCGGGGTGCTGGAGGTGGAAACCCCGATCCTGTCGGCGGCCGGCAACACCGAGCCGAACATCGACAGCTTCCACACCGGGTTCGACGGCCATGTCGATGCCGGCCCGCGCCGGCGCTGGCTGCGGACCTCGCCGGAGTACCCGCTGAAGCGACTGCTGGCCGCGGGCGTGGGCGACTGTTACGAGCTGGGGCGGGTATTCCGCAACGGCGAGGCCGGCGGCCGCCACAATCCCGAGTTCACCATGCTCGAGTGGTACCGCGTCGGCTGGGACCACCACCGCCTGATCGACGAGACCGTCGCGCTGGTGCGCCAGGCGCTGACGCTGGTGGAGCGCGCGGCGGAACTGCAGGTGCTGAGCTACCGCGAACTGTTCATTGCCGCGCTCGGGCTGGACCCGTTCGAAGCCGACGACGAGGCGTTGCGCGTACCGCTAGCCGACGTCGCCATCGACGGCAGCGGGCTGGTGCGCGACGACTGGCTGGACCTGCTGATGACCCACCGCATCCAGCCCTTCTTCCCGGCCGACCGCATCACCGTGGTGCACGACTGGCCGGCGACGCAGGCGGCGCTGGCGAAGGTCCGGCCGGGGGAGCCGCCGCTGGCCGAGCGTTTCGAGCTGTACCTGGGCAGCGTGGAACTGGCCAATGGCTACCACGAGCTCAACGACGCGGCCGAACAGCGCCGACGCTTCGAGCGCGACCTTGCGGTGCGCCGTGGTCGCGGCAGCGTACTGCCGCCGCTGGACGAACGCCTGCTGGACGCCTTGCCGGCCATGCCCGACTGCGCCGGCGTGGCCGTAGGCGTGGACCGGCTGTTGATGGCGATGCGCGGCACCCCGCGCATCGCCGACGTATTGGCGTTCGATTTCGCCCGGGCCTGAACGCTGTCGGGACCGATGGCCGGTGTTGCTGCCGGAGAAGCGCGCAAGGCGCAGTGCAGGCGCATGGCATCCCGCCCCATGGCTGCGCAGGCGGGCGGATGCCGGGCGTTGCAGGATCGCGTGCGGTTGCCGGGTGCATTCATGCGGCGCTCCTTGCTTTGCCTCGCGCGATGATGTTCTGATCACACCGGCCCATGGATGGTGTGCAGGTATCCATCGTTCAGTGACCCGGGGACCAATCGAATGAGGGTGTTTCATGGTGCGGCCCTGCTGCTGTTGCCGATGCTGGCGGCCGCGGGAGGACAGGCGCAGTCCCAGTCCGGTTACGACAGCCAGGTCGTCCGTTGCGAGTCGCGCGACATGGAGCGGGTGCATTGCGACATCGACACCTCGCACGGCGTCGAGCTGGTACGGCAGCTGTCCGAGCGCAGCTGCATCCGCGAAAGCGAATGGGGGGTCGAGGCCACCGGCGTGTGGGTCAGCGGGGGCTGCCGCGCCGAATTCCGCCCGGCCGCGAGCGCGCCTGCGGCCCGGCCGGTACGGCGGGTGGTGCGCTGCGAATCCAGCGGCCGTCCGCAGGGCTGCCCGGTGATGCTGCGCGGCGCACCGGTGCGGTTGCTGCGGCAGCTTTCGGTCATGCCGTGCAAGGAAGGCCACAGCTGGGGCTACAAGCGCAACGAGATCTGGGTGACGCGCGGCTGCCAGGGCGAGTTCGAGGTCGGCGCCGAGGATGGCTCGGGTTTCCTCGACCTGCCGCGCGAGCTGGTCTGCGAATCCAAGCGCCGGCTGCGCCGGGTCTGCGGCGCCAGCATCGGCCAGCAGGCGGTGCTGGTCCGGCAGCTGTCGGGCACGCCCTGCGTCGAGGATCAGAACTGGGGCTGGAACCGCGATGGGGTCTGGGTGGACGACGGCTGTCGTGCGGTGTTCTCGGTGAATTGAGCGGCGCGGCGCGCACGCCGATTACAATGCCGCGATGAACGATTCCCATGCCATCGATTACGCCCGCTACGACCATATCCGCCCGATCCTGTGGACCGGCGAGGCGCTGGAACTGCTGGACCAGCGCAAGCTGCCGTTCGTGGTCGAGCACGTGCGCTGCCAGGACAGCGACGCCGTTGCCGAGGCCATCCACGCGCTGACCGTGCGCGGTGCGCCGGCCATCGGCATCGCCGCGGCCTGGGGCACGGTGCTGGCCGCGCGCGCTATCGACGCGCTCGACGGCGCGCAGGCCCTGCAGAAACTCGAGCCCGCGCTGCAGCGCCTGAACGCCGCGCGCCCGACCGCGGTCAACCTGGCCTGGGCGCTGGCGCGCATGCGCAGGGTGCTGGCCGCCGCCGGCAGCGACTGGCGGCAGGTACTGGAGCGCGAGGCCCAGGCGATCGCCGACGAGGACCTAGCCGCCAACCGCCACATGGGCGCGCTGGGCGCCGGCCTGATCGCGCCCGGCAGCGGCGTGCTGACCCATTGCAACACCGGCTCGCTGGCCACCGCCGGCTTCGGCACCGCGCTGGGCGTGATCCGCGCCGGCATGGCGCAGGAGCGCATCGCGCGCGTGTTCGCCGGCGAGACCCGGCCGTGGCTGCAGGGCGCGCGGCTGACCGTGTGGGAGCTGCAGCAGGACGGCATCGACGCCACCCTGATCGCCGATTCGGCGGCCGCGCACCTGATGAAGACCGGCGCGGTGCAGTGGGTGATCGTCGGCGCCGATCGCATCTGCGCCAACGGCGATACCGCCAACAAGATCGGCACCTACCAGCTGGCCATCGCCGCGCGCCACCACGGCGTCAGGTTCATGGTGGTGGCGCCGTCGTCGACCGTGGACATGGACACCGCCGATGGCGGGCAGATCGAGATCGAACAGCGCGATCCCGGCGAACTGTTCGGCGTGGGCGGCAGCCGCACCGTCGCCGAAGGCATCGCCGCGTGGAATCCGGTGTTCGACGTGACTCCCGGCGAGCTGATCGACGCCATCGTCACTGAGAAGGGCGTGGTCGAGCGCCCGGACGCGGCGGCGATGCGGGCGCTGTTCGGCGATTGAGCACCGGCCTCAGGGGGCCGGCCGGCGCCAGTCGAAGTCCGGCCGCAGCAGGCCGAGCGCGACGCCGAGGGTGGCCGACGGCAGCAGCGCGAAGGCGACGAACTGCAAGGTCTGCATCCCGTCCACCGCCGCATGCCCGTGCAGCAGCTGGGCGCTGGTCATCCATGCGGTGTGCACGCCGATGCCGGCCCAGACGTTGCCGGTCATGGCGCGCACGTAGCCCAGGATCAGGGCCAGGCAGGGAATGAACGTCCACTGCTGCGCGGAGCCGAGCGCGCCGACCGCCCAGGCGAAGGCGACGAACAACGCCGCCTGCAGCAGCAGCGCGATCCATTGCGCGGCACGGCGCGCGACCAGGCCCTGCACGTAGCCGCGCAGCGCGAGTTCCTCGGGAAACGCCTCGACCAGGAACACGCCCAGCGCGAGCGGCGGCAGCGCGGCGAGCAGGGCGGAGGGCGTGGACAGCAGCGTGATCGAACTCCAGCCGAACACGATGCAGGCCGCGGTGCCGAGCAGGGCGGGCAGCAGCCACAGGCCGGCGCCCAACGCGAAGGCGCGGGCGTTGGCGGCGGCAGCATGGAGGCCGATGTCGCGCCAGCGCAGGCGGTCGAGCCGAAGCAGCAGCAGGACCAGCGCCAGCACCATCGCGGAGATGGCGGCGCCCCGCAGCAGGTGGGTCGTGGGGTCGTAGCCGGCATCGCTGCCGGACAGCATGGACGTGCCACGCCAGATGCCGATGATGGCGATGGCGACGAGCGCCAGGCGCAACGCCAGCGTGCTCCACGGCATGCGGATTCTCCCTTGGGCGGATGCCGGGGATTGTCCCGGCGCCGGCGGCCGAAGGTAATTGACGACTGTCATGCGCCCGGCATGCCGACGGACGGCGGGCGGGCGCGGGCGGGATCCGGGCGCGGATCGCCGGGGCAGGCCCGGGCGGCCCCGACGACGGCCGCAAGTACTTGTTTCGAGCCGGCAAATGCCGGCGGCGGATGGCCGTTCGTGGTAGAATCCATGGGTTCAACCGATCGTCCGGATATGCCGGCCACGCAGACCGGCAATGCCCGCCTGAACAGGCGGTTTCCGGGCCGGACCGCTACCAGAATACGGAACCCGAATGGCAGAAACCGCCAAGGAAATCATCCAGGTCAACCTGGAAGACGAGATGCGCAAGAGCTACCTCGATTACGCCATGAGCGTGATCGTGGGGCGCGCTCTCCCGGATGCGCGCGATGGCCTCAAGCCGGTGCATCGCCGCGTGCTGTACGCGATGAACGAGCTGAACGCGCACAGCAACAAGCCTTACTACAAGTCGGCGCGTATCGTCGGCGACGTCATCGGCAAGTACCACCCGCATGGCGACCAGTCGGTGTACGACACCCTGGTGCGCATGGCGCAGCCGTTCTCGCTGCGCTACATGCTGGTGGACGGCCAGGGCAACTTCGGTTCGGTCGACGGCGACTCCGCCGCGGCGATGCGCTACACCGAAGCCCGCATGTCGCGCCTGACCCACGAGCTGATCGCCGACATCGACAAGGAAACCGTCGATTTCCAGCCGAACTACGACGAGAAGGAACTGGAGCCGTCGGTCATGCCGACCCGGTTCCCGAACCTGCTGGTCAACGGTTCGGCCGGCATCGCGGTGGGCATGGCGACCAACATCCCGCCGCACAACCTGACCGAATCGATCAACGCCTGCATCGCGCTGATCGACAATCCGGAGATCGACGTCGACGGGTTGATGGAGTACATCCCCGGCCCTGATTTCCCGACCGCCGGCATCATCAACGGCACTGCCGGCATCGTCGCCGGCTACCGCACCGGCCGCGGCCGCGTGCGCATCCGCGCCAAGGCCGACATCGAGGTGGCCGACAACGGCCGCGAGTCGATCATCGTCACCGAGATCCCGTACCAGGTGAACAAGGCGCGGCTGATCGAGAAGATCGCCGAGCTGGTCAAAGAGAAGAAGATCGAAGGCATCAGCGAGCTGCGCGACGAGTCCGACAAGGACGGCATGCGCATCTACATCGAGGTCAAGCGCGGCGAGTCGGCCGAGGTCGTGCTGAACAACCTGTACCAGCAGACCCAGATGGAGTCGGTGTTCGGCATCAACATGGTGGCGCTGGTCGACGGCCGCCCGCAGCTGATGAACCTCAAGCAGATGCTCGAGGCCTTCGTCCGCCACCGCCGCGAAGTGGTCACCCGCCGCACCATCTTCGAACTGCGCAAGGCCCGTGCCCGCGCGCACGTGCTGGAAGGCCTGACCGTCGCGCTGGCCAACATCGACGAGATGATCGAGCTGATCAAGTCGTCGCCCAACCCGAACGAAGCGCGCGAACGCATGCTGGCGCGGGTCTGGGACCCGGGCCTGGTCGGTGCGCTGCTCGGTGCCGCCGGCGCCGAGGCCTCGCGCCCGGAAGACCTGCCCAAGGGCGTGGGCCTGATCGAGGGCGGCTACCAGCTGACCGAGATCCAGGCCACCCAGATCCTGGAGATGCGCCTGCACCGCCTGACCGGGCTGGAGCAGGACAAGCTGACCGACGAGTACAAGCAGCTGCTGGAAGCCATCGCCGGCCTGATCCACATCCTGGAAGACCCCGACCGCCTGCTGCAGGTGATCCGCGAAGAGCTGATCAACGTGCGTACCGAGTTCGGCGACGAGCGCCGCACCGAGATCCGCCACAGCGAGGAAGACCTGGACATCCTCGACCTGATCGCCCCGGAAGACGTGGTGGTCACGCTGTCGCACGCCGGCTACGCCAAGCGCCAGCCGGTCAGCGCCTATCGCGCGCAGCGTCGCGGTGGCCGCGGCCGCAGCGCGGCGGCGACCAAGGAAGAGGATTTCATCGAGCAGCTGTGGCTGGTCAACACCCACGACACGCTGCTGACCTTCACCAGCTCCGGCAAGGTGTTCTGGCTGCCGGTGCACCAGTTGCCCGAGGCCGGCTCCAATGCGCGCGGCCGGCCGATCATCAACTGGATCCCGCTGGAGAACGGCGAGCGCGTGCAGGCGGTGCTGCCGGTGCGCGAGTATGCCGAGGGCCAGTACGTGTTCTTCGCCACCCGCAACGGCACGGTCAAGAAGACCCCGCTGAGCGAGTTCGCGTTCCGCCTGGCGCGCGGCAAGATCGCCATCAACCTCGACGAGGGCGATGCGCTGGTCGGCGTCGGCCTGACCGACGGCGAGCGCGACATCCTGCTGTTCGCCTCCAACGGCAAGACCGTGCGCTTCGGCGAGGACAAGGTCCGCTCGATGGGCCGCACCGCCACCGGCGTGCGCGGCATCAAGATGGCCAAGGGCGAGGAAGTGGTCAGCCTGATCGTGGCCGAGAGCGCCGGCGGCAGCGAGGACGAGAACGAGGATGACGCGCAGGTCGAAGAGACCGCGATCGACAACGGCGATGCCGTGATCGAGAACGGCGACGACGACAACGCGCTGTACATCCTGACCGCCACCGAGAACGGCTATGGCAAGCGCACCCCGCTGCCGGAATATCCGCGCAAGGGCCGCGGCACCCAGGGCGTGATCGGCATCCAGACCACCGAGCGCAACGGCAAGCTGGTCAGCGCGGTGCTGATGGGGCCGAAGGACGAGGTGCTGCTGATCTCCGACGGCGGCACCCTGGTGCGCACGCGCGGTTCGGAAATCTCGCGCGTGGGCCGCAACACCCAGGGCGTCACCCTGATCCGCCTGTCCAAGGACGAGAAGCTGCAGGCGGTCGAACGCCTGGATGCGTCGCTGGATGCGGGCGAGGAGGGCAGCGAGGACGCCGCCGAGGCGACGGATGCCGCCACGCCGGAAGCCGCGGCCACCACGCCGCCTGCGGCCGAATAGCCGCTGCATCGCCCGTTGTGGAACGAGAACGCCGGCCTGTGCCGGCGTTTTCGTTTTCCGGCCACGGCAGGCGCATAAAACGCACGGCTTTCACACCCGCGGTGGGATAAGGGCCGGCGGGTCCGGCGGTCGTGCGGCCGGTGATGCTGGGGAACAAGGAGAACGCCATGTCCACGATCGCTTCGCCGCGGCACCGCCGCCACTGGTTGCTTGCCGTGCTGGCCGTCGTCATCCTGCTGCTGGGACTGGTGCTGGCCGTTGGCGGCGCCTGGCTCGCCGCCATCGGCGGCTCCTGGTACTACGTGCTGGCCGGCGTGGGATTGCTGGTGGCCGGCGTGCAGCTGTGGCGGGGGCGCTGCTCGGGCGCGGTCTGGTTCGGCGTGGTGTTCGTCGGCACGCTGCTGTGGACCTGGTGGGAGTCCGGCAGCAACTACTGGCGCTGGGTGCCGCGGCTGGGATTGATCGTGGCGCTGGCCTTCGTGCTGGCGCTGCTGTTGCCCACCCTGGAGCGGCCGCTGTCGCGCAGGCTGTCGCGCGCCATCGCCGCCGGCCTGGCGCTGGTGTTCGTGGCGGCTTTCACCCTGGCCTTCGTTCCGCATGGCGTCACCCCCGCCACGGGCGCGTTCCCCGATGCATACCCCAACACCGGCCGGGCCGGCTCCGCGCCTGCCGCACGGCAACCGGCCGACAGTCCGGCCGACGGCGACTGGGCGGCCTATGGCCGCAACAATGCCGCCACCCGCTATTCGCCGCTGCGGCAGATCACGCCGGACAACGTCGGCCAGCTGCGCCAGGCCTGGATGTTCCGCACCGGCGACCTGCCCGACCGCCGCTGGGGCGCGGAAACCACGCCGCTGAAGGTGGGCGACAGCCTCTACCTGTGCACCGCCCGCAACCAGCTCATCGCGCTCGATGCCGCCGACGGCAGCGAGCGCTGGCGCTACGATCCCGGGGTCAAGGACGAATCGATCCCGTATACCGCCGCCTGTCGCGGCGTGGCCTATTACGAGGCACCGGCGCCGGCGCCCGATCCCCGGCTCGCCGATGCCGCCGCCGACCTGGCGCAACCGGACGGCTCGGCGGTGCCGATGCCGTCGCCGCGCGCGGCCTGCGCGGCGCGCATCATCGAGGGCACCCTCGACGGCCGGCTGATCGCGGTCGATGCCGCCACCGGCCAGCCGTGCGCGGACTTCGGCAACAACGGCCAGGTCGACATCACCGTCGGCATGGGCGATACCCCGCCGGGCTACGTCTCGATCACCTCGCCGCCGGCCATCGTGCGCGGCGTGATCGTCACCGGCCACCAGGTGCTGGACGGGCAGCGCCGCGACGCGCCGTCCGGCGTGATCCAGGCATACGACGCGGTCACCGGCCAGCTGCGCTGGGCCTGGGACATGCTGCACCCCGAGCGCGACGGGCTGCCGCCGGCCGGCGAGACCTACGCCCGCGGCACGCCCAACATGTGGACCATGGCCACCGGCGACGACGCGCTGGGAATGGTGTACCTGCCGCTGGGCAACTCGGCGGCCGACTACTGGAGCGGCTCGCGCAGCGAGATCGAGAACCGCTATTCCACCTCATTGGTGGCCATCGACGTGACCACCGGCAAGCCGGCCTGGCATTTCCAGACGGTGCGCAAGGACGTGTGGGATTACGACCTGGGCTCGCAGGCGACCCTGGTCGACTACCCGACGCCGGCCGGTGCGGTGCCGGCGATCCTGCTGCCGAGCAAGCAGGGCGACATCTACGTGCTCGACCGCCGCAGCGGGCAACTGCTGACCCGCGCCGAGGAGCGCGACGTGCCCGGTGGCGGGGTGGAGCCGGAACAGCGTTCGCCCCGGCAGCTGTTCTCGCTGTACCACACGCTGCGCAAGCCGGACCTGAGCGAGCGCGACATGTGGGGCATCACCCCCATCGACCAGTTGGTCTGCCGGCTCCAGTTCCGCCGCGCCAGCTACCAGGGCATCTACACCCCGCCGACCGCCGACCGCCATTCCATCGAATATCCCGGCTACAACGGCGGTTCGGACTGGGGCAGCGTCGCGGTCGACCCGCACCACGGCGTGATCGTGGCCAACTACAACGACATGCCCAACTACAACCTGCTGGTGCCGCGCGCCAAGGCCGACAGGATGGGCTGGGCGCCGCGCGAGGACGTGCGCGGCGACATGGGCGGGGCCGAGGGCGCGGGCGATCCGCAGGTCGGCACGCCGTACGCGATCAACGTCAACGCCGGCTGGCGGCTGCCGTTCACCAAGCTGCTGTGCAAGCAGCCGCCCTACGGCGGCATCCGCGCCATCGACCTGCGCAGCGGCCGGACGCTGTGGGACCGGCCGTTCGGCAGCGCCCGCGGCAACGGCCCGTTCGGCATCCGCTCCGGCCTGCCGATCGAGATCGGCACGCCCAACAATGGCGGCTCGGCGGTCACCGCCAGCGGCCTGATCTTCATCGCCGCGGCGACCGACGACCTGTTCCGCGCCATCGACCTGAAGACCGGCAAGGAGCTTTGGCGCACGAAGCTGCCGGCCGGCGGCCAGGCCAACCCGATGATCTACGAGCACGACGGCCGCCAGTACGTGGTGATCATGGCCGGCGGCCACCACTTCATGGAGACCCCTGCCGGCGACTACGTCATCGCCTACGCATTGCCCGAGAGTTGAGGCGTGGGAGTCCGGGCGTGGCGGAGCGCCCGGACCGGGGGGCGGCCGACAGGCGGGCGGAACGCGGTCGCCGTGCGGATGCGGCGACCGGATCGGGCAACGGCACCCGCCGGCTCGTATCGCGGGCCTCCGCCGGTATCCCGGCGGAGAACGCCTGCCGGAGACGCAGTCCCCCGGAATCCCGCAGTCAGCGCGGCGTCCGCACCATGCGGTCGAGCAGGTGTTCGACGATCTGCTGCGGATGATGGGTGCGGCCGACATGCGCCGGCGATATCTGCACGATCGAGCTGCGCTTGGCGGTGAGCCAGTGGAAGCGGACGCGTGGCGGCAGCGCGGCGATGGGGCCGGCGCCCGCTTCGCCGCGGCAGACGGCTTCGATCGCATCGAGGTAGGGGCGCAGCGCGTCGATGTCGAGCGACGGCGCGAAGGCGCGCAGCCGCGCCTCGTCCAGCTCGATGCGCGCCTCCAGGTGGCCGGCGCCCGGGCAGGAGACGATCACGCCGACGTTGAGGAATTCCTCGCGCTCCACCCGCGGCACCACGCGGATGACCGCGTAGTCATAGGTATGCAGCGCGGGCACGGAGGGCCTCCTGGACGAAGACCTGGCGCTGCGCCAGGCGTTGCTTGAGGTGGTCGGCGTAGGCGCGGCGCTGCAGCTCCGGGCTGGGCAGGGTGGGGTCGGGCGGCAGCCAGCCGTCCGGCACCAGCGAGACGATGCGGTCGATGGCATCGTCGTCCAGCCGCGCGGACAGTTCGGCATCGGCGCCGGCGATGTCGTCGGCGAACGGCAGCAGCACGTGGTCGCGGATCAGCGCGAAAGGCTTGGCGGCGGCATCGGCGGCCGTGGCCCAGTCGTGGTGGAAGTACAAGGATGCACCGTGGTCGATCAGGTAGAGCTGGCGGTGCCAGACCATCAGGTTGGTGTTGCGGGTGGTGCGGTCGACGTTGCTGATGCAGGCGTCGAACCAGACGATGCGCGAGGCCAGCGCCGGGTCCGGGCGCATCGCCGCCGGGTCGTAGTTGATCGCGCCGGGCAGGTAGTCGATGGCCAGGTTGAGGCCCTCGCTGGCGCGGATGAGGTCCTGGATCTCCGGGTCGGGCTCGGTGCGGGCGAACTCGCGGTCGAGTTCGGCGAACACGATCTCGGGCATCGGCAGGCCCAGCAGGCGTGCCAGTTCGCCGGAAATCAGCTCGGCCACCAGGGCCTTCGGTCCCTGGCCGGCGCCCCGGAACTTCATCACGTACAGGCCGTCGTCGTCGGCCTCGACGATCGCCGGCAGCGACCCGCCTTCGCGCAGCGGCGTGACATAGCGGGTGGCGTGGACGGTTCTCAAGGGAGCAATGTCTGCGGGCATGGGCGACAAGCCTAGCCGAACGCGGTGGCGGCGGTCATGCGTTGCCTGTGTGCCGGGAGCCGGGCGTGGTGTTGCGGTCGCGAAGGTCGGGTGCACCCGGTTCGCCCGGCGCGGCAAGCGTCAGGTGGGAGAACAGGCGATCGAATGCGTCGTTGCGGCCGGAAACAGCGCAGCCAGGCCGGGTCGCGCCGCGTCTTGAGGCGTGCGAGCGCGCGGTGCCGCGACGCTCAGGGCCGGGAGCCGGTGGCGCCGCCCATGGCCCTGAGCTGCTGCGCCAGCACCCGGGTTTCCTCGCCGTACTTCTCGCAGGTGTCGGGCAGGGCCATTTCCAGCAGTGCCGGTTCCAGGTAGGCGAGGTGGTAGGCATTGCTGTCGACCTGCAGCAGTTCCGCCAGCCGCTGGCCGGTGGCGGCGATCAACGCCGCATCGCCGCTCTCCAGCGACAGGCCGCTGCAGCTGGAGGCGACCAGGTTGCCCAGGGCGAACATGTGCAGCATTTCCGGCTTGGCGATGTCCGCCAGTGCGTCGTCCGATGGCGGCCGCACTTCCTCCACGCCTTCGGCCAGGGCGGGGCGGGTGCAGGCGATGAGCAGGGCGAGGACGGGCAGCAGGCGCATGGTGCAGGTCGGCTCGGGAGAAGGCCGGCATGCTAGCGCATCCCGGATGGGGCTTCGCGGGCGCAGGGCCGGTTTCCTAGGCGAGCGGTAGCGTGGAGTCGGCGCGGGTGAGGGCATCGTGCAGTGCGCGTACCTCCTCGGCCCTGGGATGGCGTCGGCTTTCGTCGCCCAGCGAGTGCAGGTAGCGGCAGGCGGCGAATCCTTCCGCCTTGCGCTCGTAGTCGGCAATCCATGCCAGGCGGTCCGGGCGTTGCGCCTGCTCGCGCGACCATGCCGCCACCGGTGGCCGGATGCGGCGACGCATGCCGACCCGCCATGGCTTGGCCGTCAGCCGCGCACGGAAGCAGCCTTGCACCTTGCACATCCTCGAGTACAGCGCGTCGGCGTGCAGCGCGTTGAAGAACGACGCCACTGCCTCGTCCCGGGGGGAGAACGTGTCGTGCATGGCGAGTATCCGCAGCCCGGCGGGAGTCCGGTACACGCGCAGGTGCCAGTCCGGATGAGTGGACGAGAACGCCTGCACCCGCGCCGATGCGCGGGCTTCGGCGCCGCCCTTGTCGGCAAAGGCCCGGCGCTTTCGCGCCAGCAGCAATGCGTTGAGCCCCCACGTCGATGCGGTTGCCAGGATCGCGCCGACCAGCCAGTTCCACTGCAGCCCGCCCACGACCGTGATGGCAGCCCAGAACGCGATGTTGGCCGCGAACGGCAGCACGCATCCTTCGGGCCGGGACTCGAAGTCGATGTCGCCGAACAGCACATCCGGAGTGTTCAGGCACAGCGCGCCGTAGCTGTTGCGGGTGATCACCGCGTCGCCGTGACGCGACACGATCTGCTCGCGGATGGGCACGCCTTCGATGCCATAGTTGCTGAGCTGCTCGCGCCGGCGCAGTTGCCCGCCGGCCAGGATCGCGTCCAGCGCCTCCTGCACGCGCGCCTCGGCATGCGCCTGCGCCGCCGCTTCGCTTTCGTCCGACCAGCCGAAGCGGCGGACCGTGATGCTGCGCCGCTTGTGCCGTACCTGCCTGCGGGCTTCCGCCCAGAACTCCGGAACGATCATCTGGCCCCCTGCCGTCGTCCTGACTGTGTGGGACGGAGTCTCTCATGCCGCGGGCGATTCCTCATCGTCGGATGCTGGAAGCGACCGGTGGCGTTGCCGGACCCCGGTCCACCGCCGCGGGCCCGTCGTTTGGCGGCAGGAGATCAAGGCCGGTCCGGAACGACGACGCGACGCCTCCGGGAGAAGCCCGGCCAGGGCGCGACGGCTTCCCGCCTCGCCGAGGATCGGGCTTTTGAAGGTCAGCCCGACGGCAATTCGGCGAGTGCCGCCTTCACCTTGCCTTCGCGTGCGAGCTGCGCGGCCCGCTCGCCGAGGGCGGAATAGCTGAGCCCGGGGGCCGCCAGCGTGGGCGCCGATCGATCCGTTCAGCGAGCGAATTGGAGGGGATAGCCGATGAACGGCAGGCTTTCCCGGTTCAAACCCGTCCGGCAACGCACAAGACGCGTATGGTGTGACGATGATGCATCGGTTCCTCATCGACAATCGTGCCGAGTTGATCGCTCGCTGCCGGGAGAAGGTGGCCCAACGGTCGCCCTCCGGCAGCATGGGCGAAGAGCTGGATTTCGGCGTGAGCGTCTTTCTCGACCAGCTCATCAGGACGCTGGAAATCGAAAGGACGCCGGAGCCGAAGCGCAGCCGCAAGGTGTCCGGTCCGAGCGGCGGCGGAAAACCGCAGCTGTCCGAGATCAGCGAGTCTGCCGCCTTGCATGGCAGGGAACTGCTGCAGCACGGCTTTACCATCAACGAGGTGGTCCACGACTACGGCGACCTTTGCCAGGCGATCTCCGACCTGGCCTTCGAACGCGGCGAAATCATCGAGATCGACGAGTTCACGACGCTCAACCGCTGCCTGGACAATGCCATCGCCAACGCCGTCACCGAGTTCGGCTACCAGCACGACTTCGCCCTGGCCGCGAAGCAGGCGGTCGCATTGAACGAGCGATTGGGCTTCTTTGCCCATGAGTTGAGGAACCAGCTGTGCATCGCGACGCTTGCCCTCTCCATCATCAAGCAGGGCAACGTCGGCCTGTCGGGCGCTACCGGTGGCGTGCTGGATCGCGCCCTGGTCGGATTGGGCAACCTGATAGACCGCTCGCTTGCCGAGGTCCGCATGACCGCGGGCATTCCGGTGCAGAACCGCCTGTACTCGCTCGCGGACTTCATCGCCGAGATCAAGCTTTCCGCCTCGCTGCAGGCGGACGTCAAGGGCTGCGTGCTGACGGTGTCCGAAGTCGACCCGCTGCTGGCCATCGACGTGGACCGCGACCTGCTGCTCTCGGCGACAGGCAACCTGCTGCAGAACGCGTTCAAGTTCTCCCATCCGCACAGCGAGGTCACGCTCAATGCCTACGCCGTGGCCGACCGCATCCTGATCGACGTGGAGGACCATTGCGGCGGCCTTGCCGCGGGCACCGCCGAGAGGATATTCCTGCCCTTCGTGCAGGAAGGCGACGACCACAGCGGCCTGGGCCTGGGGCTGTCCATTTCGCGCCGCAGCGTGGAAGCCAACCACGGGGTGCTCAGCGTCCGCAACATCCCCGGGTCCGGTTGCGTGTTCACGATCGACCTTCCGCGCCACCTGGTGGCCGATCCCGCGTAAGGGCCGGGCGACGTTCGGCGTGCCCGGAAACCGGGCCAGGCTTGCCGGCTGCGGGTCCGGCGATCAGTGCCCGGGGCCGATGCAGAGCCAGGTCAGCAGGGCGACATAGGCGAACACCCAGAGCAGGGCCTTGAGCGTGCCCGCGATCATGTTGCCGCCGAACAACGTCTCCAGAAACCGGTACATGAGACCTCCCGTCGTTGCGGGCCAGTGTACCCATGTGCCGGTATCGCCGGGCGCCGGCATGGCGGCGGTATGGCGCTGCCATCGTGCTGTCCCGGGTGCTTCCGTGTGGACGGGAAGCGGACGGGACGACCCGCGTGCTGGTCCCTTCACAGTCTTGCGCCGCCGCCGGTTTTCCCGGCCGGCGCAATCCAACGGGAGTGGCGCCATGCCCGACAGCCTCATCGAAAGGAACCGCGACGTACTGATCCTGCTGGCCCGCATCCTGATGATGGTGCTGTTCATGGTCTCGGGCGGGTCGAAGCTGACCGGCTTCCACGGCGCGGTGGACTACATGGCGTCGGTGCATGCGCCGCTGCCGCAGGTCGCCGCCGCGGTTGCGGTGACCATGGAGCTGTTCGTCGCGCTGGCGCTGGTCCTGGGCCTCTGGGTACGGCCGCTGGCGTTGCTGTATGTGTTGTTCGTGTTGGGCACCGGCGTGCTCGGCCACCCGTTCTGGTCGATGGAAGGCGCCGAACGGGCCGCGAGCATGACCCGGTTCCTGAAGAACCTGTCCATCGTCGGCGGCCTATTGCTGCTGGTTGTCATCGGGGCGGGGCACTTTGCGCTTGCCGGTCGCGGACGATAAGCAGGCCGGTTGCGCCCGGGCAATCGGGTGTCGCGGTCCGGTTCCGGCATCGCCGCATCGACGTTGCCTTGTTTGCAATGCGGGCAGGCCGCGCCCGGCCGATCAATGGCTTGCCAGGTCTTCCGGCAGTGCCAGCCCGTGAGCGAAGGCCAACTTGATGTCCTGTTCGCCGGAATAGGCGAGATGGTCCCAGTCCATCCCGCCGCCTTCCCGGAGAAGGGCGAAGGTCTTGCGGATATTGCCGCGCCATGGGCCGGGACGGCTGTTGAAATAATGCGCGAAGAAACGCTGGGCCTGCTCCTGGGTGCCGAAACACAGCATGAAGGCCAGAGGCGTGGATTCCGCATCGCAGACGCCGGTGAAGCCACCGCCCTGGGCGGCCAGCTGTTCCAGTGCGCGTTCGCGCTCGCCGAACAGTTCGACTACGGGCAGCAGGTACTGTCCGATGGCGGCTGCCATCGCCCGCAGGGATTCGGTTCTCTGGATGCCTGCCACCTGCCAGACGATGGCGTTGGCGGCCTTGAGCGGCCGGCGCAGCGAGCCGGACAGCACGTAGCCGCTTTCCTCCTTGCGGCCGGTGCGTTGCGTCCGCCACTGCCCGAGTTTCTTGCTGGTGATGTGCAGGTGTACCGTCACCCGCACGTTGGCGCGGGTGTTGTAGCGTTCCGCTGCGAAGACGACTTCGAACGTGGTATCGCGGTCGGCGGCGGTCTTCTTCCATGTCGTGCCATCCTTGTTCGGCTTGAAGCCGCATGCCGACAGCGAATCGCCGACGGCAATGCAGGCCTGCTGGAACTGGACTTTGGGATCGAGCGCGCGGTTGCCTTCCTGCTCGCGCCACGCCTGCCATTGCGCATGGCGCCGGTCGAGCACGGGAGCGATCCGGTCGAAATTCTCCCAGGTATTCTCGACGTGGTAGGTGCTCTCGTATTCGAAACCGTTCGCCTCGGCATGGCGGTTGAACACGTCGCAGTAGTCGTCCAGGTAGCTGCCGTGCTGCCGGGCGAACGCCGAATCGGCCCGGTAGTAATCGATGGCGAAGGCATTGCCCTCGTCGTCCAGGTCGTCTTCCCAGAACTTGCCGTCGCAGGCCTGCAGCAGGAAATCCAGGCCGGTGATGCGGCGTCGTTGCAGCTGTTCCAGCCAGTGCGCCGATTCTTCGTGGTGAAACCCGCCGGCCATGCCGTGCGCGAACGCCCAGGCCAGGAACATGCCGATATGGATGCCGCCATTCTCGGGCGGCAGGTCCGTCGGATATTCGCCACCCGAATGCCAGTCGATCCTGTCGTACGCCATTGCAAGCCTTCCATGCCGGGGAGCGCAGTCTATCGGATCGCAAAAGGGGCCAGGCCGGGCGCTGTTGCCGTTCGGAAAGTTCGCGACCGCCGGGGAGCCGGCCGCTCCGGTGAAGCATCGGATCTTTGTCGCATGCGGTCGAAGGCGGTGTCGTCGCAGCCGGCCTTCCTGTCCCGGCGTCACGCCAGCGCCGGGCGGGCAAGTGCCGCCGCACCCGGATCGCGGGGAATGACCACGTTGACATGCCGGGGCGCCGCGAATGCCGGCGGCGGTCTCTTTTCTTCCTCGTCCGGGACCTGTGGAGGTCCATGAATTTCAATCGCTTGCATGGTTCCAGATCATCGGATGCTCGCAATTGACAACGCTGTCACGTTTCCCCCGTACCCCCGGTGCTACGGTCGCTGCGCTCTACGGGATCGGGGGATTCCTGCAAGGACGGCATCGAAATGCGCCGGCGGATCGCTGGCGCCGCCACCAATCTATTGGAGGGAACGGCAATGCAACGCATGTATCTCAGGTTGGTCAGCCTGTTGATGCTGACGCTTCTGGTCTTCGCCGCATACGCGCAATCGTCTTCGGATTACAGCCGTGGAGTCGATGTCTCCGGCAATACCGCCGTGATCTGGTTCAAGTCGAACGTCGATACGCAATGGGTCGACGCCCACTATGTCCTTGCCGGCGGCGACCAGCAGAATCTCCGCATGGCCTACAACGGTGCGCTGGGCCGCCACGAGCAGGTCGTGACCCCGGTGTCTGCCGGGCAGTCGCTGTCCTATTCGTTCACCTACAACAACGGCACGCCGGCCCACGACACGCCGTGGTTCGCGTACACCATCTCCGGCGGCGGCGATGGTGGCGGTCCGGGCACGGGCAAGGTCTGCTTCTACGAACACGCCAACTATGCCGGCGCCAGTTTCTGTGCCGATACGGACTCCAGCTGGGTGGGGGCGGCGTGGAACGACAAGGCCTCGTCGCTGAAGGTGCAGGCCGGCCAGCAGGTGCAGCTGTTCCGCGACATCGACTACGGCGGCGGTTCGATCACGGTGACCGGCGACGAGCCCAACCTGGCCGCCCGCGGGTTCAACGACGCGATGTCCTCGTTCAAGGTGCAGGCCATCGGCGGCGGTGGCGACTGGAACGAAAGGACCACCTTCAACATCGTCAATCAGACCCGCGGCATGTGGGGCGACCGCGACGTCTACTGGGCCATCATCGGCAAGAGTTGGGAAACCGACCGCTTCGTCTGGATCGACGCGCAGGGCCGGCAGGTGCCGATGTCGGTCGCCGACAACGGTGCGCTGGTGAAGAACGGCGAGGGCTACACCAACTATTTCCATCGCCTGTCCGACCTGCCATCGGTGACCATCGCGCCGCTCAACTCGGCGCGCATCCTGTTCGCGGTCGGCAGCCCGATGTACATCAAGGTGGTGGTCGACGCCAACGGCAACATCGGCTACGCCGGCGCCAACATCCAGAACCCGACCGATCCCAACCTGGACGTGTATTTCGACTTCGGCGAAATGGCGATCCTGCCGAAGAGCCACGACAACCGCGGCATCTACGTCAACACTTCGCGCGTGGACCATTTCGGCTTCCCGCTGCAGCTGCGGGTGCAGGGGCTGGGCGGCTACGACGAGACCGTCGGCGAGAAGGTCGCCGAGCTGACCCGCGACCAGGTGTTCACCCGCTACGTGTCGCGCGTGCCCAACGAGTTCAAGCACCTCGGGCAGGCGCCGTACGCGCCGTACCGCATCGTCGCGCCGGGCCATGGCAACTTCAACCACGGCAAGCAGTACGCGAACTACCTGCAACCGTACATCGACGCGGTGTGGGCGCGTTACCGCAACGAGAACCTGACCTTCACCCTGCAGAACCTGGGTACCTTCAGCGGCCGGGTCCAAGGCGATACGTTCCGCTTCACCGGCGGCAACCAGAACGGCACGTTCTACATCAACGGCAAGCCGGACACGCAGATGATCCTGCTCGGCGCCGGCCTGCTGGCCGACGCCGCCAATGCCGCGCCGCAGGACGTCGACACGCAGCTGCAGATCCAGGCCCAGGTCGCCGCGGCGTTCAACCGCCACGTGATCGAAACCCCGTCGAACTGGTACGACGCGGGCCACCACTATCCGTGGGGCCAGCTCGCCAACTACTACGCGTGGTTCTGGCACAACGAGGACATTTCGCACCACCGCCTGTCGTACGGCTTTTCCTACGACGACGTCGGCGGACACAGTCCTTCGCTGTATACGCCTTCGCCGACCACGGTGACGTTCACCATCGGCTGGTGAGTGGCGTTTTCCCTCCTCCTGCAACCCCGCAGGAGGAGGGATGGATCGCGGTCCCTCCGGCGCGACCTGCGTCGCTCCTGCAGTGGGAGCGACATCAGTCGCGAGCTTTCCGGGCAGGCCTTGGGATTACGGGTGAGTTATCTGCAAGAAGGGGCAGCGCATGGCTGCCCCGGTCGAACGCGCGACCGGATCAGCCGAGGATGCCGGGCAGGTCCAGTCCCTTTTCCTTCGCGCAGTCGATGGCGATGCCGTAACCGGCATCGGCGTGGCGCATCACACCGGTGGCCGGATCGTTCCACAGCACGCGGGCGATGCGCTTGGCCGCCGCTTCGGTGCCGTCGCAGACGATGACCATGCCGGCGTGCTGCGAAAAGCCCATGCCGACGCCGCCGCCGTGGTGCAGCGAGACCCAGGTGGCGCCACTGGCGGTGTTGAGCAGGGCATTGAGCAGCGGCCAGTCGGACACGGCGTCGCTGCCGTCGGCCATCGCTTCGGTCTCGCGGTTGGGCGAGGCGACGCTGCCGCTGTCCAGGTGGTCGCGGCCGATCACCACCGGAGCCTTGAGCTCGCCCTTGGCGACCATCTCGTTGAAGGCCAGGCCCAGGCGGTCGCGGTCGCCCAGGCCGACCCAGCAGATGCGTGCCGGCAGGCCCTGGAACTTGATCTTGTCGGCGGCCATGTCCAGCCAGCGGTGCAGGTGCGGGTTGTCCGGGATCAGCTCCTTGACCTTGGCGTCGGTCCTGGCGATGTCTTCCGGATCGCCGCTGAGCGCGGCCCAGCGGAACGGGCCGATGCCGCGGCAGAACAGCGGGCGGATGTAGGCCGGGACGAAGCCGGGGAAGTCGAAGGCATTCGCCACGCCTTCCTCCAGCGCCATCTGCCGCAGGTTGTTGCCGTAGTCCACGGTCGGCACGCCGAGCGCGTGGAAGCCGAGCATGGCGCGGATATGGTTGGCCATCGAGGCGCGTGCGGCGGCTTCGACTTCCTTCGGCGCGGAGACGCGCTTCTGGTCCCACTGTTCGACCGTCCAGCCCTGCGGCAGATAGCCGTTTACCGGGTCGTGCGCGGAGGTCTGGTCGGTCAGCAGGTCCGGCTTGACGCCGCGCTTGAGCAGTTCGGCCAGCACGTCGGCGACGTTGCCGAGCAGGCCGACGGACAGCGGCTTCTTCGCCTTGCAGGATTCGTCGATCAGTCGCAGCGCCTCGTCCAGGTTGTCGGTCCAGGTATCGAGATAACCGGTGCGCAGACGCATGTCGATGCTGCTCTTGCGGCATTCCACCGCCAGGCAGGAGGCGCCGGCCATCACCGCCGCCAGCGGCTGCGCGCCGCCCATGCCGCCGAGGCCGCCGGTGAACAGCCACTTGCCGGCCAGGTCGCCGCCGTAGTGCTGGCGGCCCATCTCGACGAAGGTCTCGTAGGTGCCCTGGACGATGCCCTGCGCGCCGATGTAGATCCAGCTGCCGGCGGTCATCTGGCCGTACATCGCCAGGCCCTTTTTATCCAGCTCGTTGAAATGGTCCCAGTTGGCCCAGCGCGGCACCAGGTTGGAGTTGGCGATCAGCACGCGCGGCGCGTCGGCGTGGGTGCGGAACACGCCGACCGGCTTGCCGGACTGCACCAGCAGGGTCTGGTCGTCGTCCAGCCGCTTCAGGGTTTCGACGATGGCGTCGAAGCTTTCCCAGTCGCGCGCGGCGCGACCGATGCCGCCGTACACCACCAGTTCCTGCGGGCGTTCTGCCACGTCCGGGTGCAGGTTGTTCATCAGCATGCGCAGCGGCGCTTCGGTCAGCCAGCTCTTGGCGTTGAGGGTGGTGCCGGTGGGCGCGGCGATGGTGCGGGTCGGATCGTTGCGGCTCATGGGGTACTCCGGGAAACGGCGAATTCAAGACAGGCCTTGAGCACCTGCTGCAGCGTGTCGCGCAGCGGGGCGGCATGGTCGGGGTCGTAGGGCGTGGGCCAGTTGCGCTCGTCCACCTGCACCGGTTCGCGCATGTAGCCGCGGCAGCCCAGCTCCATCTGCAGCGTGTGCACGCCGCCGGGGATGTCGCTGTAGTGGCGGGTGATCCAGCCGCCCTTGAAGCGGCCGTTGCGCACGTGGCTCATGCCGCTCATCGCGCACAGGTTCTCGACCACGTCGGTCAGGGCGTTGTCGCAGGTGGTGTCGTTGTTGGTGCCGATGTTGAACTGCGGCAGTTCGCCGTCGAACAGGTGCGGGATGCGCGAGCGGATCGAATGCGCGTCATAGACCACCACGGTGCCGTGACTTTGCCGCAGCCGCGCGACCTGCGCGGCCAGCGCGTCATGGTAGGGCGCGAAGTACGTATCGCGGCGGCGCGCGATTTCCGCTTCGTCCGGCGCCATGCCGTCGCGGTACAGCGGCTGGTTGTCGAAGGTGGTCAGCGGGCACAGGCCGGTGGTGTTCTGGCCGGGGTAGAGCGAGGCGCCGGAGGGATCGCGGTTGAGGTCGATCACCGAGCGCGAGATCGCCGAGCGCACGGTGGAGGCGCCGAGTTCGCGGGCGAAGGCGTACAGCTCGTGCACCCACCAGTCGGCATCGCGCTGGGCCAGCCACGGCGAGACGAAATTGCCGGCCAGTTCGCCGGGCAGGTCGGTGCCGGTGTGCGGGAAGCTGACGACCAGCGGGGCGTCGCCCTGGTGGAGGTGGAGCCAGTCGGGAATCGGGGTCATCTGCAAACCTATGTTCGGCAGGGGCGGCAGGTTGTGGCGAAGGTGACGGCTTTTCCCTTCTCCCACCGGGAGAAGGTGCCCGTAGAGCTTGCCCCCGCGAAGGCGGGGGGCGGATGAGGGGTGGATGGAGTCGGTAACGATTGAACTGTCCGGACTCCGTTCGTCCTTCACCCCGACCCCTCGCTCCCATGGGGACGTCCTTCGGTCGCCGGTGGGAGAGGGGCTTTCAGATTTCCACCTGCGGCAGCACCGCGTGCAGGCCAACAGCCAGCGCACCGCTGCGCACCAGCGCGGTGGCGGCGAGCATGTCCGGGTGGAAGTAGCGGTCGTCCTGCAGCGTCGGCACCTGCGCGCGCAGGGTGGCGCGCACCTTTTCCAATGCCTCGCTGGAACGCAACGGGGCATGGAAGTCGCAGCCCTGCGCGGCGGCCAGCAGTTCGATGCCGACCACGTTGGCGGCGTTCTCGGCCATCGCGATCAGGCGACGCGCACCGTGTGCGGCCATCGACACGTGGTCCTCCTGGTTGGCCGAGGTCGGGATCGAATCGACGCTGGCCGGATAGGCGCGCTGCTTGTTTTCCGACACCAGCGCCGCGGCGGTGACCTGCGGGATCATGAAGCCGGAGTTCAGGCCCGGCTTCGGGGTCAGGAACGCCGGCAGGCCGGACAGCGCCGGGTCGACCAGCATCGCGGTGCGGCGCTCGCTGATCGAGCCGATCTCGCACACCGCCATCGCCAGCATGTCGGCGGCGAAGGCGACGGGTTCGGCGTGGAAGTTGCCGCCGCTCAACGCCTCGCCGGTGTCGGTGAACACCAGCGGGTTGTCGGAGACGCCGTTGGCCTCGATTTCCAGCGTGGTCGCCGCCTGCCGCATCACGTCCAGCGCCGCGCCCATCACCTGCGGCTGGCAGCGCAGGCAGTACGGGTCCTGCACGCGCACGTCGTTGTCGCGGTGCGATTCGCGGATGGCCGAGCCCTGCATCAGCGTACGCAGCGCGGCGGCGGCGGCGATCTGCCCGCGCTGGCCGCGGATGGCATGGATGCGCGGATCGAACGGGGTGTCCGAGCCCTTGGCCGCCTCCACCGACAGCGCGCCGGCGACCAGCGCGGCCTGGAACACGGTCTCGATCTCGAACAGACCGGCCAGTGCATAGGCGGTCGAGTACTGGGTGCCGTTGAGCAGGGCCAGGCCTTCCTTGGCGCCGAGCACCAGCGGTTCCAGCCCGGCGCGGGCCAGTGCGTCGGCGGCGGGCAGGCGCTCGCCATCGAGGAAGGCTTCGCCGACGCCGATCATCACCGTGGCCAGGTGCGACAGCGGCGCCAGGTCGCCCGAGGCGCCGACCGAACCCTGGCACGGCACCACCGGCACCACGTCCTTCTGCAGCATCGCTTCCAGCAGCGCCAGCGTCTGCGGGCGGATGCCCGAGGCGCCCTGGGCCAGGCTGGTGAGCTTGAGCGCCATCATCAGCCGCACCACGCTGGCCGGCATCGGCTTGCCGACGCCGGCGGCATGCGACAGCACGATGTTGCGCTGCAGGGTTTCCAGGTCCTCGCGCTCGATGCGCACGCTGGCCAGCTTGCCGAAGCCGGTGTTGATGCCGTACACCGGCTCGCCCCGGGCGACGATCGCCTCGACGGTCTGCGCGCTGCGCAGCACCGCCGCATGCGCCGAATCGTCCAGCCGCACATGGGCGCCGCGGTAGACCTGCCGCCATTGCGCCAGCGGAACGTGGCCGGGACGAAGCACGAGGGGGGAATTCATCGGGTTACTCCAGGTTTGTCAGGGTAGGTGCGGGGCTTGCCCCGCACGGCTGTTCGCGAGGTGCGGGGCAAGCCCCGCACCTACGGTGTTGGTACGCCGCGGAACACGCGGGCGTGCAGGGGATTGAAGCCCATGCGGTAGACCAGGTCGGCCGGCGCCTCGATGTCCCAGATGGCCAGGTTGCAATCCAGGCCCGTGGCCAGCCGGCCGATGCGGTCGTGCCGGCCCAGCGCGCGCGCCGCGTCGCGGGTGAAGCCGGCGATGCATTCGTCCACCGTCATCCGGAACAGGGTGGCGGCCATGTTCATCGCCAGCAGCGGGCTGGTCAGCGGCGAGGTGCCGGGATTGCTGTCGGTGGCCAGCGCCAACGGCACGCCGGCTGCGCGCAGTTCCTGGATCGGCGGCAGGGTGGTGTCGCGGGTGAAGTAGAACGCGCCGGGCAGCAGCACCGCGACGGTGCCGGCGGCGGCCATCGCGGCGATGCCGGCATCGTCCAGGTGTTCGATATGGTCGGCCGACAGCGCGCCGCGCTGCGCCGCCAGTTCGGCGCCGTGCTGGTTGCTCAGCTGTTCGGCATGGATCTTGACCGCCAGCCCGCGCTCCGCGGCGGCCTCGAACACCTGCGCGGCCTGCCCGCGCGAGAAGGCGATGTTCTCGCAGAACACGTCCACCGCCTCGGCCAGGCCTTCGGCGGCGATGGCCGGGATCATCACCTCGCAGACCTCGTCGATGTAGTCCTGCGCGTCGCGGCCCGGCGGTACCGCATGCGCGCCGAGGAAGGTCGGCACCACCTCCACCGGACGCACCTCGCCCAGCCGCCGCGCCACGCGCAGCTGCTTGCGTTCGTCGTCCAGGGTCAGGCCGTAGCCGGACTTGATCTCGACCGTGGTCAGGCCCTCGGCCAGCATCGCGTCCAGCCGCGGCAGGCTGGCGTCGAGCAGTTCCTGCTCGCTGGCCTGGCGGGTGGCGCGTACGGTTGAGACAATGCCGCCGCCGGCACGGGCGATGTCGGCGTAGCTCACGCCCTGCAGGCGCTGTTCGAACTCGTTGGCGCGGTTGCCGGCGTAGACCAAGTGGGTGTGGCAGTCGACCAGCCCGGGGCCGATCCAGCGGCCGCCGCAGTCGATGCGGTGGGGCGCCTCGAATCCGGGGGCATCGGCGGCCGGGCCGGCATGGACGATGCGACCGTCGCGGCTGGCGACGATGCCGTCGCGGACAATGCCCAGGCCGCCGTCGCCAGCGTCCAGCGTCATCAGGTGGGCGTTGTGCCAGAGGGTGTCGCAGCGCATGGCGGGGCTTTTCCGGTTTATTTGTATATACAATAATAGCGCAAATCGGAGAGTGTCCAGTGACGGCAAACGCAGGCGGGACGACAACGCATTTCTGGGCGGAGCAGGCATTGCTGCCCGCCGGATGGGCGCAGTCGGTACGGATCGGGGTCCAGGGCGGCGCCATCGTTTCGGTCGCCGCCGGCACCGGGGCGCAGCCCGGCGACCAGCGCCTGGCCATCGCCGTGCCCGGGCTGGGCAACCTGCACAGCCACGCCTTCCAGCGCGGGATGGCGGGGCTGGCCGAGATCGGCGGCAGTCGCGGCGACAGCTTCTGGAGCTGGCGCGAGCTGATGTACCGCTTTCTCGACCGGCTCGATCCGGACAGCTTCCAGGCCATCGCCGAACAGGCCTACGTGGAGATGCTGGAAGCCGGCTTCACCCGCGTCGGCGAATTCCACTACCTGCACCATGCCGCCGACGGCGCGCCCTATGCCGACCGCGCGGAAATGGCGGCGCGCGCGGCGGCCGCGGCGCAGGTGGCCGGCATCGGCATGACCCTGCTGCCGGTGTTCTATGCGCACGCCGACTTCGGCGGCGCGGCGCCGAACCCCTCGCAGCGCCGCCTGATCCACGACGTCGACGGTTTCGCCGCGCTGCTCGAAGGCTGCAGGGCGGCATTGCGGCCGCTGGGCGATGCGGTGCTGGGCATCGCGCCGCACAGCCTGCGCGCGGTCACCGGCGAGGAACTGGCCGCGTTGCTGCCGCTGAACGATGGGCCGGTGCACATCCACATCGCCGAACAGCTGCGCGAGGTCGAGGCCTGCGTGGCGTGGTCCGGCCTGCGCCCGGTGCAGTGGCTGTACGCGCACGCGCCGGTGGATGCGCGCTGGTGCCTGGTGCACGCCACCCACGTCACCGACGACGAGCTGCGCGGGATCGTCGCCAGCGGGGCGGTGGCCGGGTTGTGCCCGATCACCGAGGCCAACCTCGGCGACGGCCTGTTCCCGATGCAGGCGTTCGCCCGCGCCGGTGGCCGTTTCGGCGTCGGTTCGGATTCGAACGTGCTGATCGATGCGGCCGAGGAACTGCGGCTGCTCGAATACGGCCAGCGACTGCTCCTGAAAGGGCGCAACGTGCTGGCGGAATCCGGCGATTCTTCCAGCGGGCGCTGGCTGTTCGGGCAGGCGCTGGCCGGCGCCGCGCAGGCGCTGGGCGTGCAGGCCGGCCTGCACGCCGGGGCGCCGGCGGATCTGGTCGAACTGGACGCGCAGCATCCGGCGCTGCTGTCGCGCAGCGGCGACGCCCTGCTCGACAGCTGGTTGTTCGCCGCGCGCAACGGCGCGGTGCGTTCGGTCTGGCGCGGTGGCCGGGAGCTGGTCCGGCAGGGCCGGCACCACCGGCGCGAGGCCGTGGCGGCGCGTTTTGCGCTGGCCCTGAAGAAGGTGCTGGCCTGATGCGCCAAGCCGCCGCTTTCCGGGAATCATGCACGTGAAGGGCAAGAAGGCCGAGACCCTCAATCGCCGCATCCGCGGCGAGATCGAGGGGCGCATCCTCAGCGGCGAATGGCCGGCCGGGCACCGCATCCCGTTCGAGCACGAGTTGATGGCGCAGTACGGTTGCTCGCGCATGACCGTCAACAAGGTGCTGACCGCGCTGGCCGAGAACGGCATGATCGAGCGCCGCCGCCGTGCCGGTTCGTTCGTGGCCCGCCAGCATCCGCACCTGGAACAGGTGGCGCTGGAAATTCCGGACATCGCCACCGCCGTCACCCAGCGCGGGCACGACTACCGCTTCCAGTTGCTCGAACGCCAGGATCGCCATGCCGATCCCGCGGTGAGGGAGGAAGTGGCGCTGGTCGGCGACGGCCTGTTGCTGGCGATGCGCAGCCTGCACCTGGCCGATGGCCAGCCGCTGGCGCTGGAGCGCCGGCTGATCAATCCGGCCGTGGTGCCGGAGATGCTGGAAGTGGACTTCTCGACGATGGCGCCGGGCAGCTGGCTGCTGCAGCACGTGTCGTGGACCCGCGGCGAACACCGCATCAGCGCGGTGGCGGCCACC
Organism: Xanthomonas chitinilytica; assembly: GCF_026107455.2. Taxonomy (GTDB): domain Bacteria; phylum Pseudomonadota; class Gammaproteobacteria; order Xanthomonadales; family Xanthomonadaceae; genus Stenotrophomonas; species Stenotrophomonas chitinilytica. Next base: position 53,490 of record NZ_JAPCHY010000011.1, on the reverse strand, counting down.
GCCGCCGAGGCCAGCCTGCTCGAGGTGCCGACCGGTACCGCCTGCCTGGTGATCGACCGCCAGACCTGGCTCGGCGAGCAGCCGATCACCTGGGTGCGGCAGATGTTCCTCGGCGATGCCTACGACCTGATCGCGCGCTTCTCGCCGGGCTCGCGCTGAGGCCGGCCGATGCCGGCCAAGACCCCGCTTAGATGGTGCTGCACTGGCGCCAGCGCACCGGCTCGTCGACGCCCGGGCGCGGGTTGAGCTGGATGCGCACGGTACGCAGTGCCGGGTAACGCTTCACTTCCTGGCAGATGATCGGCCACACCACCGCGTCCTCGGCCACCCGGTCCACCGACAGGGTCAGCCGCGTCAGCCAGATGCCGCTGGTGATGCCGGGCTGGCTCGCCAGCGCCTTGGAAACGGCCTGCTGGTAGCGTTGCAGGGTGGCGTCGTCGGGGTTCTCCAGCAGGTCTTCCTGCGCGGCGGCGCCGGTCTGTTCGACGAGGGGCGTTTCCGTTTCCGTTTCCGGCGCGGCGGCCGGTGCGGCCGCCGGGGCAGCGGACGCCACAGGCGCCGCCGCGGCTTGCGGCGGCTCGGGCTGGGAAACCAGCGAAGTGAGGTAGCCCATGCCGACCAGCAGGCCCAGCGTGACCGAAGCCAGCGCGGCGATACCGATATGACGCTGGGACTCGCGCTTGGCCTCGCCGCACACCCGCGCCTCGAGGTCACCCGGCAGGTAGGGCTTGAGCAGCGGCCACAGGTGGCGCCCGTCCAGGACCTCGATCGACTGCTTTTCGGCAGCGACCAGGCCATCGCGTTCCACCCGGCCTTCGGTGATCAGGATGCCGCCGCGGGCACCGGCCAGCCGTGCCGCCGCCCCCAGTTCGTTGACCGCGGCCGAGCCGATCCGGTAGGCACGGCCATGCTTGCACGACAGCAGCCAGCGCTTTTCGCCCTGCTGCATCAGGAAATCGGAACTGGGCTCGCGGCTGTCTTCCTCCTCGCTGGGGACGTCCGCCAGGCCGCGCTGCTCGCGCATGGCGCGGCGCACGATCTGCGAGAACTCGCGCCAGTGCATGCCGGCCAGCGCCTTCAGGCCCAGGCGGGTCTCGGTGTTCTTGCGTTGCACCAGCCAGAGATAACAGGAGGCCAGGCACCACACCAGCAGGGCGAGGACCAAGGCCAGAATCCAGGAAAACATGGGACACCCAAAGCTGTACGTGTGGCGAGCAGGAGAGTTTATATCTCTTCGCGGGCCCAGGGCTCACGCGGGAACGCGTGGTGCCGCGGCGCCAGGATGGCGACGGCCGGGCATGAAAAACCCGCCAATCCGATGCCGAGAGGGGAGGGAAGCAATCGGCATCGGTCTTGCTGGCGGGATGTGCGGATTGTCGCCAATGTCATGCTGCTTTGCAACATCCATCGGCGCCGCACCGCTCAATCGCCGGCGTCGGCTTTCGAAGCGTCGCCGCCGGCAGGCTGCGAGGCGCGGCTTTCGGCGCGGTTCAAGCGGCTGTTGAGGGCGTCGATCCGCTGGTTGAGGGCATCGATGTCCTCGCGGCTGGGGATCTGCATGCGGCGCAGCGCGCCCTGCAGCCGATCCTCGAACGCCTTCTCCATCTTTTCCCAGGTGCCGCTCGCACGCTCGCGGGCCTGGCCCAGGGTGTTCTCGACGCTGTCGCGCAGCGGCGCGCCGCGGTCCGGGTCCTGCCGCGCCTGCTGCTCGAAGGCTTCGCCTTCCTTCACCAGGGTGTCGAACAACCTGCTGCCCTCGGCCTGGGCGCGGCCCAGCGCCCCCAGGCCGGCCAGCCAGACCTGCTGCGCCGATTCGCTGACCTTGCGGCTGATCCGCTCCGCCTGCTCGTGCAGGCTGGCGCCGGAGGAGGTGTCGTCGTGGGCGGTTCGGTGGTGCGTGGTCATGGGCCTGCTCCCTATGCGGATGACGGGTCGAAGGCCAGCCTAGCGTGGCGGGCGTTGCGCGGCGTGATGGAACCGCCGCGACGGAAGGCGCCTCAGCCCAGCTTGTCGGCCAGTACCCGCTGGATCTCGGATTCCACCATCCCCTTCATCGCCGAGAGCAGGAAGCCCAGCTCGGCGGTCACCCGTACCTGGCCCGGCAGCAGCTCGATGGCGCCGTCCACCCCGGAGCGGGAGAAGTGCAGCACCTCGCCGTCCCAGCGCGAGGCCATGTCGAAGCGTTCGCCGAGCTTGCGCGCCACGTCCTCGATCGCGGTGCGCGCCTGTTCGGCGGGCAGGGAGTGGGGATGGCGGATGTCGATGCGGGACAAGGAAAACTCCTGGCACGGGGCGGGGATCGGGAGTGCGGCATTGTGCGCATCGGCGCGGCGCTGTCCAAGCCCCACGTCGTTCTTCTGCATGTTCATGCAACCTGCTAGGCTGCGTCGCGTGCAGACATTGCAAGTCCATTCCAGCAACCGGCAACAGCCCGACCAGCCATTGCGGCCGGGCGTATTGCGCATCGTGCGGCATGCCTCCGGGACCGTCCGGGTCGGCGACGACAGCCCCGGAACGCTGCTGCTGGCGCAGTTCTGCCTGGACGGACGCGGCCTCTGGCTGCAGGTCGCCAACGGCATCCGCGGCATCCACGTCAACGGCCGTCCGGTGCGGCGGATGGCGCTGCTGCGTGCCGGCGACGCGGTCTTTGCCGATGGTCTGGAAGTGGTGGTGCAGGGCGGCTGCCAGTCGCTGGCGCACGCGCCGGAGCCGTCCGACACCGTCGTCGACGACCAGCGGATACTGCTGCGCGGCGTCGGCGGGCAGCACCATGGCCGCAGCTTCATCCTGGACCGGACGCGTGTGGTCGGTCGTGCCACCGATGCCGACATCGTCATCGACGATCCGGCCTTCGCCCTGCGCCACGCCCGCTTCGAACGCCACGGTGAGCAGGTGCTGCTGCGCGACCTGGGTTCGGCCGACGGCAGCATGGTCAACGGCGTGCCGGTGCGGCATTGCTGGCTGCAGCCGGGCGACCAGGTGGTGTTCGACGCGCAGCACCGCTTCGTGCTCGAGGTGCCGCTGGTGGCGCGCGCGCCCGTGGAGAGCGGCAACGACGCCGAGGACGCCGACGCCGGCGTCGAGGAAGCCGCAACCACGGCACCGGCGCTGCGGCGCTCGCGGCGCTGGCCGTGGCTGCTGCTCAGCGCGTTGCTGCTGGGCGCGGCGATCAGCGGCCTGCTGTGGTTCGGCGCCCGCTGAGGCGGCGCCACAACCGCCATCCCAGCAGCAGCGCCAGGATCGAGGCGTACAGCGCCGGTTCGCGCACGTCCGATTTCACCACCCACCAGAAATGCAGCACGGCCAGGATGCCGACCAGGTAGACGAGCCGGTGCAGCCGCCCCCAGTTGCGCTTGAGCCGGCGGATCCAGCCCTGCGTGGAGGTGGCCGCCAGCGCCAGCATCAACAACCAGGCGGCGAAGCCGACGGTGATGTAGGGGCGCTTGGCGATCTCCTCGAACACCTGGGTCCAGTAGCCGCGCAGGTCCAGCACCAGGTAGGCGGACAGGTGCAGGCAGGCATAGAAGAACGCATACAGCCCGAGCATGCGCCGGAAGCGCAGCAGCACCGGCTGGCCGCTCAGCTGGCGCAATGGGGTCACGGCCAGGGTCAGCAACAGCAGGCGCAATGCCCACAGCCCGGTGCGGTGCTCGATCTCCGCCACCGGGTCGGCCCCCAGTGCATTGCTGCCGGTGCGCCAGACCTGCCAGATCTGCGCGCCGAGAATCGCCGCCGGCAGCAGCGCCGCGGCATGCACCAGCGCCTTGGCCAGGATCAGCCCGGCCGGCGTGGCTGGCCGCGGCCGCGGACGGGGCGCGTCAATACCACTTCCTCAGGTTCATGCCGGCATACAGCGCGGCTACCTGCTCGGCATAACCGTTGAACAGCCGGGTGGGGATGCGCTCGGCGAACAGCTTGCTGGCGCTGCCGGCGATGCGGCGTTCGGTCTTCTGGCTCCAGCGCGGGTGGTCCACGTCCGGATTGACGTTGGAGAAGAAGCCGTACTCGGAAGGCTGCAGCTGGTGCCACGCGGTTTCCGGCATGCGTTCGACGAAGCGGATCGCCACGATCGACTTGATGCTCTTGAAGCCGTACTTCCACGGCACCAGCAGCCGCAGCGGGGCGCCGTTCTGCTGCGGCAGCGGCTTGCCGTACAGGCCGGTGGCCAGCAGCGTCAGCGGGTGCATCGCCTCGTCCATGCGCAGCCCTTCGCGGTAGGGCCAACGGATGCTGCGGTAGCGGATGCCCGGCATCTGCTGCGGGTCGGCCAGGGTGGTGAAGGCGACGTACTTCGCCCTGGAGGTCGGCGCGAAGCGTTCCAGTACCGGTCCCAGCGGCACGCCCTGCCACGGGATCACCATCGACCAGCCTTCCACGCAGCGCAGGCGGTACACGCGCTCCTCCGGCGCCAGGCCACGCAGCAGGTCGTCCAGGTCGAGCTGCCCGGGCTTCTCGCATTCGCCTTCCACGCTGACCGTCCAGGGCCGGGTGCGCAACGTCCGGGGCGCGGTGGACGGGTCGGTCTTGCCGGTGCCGAACTCGTAGAAGTTGTTGTAGCGGGTCACGTCCTCGTAGCGGGTCAGCGGTTCGCCGGTGGCGAACCCGCTGCCGACCCGGGCCGGGTCGGGGGGCGCTGCCGGCGGCGCCGGCGGATCGGCCTCGGCGCAGCCGGCCAGCGACACCGCCGGCAAGGCGACCAGTGTCCGCAGCAGTTGCCGGCGCTGGCGATAGACCGCTTCGTCGGTGATCTCGCGGCTGGGGATGTTCAGTGCATCGCGCAGGCTCATGGGTCGGTTCCCGGCTTCGTTCGCGCGTCATGTATACGCCTTGGCGGCAGTCCACCACAGGCCGCGTTCGGCCGCCGCGAATGGATACGGCTGCAACCATTCGCGGCGGCCCCAAGCCTTTTGCGCTGCGGCATACTAGGGGTCTTGCCCAACAGGTGTGACATGACGCGCGCGTTCAATTTCAGTGCCGGCCCCGCGACCCTGCCGGAATCGGTCCTGCGCCAGGCGCAGGCGGAGATGTTGGAATGGAACGGCGTCGGCGCGTCCATCGTCGAAATCAGCCATCGCAGCGCCGAGTTCGTCGCGGTCGCCGCCGAGGCCGAGGCCGACCTGCGGACGTTGCTGGGCATTCCCGACGACTACGCCGTGCTGTTCACCGCCGGCGGCGCCACCACGCAGCAGGCGCTGCTGCCGCTGAACTTCGCCGCGCCCGGCCAGCGCGCGGACTACGTGCTGACCGGCCACTGGGGCAAGACCGCGGTGAAGCAGGCGCGCCCCTACGTGGACGTGCAGGTGGCCGCCGATGGCGAGGCCGACGGCTTCCGCGACATTCCCGCGCGGTCGCAGTGGCGGTTGTCGGCGGACGCGGCCTATGTCCACATCACCGCCAACGAGACCATCCACGGCGTCGAGTACCGCGATGCGCCCGACGTCGGCCAGGTGCCGCTGTTCGCCGACTTCAGCTCGTCGATCGCCTCCGAACCGCTGGACGTGTCGAAGTACGGGCTGATCTACGCCGGCGCGCAGAAGAACCTGGGCCCGGTCGGCATCTCGGTGGTGATCGTCCGCCGCGACCTGCTGGAGCGCAGCGGCCAGCCGCGCGCCGACATCTTCGACTACCGCTCGCACGCCGCGCGCGACTCCATGCTCAACACGCCGCCGACCTGGAACTGGTACCTGCTCGGGCTGACGGTGAAATGGATGCTGGCCGAGGGCGGCGTGACCGAGTTCGCCCGCCGCAACGCCGTCAAGTCGGCGCTGGTATACGAGGCCATCGACGGTTCCGGCGGCTTCTACCGCAACCAGGTGGCCGCCGCCGCACGCTCGCGCATGAACATCCCGTTCTTCCTGCCCGACGACGTGCTCACCGCGCGCTTCGTCGCCGAGTCGAAGGCGGCCGGCCTGCTGGCGTTGAAGGGGCACAAGGCGGTCGGTGGCATCCGCGCTTCGCTGTACAACGCCATGCCGCTGGCCGGCGCGCAGGCGCTGGCCGCGTTCATGCGCGACTTCCAGCAACGCAACGGTTGAACACCAACATGTAGGAGCGACGTAAGTCGCGATGAGGCGTTACCGGGAAATCCCGTCGCGACTCACGTCGCTCCTACACGAAGAGCAGCAAGGCATCGAGGGAAGGGAAACATGGCCGCAAAGCCGAAGAAGTCCACCGCCAAAAGCCCGCGCGGCAAATCGGCCGAGCCAGCGGTCGCCGCGCCGCTGCTGTCGGACGTGCGCGCCAAGATCGACCAGATCGACCGCGACATCCAGACGCTGATCGCCGAGCGCGCGCGCTTCGCCCACCAGGTCGGCAAGGCCAAGGGCAAGCTGGCCGCGGCGGTGGACTACTACCGCCCCGAGCGCGAGGCGCAGGTGCTGCGCATGGTGGTGGACCGCAACGAAGGCCCGCTCAGCGACGAAGTGCTGGTGCACGTGTACCGCGAGATCATGTCCGCCTGCCTGGCCCAGCAGGAGCCGCTGAAGATCGGCTACCTCGGCCCGGAGGGCACCTTCAGCCAGCAGGCCGTGCTCAAGCATTTCGGCCGCTCCGCGCTGGGGCTGCCGATGGCGACCATCGAGGAAGTGTTCCAGGAAGTGGAGGCGGGCAACGCCGACTTCGGCGTGGTGCCGGTGGAGAACTCGGGGCAGGGCACGATCCAGATCACGCTGGACATGTTCCTGACCTCCAACCTCAAGATCTGCGGCGAGGTCGAGCTGCGCGTGCAGCAGTACCTGATGTCGCGCAGCGGCCGCATCGAGGACATCGAGCGCGTGTACGCGCATCCGCAGTCGTTCATGCAGACCTCGGCCTGGCTGCGCGCCAACCTGCCCAAGGCCGAGAAGATCCCGGTGACCAGCAACGCCGAGGGCGCACGCCGCGCGCGCAACGCCGACGATGCCGCGGCCATCGGCGGCGAGAGCGCCGGCCACGTCTACGGCCTGAAGAAGGTGGTGACCAAGCCGATCCAGAACGACGCCGACAACACCACCCGCTTCCTGGTGGTGGGCCGGCAGATCTTCCCGTCCTCGGGCCACGACCGCACCTCGGTGCTGGTGTTCATCCACGACAAACCCGGCGCGCTGTTCGACGTGCTCAGCCCGTTCGCGCGGCACGGCATCAGCATGAACCGGATCGAGTCGCGGCCCTCGCACCAGGCCAAGTGGGAATACGGCTTCTTCATCGACCTGGCCGGCCACGTCGAGGACGAGGCGATGCAGAAGGCGCTGGCCGAACTGGAAGCGCACTCGGCGCAGATCAAGCTGCTGGGTTCGTACCCGGTCGCCGTGCCGTGATTTGCAAAGCCCTTCTCCCATCGGGGTGAGGGGTGCAGTTTGCGAACCCCCGGTCCGCTGCCCCTCGAACGCCCTTGCGCCAGCGCAAGGGCCGGGGCGCGAAGCGGGGGAGGGGCGGAGGCGAAGCCCTCGCATCCAGACTCCCTGACGCTTCGCCCGGTCCCTCATCCGTCCTGCAGGCACCCCCACCTTCGCAGGGGCAGGCTCTTCTCCCGCAGGGAGAAGGATTCACACCAACGAGATTCCGCATGACTTCCCAGCACTACTGGATCGCACGCAAAGGCCAACCGCTGCAGGGCACGCTGGCCATCCCCGGCGACAAGTCGGTGTCGCACCGCGCGGTGATGTTCGCCGCACTGGCCGACGGCGTTTCGCGCATCGACGGCTTCCTGGAAGGCGAGGACACCCGCGCCACCGCCGCGATCTTCGCGAAGATGGGCGTGCGCATCGAAACCCCGTCGGCCTCGCAGCGCATCGTCCACGGCGTGGGCGTGGATGGGCTGAAGGCGCCGCAGGGCGAACTGGACTGCGGCAATGCCGGCACCGGCATGCGCCTGCTGGCCGGCTTGCTGGCCGGGCAGCCGTTCGACAGCGTGCTGAGCGGCGACGAATCGCTGTCGCGGCGGCCGATGCGGCGGGTGACCGGGCCGCTGGCACAGATGGGCGCGCGCATCGACACGCAGGCCGACGGCACGCCGCCGCTGCGCATCCACGGCGGCTCGCAACTGCAGGGCATCCACTACGAATTGCCGGTCGCCAGCGCCCAAGTGAAATCGGCGGTGCTGCTGGCCGGGCTGTACGCACAAGGCGAAACCTCAGTGCTGGAACCGCACCCGACCCGCGACTACACCGAACGCATGCTGCGCGCGTTCGGCGCGGACATCGATTTCTCGCCGGGCAGGGCGCGGCTGCGCGGCGGCCAGCGCCTGCGCGCCACCGACATCGCGGTGCCGGCGGACTTCTCCTCGGCGGCGTTCTTCATCGTCGCCGCCAGCGTCGTCCCCGGTTCGCAGCTGCGCCTGCGGCAGGTCGGCCTGAACCCGCGCCGCACCGGCCTGCTGGCCGCGCTGCGGCTGATGGGCGCGGACATCACCGAGGAAAACCACAGCGAGCATGGCGGCGAACCGGTCGCCGATCTGGTCGTGCGTCATGCCCCGCTCGAGGGCGCGGAAATCCCGGAAGAACTGGTGCCGGACATGATCGACGAGTTCCCGGCGCTGTTCGTCGCGGCCGCCGCCGCCCGCGGCCCGACCGTGGTGCGCGGCGCCGCCGAACTGCGGGTCAAGGAGTCGGACCGGCTTGCGGCCATGGCCACCGGCCTGCGGACTTTGGGGCTGCGCGTGGACGAGACCGCCGACGGCGCCACGATCCATCCCGGTCCGCTCGGCCCGGGCACCATCGAGAGCCATGGCGACCACCGCATCTCGATGGCGTTCGCCATCGCCGGGCAGTTGAGCGAAGGCGAGGTGCGGATCAACGACGTCGCCAACGTGGCGACGTCGTTCCCCGGTTTCGACGCCCTGGCCGGCGGCGCCGGTTTCGGACTCAGCGTGCGGTCCTGAAGTCCACCGGCACCTGCACCACGCTGGCGACCGCGCGGCCATCGCGCATCGCCGGCTCGAAGCGCCAGGTCTTCACGGCATTCACCACCGCGCGATCGAGGTTGCGGTCGCGCGTGCCTGTGCGCTGGACGATGGACACATCGCCCACCTGGCCGCGTGCGTCGACCTGGATGCGGGCGATCACGCCGCCTTCGACGCCGGCGCGCAGTGCGGCGCGCGGGTAGTCCGGAAGCGCGTTGCCGGCCAGCGGCTGCGCCGGGCGGTTGGCCGGCAAGGCCGGCGTGCGCTGCTGCTGCGGCCGGTCGGCGCCGCTGCGTGCGGCGGGTGCGGCGGTTTCTTCGGGAAGGGTGGCGGGCAATGCGCGCTCGGCCACCGGGGCCGGGGCCGGTTCGGCGCCGCGGTTCTGCTGCAGCCACCACCACGCGGCCACGAACAGGGTCGCCACCAGCGCCACCCACAACCATGGCGAGGCGGGGCGTTCGGATGCCGGCGCAGGGGCGGCCGGCTGGTGGTCGTGCAGATCCTGGGTATGGGACATCGGCATGGCGGACCTCCGTGCGTCTTGGGAGGTGGCCAGTCTTGCCCCGTTCGTGCCGAAGCTGCGTCAGCTGCCTGTGAACGCGGCTCTCCGGCAGGGGGCGGGGTTCAGGTTACTGTCCCGGACTGAAATCGAACGGAATCTCGACGCTGCCGGCCACCGGCTGGCCGTTGCGCTGGGCCGGCTGGAAGCGCCAGCCGCGAACCGCCTCCATCGCCGCGCGGTCGAGCGTGCGCGATCCGCTGCGCTGAACCAGCGTGACCCCGCCAGGCGCGCCATTGGCATCCACGTCCACCCGCACCACCACGGTGCCGCGCTCGCCACGCCGCAGCGCGGCGGCCGGGTAGCGGGGCGCCGGGCTCTGTCCGGGCAGCGGCAAGGGGCGGTCGCCCGGCACCGGTGCGGCGGCGGTTCCGGTTTCCGGCAACGGTGCCGGCGCTTCGGCGGCGGGTGCCGGAGCCGGTGCCGGGGTTTCGACCAGTTGTGGCCGCTGGTCTTCGGGCAGCGGCCGCGCATCGGGCATGTCGCTGACGTCGGCGCCGGCCGGCAGCGGCTCGGGCAGGGGTTCCACCTCGGCCACCTGCTGCGGCGTCTGGGTGGGGCCGGGCCGGTAGAAATCGTTGTTGCGGGTGCCCAGCCACACTGCCACGAACAGCAGCAGGCCGACACAGAAGGCGATGCCGGCGATCAGCAGACTGCGCCGCGGCAACTGGAAAGTGATGTTGCGGGAGGAGGATGGGCGGGAAGCGGACATGGGCCTGACCGTTTTGAACGCTGGGATTCTGGCACAGCCGGAATGAATCGCGCGGCAGAAACGCCCGGTTCAGGCGATAATTGCGGCCAACGTCCGTACACAGTGCCGCTTCCCATGCTCGATCCCGCCCTGCTTCGCCAACAGCCCGCCGAACTCGCCGAACGCCTGCGCAGCTCGCGCGGATTCGACCTGGACGTGGCCGAACTCGAATCGCTGGAGGCCGGCCGCAAGCGCATCCAGGTGCGTACCCAGGAACTGCAGAGCCTGCGCAACAGCCGCTCCAAGGCCATCGGCCAGGCCAAGGCCAAGGGCGAGGACGTCTCGGCGATCATGGCCGAGGTGGCCGGATTCGCCGATGAGCTGAAGGCCTCGGAAGCCGAACTGGACGTGCTGCGCGAGCGCATCGAGACCATCGCGCTGGGCATTCCCAACCTGCCGGCCGACGATGTGCCGGTCGGCAAGGACGAAGCGGAGAACGTCGAGCAGTCGCGCTGGGGCACCCCGCGCAGCTTCGATTTCCCGGTGCTGGACCACGTGGAACTGGGCGCCCGCAACGGCTGGCTCGACGGCGAGACCGCGGCCAAGCTGTCCGGCGCGCGCTTCACCGTGCTGCGCGGGCCGATCGCCCGGCTGCACCGGGCGCTGGGCCAGTTCATGCTCGACCTGCACACCGGCGAGCACGGCTACGAGGAAATCAACGTGCCGGTGCTGGTCAACGCCGAGTCGCTGCGCGGCACCGGCCAGCTGCCGAAGTTCGAGGAAGACCTGTTCCGGACCGCCGTCGGCGATTCCCCGCGCTACCTGATCCCGACCTCGGAAGTGCCGCTGACCAACATCGTGCGCGACGAGATCGTCGATGCCGAGCGCCTGCCGCTGCGCATGACCGCCCATTCGATGTGCTTCCGCGCCGAGGCCGGCAGCGGCGGCCGCGACGTGCGCGGCATGATCCGCCAGCACCAGTTCGAGAAGGTGGAGCTGGTCGCCGCCTGCCGGCCGGAGGAAAGCGAGGCCGAGCACCAGCGCATGACCCGCTGCGCCGAAACGGTGCTGGAGAAGCTGGGCCTGCCGTACCGCAAGGTGCTGCTGTGCACCGGCGACATGGGTTTCTCCGCGACCAAGACCTACGACCTGGAAGTCTGGCTGCCGTCGCAGGACACCTACCGCGAGATCTCCTCGTGCTCCAACTGCGGCGATTTCCAGGCCCGGCGCATGCAGGCGCGCTGGCGCAACCCGGCCACCGGCAAGCCGGAACTGCTGCATACCCTCAACGGTTCGGGCGTGGCGGTGGGCCGGGCGATGATCGCGGTGATGGAGAACTACCAGAACGCGGATGGCTCGATCACCGTTCCCGAGGCGCTGCGTCCGTACATGGGCGGCACGGAAAGGATCGGTTGAGCGCCGGCAACGGCGCCGATGACCGGAAGAACCGAACGGCCCCGCATGCGGGGCCGTTCGCATTGGTGCAATGCCCGATGGCCGGACGGAAAAGATGACGGCCCCGGAAAGGGGCCGTCGGGGTCGCCGTGGGGAGAGAGTCCGGCAACCCGGAGCCATGCCGCCACGACGAGGGGCGGTGGCATGGATGGCAAGGACTCAGGCGGCGGCCCGCTGATCCTGCGGCTGCGGCAGGGCGGCCAGCGCCCGGGCAAGTGCGTCGCTGCGGTGCTGCGGCGAAAAGGCCACGCCCTCGGCACGCACGAACTCCACGTCGTCGATGCCCAGGAACGCGAAGATCTGGCGCAGGTAGGGCTCCTGGAAATCGGTGGGCGCGCCGCTGTGGATGCCGCCGCGGCTGCTGGCGACGATCACGCGCTTGCCGCCCGCCAGCCCTTCCGGGCCGTTCTCGGTGTAGCGGAAGGTACGGCCGGCCACCGCGATGCGGTCGATCCAGGCCTTGAGCGTGGAAGGGATGGCGAAGTTGTACATCGGCGCGCCGATCACCACCACGTCCGCGTCCAGGAACTGCTGCAGGGTGTGTTCGGCGGCCTCGTGCTCGGCTTCATCGGTGCCTGCCAGCGACCTGCCGGTCAGGTGCGGGACCGGCGTTGCGTCCAGGTCGCGGTAAGCCACTTCCAGGTCCCGGATCCGGTCGCGCCACTTTTCCACCACGGCGGCGGAGAGTTCGCGGCTGACGGAGTTGCCGCCCAGTGCGCTGGAGTCGATGTGCAGGAGCTTCATGGCTTGTACCTTGTTCGGAGAGAGCGGCCTGGCCGCGACAGGGCACAAGGTAGATTGTTGTAAATTCAGGATAAAGATGCTTGAATGCCACGTATCGTTCTGAATATGGGATTGCGGGCATGCAGGACCTCAATGATCTGTACTACTTCGCGATGGTCGTGGATCACGGCGGTTTCGCCGCTGCCGAACGTGCGCTCGGCATCCCCAAGTCGCGCCTGAGCCGGCGCATCAGCCAGCTCGAATCCGAACTGGGCGTGCGCCTGCTGCAACGCTCCACCCGGCGTTTCGCGGTGACCGACGTGGGCATGAGCGTCCATCGCCACGCCCAGACCATGCTCTCCGAGGCCCAGGCCGCACGCGAGGTGGTGGACCGGCTCAGCGCCGAGCCGCGCGGGCTGGTCCGCGCCAGCGTACCGGTGTCGCTGGCGCAGATGCAGCTGCCCAAGCTGCTGCCGAAGTTCCTGGAGCAATATCCGAAGGTGCGGCTGCAGCTGAACATCAGCAATCGCCGGGTGGACATCATCAACGAAGGCTACGATGTGGCCCTGCGCGTGCGCTCGCGGCTGGACGACGACGGCAGCCTGGTGATGCGCAGCTTCGGCCAGGTGCAGGAACTGCTGGTGGCCAGCCCGAAGTACCTCGACCGTGCCGGCCGCCCGAAGGACCCGGACGAGCTGACCAGCCACGTCACCCTGAGCATCAGCGAGGACGAGGCCCGCCAGCGCTGGGAGCTGCACGGGCCGGAAGGCGCGGTGCGCCGCGTCGACCTGCAACCGCGCGTGGCCGGCTTCGATTTCCCGCTGTTGCAGTCGATGGTCAAGGATGGCTTCGGCATCACCATGCTGCCGGAAACCGTATGCGCCGAGGCCGTGCGCAACGGCGAGCTGGAAGTGGTGCTGCCGGACTGGTCGCTGCCGCAGGGCATCTGCCACGCGGTGTTCGCCTCGCGCCGCGGCCTGCTGCCGGCGGTGCGGGTGTTCATCGACTTCCTGGCCGAACACCTGCCGCCGCAACTGGAGGCCTCGCGCCTGGATTGCGGCGGCGCCTGCGAGCGCGCCAAGGAGAAGATCAAGGCCTCGGCGGTCGGCGCGCTGGCGGTGGACGCCGGCTGAGCAAAGCACGGCCAGTCATGCGAGAATGCGCGCCCGGCCACGCTGCCGGGCCCGGATGACGGGCGCTGGGAACACGTTCCAGCATCTGCCGCAGGCACGCAAGGCGCCTGCGCGACACGGAGAGATGGCCGAGCGGTTTAAGGCACCGGTCTTGAAAACCGGCGAAGGGTCAAACCTTCCGTGGGTTCGAATCCCACTCTCTCCGCCAATCACTCCCTGGGCAGGGCGAGATCAGGTCCTTGAAGGCAAGGGTCCATGCATGTGATTGCGCGCGAGCGACTGCATGGCCATTCGTTCCATGGGGCATGGATGATGCCGAGCGCGGTCCCGTCCATGGCTGGGCAGGAGCGAGCGCTTCGCTGCGGCATGACTTCCTGCCGCGAGGATGCCGGCTGGAATCACGATGGGCCGGATTTCCGCGCGTAGCTCAGGATCGTCTGTTCGTCCTGCGCGGCGGCTTTCAGCGAGGCGACCCATCGCATCACCGCGCCCTTGTTGCTGATGAGTTCCCCCAGGTCGTCCGACAGGCAGTCGGCGCAAGGCTGGCCGCCCGGACTGCGTCTGCCGCAGCGCCTGCACGGCGCCATGGTGGTCGTAGTCGGTGGGCGCAGCTGATAGGCGATCTTCACTATCAGTGCCTCGGCTTGTCGTACGTTGTGCACGTGTTTCTCCATGAACAAAAAGGGCCGCGCATGCAAGCGCAGCCCTCCATGACCAGCAACCGGGTCGGTTACTTCGCGTGTTGCTTGCCGCCTTCATTGGCCAGCTTTTCCTTGGCTTCCTTGTCCTGGCGTTCCATCGCCTGCTGCTGCTTGCCCTGATCCTGCTTGGGATCATCGACCGCCGGCTTCTGCGGGTTGGGATTGGTATTGGTCTTGGTATCAGTCATCTTGCACTCCAGTGCGATGGATTCATCGCCAGGCCACAGTGGTCTTCCTGTCGTGACTGCACTGTGTTCTCTGGTGGCGGGACTGAACCTGGTCGGCGAAGCGTTCAGCAGGATGGCGCCGGATGATCGACGACAGCCCACGAAGGCGCGCGCAGTGTGTCACGAATGGCGTGGGATCGTTGCCTCCGGCTTTCGCTGCGTTTCATGCACGGATGCCCCGATGGGCGGCGGCGCTCCGGCCATCTGCGGGATGACGTCTCTGTACGGGAGCCGCGCGGTGGTCGCCGCCGGGGAATTTGGCGAAAATGGCGCATCTTCCAGGCAGCGGGCACAAGGTGGGCATGAACAGCGGGAACAGGACATCGCCTGCTGCGCCGGCGCCACCCGGGTCGCAGGCCGGTGCAGCGGATTCTTCGATGACCGGGCAGAACGAAGCGGATGGCGGGCAGGGCGGGGACGCGCGTCCGCGCGTGCGGTCGTCGGCCACGGAACCGGATGCCGGAATGGGGCCGGATGTTTCCGGGGCAACTCTTCGCGAGGATGAGGACGAGCGCTGGATGCAGCATGCACTGGCGCTGGCCGACCGTGCGCAGCGCGAGTTCGACGAGATCCCGGTGGGCGCGGTGTTGGTCGGCGCCGACGGCACGCTGCTGGGCGAGGGCTGGAACCTCAACATCGCCAGCCACGATCCCAGCGCGCACGCGGAGATCGTGGCGATGCGCCAGGCCGGGCAGCGGCTGGGCAACCATCGCCTGGTCGGCAGCACCCTGTACGTGACGCTGGAGCCGTGCGCGATGTGCGCGATGGCGCTGGTGCATGCGCGTATCGCGCGGCTGGTGTTCGCCGCGACCGATCCGAAGACCGGCGCCTGCGGCAGCGTGTTCGACCTGGTGGCCGATCCGCGCCACAACCACCGCGTGGACGTGCGCGGCGGGGTGCTGGCGCAGGAGGCCGGCACCCGCCTGACCAATTATTTCCGCGCCAAGCGCGGCAAGCCGCCGCTTCCGTCCTGACGCCGGGGCCGCGTCCGTGGCGGCGTATCATGTCGTCCTTTCATGAACGGCTGCCGGCGCTGTCCGGCGGCCCCAGCAAGAGGCGCGACATGGCGGAAAACCGTGCAGGCAACGACCGGCTGATCTGGATCGATCTGGAGATGACCGGGCTGGATACCGACAACGATTCGATCATCGAGGTCGCCACCGTCGTCACCGACGCGCAGCTCAACGTGCTGGCCGAGGGGCCGGAATTCGCCATCGCCCATCCGCTGGAGACGCTGGAGGCGATGGACGAGTGGAACCGCAACCAGCATCGACGCTCCGGCCTGTGGCAGCGGGTGCTCGACAGCCAGGTGACGATGGCGCAGGCCGAGGCGCAGACCGTCGCCTTCCTGGCGCAGTGGGTCGCGGCCGGCGCCTCGCCGATGTGCGGCAACTCGATCTGCCAGGACCGGCGCTTCCTGCACCGGCAGATGCCGCGGCTGGAGAAGTACTTCCACTACCGCAACCTGGACGTCTCCACCATCAAGGAGCTGGCGCGGCGCTGGGCGCCGTCGGTCGCCGCCGGGGTGAGCAAGACTTCCAGCCACACCGCACTCAGCGACGTGCATGACTCGATCGCCGAAATGCGCCACTACCGCGGTTTCATGGGCGCGCTGGCCGGCCTGCCGGAAACGGCGTAGGCGCCCGCCCGGGATCGCGCATGGATATCGAGGATTCGCCGCAGGATCTTTCCGACCTGCAACGCGCCGTCGGCCTGCTGGAGGCGCCGACCCTCACCGCGCGGATGGCCAACCTGATTGGTTCGCCGCTCGAATTCGCGGTGAGGAAGCTGCCGTCCGCGGTATCGGCGCGGATCAACGGGGCTACCGAGGCGGCGCTGTTCAAGTCGGCCGAGGCCGCGCTGTGGAGCATGGACAAGACGCCCGGCAAGGCGGCATCGACCCGGCTGCACAAGCTGGCGGCCGCCACTTCCGGCGCGCTTGGTGGCGCGTTCGGGTTCGCCGCGTTGTTCGTCGAGCTGCCGGTCTCGACCACGATCATGATGCGTTCGGTGGCGGACGTGGCGCGCAGCGAAGGCTTCGACCTGGCCGAGTTCGCGACCAAGCAGGCCTGCCTGGAGGTGTTCGCGCTGGGCGGCAATTCCAGCAAGGACGACGCCAGCGAAACCGGCTACTACCTCGCCCGCGGCTTCACCACCGAGGTGATGCGGCACCTGTCGGCCGAACTGGCCGGCGGCGCGGCCAGGGGCGGCTCCAGGCTGGTGCTCGGGCTGGGGCCGAAGGAAGCCGGGAAATGGCTGGCCAAGGTCGTCGAGAAGGTCGCGGCGCGGTTCGGCGTGGTGGTGACGGAGAAGTTCGCCGCGCAGGCGGTGCCGATCGTCGGCGCGGTGGCGGGCGCGACCTTGAACACCATGTTCACCGACTACTACCAGGACATGGCGCGCGGGCATTTCATCGTGCGCCGGCTGGAGCGACGGTACGGCTACGAGCGCGTGCGCGCGGCGTACGACCGGCTGGCGGGGCAGCGCTGAGCGGCGGCGCTGCCGCTCAATCCGCGTCGATCCGCACCTGTTCGGCGAGGAAATCCAGGAACGCGCGCACGCGCAGCGGCAGGTGGCCGCCCTGGCCGACGAACACGGCGTGGATCTCTTCGATGTCGCCGGGGTTCCACTCCTCCAGCACCGGCACCAGGCGTCCGGCGGCGATGTCCTCGCGGGCCTGGAACGCAGCCAGCCGGGTCAGGCCGAGCCCGGCCAGGGCCAGCCGGTGCAGGGCTTCGCCATCGCTGGCCTGGGCGTTGCCGGCGGGAATCACCATCCACTCGCGTTCCCCCTGGCGCATCGGCCAGCCCGGCCGCGCGCGGGCATGCCCGGTGGTGAGCAGGTTGTGCGAGGCCAGCTGGTCCGGGTGGGTCGGCAGGCCGTGGCGTTCCAGGTACGACGGCGCGGCGACCACCACCAGGCGGGTCTGCCCCAGCCGACGCGCGACCAGCCGGGAGTCCTTCAGCGGCCCGGCGCGGACGGCCACGTCGGTGCGCTGTTCGAGCAGGTCGATCACCTCGTCGCTGAGGGTGATGTCCAGGCTGACGTCCGGGTACTGCGCCAGGAAGCGGGGCGCCAGCGGTAGCAGGAAATGGTGGCCGAACGGTACGTTGGCATTCACCCGCAGCCGTCCGCGCGGGGTGCCGTGCACGCTGGCGCAACGCTCGGCTTCATCCAGGTCGGCCAGGATGCGTACCCCGCGCTCGTAGAAGGCGCAACCTTCGGCGGTGAGCTGCAGCTGGCGGGTGGAACGGTTCACCAGGCGGGTGCCGAGCCGCTGTTCGAGCCGCGCGACCAGCTTGCTCACGGCCGACGGGGTCATGCCGAAGGCGCGGGCGGCGGCGGAAAAACCGCCCAGTTCGATGACCCGGGCGAACACTTCCAGCTCGCCGGAGCGGTTGACGTCGAGGCGGGCCACGCCGGACTCCTTGTTGAGTTCAGGTCACAAATGTTTTGACAGGAGGCAGTCTAGTCCACGGTGCGCCCCGGATTCATCATGGAATCCCCATTCACCGACGACTCCGCCCGATGAAGGTCAGCCTCCCCGTTGCCGCGACCGCACTGGTTGCCGCCGCCCTGATGTCCGCACCGATCCGTGCCGCCGGGCCGGTCGCACCGACCCACTGGGTCGGCAGCTGGAGCGCCAGCCCGCAGCCGGTCTGGGGGCAGGAATTCCTGTTCCCGACCAATGTGCCGGCGCAGCTGGAGGCGCAGACCGTGCGCCAGGTCGCGCGGCTCAGCCTGGGCGGGTCGCGCATCCGCGTGGTGTTGTCCAACGCCTACGGCCGGCAGCCGCTGGGCATCGGCAGGGCGACCGTCGCGCTGCCCGCCGCCGATGGCGCGACGGTGCCCGGCAGCGTCCGCACGCTGACGTTCGCCGGGCAGCCGCAGGCCACGATGGCGGCCGGCGCACCACTGGTCAGCGATCCGGTGGAACTGCCGGTGCCGGCGCTGGGCCGCGTCACGGTCAGTGTGTACGTGCCCGGTCCGGCCGCGGTGACCGGCTTCCACTGGGATGGCCGGCAGACCGGCTGGATCGTCGCCGGCGAGCGGACGGCCGCCACCCGCCTCGACCTCGGCGCGCCCGGCACGCAGGCCACCACCGCGCGCCTGCTGCTGGCGGGTATCGAGGTGGACGCCGGGGTGCCTGCGCAGGCCGTCGCGGTGATCGGCGACTCGATCAGCGACGGTGCCGGCGCCAGCCTGGATCGCGACAGCCGCTGGCCGGACCTGCTCGCCGAACGACTGGCACCGAAGGGCGTGGCGGTGATCAATGCCGGCATCTCCGGTGGCCGCCTGCTCAGCGACGGCATGGGCGACAGCGCGCTGGCGCGACTGCAGCGCGACGTGCTGGCCCAGCCCGGCGTGCGCAGCGTGGTGGTGATGGTGGGCATCAACGACATCGCCTGGCCGGGCACGGCTTTCGCCCCCGATCAGCCGCGGCCCACGCTGGAAGCGATGACGGCCGGTTACCGGCAACTGATCGCGCAGGCGCACCGCCATGGCGTGCGTGCGGTCGGCGTGACCTTGACCCCGTTCGAAGGCGCCTTGCCCGGCACGCCGCTGGACACCTATTACCACCCCGACAAGGACGCGCTGCGCCGTCGGGTCAACGACTGGATCCGCTACGGCGGCGCATTCGATGCGGTGATCGACGCCGACGCGGCGCTGCGCGATCCGGCCCATCCCGGCCGGTTGCTGGCGCGTTTCGATTCCGGCGACCGCCTGCATCCGGGCGACGACGGCAACCGCGCCCTGGCCGAAGCGGTCGATCTCGACGCCTTGCTGGGCGACGCGGACGCCGCGGCACGGACTTTCTTCCCCCGCAAGGAGTGATGCATGTTGTTCTCCCCCTACCGCATGGGCACGCTGCTGCTGCCCAACCGCATCGTGATGCCGCCGATGACCCGTTCGCGTGCCGCGGCCGGCAACGTGGCCACGCCGCTGATGGCCCGCTACTACGCGCAGCGCGCCTCGGCCGGCCTGATCGTCGGCGAAGGCACCCAGATCAGCCGGCAGGGCCAGGGTTATGCCTGGAC
The DNA here is from genome assembly GCF_026107455.2 of Xanthomonas chitinilytica. Taxonomy (GTDB): domain Bacteria; phylum Pseudomonadota; class Gammaproteobacteria; order Xanthomonadales; family Xanthomonadaceae; genus Stenotrophomonas; species Stenotrophomonas chitinilytica. The sequence continues at coordinate 34,084 of NZ_JAPCHY010000011.1, read as the reverse complement.
CCCGGGCATCCACGACGCGGCGCAGGTCGCCGGCTGGCGTGGCGTCACCGACGCGGTGCATGCCGCCGGCGGCCGCATCTTCGCCCAGCTCTGGCACGTCGGCCGTGTCTCGCACGTCGCGCTGCAACCGGACGGCGCCGCACCGGTGTCGTCCTCGGCGCTGCTGGCCGAGGGCGTCAAGGTATTCGTCGATCCGCAGGGCAGGGGACCGCTGTCCGGGGTCGGCGAGATGGTGCAGCACTCCATGCCGCGTGCGCTGGAGGTCGACGAGATCGCGCAGATCGTGCGCGACTACGCCGCCGCCGCGCGCAACGCCATCGCCGCCGGCTTCGATGGCGTCGAGCTGCACGGCGCCAATGGCTACCTGATCAACCAGTTCATCGACTCGCAGGCCAACCTGCGCACCGACGGCTACGGCGGCTCGCTGCAGAACCGCCTGCGCTTCCTGCGCGAAGTGGCGGAGGCGGTGGTGGCCGAAGTCGGCGCTGCCCGCGTCGGCGTACGCCTGGCGCCGCTGACCACGCTGCAGGGCGCGGTGGACGACACGCCGCAGGCGACCTATCTGGCCGCCGCACACCTGCTCGACGGTCTTGGCGTGGGCTACCTGCACATTGCCGAAGCCGATTGGGAGGACGCGCCCGTCATGCCGGCGGCGTTCAAGGAGGCGCTGCGCATGATCTACCGCGGCACGCTGATCTACGCCGGCAAGTACACGCTCGAACGCGCCGAGGAAGCGCTGGCCAGGGGCTGGGCCGACCTGATCGCGTTCGGTCGGCCGTTCATCGCCAACCCGGACCTGCCCGAGCGCCTGCGTCAGGGCCTGCCGTTGAACCCGGCCGACAAGCCGACGTTCTTTGGCGGCGGCGAGGCGGGCTTCACCGATTACCCGACGCTGTCGGAGACGGCGTCCCGGGTCGAGACTTCGGCGGTGGAGTGACCTGTCGGGTACCGTACCGGCAGCCGCAAAAACGAAACCCCGCCGAGGCGGGGTTTCGTCTGTCCCGAGGGCGGGAACTCAGCTGTTGGCCTTGAGCTTGGCCAGCCGCAGCCAGGTGTCCACCACGGTATCCGGGTTCAGCGACACCGACTCGATGCCTTCCTGCATCAGCCATTCGGCCAGGTCCGGGTGGTCGGACGGGCCCTGGCCACAGATGCCGACGTACTTGCCCTTGGCGCGGGCGGCCTTGATCGCCATCGACAGCAGCTTCTTGACCGCCGGGTTCCGTTCGTCGAACAGGTGCGCGACGATCGACGAATCGCGGTCCAGGCCCAGGGTCAGCTGGGTCAGGTCGTTGGAGCCGATCGAGAAGCCGTCGAAGATCTCCAGGAACTCGTCGGCGAGCAGCGCGTTGGACGGCACCTCGCACATCATGATGATCTTCAGGCCGTTCTCGCCCTGCTTCAGGCCGTTCTTCTCCAGCACCTCGACGACCTTGCGGCCTTCTTCCAGGGTGCGCACGAACGGGATCATCACCCACAGGTTGTCCAGGCCCATCTCGTTGCGCACGCGCAGCACGGCCTTGCACTCCAGCGCGAAGGCGTCGGCGAACGAGGCATCGACGTAGCGGCTGGCGCCGCGGAAGCCGATCATCGGGTTCTCTTCGTGCGGCTCGTAGTTGCTGCCGCCGATCAGGTTGGCGTATTCGTTGGACTTGAAGTCCGACAGGCGCACGATCACCGGGTTCGGCGCGACCGAGGCGGTGAGGGTGGCGATGCCTTCGGCCAGGCGGTCGACGTAGAAGCTCACCGGGTCCTTGTAGCCGGCGATCTTCTCGTCGATCTTCTTCTTCGTCGCCGAATCCTGGCGGTCGTATTCCAGCAGCGCGTTGGGATGGATGCCGATGTGGCTGGCGATGATCATCTCCAGCCGCGCCAGGCCGATGCCGGCGTTGGGCAGCTGGCCGAAGTCGAACGCGCGCTCGGGGTTGGCGACGTTCATCATGATCTTCAGCGGCGCCGGCGGCATGTTGCCCAGGTCGGTGGTGGTGCGCTCGAACGGCAGCTTGCCGGCGTAGATGAAGCCGGTGTCGCCCTCGGCGCAGCTGACCGTCACTTCCTGGCCGTCCTTGATCAGGTCCAGCGCGTTGCCGGTGCCGACCACCGCCGGCACGCCCAGCTCGCGGGCGATGATCGCGGCATGGCAGGTGCGGCCGCCGCGGTTGGTGACGATGGCCGAGGCGCGCTTCATCACCGGTTCCCAGTCGGGGTCGGTCATGTCGGCCACCAGCACGTCGCCGGGCTGCACGCGCGACATGTCGTCCAGCGAGCGCACCACGCGCGCCACGCCGGCGCCGATCTTCTGGCCGATGGCGCGGCCCTCGGCGACCACTTCGCCGCGCTGTTCCAGCGCGAAACGCTCCATCTGGGTGGCGCTGCCGCGCGACTTCACGGTTTCCGGGCGCGCCTGGACGATGAACAGCTTGCCGCTGACGCCGTCCTTGGCCCACTCGATGTCCATCGGGCGGCCGTAGTGCTTCTCGATCACCAGCGCCTGCTTGGACAGTTCCTGCACGTCCTCGTCGCTGATGGAGAAGGTGTTGCGCAGCTCGGCCGGGGTGTCCTCGATGCGCACGCGCTCGCCGGGCACATCCGAATACACCATGCGGATCGCCTTGCTGCCGAGCGAGCGGCGCAGGATCGCCGGCTTGCCGGCGGCCAGGGTGGGCTTGTAGACGTAGAACTCGTCCGGATTGACCGCGCCCTGCACGACCATCTCGCCCAGGCCGAACGAGGAGGTGACGAACACCACGTCGCGGAAGCCGGACTCGGTGTCCAGGGTGAACAGCACGCCGGAGGCGCCCACGCCCGAGCGCACCATCAGCTGCACGCCGGCGGACAGGAACACGTCCTCGTGCTTGAAGCCGTGGTGCACGCGATAGGCGATGGCGCGGTCGTTGTACAGCGAGGCGAACACTTCCTTGACCTTGAGCACGACGTCGTCGGCGCCGGTGACGTTGAGGAAGGTCTCCTGCTGGCCGGCGAACGAGGCGTCGGGCAGGTCCTCGGCGGTGGCCGAGGAGCGCACCGCCACGGCCACGTCGCCGCCGCCGTTGTCGGCGCACAGCTTGGCGTAGGCGTCGCGGATGTCGGTATCCAGCTGCGGCTGCAGCGGGGCGTCGATGACCCAGCCGCGGATTTCCTTGCCGGCGGCGGTCAGCGCGCCCACGTCTTCCACGTCCAGCGTGGCCAGCTTGTCGAAGATGCGCTTGGACAGGTCGTTGTGCGCGATGAAGTCCTTGAAGGCTTCAGCGGTAGTCGCGTAACCACCCGGAACCGAGACTCCCAGACCGGCCAGGTTGCCGATCATTTCGCCAAGGGACGAATTCTTGCCACCCACGCGGGCCAGATCGACCAGACGCAGTTCGTGCAGCCACAGGATGTTCTCGTTCAAGCGCGATGCTCCGTTTGGCCATCGCCCGAGGCGGGCTTTGATGGCCACGTCCGTAGGAAGAAGCCGATATGATGCAGCGCACAGCTGCGCCCGCACAAGCTTGTGACCACACCATGTCCTGTGCTTGTCTCCCGGGTGACCCGTCCCCAAACCCGAAAGGCCGGCATCCTGGCCATCCCCCGAAATCAAAGGATCTGACGATGTCGGCAATACGCCCGGTCTTCTATGTGTCCGATGGCACCGGTATCACCGCCGAGACCATCGGCCACAGCCTGTTGACCCAGTTCAGCGGGTTCAGCTTCGTCACGGACCGGCTTTCGTTCGTCGACGACCCGGACAAGGCGCGCGAGGCCTGCCAGCGCATCCGCGCCGCCGGCGAGCGCTACCAGGTGCGCCCGATCGTCATCAGCTCCTGCGTGGACCCGCAGCAGAGCCAGATCCTGGGCGAGAGCGGGGCATTGATCCTGGACGTGTTCGCACCGTTCATCGGGCCGCTGGAGGCCGAGCTCAACTCCGCCCGCCATGCCCGCGTGGGCCAGGCCCACGGCATGGTGGACTTCGACACCTACCACCGCCGCATCAACGCGATGAACTTCGCGCTGACCCACGACGATGGCGTCGCGCTGACCTACGACGATGCCGACGTGATCCTGGTGGCGGTGTCGCGCGCCGGCAAGACGCCGACCTGCATCTACCTGGCGCTGCACTACGGGGTGCGCGCGGCGAACTACCCGCTCACCGAGGAGGACCTGGAACAGGACCGCCTGCCGCCGCGGCTGCGTCCGTACCGCAAGAAGCTGTTCGGGCTGACCATCGACCCGGAGCGCCTGCAGCAGATCCGCCAGGAGCGGCGGCCCAATTCCCGCTACGCCAGCGCCGAGACCTGCCGGCGCGAGGTGGCCGCGGCCGAGACCATGTTCCGGATGGAGCGGATCCCGACCCTGAGCACCACCCACACCTCGATCGAGGAGATCTCCAGCAAGGTGCTGGGCACGCTGGGACTGCAGCGCGAGATGTTCTGACAAGACGCCCTGAATCGGAATTGCGCGCGGACGCGACCGCCGGCGGCGTCCTGCGTGTAGGATCGCTCCATGGCATCGATACTTTCCCGCGCCGGCCGCATCCCCCGCCTCAGCCGCCTCGGCTGGCTGATGGGGCTGTACGCGGAGAACTACCTGCACCTGACCCGGCTGTTCGCGCCGGCCAGGCTGGCGGCCGGCAGCTATGTCTCCTCGATCGGCGACGGCCTGGACCTGCGGCTGGACGTGATCGAGTGCCACCGCTACACGGTCGAACTGCGGCTGACCTACGACCTGCGCGACCCGCTGACCGGCGAACCCGATCCGTCGGCCTACGTGCGCCTGTACTGCGATGCCCGCCAGGTGGAAACCACCCATTGCTACGTCGGCCGCCGCTGGCAGGACGTGATGGGCATGTACCCGCCGGCCGACGAGCTGATCAGCCACCGCATGCGCATGAACACCTTCCTCGGCAAATGGCTGGAATACCTGGCCGAGCGCGGCCATGGCGTGGCCACGCTGCGCCCGCTGGATGCGCCGGTGGCGCGCGCGCGGATGCCGCTGACGCTGGTGCGTTGACGCCCGGCCGTGGCGCGGGCGGCGATCGGGCATACTCTGCGTCCGTTCCGATGCGTCCGTTCCCGATGCCCTATACCCCGATCCTCGCCACCCTGGGTTACGTGCTGTCCGCCGATGGTTCGCAGGCCTTGATGATCCATCGCAATACCCGTCCCGGCGACATCCATCTGGGCAAGTACAACGGGCTGGGCGGGAAAGTGGAGCCGCAGGAGGACGTGCTGGCCTGCATGCATCGCGAGATCCGCGAGGAAGCCGGGATCGAATGCGGGCGTACGCGGCTGCGCGGCACCATCAGCTGGCCGGGCTTCGGCAAGCAGGGCGAGGACTGGTTCGCCTTCGTGTTCGTCATCGACGACTGGACCGGCACGCCGCTGCAGGCCAACCCGGAAGGCACGCTGGAGTGGGTCGCGCTGGACCGGCTGCAATCGCTGCCGCTGTGGGAAGGCGACCGGCATTTCCTGCCGCTGGTGTTCGACGACGATCCGCGCCCGTTCCATGGCGTGATGCCGTACCGCGACGGCCGCATGCAGTCGTGGAGCTACGCGCGCCTGTAGTTCAATCGCGGCTGGCCAGCAGCAGGTGGAAGCGCTTGTGCACCCGGCGGCCGTCGTTGCTGGTGCCGGTCTCGCAATGCAAGGCATGCCCGGGGGCGGCGAAGCCCGCCTGCCGCAGCCCGGCTTCCACCGCCGGCAGCGGGTGCAGATGGAAGCCGTGCGCGGCGAACGGCAGGGTGCGCATGAAGCCGGCATCGCCGAAGGCCAGGCACAGGCGTCCTCCCGGCCGCAGCACCCGTGCCAGTTCGCGCAGGTGCCCGCTGGGTCGCTCCCAGAAGTAGAGCGTGTTGACGCACAGCGCGGCGTCGTAACGGCCGCTGTCCAGCGGCAGCGCCGACGAATCGCCGTGGAGCACCCGCGCGCGTCCTTCCAGTCCGAGCGAACGCAGTGCGTCGTTGGCGGCGGCGACCATGGCGGCGGAAGCATCCACGCCGGTGTAGCGCGTGCCCTCGGCCCGCAGCAACCGTGCGGCGAAGGCGGCGTTGCCGGGACCGATTTCCAGCACGGATTCTCCGCGGCGGACATCGAGCCGCTCGATCGCGGCGTGGTTGAGCGCGCCGTTGCTGCGGTTCATGCCCTCGGCGACGGCCCGCGCCTGCGGGCCGGAAGGGTGGCGCAGCTGCGCGGCCAGTTGTTCGGGGCTCAGTTCCATCGTCGTTCCAGGATGCGGAGGACAGGGACGGGCGATGGCTGGTCCGGCGCGCAAGCATAGCCGCTTGTCCACACGCGCTGTGGAGCGCGGCACGGCAAAGCTGTGGAAAACCGATGCAAGTGCCCGAGTCGGCAGGTGGCCTGCACGGCGTGGCGAAAAAATGACCGGCATCCCCGCGGGTTTGTCCACAGCGGATGTGGATGGTTGGTGCGCAATGCTGTGGATAAGCGACGGCGGCCCGCGCCGGGCAAGGCTGTCAAGATGGGTGGCGGAAAATTCGCCACACCACCGCAGGCTTGCGGAAGCGGCGGCTGTCGCTGCCCGCCACGCTCGCGCTACCCTGTGCCGACCCCGGGCCGACGACATCCCATGAAACGCCACTTCTCGATGCTGCGCGAATTCCAGCTTGCCGACTGGTTCACCCTCGGCAACGCGTTCTGCGGTACCGGCGCGGTTTTCGCGGCCATGCGCTTCCTGCAGGACGGACAGCGCGGCTACCTGCTGTTCGGCATGGCGCTGATCCCGCTGGCCTTCGTGTTCGACGCACTGGACGGCCGGGTGGCGCGCTGGCGGAAATCCTCGTCCACGCTCGGGCGTGAACTGGATTCGCTGGCCGACGTCATCTCCTTCGGCGTCGCGCCGGCGGCGCTGGCCTACGCCTGCGGCATGCAGGGCGGCTGGGACTGGCTGGTGCTGAGCTATTTCGTGTGCTGCGGCGTCAGCCGGCTGGCGCGCTACAACGTGACCGCCGAGGAGATCGCCGGCGATGCCGACAAGGTGCCGTACTTCGAGGGCACGCCGATCCCGACCAGCCTGGCGCTGGTGATCGTGCTGGCGGTGGCCGCCCATGGCGGCGCCATCGGCGATGCGCTGTGGCTGGGCCAGTGGCAGCTGGGGCCGTGGCAGCTGCATCCGCTGGTGCTGCTGTTCGCGCTGTCCGGTTCGCTGATGATCAGCAAGACCCTGCGCATCCCCAAGCCCTGATGCTTGGCCTGCACGGCGTCGTTGCTATCATCCGGACCTGATTCGGGAGAACGGCGATGACGACGGCAGGCAGTGGCGGCGCGGACGATTTCGAGGTCCTGGCGCGCCAGTACTTCAGCGCCTGGGGCGACGCGCTGCGGCATGCGGCGCAAGCGCCGGCCCGGCCGGACGCAGGCCGCGAGCCGGCGGCCGGGCAGGGGGCGTGGCAACAGGCGATCGACTGGTGGAGCCAGCTGCTGCCGGCCGACGAAGGCCGGCAGCGCGACGATGCCGTGCACCGTTTCCGCGAGCAGGCCGGCAACTGGTACGGGACCATGCAGCAGGTGGCCGCGCAGTTCGCCGGACGCGACGCCAGCAGTGCCGAGGTCGCTTCGGCCTGGCGCGAGGCGGTGGAAGGACAGGGCGACGGCCTGCTGCGCTGGATGCTCGATGCCGCCCGCGGCGGCACCCGGATGGGCGGGAGCCTGCCACCGGCGCTGGCCCGCTTCATCGAAGACCTGCAGCGTGGCGCCGGTCCGTGGCTGCAGGTGCCGGCCTTCGGTCCCGGGCGCGAGCACCAGGCCCGCTGGCAGGCACTGCTCAAGGCCCAGCAGGACTACCAGGCGCAGTCGCAGGCCTATGTGGAGCAGATCAAGGCGGCGCTGGACGACGCCTTCGGGCTGTTCGAGCAGCGCCTGGCCGAGCACGAAAGCCCCGGCAGCCAGTTGACCAGCGCCCGGGCGATGTTCGACCTGTGGATCGAGGTGGCCGAGGAGGCCTACGCCAAGGTCGCGATGTCCGAACAGTTCCAGCAGGTATACGCGGCGCTGGGCAATGCGCAGATGCGGCTGCGGGCCGCGATCCAGCACGAGGTCGAGCGCCTGTCCGAATCGCTGGGGTTGCCCACCCGCACGGAGATGGACGCGGCCCATCGCAGGATCGCCGAACTGGAACGGCAGGTGCGCCGGCTGATGGCCAAGGCCGCACCGGCGCCCGCCGAGCCCGCGAAAGCACCGCCGACGCGGCCGGCGCCCGCCCGCAAGACGACCAAGGCGGCTCCCCCCGCGGCGGCACGGAAGGCCGCCGCCGGCAAGCCGGAGCCGGCGCGCAAGGGCCGCAGCAGCGCCCCGCGGAAGACACGATGAAAGGCCCGCTGGGATTCAACGCCGACGACCTACTGCAGGAAACCCTGGCGCTGCAGCGCAAGCTGCTGGACGGCCTGCGGCTGCTGCCCAGCGTCGACGACGTCGGCTATGGCGCCACCGAGCGCCAGCCGGTGTGGAGCGACGGCAAGGTGACGCTGTACCGCTTCGTCGGCCAGCAGTCGCCGACCGCGCGGGTGCCGCTGCTGATCGTCTACGCGCTGGTCAACCGCCCCTACATGGTGGACCTGCAGGCCGACCGCTCGCTGGTGCGCAAGCTGCTGGAACTGGGACAGGACGTATACGTGCTGGACTGGGGCTACCCCGACCGCTCCGAACGCTTCCAGACGCTGGAGGACTACCTGCTGCGCTATGTGGACGGCGCGGTGGAGCACCTGCGCCAGGCGCACGGCCATGCCGCGATCGACCTGCTGGGCATCTGCCAGGGCGGGGTGTTCGCGCTGTGCTACGCGGCGTTGCGCCGGGAAAAAGTGCGCAACCTGATCACCATGGTCACGCCGGTGGATTTCCACACCGCGGACAACATGCTCTCGCACTGGGCGCGCGGGGTGAACGTGGACCTGCTGGTGGACACGCTGGGCAACATCCCGGCCGACCTGATGAACGCCAGCTACCTGATGCTCAAGCCGTTCCGGCTCAACGTACAGAAATATGTGGGCCTGCTCGACATCCTCGACGACAAGCAGGCACTGGAGGACTTCCTGCGCATGGAAAAATGGATCTTCGATTCGCCCGACCTGGCCGGCGAGGCCTTCCGCGACTTCATCAAGCAGTTCTACCAGGGCAACGGCCTGGTCAACGGCAGCATCCGCATCGGCGATGAAGCGGTGGACCTGGCGCGGGTGGACATGCCGGTCCTGAACATCTACGCCGAGCAGGACCACCTGGTGCCGCCGGACGCCTCGCGCGCGATGGCCGCGCTGGTGGGCAGCACCGACTACACCGAATCGAGCTTCCGCGGCGGCCATATCGGCATCTACGTCTCCGGCCGCGCCCAGCGCGAAGTGCCGGCGGCGATCCACGGCTGGCTGCAGGAGCGTTCGCCATGAGGAAGACGTGCGGCGGGTTGCTGCTGCTGTTGTCCGTCGCAACGCCGGCGCTGGCCGCCCCCGGTACCGAGGCCCGGCGCGAGATCGGCGGGCTGATGCAGGCGCTGGACGGCTCGCAGTGCCGTTTCCAGCGCAACGGCCGCTGGCACGGCGAAGCCGAGGCGCGGGCGCACCTGCAGCGCAAGTACGACTACCTGTTGAAGAAGGACCTGGTGGACAGCGCCGAGCAGTTCATCGAGCGTGCTGCCAGCCGCAGCAGCATCAGCGGCAAGGCCTACCGCATCGCCTGCCCGGGACAACCGGAACAGGATGCGGCGCGCTGGTTCGGCGCGCGCCTGGCGGAGCTGCGCCAGGGCACGCGCTGATTACCCCGGCACCGCTACACTCCGGGTTCGACCCGTTGCCGGAGCCGACGACATGAATGCCCAGCCCCGCACCTTGGCCCGCTCGTTGAACGACCGGATGATCGCTGGCGTGATCGGCGGCATCGCCCACCGGTTCGGCTGGAACTCGACCCTGCTGCGCATCATCTACGTGGTGGTATCGATCGCTTCGGCCGCCTTCCCCGGCATCCTGGTCTACCTGATCCTGTGGCTGCTGATCCCGAACGAGGCCGATTGAGGCTTCCACCCGGCGTGCTGGCGGCGCTGATGGGGCTGGGCGCGCTGTGGACGTCGCCCAATACCGCGATCGGCCTGCTCGCCGGGCTGGTCGGGACGGCCGCCGGCGCCAGGCCGCGCTGGAACCGGGGCGATTGCGCACTGGTGTTCCACCGCTGGCCGTGGGGGCCGGGCGGTGCCATCACCCTGGGCAACGTGATCCTGCATACCGGCGCCAGCCTGGATGTTCCGTGCCGGACCTACGAGCACCGGGCCGGCCGCTGCCGGCACCCCCACGTACGCCTGGGCGACCACGAGCGGGCGCACGTCTACCAGTACCTGCTGCTGGGGCCGTTGTTCCTGCCGGTCTACCTGCTGTGCGGCGGCGTCAGCGTGCGCAACCCGCTGGAACGCGCCGCCGACCACTACGCGCTGCACGGCCATGGCTGGTGGCCACGCCGGGCGAGGGCGTCCGGAAGTTAGTCGCAGGTTAAATTTTCATATGGAAATGGTCGCCAACGTGACGTCATCAGCATGCAAAAAAACATCATTAGCCTGGATTACGAATCGGTAAGGTCAGGCGCGATAAGCTCCTCCCTGCTGTATCGGCAAGACGTTTTTCGGAGGAGTACATCACATGGCGATTGTTCTTTATGTCGGTGGTAGCAAGGATGGCGACAAGGGCGTGGTGCCCTACGGCTTCAGCAAATCCCAGGCCGACACCGAGCTGGGGCCGGAAATCTACACGGAGCGGTTCATGGAGCTGCAGGGTGTCGGCAAGGTGCGGGTGATGGCGCTGGAGTCGCTGCGCGACGACATCGTCCACCAGCGTGCGGCTTACCACTACCGCTGACCGCACCACCACCGCGGAGGGCGCCGCCAACGACGCGGGCGCCCGCGCCGGCATCCCAGCCAACGCCCGGATGCCGGCGTAACCGTCGATGCCGCTGCGGGCGACAGGTTCCGGGCCCGCTGTCAACGGCTTTCCCCATCGGTCACGCATTGCCAGAATGGCCGCTTTCCGCAAAGCGGCCCCGGCCGGAAGCAATGCTAGACATCAAGCTCGCGCAGCAGATCGCACAGACCATCGCCGACGAAATCGGCGCCCAGCCCGCACAGGCCAAGGCCGCCATCGCGCTACTCGACGAGGGCGCCAGCGTCCCCTTCATCGCCCGCTACCGCAAGGAAGTCACCGGCGGCCTGGACGATACCCAGCTGCGCAACCTGGAAGTGCGGCTGACCTACCTGCGCGAACTGGAAGACCGCCGCGCCGCGGTGCTGGCCAGCATCGAGGAGCAGGGCAAGCTGACCGACGAACTGCGCGGCGAGATCGCGGCGGCCGACACCAAGTCGCGGCTGGAAGACCTGTACCTGCCGTACAAGCCCAAGCGCCGCACCCGCGCGCAGATCGCGCGCGAGGCCGGGCTGGAGCCGTTGGCCGACGGCCTGCTGGCCGATCCGTCGCAGGACCCGCAGGCCTTCGCCGCCGGCTTCGTCGATGCCGAAAAGGGCGTGGCCGACACCAAGGCCGCGCTGGAAGGCGCCCGCGCGATCCTGATGGAGCGCTGGGGCGAGGACGCCGCGCTGGTGGGCGAGCTGCGCGGCTGGCTGGCCGACGTCGGGGTCATCCGCGCCCGCGTCGCCGAGGGCAAGGAGGAGGAGGGCGCCAAGTACCGCGATTACTTCGAGCATGCCGAGTCGCTGGCGAAGATTCCCTCGCACCGGCTGCTGGCGCTGTTCCGCGCCCGCCGCGAGGAGATCCTGTTCCTGGAGCTGGATCCGGGCAGCGACGCCGAGGCCGGCCACCAGTACGCCGAGGGCCGGGTGGCGCGCAACGCCGGCGTCGCCGACCAGGGACGCCCGGCCGACCGCTGGCTGCTCGACGCCTGCCGCCTGACCTGGCGCGCCAGGCTGCACATGCACCTGCTGCTGGACCTGTTCAACCAGGCCCGCGAGAAGGCCGAAGCCGAGGCCATCGCCGTGTTCGGCGACAACCTCAAGGACCTGCTGCTGGCCGCCCCGGCCGGCCCGAAGACCGTGCTCGGCCTCGACCCCGGCATCCGCACCGGCTGCAAGGTCGCCGTGGTCGATGCCACCGGCAAGCTGGTCGCCACCGAGACGATCTACCCGCACGAGCCACGCCGGCAATGGGACCAGTCGCTGCATACGCTCAAGCAGCTGTGCGCCAAACACGACGTCGAGCTGATCGCGATCGGCAACGGCACCGCCAGCCGCGAGACCGACAAGCTGGCCGGTGAGGTCATCAAGGCCTGCAACAACCCGAAGCTGCAGAAGATCGTGGTCAGCGAGGCCGGCGCCTCGGTGTACTCGGCCTCCGAGTTCGCGGCGAAGGAATTCCCGAACCTGGACGTGTCGCTGCGCGGCGCGGTGTCGATCGCGCGCCGGCTGCAGGATCCGCTGGCCGAACTGGTCAAGATCGAACCCAAGGCGATCGGCGTCGGCCAGTACCAGCACGACGTGGACCAGTACCGGCTGGCGCGGGCGCTGGACGCCAGGGTCGAGGACTGCGTGAACGCGGTCGGCGTGTACGTGAACACCGCCTCGGCGGCCCTGCTTGCGCGCGTGTCCGGCCTGTCTTCGACGGTGGCCGAGAACATCGTCCGCCATCGCGACGAGAATGGCCCGTTCAAGCGCCGCAAGGACCTGCTCAAGGTGCCGCGGCTGGGTGACAAGACGTTCGAACAGTGCGCCGGCTTCCTGCGCATCGCCGACGGCGACGAGCCGCTGGACGTTTCGGCGGTGCACCCGGAGGCCTATCCGGTGGTCGAGCGCATCGTCGGCAGCAGCGGCCGGCCGATCAAGGCGCTGCTCGGCGACGGCAGCTTCCTGCGCAGCCTCAAGCCCGAGCAGTTCACCGACGAGAAGTTCGGCGTGCCGACCGTGCGCGACATCCTCAAGGAGCTGGAAAAACCCGGCCGCGACCCGCGTCCGGAGTTCAAGGCCGCGCGCTTCGCCGAGGGCGTGGAGGAGATCAAGGACCTCAGGCCGGGCATGGTGCTGGAGGGCGTGGTCAGCAACGTCGCCGCATTCGGTGCCTTCGTCGACATCGGCGTGCACCAGGACGGCCTGATCCACATCTCGGCGCTGTCGGACAGCTTCGTCAAGGACCCGCGCGACGTGGTCAAGGCCGGCGACATCGTCAAGGTGAAGGTGCTGGAGGTCGACGTGGCGCGCAAGCGCATCGCGCTGACCCGGCGCCTGGACGACGGTCCGGCGCCGGCCCGCGCCGGCGAGCGCGAGCAGCGTCCGGGCAACGGCCCGCGCCGCGATGGCGGCAATCGCGGCGGACGGCCGGGTGGCAACAATGCGCGTGGCGCGATCTCTGCGCCGCCGGCCAACAACGCGCTGGCCGATGCCTTCGCCCGCGCCAAGCGCGGCAGCTGAGCCATCGTGGCACACGGCCATCGGACAAGCCGATGGCCGTCACGCTGGATGACCAGCGGATAGGCAAGAAGCGGGGGAGGCGGCGCCTTGCGTGGAGTGGCGTCATCGACTCCGTACGCGACAGCTTGCCGGAGCGGAGCGTGCTTCTCCGTCGATCAACCCGCTGCCGGGCTGGTCTCCGCCTGTTCGAGCGCCTTTTCCAGAGCCTTGGCGAGTTCGGCCGCCAGATATGGCTTGCGCAGCAGTACCGCCAGGCGGAACGAGTCCGGCAGGCGGGCGATGTCCATGCCGGTCGCCAGAACGTAGGGAATGCCGCGATCGGCCAGGGCCTGCACCACGGGTTCGCAGGTTTCGTCGTTGGCCAGCCGGTAGTCCAGCAATGCCACCTGCGGATCGTGCGCGGCAAGCAGGGCCAGTGCCGATTGCACCGACGGCGCCGGACCGATCACCTGCGCCCCTTGCTGGCCCAGTTGCAGTTGCAGCAGGGTGCCGCTCATCTCGTCGTTTTCCACGACCAGCACCCGCAGGTTCCGCAAGGCATCCATTGCCGTTCTCTGTATGGTTCAGTGAAGTGAGTATAGCGTCGATCCCCGGGCCCACCTTGGGTGAAAAATGAAGGGTTAAGGCCTGCCCACGCGTGTGAAGGTTGGTTATACTGGTCGGCCAGCCAGCCGAAGTGGCGGAATCGGTAGACGCAGCGGACTCAAAATCCGCCGCCCTTAAAAGCGTGTGGGTTCGAGTCCCACCTTCGGCACCACTGACGGAATCGACGAAAAGCCCCGGGAACTTCCCGGGGCTTTTTTGCTGGTTCTTCATCCAAGCCCGGAGCAGGTGGTCGGCGCCCCTCTATCGCGACCGATGGCAGGGGACCACGCAGCGCCGCCCATGTCAGCGGCAGGGCCTCGTAGGAGCGACGTCAGTCGCGAGCTTTTCGAGAAGCGGCAAAGGTGCCTTGGGAATTCGCTTCTCCCCTTGGATGGGCGAAGAACCTTTCCGTATCTGCGACGGTTCCGCCAGGTTTCCCCGCCGGACGGGCCGCAAGGCGATGCCACCGTTCCGCGCGGCACGTGGCGATGCGAAATGGATGGGTTTTTCCATGCGGCATGCTTGGCAGAGGCCACTCCCTTCGCCTGCCGATAATCCGCCACGCCAGCCAAGGGGAGCGTTGAGCGAACGTCGCATCGGTATGGGATGGCCAACGATTGCCGGCAGTTCGATCTGTTGCGGCAACCGCCTGCGAATGAGCCGGATGCCGGCAAGGTGGCGTGCCCTGGTCCCGATGCAAATGTCGGTGTCCGGAAACACAAAAGCCCCGAACGAGTCGGGGCTTCTGCTTGAAACTGGCGTCCCCACGGGGATTCGAACCCCGGTCGCCACCGTGAAAGGGTGATGTCCTAGGCCTCTAGACGATGGGGACGCGTAAACCGGATTGTCGCTTGCCAGACAGGCCTGATGCCTGGAAAGTTGGTGGAGCCAAGCGGGATCGAACCGCTGACCTCCTGCATGCCATGCAGGCGCTCTCCCAGCTGAGCTATGGCCCCACGATGTTGCTGCGAGCCGACTATCATATCGGCATTTTCACGGATGTGGAATACTTTCGTGAAAACTTTTCGCTTGCGGGCTGCTTCGTTGCCGGAGGAGAGGGCGGGGAAGCCGGCCGGGGGCGGGCTTGCGGAGCCATCTTTCCGGAACGGAGCCGTCCGGGTGTTGCCCAACAAAAAAGACCCGCCTGAGTGGGTCTCTCTCGTCTCGATGAATGGCGTCCCCACGGGGATTCGAACCCCGGTCGCCACCGTGAAAGGGTGATGTCCTAGGCCTCTAGACGATGGGGACGCGTAAACTTCATCGAATTGTTCCTTCGCGATCCGAACGGCCTAAAGTCCGGATTTTGGTGGAGCCAGGCGGGATCGAACCGCCGACCTCCTGCATGCCATGCAGGCGCTCTCCCAGCTGAGCTATGGCCCCACGTCGCTGAGAAAGAAATGATAGCTGGGCCGTTTTTCCTTCGCAAGCAGTTTGTTGCAAAAAACTCTGCATCCGCATCATCAAGCCGACGGCAGCCGCTGGCCGCGCAGGCGCAGGGCGTTGCCGATCACCGAAACCGAGCTCAGGCTCATCGCCAGCGCCGCCAGCATCGGCGACATGGCGATGCCCAGCGGGTACAGCACGCCGGCGGCGACGGGGATGCCCAGGCCGTTGTAGAGGAAGGCGAAGCCGAGGTTCTGGCGCATGTTGCGCACGGTGGCCCCGGACAGCTGCCGTGCCCGCAGGATGCCGCGCAGGTCGCCCTTGACCAGGGTGACCTGCGCGCTGGAAACCGCCACGTCGGTGCCGTTGCCCATGGCGATGCCGACGTCGGCGGTGGCCAGGGCGGGAGCGTCGTTGATGCCGTCGCCGGCCATGGCGACGCGATGGCCCTGGGCCTGCAGCTTGCCGATCAGTTCGGCCTTGTCGGCCGGGCGCGTCTCGCCGTGCACTTCGTCGATGCCGAGCTGCGCGGCGACGGTGCGTGCGGTCGCCAGCCCGTCGCCGGTGGCCATGACGATACGCAGGCCGTCGCGGTGCAACTGCGCGATGGCGTCGGCGGTGGAGGCCTTGATCGGGTCGGCGACCGCGACCAGTCCGGCTAGGCGCCCGTCCACGGACAGGAACATGACGCTGGCGCCTTCGCTGCGCAGCGCGTCGGCGGCGTCGCGCAACGCATCGCTGGCGATGCCGTGGTCGTCCATCAAGGCGGTATTGCCCAGCAGCAGTCGGCGGCCATCGACCTGGCCACGCACGCCCAGGCCGGTGACCGAATCGAACCCGTCCACCGCAAGCAAGGTCATGCCGCGCTCGCGGGCTTCGGCCACGATCGCCGTGGCCAGCGGGTGTTCGCTGCCCTGGTCGAGGCTGGCGGCCAGCTGCAGCACCTCCGCGGCGGAGAACGGCGCCAGCGGTCGCACTTCGCGGAACGCGGGCCGGCCTTCGGTCAGGGTGCCGGTCTTGTCCACCACCAGCACGTCCACCTGGCGCAGCGACTCGATGGCTTCGGCGTCGCGGAAAAGCACGCCGTGCTGGGCCGCGCGGCCGGTGGCGACCATGATCGACATCGGCGTGGCCAGGCCCAATGCGCACGGGCAGGCGATGATCAGCACCGAGACCGCGTTGAGCACGGCATGGGTCCACGAAGGTGCCGGGCCGAACAGTCCCCAGCCGAGCAGGGTCAGCAGCGCCACCGCCAGCACCGCGAGGACGAACCAGTACGCGACCTTGTCGGCCATGCGCTGCATCGGCGCGCGCGAACGTTGCGCCTGCGCGACCAACTGCACGATCTGCGCCAGCACGCTGTCGTCGCCCACGCGCTCGGCGCGGATCACCAGCGCGCCGGAACTGTTGACGGTCGCGCCGATGACGCGGTCGCCATCGCTCTTGGTCACCGGCAGCGGTTCGCCGGTCAGCATGGATTCGTCCACCGCCGAGCGGCCTTCCAGCACCACGCCGTCCACCGGCACCTTCTCGCCGGGACGCACCCGCAGGCGGTCGCCCGGCCGGATCAGCGAAAGCTCCACGTCCTCCTCGCTGCCGTCGTCGCACAGCCGGCGCGCGGTCTTCGGTGCCAGCCCGAGCAGCGCCTTGATCGATGCGGAGGTCCTGGCGCGCGCCTTCAGCTCCATCAACTGGCCCAGCAGGGTCAGCGACACGATCATGGCCGCCGCCTCGAAGTAGACGCCGACATGGCCATGCTGGTGGAACGAGGGCGGGAACAGTCCCGGGGCGACGGTGGCGACGACGCTGTAGCCGTAGGCGGCGATCACGCCGGTGCCGATCAGCGTCCACATGTTGGGGCTGCGGTTACGGATCGACTGGCCCCAGCGCTGCAGGAACGGCCAGCCGGCCCACAGCACCACGGGCGTGGCCAGCGCGAATT
The DNA here is from genome assembly GCF_026107455.2 of Xanthomonas chitinilytica. Taxonomy (GTDB): domain Bacteria; phylum Pseudomonadota; class Gammaproteobacteria; order Xanthomonadales; family Xanthomonadaceae; genus Stenotrophomonas; species Stenotrophomonas chitinilytica. Next base: position 16,800 of record NZ_JAPCHY010000011.1, on the reverse strand, counting down.
CGATCCAGACCCGCAGGGTGGGGGATACCCCGTGCAGCAGCGGCGTCATCGCCGCCATGGCCAGCGCCATCGTCGCCAGGCTCAGCGGCAGGCCCCACCAGAAGCGGCGGCGGAAGTCGGCCAGTTCCGGGTTCTCGTCCTCGTCCAGGCTGGGCATCATCGGCTCCAGTGCCATGCCGCAGATCGGACAGGTGCCGGGGCCTTCCTGGACGATCTCCGGGTCCATCGGGCAGGTGTAGAGGGTGCCGGCCGGCAGCGGGGTTTCCGGCCGGCTCGGCGGTTCGAGGTAGCGATGCGGATCGGCGACGAAGCGGCTGCGGCACTCGGCGCGGCAGAAGTGGTAGTCCTTGCCCTGGTGGGTGGCGTGGTGCGGCGTCAGTGCCGGATCCACGTCCATGCCGCATACCGGATCCTTCGCCTTGCCCGACGGGGAGGCGGCGGCAGCACCGCCGCCGCAACAGCCGCCGGACGCGGCCGGCTTGTCGGCCGGCGCATCGAGGAAGCTTCCGGGATCGGCCACGAACCGTTCGCGGCAGCTTGCGCTGCAGAAGTGGTACTCGTGGCCCTCGTGGATGGCATGGTGCGGCGATGCGGCAGGATCGACCTGCATGCCGCAGACCGGGTCCACGGCCCGCGCCGCGGGAGAGCGGGAGCCGCCGCAGCAGGCCGGGGCGGCGGTGTCGGCAGGGCGATGATGGGCGGTCACTGTCCGGCCTCCGTCAGCGCGCCGATGATCGGGCACTGGTCCAGCGCGCCGTGCCCGGGGCAGGCCCGGACCAGTTGTTGCAGCGCCTTCTGCATGCGTTGCAGTTCCTCGATGCGCTGCCCGAGGTCGCGCAGTTTGTCGCTGGCCGCGGCCTTGACCTGCGCCATGTCGCCGCCACGCCGGTCGCTGATGGCCAGCAGGTCGGCGATCTCCTCCAGGGTGAAGCCCAGGGTCTTGGCGCGGCGGATGAACTGCAGCCGCGTGACGTCGTCCTGGTCGAAGATCCGGTAGCCGCCGGGGCTGCGGCGGGCGGCGGGCAGCAGGCGCTGGCGCTCGTAGTAGCGGACCGTATCGACGGGAACGCCCGCCTGGAGTGCGAGTTGTCCGATGTTCATTGGCATCCGGCCGGTGGAGGAGTGCGGCCATTGTCGACCCTGGACCAGGGTCAAGAGTCAAGGGTTTGCCGGTCCTTCGGATATGGCCGGATCATCCGGCTGGCCCGGCAGGCGGAAATGCCGTCTGACCGGTGCAGATGCAGGGTCTTGTGAGCCGTTCGGATCGGCGGCTTTCCTGGCGCGCGCGCGACGGCATGCGGATATCCGCATGCGCGGGCACCGGCCTGCCGATGCCATCGCCACTTCATGGAACGGGATTCTTCATGCCGGGTGCCGGGTGCCGGGTGCCGATGCCGGGTTTCCGGGCCGCCCGAGAGCCGGGCGCGTCTCCGGATCCGTCCATGGGCAAACGACATCGACGGAAGGGCATGCGGCCGGGATCATGGGACAGTGCTGGCGACAACCGCGGCGATCACCGCGGATGGCGGTCCAGCACTGCTCCCGGGTGCCACTCCGGTTCCCGGGTTGCCGGGCCAGCCGCCTGGCCTCGGCCGCTGGCGACCCCGGACATATCGGTCGCCGGCAAGCCTCTGCTTGCAGTGGGAACCTTGGGGCCGCAGCGGATCGCGCGCCCTGGCAGGCAGCCGATGCCCATGCCGCGGACCGGCTGCATCGCGTCCGGTTCGCGCGTCCGGTTCGAGGGTTCAGGGCAGCAGCACGGCGCGCCCGCGGATGCGGCCTTCGCGCAGCCGCTGGTAGACGTCGACGGCCTGCTCCAGCGGGAAGGTCTCCACTTCGGCGTGGATGCGTCCGGCCGCCGCCAGCGCGATCACTTCCATCAGTTCGGTGCGCGATCCCCAATAGGGCACCGTGACCTGGCAGCCATAGGGCGGTTGATTGGCGGAGTAGTGCAGCGTGCCGCCGCCCAGTCCGACTATGGTGAGGCGGCTGTTGCGTCCGACCACGCGCGCGCATAGGTCCACCGTCGGTTGCGCGCCGACGAAGTCCAGTGCCACGGCAACGCCGCGCGGTCCGGTCAGTTCGCGGATCGCTTCGGCCGCGGCGTCGCTGTCGCGCGTGTCGAGCGTGTGCTTCACTCCCAGTTCGCGCGCATGCGCCAGCTTGGCGTCGTCGATATCGCCGGCGATCAGGCGCGCGGGCGTCAGCGCCTGCAGGATCTGCACCGCCATGTGGCCCAGGCCGCCGATGCCCACCACCAGCACGGTGGCATCGGGAGTGAGCAATGGCAGCGCCTTCTTGATCGCGTGATAGGGCGTCAGTGCGGCATCGGACAACGGCGCCGCGGCAATGGGGTCCAGTCCCGCCAGGGGGACCAGCAGGCGCGGCGAAGGCACGATCATGTATTCGGCCATGCCGCCATCCGAGCCCAGGCCGCCGCCCATGGTGCCGAGTTCGGCGTGGTTCTCGCAGTAGTTCTCCATCGAGGTCTGGCAGGTATGGCAGCGGCCGCAGCCCCATGGGCCGTACACCGCCACCGGGTCGCCTTCCTTCCAGCCTTCCACGCCGGAGCCCAGGCCGGCGATCCAGCCGGCATTCTCGTGGCCGAGGGTGAAGGGCCCCTTCAGGCCGAGGTCCTCGTCGAGGATGTGCAGGTCCGAGTGGCAGACGCCGGCGCCGGCGACCTTGAGCAGTACCTGGCCGGGGCCGGGTACTGGCGCGGGAACATCGACGACTTCGGCCGGATGGCCGGTCTCCACGAAACGAACCGCCTTCATCGCCGTCTCCTTCGCGCGGTAAAGGCTGGAGTCTGCGGCGGCCATTGTTACCCGTCGGTCAAGGCCGTCCCCGGCGCGCGCCCGGTTTTCGACCGCGACGGTCGCCGTCGTGGCATGCGGCAGGGGCTGTCGTTGGAGGGATGCCGCGGGTGGAATCCGGCGAAGCGCCCCCATGGCGAACCGCGCGATGCGTGTCCGGACTATGATCCGGCCATCAGGGAGGAGGGAAACATGGACGTTCGCATGTTGGCGGTCGCGCTGCTGTTCGTCACTTGGGCGGTTCCGGCGCAGCAGGTCTACAAGTGCATCGATGGCAAGGACGTCGCCTACCAGTCGGCGCCATGCGCCAACGGCACCGCGGAAAAGGCGTGGGACGCCCGGCCTGTTCCCGAGGCGTCCCCTGCCGAACAGCTGCGGCTGCACCGCATCGGGCAGGAACTGGCGGCACGCAATCCGCGCGTGTCGCCCCGGCGCCAGGATGCCGGGACCCGGACCGGTGTGCGCGATCCCTCCGGTTCCGGCAGTTGCGCATCGGTCAAGGCGCAGCGCGATGCGGCCTACCAGAGGGTGGGGCTGAAGCGCAGTTTCGAGTTCTCCAGCGCCTGGGACAGCCGGGTGCAGCAGGCCTGTAGATAGATGCTTGGGCACCTCGGACAGTGCAGCGCGTTCCCTGGCTGCCCTGTTGCCGTTCGCAAGGCTCGCGACTTGCGTCGCTCCTACGGGGTTCCGGCTGTTGGCAGGAGCGACGGCGGGCATCGACTGCGCTCCGGAATCGTGGGAAACCTCCTAAACTGATGCGTGACCACCGATCGGGATATCGAGTGCTGCCATTCAATCTGTTCCAGCGGGTCTCGCAGGCGCCGACCAATCCGGGATCCGGACCGGCATCGCGTTCGTTCGATGTGGCCGAGCTGTACGAGGGACCGGTGCAGACCGCGGCCGATGCCGGCCAGGCGCCGCTCCGGCTCGACGAGAAGCTGCGCCAGGCTTACTTCTGGATCGTCAACAACGCGATCATCAGCCCCCACTACGACCTGGAGTACAACAACGGGCCAGCGGCCAGCTTTGCCGTCGGCGACAGCCGCCGGGTGCTGACGCTGCCCTCCGCGCAGAGCTATTCCAGCTATGTGCTGCTGCCGCTGCTGACCTTCGCCACGCGCCGCAAGTGCCTGTTCGTGGGCGGTCCGGGCCGTGGCAAGACGGCCAGCGCGATCCTGATGGGGGTGCTGGCGGGCTATCCGGTGCGCGAGGTGCGCCGCGCGATGCAGCACGGCCATCCGCAGATGACCGTTGCCGACCTGTTGGGCAACCCGCTGCCGGCCGACCTGGTCGCCGCCCAGGACATGCAGGACATCCGCATCGCCTGGCGCAGCTGGCTGGGGATGCGGGTCAAGATCATCGACGAGTACAACCGCATCCCGACCCGCACCCAGAGCGCGCTGCTCACGCTCATGGGCGACAACTACGCGGAGATACTCAACCACGTCTACGAATGCCCCGAGTCGGCCTGGTACCTCACCGCCAACGACGACCGCGGCGGCGGCACCTACCAGGTCATCGAGGCGCTGCGCGACCGCATCGACGTGATCGTGCAGGCGCTGGCGTTCAACCCGCGCTTCCTGGACGAGATGCTGCTGCGCATCGAGGAGAACATCCGTCCCGAGGAAGTCGTGCCGCGGGACATCGTGTTCACCGGGGAGGAGGGCGACCGCCTGCAGCAGGAAGTCCGCGCGGTCGAAGTCCCGCACGACGTGCGCCGCCGCATCGAGTTCTTCTGCAGCCAGTTCGAGCTGATGGAGACCGCCGGCGCGCAGTTCGAGTACCTGACCAAGGACACCGTGCGCCTGGCCGGCGCCGATTGGGCGCAGGCCACCGCCGCCGATACCGGGCGCGACCGCATGAAGGACCTCGGCTGCCAGACCCGCAACGGCCTGTCGGTGCGCAACCTGACCACGCTGCTGGTCTTCGCCAAGGCGCTGGCGTACTTCCGCGGCAACGGCGCGGTGGCGCTGGAGGACGTGCGCCAGATCCTGCCGTTCGTGCTCAACGACAAGCTGCAGCCCGACCTGGACGCGCCGTTCTTCGCGCTGCCGGAGAACGCCGCATTGCGGACGGACCGGCTGAGCTGGCTGCGCGGACTGTTCGACGCCTCCAACGGCGAGTACGACCGCCTGGACCTGGACCGCAACGATCCGGTCGGCGAGCTTTCGGCGCAGTTCGCGCAGGGCCTGGAGGGCGTGAGCGAGCGCGAGACGCGGGCGCGGCTGGCGCGCATCGAGCGCACGATCGAGGAGTGGACGAAGGGGCGCAAGCTCTACGGCCACCTGTACGACGACCTGCTCAAGCTCAAGTACCTGCACCAGCGCTACACCAACTACCTGCATTGGCTGCGGGCGCGATGACGGCATCGGCCGCACTGGCGCGCGTGCTGGCCGCGCAACGCAGCCGCTTCAACCAGCGCGTCGCGGAAACGCGGCACCGGTTGCCGGCGTTCGACACCGCCGCGTTCAAGGCGTTCCTCGTACACCAGGTCGACGCGGTCGCCGTCGCGGTCGATGCGGTCGATCCTGCCGCCACGCCGGAAGCGGTGGCCGTGGCGTACGACATCGGGCTCGACCTCGTCGGCCAGGGACTGGCCGGGCCGGCCGCGCGTCTGCCGTGGGTCGACCTGGCCTGGCAGCGGCTGCCGCCGGCGATTGCCGCGCTCGTCGCCGGATCGCCGCTGCAGGCGCTGGGAACGGTGACCAACGCGGTGGTGCGCATGGGCAGCGTGCCGGGCGCGCGGGTGGAGCAATGGGTCGAACGGATGTCGGCGCTGGCCGGCGGCTGTGCCGACGTCGCAGCATTGCGCCGGCTCGGTGCGCTGTGCGCATGGCGCTGCGGGATGACGCACCTGCGCCGCGGTGCGCTCGAACAGGCGGCGAACCTGCCTCCCGCATTGGCACTCGCCGCGCTGGGCGCGCCGCCGTCGTCGGATTGGGATACGGTCGGCCGGCGCCTGGAAGCACAGCCCTGGTGGAACCCGGGCGCCGACGAAGCGCCGGCGCAGGGCTGGACCGTCGGCGGATTCACCGGCTTGGGCGGACCGTTCGCGGCGCCGCCGCAGGTGCGCGGCGGCGAGGACGGATTCGTCGTCGCCAGCGGCGGCCGGCATCACCTGCTGCTGGCCGATGCCTTCGGCGCGGTGGTACTGCCGGCGACGGCGGCCGAGTTCGAGGGTGCCGCTAGCACGGTATCGCCGAAGGTGCGGATCGCGCCGGAAGGCGTCCACATCGACGGAAGGCCGGTGGCGTTCGACGTTCCGGAGGACGGCCTGCAGGCGGTGAGCAACGCCACCAGCGTGGCCGTGTTCTCGCCGTGGTCGCATCGCATCCGCGTGCTGCCGCTGGCCTCGTGAAAGCCGCCATGCCCGGGATGGAGGCGCTGGCGCCATGGCGCGATGCCTGGGCGGACGCCCTGGCCAGCTGGAGCCGCCACACCCGGCTGCAGGACCCGCGGCTGTGCGGCAGCAGCATCGAGGCGGCCAAGGAAGGGCTGACGGCCAGCTTCGCCATGATCCGCCTGGCCGACCAACGCGTGGTGATCGACCTGGAAGGCGTGGCCCGCTGGGGCCTGGACGGATACGAGGTGGAGATCCTCGCGCACGAGATCGGCCACCACGTGCTGGCGCCGGCTACCGCGACCGACCACGCGCGGCTGCTCGCGCGCATGCGCCGTGCGCTGCCCACGCTGGAAGCGCACGCGCCGATGGTGGCCAACCTCTATACCGACCTGCTGATCAACGACCGCCTGCAGCGCCGGTGCGGACTGCGCATGGCCGACATCTACCGGCAGCTGGCGCTGGCCAAGGGCGGGAGCGGGACGAGCGCGGTGTGGGCGCTCTACATGGGCATCTACGAACAGCTGTGGCAGCTGCCGGCCGGTTCGCTCGGCGGGCCGGTGGAGGATGCCGTCGTGCGCGGCGACGCCTGGCTCGGCGCGCGGCTGGTCCGCGTGTACGCCGGCGACTGGCTGGAGGGCGGCGGCCGCTTCGCGACGCTGCTGCTGTCGCACCTGGTGGAGGACGCGCACGATCCGCGCGTCGAGGCGCTCATGGATACCCGCCACGCGGGGCAGGGCAGCCGTCCCGCCGGCCTGGACCGCATCGAGGAGGACGAGCTGGCGCCGGCGACGCATCCGGCGATGGACCCGCGCATCACCGGCGAAGAACCGCCCGAAGCGCAGGACGTCGCCGGGTCGGGCAAGGCGCCACCGCTGCCGGGAGAGGTGGCCGGCGAGTCGCGCGGGCAGGCGCGCGAGCCGTTCGAGTACGGCGAGATCCTGCGCTCGGCCGGACTCGACCTGAGCGACCACGAGCTGGCCGTCCGCTACTACCGCGAACGCGCCCTGCCGCACCTGATCCGCTTCCCCGCCTCGCCGCAGCCGGAAGCGCTGGAACCGCAGCTGGAGGGCCTGGAACCCTGGGAGCCGGGCGACCCGCTGGATGCGCTGGACTGGATGCAGACGCTGCTGCAATCGCCGCGGGTGGTGCCCGGCCTGACCACGGTACAGCGCAGCTACGGCCTGGCGCCGGGACGCGAGCCCGATCCGCAGCCGGTGGACCTGGACCTGTACGTCGACAGTTCCGGGTCGATGCCCAACCCGCAGACCCATACCTCCTGGCTGGCGCTGGCCGGCGCCGTGGTCGCATTGTCGGCGCTGCGGGCCGGCTCGAGGGTGCAGGCCACGCTGTGGAGCGGCAAGGCGCAGCTGGTGTGCACCGATGGCTTCGTGCGTTCGGAGGACGCGATCCTGCGCGTGCTCACGGGTTTCTTCGGCGGCGCCACTGCTTTCCCCATCCACCGCCTGCGCGAGACCTATGCCCGGCGCACGCCGCACGACCGGGCGGTGCACATCCTGCACCTGTCCGACGACGGCATCACCACGATGTTCGAACGTGACGAGCGCGGCAACAGTGGCTGGGACATCGCCGCGCACGCACTGCGCACCGCGCGTGCCGGCGGCACGATGGCGCTGAACCTGCATGCGCCGCTCGCCGGCACGATGGACTGGCAGGCCGACCTGCGGCGCGCGCAGGTGGAAGGGTGGGACATCCATGCCGTGCGCGACATGGCCGGGCTGCTCGCCTTCGCGCGCGATTTCAGCCGTCGCCACTACGGCGGTGCGGCCGCGGGCAGGGCAGCATGATCGTGCTCTGGCGCATCGCCACGGCCTGCAACCTGGCGTGCGGCTTCTGCGCGTACGACCGCCGGCTGCGCGGTACGCGCCCGCGCGCCGACGCGGTCGAGATAGCGCGGCTGGGCGAGCTGTTCGGCCGCCATCGTGCCGAGACCGGCGAGGAGGTGCTGTTCAGCTGGCTGGGCGGCGAGCCGCTGCTGTGGCGCGAAGTGCTCGCGCTCTCGCGCCGGTTCCGCGAACGACACGGCTTGCGGACGAGCGCGACGACCAACGGCACCACGCTGCACCGGCCCGGCGAGGTGGAGGCGATCCTGGCTTCTTTCGACGAGCTGACCGTCAGCGTGGACGGACTGGCGGCGACGCACGAGCGCCTGCGTGGCTGGCCCGGCGGCTGGAGGCGTTTGGCCGAGGGCGTGCGCCGCCTGGCCGATGCGCGCGCCCCGCGGTTCCGGTTGCGCGCCAACGTGGTGCTGATGCGCGACACCCTGCCCGAGTTCGCGGAACTGTGCGGGCACCTCGCCGACTGGGGCATGGACGAGATCACCTTCAACCAGCTGGGCGGCCGCGACCGCCCGGAATTCCATCCTGCGCAGGCGCTGCGTCCGGCCGACATCGCCGATCTCCGCAGCATGCTGCCCGCACTGGTGGAACGCCTGGCATCGCGCGGTGTGCGCCTGATCGCCGACCCGGCCTACGTGGAGCGGCTGGATGCCACCGCCCGCGGCCGCGCGATTGCCGTCGCCGACTGCGAGTCGCGCCGGCCGAGCCTCTTCATCGATGAGTACGGGCGGATTGCGCCGTGCAGCTTCACCCTCGCCGAGTATGGCGTGCCGACCGGATCGCTGCGGACCGTCGGCGACGTGGCGATGCTGCGGGCCCGCCTTTCCGGCGCGCGCCGCGCGATGCCGGCCGGCATATGCGCGGATTGCCCCTCCACCCAGGTTTTTGCCAAGTTCGGGACATGAACATGTCGAACGGCCCTTCGCTCGAACTGCTGTTGCGCCGGCTCGTGGACACGCCGGCCGATTTCCTCGACCCGCCGCGCCGGGGCAGGGCAGGGACGCTGCACGTCGCCGCGGTGGTCGCCGATGTGCTGGCGCTGCGGGGTTGCCGGCCGCCGCGCACGCTGCTGGCCACGCTGTCCGGCGAACTGCCGGGCGTGCCGGAGAACCAGCTTGCGCTGGCGGCAGTGGTGGCCTGGCTGCTGGCCGACGAGAGCGCCTGGCGCGCGTGCCGGACGGCGGCAACGGAGCTGCCGGCGCTGTTCTCAGAGGCGGTCCCGGCGCTGGCCGACGAAGCCAAGGCGGCGCGCTACGTGTTCGAGCCCGATCGCCGCGAGGAACTCGCGCGTACCGTCGTCGCCCGCCTGGGGCTGGTGCCGGCCGGCGAGACCCCGGAGCAGGCGGCCGACCGCCTGGCCAGCCTGAGCGGCGTCGAGCGGCGCCGGCTGCTGGATGCCAGCCGCGCCGCCGAAGCGCGGGCACGCGCGATCCGCGAGGCGCTGGCGCGCAAGGCCGCGCAGGAGTCGGCGGACAAGTGGACGCGCGAGTGACGCCGGAACCGACCGACGCGGACCGCTACCCGACCTTGAGCGATGCCGGGCGCGCCGTGTTGGAGCGGATGAGGGAACACCCGGCCGCGCCGGTCTTCCGCAACCGCAGCGGCAACCGCCTGCTGCACGAGGAGGTGCAGGCGCTGCGCGAGTACCAGGCGAGGATGGCGGACGCCCCGATCGGCTGGGTGCCTGGACGCGCCCCGGAATGGTTGCCCTCGTTCGTGGATCAGGTGTTCCGGGAGGTGCCGTACTACCGGGCGCAGGTGCGGCCCGGGGAGTTCGCGGCGATCGCCCCGGTCGGCCGCGCGGAACTGTCGGCCGACATCGCCCGCTTCGTGCCGGATCCGGTGCCGCTGGAGCGGATGATCAACTTCAGCACCACCGGCACCACCGGCCATCCGCTGGTGCTGCCGTCGCACCCGGTGGTGGCCGGGCGCTATCTCGCCTTCCACAAGCGCGCCATGCGCCGCGCGGGCATCGAGTTGCGGCATGGTCGCGGCGAGGTGGGGGTGATGCTGCTGGGCCACCAGCGCCGGTGCTTCACCTACGTGTCGGTGACGCCGACGATGGACGAGTCGGGGCTGGCGAAGATCAACCTGCATCCGGACGACTGGCGCGACCCGGACGACCGCGCGCGCTACCTCGATGCGATGCGCCCGGAGGTGATCGCCGGCGACCCGATCTCGTTCGCCACGCTGCTCGCATTGCCGGTCCGGCACCGCCCGCGCGCCTTGATCTCGGTCTCGATGGCTCTGTCGCCGGCGTTGCGCGCGCGCCTGGAGGAACGCTTCGGTTGCCCGGTCCTGGATGTGTATTCAATGAACGAGGCCGGCCCCCTCGGCGTGTACGACGCGACGGCCGGCGGACACGTGCTGCTGCAGCCTTGCATGTACGTGGAGATCCTGGATGCGGCGGGGCGGCCGCTGCCGCCGGGGGAGGTGGGCGAGATCGCCCTGACCGGCGGCTTCAATTTCTGCCTGCCGCTGCTGCGCTACCGCACCGGCGATCGCGGGGCATTGGAAGCCGGACCCGACGGCCCGGTGATCCGGCACCTCCAGGGCCGGCGCCCGGTGCGCTTCCTCACCGCCGATGGCGACTGGATCAACAACATCGACCTGACCCATGCGCTGGCTGCCTTGCCGCTGTCGCGCTACGTCGTGCACCAGGCGGCCGGCGGCAGCGTGTCGCTGCGCTTGCCGGCAAGCGAGATGCACTGGGCCGACCAGGCCTCCGTCCGGTTGTCGCAGGCATTGGCGGGCCGGGATGTGACGGTCGTGGAGCTGTCCGGCGACGACAAGGTGCTGCAGTACACCTCGGATCTGGCCGGGGCGATGGAGGCGTGAGTCTGTCGGGGGCGAGGACGGGTTCCAGCGGATGCCGGGACCGGAAAAGCCAAGGAGGCTTCGATGGGGCATCGCGTCCTGGAATGTCCGAAAAGGCGCCTGTCCGACCCGTCTCAGTAGTCTGCTGAAACTGTCATCTGGATACGCCGTCTGGCGCATCCGCCCAGTGCGCATGTCGGGTGCAGGATATTGAACAGGTTGCAAGAGCGGCGCCGGATCAATGCCCTGGTCCAGGTTCGACAGCAGACTGGAATGCACCACGAGCGCGTGCCGCCGGGAGTCGCTGGGATCGTGGGGATACGCCAGCCTTGGATTGCCTGGCCAGGATGGAAACGGCGTTTTTTACTATAAGAATGGGCAGGGAGTGACCTTGGCCGAGCGGAATGAAGTGTTTTCGGGTCAGCGGTAGATAATGCGGCGAGACATGGGGCGAGCCGATCACGGGCTGTCTTCGTGAGCCAGTTGAGCTTGTTTGTCTTGAATGCCTGGAGTGCGGATTGGATGGGAAGCGCAGGTTCAATTCATGCGCTCCCGATACGGCTGGAAGTGAAGTCCGAGACTTACCGGACGCTTTGAGGTGTGACGGCAGGAGATTGTTTTGCTTGCAGGCACTGCCGCCATACGGGACAAGGGGGCTCGGGTTCCATCGAGTAATCCTTGTGTCAAGCGAATGATCCAGGCGATTGCTGTTAGAAGGGAAGGCGCTTTGGCGGGGCGGTATGGATTCGGGGCAGCCTCGTTGTGGTTGGGGGAGGGGGCGATAGTCGAGGCCCTGTAATGGGTCCTGTATCTTCGGGCAAGGCTGGTAGCCCAAGTAACTCGAAATGCCATCCGTTGGTCCAGCTGTCCGGTGAGCCGCTCGCGAAAGGTGATGAAGTGGGGCAGCCGTTGATCACGAAACTCTCACACTGCCTTGTTCAGCATTCATATTGGTAGGGCATTGGGGAGATGCTCCCGATGCGCCGAACTACGGAGCCGGGGTGCAGGTTGATCAGCGCAATGACACGAGCCTGGGTGATCTTGCTGTTAATCGGCTGCTCCATACTGGGTGACAGCCATGCGCAAGATCACGTCGATGGCGACGATCTGCCACTGGGCAGCGTTGTGGTGCGCAAGGAGTTGGTGTCGGTCAACAACAGCCGGTACGTCGATGGGCTGAACGTGTTGCCGGGCGATCTGCTGGAATACGAGATAAGCGTCAGGAACCGCGCCAGCCATCCGGTCACTCTCGCACCCACCGACATATACGAAGTCCTGCCTGCCCATGCCAGCGCACTGGCCGGCCCGCGACGCACGCCGAACAGCTTCGCCTGCGCCGTCGGCAGCGACCGGTGCCCGTTGACGCAATCCGTCAAACTTGCGGCGGCAGGACGCGACGGCGACGAAGTCGTGCTCCATTTTGCGATGAAGCTGGCCACGGATCTGCCGACGGACCTGCATGAAATCGTCAACCAGGTGCAGGTCAAGGGAGCGGACTGCAGCGGTGAAAGTCGTTGCACCGCATCCGTTGGCGTGGGCGAGCGGACCTCTCGCCTGGATACGACGGTTCCGCGTGGCCCCAGCGATCAGGTGTCCACGGCAGGCGTGCAGCCTTCGGCCCGTCCACCGAGACCGCCGGCGACGGCACGGCCGGTTTCGTCGATCTGCAGGCTTGCCGATCCCAATTCCAAGGGGCGACACGTTTCGGAAATCTGCTGGTTCGAGTTCGCCAATGTTGGGGGTCTGCTTGAGGGGGGCAACCCGGGCTCTACCCGCGACTATGAGTTCGTTCTGCCCGACGGATCGCACGTCAAGTTCACCATTGGGGTATTTGCTGGGAGCAAATGGGGCAAGTGCCGGGAGAAGATGGGGCAGTTCCGCGGCGGCAATCAACTTGATCCATAGCCAAATCCAGCGCAGCCGGGCGCGCATCGACCGATATGTTTTTTCGCATAATGTATACCTCGGACTGCGCATCAACGCCCGCTGTAGCCGCTTGTGCGTGTCCTGGAAGGGCGAGCCCCATCGCCATCACTAGGGCCATCGCAGTGGCTGCCAGCTTGCGCCAGACGGCCTTTTCCTCGCGGCTGATGGCTCGAGCTTCACCTATCACCCCCAGCACGCGCGCAAGTGGAACGCCAGTTAGGCCGGCCAAAGTTGCGCAAACCACCGCGTCTGGGTGAGAAACGCCCTTTCGATAGTTACTGATCGCGGATGGCCGCACGCCGAGTCTCGGCGCTAAGTCCTTGTCGTAGCTCACTCCGCAGGCTTCTTTAGCCTGGTCAAGTAGCGAATTGACGTCCATACGATTCAAGGCCCTTGATTTTCAAAGTTCAAGGGTATTGAATCATGCCCGCGATCCAAGGGCCTTGGATCGCCCCGCCCCGGCGTCCCCCTACGTCGCGGGCGGGCACTTCGGGGCAAGGGGGCAGGGGTCCGCATGGATATCGAACGTCTCGCGAGCTATCCGCTCTGGAAGCTCTACCGCGCCCGCAAGTCGTGGCGCCGCGCCGGCAACGCTGACCTGGTCGCTCTGGCGGAAGAGGCCATCGAGCGCCGCATCCTCGCCCTGGGGTTGACGCCTTGAGCGCCGTTGCCCTGGTTCTCGCGCTGCTTGGCTCCGTGATCTGCATCGCGTTCGGCGTTGCCCGCCTCTTCGGTGCGATCCTTGATATTCGTGATGCGTCACGTTACCGGGAGTTTCGCGCCCAGCAGCTTGTTGCCATGAGCCGCGCTGAGGTGCGCCGTGGCTGATGCCGTTATGAGCTACAGCGCTCGCGAGGCGGCTTTCTGGGGCCGTGCTGGTGCCATAGAACACCACTTTTCCGGCCTCACCGCAGGGATACAGGACGCCGCAGGGCCGGCGGAGCCGGTTGGCCCGAGCAGTAACACGGGCCAAAAGTCTCCGAAGGCCAGCACGCTCACCGCGCCATTGATTGATTTCTGCACCCTGGTCTTCGACACCGAAAAGTCCGCCAAGCTGTTCCGGCGCATGAGCATGAGCGATGTGGTGCGCTACGTGTTCGGCACGGGCGACTCCATCGTCGTTGGCCCGTTGATGGACCGTGTCTTGAACGTGCGCTACCCGCGCAGCGCCACGTTGATCGATTGCACGTCCTCGGTGGCCGGCAAGGTCGGCGTTACCGACTCCGGCGAGGTCTGCATCGTCCTGTCCGGCCAGGGCTGCCAGCACGTCCCGAACTGGAACTGGGTGCATCAGGTCGCAACCGACCTGGGCGCCCACCTCACGCGCCTGGACATCGCGGTCGATGACTTGACCGGCGAAACCTTCGACATCCATCGCTTTCACGATCTCTATCTCAACGGAGCGTTCGCCATGAACGGTAGGCCGCCGCAAGGCTCTTTCGTGGATGACATGGGCAGTCGGAAAGGCTGCTCGCTGTACGTCGGCCAGAAGGGACACAAGCAGCTCAACGTGTATGAGAAGGGCAAGCAGCTGGGCGACCCGGACAGCGGGCACACGCGTTGCGAGCTTCGCCTATACGCAAAGCGGACGGAGTTGCCGCTCGATGCCCTCATCAACCCCGGCCGGTATTTCGGCGGTGCATACCCGGTGCTGGAAGAGTTGGTGATCGGCGAGTTCGAGCGCCTCAAGGTCAAGGAACGCATGGTCAACGCCAGTGTCAAGGCGATGGCCAAGTTCATGCGCACGCAGGTCGGCACACATTTCGGTGCGCTGCTCGATGCTGTGGGCGAGGAGCGAACCATTCGCATCATCGCCGACTACATGTCGCGCCCTGGTCGACCTGGGCGCTTCAAAACCGTGACCGGGGATTACCTCGGCTACGTCAAGAACCAGTTGGACGAACTGTTCCCTTCGGACGTTGCGGCCTAGCTGGGGCACCGTCCCGCGGAGCGGGGCGGGGCCGTTTAAATCGTGATCCGTCACAAAATCCAATCCAATCGGAGATATCCATGAAAGTCACCATCACCAGCACGCAGGTTCAGGAAAAGTCGTGGCGCAAGGACAACCGTTCCGGCGTCATCCGCACCCAGCAGGCAATCGCCGAATGCCCGAAGTTCCGTCAAAGCATCAAGCTCGACCTGGGCAGCGCTGATGCCTACCCGGTCGGCGAATACAACTGCGACCTTGAGGATTCGTTGAACGTGAACCAGTTCGGCGACCTCAAGCTCGGCCGCCTGGTGCTGGTCAATGCCAAGCCGTCCATCGCCGCTGCGCCGGCAGCCAAGTCGGCCTGACGGGAACCTATCGCAATGGAAGACACCGTTCTTGTCGCGCACTGCAAAGCATCGGATTTCGATGCCGCAACGCAAACCTGCGCGGCTGTCTTCTGGGGTCCCACGTCTAGCTTTCCGCCTCCCATGAGCGTGGGCGAGGGCATCCAGGTATCGGCGGTGATCGCTGGTGCATGGGCCATCGGATACATGATCCGGCAGTCGCGACGCGCTGTCGGAGCGTGAGGCATCCAACCATCACCAATCGAGGAAATTTCAATGGAAAAGCTCAAGAACCTGTTCTACACCGGCAGCGCGTTCGCTGCGACCGCGATGCTGTCGGCCCCGGCGTTCGCCGGCGAGCTCGCTGATGCCGTCACCGATGGCGTGGATCGCGCCGAGCTGATGCTGATCGGCGTGGCCGTGCTGACCGTTGCGGGCCTCATCTTCATGATCCGCAGCGGCAAGAAGGCTGCCAACTGATCCATGTTTCAAGGGCGGGGCAGGGCGACCTGCCCCTTGCTCTTTCTGAGGGGAGCTTTTTGTGGCTTACGCCGGCTATTTCGTGATGATTGGACTTCTGGGGGCGCTGTGGCTCGCGATCGACAGCTGAGCTTCCCCCGCATTATCGCTGCTGCACTTCTAGCGCTGCTTAGTGCTGGTGTTGCGCAGGCAGCTGATCAGGGTGAGGCATTCGCGGCATGTACGGCTCGAATTGATGCTGTTCGCCCGTCTGCTCCTGACCGTGTTTATGTCTGCGAGCATCAGCCGAATTCAGCCAATCCTCTCAACGGGGGATATGCATGTAAGCGCAGCACTGGAGGGCCATCTCAGGAGCCGACAGCAAACTGCCCGGCTCCTTTTTATTATTCGTACACGGGCACTTGTGCTGGCCGTTCTGACTACAACGGCGCATATCCGTACCAGCAATTTGGCCGCCCTCGCAATGGAAGTTTCACTTGCTTTAATGGTTGCACGGAAGTGTGGCGTGATAGCGGCGATGGCACTTTCAAGGGTAGTTATGGTGTGAGCATCGTCTGTAAGACCCCGCAGAATGATGCTGATTGCAAGTCGCAAGGCGGTCCAGACTACTACTACAACGCTCACCTGAAATCCTGCGAACCTCAGCTTCCCGATTCTTGTGAGGACGGGAAGGAAAAAGACGCTTACGGTAATTGTGTTGAGTCGACGTGCCCCGCTGGCATGAAGCAGCAAGCCGATGGCACCTGCGCGAACGAGAAGAACGAGTGTCCAGCAGGTGAGGTTAAGGCGCCATCGGGTGCGTGCCTGCCTGGTGATGGTCAGTGTGCTGTCGGGGAAGCGAGGGGCAGGGACGGGACATGTAAGCGCGATGCTGACGGTGATGGCCAGCCGGATGAGGGGGAGGACGATGGCGAGACCAAAGAGGCCTTCAGCGGCGGCGATAACTGTAATTCTCCGCCTTCCTGCAGTGGCTCGCCCATCATGTGTGGTCAGGCCCGCATTCAATGGCGCATTGACTGCAATACACGAAAGAATCGCAACGTCTCCGGTGGCCACTGTGCTGCGGAGCCCGTTTGCACAGGGGAGAAGTGCGACGCCGTCGAATATAACCAGCTGCTCATGCAATGGCGTAGCGCTTGCGCTCTGGAAAAGATCGCCCAAGGCGGCGGCGACGTCCCCCCGGTTTTGAGTAGCGCGGCGATCTGGAGTCCAATTCCCCAGAGTAAGGAGATTGGACGTGAAGAAGCGCTTTTCCGAAGAGCAGATCATCGGCTTCCTGCGTGAGGCC
>NZ_JAPCHY010000010.1 GCF_026107455.2 Xanthomonas chitinilytica | reverse complement strand
GGCCTCACGCAGGAAGCCGATGATCTGCTCTTCGGAAAAGCGCTTCTTCACGTCCAATCTCCTTACTCTGGGGAATTGGACTCCAGATCGCCGCGCTACTCAAAACCGGGGGGACGTCGTGACTTCACCAACCGGAGAGAGCGGAATGTATGGATTGATCGGCAAGATGCGGGCAGTGGCCGGGCAACGGGACGCCTTGGTTGCCATCCTTCTTGACGGCGTGGCGGGCATGCCCGGCTGCCTGAGCTATGTGATCGCGCAGGATCCGGCCGACGCCGACGCCATCTGGGTGACGGAGGTCTGGGACAGCCAGGCCAGCCACAAGGCATCCCTTTCGCTGCCTTCGGTCCAGGATGCAATCTCGCGCGGCAGGCCGCTGATTGCCGGATTCGACCAGCGCATAGAGACTGTGCCGGTGGGCGGCCACGGCATCCAGAAGACCGCCTGACCGTTCTTTCGAGCCGATGCCGCCGCCCTGATGCGTGGCGTCGTCCACGCATCAGGCACGGACCACCGGCGCGATCTTCCATCCCGGCAGCGCGACAGGCGCCCTGCTCTTGGGCCATGTGGCCTGCATCGGCAGCAAGCGGCTGGGATCCATGTGAGGCCGGCTTGGCGCTCGCGGCTCGATCCGAATCGAACACTCGTCAGGAAACCGGAAAGGATTTCCGGGGCCAGCTCGAACCCTGCCGGGGAAAAGGGGCCTTTACCCATCTGCGGGGCAGGGCACACACTCCCGCGACTGCCCGAAAAGCTCGCGACTGACATCGCTCCTACAACAGCGGAGTTCGACGGCAGGAGCGAGGTCAGTCGCGACGGGAACTGCGGAAACCCCACATCCGGCAGCACGGGGAAAGCGCTCCCGAAGCCTGGCTGACCGGCCATGCTTCTCCCCCAGCTGGGGAAAGAACCAGACGATTTCCATCCATACCACTCGATCCAGGCTCCCGGGACAATGAAAACCTTGCCATTCGCGCTGTGCACACTTTCCCTCGCCTGGGCCGGCAGCTCGACGGCCGAGGCGCGAGACCCGACACCGATCGGCAAGGTCACCGACATCGTCGTGACCGAGGACGGCCAGGGGCCGGCCGCGGACGACTGCGCGAGCTTCCGGGTGACGCCGGCGCAGGTGGCATCGTTCCTGCGCCGCGCCATCGTCATCACCCCGCGACAGGAGCACGACTGGTTCCTGTACGGCCCCTGCTACGCGCGCGGCACCCTCGACACCCGCTACGGCCCCTGGCAATGGGAGATGCGCAGCCTGGGCACGGCCACCCTCGTCTCCGTCACCGGGGATGCATTCGTCCTGGGCGACCCGCGGCAGGAGTCGTCGCTGGCGACGGACGACTGATGGCCGGCAACGGTCCGTTCCCGCCAGGGCCGCATCGCGACGCGGCCTGATCCAGGCATTCGACGCACGACCATGAAACGTGGACCCATCGCCCGCATCCTCGCCGCTGCCATCGTCCTGGGGCTGGCCGCCGCCGGATTCCTGGCCTGGGCCAAATCGCCCTACGGGCAGACCGAGGCGGCGCATGTGGCGCAGGATTTCGTGTCGAAGCTGCGGAACGAGGACTATGCCGGGGCCTTCGAGCTGACCGTCAAGGGTGGCCGCATCGGGGAATCCCCGGCCGAACTGCGCCGCCATGCCGAGCGCCATCCCTGCCTGAGCGACCGCTTTTCCCATACCTTCCCGCCGCAGACGAACGGCAACCGGCTCCGCCGCCGGGTCCGCGGCCAGGTTCCCGACATGGACGAGATCAACGTCGAGTTCGAAGGCCGCTGCCTGCTGGGCGTCAAACTGCGCCGAACCGCGGAGCATGGCTGGCGGGTCGTCCATTTCGGCAGCCATGCCGGATAGCGATCGCATGGAACCGATGCCCGGCCGTCCATCCGGTCCGATGCCGTCGTGCGGCGCGGTTCGCCCCGGGCGCCGGCCGGCATGAAGCACCCCCGCGAGGACATCGACGACCGCGCCGCGATCTGGGATTGCATGCAGGTCTTCTGGATGGATACCGACCCGGCCGTTTTCCTTGCGGGCGTCGCGCGTACCTGCGCCCGCTCCAAGTACAGCCTGGAAGAACTGGAGGCCATCTACTGGAACGAAGTCCGGCCCGCGGTGTCGTTCAACCTGTCCATGCTTCCCGCGCCGGAGTGGGCCGGCTTCGAGATCGAATGGCTGAAGGCGCAGGTCCTGCGCAGGTCCCGCTTCGGCAAACCGCTGCCGTACCGATGGCTCCACCGCTACTCGGCCGGCTGGTGGCGCCGGCTCGAGGCCGCCATCGTCGAGTACCGGCACGCCGCCCGCGCCGGCGATTGACGGTCCGTTCGCATCGACGCTTCGCGGCGCGGCCAGCCCCGGGCGTCAGGCTGCCGCCATCGCGATCCCCCAAGCCTTGCCGACCCGGCGGCGTCCCCGCATGAGCCACTCCAGGGCCAGGATAAGGATCAGGGTGCGGGCGACATGGATGGGCTGCTGCGGCATGGATGGAGCGGGACGCCGGTGTTCCGCGGCGGAATCAAATCGGCTTCAAACGACGCCTCGCGCGGCGGCGCCGCCGTTCCGCACCCAGCCGCCGGTGCCGCAGCGCAGCAGGAGCTGCCGCGGGTCGGCGTCGTTGTTGGCCGTCCCCCGCAACGGCGCAGACGGGTTATTGTGTCGCCCCGCTCCGTCCGATCCCTGCCCGATGCCCGCAGACCGTCCCAGCGCCGACACCGCCCCTCTTTCCCCCAGGCCGCAACTCGGCCACGCCCTCAAACCACGACAACTGATCATGATGGGACTGGGCAGCGCGATCGGCGCCGGCCTGTTCCTCGGCTCCGGCGTGGGCGTGCAGGCGGCCGGCCCGGCGGTGCTGATCTCCTACCTGGTCGCCGGTGCGCTGGTGATCATCGTGATGAACGCGCTGGGCGAGATGGCCGCGGCCAAGCCGACCAGCGGCGCGTTCTCGGTGTATGCCGCCGATGCGATGGGCCCGACCGCCGGCGCCACCGTCGGCTGGCTGTGGTGGGTGCAGCTGGTGATCGTGATCGCGGCCGAGGCGGTCGGCGCAGCCGGGCTGCTGGCCACGGTATGGCCGGCGCTGTCGGTGCCGCTGGCCTCGCTGGCATTCATGCTGGTGTTCACCGCGATCAACCTGCTGGGAGTGAAGAACTTCGGCGAGTTCGAGTTCTGGTTCGCCATCCTCAAGGTGGCGGCCATCGTCGGCTTCATCCTGATCGGCGCGGCGCTGCTGCTGGGACTGCTGCCGGACGTGGCCTCGCCGGGCCTGTCCAATGTGTTCGACCACGGCGGTTTCGCGCCGAAGGGGCTGGCTGGCATCGGCGCGGCGCTGCTGGTGGTGGTGTTCGCCTTCGGCGGCACCGAGATCGTGGCGGTGGCCGCGGCCGAGACCCAGGACCCGGAGCGCAGCATCGCCCGCGCGATCCGCACCGTGGCCTGGCGCATTCTGGTGTTCTACATCGGCTCGATCAGCGTGATCATCGCCGTGGTGCCGTGGACCAGCGAAGCGTTGAAGTCGCCGTTCGCCGCGGTGCTGCAGGTGGCCAACATCCCCGGCGCGGCCACGGCGATCACCCTGATCGCGGTGATCGCACTGCTGTCGGCGCTCAACGCCAACCTCTACGGCGCTTCGCGCATGATCTATTCGCTGGCGCAGCGGCGCGAGGCGCCGCGCCTGCTCGGCACCACCAACGGCCGCCTGGTGCCGGTGCTGGCGGTGCTGGCCAGCGTGCTGTTCGGCTTCGCCGCCACGGCAATGGAACTGCTGTACCCGGACAAGGTGCTGCCGGTGCTGCTCAACATCGTCGGCTCGACCTGCCTGCTGGTGTGGACGATCTCGCTGCTGTCGCAGCTGATCCTGCGCCATCGCGCCAACCGCGACGGCACCCGGCTACCGTTCCGCATGGCCGGTTATCCGTACCTGACGGTGATCGCGCTGGCGATCCTGGGCCTGATCTTCGCGCTGCTGCTGTCCTCGCCGGAAACGCGCCTGCAGTTCCTGTCGATGGCGGCGCTGACCCTGGGCATCGCCGCGCTCAGCGCCATCGCCCGGCGCATGCGGCACGGCTGAGCGGCCCCTCCTGCCTTCATGGGAGTGCCTGCGGGCGCACCCGGTTCCACCGCGGTCGCGCTCACCGCGACAGCGCGACCGCGTCGCGCCGCACGATATCCGCTGCCTGTCCATCGGTCGGCGTGGATTTCTCGCCACGGACAATGTATCCCCACCACGGCGGGGATGTCGCCGATCCCGGTACCTCGCCGGCAGGCATCGGCAAACCACCCGGCGGCAGGCCGACGGCGATCGCCCGCACGGCACAGCCTTCCGTGCGGGCGCGCCGTCCTGTCGTTCGGCACCACGCAGCCGCCACTCGTGGTTCGCCGATTCCGGTGAACGCACGCGTCAGCGCCGGCTCCGGCAGGCCACTGCCGCTGCCGCGACGCTGAAAGGCCGCTGTACCGCGATCCGGTCTTCTGGCGCCGGCTTGATCTTCGTCATTCCCCGCCGCGTCCGGCTTCCCGACCATCGAAGCCTGTCCCGCCAAGATGCTCCGAGGAACCCCACGATGTTGACTGCTGCACAACGCGACCTGGTCAAGGCCACCGTCCCGATACTGGAAACCGGCGGCGAAACCCTGACCCGGCATTTCTACGGAATCATGCTCGGCGAGCATGCCGAAGTGCGGCCGCTGTTCAACCAGGCCCACCAGGCCAGCGGCCACCAGGCGCGTGCGCTGGCCAACGCGGTGCTGATGTATGCCAGGCACATCGACCGGCTCGAAGCGCTGGGGCCGCTGGTCGGCCAGATCGTCAACAAGCACGTCGCCCTGCAGGTGCTGCCCGAGCACTACCCGATCGTCGGCAGCTGCCTGCTGCGCGCGATCCGCGAGGTACTGGGGCCGGATGTGGCCACCGACGAGATCATCGATGCCTGGGGCGCCGCCTACCAGATGCTGGCCGACCTGCTGATCGGCGCCGAGGAACAGGCCTACGCCGCCAACGAGCGCGCGCCGGGCGGCTGGCGCGGCGCGCGCAGCTTCGTGGTCGCCGACAAGGTGCGCGAGAGCGCCGAGATCGTGTCCTTCCACCTGCGCCCGGCCGACGGCGGCGCGGTGGTGGATTTCGTGCCCGGCCAGTACATCGGCCTGAAGCTGCTGCTCGACGGCGAGGAAGTACGTCGCAACTACTCGCTGTCGCAGTCGCCCAATGGCCGCGGGTACCGCATCAGCGTCAAGCGCGAGACCGGCGGCCGCGTTTCCAACCACCTGCACGACAAGGTCGCGGTCGGCGACACGCTGGAGCTGTTCGCCCCGGCCGGCGATTTCCAGCTGCGCCTGAGCGACAGGCCGCTGGCGCTGATCAGCGCCGGGGTCGGCATCACCCCGACCCTGCCGATGCTGGAACAGGCGCTGGCCAGCGGCCGCCCGGTGCATTTCATCCATTGCGCCCGCAACGGCCAGGTGCATGCCTTCCGCGACTGGATCGAGGCCAAGCAGAAGCAGCATCCGCAGCTGCGCAGCTTCTACTGCTACAGCGAAGCCACGCCCGACGACACCGCCGACGCCCGGGGTTTCATCCGCCGCGAACTGTTGGAGCAGTGGCTGCCGCAGCAACGCGACCTGGATGCCTATTTCCTCGGGCCGCAACCGTTCATGGCGCAGGTAAAGCGACTGCTGCGCGAGTTGGGCGTGCCCGAGCAGCAGAGCCACTACGAGTTCTTCGGCCCGGCGGCGGCGCTGGAGGCCTGAACCGGGTACGGCCGCGAAGGGCGGGCCTTCGCGGCCGGGTTCGACCAAGTGGTTGCAGAGGCAGACGCCGACGGCGGAGCACGGCGCAGGAACGATGCCGCCGGCGCCGGTGCCGGCGTCGCCCGGAAGCTCGGGCAGTCGTCCGTGGCCGTTCTCGATCGCGGCGATGCCCGCGACCTTGCCGATCGCGTCAGGCCTCGCGCCTCGGTCGTCGAGGTGCCGGCACGGGCGAGGAAAAGTGCGCACACGGCGATGGGCGAGGCTTCCACCATGTTGGGAGCCTGGATCGCGTGGTGTGGATGGAGACCTTCTGCTTCCCCCCAAGCGAGGGGGAGAGAAGCATGACCGGCCCGCCAGGCTCCGGGGGCGCGCTCCCCGAGCTGGCGGATCCGGGGTTTCATGCAGTTCCCGTCGCCACTGACGTCGCTCCTACAACAGCGGAGTTCAACTGTAGGAGCGACGTCAGTCGCGAGCTTTTCGGGCAGTCGTGGGAGCGCGTGCCCTTCCCCGCAGATGGGTAAAGGGCCCATTTTCCCGGCCGGGTTCGAGCTGGCGCCGGAAATCCACTCCGGTCTCCTGCACCCTGTGCCCGCTCCGCACTTGCCGTGGGCCGGCAAAGACGCAACGATGCCGGCCATGCCCATGAACCTCGCCGACAACGCCGGTCAGCGCCCGCCACCGCGGGAACTGACGCTGTCGCGCTACATCCTGCGCCGCAACGGCGTGCCGGCCGGTGCGCCCGGCAGCCTGCGCAACATGCTCCACCGTGCGCTGGGCGCGCCCACCTTCGCCGGCTTCTGGCGGCACTGGAATCCGGTGTTCGGCTACCTGCTGGGCCGCCATGTATTCGCGCCGCTGAAGCGGGTGATGCCGGCCGCGCCCGCGCTCGTCGCCACCTTCGTCGCCTGCGGTGCGCTGCACGACCTGGTGACGATGGCGGTCCGCGGCGCGCCGGCGTTCCTGTTCACGCCCTGGTTCTTCTTCCTCGGCAGCGGCGTGCTGCTGGCGCGTGCGTTGGGCTGGGACCTGTCCGGCCGGGCCTGGGCGGTCCGCGCCGCGGCCAACCTCTGCTACCTCGCCGCCTGCCTGGCCATCACCCTGGCGCTGGGACGGCTGGCGCCATAGCGCGCCGGCGCCGCGCCTATTCCGCTTCGCGCGGCAGCTGCGCCTGCAGCCAGCGCTCGACGAAGGCGACCAGCCCCAGCCGCGGCGGCACTTCCAGGCCGGCACTGCGCACGAAACGATCGGCGCTGCGGATGAAGGACTGCCGTGCCACCCGCAACGCCTGCCGCACCTGCGACTGCTGCCGGCGCAGCTGCACGATCTGCAGCGAGGGCCGGCCGGGCGGCGCGAACTTCTGGTAACGCCGCAGTTCGTCGGCCACCAGCGCGATATCACGGTCCGCCTGCCATACCGTCCGCTGCGCGATGAGCAGCTGCAGCAGCGCCTCGCCGATCCCGCTGCGCCCGCCCTCGGCGGCCTGCAGCGGCGGCAATGTCGCCACGGCCGCATCGCCGCGTTCGAGCCGGTCCAGGAATGCGGCATGGGGGAAAGACATCGGGGTTGCCATGAAGGACGGCCTGCTGCGCGGGAGCGCGGACTTTACGCGGCCACCGCCGCGCGCGCCACGGATTTCGATGGCGGGTCACGAGGTGGCCGGCGGCCCACATACCCAGGCCTGCGGCAGTAGCCGCAGGGCGGCACGTGCCTGGAGCCGCGAATCAGGGGTGTTGCAGACGCCTCTACCGTCGCTCACGCACAGGCGGGAGAAGCTCGCGCAGGGCACTGGTCGCCCAGCGACGTGCCTGGTGATCCAACGGGAAGTTGCCGGGTAATCGGGCATGACCCGCCATGACCCGCTCTTCGGCTGCCGGACATCCCCGGCTGCTGAAAAGCGTTTCGGCTGTCGAAACCCGCTTCCCACCTGCGCAGGAACCACCCTGGGCAATATCCGCAGCAGACGCTGCAGGGCGTGTCATCGAATCCCGCAATGCCCCGGCAGGAACGCATGCGGTGGACGCGCCCTCCCGGCACGAGCTCCGGTGCCAACTCAAGGTGTCCGCGGCAGGAAACCGCTTCCACCCATCGCGTCCGCACCCGGCCTTGCTGCGCCGGGACACCACCCGCCGCGACAAGGCCACCTGCAGCATCACCGGCGCCAGGCAAGCGGCGGGCATGCGATGGATGGCGAACCTTGGCCGTCGCGACCTGCAGCGATGCCACGGCGAACGCGGCACGCCGGCGGTCGCGTATGCGTCAGCCGATCACGCGCTTGAACGGCGGCAGCGCATCGATGATGCGCTTGCCATAGCGGCGGGTAAGCAGGCGCGAGTCGAGGATGACGACGCGGCCGCTGTCGCTGGAGGTGCGGATCAGCCGCCCGGCGAACTGGGTCAGCGTGCGCAGCGCGTGCGGGATCGCGATCAGGTTGAAGGAATTCAGCCCGCGGCTCTCGAACCACTCGCTCAGGGTCGAGGTCTGCGGGTCGGTCGGCACCGCGAACGGCACCTGGGTGATGACCACCGTGGTGCAGGCCTCGCCGGGTAGGTCCAGGCCTTCGCCGAACGAGTTCAGGCCGAACAGCACCGAGCCCTCGCCCTCGCGGGTGCGGCGCAGGTGCTCGTCGATCATCTTCTGCTTGGCGCCCTCGCCCTGCACCAGCACTTTGCTGCGCTGCGCGGCCGGCATCAGCTCGGCCACCTTCTCCATCTTCCAGCGCGAGGTGAACAGCACGATGCTGCCCTTGTCCCAGTCCAGTTCGGTGGTGAGGTACCTGGCCACCTCCTTCGGATGGCGCTCGCGGTCGTCGGGCGTCACCGGGAACGGCGGCACCACCAGCTCGGCCTGGTTGGGCAGGTCGAACGGCGAGGCCAGCGACACCATCTCGGCCTCGTCGGGGATGCCGTTGTCGATCGCCAGCGACTGGAAATCGCCGCCGCCGGTGAGCGTGGCCGAGGTCATCACCACCGAATCCACCTCGTCCCACAACAGCTTGCGCAGTACGTGCGCGGCCGACACCGGCGAGCAGTGCAGGATCAGGTCGCCATCGCGCGAGAGGGTGATCCAGCGCGCCATCGGCGGCTGTCCCTCCTTGTCCTCGCGGCGCCAGCCGGCCCACAGGCCGTACTGCTGCTCGATCATCTCCACCGCCATGCCCAGGTTGCGCTGCAGGCGTTCGCGGCCGGCATCCTCGGGCTTGCCCTTGGCCACCAGCGCAGCGGCCGCGGTGGCCCAGTTGAGCAAGGTGCGGGTTTCCTCGGCCAGTTCCGCGATGGCCGGCATCCAGTCGTCCGGCAGCCGGCCGTTGGCCGCGCGCCACAGCGGTTCGCGCTCGGCCGGGTCCGGTCGCCAGGCCTGCTCGACGGCATCGCGGAACGCCTTGAGCAATTTGCTCACGCGCGCGGCCGATTCGATCGCCTCGTTGGGATGCAGGTTGCCGATGCGCTCCTTGTCCACCGCGCGGTAGGCACCGGCGATCAGGATCTGCAGGCGGCCGGTGCGCTTGGCCATCTCGTCCAGCGGCAGGCTGGCCGCGCCCTGGTCGATGGCGACGCCGCCGACGTGGTGGCCTTCGTCCAGCACCAGCAGCATGTCGCCGGGCGGGGCGATCAGCGGCTGGCCGTTGTCGCTGTCGCCGATGGACAGCGCCGACAGCAGCAGCGCGTGGTTGGTGACCACGATCTGCGCGTCGCGCACCTCGCTGCGCGCGCGCAGCACCGGGCACTGCGCCGAATACGCGCAGCGGCGGCCGGCGCAGCCCGAGGCCGGGGTGGTGATGCGCATGCGCAGGGTCGGCGAGACCGTCTCCGGGGCGTTGTCCAGGTCGCCGTTCCAACGGCCCTCGACGAATGCGGCGCTCAGGCGCTGGGCGACGTCCATCTCGATCGGCGCCAGCGGCCGGTCGTAGAGCGGCAACTCGTCGCCGAACATGCCTTCCTGCGTCCCCTCGCCCTGCGCCTCGGCGGCGTTGCGGGTGCACAGGTAGCGGGTACGGCCCTTGGCCAGCGCCACCGTGGCCTGCAGCCCGGTGGCCTTGAGGAAGCTGGGGATGTCGCGCTCGACCAGCTGCGACTGCAGCGCCACGGTGCCGGTGCTGATCACCAGCTTCTTCTTCGACGCCAGCGCGATCGGCACCCCGGCGGTGAGGTAGCCCAGGCTCTTGCCGACTCCGGTCGGCGCCTCGACCACGCCCACGCCGCCGGTGGCCAGCGCGCGCGAAACCACGCCGATCATCTGGCTCTGCGAGCGGCGGGTGCTGAAACCGGGGGTGTTCGCCTGCAATTTGGCGTAGGCGTCGCGGATGCCGGCCTTCAATTCCTCGGTCAGCGTCCGCGGTGCTTCCACTTTCTCCGTCACGCCTGTGTGCCGCCTGCTTGGTTCATCGGCGGGCATTTTCTCATGCCCGCCCGGCCTTCACGGCATCGGCCGGTTCAGCGTGGCGGCGCGGCGGCCGGCGTCGCGCGCAGGGCGCGCGCCAGCGCCCAGGCCAACAGCACGAAGCCCGCCGCCTCCAGCAGCGCCAATGTGAAGTGCCCCACGCTCAGCGCGGTGTTGAGCGTGCTGAGGCCGCTGAAATTGCCGCCGGCGATCAGCAGCAGCGGCAGCACCGCCAGCAGCCCGCCCAGCAGGGTGACCAGCATCAGCAGCAGCAGCGCCCACAGCGCCGCGCTGCGCGCCGTCGCCCGTGGCGTCCCCTGGATCAGCACCAGCGCCACGCCCAGCGCGACCAGGACCGGCAGGCGATAGCCGACCGACACCAGCAGCGAGGTCATCAGTTGCATGTTGTCCATCCGGCAAAGGCCCCTTCAGTCCGCAGTGACCAGCAGGGTATCGCGCGCGCGCAGCTCGGCGTAGACGGCATCGGTCTCCGGGCGCACGCCATGCCACTGCTGGAAGCTCTCGGCCGCCTGTTCCACCAGCATGCCCAGCCCGTCCACGCTGTTGCGGCAGCTGGCCGCGCGCGCCCAGGCCAGGAACGGGATGGCGGCCTCGCCGTAGTTCAGGTCCACCGCCGTGGTCATGCTGTTCACCAGCGACAGCGGCAGGTTGAACACGGCGCCGTCGCGGCTGCCGGAGGTGGCGTTGACGATCAGCTCGAAGTCGCCCTGGTTGCGCAGGTCGTCCCAGTAGCGCGAGTTGGCCCGCCCCGGCTCGCCCATCGCGTCGACCAGCGCATCGGCGCGCTCCGGCGTGCGGTTGACCACCACCAGTTCCAAGATGCCGGCATCGAGCAGCGCCGGCGCCACTCCGCGCGCGGCGCCGCCGGCGCCGAGCAGCAGTGCGCGGCGCCCGCGCAGGTCCAGGCCGTGGCGGCCGGTGAGGTCGCGCACCAGGCCGGCGCCGTCGGTGTTGTCGCCATGCCACCGGTCGCCCTTGCGCAGCAGGGTGTTGACCGCGCCGGCGCGCTTGGCGCGCGAGGTACTGGTGGCGCACAGCGCGAACGCCGCCTCCTTGTGCGGCAGGGTGACGTTGGCGCCCACCCCGCCTTCGGCGGCGAACGCTTCCAGCGCGGCGGCGAACCCCTGCGGCGAAGCCTCGATGGCGCGGTAGTCCAGCGCGATGCCCTGCGCCCTGCCGAATGCGGCGTGGATCCACGGCGATTGCGAATGGGCGATCGGCTGCCCGAAAACCGCGTAGCGTGCTGCACTCATGATGATCCTCCGCGTGACCTAGACTGACGCGCTCCTCGCCAACGGAACCGGATATGCGGACCCCATCGCTGCTGCTCGCGCTGACTGCGAGTCTACTCTTTGCGCCCACGGCTTCGGCACTGTCCGAATACGGCATCGAAGGCATGGGCGTGGTCTCGACGCCGGCCAACGAGGCGCGCGCGACGATTTCCCCCGACGGCGGCCGCATCGTCTGGGCCAGCGACCGCGACGGCGGCGCCGGCGGCTGGGACCTGTGGCAGGCGACCCAGCGCGACGGCCGCTGGAGCGACCCGCAGCCACTGCCGTTGAACACCGGCGCCGGCGAGTTCGACCCGTTCTTCAGCGCCGACGGCCGCTGGCTGTACTTCGCCTCCGACCGCAGCGGCGGCCAGGGCGGCAGCGACCTGTACCGCGCCGCGGTGGACGCCGACGGCGGCTACGGCCCGGCGCAGTCGCTGGGCCGGGGCGTCAACAGCCGCGGCGACGAACGCGCGCCGGCCCTGGACCTGGACGGGACCACGCTGCTGTTCGCCAGCGACGGCCACGGCGGCGCCGGCGGCCACGACCTGTTCACGGCGCGCTGGAACGGCGAGGCGTTCGTCGCGCCGACGGCGGTGCCCGGGGTCAACAGCGCCGCCGACGAGTTCGATGCGGCCTGGCTGGGCAACGGCCGCGCCCTCGTGTTCGCGCGCACCACGGCGCTGCTGGCCGCAGGCGGGCCGTCGCGGCTGTGGCTGGCGCAGTGCGAAGGCGGCCGCTACGGCGAGGCGCAGGCCCTGGCGCTGTCGTTCAACGGCGAGGACGGGCAGACCCGCGGCCCGGTGGTGGACGCCGCCAAGCCCTCGGAACTGCTGGTGACCGGCAGCGCCCGCGCGCCGCGCGCGGGCAGGTGGGACATCTACCGGATGCGTGCACCGGCGGCCAGCGGCAGCGGCGACTGCCGCTGAAGCGCCGCCGGCGCGGTCAGTGGCGTTGCAGCAGCGCGGCGCGGCGCCGCTCGTAGTCGGCCTCGCCGATCTCGCCGCGGTCCTTGAGCTCGCTGATCTGGCGCAGCTGCGCCTCCAGCGCCGGCGGCGGCGGCGCTTCGCGGTTCACCCGCTCGGCGGCCGAGTGCAGCGCCGCCGGCCGCCGCGAGGCGCGGCCGATGCACCACGCCACGAAACCCACCACCGCCACGAACGCGGCGATGCCGGCGGCCAGGACGATCCACTGGTACAGGCCCATCGTCATTCTCCCTTGTCGGCCAGCGCCGCCATGCCGCTCAGCCTTCCCGCAGCCAGCGCGCGATCTGCGGCGCGAAATAGGTCAGCACGCCATCGGCGCCGGCGCGCTTGAAGCCGATCATCGCCTCCATCACGCAGGCGCGCTCGTCCAGCCAGCCGTTGGCCGCGGCGGCCTTGAGCATCGCGTACTCGCCGCTGACGTGGTAGGCGAAGGTCGGCACGCCGAACTCCTGCTTCACCCGGCGCACAATGTCCAGGTAGGGCATGCCCGGCTTGACCATCACCATGTCCGCGCCCTCCTCCAGGTCCAGCGCGATCTCGCGCATCGCCTCGTCGCCGTTGGCCGGGTCCATCTGGTAGGTCTTCTTGTCGGCCTTGCCGAGGCTGGCCGAGCTGCCGACCGCGTCGCGGAACGGGCCGTAGAACGCCGAGGCGTACTTGGCCGAGTAGGCCATGATGCGTACGTCGAGGTGGCCGGCGGCGTCCAGCGCGGTGCGGATCGCGCCGATGCGGCCGTCCATCATGTCCGACGGCGAGACGATGTCCGCCCCGGCCTCGGCATGCGACAGCGATTGCCGGACCAGCGCCTCGACGGTGATGTCGTTGAGCACGTAGCCGCGCTCGTCGATGATCCCGTCCTGGCCGTGGGTGGTGTACGGGTCCAGCGCCACGTCGGTCATCACCCCCAGTTCCGGGAAGCGCGACTTCAGCGCGCGGATCGCACGCTGCGCCAGGCCATCGCCGGCCCAGGCGGCGGCGGCGTCGAGCGACTTGCCGGCCGGGTCGATCACCGGGAACAGGTCGATCACCGGGATGCCCAGTTCCAGCGCCTGCTCGGCCTCGCGCAGCAGCTCGTCGATCGACAGCCGCTCCACCCCCGGCATCGATGCCACCGGTACCCGGCCGGCCGCTTCGTGCACGAACACCGGCCAGATCAGGTCGTCGGTGGTCAGCGTGTGCTCGCGCATCAGCCGGCGCGAGAACTCGTCGCGGCGCATGCGGCGGGGGCGGTAGTGGGGATGGGCCATGGGAATGCTCCAGGAACGGGTAACGGGGGTCATTGCAGCACGTAGTCACGCGGCTGCAGCGGCTCGGGCAGCGGGCGTTCGCCCAGCGCGTCGAGCAGGTCGATCTCGATGGTGCGCACCAGCGCGTCCAGCGGCAGGTCGTTGGGCTGCAGCCCGAACGGCTCTTCCATTTCCTCGCCCAACCGGTCCAGGCCGAAGAAGGCATAGGCCAGCACCGCCGACACCACCGGCGTGGCCCAGCCCAGCGCACCGGCCAGCCCGAACGGCAGCAGCACGCAGAACAGCCAGGCGCAGCGGTGCAGCAACAGGGTGTAGGCGAACGGCAGCGGCGTGCCGGCGATGCGCTCGCACGCGGCCTGCACCGAGGCCATCGCCTGCAGCCGCGCCTCGAACAGGCCGTATTGGTAGGTGTCCAGGCGCCCGGCACGCAGCGGCACCGCCAGTTCGCAGGCGATCCGGGTCAGCAGGCCATCGGGGATGTTGCGGCGCTCGAAGGTCTGCGCGGCATCGGCGTCCAGCCACGGTGCGGCGGCCGCGGTCTCGTCGCGCCCGCGCAGGCGTGCGGCCAAGGCATGCGCGAAGCCGGCCGCCAGCCGCGACACCCGCCGCTGCAGCGCCGGATCGTCCGCCAGCAGCGCCTGGCACTGCCGCGCCAGGCCGCGCGACTCGACCGTCAGCTGGCCCCACTGCCGGCGGCCTTCCCACCAGCGGTCGTGGCAGGCGTTGTTGCGGAAACTGAGGAATACCGACAGCACCAGCCCGAGCAGGGTGAACGGGACCACCGCCTGGCCGCCGCTGCCGAGCGGGTGACGGCCGATGAACGCCGAGGCGGCCACCGCCAGCAGCAGGATCACCAGCACCTTCGGCGCCACCGCCGGCACGATCGAGCCACGCAGGATGTACAGCAGTTGCCAGCCGTGGGGACGGGGTCGGATGATCATCTCGGAATCGCAAGCCCCGGGAACGGGCCGTTCGGGCCGGGACGCATCCCGGCCACGCCTATTCTACGCCCGCTCCCCTGTCCGGCCCCACTACCGCAGCCGGCCTCCGGCGATTCAGAAGACGCCGCCGCCCAGGCTCAGGCGGATCACCCCGACCACGATCACGATGCCGTTGAGCAGCAGGCCGGCCTTGGCGCGGCCGCGTTTCTGCACGTGCGTGAACAGGATGCCGACGGCGGCGATGAGCGCGCCGATGGCGGCGAACGGGATCAGGAACCAGTTGCCCCACCCCAGCAGCGGAATGAAGGCCAGCACCATCCACAGCAGCGCCACGATTCCCCACAACAGGCTGATCAGTCCCACGGTCCGCTCCCTGCATCACAGTCCAGAGCGCACCATAGCGTGCGCGCGGCGCGGCGCAAGCCCGGCCGTGGCGGCGCCCTCACGCGGTGGCGGTACCATGCAGCCAGCATCGGGTTCGCGGCCGATTCAGCGGCCGCCACCGATGATCCGCTTTCGTCCGTATCCGGGGGTGTCGCCATGAAGTTCCGCGTTGCCGTTGTTGCATTGGGGCTGGCGCTGGTCGCCAGTGGCTGCGCCAGCACGTCGCGGGTGATGCTGGGCCAGGCGCGCGCGCCGATCGACCCGGCGCAGGTACAGGTGTACGCCACGCCGCCGGCCGGTTCGACGGAGATCGCCCAGCTCGAATCCTCCAGCGCGGTCGGTTTCGGCACCCAGGGCCAGACCGACGCCGCCGTCACCCGGCTCAAGCGCGAGGCGGCCGCGCTCGGCGCCAATGGCGTGGTGATCATGGGCGTGGGCTCCAGCGGCTCGCCGGTGGGCATGTCGGTCGGCGCCGGCAGCTACGGCCGCCACAGCGGCGGCGGCGTGGGCATCGGCATCCCGACCACGCAGAAGCGCGCCGCCGGCATCGCCATCTGGGTGCCGCCGGGCGCCGCGACGGTGCCGGAACCGGAACCGGAACCGGAACCGGAACCGGAACCGGCCGAGTAGACCCGCCACCCTCGAAAAGGGCGCCATCGGCGCCCTTTTCGTCTTCCCGAACTCAGCGGCGGCTGCGCTGCGCCGGTACGAACACCTCTTCCACCGCGCGCGCCAGCTGGTCCGGCGGCAGCAGGCCCTGGTCGAGCAGGAAGTTGTTGAATGCCAGCCGGTCGAACCTGTCGCCCAGCGCCAGCTCGGTGCGCATGCGCAGCTCCATGATCCGGGTGTAGCCGTAGAAGTAGCTGCAGGCCTGGCCGGGCGCGCGCACCGTGTAGCGGTCCAGTTCCTGCGTGGCCATGGCCTCGGACAGGCCCACTCCCTCCACCAGCACGCGGCGCGCCTGCTCGCGGTCGGTCAGGCCCAGGTTGAGCATCGGGTCGAGCATGGCGCGGGCTGCACGCAGCAGGCGGAACTGCAGCGCGATCATCTGCCCGTCCAGCGGCTCGAACGGCACCATCTCCGCCTCGGCGTACAACGCCCAGCCTTCGACATTGACCGAGTTGAACGCGAACAGCGTGCGCGCGAGCGAGATGCCGCGCTCGACCATCGCCGCGAACTGCAGGTCGTGGCCCGGCCGGCCCTCATGCGCGCTCAGCGTCCACGCCGCCGAGCCGAAGTTGAAGTCGTCGTACTGCGCCTTTTCGCCGGAGGCCGGGTTGCCCAGCGGCAGCACGAAGGTGCCCTGCTGGCCGGTGTTGCCCACCAGCGGCGGCGGCAGGTAATGCGGTGCCGGCGAGGCGGCGCTTTCGGCCTCGCTGCCCAGGCGCATCTGCAGCGGGCGCTGCGGCACGTCGACGATGCCCTGCCGGCGGATGATCGGGTCGATCGCATCGATCACGCCGCGGTAGTGCGGTTCGAGCTGCTCGTTGCCGATCTTGTCCTGCTTCAGCGCGCGGATCACCGCGGCGTGGTCGCTGGGGTCGGCCACCTCCAGGCCCTTGGCCTGCACCACCAGCGGCGCCAGCTGGCGCATCATCGCGCGGGTTTCCATGTATTCCAGCTGCGCACGCTGCATCAGCAGCGCCGGGTCGATGTCCACGCCCACCTGCTTGAGCTGGAAGGCGTACAGCTCGCCCGGCAGGCGGGTGTCGCTGCGCGCCTGCGGCAACACGTCCTTCCGGGTCCAGGCGATGTAGTCCTTCATCTGCGTGGACAGCTCGGCCAGCGCGGCATCGGCACCTTCGATCTTGTATGCGGCGAACAGCTTGCCGATGCCGGCGATGTAGGTATCGACGTTGGCCAGCGCCTGCTCGACCTCGATCTTCGTGGGTTGCAGCAGTCCCGGGGTGCCGCTCTTTTCCTCGTAGCGCTGGCGCGCCAGCGTGGCCAGCGGCTGCGTGCCCGGCGCCCGGCCGATGTAGGCGTTCAGGCGATCCAGCGCCTTGGCGCGGCGCTCGGGCGCCACCTGCTCGGAGAGCAGGCCATTGAGCCCGCCGAACACCGCCTGCGGCACGTCGAGCCACGGCATCAGGTGCTTTTCGTTGAGCTCGCTGCCTTCGATGTTGCGCGTGGCGGTGGCGATCATGATCTCCAGATCCTGGCGGATCTCCGGCACGCGTTCGACGCCAAGCTGTTCCTGCAGCCGGTCGCGTGCGGCAGCCATCGCGGCCCGGTAGCGCGCGGTGTGGTCCGGGCCCAGGTCGACCACCTTGTCGTCGTGGCCGGGCACGCCGAAGAAGCTGGCGTACTCGGGCCGGAACGGCGCCTGCGCCTCCAGCAGGATCTGCGCCAGCTCGTTGCTGCGCGCCACCCATGCCGGCGCGGCGGGAGTCGCCTGGGCACCGGTCGCGGGCGCGGCAAGGGCGATCGACGGCAACGGCAGCGCAAGGACCAGCGCGGCGGCAAGAACGAGGGGTTTCATGGGGCGCGATTCCTGATGGTGGTGCCGTGACCCTACGCAGTCGCAGCACGGCCCACAACCGGCCGGAGGTCATGCCCGGCGCGCATGTCGGGCATGGCGATGGTGTCGCTCCCGAGGCGCGCCTCCGCTTCCGGGATGGGAAGCGGAAGCCCCCGCCGCGCGCTGCCGTGGCCACGCCAGCGCGCGGCGGGCGTGCTCAGGGTTTCAGGCAGCGGCCCAGGAAATCCTCGGCCACGCGGTAGCGGTGCAGCGCATTGGCGCCGGACAGGCCGTGCTTGGCGCCGGGATAGGTCATCAGCTCGAACGGCTGGCCGCGCTTCTGCAGCCCGCTCATCAGCGCGGTGGAATTGCTGAACAGCACGTTGTCGTCGGCCATGCCGTGGATCAGCAGCAGCCGGCTGGTCAGCCCGTCCAGGTGGGTGTCGACCCGCGCTTCGCGGTAGCCGGCTGCGTTGGCCGCCGGCAGGCCCATGTAGCGCTCGGTGTAGTGGGTGTCGTACAGGCCCCAGTCGGTGACCGGCGCGCCGGCCACGCCGCAGGCGTAGCGGTCCGAGGCCTTGGCCAGCAGCATCAGGGTCATGTAGCCGCCGTTGGACCAGCCCTGCACGCCGATGCGCGAAGCGTCCACCCACGGCTGCGCCGCCAGCCACTTCACGCCCTCCAGCTGGTCCTCGACCTCGACCGTGCCCTGCTTCCCGTACAGCGCGCCGCCGAAGTCGCGGCCGCGGCGCGGGGTGCCGCGGTTGTCCAGCGAGAACACCACGTAGCCGCGCTGGGCCAGGTACTGGTTGAACAGGTGGTCGCCGCGGCCGGGCCAGGCGTTGCTGACGGTCTGCGCGGCCGGACCGCCGTAGACGTACACCACCACCGGGTACTGCTTCGCCGGGTCGAAGCCTTCCGGCTTGATCAGGCTGTAGTGCAGTTCGGTCCTGCCGTCGGCGGCGGTCAGCGTGCCGTATTCGACCGGGCGCTGCGCATCCAGGTATTTCGCGTACGGGTGCTGCGGGTCGGCCAGGTCGTTGTCGACCAGAGTGGCGATCTTCTCGCCGCTGGCGCGGTACAGCTCGATCTGCGGCGGCGTGGTGGCGTTGGACCAGCTGTCGACGTAGACCGAGGCGTTGCCGGCGAACGCCGCCGCGTGCATGCCCGGCGTGCGCGACAGCCGCACCGGCGCGCCGCCGGCCAGCGGCACGGCGTGGATCTGGCTTTCCAGCGGCGACTCCATGCCGGCGCGGAAGTAGACCTTGCCGGCGGCCTCGTCCACCGCCAGCAGCTCGTCCACCGGCCAGTCGCCGGCGGTCAGCGGCAGCAGTTCGCGGCCATCCTCCGAGGCCAGGTACAGGTGCTGGAAACCGCTGCGCTCGGACGACCACACGAAACGGCCGTCGTCGAGGAAGCGCAGGCTGTTGTGCAGCGGCACCCAGGTCGGCGAGGTCTCGCGCACCAGCACGCGCTGTTTGCCGGAAGCCAGGCTGGCTTCGACCAGCTCCAGCACCTGCTGGTCGCGGCTCTGGCGCTGGAAGGTCAGCCGCTGCGGGTCGCGCCAGTCCACGCGCGCCAGGTAGATGTCCTCGTCGCCGCCCAGGTCGACCCACTGCGCCCTGGCGCCGGCGCGCGGGGCGACCACGCCCAGCCGCACCCGCACGTTGGCGTTGCCGGCGGCCGGGTAGCGCTGCTCCACCATCTCGACCCGGTCGGCGTACATCTCGTAGCGCTTCTGCACCGGCACCGGCGACTCGTCGATGCGGGCGAAGGCGATGGCCGAATCGTCCGGCGCCCACCAGTAGCCGGTGTGGCGGTCCATCTCCTCGTCGGCGACGAACTCGGCCACGCCGTTGCCGATGGTGTCGCTGCCGTCGTGGGTCAGCCGCACCTGCTTGCCGCTGGCCAGCTCGATCGCCCACAGGTCGCGTCCGCGCACGAAGCTGACGTAGCCGCCCTTGGGCGAGAGCTTGGCGTCGGTGGCGAAGCCTTCGCCGCGGGTGAGCTGGCGCACCGCGGCGCTGCCCTGCCGGCCCAGGTCGTACAGGTACAGTTCGCCGCCGAGCGGGAACAGCAGGGT
Organism: Xanthomonas chitinilytica; assembly: GCF_026107455.2. GTDB lineage: Bacteria > Pseudomonadota > Gammaproteobacteria > Xanthomonadales > Xanthomonadaceae > Stenotrophomonas > Stenotrophomonas chitinilytica. Next base: position 182,424 of record NZ_JAPCHY010000010.1, on the reverse strand, counting down.
GCGCGCGTCCGGCGACCACTGGTAGTCGACGATGCCGCTCATCGCGGCGATGCGCTGGCGTTCGCGCCGCGCCTTCTCCTCGTCGCTGAGGGTCTCATCGCCCGGCAGCACCACCTTGGAGTCCACCAGCAGCCGGGTCTGGCCGCTGGCGATGTCGTATTCCCACAGGTCCAGCTGGTTGCGGTCGCTGTCCTTGCCGCGCAGGAAGGTCACCCGCGAGCCGTCCGGCGCCACCTTCGGCTTCATCAGCGTCGGCCCGGACAGCGGCAGCGGCCCGGTGATGGCGTCGAGGGTGAGCTTTTCGGCGTGGGCGGCAGGCATGGCGAGCATCATGGCAAGGGCGAGGAACAAGGAGCGCATGGAATTCCTGTCATCGATAGCAGGGATCGCGCCATCCTAGCGGCCATGGGCCGTACGCGACAGATATCGCACGGCGACGAACTGCCCGGACACGCCACGGGCATCGACGCGTTCGCCGAGGGAGGAATCCGCCCTTGCGCCGGATTCCTCCCTCGCCCTGGCAGGGCAGCGGCATCGCCGCAGGCCCCCCATCCTTGCGCCGCCTCGGCCGGGACGCTGGTAAAACCCGCTCCCCGCAAGAGCCGGGAGCGGTCATTCGCAACGGCGGTAGTCGAAGGAAATCCTCAGCTCCTTGCCATCGCGGCCCGGCCCGGCGATCCATGCATGCAGCGCATCGCCGTGGCGGCGATACTCGATCCGGTTCGGAAAATCATGCGCGGCATTGGTCAATCGCACCTGCTGTTTCCCGTGCCCGGCGATCGCGAACAGCGTAGGGGACGCGCCATTCGGCTGGACATGGAAGCCCTTGTCCTTGCCCTCAGGCACCAGCCGCATGAATTCGAACGACTCCATCGCACCATTGCGCACGGTGCGCGACATGCCCAGCAGCGCGCCACCGGCCTGCGGCAACCAGACCTCCTCCACCTGGCGCCCGCCTTCGCTGAGGCACCAATGGCCCACCAGCCAATCGAAACCGCCCTCGCTGCCCACCGCCTCCCCCGCGCACACTCCCAATCCGGCAACCAGCAATGTCCTCAGATGTCGCATTCCCGCATCTCCGTGTTGGCGAGCGGGCAGGTTAAGCCGGGGCCGGCGGCCTCTCTTGTAAAAAAGCGCAGCGCACGATTCGATGCCGGCATGGACTATGCCGAATGCCCAGCCCCGGACGACCTGCGCCGATATGCGCAATGCCTGTGGATCCTGCGCGACGATGCGCCGGGCGATGCCATACAGACCATCTATCCGGACGGCCGCTGCGAACTGCTGGCCGAATTGGGGGTGCCGCTGCGCTTCCACGGCGTCGACGGCGGCATCCGCGCCGACCAGCCATTGTGCTTCGCCGCGCAACAGCGAGGCCCGATCCGCCTGCAGGCCGCGGGGGTCGTGCATTGCATCGGCCTGCGCCTGGCACCGGCCTGCAGCGCGTTGATCGCCGGCGCACGCCTGCCCGGTCTGCGCGACCACGCACCCGACCTGTGCACATTGGACGCCGCCTTCGCCGCGGACTTTCGCCGCGCCGCGCAAGACAGCGCGCGCGCCGCATCGCCGGAACCGCTGTGGCGGCTACTGCGCGCCCACTGCGCAGGTTTCGCGCCCGATCCGCTGGCGGAACGCGCCGTCGAGCTGCTGGATGCGCAGTTCGGCGACCTGCGCATCGCCGAACTGGCCTCGCGACTCGGCGTCAGCCTGCGCACCTTGCAGGCGCGTTTCCTCGACGCCGTGGGCATGACGCCGAAGGAATACGCCCGCGTGCGCCGCCTGCAGGCGCTGCTGCACGCGCTGGACGCGGAAGACGCCGGCATCGCCGCCGCCGCAGCGCGCCACGGCTACAGCGATCAGGCGCACGCCACCCATGATCTGGCACGCTGGACCGGCACTACCCCCGCAAGGCTCGTACGCGCCCTGCGCGGCGACCGCGATGGCCAGGACGCGATACGGCTGGCGGCGGCATTCGTGCGCGGCACATCCGCCATGGCGTCGTAGAACCCAAGCCGCCGCCCCGCCCGTCGCGGCCATCGCGCGACCAGGTTCACCGCTGCCCGAACAGGTGCTTGCGTTCCTCGTCGCTGAGCGGCTTGCCGGCGTCGGGATTGACCTGCTTGCCCAGCGCATAGGCGCGCTGGGTGGCCGGGCGCGCGGCGATGGCCTGGTGCCAGCGGTGCAGGTGCGGGAAGGCGTCGAAATCGGCCGGCAGCTTGTCGTAGGCGCCGATCCACGGGTAGCTGGCCATGTCGGCGATGCTGTACTCGTCGCCGCCCAGGTACTCGGACCCTGCCAGGCGCTTGTCCATCACCCGGTGCAGCCGCCGCACCTCGCTGTCGTAGCGCTCGATGGCGTAGGGGATGCGCTCGGGCGCGTAGACGTTGAAGTGCCCCATCTGCCCGCTCATCGGCCCCAGCCCGGCCATCTGCCACATCAGCCACTGGTTCACCTGCACCTTCTGGCGCACGTCGGCGCCGAAGAAGCGCCCGGTCTTGTTGGCCAGGTACACCAGGATGGCGCCGGATTCGAACACCGGGATCGGTGCCCCGCCATCGGCCGGCGCCTGGTCGACGATGGCCGGCATCTTGTTGTTCGGCGAGATCGCCAGGAAGTCCGGCTGGAACTGGTCGCCCTTGCCGATGTTCACCGGCTTGACGGTATAGGGCAGGCCGGCTTCCTCGAGGAACAGGGTGATCTTGTGGCCGTTGGGGGTGGGCCAGTAGTACAGGTCGATCATGGGTGGGCATCCGGGTCCGGGGGAAGAAGCGAGTGTAGCGAGCGGGCGCGCTTGGCAGGGTCAAGGCGGCCCGGTAACCTGCGCCTCCCTTGCAACGCAGCATTCCGCATGTCCCAGCCCCGGCCGCTTTCCCCGCTGTCCACCCTGATCTTCGCTTCGCGCTGGCTGCAGCTGCCGTTGTACCTGGGCCTGATCGTGGCCCAGTGCGTCTACGTGTTCCTGTTCGGCAAGGAACTGTGGCACCTGATCCACGAGGCCCCCAGCCTGGGCGAGCAGCAGATCATGCTGATCGTGCTGGGCCTGATCGACGTGGTGATGATCTCCAACCTGCTGGTGATGGTGATCGTCGGCGGCTACGAGACCTTCGTCTCGCGCCTGCGCCTGGAGGGCCACCCGGACCAGCCGGAATGGCTGAGCCATGTCAACGCCTCGGTGCTGAAGGTGAAGCTGGCGATGGCGATCATCGGCATCTCCTCGATCCACCTGCTCAAGACTTTCATCGCCGCCGGCACCCTGAACGGGCTGCCGTTCTGCCCGCCGGAGCTGGTCGCCACCGCCGCGCTGAACGTGGGCGAGGCCCGCTGCACCGCGCTGACCACCGACGGTGTGCTGTGGCAGACCATCATCCACGTGGTGTTCATCCTCTCGGCCATCGGCATCGCCTGGACCGACAAGCTGATGTCCAACGGCCCGCACAAGGGCGAGTCGCACTGACGGCCACCCCGAAACGTGATATTCATCACCATTCCGGGCGAATGCCACCGCCGCCTCGTGCGCGCCGGGGCGGCAATGCTAGATTGCCGCCTTGCCTCAGGTTCCGCGATGTCGGGAAACGTCGCGGGAAAACCGGCCTGACCGCACGGGTTCACAAGTACCATCGGGTTCAAGGGGGAGTTTGATGTCGCATAACACGAATAACGGAAAGGCGCGCCTGCTCGCGCCGGTACTGCTGCTGGCGATGCTGGCGGCCTGCTCGAAGGAAGAACCGGCACCGGCCGCCGCGCCCGCCGCTCCGTCGGCCGACGCGCCGGCGACCGAGGCACCGGCACCTGCAGCCGAGCCGGTGGAACCGGCGGTATCGGCCAAGGTGCAGTCGATGGGCACCGACCAGTTGCGCGACTCGGCCACCGCGGCCCTGCGCGACAACCGCATGTACGCCCCGGCGGGCGACAACGCGATCGAGTACTACCTGGCCCTGCGCGACAAGCTGCCGGACGACGCCTCGGTGAAGAGCGCGCTGACCGACCTGCTGCCGTACACCCTGATCGCCGCCGAACAGGGCCTGGCCCGCGAAGACTTCACCGAAGCCCAGCGGCTGGTAGCGCTGATCGAGAAGGTGGACGAAACCGCCCCGGCGCTGCCGCGGCTGAAGCAGGGCATCACCGCTGGCATGCAGACCGCGGTCCGGCGCACCCAGGAAGAGACCGACCGGGTCAAGCGCGAAGCCGAGAACCGCGTCAAGCAGCTGGCCGAACAGCAGCGCCTGGCACAGCAGCAGGAAGCCGAACGCCAGGCCGCGCAGCAGATCGCCGCGCAGCAGGAAGCCGCCCGCCAGGAGAGCGAGCGCCAGGAAGCCGAACGCCAGGCCGCGGCCCGGCGCGAAGCCGAACAGCGCGCGCAGCAGCAGGCCGCCCAGCAGGCGGCCGCGCGCCAGGCCACGGCCGCCGCGCCGACCCTGCGCGCGGTCAGCACCCCGGCCCCGCGTTATCCGGCCGAGGCGCTGCGCTCGGGCACCTCGGGCGAAGTGCTGGTCGAGATCACCGTCGGCACCGACGGCTCGGTGACCAACGCCCGCGTGCTGCGCGCCAACCCGGCGCGGGTGTTCGACCGCGAAGCGCTGGCCGCGGTCAAGCGCTGGAAGTTCGAGCCGGTCAGCGCGCCGGTGACCACCCGCCGCACCCTGGCGTTCGCGCCGGGCGGCTGAGCCGTCGCGGGAAGCAGGACCCGAAGGCCCCGGCGATGTCCGGGGCCTTCCTGTTTCCGGGGACCGGTTCCGGAACCGGGCCGTGCCGCGGGTAACGATCCGGCTCCGCCGAACGGGTCTACCGGATCTTCCTGAACACCATCTGCTCGAAAACCACGGCTTCGACACCGGCGTCCTCCATCGCGAAAGCGAGGAGCTGCCCCGAACTGGGCGAGAACTCGACCCGGACGTGGTCCCGCCGCTCGTCGCCGCTGGCCACTGCCGCCAGCCGCCCCCAGCGGATGGTCATCTCCTGGCCGTCGTTCGACTCGACCGTCAGGTCCCCGAGGAGAGCGTTCGAGTAGCGGCCGGCATAGTCCGCGCGCGGCCGCGACAGGTTCCAGGCACGCGCCCGGATCGCCTGCCTCTGCCGGGTCGCCGCCTGGCGCGCCTGGCCGGCTTTCGCCTGCAGTTCGTCGAACCGGCGCGACACCGTCGATTCGATGCCGGGCTGCTCGAGCAGAACGCCGTAGACGTAATCGGCGATCAGGCTGGTGAGTTGCGCGCCCAGGAAATCCTCGTTGTTGAGGACCACCAGCGCGATGCCCTCTTCCGGCATGAACGAGAGGTGCGCGTGGAAGCCGGAAAAGCCGCCGAAATGGTGCAGCAGCGTCCTGCCCTTGTACTCGCCCGTGTACCAGCCCCAGGCATAGCCGGTACGCGGGAAGTCCAGGTACCGCGCCGCCAGCGCGGCCTGCGGCTCGTGGGAGCGTTCGATCGCCGTCTCCGGAATTGCCAGCCCTTCGCCCGTCCGAAGCTGTGCCGTCAGGAACCTGGCCAGGTCCGGCGCCGTGGAGAGCAGGCCACCGGCCGCATGCATGGTGTCGTCCGACTTGGCGAGGTACAGCGGCTGGCGGGGCTGCTCGCTCACGAACGAATAGGGCTTGGCCAGCGGCCACCCGGCCGCTTCCGCCTCGCTGACACGGGCGCTGGTCCGTCGCATGCCCAGCGGTTGGAAGATCGCGTTGTCCAGCTGCTGCTGCCATGGCATCGCCAGCTGCCGGTCCAGCCAGATGCTGGCGATGTTGTAGCCGACGTTGGTGTACTTGAACGTGCCCCGCGCGGCCTCGGCATCGGGATGGGACGCGGCGACCAACGCCAGGCGCGAGCGTGCATCGTGCACCCCGCTGAACGCCGTTGCCCAGACCAGGGACGGGTTGTCCACTCCGGAGGAATGGACGAGCAGATCCCGCAGCGTCACGGACTCCGCCTCGATGCCGGCGAAACCGGTTCCGGGAAACATCTGCCGCAACGTCGTGCGCGTATCCAGTTGCCCGGCTTCCTCCTTCATCAGCACGTTCAATGCGAAGAAGGGTTTCGTGGCCGAAGCGATGTAGAACGCGGTCTCGCCGGTGACCGGCGTGCGCGCAGCGATGTCCGAATACCCGAAATAGCCCTCATAGACGATCCTGCCATCCTTGACCACGGCTATCGCGGTGCCGGAAGGATGCCCGGTGATCGTCTTCGTCCGCTGGACGAAGCCGGCCAGCGGATCGAAGTCCGGATGGGATGCGGCGGACACCGGCAGCGGTGCGGCCGCAACGAAGGCGAGCAGGAACGCCATGAAACGGTTCATCCGATTTCCTCGATCGGGCAAGCCGGCATCCCCCGCTGTCCAGCGGGGGCATTGCACGTGCGGAGACACTGCCTGCAGGCAGCGACGCTTCTGCGAGGCCTTATAGGGGCGACGTAAGTCGCGACCTCTTCGAGCAGCAACAAGCCCCCCGAAACGCGCTCCTCTTCCCGGATGGGAAAGCACGCTATTTCAAGCGCCGCTCCAGCAGGTAATACCCCAGGTTGCCCAACCCGGTGGCACCGAGCAGCAGCGCGATCACGCCCGGCGTGACGCCCTTCGCGCCGAGCAGCTCCACCAGGCCGAAACCGACCGCCAAGGCGAGCAGCACGCATCCCCAATGCAGCGAGGCCTGGCGCCGACGCATCGCATCGCCCTCCAGCAATGAGCGCACCAGTTCCTCGGAACCGCGCGATTCGATGATGCGCCGGCGCGTATAGGCATCCACCACCACCTTGATGGAGTAGGCGATGCACACGACCAGTGCGAGGGGAACGAGCAGATTGAAATCCATGGGGCCGGCTTCCGTGTTGGATGAGGTACCCATTGAGATACGCCGGGGAACGCACCGGTTGCAGCAACCCGTTTGCAACCGATCTCGTGCACGACGTATCTCTATACGCGATGCCCACCTCCCCTTCTCCCGCCGACACCGGCCTCGCCACCGACCGGGCACTGGTGGAAGCCGTGCTGGCCGGCAGGCCAGGCGCATTCGAGCAGCTGGTGCGCCAGTACCAGAACCTGTGCTGGCACGTCGTGGACCGCATGGTGCGGCACCCGGACGACACCCGCGAACTGTGCCAGGAGACGTTCCTGCGCATCCACCGCACGCTCCACCAGTACCGGGGCGAGAGCGCGTTGAAATCGTGGATCGCGCAGGTCGCCTACTCGGTGGCCAGGCGGCACCTCGAACGCAGGCGCATACCGATCGCAGAGACGGGCGACGACGAGGACGGCATGTCGCTGGCCGAGCGGGTGAGCGACGGCTTCGACCTCGAAGCGACGACGGCCGACAGGGAAACCAACGCGCACCTGCACGCCGCCATCGACGCCCTGCCATCGCTGCAACGCACCCTGCTGACGCTCTACCATCTGGAAGACATGCCGATCGGCGAGATCGCCCGGGTGACCGGCCTGGCCGAAGGCACCATCAAGAGCCACCTGTTCCGCAGCCGCAAGCGGCTGCGGGAAATCCTGGAATCGCGCACAGGAACACCGACATGAGCATGACGCACAAGTCCCCGATCGACGAGAACGAGTGGCAGGCGCAGGAACGCGGCATGCGTGCGGCGCGTGATCACGCCCCCGCCGGAACGGACGCGGCGACCGCGGACTACCGCATCGTCGCCGAGGCGCTGATGTCCGCCCCCCGCAGCGCCCCTCCCGCCGATTTCGCCACCGGCGTCGCCGGCCACATCGCCCGCCACGACGCGGGGATCGAACGCCTGCTGTCGCGGATCCTGCTGGCGGCGTTCCTGCTCGTATCGATCGTCGCGGGCGTGCTTTATGGCGATCATGCATGGCAATCGCTGCAGCAGGCACTCGGCGGCGAGGTGGTGGAGTGGATGCTGGCCGGCGCGGGTTGCGTGGTCCTCTCCTGGATCTGCAGCTTGTTGCTCAGGCGTGCAGATTATGCGGATACCCCTAGGCGCGCTCCTTATTGGTGATGTGAGGCATTTCGAATGCTTCAATCAGTGAGCGGATGTTCCGCACTGCATTTCCAGCAGGCTCTTTCCCCATCCAAGATGGCGTGCGCATGGGATAGCCAACGTCGATTCCAGACCAAAGTTCAGCAGGATGAGAGGTACGCGACCAGCCGCGTCGGACTCCGGGACCGTACCCGCTAGCGCGACTGACGTCGCTCCTACAGGCAGGCTCTTGTAGGAGCGACGTCAGTCGCGAGCTTTCCGGGCAGAGCCGGGAGTGCGCTCTCCCTGCGGATGAATGAAAAGCCCAAAAAACAAGCGCCCCGAAGGGCGCTTGCGATGATCTCCCGGAATCTTGCCGCTCAGCCCGAGATCGCCAGCTTCTCCTGGTGGTAGCGGCGCACCGCGGCGAACCACAGCAGCGCGGCCAGCCCGAATCCCGCCGTCAGGTACACCGCCCAGATCTGCGGGCCGATGTATTCGTGGCGGATGACCTTGAGCAGCATCTGGTTCTGCGCCAGGAACGGGGTGGCGAACTGCCACAGTTCGGTCTTCAGCGGGTACACCATCAGCGCGTAGCCGGGCAGCATCGGCAGCAGCATCAGCCAGGTGATGTGGCTCTGCGCCTCCTTCATGCTCTTGGCCGCGGCCGACAGGTAGGTCAGCAGCGAGGTGCCGATGAACAGCATCGGCAGCATGATCAGCAGCATCTGCAACATCGGCAGCACGCCCATGTTGAGCTGGCGGCCGATGCCGCCGGTGGACAGCTGCGCGCTGAGCTTGAACGCCAGCAGGGTCAGCAGCAGCGAGACCAGCCCGACCACGCAGGCGGCGGCGATCTTGCCGCTGACGATGGCGCTGCGCGGCGCCGGGGTGGCCAACAGCGGCTCCAGCGACTGGCGTTCGCGCTCGCCGGCGGTGGCGTCCATGATCAGGTAGGCGCCGCCGAGGAACGAGGTGATGGTCAGCAGCACCGGCAGCAGCAGCGACAACACCATGCCGCGCTTGGCGTCGGCGCTGGCCAGGTCCTGGGTGGCCACGTCCAGCGGCCGCGCCACCTGCGCATCGATGCCGCGTGCGAGCAGACGCAGCGCGCCCACCTGCTGGCTGTAGCCGCTCAATGCCGCCTGCAGGCGCGCGGCGGGGATGTCCGCCGCGCGGCGGGTGCTGTCCTTGATGATCTCCACCAGCGCCGGGCGGCCTTCGGCCCAGTCGCTGGCGAAGTCCGGGCTGATCTCCAGCGCCACGTCGACCCGCTGGCTGCGGATCGCGGTGGTCATGTCCGCCGGCGGATCGACCGCGATCAGGCCCTGCGAGGCCAGGAACCTCACCAGGTTGGGGGCGTGCTCGCGCCCCACCACCGGGATTTCCAGCGGCTTGTCGATCTGGGTCTTGACCCGGGTCTCGGCGAGCTTGCCCATGCCCAGGATCAGCACCGGATACAGCAACGGCCCCAGCAGCAGGGTCAGCAGCAGGGTACGGCGGTCGCGGGAAAGGTCGCGCAGTTCCTTGCGCATCACCGTCAACAATGTTCCCAGCATGCTCATGCGTGCAGCCCCTCTTCCGAACCGATGGCCTTGACGAAGGCGTCCTCCAGGTTGGTCTCGCCGGTCTGCGCGCGCAGCTCGTCGGCGCTGCCGGCGGCCATCACCGTGCCCTTGGCGATGATCACGATGTGGTCACATAGCGCGGCCACCTCCTGCATGATGTGGCTGGAGAAGATCACGCAGCGGCCCTCGTCGCGCAGCCCGCGCAGGAAACCGCGCAGCGCGCGCGTGGTCATGACGTCCAGGCCGTTGGTCGGCTCGTCCAGGATCACGTTGCGCGGGTCGTGCACCAGCGCCCGCGCGATGGCGGTCTTGGTGCGCTGGCCCTGCGAGAAGCCGTCGGTCTGGCGGTCGAGGATGTCCTCCATGTCCAGCGCCTGCGACAGCACCTTGATGCGCGCGTCGATGGCCTTGCCGGACATGCCGTGCAGCTGGCCGAAGTAGGCGATGTTCTCGCGTGCGGTCAGCCGCTTGTAGATGCCGCGCGCGTCCGGCAGCACGCCCAGGTTGCGGCGCACGCCGACCGGGTCGGCGCCGGCGTCGATGCCGTCCACGCTGATCCGGCCCTGGTCGGGCTTCATCAGTGTGTAGAGCATGCGCATGGTGGTGGTCTTGCCGGCGCCGTTGGGGCCGAGCAGGCCGGTGATGCGGCCGTCGCCGGCCTCGAAGCCGACGTTCTCCACCGCCTGGATCAGGCCGGTCTTGGTCTTGAACGCCTTGTGCAGGTTCTCGGCCACAATCATGCGCGGCTCCCCCGTGTGTCGTGCAGCATGCGGCTCATGGTTCCCATCCGTTGAACGAGGTGAAGGCGGGTACGTTTTCCAGCGTGTCCAGGCAGCTGGCGTCCAGCCCCTTGGCGTCGGCGTTTTCCAGGTATTGGCCCAGCAGCTTGGGCATGCAGCCCACGCCCAGGGTGCCGTGGCCCTGGCCCTTGGCGACCAGGTGGCGGCCGTTGGGCAGCCCCTTGAGCACCTGCTCGGCGTAGCGCGGCGGCGTGACCGGATCCAGTTCGCCGGACAGCAGCAGCACCGGCAGTTCCGAGGCCAGCGGCAGGTTGAAATCCTGCGGCCGCTCGCCGGCGTTCCAGGCCTGGCAGGCGGCGAAGAACATCTGCGCCACCTCCGGGCCCAGCAGGCGGTCGCTGTGCTCGGGAGCCACGTAGCGGTCGGCGTCCTCGGCGCAGATCACCGACCACTGCATGCCGCGGTTGATCTGCCCGCCCACCTGCCGGCCGGCCATCCGTGCCAGCGACATCAGCGGCGCGTAGCGCTGCTGCGCCGCTTCGTCCAGCACCAGCGGCAGCAGCGAGGACAGCTGCGGCACATAGGAGAACGCGAATGCCAGTCCGGTGACGGTCTCGGCGGTGAGCGTGTCGCGACGCGCCTGGCCGGTGCCCGGGTCGCGGTATTCCACCTCCACCGGCGCCTGCCGCAGCCGCGCCATCACCGCACGCAACTGGTCGCCGGTATCGGTCGGGAAACGCTTGGCGCAGGCCGGGGTGCCGCGGCACTGCGCGGCCTGCAGGCCGATCGCATCCTCGAAGGTGTTGGCGAAATCGCCGCCCACCACCAGTTCGTTCGGGGCCACGCCGTCGATCACCAGCGCGCGGGTGTGCTGCGGGTAGCGCGCCGCGTATTGCTGGGCCACGCGGGTGCCGTAGGAGCCGCCGATCAGGTTGATCTTCTCCACGCCCAGCGCCGCACGCACCGCATCCAGGTCGGCGATGGCCTGGGTGGTGGTGTAGAAGCGGGTGTCGGCCCGGTCCTGCAGCGACGCCGCGCAGCGGCGCGCATAGTCGGCCATCGCTTCCGGGGTCGGCGCGACGCTCTCGTCGACCGGCAGCTCCTTGCCGTCGGCGCCCAGGCAGGTCAGCGGATTGGAACCGCCGGTACCGCGCTGGTCGACCAGGATCACGTCGCGCTGCTTGCGCACCTCGCGCAGCGCCTGGTTGATCACGCTGGCCACTTCGGTGGCCGCCTGCCCCGGCCCGCCGGCCAGGAAGAACACCGGGTCGGGACTGCCGACGCTGTTCTTGTCCGCCTCCAGCCAGGCGATGTTGAGGGCGATGCGGCGGCCCTGCGGCTCGGCCGGATTCTCCGCCACCTCGAACGTGCCGCACTGCGCCTCGACGTTGCCGCTGGCCTGCGGGCTGGTCAGCGTGCACGGCTGGAACTGCACCTGGCCGAAGCTGCGCCCGGCGGTCTCGGCGGTTTCCGGCAGCGGCTGGCACGCCGCCAGCAGCAGCGCGGTGGCCCCGGCGGCCAGGGTTCTGCGGGGATGTCGCATGCTCGATCACGTCCTTGGTTGAAGACTCTCAGCATGACATGACGCCGGGCCGCGCCGGATGTGACACAAGTCGGGGCGGATGCCGGCGAGCGCCGGGGAGCATGGAGGCTGGGGGCGGTGCTCCCGCGGCCCCCAACGGGGTTCGGGCGGTGCTGCCTGCCGGAAGAGGCATCGGCTCCGCGGTCGCGACTGACGTCGCTCCTGCAACACCCCCGCTGGCTGTAGGAGCGACGTCAGTCGCGAGCTGTTCGCCCCCCAAGCACGCTTCCCCGGACACCCATCCACCCGGATCCGGGCAAGGATGCCGGAAGCGGCGCTTCCGCCGGGCCCGTATCGGCTTCCAGGCTGCGCTGCCTGCCGGCGGGGGCGTCGGCTTCGCGGTCGCGACTGACGTCGCTCCTACAACGTCCCTGCTGCGGGCGTGATCTGCGGGGCCAGCGGCCCACGCACCGGCGAGCGCCGTGCGCGCTGCGCACGGCCGGGGATCCGCCGCGATACCTTACTTGCTGCTGACGTATTTCTCGCGGTGGGCGAGCAGGTGCGGCTTACGGGCCAACGGCCCGTGCACCGGCGAGCGCCGTGCGCGCTGCGCACGGCCGGGGATCCGCCGCGACGCCTTACTTGCTGCTGACGTATTTCTCGCGGTGGGCGAGCAGGTGCGGCTTACGGGCCAACGGCCCGTGCACCGGCGAGCGCCGTGCGCGCTGCGCGCGGCCGGGGATCCGCCGCGATGCCTTACTTGCTGCTGACGTATTTCTCGCGGCGGATCTGCGGAACCGGCAGTCCAGCCGCCTTCAGTGCTTCGAAGCAGGCATCGACCATGTCCGGGTTGCCGCACAGGTAGGCGATGTCGCGGGCCGGGTCGGGCGCGAACTCGGCCAGGTGCTGCTGCACGTAGCCATGGCGCACGTCCGGGTGCGGGTTCTGCGGCAGTTCGCGCGACAGGCAGGGCACGTAGCGGAACGCCGGGTTGGCCTCGGCGAAGGCGCGGAAGTCCTCGCTGTACAGCAGTTCGGCCGGAGTGCGCGCGCCCTGCAGTAGCACCACTTCGATGCCGCGCGCGGCGATGGCCTGCTGCAGCTGCGGCAGCATCGAGCGGTACGGAGTGACGCCGGTGCCGGTGGCGATCAGCAGGTAGCGGGCGTTGTGGTCGCCCGGCTGCAGGCAGAAGCGGCCGAACGGGCCGCTGGCGGTGACGTGGCCGCCGATCTCCAGGCCTTCGAACAGGGCCGTGGCGGCGCCGCCGGGCACGAAGCTGACTGCGATCTCGACCGCATCGCCCGGGCCGAGCGCGTGGTCGTGGATGGTCGCCAGCGAGTAGCTGCGGCGGGTGGCGGTGCCGTCGGCGTAATGGAAATGCACCTGGATGAACTGCCCGGGCAGGAAATCCAGCGGCAATCCGTCGTCGCGGACGAACTGGTAGTGGCCGACGGTCGGCGCCAGCATGCGGCGGTCGACCAGCTTGAGCGGGAATTGGACGGGCACGAAGAAGGAACAGTGTGTAGCCGGGCCGGGCCCGCGCGGGCTTCTATAATAGCCGCTGCACTTATCCGGCGCCGCAACCCGGGCGCGAAGGCCTGAGCTTGATACCCGCATCCCCGTTCTCCCCCGCATCCGCGCCCGCGTTGCGGGCGCACGAACTCCGCAAGACCTACGACAACGGCGTGCAGGCGCTGCGCGGCGTGTCGCTGGAAGTGGCGCCGGGCGACTTCTTCGCCCTGCTCGGCCCCAACGGCGCCGGCAAGTCGACCCTGATCGGCATCGTCAGCTCGCTGGTGAACCTGTCCGAGGGCCAGGTGCAGGTGTTCGGCACCGACCTGGTGCGCGAGCGCAGCGCCGCCATGCGCCTGATCGGACTGGTGCCGCAGGAGATCAACTTCAACCTGTTCGAGAAGCCGTTCGACATCCTGGTCAACTACGCCGGCTTCTACGGCATCGCCCGCGCCGAGGCCGAACGCCGCGCCGAGGAGGAGCTGCGGCGCGCGCACCTGTGGGAAAAAGCGCAGATGATGAGCCGCACCCTGTCCGGCGGCATGAAGCGGCGGCTGATGATCGCCCGCGCGATGATGACCCGGCCGCAGCTGCTGATCCTGGACGAGCCCACCGCCGGCGTCGACATCGAGATCCGCCGCGACATGTGGCGGGTGCTCAAGGAGATCAATGCCGCCGGCACCACCATCATCCTCACCACGCACTACCTTGAGGAAGCCGAGCACCTGTGCCGCAACCTGGCCATCATCAACCATGGCCGGATCGTCGAGCAGGGGCCGATGCGCACGCTGCTGGCCAAGCTGGACGTGGAAGGCTTCGTGTTCGACATCGACGGCGAGCTGCCGGCGCAGCTGCCGCTGATCGAGGGCACCACGCTGGTGGCCACCGACGCGCACACGCTGGACCTGGACATGCCGCGGGCGATGGACCTCAACCGCGTATTCGACGCGCTCGATGCCGCCGGCATCCGCGTGCGTTCGATGCGCACCAAGAGCAATCGCCTGGAGGAGCTGTTCGTGCGCCTCACCGGCGCCCCGGAGAACGCCGCATGAGCGCCGCCGCACCGATCACCGACCGCCAGCGCAACTGGGTGGCGCTGGGCACCATCGTCCGCCGCGAGATCAACCGCATCCTGCGCATCTGGGGCCAGACCCTGGTGCCGCCGGCGATCACCATGACCCTGTACTTCCTGATCTTCGGCGGCCTGATCGGCTCGAAGATCGGCGACATGGGCGGCTACAGCTACATGCAGTTCATCGTCCCCGGGCTGGTGATGATGAGCGTGATCCAGAACAGCTACGGCAACATCAGCTCCTCGTTCTTCGGCGCCAAGTTCGGCCGCCACATCGAGGAACTGCTGGTCAGCCCGATGCCGAACTGGGTGATCCTGGGCGGCTATGTCGCCGGTGCGGTGCTGCGCGGGCTGATGGTCGGCGTGATCGTGCTGATCATCGCCATGTTCTTCACCCCGGTGCGCATCCCGCATCCGCTGGTGACGCTGAGCACGGTGCTGCTGGGCGCGACGATCTTCTCGCTGGCCGGCTTCATCAACGCGGTGTACGCCAAGAAGTTCGACGACGTGGCGATCGTGCCGACCTTCATCCTGACCCCGCTGACCTACCTGGGCGGCGTGTTCTATTCGGTCACGCTGCTGCCGGGCTGGGCCGAAGCCGCCACCCACGCCAACCCGATCTTCTACATGGTCAACGCCTTCCGCTACGGCCTGCTGGGCAGCAGCGACGTGCCGCTGTGGGTGGCCTACGCGTTGATGCTGGGCTTCGTCGCGGTGCTGGGCGCACTGGCGCTGTGGCTGCTGCGGCGCGGCGTCGGCCTGCGCAGCTGATTCCGCGAACCACTGCGCAAAAGCGAATACCCTCCGGCGCTGCGGCTTGGGACCGCCGCGCCGGCGTTGCTATGCTCGCCGCGCAGGGGTTGACCGGCCCGTTCGCAGGAGCGGGCCGCACAAGGAGGGCGGAATGAATCGATTTACCCTCGCGGCCGTGGCATCGACGCTGGCGGCGGCCGCAACGGTCGCGCATGCGGCGAACGGCTCGGCCGTGCACTGGGGCAAGCTGGTCGGCCTGAACACGGTCAACGCCCGTCTCTGCGGCGCCACGCCGGAACAGGTCGCGGCGTACAAGGCCAGGCAGCTGCAGGTCGGCAAGTCGGTCTACGGCCAGGCTTCCGGCGACTTCGATGCCGACTTCGAGACCGGCTTCAGCCAGGGCCTGGCGCAGATGGAGCAGGCGCAGCAGCGCGGCGCTCCCAGGCCCGCCCCCGACACCTTCCAGCAGCTGCTGCAGGACGCCCGCTGACTTCCTCCACCATCGCTTCCGGATGACCACACGATGACCTTCCTCACCCTCGCGGCGCAGCGCGCCGCCCTGATCGCCTGCGCCACCGTGCTTGCCTGCAGCGCCTGCAAGCGCGACGACCAGGCCGCCGCCCCGGCCGACAGCGCCGAAACCTCCACCTTCCGCGACGACGCGCCCGCACCGGCAGCGCAGGACGACGGCCAGCCGCAGGCGGCCGCATTCGACATCCGGACCCTGTCGGTTTCCGAAGCGCCGCTGGGCGAATTCCCGTATCTCGGCCTGCCCGACGGCTACCGCGCCGGCAAGACCACCGCGCGCAAGTTCGAGCGCGTCCCGTTCTGGACCGGCGACCGCCTGGAATGGGTGGAAGGACGGGTCCACGGCGCCGGCATCTCCGCCGCCGAAGGCGCCGAGTACTCGCACCTGGAGCTGGTCCGCAACATCGAGGCGCTGGTGACCGGACTCGGCGGCCATCACATCGCCAGCGCGAAGATGCCGCGCGAGGCCACCGACGCCATCCAGCAGACCAGCGTCGCGGTGGAGCTGGTCGACGGCCTGGGCGACATCTACAACGACCCGATGGATACCTTCGTCATCCGTCGCGCCGACCGCGATATCTGGATCCACCTGGCCAGGAGCGGCAACAACGGCAGCTGGATGATCGCCGAGACCAGGCCGGTCGAGATCACCGCCCGGGTCCTGCCCGCCGATGCCCTGAGGCAATCGCTGGAGCGCGACGGCAAGGTCGCCATCGAAGTGAACTTCGCCACCGACCAGGCGGTGCTGCTGCCGACGTCGAAACCGCAGATCGAGCAGGTCGTCGCCCTGCTGCGGCAGGATCCTGCGTTGCGGCTGGCAGTCAACGGGCACACCGACAACACCGGCAACGCCGACCACAACCTGCGGCTGTCGCAGGCGCGCGCGCGCACCGTGGTCGATACGCTCATCGCCGCCGGCATCGCCGGCGAGCGCCTGGAATCGGCCGGATTCGGCGACTCGCAACCGGTCGCCGACAACGCTACGGAGGAAGGAAAGGCGAAAAACCGGCGTGTAGAACTCGTGAAAGCGTAAACCCCATTCCGTTTTCACATTGAACCAGCCCGCAGTACCGTCAATTTTCCGACCAAACGTATTGTTCCTGTCATGGGACGCCAATAGGCTCGAATCATCGGCACAGGGGGCAAGTACGCGGCCGATACCTCCGGTTTTTCATCCGCCACAGCTTGGCTGCCGACCCCGTCCTTCGTCGACATGGATCCTCGGCGGCTCCCAAGGAGAGGAACATGAGCATTCGTACGTCCCGTCGTTTCGGCTTCAAGCAGCGCGGTCAGGGCATGACCGAGTACATCATCATCACCGCGCTGGTCGCCATTGCCGCCATCGCCGCCTTCACCTACTTCGGCGGCACCGCCCGCAGCCAGGTCGCGGGCATGGCCAAGGAACTGTCCGGCCAGAGCGCCACGCAGTCGATCAACCGCGCCAAGAACGTGTCCAACAAGGCCCAGCAGGAGGCCGACAAGGACAAGGGCATGGACGCCTACGAGAACAAGTAAGGCCGCCCGGCCCTGCTTGACCGGGGTTCGCGCGGCCACCCGCCGCGCGCGTCCCGCCGTTCCTTCCCGATGCAGAAGATCACCGGTGCCCGCCTGCGGTCGCCGTGGATCGGCTATTGCCCAGGTCATCCCATGAATCCGTCCCTTGTCCGCAAACGGTACATGCGCCGCCTGAACACCCTCGCCAACCGCCGCACCATGGGCGGACAGGCAATGGTGCTGGGGCTGGTGATGCTGCTGGTGCTGTGCGTCGGCACGATCATCCTGTTCGACACCGGACAGACGGTGAACAAGAAGGTCCAGCTGGTGAACGCCGCCGATGCGGCGGCCTACAGCGTGGCGGTGCAGCAGGCGCGCGCGCTCAACTTCGTCGCCTACACCAACCGCGCGCGGGTGGCCAACGAGGTGGCCATCGCCCAGCTGATCGGCCTGTATTCGTGGATGAACCAGATGCACACCACGACCATCGTCTTCGAGAAGACGATGAACGTGCTCTCGGCCATCCCCTATGTCGGCGCGGTATTCAAGGCGCTGGCCACTGTCTTCAAGGCCGCCGGACAGGGGCTTAAGATCGCGCGCAGGACCTTCCACGCGACGGTGCAGAACGTGGCGTTGCCGGCGCTGGACGGACTGAACGGTGCGCTGGCCCGATCCGCCACCGCGGTGCTGGACGGCGTCGCGCGCGTGGACGGCGTGCTGGTGGCGCGCGAGGTGGTCCGCCGCAACGCACCCGACGCCGATCTCAGCGGCGTGGGCAGCGGCGTACTCACCTCGCAGTTGCTGACCGCGAAGCGCAGCTTCATCGACACCCACAGGATTCCGCGCTCGCGCAACGGCGGCGCGACGCAGGGCTCGGCGACCGACCGCGCTTCGGCCGACCGCTTCCGCAACGTGGTCATGCAGTCGCGCGACCCGTTCTCCAAGGACCGGGGCAACCACGACTGGAACCTGTTCCTGATCAAGTTCAACCAGTCCGGCGGCACCGACATGGTGGACTACAACCGCTGGGCCGCAGCCGACACGCTGGGGCTGGAAGTCAACCTGCCGTTCCTCAGCGACATCGAAGCCCCGCTGGGCTGGGGCGGCGCGCAGGCGGTCAAGCGCTACCAGCAGCAGGCCTTCATGCCCGGCTTCGACAACGGCTACGGCTGGGTCTCCGAGTTCGAGAACAACCGCCGCTTCCGTCCCTACGGCGACATCCGCCGGGAGAACCGGATACCGAGCAGCTTCGTCGACGGCGACCCCAACGTGGCGCTGGACGGCGGCAAGAAGCAGGGCGCCTATTTCACCGGCTACGACGGCCTGCGCGACTACTACGACGTCAAGCCCAACCACGCGCTCACGCCGTACACCGAGCCGGGCAGCCGCGACGACCCGGGCAAGGCCACCGGCCCGATCTTCACCGTGCACGTGGAGACCGACGTCGCCAACGCCCGCACCAGCGCGGCCATCGACGGCATCGGCGGGCCGGCCGGTTCGCCGATGGCGATGGAGGACAGGGCCGCCAACGGCAAGATCGCCGCGCTCGCCTCCGGCCAGGTCTATTTCAGCCGGCCATCGAACTACTCGCTGTTCCAGCGCAAGGACGGACGCGTGGAGGTCGGCAACCTGTTCAGCCCCTACTGGCAGGCGCGGCTGGTGGATACCCCGACCTCGGTCGAGCTGCTGCTGGGGATCACCCGCCTGTGAGGACGCCCTCGATGCCCGACGCACTGCGATCGCTGCTGGCCCTGGCCTTGCTCGGCACGCTGCTGCCGGCCTGCACCGGCACCGCGGCGGGCAGCGCGGGAATCGGCGAAGAGGCGCCCGTCGCCGACCTGCCGCCGATCCATGTCGAGCAGACCGCCGAGCTGCTGGTGGAGGGCGACAACCAGGCGCGCGCGTTCTACCGGCAGACCGTCGACGCCTGCGAGGCCGGCGGCCTCCCCACCCGTCGCCTGAGCCCTGCCGAGGTGGAGAAGATCGGGACCACGCGCTACGAGATGTGGTTCACCGGCGATGCGGAGATATTCCGCACCCGGTCGTGGGAAGTGGCCAGCGACGGTCCCGCGGGTTCGTGCCTGTTCCGCCTGGAAGAAACCGGCAGCTACGAGAGCGAGAGCCGCACGACGCGCATCGCGATCGACCTGGCCACCGGCGTGCGGCAACAGTCCGCGCAGGCGCCCGATGCCCTGCTGCGCTATCCCATCGCCGCGGAGGACGACGCCGTCGCGCCCGGCTTCAACGGCCCCAGCGAGCGCAGCGTCGCCGGGCAGCCCTGCCGCGAATGGGTGTCCACCCTCACCGGCGACCGCCAGTGCCTGTGGGCAGCCGGCCGCCAGTGGGGGTTCGGTTCCACCGCGCTCAACGACCATCGCCCGGGTCCGGACCACATCGTGCTCGAGCAGCAGCCCGGCAACGGCAACGGCTACCGGGTGACCACCCAGGTCATGACCGTCGGCCAGCCGTTCGAGCTGCCGGCCCCCGCGCAGGAGGGCAGCCGATGACGTCTCCCGCTTCCGCACACGGTTCCCCGCGCCTGCAGCGCGGGCAGAGCATGGTCGAGATGGTGGTGTTGTGCCTGGTGCTGGTGCCGTTGTTCCTGCTGATCCCGATCCTGGGCAAGTACATCCACGTGCGCCAGCTCGCGCAGCAGACCGCGCGCGCGGCGGCCTGGGAAGCCACGGTGTCCCCCGACTACGCGGTTCCCACCGTTGCCCAGGTGCGGCCGCAACTGATCGCGCGCCACTTCGGCGCCGCCGACGCGCCGATCAGTAGCCGGCCGCCGACCGCCAGCGACGAACGGCTGGATGCGCCGCTGCTCAACACGTTCTCCAACCAGCCGCTGCTGCAGCGTAGCGACGTGCAGCTGGGCAACTACCGCAACGAGGCCGCGCCCGGGATGATGGGCTGGCTCAACAGCCTGACCGGCCTGCTGCCCGGACCGTTCCCGCCCAACGAACGCGGCCTGGTGACTTCGCAGCTGGACCTCAGCCTGCGCGACCTGCGCCTGGCCGACGGCAGCGCGGCCACCTTCCTGGAACCGTTCGACACCCTCGGCCTGCGCATGAGCGCCACCAGCACGGTACTGGCCGATCCCTGGAACGCGGCCGGCTCCGGGCTGACCGGGAATTCGCCGCGCTCGGTCAAGTCGCAGGTCCGCAGCCTGGTGCCGACCTCGCACGGCGAGCAGGCCAGCAGGGTGCTGGACGGCGTCAGCTTCCTGCCGCTGTTCGGCGTGCTGGGCGACCTGGAAGTGGGCCACGTCGAACCGGACGTGGTGCCGATGGACAAATTGAAGCCGTATGCGAAGTCTCCGTGAGCTGGCCGGCATCGCCTTGCTGCTGTGCGCCGGAACCGGCGCCGCCGCCGACTGGCCGGAACTGCCGCTGCCGGAGGGCGCGCAGGGCGAATGGGTGTCGCGGCACATGATCCACAACGGCATCCCGATGCGCGCGGCGCGCTTCACCAGCGCGCTGGCGCCGCAGCAGCTGGTGGACTTCTACCAACGCAAGTGGCCCGGGCAGACCACGGTCAGCGAGCTGGGCGGCAAGCGCATCGTCGGCCACGGCACCGCCACCCACTTCACCACCATCGAGATCAGCGGCGGCGCCTCCGGCAGCGAGGGGCAGATCGGCATCGTCGAGCTGCTCAGGGAAACGCCGAAGACCCCGCCCGGTTCGGATTTCCTCAAACCGTCCGGCACCCGCGTCATCACCGATACCCGCTACCTGGACAACCCCGGGCGCACGCTGTCGATGGAAGCCCCGCTGTCGCCGTTCCAGAGCGAATCCTTCTACCGCTCGCGGCTGCCGGCCGCCGGCTGGCGCCACGAGCGGCCGCAGCCCTGCTCGATGGCCGCGCGCAGCTGCACCGCCGACTACAGCCGCGACAAGGAGCAGATGACGCTGACGTTCAACCGCAACGGCGACACCACCGAAATCGTGGTCAACCAGGTACGGAGGTGAGATGAAGCTGCCGCGATTCCGTCCCCCGGTCACCGCCCGCACCCAGCGCGGTTCGGCGCTGGTCGAATACAGCATCGTCACCGCGCTCGGAATCATCGTGCTGGTGGCCGAACCCAACATCATCCTCGAACTGGTCCAGGCGATGCGCAAGGCCTATTCCAGCTTCGTCTACGCACTGTCCCTGGGATGGCTATGAAACCCGTGACGTTCAGACCCAACCGCAACCTCGTCTTCATCCTCGTCGCCCTGGCCCTGGGCGTCGTCGCCGCCGTGGTGGCGGTCAACTACGTGCAGAAGGCAGTCGACGCGCGGACCCAGGACGAAGGCGAGACCATCGTCGTGGCGGTGCCCAAGCAGGACATGGAAGCGGGCATGCTGGTGGGCAGCGACGACCTGGCCGCGCGTCCGGTGCCGGTCGACCTGGTACCGGCCGATGCCATCACTCCCGACAACTACGGCGACTACGTGGGCCGCATCCTGCGCGCGCCGGTGCGCCAGGGCGCGCCGGTGCCCGGGGCGGCGCTGGTGCCGCTGTACGACCAGTTTTCCAGCGTGATCAAGGCCGGCAACGTCGGCTACACCATGTCGGTGGACGAGACCAACTCGATCTCCGGGATGATCGCGCCGGGCGACCATGTCGACATCCTGCTGACCGTCGACCAGGAACAGGGCGGCGCGCGGGTGCTGCCGCTGCTGGAGAACGTCAACGTGCTGGCCACCGGCAACCGGGTCGGCGAGACCCCCGCCGACGAGGATGCGCAGGGCTTCTCCAACATCACCCTCGAACTGTCGCCGCGCGAGGCCGAGCGCCTCACTGTCGCCGGCAAGGCCGGCAGCCTGCGGGTGATCCTGCGCCAGAACGAAGACCGCAGCGAATTCGGCCTCAACGGCCTGACCCAGAAACAGCTGCTCGGTACCGGCGGCAACGAGGGCGGCGGCCAGAGCGGCGGCGTCCACTTCATCATCGGAGGCAAAGGCTGACGTATGCGCACACGCAGGTTGGGAATTTCCATGTTGGGCGCATTCATCGCCATCTCGCAGACCACCGCGGTCCACGCACAGCAGGCCGACATCATCGCCGGCACGCCGGCCACGACCCCGCCGGCCGAGCGCGCGCCGGCCGCAGCGACCGCGCCTGGGAGCACCGCCGCGACGATCCCTTCCCGTCCGTTCCCGGCACCGGCCGGCAATCCGGCCTATTCGCGCCCGGCCACCGACACCGCCGCGACCCCGCTGCCCGAACGCCTGCACCTGTACGTGGGCCAGGCGGTGGTGCACCGGCTGTCGCGCCCGCTCAAGCGCGTGGCGGTGGGCAGCGGCGAGATGCTGCAGGTCACCAACATCGGCCGCAACGAGATCGTGGTCATCGGCAACAAGGCCGGCGACAGCACCCTGCACCTGTGGATGCAGGACGGCACCCAGCTCAGCGTCCCGGTCAGCATCGGCGAGGGCGACACCGACAGCGTCGCCGAGATCGTCCGCACGCTGCTGGCCGACGCGCAGAACATCCAGGTACACACGGTGTCCGACCGGGTCGTGGTCACCGGCCAGGACGTGCATCCGGGCATCGCCGCGCGCCTGCAGGAACTGAAGGCGATCTATCCGCAGCTGCTGGACTTCACCAGCGCCGACCCGGTCGGCATGCGGCCGATGGTGCTGATGGACGTGAAGATCATGGAGTTCGATTCCAACGCGCTGGAGGAACTCGGCATCCAGTGGGACAACGTGATCCGCGGCCCGGTGGGCGGGCTGCTGAAGGACTTCACCACCAACGACTACTACCGCGTGCTGCCCGAGGACAGTCCGTTCGGGAACCTGCAACCGCCGCTGCCGCCGTCCGTGCGCGGTACCCAGGCCTACTTCGGCATCGCCACCACCATCGGCTCGAGCATCAACCTGCTGATGAACAAGGGCAAGGCGTTCCTGCTGGCCTCGCCGCAGCTCAGCGCGCGCAGCGGCGGCTCGGCCAAGTTCCTGGTCGGCGGCGAGGTGCCGATCCCGATTCCGCAGGGCTTCGGCCAGGTCACCATCGACTACAAGGAGTACGGCATCAAGCTGGACATCGAGCCGCTGGTCAATGCCAACGACGAGATCTCCACCCGCTTCCTGGCCGAGGTCAGCCGGGTCGATCCCTCGGTCTCGGTGCTGGGCGTGCCCGGCTTCCTGACCCGCCGCACCGAATCGGAGATCAACGTCCGCGCCGGCGAGACGCTGGTGGTGTCCGGGCTGGTCGATACCAGCGCGGCCAAGGACGCGGAGAAGTTCCCGATCCTGGGCGACATCCCGATCCTCGGCAAGCTGTTCCGCTCCGACGGCTTCCGCGGCAACCGCACCGAGCTGGTGATGTTCGTCACCCCGCGCATCCTGACCCCGGATTCGCAGGAGAACCTGGACGGGCTGGAACGCGGGCGCCAGATCCAGGAGCGCGGCCAGGAAGCCATGCCCCGCCGCAACAAAGAGTACGTGCAGTAGGGCCGCCCATGTTCAACATCCTCATCGACACTCCGAACCGCGACCAGCGCCAGGTGCGCTGCCTGCATCGCGAGTGCGGCATCGGCCGCGGCGACGGCAACCTGATCGTGCTGCAGGGCTGGACCATCGCCCAGCGCCACGCCGCGTTCAAGCGCGAGTCCGCCGGCATCTTCATCGAGACCTACGGCGGGCGGGCGGCGGTGCTGGTCAACGGCCAGCCGGTGGCCGGCAGCCACGGGCCGCTGCGCAGCCAGGACCGGGTGGAGATCGGCGACTACCGGCTGCAGGTCATCGACGACGACCCGCCGCCAGCCGCCAACAGCGAACTGCCGCCGGTCGCCGAGACGGTGGCCGCCGCCCCGGCGCGGCCGCGTGCGGTCGCGGAGGAGGAAGAGGAGTCGCGTGCGCTGGCACGGCCGCAGGAGCTGCCGCCGGACTCCACGGTGTGGCGCGCGCGCGTGCATGCCGCGCTGGTCAAGCAGATGGACCTGCGCCGCGTGGATGTGCGCGGCATGGCCGACGATGTGCTGCGCACCACCACCATCAAGCTGATCGACGAGGTACTCGAGCGCGAGTTCGCCGACCTGCCCAAGGCCATCAGTCGCCGCCGGCTGGCCAAGGAGGTGCTGGACGAGGCGATCGGGCTGGGACCGCTGGAGGACCTGCTCGACGACAACAGCGTCACCGAGATCATGGTCAACAGCTACGACCAGATCTTCATCGAGCGCGGCGGCCAGATCGAGAAGTCCAGCGTCAACTTCACCAGCGACCGCGCCGTGCTCTCGGCGATCGAGCGCATCGTCACCCCGCTGGGACGGCGCATCGACGAAAGCTCGCCGATGGTCGACGCGCGCCTGAAGGACGGCTCGCGCGTCAACGCGGTGATCCCGCCGGTGGCGCTGCGAGGGCCCAGCATCAGCATCCGCAAGTTCGCCAAGCGCAAGCTGCAGGGCGAGGACCTGATCACCTTCGGCTCGATCAACCAGGCCATGCTCGAGTTCCTGATCATGGCGGTGAAGGAACGGCGCAACATCGTCGTCACCGGCGGCACCGGCTCGGGCAAGACCACCCTGCTCAACATCCTCTCCAACTTCATTCCCGACGGCGACCGCGTGGTCACCATCGAGGACGCGGCCGAACTGAAGCTGGTGCAGCCGAACCTGGTGGCGCTGGAAGCGCGGCCGCCGAACATGGAGGGCAAGGGCCATATCAGCATCCGCGACCTGGTCAAGAACGCGCTGCGCATGCGCCCGGACCGGATCGTGGTCGGCGAGTGCCGCGGCGGCGAGGCGCTGGACATGCTGCAGGCGATGAACACCGGCCACGAGGGATCGCTGACCACCGCCCACGCCAACAACCCGCGCGAGGCGCTGTCGCGACTGGAAGTGATGGTGATGATGTCCGGCATGGAGCTGCCGATGACCGTCGTGCGCGAACAGATCGCCTCGGCGGTGGACCTGATCGTCCACCAGAAGCGTTTTCCCTGCGGCTCGCGCAAGGTCAGCCACATCTCCGAGATCACCGGCATCGAGAGCGGCACCATCCAGCTGCAGGACATCTTCCTGTTCCAGGCGCGCTCGCACAGCGGCCGCGACGGCAAGGTGGTGGGCGAGTTCCGTGCCACCGGCGCGGTGCCGGAGTTCTACGAGGACCTGGCCGAACGCGGCGTGCCGGTGGATCTGGGCATCTTCCGCAACGGAGCGGGGCAATGAGCGAACTGTGGCTGGTGGCCGTCCTCGCCTTCGCCAGCTTCGCCACCGCCGGCGTGCTGGTCGCACGCAGCAGCGCCGGCTTCATGGAGCGCTATCGCGAGAACTTCCTCAGCCAGGCGCGCTTGAACCTGGCCGACATGTTCCTGTTCGTGGACCCGCAGGCGCTGTTCATGGGCAACGCGCTGCTGCTGGTGCTGGTGCCGGCGCTGCTGTGGATCGTCACCGGCAACCTGTTCCTGCCGGTGGTGGCGTTGGTGCTGCTGGCGGTGCTGCCGCGCAAGATCTACCTGTGGCTGAAGCAGCGCCGGCTCGACCGCATCCAGCAGCAGCTCCCGGACGGCCTGTTGATGCTGGCCAGCAGCCTGCGCGCCGGCGTCGGCTTCAACCCCGCGCTGGAAACCCTGGCCCAGGACGGGCAACCGCCGCTGGCCCAGGAACTGTCGCTGGTGCTGCGCGAGCAGCACATGGGCATCCGCACCGAGGAGGCGCTGGAGCATTTCGCCCAGCGCGTGCCGATCGACGACGCGCGGCTGTTCGTCGCCGCGGTCACCATCTCGCGCGAGATCGGCGGCAACCTCGCCGAGACCCTGGCCACGCTGGCCGAGACCCTGCGCCGCAAGCTGATGATGGAGGGCAAGGTCAAGGCGCTGACCGCGCAGGGACGGCTGCAGGGCATCGTGATGGCGATGCTGCCGGCCGGGCTGGTGGGCTTCCTGGTGCTGTTCTACCCGGAGACGATGCAGCCGATGTTCCATACCTGGCAGGGGTGGTGCGTGATCGCCCTGGTGTTCGTGCTCGAATACCTGGGCTACCGCATGTGCCGCAAGATCATGACGATCGACATATGAGCTGGATGATCGCCCTCGTCGCGTTGATGGCCATGGCCGCGGTGCTGCTGGTGATGCTGGGCCTGCGCGGCCTGCTGCAGGCGGTGCCGCAAAGCGACCGCGACTATCAGGACCCGTTGCCGCTGGCGCTGCGCCTGCTGTGGCCGCTGGTGGTGGCCGCCACGCACCTGGCGGGGCCGCGGCTGAAGTCCTCGCAGCTGGAGCGCGCGCACCGCAGCCTGCAGTCGGCCGGGCAGGATTTCGTGCTCACCCCCGAGGAGCTCTACGGCACGCGGATCGTCTCCGCCGGCGCGGTGGCGGTGGTACTGCTGCTGCTCGTGGTGATGCTGGGCAAGGGCAGCTTCAGCGCGCTGCTGTTCTGCCTGGCCTTCGGCCTGCCGATCGGCTGGATGTATCCGTCGCTGTGGCTGGGCGAGCGCCGCAAGGTGCGCACCAAGTACGTGGTGCGCGACCTGCCGGTGTTCCTGGACTTCATCACCATGGGCGTGGAGGCCGGCCTGAACATCACCGGCGCGATCGAGCAGTCGGTCCAGCGCGGCCCGGCCGGCCCGCTTTCGCAGGAGTTCTCGCGCATGCTGCGCGACCTGCGCGCCGGCCTGCCGCGCAGCGAATCGCTGCGGCGCATGGCCGACCGCATGGACATCTCCCAGATCACCAGCTTCACCAGCGCGCTGATCCAGGCCGACAAGGTCGGCGCCAGCCTCAGCGACACCCTGCGCGCCCAGGCCAGCCAGCGCCGCGAGGAACGCTTCCTGCGCGCCGAGAAGCTGGCGCTGGAGGCGCCGGTGAAGATGATGCTGCCGCTGGTGATGTTCTTCTTCCCGCTGATCTTCGTGGTGCTGGCCTATTTCATCTACCTGCAGATGAAGCAGCAGGGGATCCTGTGAAGCTGCTGGCCCTCCACCGCGGCGAGCAGTGCCTGGTGCCGCAGGTCTGGCATGCGCGCCGCTGGCCGCAACGGCTGCGCGGCCTGCTCGGCCGGGCGCCGCTGCGGCCGGGGCAGGGATTGCTGATCGAGCCCTGCGCCAGCGTGCACACCTTTGCGATGGGCTATCCGCTGGACCTGCTGTTCCTGTCGCGCGGCGGCCAGGTGCTGGGCTGGCGCGAGGCGCTGCCGCCATGGCGTGCCGCCGCCCAGCGCGGCGCGCGTTCCACCCTGGAACTGCCGGCCGGTTCGCTCGCGCGCATCGCCCCGTCCGCCGGCGAAACCCTGGGCTGGCGCGCCGCCGGCGACGTTCCCGCCATGCCACCGAATGGAGGTGCCGGATGAAGCGTTCTTTCCTGCCGCGCCGGTATCAACGCGGACAATCGCTGGTGGAATTCTGCATCGTGGTGCCGGCGTTCCTGTTCCTGATCCTGGTCACCCTGCAGTTCATCCTGATCTACCGCGCCAAGAGCACGCTGGACTACGCCACCTTCCAGGCCGCGCGCAAGGGCGCCCTTGCCGGCGCCGACAAGGGCAAGATGAAGACCGCGCTGGCCAACGGCATGGTCCCGCTGTTCGCCACCTCGCCCGACGCCGGCGGCGTGGCCACCGCCCTGGTCAAGGCGCAGGCCGACGTGCGCCTGTTCGCCAACCTGGACGTGATCAGCCCCACGCCGCAGGCCTGGACCGAACATCGCGAACGCCAGCACGACGGTCGCTACGCCCTGCCCAACGACAGCCTGGCCTTCCGCCGCAACACCGTGGGCAGCAGCAACCTCAGCGTGCAGGACGCCAACATCCTCAAGATCAAGGTGACCTACCACTACCCGCTGATCGTGCCCTTCGCCGACCGCGTGATCGTGGGGCTGTCCAAGCTCGTCACCGGCGGCGAGAGCTACGCGCCACCGTCGATGCTGGTCGAGGAACCGGTCAGCGGCCATCGCCGCCTGCCCATCGAATCCTATGCGGTGGTCCGCATGCAGTCGCCGATCCATGACCAGGCCAACCTGCGCTGATCCCGTCCCTTGGCGGCATGCACTGCTCGTCGTACTGCTGTGCGGCGCGAGTGCGACGGCGGCGCCCGGCCCGGCACCGGAGGATCCAGCGCCGCCACAGGCACGCCTGCAGGTGCGGGTCGGGGGCGCGCTGGCGTGGGCGCGCGGCAACACCGCCGAGACCCTGCAGGCCACCGTGCGGCTGCACGGCGACGCGATCCGCATCGAGTTCGACGACGGCCCCGACGCCGGCAGCTACCTGCTCAATACCGGCACCTTCGGTCGCGGCTGGATCGTCAACCCGGCCGGCAACTACCGGCTGCCGATCGCCGATGCCAGCGGTCCCTACTGGCTGGATCCGCAGCAGCCGTGCGCGCATATCGGTGGCCGCTGCTCGCCGGCCCACGGCGAATTCATCGCCGGCCGGCTGGCGCGCGGCTGGCGCTACGAGCGCGCCGACCGCGGCCCCGACGGCACCACCCGCGGCACGCTGTGGGTGGATACGCAGACCGGTCTGCTGCTGGGCTACCGCGGCAGCGCCGGCAACGGCGGCCGCGAGCGTACGTTGCGGGTGACGGCCGTCGGTTTCGAGCCGCAACCCCGGGAGCTGTTCGAGCTGCCCGGGGAACTCCGATCACCCGCCGACCATTGACCCGGTGGCCGTTCAGGCCATCTGCATGCTGCGACGCTGCTGGTCCTGCTGCTGGGTCTGGATCGTCTCGTTGTCCATCTGCTGCATCCGGCTGCTGCTCTGCACCAGCGTCTGCTCGGCCAGCCGCTCGTTGTCGGCGTGGACGCGCCGGTGCGCCGGGTCGTCCAGCGCTCCCTGCACCGCGAACAGGCTGTTGCCGTCGCGGCTGGGAACGATGTGGTCGATCCGCTCCAGGCCGTTGGCACGGGCCTGGAACGCGAGCGCGCCGGCGGCGTTGTCCAGTTCGCGGGCATTGCCGTACGGCGCCGGCGACAGCTGCTGCAGGCGCTCGCGCGACTGCTGGAACAGCGGATGCTGCGGGTGCGTCGGATCGGAGATCAGCGGCACCTTTTCCGCCGCGCGCAGCGCTTCGAACGTCTTCGGCCCGGCGACGCCGTCGACCTGGAGGCCGTGGTCGCGCTGGAACTCCTTCAGCGCGGCGGCGGTGCGCGCGCCGAACGCGCCGTCGGCCACCAGCGGCCGGCCCTCGGCATCGCCATAGCCCATGCGCGCCAGCGACGCCTGCAGCTGCTTCACCTCTTCGCCGCGCATGTTCTCGCGCAGCACGGTATTCGTCGCACGCGCTTCCTGCGCGCCGGACTGGACCGGAGCATCGTTGCCGCGCACGACCGCCTTGTCCTGCAGCAGCTCGCGCGCGTTGTGCAGCGGGTCGGTGGCGAACAGCTTGACCCCGCGCGACTGCTTGTTGCTCAGGTAGGTGTCCAGCGAGCTCAGTTCCACGCCCTCGCCGCCGCGCGACTGGCTGACCTTCAGCTGCCCGTCGGTGGGGTCGCGCACCACCATCACGATGTGGTCGATACCCTTGTAGCGGCCGGCGTCCCAGCTCTTGGGGCCGTTGTCCTCGCCGATGATCATGCCTTCCCTGAGCGCATCGGCAGTCACCGCCTTGCCTTCCAGCAGCACTCCGGAACGCTGCTGGGCCTTGTCGACGATCATCGCCGCGCCGTCGTAGCCCGGGCTGAACCGCTCCGACTTCGAGAAGACATCGCGACCGGCCTTGGTGTTGATCTCCTCCATGGTCGCGTTCTGCAGCGCCACCACCCAGCCGGAGCAGTCGACCTTGCCGCTGTCCGGGTTCTTGGCGCCCAGCCCGTACTTGACGTGGTCGTACTGCAGCGTCAGCGCATGGGCCTTCTCCAGCGCGATGCCGGCGGCGGCCTGCTCCGCCGGTTGCTGCGCGGACGGCTGCTGGGCGGTCGGCTGCTGCGTGCGTGCACCGGTTTCGGCGGTCAGCGGCTCGATCCCCTTCTCCGGGATGCTGATGCGGTCGAACTTGGTGTCCCAGTACCGGGTGAAGGTCTGCGCCAGGTCGCGGTCGGACATGTTGCGGAACGTGGCGTATTCCACGCCGGTGACCGCTTCCAGGTCGCGGCTGCTGACGTTGTTGAGGATGTTGGAGCGGGTGTCGCTGCGGGCGAACTCGCCGGTCTGGATCGCAGTCTGGATCGAGCGATAGCCGGCCGCGCCCTGCTGGTGCGCCATGTACATGTCGAAGCCGTCGGGCTGGTCCTTGCCCGACAGGTACGGCACGCCATCGTTGGCCTGCCGGTTCATCAGGATCCGGCGGTTGTCCAGGTACAGCTGCGCCGCCGCATCGGTGTTGGCGATCGGATCCAGCTCGCGGCCTTCGATGCCGTAGGCCCGGGCGGTACCGGGTACGAACTGGAACAGGCCCTTGGCGCCGTTGGGGCCACGGTTGACGGTCTCGTCGAAGCCGCCGCCGGTCTCGATGTAGGCGAAGCGCAGGAAGTCATCGCGTGGAATGCCACGCTCGTTCGCTTCGCGTTCGATGATGTCCAGGATCTCGGACCTGGGGTAGTCACGTGCCATCGCGTTCTCCATTGCGATCGGGCGGCGGCTTCACAGCCGCCGCGGAAGACCCACCCAGGCCAGTTCCGTTGGCCCGCTACCGTCAGGTTGGTCGATAGGTTTTGGTCTGCGGATCGTACCGGTATTGCTGGGATTTTTCACCCGATCCTTCCGGAAATGTAACCGACAGCACAGGGAAGGCGCCGGCGGGCTGCTCGACGAACTCGAGTTTTCCGGTGACATCGGTGCAGGCGATCCGGGGATTCACTTCCGGACCGCAGCTGGCATCGTTCTCGCTACCGACTTCGAGCGTGCCCAGGTAGCGCCAACGCTTGTCGTCGATGCCCAGCGGCAGCTTGGCGTGGAAGTGGAGTATTTCGATGGTGCGCATCGTCGTGCCGGACACGAAGTAGGTGGTCGGCACGGCCAGCAGCGCATCGCCGTCGGGCGCGCGCCACAGCTGGTGCTGACGCGAGGTGTCGACCTCGTTGCCGCGTTCGTTGCCGCCGAACTCGCCGATGTAGGGCTCGCTGCCCTCCCATTTCCAGGGCTTCTCCGGGTCGCCGGTCGCCACGAAGCTCGCGTGCGACAGCACCACCTTGGTTCCCGGATCGGGATAGTTTTCCTCCTCGTCGGCACCATAGCGCGCCGGTGTGCTCCAGGCGAAGCCGGTGTAGTGCTGCTTGCCGAGCGACTCGTACTGGAGGCCGTACCAGTAGTTGATGTAGCTGCCGTTGGCCGTTTCGTAGGACAGTGCACCATTGCCGTCCACGTCGCTGATCAGGTACAGCACGCTGTCCGGGCGCGGGGGGGGAATCTTGCTCAGGTCGTTGTTCGAATCGTTTGCTTTCACGACATCCGTATCCGCAGTTGAAGAAGGGGCCGCCGGCGCAGACGCGTCGCCGGCCACGGTATCAGGGTCGCCTGATCGGGCATCGCAGGCGACCAGCAGAACCAGTGCGGCAGCAAGCGGAAGCGAACGAAGCAATCTCATCATTGACGTCCCTGACTGAAAGGCCGGCCGAGTCTAGCTCACTCATGCCGCGGCTGACGTGACTGGCGCCACAACCGGATCAAGCCATCGGGGGCACCGGCGGCCATGCCATGGCAAGGCCGGTACGTTGCGGCGCGCTATGCTTGTGCGGGTTTCCAGCACGATCGGCAATTCCATGCGCATTCTCGTCCTCGGCGCCGGCGGTACCGGCGGTTATTTCGGTGGACGCCTGGCCCAGGCCGGCGTCGATGTCACCTTCCTGGTCCGCGAGGGCCGCGCCGCGCAGCTGCAGCGCGACGGGCTGGTCATCCGCAGTCCGCTGGGCGATGCCACGCTGCCGGTGGCGCACGTCACCGCGGCGGCACTGCCCGCGCTGGCGGCAGCGCAACCGTTCGACCTGGTGATCCTCAGCTGCAAGGCCTACGACCTGGAGAGTTCGATCGAGGCGATCGCACCGGCAGTGGGCGACTCGACCAGTGTGCTGCCGATCCTCAACGGCCTGCGCCACTACCCAGCGCTGGATGCGCGTTTCGGACGCGGGAAGGTACTGGGCGGGCTGTGCTTCATCAGCGCCACCAAGGCCGACGACGGCGCGATCCTGCACCTGGACCGCCCGGCGCGGCTGACCTTCGGCGAGCGCGACGGCGATCCCTCCAGCGCGCGCGTGCGGGCGCTGGCCGCGGCCTGCGCGCAGGCCGGCATCGACCACGTGGCGTCGCCGCAGATCGCCCAGGAGCAGTGGATCAAATACACCTTCCTGGCCGCGCTGGCCGCCATCACCTGCCTGATGCGCGCCGACGTGGGCACCATCGTCGCCAGCGACGACGGCGAGGCGCTGATCCGCGCGCTCCACGACGAGTGCCTGGCGGTGGCTGCGGTGGCCGGCGAAGCGATCCCGGAGCCGGCGCGACAGACCGCGCTCAAGGCCCTGACCCAACCCGGTTCGGCACTGAAGGCATCGATGCTGCGCGACCTGGAAGCCGGGCAACCGGTGGAAGCCGCGCACATCGTCGGCGACATGCTGGCGCGGGCGAAGGCCGCCGGCCAGCCGGCGCCGCTGCTGCAGGCGGCGTACTGCCACCTGCAGGCCTACGAAGCCGGGCGCGCACGCCAGCGCTGACCGGCGACCTGCGCAGCGGCCACGCCGCACCGCAGCAAGCGCGGGCGCCATTCATTTCCACACCCGGCAGCGGCCCGCCCCGCGCAACGGCCGACGGCGCGGCCTTCAATGTGCTGGATACGGCCGAGACCCGCGACATCCTGCGCGTGGGCAGCTACTGGCTGCTCAACGGCGGCCTGAGCTACACCTTCGACAGCAGCGCGGTCATCCGCCTGGCGGTGACCAACCTGCTGGACAAGGACCCGCCGTTCCCGGGATTCGGCGCCGGCATCGGCAACTACGACATCCTCGGCCGGCGCTACAACCTCGCGTTCGAATGGAAGTACTGAGCCACCACCAGCGGAATCCGGAAAGGCGGGCCGAGACCCGCCTTTCCATTGTGCGCCGTGCCGCCCAGACCCCGCCGCCGCTGTAGGAGCGACGCAAGTCGCGAAACCGACGGTGCGCGGCGTCACGGTCACGTCGATTCGAGACGATGCCGAACTGCGGCCATGCATTGGCCGGGCGTCGATACCGCCGCGGCCGGTTGCAGCCCGGGTCTCGCGACTTACGTCGCTCCTACAGGAGCAGGTCCGTTCATGGGGTGGCGCGTGCCATGCGGCGTGGGTCTTCCCGGAAACGGAGAAGACGGGCTTCGGCCCCTCCTTTCCAATGCGGCGCCGTGTCGTCCAAGCCCCACCGCCGTTGTAGGAGCGACGCAAGTCGCGAAGCCGACAGTGCGCGGCGTCGCGGTCGCGTCGATTCGAGGCGATGCCGAACTGCGGCCACGCATTGGCCGGGCGTCGATACCGCCGCGGCCGGTTGCAGCCCGGGTCTCGCGACTTACGTCGCTCCTACAGGAGCAGGTCCGTTCATGGGTGGCGCGTGCCATGCGGCGTGGGTCTTCCCGGAAACGGAGAAGACGGGCTTCGGCCCCTCCTTTCCAAGGCTCCAATGCGGCGCCGTGTCGTCCAGGCCCCACCGCCGTCGTAGGAGCGACGCAAGTCGCGAAGCCGACAGTGCGCGGCGTCGCGGTCGCGTCGATTCGAGGCGACGCCGGACAGCGGCCGTACGTTGTCCGGGAGTCGGCATCGCCTCGACCAGCTGTAGCCCGGGTTTCGCGACTTGCGTCGCTCCTACAAGAGCAGGTTTGTTCATAGGCCGGCCCTGCGCCAAGCGGCGCGGGGGCTCAGGCCGTCGCCGGCTTGCGGTGGAAGCGGCGCGCCACCCAGTTGCCGAGGTCGTCGAGCACGGTGAACGCGGCCGGGATCACGATCAGGCTCAGCAGCGTGGAGGTGATCAGGCCGCCGATCACGGCGATGGCCATCGGCGCGCGGAAGCTGGAGTCGCCCGACCAGCCCAGGGCGATGGGCATCATGCCCGCGCCCATCGCCAGGGTGGTCATGATCACCGGCTGCGCGCGCTTGCGGCAGGCATCGACCAGCGCGTCGTGCTGGCTCAGCCCGTGCTCGTCCTCGGCCATCACCGCGTAGTCCACCAGCAGGATCGAGTTCTTGCTGGCGATGCCGATCAGCATCAGCAGGCCGATCAGCGCCGGCAACGACAACAGGTTCTGGGTCAACAGCAGCGCGCCGAACGCGCCGCCGGCGCACAACGGCACCGCGGTGAGGATGGTCAGCGGCATCAGCGGGTGGTTGAACAGCAGCAACAGCACCATGTAGATGCAGATCAGGCCGGCGGCCATCGCCAGCAGGAAGCCGACGAACAGTTCGACGAACACCTCGGCGTCGCCGGCGTTGAGGAAGCTGACGCCGTCGGGCAGCTGCTGCACGCCGGGCAACGCCTGTACCTCCTGCATCACCTCGCCCAGCGGGCGGCCGTTGAGCTCGGCGGTGAAGGTGATGTTGCGCTGGCGCTGGTAGCGCGAGATCTGCGAGGGGCCGCTGCCCTCGGCGATTTCGGCCACCGCCGCCAGCGGCACCGGCCCGTTCTTGCCGGGCACGCGCAGTTGGCCGATCAGCGCCGGGTTGGCCAGCGCGCTCTCGGCGAAGCCGACGCGGATCGGCAGCTGCCGCTCGGGCAGGTTGAGCTTGGCCAGGCGCTGGGTGTAGTCGCCGGCAGTGGCGATGCGCGCGGCCTCGGCGATGTCGGCGGTGGCCACGCCCAGGTCGGCGGCGCGCGCCGGGTCCGGGGTGATGACGATCTCCGGGCGCAGCAGCGAGGCCGAGGAGGTGACGCTGCCCAGTCCCTGCACGGTGCGCAGGTCGCGCTCCAGCCGGGTCGCCGCGTCCTGCAGGCGCTGCGCGTCGTCGCCGGCCAGCACCAGTTGCATCAGTTCGCCCGGCTCGGAGCTGATGTAGCTCACGCGCACGCCGGGCAGGTCGGCCAGCCGCGCCCGCGCTTCGCGCTCCAGCGCCTTCTGGTCGCGGTCGCGATCCTCCGGCTTGCCCCAGTCCAGCACCAGGGTGGCCTTGCGCGGTTCGCCAACGCCGGACTTGGAGGGATCGCCCAGGTCGAGCACGCTGCCGACGGTGGTGTAGACCTGCTTCAGCTCGGGGATGTCCGCGAGCAGTGCGCGGGCGCGCTCGGCCACCGCGGTGGTCTCCTGCAACCGCGTGCCCGGCGCCAGTTCCAGGCTCAGGTTGCTGCGGCCCAGGTCGGAGAACGGGATGAAGGTGGTCGGGATCAGCAGCACCAGCGCCAGCGAGGCGACGAACAGGCCGGTGGCGATCCACAGCGTGCGCGCGCGATGCCGCAGCGCCGCGTCCACCCAGCCCAGGTACCAGGTCATCAGCCGGCTCTCGCGGTGTTCCTCCGGATCCGGCTTGAGCAGGTAGGCGGCCATCATCGGCGTCAGCAGCCGCGCCACCAGCAGCGAGAACAGCACCGCGGTGGCGGCGGTCCAGCCGAACTCGCGGAAGAACTTGCCGGCGATGCCGGGCATGAACGCCACCGGCACGAACACCGCGGCCAGCGTCATCGAGGTGGCGATCACCGCGGTGCCGATCTCGGCGGCGGCCTCGCGCGCGGCGTCGATCGGGGTCTTGCCCATGCGCAGGTGGCGCACGATGTTCTCGATCTCGACGATGGCGTCGTCGACCAGGATGCCGACCACCACCGACAGCGCCAGCAGCGTGATCAGG
This sequence comes from Xanthomonas chitinilytica, assembly GCF_026107455.2. Classification (GTDB taxonomy): domain Bacteria; phylum Pseudomonadota; class Gammaproteobacteria; order Xanthomonadales; family Xanthomonadaceae; genus Stenotrophomonas; species Stenotrophomonas chitinilytica. The sequence continues at coordinate 146,693 of NZ_JAPCHY010000010.1, read as the reverse complement.
TTGAGGGTGAAGCCGAACCAGTACATCACCGCGAAGGTGGGGATGATCGACAGCGGCAGCGCCACCGCCGACACCCAGGTCGCGCGCCAGTCGCGCAGGAACAGCCACACCACCACCAGTGCCAGCAGCGCGCCTTCCCACAGCATGGTCATCGACGAGCCGTAGGAGCGTTCGGTCTCGTCGATCACCGTGGTGACCAGCTGGAAGCGCACCCCGGGATGGGCCGCGGCCAGCGTCGCCAGCGCCTTCTCCACGCCTTCGGCCACTTCCAGTTCGCTGGAGCCGCGGGTGCGCGACATCGAGAACGCCACCACCGGCTCGCCGTCGAGCAGCGCCACCTCGGTCGGGTCGGCAGCGCCGTCGCTGATCCTGGCCACCGCCGACAGCCGCACCGCGCGACCGTCCGGCAGGCTGATCGAGTAGTCGCGCAGGGCCTGCGCGTCGGCGATGGTGCCGACCGTGCGGATCACCTGCTGGCTGCCGTCCAGCTCGGCCTTGCCGCCGGCGCGCTCGACCTGGATGCGCGCCAGCTGCTGCGAGACGTCGCCGGCGGTGACGCCGTAGGCCTGCAGCGCATTGGGGTCCAGGTCGACGCGGATCTGCCGCTCGATGCCGCCGACGCGGGTGACCACCGCCACCCCGGGCACGCCGTACATCGCCCGCGCCACCTCGCGGTCGACGAACCAGCTCAGTTCGTCCGGCCGCATCTTCGGCGCCACCACCGCGTAGGTCATCAGCGAACCGCCGATGTCCACCTTCGACACCACCGGCTCCTGGATGTCCTGCGGCAGGTCGGTGCGGATGCGGGTGACCGCGTCGCGGGTGTCGTCCAGCGCGGTGGCCAGGTCGGTTTCCAGCAGGAACTCGATGCTGGTGGTGCTCACGCCTTCGGTCACCGAGGACATCACCCGCTTGATGCCGGGAATGGTGGCCACCGAGTCCTCGACCCGGCGCGTGACCTCGGCCTCCAGCTGGCTCGGCGACGCGCCGGGCTGGGTGATGGTGACCGTGGTCATCGGGAAGGCGATGTCCGGGAAGCGCGCCACCGGCAGCTTGTGGAACGCCCACAGCCCGGCCACGCACAGCACGAAGAACACCATCAGCGCCGGCAGCGGCCGGCGGATCGCCCAGGCGGAGAAGTTCATCGGGCGCCGTCCTGGGCCGCGTCGGCGGCGACCACGCGCACGCTGTCGCCGTCGCCGAGGAAGCCCGCGCCGCGCTCGACCACCTGGTCGCCGGCGGCCAGTCCCTCGCGGATCTCGACCATGCCGTCCGCCTGCGCCCCGGTCGCTACCCGCTGGCGGTGCGCCACCTGCTTGTCGTCGACGGTGAACACGTAGGGATGGCCGTCGCGCTGCACCACCGAGGCCGCCGGCACCATCAGCGCTTGCGCCTGGTCGGCGAGGATGCGGCCTTCGAGGTAGGTGCCCGGCTTGAGCGGACCGGGCTGCGGCAGGTCGGCGTAGATCGTGCCGGTGCGGGTCTGGCTGTCCACGCCCGGGCTGACCGCGCGGATGCGGCCTTCGACCGTGCCCCCGGCGACGGGCAGCTGCACCACCGCGCCTTCCGCCACCTGCGCCAGCTCGGCCTCGGGCAGCTCGGCGCGCCACTCCAGGCGGCCGTCGCGGATCAGCCGCAGCAGTTCGCTGCCGGCGGCCACCACCTGCCCCGGCTGTACCAGCCGTTTGGAAATGACGCCATCGGCCGGTGCCCGCAGCTCGGCGAAATCGCGCCGCAGCTGTGCCGCATCGCGCTGTGCGCGGGCGGTGCTCAGGCGCGCCTCGGCCTGGGTGCGCGCGGCGCGCAGCTCGTCCACCTGCGCGGCGCTGACCAGCTGCTCGCGCGCCAGCGTGGCCGCACGGTCATGGTTGACCGTCGCCAGCGCCAGCGATGCCTCGGCCTCGCGCGTGGCCGCCTGCGCCTGCGCCAGTTCGCTGTCCAGGGTGCGGTGGTCCAGCGTCAGCAGCACCTGCCCCTTGCGCACCTGCTGGCCGACATCGACGTTCAGCGCGGTCACCCGCGCGCCGCTGATTTCCACCCCCAGCTGCATTTCCTCGTAGGCCGAGACCGGGCCGGAGACCAGCACGCTGCGCTGCAACGACCTGGCCTGCGCCGGCACCAGGGTTACCGCCAGGGTGGAGGCACCGGCCTGTTCGGCGGCATCGTCGGACGTGCCGCAGGCGGCGACGGCAAGGAGCAGGCAGGCGGATGCGGCGAACCGCAGTGAACGGACGGGCATGCGGGGGTTCCGGAAGAGCCGCGCCGGAAGCGGCGCGGACGCCATTCTGTCAGGAACCGTCGCGCGTCGCGCGGGGGGATCAGTGCGTTGCCGCGGGCAGCCGGAAGAAGCCGCGGGCGGCGGCGGTGGTCTGCGCCGCGACGGCGGCGGCGGTCTCGCCGCGGTCGCGCGCCAGCTCCTCGACGATGTGGGCGAGGTAGGCCGGTTCGTTGCGGCGGTCCTTGGGCATCGGCTTGAGCGTGCGCGGCAGCAGGTACGGCGCGTCGGTCTCGATCATCAGCCGCTCGGCCGGGATGTGCTTCACCAGCTCGCGCAGGTGCGCGCCGCGGCGCTCGTCGCACAGCCAACCGGTGATGCCGATGTACCAGTCGCGGTCCAGGTAGTCGAACAGCTCGTCGCGCTCGCCGGTGAAGCAATGCACCACCGCCGGGCCGAGCCGGCCGTCGAAGTTGCGCATCATCGCCATGAAGTCGGCATGCGCGTCGCGCTGGTGCAGGAACAGCGGCTTGCGGTTCTCGCTGCCCAGCTGCAGCTGCCGCTCGAACGCCCGGCGCTGCGCCGGGCGCGGCGAGAAGTCGCGGAAGTAGTCCAGCCCGCACTCGCCCACCGCCACCACCTCGGCGTGGGCGTGCAGCGCGCGCATCTCGGCATCGCATTCGTCGGTGTAGTCGACCGCGTGGTGCGGATGCACGCCGGCGGTGGCGAACAGGAAGCCCGGATGCCGCTGCGCCAGCTCCAGTGCCAGCGGCGAATGCTCGCGGCTGGCGCCGGTCACCACCATCTGCACCACCCCGGCAGCGCGCGCGCGCTGCAGCACGGCGTCGCGGTCGCGATCGAAGGAGTCGTGGGTGAGGTTGGCGCCGATATCGATCAGTTGCATCGCAGGGGCTGGCATCGCGGGAATCGCACATTGTAGTGGCTGGTGCGGAACCGGGCCCGCTGTCGCTGCCGGCCACGCGGCCGCAGGCCTTATCCTTGGCGCGCATGGCCTCCCCCGATTTTCCGATTTCCCCGCTGCTGCCGCAGATCCTCGACCATCTCGCCGCGCATCCGCGGCTGGTGCTCGAAGCCCCGCCCGGCGCCGGCAAGACCACCCACGTGCCGCTGGCGCTGCTGGATGCGCCATGGCTGGAAGGCAGCAGGATCGTGATGCTGGAACCGCGCCGGGTGGCCGCACGCAGCGCCGCGCAGTTCATGGCGCGCCAGCTCGGCGAGCCGGTCGGCGAGACCGTCGGCTACCGCATCCGCTTCGAGAACAAAGTCTCCGCGCGTACCCGCGTCGAGGTCGTCACCGAAGGCATCCTGACCCGGATGCTGCAGGACGACCCGCTGCTGGAAGGCGTGGGCGCGCTGCTGTTCGACGAGTTCCACGAGCGCCACCTGGCCGCCGATCTCGGCCTGGCGCTGGCGCTGGACGTGCAGTCGCAGCTGCGCGAAGACCTGCGCATCGTGGTGATGTCGGCCACGCTGGACGGCGAGAAGCTGGCCCGCTTCCTCCAGGCGCCGCGGTTGAGCAGCGCCGGCCGCGGCTTTCCGGTGGAGATCGCGCATTTCCCGGCCCGCCGCGACGAGGCGCTGGAAGCGCAGGCACGGCGGGCGGTCGAGCAGGCGCTGGTCCAGCATCCCGGCGACGTGCTGGTGTTCCTGCCCGGCCAGCGCGAGATCGCCCGGGTGCAGGCGGCGCTGGCGCAGTCGCTGGACCCGGCGGTGGCGGTGCTGCCGCTGCACGGCGAACTGCCGGTGGAACAGCAGTCGCAGGTGCTGCAACCCGCCGCCGACGGCCAGCGGCGCGTGGTGCTGGCCACCAACGTCGCCGAGTCCTCGGTGACGCTGCCGGGCGTGCGCGTGGTGATCGACGCCGGGCTGGCGCGCGAGCCGCGCTACGACCCCAACAGCGGCTTCTCGCGGCTGGACGTGGTGCCGGTCTCGCAGGCCTCGGCCGACCAGCGCGCCGGCCGCGCCGGCCGCGTCGCCGAGGGTTGGGCCTGGCGGCTGTGGCCGCAGTCGCAACGGCTGGAAGCGCAGCGCCGGCCGGAGATCGCGCAGGTCGAACTGGCGGCGCTGGCATTGGAGCTGGCCGCCTGGGGCAGCGACGAACTGCGCTTCGTCGACCCGCCGCCGCCCGGTGCGCTGGCCGCCGCACGCGAGCTGCTGCAGCGGCTGGGCGCGCTCGGCGACGGCGGCACGATCACCGCCGACGGCCGGCGCATGCTGGCGCTGGGCACCCACCCGCGACTGGCGGCGATGCTGCTGGCGGCCCGGGGACCCCGCGCGCAGGCGCTGGCCGCGGACCTGGCGGCGCTGGTCGAGGCGCGCGATCCGCTGCGCCAGGGCGGCGACGCGCTGGCGGCACGCTGGCGGGCGCTGGCCGCGTTCCGTGGCGGGCGCGTGCCGCACGATGCCAGCCGCGGCGCGCTGGCCGCCATCGATGCGGCGGCGAAGCAATGGCGGCGGCGCCTGCGCTGCGAAGCCGCGCCGCCGGCCGAGATCGAGGCGCACGAACTCGGCGACCTGCTGGCGCACGCCTTTCCCGACCGCATCGCCGCCCGCCATCCCGGCGACCCGCAGCGCTACCTGCTGGCCAACGGCCGCAGCGCGCGCCTGTTCGACAACAGCGACCTGCGCGGCGAACCGTGGCTGGTGGCCAGCGAGCTGCGCTTCGAGGCCAAGGATGCACTGCTGCTGCGCGCCGCCCCGGTGGACGAGGCACGCCTGCGCGCCGACTTCCCGCAACGTTTCGCGCAGCGGGACGTGGTGCGCTGGGATGCGGAGAAGCGCGCCCTGGTGGCGCGGCGCGAATCCAGCTTCGACCGCATCGTGCTGGACAGCCGCCCCGCCGGCCGCGTCGATCCGGCGCACGCCGCCGCGGCACTGACCGAGGCGGTGCGCGAACTCGGGCTGGACGCGCTGCCATGGACCGACAGCCTGCGGCAGTGGCGCTGGCGGGCGATGTCGCTGCGCCACTGGATGCCGGAGCTGGGACTGCCCGACCTGTCCGATGCCGCGCTGCTGGCCACGCTGGACGACTGGCTGCGCCCGGCCTTCGCCGGCAAGACCCGGCTCGACGCGCTGGGCGAGGAGGAACTGGGCGAAGCGCTGAAGTCGCCGCTGCCGTGGGCGCAGCGGCAGCTGCTGGAGCGCCACGCCCCGGTGCGCATCGGCGTGCCCTCGGGCATGGAGCGGCGCATCGACTACGCGCTGGACGACGACGGCCTCACCCCGCGCCCGCCGGTGCTGGCGGTGAAGCTGCAGGAACTGTTCGGCCTGGCCGACACCCCGCGCATCGCCGACGGCCGCGTGCCGCTGCTGCTGCACCTGCTCTCCCCCGGCGGCAAGCCGCTGCAGGTCACCGCCGACCTGAGGAACTTCTGGGGAAGCACCTATGCCGAGGTGAAGAAGGAGATGAAGGGGAGGTATCCGAAGCATCCGTGGCCGGACGACCCCTGGACGGCCACCGCCACGCACAGGGCCAAACCACGCGGGACGTGATGCGTTCCTGGCCCGTGGCGACGGTGATCGAGGGCTGGCCTGCAAAGTCATGCGTGGCGCGGCCGGATGATCCGTGGAGTGCTACCGCGACCCATCGTGCAAAACCGCGCGGGACGTGAGGCATACCTTCCCGTGGCGACGGTGATCGAGGGCTGGACTGCAAAGTCATGCGTGGCGCGGCCGGATGATCCGCGGAGTGCTCCCGCAACCCATCGTGCAAAACCGCGCGGGACGTGATGCGTCCCCGACCCGTGGCGACGGTGATCGAGGGCTGGCCTGCAAAGTCATGCGTGGCGCGGCCGGATGATCCATGGAGTGCTCCTGCAACCCATCGTGCAGAACCGCGCGGGACGTGAGGCATGCCTTCCCGTGGCAACGGTCGTGTCTTGCAGCTGTCCGCGCGGCGCGGCCCACCGGGAAAGGTCGCGACTGACGTCGCTCCTACAACGCACCCAACCCTTGTAGGAGCGACGTCAGTCGCGACCCGGCACCCGGCCGGAGCCAATCCCGGCACCGGCCCGCGGCGGAGCCGACGGACGCTTGCGACCGATCGGCAGCCCCTGCCTTCCTGATCCGCGCGCCGGTGGCTACGATGGGGCGCGGCGGTGTTCATTCATGGATCTAACGCGCCATATACGGCGGCCAGAGGACACTGCATTCCCTCACCCAGGCCAGGACCCCACCCCCATGAGCAAGCTGACCGTGATCACCGACCGAGCGCTGGAACGCGCCCTCGAACTTGCCGGCAACGCCGGCGACAGCCTCCGCCACGCCGGCAGCAACCTGCGCCACCTGGGCCCGCAGGCCAGCGACTGGATCAAGACCGGCGCGGCCATCGGCGCGGTCAAGACCGGCGGCAAGGCCGCCACCCGGTTCGCGCGCCGCAACCCGGCGGTGACCATCGCCGCGGCCGCGGTCGGCGTGGGCCTGATCGGCTACGCCATCTACCGCAAGCGCCAGCGCGACCGCAACGCACCGCTGAACGGCAGCGCGCAACGGATTTCGCCCAATCGCTCCACCGCCACCACCGTGGACGAGACCAGCGACATCGGCAGCGACGCCTGAGCCGCGCCCCACGCGGCGGCTACGCCAGCCGCCGCCACTGCCCCGGCTGCAGTTCCTGCAGTGCGTGCGGCCCCATCGATACCCGCACCAACCGCAGCGTCGGCAGGCCCACCGCCGCGGTCATGCGCCGTACCTGGCGGTTGCGGCCCTCGCCCAGGGTGATCGCCAGCCATGCGTCGGGCACGGTCTTGCGGAAGCGCACCGGCGGATCGCGCGGCCACAGTGCCGGCGGTGTTTCCAGGCGCTGCACACGGGCCGGCAGCGTCGGCCCGTCGCTGAGCATCACCCCCTCGCGCAGCGCGCGCAGCTGCTCCTCGTCCGGCGTGCCTTCCACCTGCACCCAGTAGGTCTTGGGCTGCTTGTGGCGCGGATCGGTCAGCCGGTGCGCCAGCCCGCCATCGTCGGTGAGCAGCAGCAATCCCTCGCTGTCGTAGTCCAGCCGCCCGGCGGCATACACGCCGGACGGCAGGCCGAAACCGGCCAGCGTCGCCCGCGGCGGCTGGCTGCGGTCGGTGAACTGGCACAGCACGTTGAACGGCTTGTTGAAGGCGATCAGCATCGAAGGGACTGCGGGCAAAACGGATGCAGGCGCGGTGGGCCGCCAGCGCGGCCCGGACGTGCGCCACGATTCACTTCATTCCTGGCGCGGCTTCACGAAGCGCAGGGTCATGCGGTCGCTTTCGCCGATGGCCGCATATTTTTCCGCATCTTCCGCCGGATGGTTGTTGGACGGCGGCAGCATCCACACGCCATTGGGGTGATCCTTGGTATCGCGCGGGTTGGCGTTGACCTCGCTGCTGCCGGCCAGCTCGAAGCCGGCGGCCTCGGCCATCGCGATCACCTGCTGCTGGCCGACATAGCCGCTCCTGTCGTCGGCCGGCACGTCGCCGGCGGCGCGGTGTTCGACCACGCCCAGCACGCCGCCCGGCTTGAGCACCTCGAAGAAGCCGCGGAACATGCCCTCGGCCTGGCCGGCACTGCGCCAGTTGTGCACGTTGCGGAAGGTCAGCACCACGTCGGCCGAGCCGGCCTGGCCGAACACCGGCGCGGCCGGGTCGTAGGCCACCACGGTGGCGCGGTCGAAACGGGCCGGATCATCGGCGAACTTCTTTTCCAGCCCGTCGCGGCTGCGCTGCTGGTAGTCGCGGCCGCGGCCTTCGGCCACCGCCAGCGGGTCGACCACGGCGGCGACGTAGCGGCCGCTTTCGCGCAGGTACGGCGCCAGGATTTCCGCGTACCAACCGCCGCCGGGGGTGATCTCCACCACCGTCTGGGTCGGCTGCACGCCGAAGAACGCCAGCGTCTGCGCCGGATTGCGGTAGCGGTCGCGCGCGACATTGGCCGGGTCGCGCCAGCTGCCGTCCACCGCGGCCTGCAGTTCCGGCGCGACGGCGATGGCTTCCTGCTGCGCCGGGGCCGCCGTCGAAGCCGGGGCGGCAAAAGCCCCCGGGGAAAGCACGAGCAGGCAGGCACAGGCCAGTGAGGTGCGGATACGCATGGCGGATCTCCGTGATCGTTGGTGGCGCGAGCCTAGCACGCAGCATCGCGCGACCGATCCGTTCAATTTCCGTTAGCGCCGCGGCAATGCGCGGAACGCTGTTTTCGCGGCGGCCGCCGCGGCATCCGCCGGCGTGCCGTCTATGCTGTGTCGCTTGCGCCCAAGGAGGAACCCCCATGTCCCAGTCCCGCGAACTCGGCCGTTCCGGCCTGCAGGTCAAGCCCCTCGCCTTCGGCGGCAACGTCCTCGGCTGGAACGTCGACGAGAAGACCGGCTTCGCCCTGCTCGACGCCTTCGTCGATGCCGGCTTCAACCTGGTCGATACCGCCGACGTGTACTCGGCCTGGGCGCCGGGCAACCAGGGCGGCGAGTCGGAGACCCTCATCGGCCGCTGGCTGCAGCGCAGCGGCAAGCGCGACAAGGTGGTGCTCGCCACCAAGGTCGGCAAGTGGGGCGAACAGCCGGGACTGTCGGCCGACAACATCGCCGAGGCGGTGGAAGGTTCGCTGCGGCGCCTGCAGGTCGAGACGATCGACCTGTACCAGGCGCACGAGGACGACGAGTCGGTGCCGCTGGAGGAAACCCTGGGCGCGTTCGCGCGGCTGGTGGAACAGGGCAAGGTGCGCGCCATCGGCGCTTCCAACTACAGCGCCACCCGCCTGCGCGACGCGCTGCTGGTCTCCGAGCAGTACCGGTTGCCGCGCTACGAGACCCTGCAGCCGGAGTACAACCTGTACGACCGCGCCGGCTACGAGGCCGAACTGGAGCCGCTGGCACGCGAACAGGAGCTGGGCGTGATCGGCTACTACGCGCTGGCCAGGGGCTTCCTCAGCGGCAAGTACCGCAACGCCGGGGATGCCGGCAAGAGCAGCGCGCGTGGCCAGGAAGTGGCGGACAGGTACCTCAATCCGCGCGGCCTGCGCATCCTCGCCGCGCTCGACGACGTCGCCTCGCGCCACCGCGCCACGCCGGCGCAGGTGTCGCTGGCCTGGCTGATCGCGCGCCCCGGCATCGCCGCACCGATCGCCAGCGCCACCAGCGTCGCCCAGCTGCGCGAAATCCTGGCCGCGGCCACGCTGGCGCTGGACGCGCAGGACATCGCGCAGCTGGACGCGGCCAGCGCCGAGGCGGACTGAACCGGCGATTGGACGCGCCCGGCCGCAGCCATTAGCATCGGCCGGACAGGGGGGTAGCCCGCGAATGGAGTCCTACCCATGCAGACCACATCCGCAGCCCGCCGCCGCATCAACCGTGACGCCGAACTGGCCTACTGGCGCGGCGTCCACGCCATCGGCCAGCTTGGCCACCACGACTTCGACCATTACCAGCGCCTGCTGGAAATCGGCTACGACGTCTACCAGGCTTATCCGCGCGCCAACGAAGAACAGCTCTACCGGGTGCTGCAGGACAGCTACCACCGCCACGCCCCCTCCCTGGCCGTACCGTGGGACGAGGCGCGCTGGCTGGTGCGCCACGCCTGGCACCACGCCGAGCAGGAACAGGCGGATCACTGAGCGCGGACGCTTCCGTTGCCAGCTGTCTGCCAGCGACTCCCGCGCGGGTGATGGGGATGCTTGCCTCGCTTCCGGCCGATCGGCTTCGACCTGCCTGCGCCCCGGCATCGCGCTCGCGCGCAGGCCATGCTCCAGCCGCCGGAGCGGAGCGGCCTTGCGGTCCGTCAGCGCGCGAACGGCGCGTTGGCCAATGCCTGCGCCAGATGGTCGAGGAACGAGCTGATCCGTGCCGAGACCGCGGTGTTGCGGTAGTAGACGGCATGGATCGGCTGGCGCACTTCCACGGTCTGTTTCGGCAGCACTTCCAGCAGCGTGCCCGCCGCGCGGTCGCGCTCGGTCATGAAGTCGGACAGGCAGACGATGCCGACCGCCTCCAGCGCCAGCCGGCGCAGGGTTTCGCCGCTGGACACCGCCAGGGCCGGGCGCACGTGCAGCAGCGTGCCGTCTTCGTCACGCACCGGCCAATGGTTCAATGAATCCGGTTCGTTGAAGCCCAGCAGCGCATGCTCGCGCAGCTGCGCCACGCTCTTCGGCACCCCGTGCTGCTGCAGGTAGGCGGGGCTGGCCAGGATCCGCAGGCGGCTGTGCGCCAGCGGCCGCGCATGCAGGGTGGAATCGGCCAGCGGCCCGATGCGGATGGCGACGTCGGTGCGCCGTTCCAGCAGGTCGATGTAGCGCTCGCTGCTGTTGAGCTCCAGCGCCACCTCCGGGTATCGGGCGCGGTAGCCGGCCACCAGCGGTGCGATCACGTGCAGCACGAACGGCATCGCCGCATCCACGCGCAGCCGGCCGGACGGACGTTCGCGACGGGCGGCGATCTGCTCCTCGGCCGCTTCCACCGCGGCGACGATCGCACGCGACTGCTGCAGGAACGCCGCGCCCTCCTCGGTCAGGTGCAGGCGGCGGGTGGTGCGGGTCAGCAGCGTGGTGCCCAGCTTCTCTTCCAGGCGCGCCAACGCGCGGCTGACGCCGGAGGTGGTCTGCTCCAGCTGTTCGGCGGCGGCGGTGATCGAGCCCGCATCGATCACCGCGATGAAGGCCTGCATCTCGTCGAGGGTGGTTCTCATGGCCGGTACCGGTCGAGGAGTCGATCACTATTGACTTTAGATCAATAGTCATTGGCGCGAAAGCCGCTTTTTCGGCAACAGTCCGGCGCCCAGACTGCGCCACCCCTCCCCACCGGTAACGCCCATGTCCCGTGGCATCCCCCTCGCCCTGCTGGCGCTGACGCTCGGCGCGTTCGCCATCGGCACCACCGAATTCGTCATCGTCGGCCTGATCCCGACCATCGCCGCCGACCTGCACGTCAGCCTGCCGTCGGCCGGCCTGCTGGTCTCCCTGTACGCACTGGGCGTGGCGGTCGGCGCGCCGGTACTCACCGCGCTGACCGGCCGCGTGCCGCGCAAGGCGCTGCTGGTCGCGCTGATGGTGCTGTTCACCGCCGGCAACCTGGTCGCATGGATGGCGCCGGGCTACGGCTCCCTGATCGTCGCCCGGGTGCTGACCGGCCTCGCCCACGGCGTGTTCTTCTCGGTCGGCTCGATCATCGCCACCTCGCTGGTGCCGAAGGACAAGGCCGCCAGTGCCATCGCCATCATGTTCACCGGCCTGACCGTGGCCCTGGTCACCGGCGTGCCGCTGGGAACCTTCATCGGCCAGCACCTGGGCTGGCGCGCCACTTTCCTCGCGGTGGCGGCGCTGGGCGTGCTGGCGCTGCTCGGCAGCCTGCTGTTCGTGCCGCGCGGCCTGCCGCGCAGCGCGCCGGCCCGGTTCGCCCAGCAGTTCGCGGTGCTGGCGCAACCGCGCCTGCTGCTGGTCTATGCGATGACCGCGCTGGGTTACGGCGGCACGTTCCTTTCCTTCACCTACCTGGCCTCGATCCTGCAGGACGTGACCGGCTTTTCCGCCAGCGCGGTGGGCCTGGTGCTGCTGGTCTACGGCATCTCGGTGGCGATCGGCAACCTGTGGGGCGGCCGCCTGGCCGACCGCCTCGGCCCGGTGCCCGCGCTCAAGCGCATCTTCGCCCTGCTGGCACTGGTGCTGTTCGCGCTCACCTTCACCGCCCACAACACCTGGCTGATGCTGCTGAGCGTGCTTGCACTGGGCGCGGTGGCGTTCGGCAACGTGCCCGGGCTGCAGGTCTATGTGGTCAAGCAGGCGCAACGCTTCGTGCCGCAGGCCACCGACGTGGCCTCGGGCCTGAACATCGCCGCGTTCAACATCGGCATCGCGCTGGGCGCCTCGCTCGGCGGGCTGGTGGTCGACCACATCGGCCTGATGCATACGCCGTGGCTGGGCGCGCTGGTGGTGCTGGGCGCGTTCGCGCTGACCGCGCTCAGCGGCCGCCTGGATCGTCGCGACGGCATCGACGACCGTGCCGACGGCATCGCCGTGGCCGCGCACTGACGCAACAGCGCGTTGCCGCCCTGCCACTTCCCGTCCGCGCTGCATGGCGTAGCCTGCATCGCAATCACTTCCCGGAGAATCCCGATGAACGTTCCCGCCATTGGCCTTGGCACCTACCGCCTGAAGGGCCAGACCCTCACCGACTCCGTGCACAACGCACTGGAGCTGGGATACCGCGCCTTCGACACCGCGCAGATCTACGACAACGAAGCCGACCTCGGCGCGGCCATTGCCAGCGGTGGCGTGCCCCGCGACGAGCTGTTCCTCACCACCAAGATCTGGATCAGCAACTTCCATCGCGACGACCTGCTGGCCAGCCTGCGCGAAAGCCTGCGCAAGCTGCGCACCGACCGGGTCGACCTGACCCTGATCCACTGGCCCTCGCCCAACGATGAAGTGCCGATGCGCGAGTTCCTCGGCGCGCTGGCCGAAGCCAGGGCCCAGGGGCTGACCCGGGCGATCGGCGTTTCCAACTTCACCATCGGACTGACCCGGCAGGCGATCGACATCCTTGGCGCCGATGCCATCGCCACCAACCAGGTCGAGGTGCATCCCTACCTGCAGAACCGTGCGCTGACCTCGTACCTGCGCGACCAGGGCATCCACGTCACCGCGTTCATGAGCCTGGCCTATGGCGCGGTGTTGAAGGACGCGGCGATCCAGGCCATCGCCGAGCGCCACCGGGCCACCCCGGCGCAGGTGGCGCTGGCGTGGGCGCTGCAGCAGGGCTACTCGGTGATTCCGTCATCGACCCGCCGCGAGAACCTGGCCGGCAACCTCGAGGCGGCCGGGCTGCGGCTGGACGCCGGGGACATGGCGACGATCGCGACGCTGGACCGCGGGCAGCGGGTGGCCAATCCGGACGGCATCGCTCCGGCCTGGGATTGAGCGGGCGGTTGCGCGAACCGGCCGCCTGCGAGCCGCCGGTTCGCCGCCCATGGATCAATCCACCGCCGCCTGCAGCCAGGCGCGCATCGCCGCGTTCACCTCCTCCGGCTTTTCCAGCGGCGCCAGGTGTCCGCAACCGGGGATCACCACCAGCGTGGACTGCGGCATCAACGCCGCCATCTGCCGACTGACCGGCAGCGGCGTGATCGCATCGTTCTGGCCGCAGACCACCAGCGCCGGGCCGCGCCAGTCGCGCAGCACGCGGGTGCCGTCCACCCGTTCGATGCGGCTCTGGCGCAGGAACACCTCCGCGCCAAGGCGCGTGGTCATGGCCCGCACGCTGTCCACCAGCCCCTGATCCTGCAAGCGCGAAGCGTCGATGTAGCTGCGCATCAGCCGCTCGCCGAAACCGTGGAAGGTACCGGGCAGGCGCACGCTGGCCTGCTGCGCCCGGCGCTGCGCGGCGCGCTCGGGCGAATCCGGCCGGTACGAGGTATCCAGCAGGGCCAGCCGCCTTACCCGCTCCGGGGCGATGCGCAGGATTTCCTGGGCGATGTAGCCGCCCATCGAGAACCCGGCCAGGGCGAACGCCGGCGGCGCCTGCGCCAGCACGCCCTCGGCCAGCGCCCGCAGCGTGTCGTGCGCGGTCAGGTCGCCCACCCGGCAGTCGGCCACGTCCGCCAGCCCGGCGATCTGGTGGCGCCACAGCGCGGCGTCGTTGAGCAGGCCGGGCAGCAACAGCAGCGGCTGGCGCATCAGTACCGCCCCGGTGCCGCGACGGTGGAAACGGACCGGAACCCCATCGCGGCCGGCTCCGGCATCCCGCCAAACCCTTCCGTGCACGGCCGCCACCGGCAATTCCGGCGGCCGCTCACGGCGCCTCCATCCGTGTGGCCTGCTGGCGCAGCCAGTCGCACACCAGCACCGCGCCGGGATGGCGCAGGCTGCGTTCGGGATACACCAGGTAGTGGGCAAAGTCGGGCTTGAGCCGGCGCCGGGTCAGCCGTACCAGCCGGCCGGCCGCGATCAGCGGCTGCGCCAGCGTCAGCCGCGCCAGCGCCACGCCCATGCCGGTGGCCGCGGCATGGTGCAGCGCCTCGCTGTCGTCCAGGTGGGCGACGTAGCGCGCCGGCGGCTCGCCGCCGAACCGGGCGAACCACTGCGGCCAGCGCCCGCCCGGATCGCCCAGCAACGGCAGCTCGGCGAGCCGCGCGAGCGGCACCTTGCCGTGCCGGGCCAGCAACTCCGGGCTGGCCACCGGCGAGATCCATTCGTCGAACAGGAACTCGGCCTGCACGCCGGGCCACTGGCCCCGCCCCAGGCGCAACGCCAGGTCCACCGGCTCGCGCTCGAAATCCACCAGGTGCGCGGAGGACTGCAGGCTCAGGCTCAGCTGCGGATGCGCGGCCACCAGCTGCGGCAGCCGCGACACCAGCCAGGCGTTGGCCATCGACGGGGTCAGGCTCAGCGTCACCGTGTTGCCCGGCACCGTGGCGCGACGGCGCAGCGCCTGGGCGATGCGGTCCAGCGGCTCGCCGACGTCGTCGAGCAGGCGCTGGCCGGCCAGCGTCAGCGCCACCCCGCGCGGGCCGCGCTGCAGCAGCACCTGCCCCATCCGCTGCTCCAGCTGGCGCATGCGGTGGCTCAGCGCGCTGACGGTCAGGTTCATTGCCTCGGCCGCGCGCGTCAGGTTGCCCAGCCGCGCGGCGCACACGAACGCCTCCAGCTGCTCCAGCGGCAATCGCCCCATTTCAAATTTTCCTCAAGCCTGGCTTGTACAAGTCTCGCTTCTGCCGTGCCGAGGATGGACGTAGCTTGTATGTCATTCAAGTCCAAGCGATGCGCAAGCGGAGGAGCAGACATGACCACCCGAACCACGTTCTGGCAGCAGCTCGGCGCCATCAGCCGCGGCCTGATGTTCCTGGAAGGCCACCTGCCGTCCGGTCCGCTCGAGCCCGGCACGGAGCGCGATGCGCCGCGTCGCCCTGCCGGCACCGCGACGCCCGCGCTCAGCCGGCGCGCACCGGCAGGGTCACGTCCATCAGCGTCGGGTCGTCCGGGTCCGGCTTCACCTTGAAGCCCAGGCTCTGGCACATCGCCAGCATGGTGCTGTTCTCGCGCAGCACCTGGCCTTCGACCATGTTCAATCCCAGCCAGGCGGCGTACTCGATCATGATCTGCATCAGCTTCCAGCCGATGCCGTGGCCCTTGAGGTCGGAGCGGATCAGGATGCCGTACTCGCCGCGGTCGTAGTCGGCGTCGGCATGCAGGCGCACCGCGCCGAGCATCTCGCCGTTGCGGGGGTCGATGGCCACCAGCGCGATCGAGCGCGCGTAGTCGAGCTGGGTCAGGCGCGCGATGAACTCGTGGCTGAAATGCTTGACCGACTGGAAGAAGCGCAGCCGCAGGTCCTCGTCGGTGACGCGGGCGAAGAAGGCGCGGAACAGCGCGTCGTCCTCCGGGCGCACCGGCCGCACGAACGCGGTCGCGCCGTCGGACAGCTCGATGCTGCGCTCCCACTCGGTCGGGTACGGGAAGATCGCGAAGCGCGGGTGGCCGCGGCCCTTGTGCAGCCGCCGCGGCGCGGCGATGGCCACGCGCGCGTCCAGCGCCAGCACGCCGTCGCGGTCGGCCAGCAGCGGGTTGATGTCCAGCTCGCGCACCTCCGGCAGGTCGGCGGCCAGCTGCGCCAGCTTGACCAGCACCAGCGCCACCGCGCGCTCGTCGGCGGCCGGCACGTCGCGGTAGGCCTTGAGGATGCGCGACACCCGGGTGCGGCCGATCACCTCGTGCGCCAGCCGCAGGTCCAGCGGCGGCAATGCCAGGGTCTTGTCGTCGATCACCTCCACCGCGGTGCCGCCGCGGCCGAACACGATCACCGGGCCGAAGGTCGGATCGTCGGCGATGCCGGCGATCAGCTCGCGCGCCTTGGGCCGCACCACGGTGGGCTGCACCAGCACGCCGTCGATGCGCGCGTGCGGGCGCAGTTCGCGTGCGCGCGCCAGGATCGAACTGGCCGCCGCGTGCACCGCCTGCAGCGTGCCCAGGTTCAGGCGCACGCCGTCGACGTCGGACTTGTGCGGGATGTCGGCCGACAGGATCTTCACCGCCACGGTGGCGCCGCGCTCCAGCAGCGGCTGCGCCAGTTCCATCGCCTCGTGCGGATCGCGCGCGTGCAGCACCGGCGCCGAGGCGATGCCGTAGGCGGCCAGCAGCTGGTGGGTGGCCAGCGGATCGAGCCAGGCCTGCCCGGCCGCCAGCGCCGCCTCCACCAGCGCGCGCGCGCCGGCGGCGTCGGCCACCACGTCGGCCGGCAGGCTGGGCGGGGTCTCCATCAGTGCCGCCTGCGCCTCGCGGTAGCGCACCAAATGCTGGAAGCCGCGCACCGCGTCGGCTTCGGTGGCATAGGTCGGCACGTGCGCGGTGTTGAGGGTGGCGGTGGCGCGGTCGTCGTTGCCCAGCCACACCGCGAACACCGGCTTGTCGCGGTGGTGGCGCGGGCGCAGGCCCAGGGTGCGGGTCAGCGCCTGCGCCGCGTCGGCCGAGGAGGTGAACGCGGTGGGCACGTTGACCACCAGCAGCGCGTCGTTCTCCGGGTCGGACAGCAGCGCCTCGATCGCGGCGGCATAGCGCTCGCCGTCGGCGTCGACCACGATGTCCACCGGATTGCCGCGCGACCAGCCCTGCGGCAGCGCCGCGTCCAGCCGTTCCACCGTGGCCGGCGACAGTTCGGCCAGGGTGCCGCCCAGCGCCGCCAGCTGGTCCACCGCCAGCCGGCCGACGCCGCCGCCGTTGCTGAGGATGGCCAACCGGCGTCCGGGGAAGGTACCCAGCCGGCCCAGGGTCTCGGCCGCGGCGAACAGTTCGTCCAGCGCGTTCACCCGCAGCAGGCCGGCGCGGTTGAAGGCGGCGCCGTACACCGCGTCGGAGGCGGCCAGCGCCTGCACGTGGGTTTCGGCATTGGGGTTGGGGCTCGCGTCGCGGCCGGACTTGACCACCACCACCGGCTTGGCGCGCGCGGCGGCGCGCGCGGCGGACATGAACTTGCGCGCGTCGCGGATGTGCTCGACGTACAGCAGGATCGCGCGGGTGCGGTAGTCGGTGGCGAAGTAGTCGAGCAGGTCGCCGAAATCCACGTCCAGCGCATCGCCCAGCGACACCACCGCCGAGAACCCGACCGAGCGCGCCACGCCCCATTCCACCAGCGCCGCGGCGATGGCGCTGGATTCGGAGATCAGCGCCAGGTCGCCGGCCTGCGGGCAGTGCGCGGCGATGCTGGCGTTGAGCCGCGCATGCGGCGCGATCACCCCCAGGCAGTGCGGGCCGAGGATGCGCAGGCCCTTGGCGCGCGCGGCCGCCTCCACCTGCGCGGCGAACGAGCCCGGCCCCTCGCCGAGGCCGGCGGTGAGGATGATGGCCGCGGCCACGCCGCGTTCGGCGGCCGCGGCCACCACCTGCGGCACGATCGCCGCCGGCGCGGTGATCACCACCAGGTCCGGCACCCAGGCCAGGTCGGCGAGCTTGCGCACCGTGCGGATGCCGTCGATCTCGCCGTGGCGCGGGTTGACCCAGCCGATCTGCCCGCTGAAACCGCCTGCGCGCAGGTTGCGCACCACCGCGCGCCCGGCCGAACGTTCGCGCGGGCTGCCGCCGATCACGGCGACCGACTGCGGGCGGAACACGGACTGCAGGTGGTAGATGCTCATGGTCGAACGCGGGTTGTGGCGCCTGCGCACACGGTACACGCAGTGCGCTGCCGGCGGCATGATCCGGCGCAAGTCCGGCGATGCCCGCCGGCTACAGCAGCGTGCCGCCGAGGATCGCCGCGGCGATGCTGAAATAGATCACCAGCCCGGTCACGTCCACCAGCGTGGCCACGAACGGCGCCGAGGCGCTGGCCGGGTCGAAGCCCAGGCGCTTGAGCACGAACGGCAGCATCGAGCCGGACAGCGAACCGAAGGTGACGATGCCCACCAGCGCCGCGCCGATGGTCAGCGCCAGCAGCTGCCAGTGCTCGCCGTAGTCGTGCAGGCCGCCCAGCTGCCACACCGCGATGCGCACGATCGCCAGCGCGCCGAGGATGCCGCCCAGCAGCAGGCCGGTCGGCAGCTCGCGCAGCGCCACCTTCCACCAGTCGCGCAGGCGCAGCTCGCGCAGCGCCAGGCTGCGGATCAGCAGCGAGGTCGCCTGCGAACCGGAGTTGCCGCCCGAGCTCATGATCAGCGGGATGAACAGCGTCAGCACCACCGCGCGCGCCAGTTCCTCCTCGTAGTGCTGCATCGCGCTGGCGGTGAGCATCTCGCCCAGGAACAGCACGCTGAGCCAGCCGCCGCGCTTGCGGATCATCTCGAAGAAGCCGATGCGCATGTACGGCTTGTCCAGCGCCTCCATGCCGCCGAACTTGTGCACGTCCTCGGTGGACTCCTCGATCAGCGCGTCGAGGATGTCGTCGACGGTGACGATGCCCAGCACGTGCCGCTGCGCGTCGACCACCGGGATCGCCAGCAGGTCGTGGCGGCGGATCAGCCGCGCCACCTCTTCCTGGTCGAGCAGGGCGTCGACGGCGACCGGCGGATTGACCTGGGCCACGTCCAGGATCGGGTCTTCCGGCGCGCCGGTGATCAGCCGGCGCATGGTCACCACCTGCAGCAGCGCGCGGCTGTGCGGGTCGAGCACGTAGATCGCGTAGACGGTCTCGCGGCTGCGCTCGACCTCGCGGATGTGCTGCAGGGTGCGGCCGACGGTCCAGTCCGCCGGCACGCTGACGAACTCGGTGGTCATCAGGCTGCCGGCGGTGTTGGCCGGGTAGCCCAGCAGCTGCTGGATCGACTGCCGCGCCTCCGCGCTCAGCAGCGGGATCAGCCGTGCGCGCTCGTCCTCGTCCAGCTCGTGGACGATGTCGGTGGCGCGGTCGTCGGCCATCGACCCGAGCAGCGCCGCGGCGCGGGCCGGCGGCAGCGCCGCGACCAGCTCGCCGCCGCGCTCGAGTTCGGGCTGTTCGAGCATCTTCACCGCGCGCGGCAACGGCAGCGCGGCCAGGATGTCGGCGGCGCGCGCCAGCTCCAGGGTGTTGAGGTATTCCACCGCATCGGCGGTGTTGAAATTCGCCAGGGGCGCGCTCAGGGTGGCGGCATCGGCCACCGGGCACAGCAGGTCTTTCTGGTTCATCGTGTTCGCCTGTCTGGGTCGCATCGCGCGACGCCAACGCTGGCGAACCGACCCGTGTCAGGCGGTGGCCATCGCTGGCGTCGAGCAAGGTCGACTTCTACTGTCGCTGGACATGGGTCGGGGACTCCGGAGGGGTGTACTGCCGACAGCGCAGGGGCGCCGGCAGCGGCGCGCAGTCTGGACCGGGAGGCGCACGGGGTCAACCTTCCGGCGCTGGCCGGCGGGGTCCACGTTCACGCTTGGCGGGCATCCGCTTGGCGGACGCCCGCGGGAGATCCGGCGATCAGCGGTTGTCGCGCAGGAAACGGGCCATCGACGCCACGCCCGGCAGCGCCGGTTCGAATTCGCCGGCGACGTCGATGAAGCCGCGCATCACCGCGATCTCGCGCGGGGTGCGGCCCAGTGCATCGCGCATGTCCGGGTCGGCACCGGCGCGCTTCAGGCACTGCACCAGCGTCGACAGCCCGTGCAGCGCGGCCAGGTGCAGCGGGCCGAAGCCGCGCGGATCGCGCACGTCCAGCGCCACGTCCTCGTCCAGCAGGCGTTCCACGCCGGCCAGCACCACCTGCTCGTCGCAGGCGGTGCCCGGCTCGGCGCGGGCGCCGAGCAGCAGCAGCAGCGGCGTCACCGAGCCGGCCGCCACCGGATCCGGCTCGGCGCCGGCCAGCAGCAGCGTGTCCAGCAACGCCAGCAGGCGCGAGCGGTCGCGGGCGGTGAAGCCGTACAGCGCCGCGCAGTGCAACGGCACCAGCTGCTGCGCGTCGCCGGCATGCACGTCGGCGCCGGCGGTGAGCAGGCGCGCGACGATGTCCGGCAGGCCCAGCGCGGCGGCCAGCATCAGTACGGTGACGCCGCCGGGCAGGCGGTGTTCGAGCTGGGCGCCGGCATCGAGCAGGGCCGAGACGATGTCGGTCTGGCGCATGCTCACCGCCGCCGACAACGGCGTGGCGCCGCTGCTGGCGGCATGTTGCGGGTCGGCACCGCGGGCCAGCAGCAGGTCGACCGCGGCCAGGTGGCCGCCGCCGGCCGCACGCAGCAGGCCGGTACAGCCCTGCGCGTCGGTGGCGTCGACCGGCAGGCCGAGATCGATCAGGCGCCGCACCGCGTCGGCATCGCCGGCCATCGCCGCGGCCGGTACGTCGGCGGCGCGCAGCGGCCGCCGCGGCAGCGTCCACACCCGCCAGTCGAGCCAGTCGGCCAGGTCGCGGCGGCCGATCGACAGCGCCACCCCCAGCGGGGTCTGGCCGTCGGCGGCACGCGCCTCGGGCGAGGCACCCTGCTGCACCAGCAGCTTCAACGAGGCTTCGCGCGCCAGCGCGGTGGCCAGGTGCAGGGCGGTCATGCCGTGGCTGTCGCGCGCTTCGCGGTCGGCGCCGTGCTCCAGCAGCCACTGCTGCAGCTTCAGCCAACCCAGCCGCACCGCCAGCGACAACGGCGGGTCGCCGGCCGGGGAAGCGGCGAACGGATCGGCGCCGCGCTCGAGCAGTTCCAGCGCGAACTGCTCCATGCCGCGCGAGGCGTGGTCGTGCTGCACGCAGGCGGCGAGCAGCCGCGCCAGGCCGCCGCGGCCGGCCGGCGAAACGCCGCGGCGCAGCAGTACCTGCAGGGTCGGCAAGGCGTCCACGCCGCGCGACAGCAGCGCGAACATCGGGGTGTCGCCGCAGGCATCGAGCACTTCGGGATCGGCGCCCTGCGCCAGCAGCCAGTCCACCGCGGCCGGCTGCAGCGCCAGTTGCGGGTCGTGCAGCAGGCTGCCGAGTTCGTCGGCCGCACACAGTCGCGCCAGCGGCGCCATGCCGTCGAAATTGCCGAAGCCCAGCGCTTCGCGCAGCAGCGCCAGCGGCGGCCGGTCGGGCAATGGTGCGGCGCCGCCGTCGTCGTCGCTGCCCGCGGCCTGCGTCTGCACGTCGCTGACCGCGGCCGGCAACGGATAGTCCGGGTCCAGCAGCGAGACGATGCCCCAGCGGCCGGCCCCGGCGGCGAAGTCGACCGCGCGGCGGCCGGAGGCATCGCTGGCGTCGGCGGCGATGCCCAGTTCCAGCAGGCGCCGCACCAGCGCCACCGACACGCGCTCGGCGGCGCACGCCAGCAGCACCGCGTTGCGGCCTTCGACATCCACCGCGGTCACGTCCGGGCGATGCACCAGCAGGTGTTCGAGCACGTCGCCGCGGGCATGGCGGGCGGCCTCCAGCCATGGCGTGCGCGCCAGCGCGTCGCGCGCTTCCAGGTTGGCGCCGGCATCGAGCAGCACGTCGATGATGCCCACGTGACCGGCCTGCACCGCCTCGTGCAGCGCGCTGCGGCGCTGGCGGTCGCGTGCGTCCAGCCGTGCCTTGTGCTTGAGCAGCAGCTGCACCCCGGCCGGATCGTCCTCCTCGGTGCCGGCCGCGGCCAGCAGCACCGGCACGCCGTCGGCCGGCTCGGGCTTGGCGCCACGCTCCAGCAGGAACCTGGCCAGGCGCCAGTTGCCGGCCTGGCAGGCCAGCGCCAGCGGGCTCTGGCCGTCGTTGTTGAGCGCATCGACCTCGGCGGCGGCGTCGCGCAGCAGCGCGGCCACGCCCGGGTCGGAGCTGCGGGCGGCGTGGTGCAGCGGGGTGTTGCCGTCGGCATCGGCCGCGCGCGAGTCGGCGCCGTTGGCCAGCAGCGTCATCACCGCTTCCGGCCGGCCGTGCCAGCTGTCGCGGGTCGCGGCCAGCAGCGGGGTCATGCCGCGGTGCGGCTGGTTGACGTCGACGCCGCGGCCGATCAGCGCGCGCAGCAGGCGCAGGTCCGGCAGCACCGCGGCCAGCACCGCCAGGCTGCGCTGGTCGCGCCAGTCCGGCGCCGGCAGCGCCTGCGCGTCGGCGCCGGCTTCCAGCAGCTGCAGGGCGCGGTCGACGCGGCCGCCGCGGGCGGCCTCGTACAGCGCCGGGACCAGCTCGTGGTTGGCGATCGGCTCCAGCGGCAACGGCTCGGACATCTCGGCGAACGGGTCGAACGCCGGCTCCGGCAGCGGTTCCGCCCGCGGCGCCGGTTGCACCCGCTGCAGCAGGAAGTGCGCCAGCGCAGCCAGGACCACGCAGGCCGCCGCCAGCGGCCAGCGCGCGAAATCGGCGACCAGCCCCGGCCAGGCCGGCAGCACCACGGTGGCGCTGGCCAGCAGCACCAGCGCCGCCACGCCCAGCCCGCGCCAGGACTGCACGTCGCGGCCGGCCAGTGCCTGCCAGTGCGCGACCAGCGGGCCGCCGTCGCGTTCGAGCTCGTGCCACAGCGGCCAGCTGCGCCACAGCGCCAGCAACGCGACGCTGACCGCCACGCTCATCGCCATCGCCGCGGCCAGGCTGCCGCTGTCGCGCAGCGCCGCCAGCGGCCAGGCCACCAGCGCGGCCAGCAGCAACGGACCGGCGGCCCACAGCAGCAGCAGCGGCGGTAGATCCTGCTTCAGCACCTGCGCCAGCGGTTGCGGCCGGCGGCTGCGGCGCAGCCACGACACCGCCAGCGCGAACGCCGGCTGCGCCAGCCAGCCGCCCAGCGCCGCGGCGATGCCGCCGAACGCGGCGCCCAGCGCCAGCAGCACGCCGGCGACGGCGACCGCGGCAATGGCACGGGAACGCGCGGAATCAGTCATCGCGTCGCGGCATCGGCACCGGCGCGACCGGCGGTGGCGGCAGTTGCAGGTGGAAGCCGCGCTCGACCAGGTCGACGCGCACCTGCGCGGCATCGGCCCGGGCCAGGCGGCGCTCGGGAGTCAACGCCACTTCCAGCACGAACGCGAACGGCGCCAGCGACGCGTTCAGCGTCGGCGGCAGCCGGCTGAAATCGTCGCGTTTGGCGAGGTAGACGTAGGTGTCCTGCTTGCGTTGGCTTTTGTAGACGTAGGCTTGCATGCCCGCGGGCTTTGCCCTGCATGGGAGTGCAGCGATTGTGTCGGAATTGCGCCACCGGCGGAAGCGCCGCAGGCGGCCGGAAGCCCGTCCGTACACGCCGCGGCAGGTTCATGTTCATCAATGCGAAAGCCGGCATGCGGCGATGACGGCCTTCACACGCACGCATCGACCGCCGCCCGCAGGCGGCGGCGCAGGGCTCACCTGACCTTGGCGTAGGTGCCCTTGAGCGCGACGCCGGCGAGGATGGCGCCGGCATAGCATTCGAAGTTGGTGGCGCTCTTGAACTCGTTCTTCTTGTAGTAGCTGACGAGGTCGACCACGGCGTTGGCGCCGCGCGCCTTGGCGCCGTCCTGCAGCGCGCGCAGCGCCGACAGCGCCACCCAGTTGCAGGCTTCCACGTCGGACTTGTTGGCGGCGTTGGTCTTCTTGTTGGTCACGTCCTCGCCGAGGCGCTGCGCCACCGCCGGGGTGCGCGCGCCGGCCAGGTAGAAGCGGACACTGCCGTCGATGCCGGCCTCGCGGGCCTGCGGGGAGTTGATCAGGTCCTGCAGCGGCAGCTCGACGCGGGTATCGCGCGCCGAGGCGGTGGCGGACGCGGCCAGCAGGGCGGCGGCGGTGGCGATCAGGGCAAAACGGCGCATGGAACTTCTCCTTGTTGGGGTACGGGGTGGAACGCAGGCAGGTGGATCACTCGGGCCAGCGGCGGAAGATCAACGAGGTGTTGATGCCGCCGAAGGCGAAGTTGTTGCTCATCACGTACTCGGCCCGCAGCTGGCGGCCGTCGCCGGCAATGTAGTCCAGCGGCGCGCAGCGCGGGTCCACCTGGTTCAGGTTCAGGGTCGGCGCGAACCAGCCTTCGCGCATCATCTCGATGCTCAGCCAGGCCTCGAACGCGCCGCAGGCGCCGAGCATGTGGCCGACGTAGCTCTTCAGCGAGCTGATCGGCATGTCGTTGCCGAACACCTGCGCGGTGGCCTGGGTCTCGGCGACGTCGCCGTGGTCGGTGGCGGTGCCGTGGGCGTTGACGTAGCCGATCTGCCGCGGCTGCAGCCCGGCATCGGCCAGCGCCAGGCGCATGGCCTGGGCCATGGTGTCGGTGCTGGGCTGGGTGACGTGCTGGCCGTCGCTGTTGGTGCCGTAGCCCACCACCTCGGCCAGGATCGTGGCGCCGCGCGCCTGCGCGTGCTCCAGGTCCTCCAGGATCAGGCTGCAGGCGCCCTCGCCCAGCACCAGGCCGTCGCGGTCGGCGGCGAACGGGCTGGGAGTGGTGTGCGGGGCGTCGTTGCGCACGCTGGTGGCGAACAGGGTGTCGAACACCGCCGCGGCGGTGGCGTCCAGCTGCTCGGCGCCGCCGGCCACCATCACCGTCTGCTTGCCGCTGCGGATCGCCTCGTAGGCCGAGCCCACGCCCTGGCTGCCGGAGGTGCAGGCGCTGGAAGTGGTGTACACGCGCCCGGATAGGCCGAAGAACACGCCGATGTTCACCGGCGAGGTGTGGCTCATCATCTTCAGGTAGGTGGTGGCGCTGATGCCTTCGGTGGTGTGCTCGTTGAGCATGCGCCCGAATTCGGCGGTGGCCTCGTGGCTGCCGGACGAGGAACCGTAGGCCACGCCGGTCATGCCGCTGCGCAGTACCGGGTGGCCGAGCAGGCCGGCCTGCTCCAGCGCCAGCTCGGTGGCACGCACCGACATCACCGCCACCCGGCCCATGCTGCGGGTGGTCTTGCGGTTGTAGTGCGGCGGCAGCGCGAACTCCTGCGCCGGCGCCGCCAGGCGGGTGTTGAGGCCGTCGTAGACCTCCCACTGGGGCATGTAGCGCACGGCGTTGCGGCCGCTGCGCAGGTGCGCGCGGATGGTCGGCCAGTCCTGCCCCAGCGGGCTGATGGCCGAGGCGCCGGTGACGGCGACGCGTCGTTCGGTCATGCCGCTCATCCGACCAGCCCGCCGTTGACCGAGATCACCTGGCGGGTGACGTAGCCGGCCTGCTCGGACAGCAGGAACGATACCGCCGCGGCCACTTCCTCCGGGCGCCCCAGGCGACCGGCCGGGATCAGCTTGAGCGCGTGGTCGGCGACCTCGCCGCTGACCATCTCGGTGTCGATCAGCCCCGGCGCCACGCAGTTGACGGTGATCGCGCGGCTGGCCAGTTCCAGCGCCAGCGCCTTGGTGGCGCCGATGATGCCGGCCTTGGCCGCGCTGTAGTTGGTCTGGCCGCGGTTGCCGACCAGCCCGGACACCGAGGACAGGGTGACGATGCGGCCGGGCTTGCGCCGGCGCACCATCGGCATCACCAGCGGATGCAGCACGTTGTAGAAGCCGTCCAGGTTGGTGTGCACGACCGCGTCCCAGTCCTCGGCGCTCATCGCCGGGAACGCGCCGTCGCGCGAGATGCCGGCATTGCAGACCACGCCGTAGTACGCGCCGTGCTGCTCGACATCGGCCTCCAGCGCGGCGCGCGCGGCGTCGCGGTCGGCCACGTCGAAGCACAGCACCCGGGCCTGGCGGCCCAGCGCCACGATCTCGGCGGCCACCGCCTGCGCTTCCTGCACGCGGCTGCGGCAATGCACCACCACGTCGAAGCCGTCCTGCGCGGCGCGCAGCGCCACGGCGCGGCCGATGCCGCGGCTGGCCCCCGTCACCAGCACGGTGAGATTCCCTGTCATGCCTGTCCACTCTCCAGATAAGCCATCGCGTCCGGTGGTTCGAACACCGACACGTTGGCGACCGCCAATACGTTTTCGCCTTCCAGGATCCGGCAGGCGAACATTCCCAGCCCATTTTCGCCCAACAGCTCGCAGCGCGCCTCCACCCGCAGCCGCGCGCCGGCACGGAAATGCGGCTGCTCGGCGACATAGCGGCGGGTGCCCAGCAGGAAGCCGATGGACGGCTCGCGCCCGGCACGGCGGGCGCGGCAGCCGGCCCAGGCGGCGATGGTCTGCGCCATGTACTCCACGCCCACCCAGGCCGGGGTGCCGGCCTCGCCGGCGAACAGGCCGTCGCCCGGCACGGTCACTTCCACCGCCACCGATTCGTCGTCCCACGCCAGCACCCGGTCGACCAGGCGCATCGTGCCGCGATGCGGCACCACACTGTCGATGTCGTACTGCTGCATGTTCATTCCCGTGCGAACGCGAGCACCGCGTTGCTGCCTCCGAAAGCGAAAGAATTGCTGAGCGCATGCCGCGGCGGGCGCGCCGCGCGCGCACCGGGGGCGACCAGCGCCAGCGCCGGCAGTTCCGGATCGGCCTGGCCGTCCCACCAGTGCGGCGGCAGCCGCCGCTCCGGGTTGTCGGCCAGCGTCAGCCAGCACAGCGCGGCCTCGATCGCGCCGGAAGCGCCCAGGGTATGGCCGCTGAGCGGCTTGGTGGAACTGGCCGGCACCTGCGTGCCCAGCACTTCGGCCACCGCCCGGCTCTCCATCGCGTCGTTGTGCGGGGTCGCGGTGCCGTGCAGGTTCAGGTAGTCGATCTGCGCGGCCACCAGCCCGGCGCGCTGCAGCGCCTGCCGCAGCGCATCGATCGCGCCGCGGCCCTGCGG
The DNA here is from genome assembly GCF_026107455.2 of Xanthomonas chitinilytica. GTDB lineage: Bacteria > Pseudomonadota > Gammaproteobacteria > Xanthomonadales > Xanthomonadaceae > Stenotrophomonas > Stenotrophomonas chitinilytica. Next base: position 120,023 of record NZ_JAPCHY010000010.1, on the reverse strand, counting down.
GTCCGGCGCCGACATGTGGTGGGCGTCGGAGGATTCGCCCCAACCGGCCAGCCGCACCGCGGCCGGCTCGCGGGTCATCAGGAACAGCGCCGCGCCCTCGCCGATGTTGATGCCGGAACGGTTGCGCGAGAACGGGTTGCAGCGCGCGGCCGATACCGATTCCAGCGCGCTGAAGCCGGCCACGGTGAAGCGGCACATCGAGTCGGCACCGCCGGCCAGCACCGCGTCCACCGCGCCGGAGCGCAGCAGCCGCGCCGCCGACATCAGCGCCTTGGCGCTGGACGAGCAGGCGGTGGACAGGGTCCAGGCCGGCCCGGTGGCGCCGATCTCGCGGCGCAGGAACTCGGCCGGCGTGCCCATTTCCTGCTGCCCGTAGTGGAAGTCCTGCGGCCAGTCGCCCTGCCGCCGGTGGTGGCGCAGCGCGTTCTCCGACTCGCCGATGCCCGAGGTGCTGGTGCCCACCACCACCGCCACCCGCGCCGGGCCGTAGCGCGCCACCGCGGCCTGTACCTGCGGCAGGATCTGCCGGCAGGCGGCGCGCAGCAGCGCGTTGTTGCGGCCGCGCAGCGGCAGCGCCAGGTCGTCCATCGACGGCAGCGCGCCAGCCACCTCGCCCAGCGCCAGGGTGCGCCCCGGCAGCAGGTCGGGGTTGTCGCGCAGCCCGCCGGGCACGTCGGCGAACAGGGTGTCGCGCACCTGCGCGCGGTCGGCGCCCAGCGCGCAGACGATGCCCGGTTCTCCCAGATAGACCGCCATGCCGTTCACGGTCCGTTTCCGTCCATCGCCACCGATTCGATCTCCAGTTCGTAGCCCTCGGCCAGGTTGCGCAGCCGCAGCACGCCGTCTTCGCCGGCTTCCAGCACCAGCCAGGCGATGCCGTCGCGCTGCAGCCGGCGCACGCCGCCGTCTTCCCGCAGTTCCCAGTCCGCCGGCAGTGCCGCGCGGATCGCCGCGGCCGGCCACAGCGCGAACTGCAGGTCGTCCAGCACCCGCTCGCCACGCACCTGCGGCGGCAGCCACGGCGCGCGCTGCTGGGTCAACTCGCGGCCGTCCCACTGCAGGCGCACGCCGGTCTGGCCCATCGCCTGCACCGCCAGCCGCACCGACCCGGCGTCGGCTTCCAGCAGCGCATCCAGCTCGCGCTGGTGCCGGCCGAAGCTGAAATGCAGTTTCTGCTGCAGCTGCAACGGCTGCGGCAACGCCGCCGGCGGCAGCTGCAGGGTCGGCAGCCGCACCGCCGGAGCCGGCGCGCGGGTGCTGGCGCAGGCCGCCAGCACGCAGGTCAGCAGCAGCGCGATCAGCCGGCGCACAGCTGCTCCAGCACGCGCAGGCGGCGGCCGCTGTCGTCGGCCACGTAGGGGTTGTTGGTGTCCCAGGCATAGCCGGCCAGGATCGAGCTGATCATGCGCCGCACGTCCGGCTGCTGTTCGGGGTGGAAGATGATCTGCTGGAAGCCGCCGGCGTACCAGGCCTCGACGAAGCGGCGGAAGGTCTTGACCCCGGCGCGCAGCGGGATCGCGAACTCGGCCTCCCAGTCCACCTGCTGCCCGGCGTACCTGCGCGCCAGGCATTCGCTGGCCAGCTGCGCCGACTTGAAGGCGATGGTGACGCCGGAGGAGAACACCGGGTCCAGGAATTCGCCGGCGTTGCCCAGCAGCGCATAGCCCTCGCCCCACAGCGACTTGACGTTGGCCGAGTAGCCGGTGATGCGGCGCACCGGCAGCACCGCCCATTCGGCGTCCTTCAGCAGCCGGGTCAGGTTCGGGTCCTCGCCGACGATGGCCTGCAGCTTCTGCAGGTCGTCGCCCTCGTAGCGCTCGAAGAACGACGGCTCGGCGACCACGCCCAGCGAGCAGCAGCCGTTGGAGAACGGGATGGTCCAGTACCACACGTCCACGTGCTCGGGATGGGTGGTGATCAGGATCTTGTTGCGGTCGAAGCCGGCGTCGGCCGGGATGTGGTCGCGCACGTGGCAGAAGATCGCGCCGCGCACCGGGAAATTGGACGGCGATTCCAAGTCCAGCAGCCGCGGCAGCAGCCGCGCGAAGCCGCTGGCGTCGAGGATGAAGTCGGCCTCGATCAGGTACTCGCTGCCGTCGGGGCGGCGGACCGTCACCCGCGGCTGCGCGCCCGGCTCCACCGCCAGCACCTCGTCGCCGAAGCGCAGCGTGGCGCCCATGCGCTCGGCGCCGCGCGCCAGCACGTTGTCGAAGTCGGCGCGCTGCACCTGGTAGGTGGTGCCCCAGCCGGGGGAGAACTTGTCGCGGAAATCGAACTCGGTGGCGCGCTCGCCGCGCACGAAGGCGGCGCCGTTCTTGTACTGGAAGCCGGCCTCGACCACGTCGCGCAGCAGCCCCGCCGCCTCGATGTACTCCATGCTCTGCGGCAGCAGGCTCTCGCCGATGGAGAAGCGCGGGAACTGCTGGCGCTCGAGCATCAGCACCTGGCGTCCCTGCTGGCGCAGCATCGCCGCGGCCACCGAGCCGGCCGGGCCGGCGCCGATGATCAGCACTTCGGTTCTTTCCATGGCAACGGTCATGCGTACCTTTCCTTTTGTCGGGGTCGTAGGGGAATCAATCGCCACGGCGGGCGAGGAGGAAGCGCGAAGGACAGCCGCTCTCGTCGATCACCGGCTCGAAGCCGTGCTCGCGCAGCAGCGCCGGGAAATCCAGCTTGTGCCAGGCGGCCAGGAACGGCTCGTGCACGAACCCGGCCAACCAGCGGAAGTACAGGCCGCGCCAGCCGAAGCGCCGCAGCATCCAGCCGGCACCGTGGCGCCACTGCAGCGGCGAGGGTTCCAGCACCGCCAACCGCGCGCCCGGGCGGGTGATGCGGCGCAGCTCGGCGCAGAAGCGGCGCAGGTAGTGCGGCGGGATCTCGTGCAGCACGAAGCTCACCCCGACCGCGTCGAAGTGGCCGTCGGGCAATCGCGTGTCCTCGGCCAGCCCCTGCCGCCAGCGGATGCCGGAGCCGGCATGGCGGCGTGCGGCCTGGCGCAGCAGGTAGGGCGAGGGTTCCAGCGCCCATACCTCGGCGATGCCGGCCTGCTTCATCGCCGCGGCCAGGTGCCCGCCGCCGCTGCCCACGTCCAGCGCGCGCGCCGCACCGCGCAGGCTTTCGGCCACGCGCCGGCGGCCGTGCGCCATGTGCCCCAGCATCACCCGGTCGAAGCCGGTCATGTAGCCGCCGGTGACGCAGTCGGAGTAGTTGCCGTTGGGCAGGTTGTGGAATTCCTGCAGCAGGTACTTGGGAATCGGCTGCAGCCCGGGCAGCCCGGCCGGTAGCCGCACCTTGCCGCGACGGCGGCCGAGGAAGCGCGGCAGCACCTGCCGCAGCATCGCCGGGCGCCACCAGGGCGCGGCGTCGGGCCAGGCGCGCGGCAGTTCGGCGGCGGCCCAGTCGATCGCATCGGCATTGGCCGCCGCGTCGGAGCCGGCCGCCTGGCACGCTTCGATCCGCAGCGCGGCGGATCCGCGCGGCGCGCGATGCGGCTGCAGGTCCGGCTGCCCGTTCACGGCACCTCCGTGGCGGCCGCGGACGGCCGGAACAGCGGCGAGATCAACCACACCAGGCCGATGCCGAACAGCAGGGTCAGGCCGAACGCGCGCAGCGCCGGGGTGGCCGACAGCGCCAGCAGGCCGAACGACAGCCAGGTGCTGGCCGCGCCCACGCAGACCGCCAGCCAGGCACTGGCATCGCCGCGGTGTTCGATCAGGAAGATGCCGTAGTCGATGCCCATGCCCAGCAGCAGCAGCAGCGCCAGCACGTTGAACAGCTGCAGCGGTTGCCCGGCCAGGCCGAGCAGGCCGACGGTCAGCACGCCGGCGGCCACGGTCGGCGCGAACACCCGCCACGCCTGCGCGCGGTAGCGCCAGTACAGCACCGCGAACACCAGCACGATGCCGACCAGCAGCAGCGCGCCCATCAGCTTGCGGTAGTGCCCGAGCAACTGCGAGAAATCGGCGGTGCGGTCGACCCAGCGCACGCCCTCCAGGCCGTCGGCCTGCTGCTGCAGCACGGCCAGCGCGTCGGCGCGGGAAAGGTCGTCGACCATCACCACCGAGGCCTGGCCGTCGCCGATCCGGCCCAGCCACAGGTGGCGGAACGGTTGCGAGACCGGCGCGGCGAGGAACGCGGCGGCCTGCAACGGCGCCGCCACGAAATCCGGACGCGGCAGTTCCTCGCCCACCACCTCGCCCACCTGCCGCAGTACCGGCGGCTCGACCGCCGCGGTCAGCGCAGCGTCGGCCTGCTGCCGCCGCTGCGACGGCAGCCAGTCGCTGATCGCGCGATAGCCGCCGATGCGTTGCTGGTCCACCAGTCCCTGCAGTTTCGCCACCAGCGCCTCCTCGCGCTGCAGCAGCTGTTCGGCGTCGGCGCCCTGCACCAGGTAGAACTGCGCCGGGCTGGGCATGCCCAGCATCTGGCCGATGCGCAGCTGCTGCGCCACCAGTGCCGGCGGCGAGGACTGCAGGCTGCGCAGGTCGTCGTCGCTGCGCAGCTGCGACAACCCGGCACCGGCCACCAGCGCGACCACGACGAAGAACGCCAGCGGCGCACGCCGGCCCTGCAGCCGCGGCCAGCGCTCCAGGCTGCCGCCCAGCCAGCGCGAGAAGCCGGTGCTGCGGATCTGCCCGCCGTCCAGCCACGGGAACCAGAAGATCACCGTCAGGAACGCCGCGGCCAGCCCGACCACCGAGAACAGCGCCATCTGCCGCAGGCCCGGGAACGGCGCCAGTCCCAGCGCCAGGTAGGCCAGCGCGCTGGTCAGCAGCGCCAGCCACAGCCCCGGCAGCAGGTGCCGCAGCAGCGCCCAGCGGCGCTCGCGCGGCTCGGCCTGGCGCGAAGCGAACCAGTGGATGCCGTAGTCCTCGGCCACGCCGACCAGCGAGGCGCCGAACACCAGCGTCAGCACGTGGACCTTGCCGAACACCAGCACCGTCGCCGCCAGCGCCACGCCGCAGCCGATCAGCAGCGAGGCGGCCACCAGCAGGATCGGCCGCAGCGAGCGGAACGACAGCCACACCAGCAGCAGCACCGCCGCCAGCGAGCCCCAGCCGATGGTGTTGATCTCGCGGTTGGCCTGCACCGCCGCGGCCTCGGCATGCAGCGGCACGCCGGCGCGCAGCAGCTCCAGGTCCGGCGCGTGGCGGCGCGCGGCCGCTGCCGCATCGTCGAGCAGCGCGTCGAGATGGCGTTCGCCGTCGAGCTGGAACGCCGAGCCGCGGGTCTCGTACTGCAGCACCGACCAGTGCCTGCCATCGGCCTCCAGCAGCCCGTCCTCGCCCATGCGCAGGCCCGAACCGAGCGCGCGCTGCTGCCACCACTGCGGCCACAGCCCCAACGGATCCTGCCGCCACTCGGTCAGGCGCGGCGCGCCCATCGGCCCGTACAGCGCCGCCAGCGCGGCCTGCGCCAGTTCCGCGCCGTCTTCCTGCCGCAGCTGCCGGCGCTGCTCCGCGGTCAGCAGGCGGTCGCGGTACGGCGCATAGAAGGTGCGCGCCTGCTCGAACCAGCCCTCGATCGAGCCGGCCGGCTTCAGCAGCGCGCTTCCCTGCCGTTGCAGGTGCTCGCGGAACGCGGCGTCGGCGGCCTGGGCCGCGGTCGCGTCGGCGCTGCCCAGCAGCACCACGATCTGCCGCGAACTGGCATCGGCGATGCGCCGGGTCACGTCCGACAGCAGCGGGTCGTGCGCGTCCTGCGGCAGCAGCGCCAGGATGTCGGTGTCGATCCGCGGCGCCTGCTTCCACAGCTGCCACTGCTGCACGCCCAGCCCGACCAGCAGCAGCAGCCAGGCCAGGCCCAGCCAGCGCCACCAGCGTAGCGGGCGGTCCGGCGGCATTCCCGGTTCAGTCAAAGCGGCGCCCCTCTTCGGCGCTGAGCTGCGCCGGGGTCTCGCTCAGCGCGCTGAAGCGGATCGTCGTACGGTCCTGGTTGGCCTCCTCGATCTCCACCTCGCGCACGTAGCGGTCGCCGCTCAGGCGCAGCGCGGTGAACGCCTTGGCCAGCATGCCCGGGCGCGGCGTCAGCCGCAGCCGCCAGCCGTCGCCGGGCAGGAGCTCGGCCTCGACCTGGAACGAGGCCGACAGCGCCTGCACGTCGCCGCTCATCAGCGCGAACATCATCGCGTTGACCGAACGCAGCGCCGGCTGCTGGCGGCCGTCCAGCTCGATGCGGCGGCTGCCGTCGCGCTGGCGGCTGAGGATGCGGTCGCCGGTCAGCACCATCTCCGAGGGAAACGGCTTGAGCGTGGTCCAGACCACGCCGCGCTCGCGCGCCAGCAGGAAGCTGCCCTGCGAGCGCAGCGGGTTGTTGAAGCCGGCCATCTGCTTTTCCTGGCTGAACTCGCCGCGCAGCACCTCGACCTGCGCCACCCGCTGGCGGATCGCGTCCAGCTCGTCGGCGGCCTGCGCCGGCAGCCCGGCCAGCAGGCCCGCCGCCAGCATGGCGGCCTGCGACATGCGCATCAGCGCGCGGAGGAAGACGTTCATTGCGGTTGCACTCCCAGCTTGTCCCACAGCACCTGCGGGCACAGGTACAGCATCTCGTTGGTCGCCGCGTCCACCGCCACCTGGATGGTGTGGGCGCGGGTCAGCAGCGCGTCGCTGCCGGCGTCGCGGATCTCGTAGGCGATCTTCAGCCGGTTCTCCCACTCCACGATCTGCGCCCGCACCCGCAACGACTGCCCGTACAGCAGCGGGCGGATGTACTTGATGCGCGCGTCCACCACCGGCCACAGGTGGCCGTGCTCGCGCATCTGCGGGTAGTCGTAGTCGTAGCGCTGCAGCAGCGCGCAGCGGGCGATCTCCAGGTACTTGAAGTAGTTGCCGTGCCAGACCACGTTCATCGGATCGCAGTCGTGGAACGCCGGCGACAGCTCCACGGCCAGGCTCAGGTCATTCGACATACAGGTTCCAGCGTTCGGTGCGGATGTCGTCCAGCAGCGCGCGCAGCTCGCCGTCCAGCGCGCGGTCCTCCTCCACCAGCGCGATGCGCGCGCACAGGTCCTCGTGCATCGCCGCCACCGCATCGTGCAGCTCGGCGTTCATGCCCTGGCGCTGGCGCAGGCCGATGCCCTGGCGGGCGGCGATCAGCATCGCCGCGACCACCTGCTCGGTCAGCTCGATCACGCGCAGGCAGTCGCGCGCGGCGATGGTGCCCATGCTCACCTTGTCCTGGTTGTGGCATTCGGTGGAGCGCGAGAACACCGAGGCCGGCATGGTCTGCTTCAACGCTTCGGCGGTCCACGCCGAGACGCTGATCTGCAGCGCCTTCAGGCCGTGGTTGATCGGCGCCCGCGCGCCGCTGGCGCCGGACAGGTTGGCCGGCAGGCCATGGTTGAAGCGCGCGTCCACCAGCAGCGCCAGCTGCCGGTCCAGCAGGTCGGCCAGGTTGGCCACGGCGTTCTTCAGCGCGTCCATCGCGAAGGCGATGTGGCCGCCGTAGAAATGGCCGCCGTGCAGGATGCGCTCGCCTTCGGCGTCGATCAGCGGGTTGTCGTTGGCGCTGTTGAGCTCGGTCTCGATCAGCTGCCGCAGGAACGGCAGCACGTCCTCCAGCACGCCGATCACGTGCGGCGCGCAGCGCAGCGAATAGCGGTCCTGCAGGCGCTGCTCGTTGCGCGGCGGGCGGCCGCTGTGCAGGTCCCGGCGCAGGCGCGCGGCGACGCGGGTCTGGCCGGGATGCGGCTTGGCGGCGAACAGCACCTCGTCGAAATGGTGCGCGTTGCCGTCGCTGGCCAGCACGTTGAAGGCGGTCAGGCGGGTGGCCAGCCGGCCCAGGTAGTCGGCGCGCTGCCAGGCCAGGCAGGCCAGCGCGGTCATCACCGCGGTGCCGTTCATGATCGCCAGGCCTTCCTTGGGCCGCAGCCGCAGCGGCGCCATGCCGATCTCGGCCAGCGCCTCGGCCGCCGGCCGGCGCTGGCCGCGATGCATGACCTCGCGCTCGCCGCACAGCACCGCGGCCACGTACGACAGCGGCGTCAGGTCGCCGCTGGCGCCGACCGAACCCTCGGCCGGGATCAGCGGCAGCACGTCGTGCCGCAGCAGCGTCACCAACCCTTCCAGCAACGGCCGCGACACCCCGGACATGCCGCGCACCAGCGAGGCCAGGCGCGCGGCGATCACCGCGCGGGTCTCGGCCTCGTCCAGGTAGCGGCCCAGGCCGCAGCCGTGGTAGGTGAACAGGTGGTGCGGCAGCTCCTCGATCAGCGCCGGCGGAATGTTGACCGTGCACGAGTCGCCGTAGCCGGTGGTGACGCCGTAGATCACCCCGTCCTCGCGCAGCAGCCGGTCCAGGAACTCGGCGCCGCGGTCGATGCGCGCGCGGAAACCGGGATCGTCGGACAGCGCCGCGGTGGCGCGCCGCTGCGACAGCGCGACCACGTCCTCGATGCGGAGCGGCGCATCGCCGAAGCGCTGCGCGGGAAGTGCGTTACTTGTCATGAGATGCCTGATCCCAGAAGGGGAAGAAGTTGAACCAGTCGTAGGGCGCCCGCACGACCTGGGTTTCCAGCCACCGGGCGAAATGCGCCGCCTGCGCGGCCAGCGCCGCGTCGCGCGAACCGCGCGGCAGCACGATGCGGTCGCTGAAGTGCTCGAAGCGCACGCAGTAGCCGTCGCCCTCGTGCGTGCAGGCCATGGTGTAGACCGGGCAGGCCAGCGCCGCGGCCAGCACGTAGGCGCCGATCGGGAACTGCGCGGTGTGGCCCAGGAACGGCGCCGGCACGGTGCGGCCGCCACGCAGCGGCACGCGGTCGCCGACGATGGCGACGAAGCCGCCGTCGGCCACGCGCTGCGCCAGCTGCATCGCCGTGGCCGGGCCCATGTCGGTCACCTGCAGGATCTCGACCGAGGCCAGCGGGTCCAGCCGCTGCAGCAGGCGGTTGAAGCGCTGCGCATGCGCGGTGTGCACCAGCACGGTGATGCGGAAGCCCGGCACCTCCTCGGCCAGCACCTGGCACAGCTCCAGGCAGCCGATGTGCGCGGTGAGGATCAGCCCGCCCTCGCCACGCGCGATCTTCTCCAGCATCAGCTCGCGCTGCAGGTGGATGCGCTCGCGCGGGTAGCGCCCGCCCAGGCCCAGCAGCTTGTCCAGCAGGGTGTCGGCGAACAGCGCGAAATGCTTCAGGCCGTGCCGCCAGCCGGGCGGCCCGCCGAGCACCCCGGCATGGTCCTGCAGGCGCTGCAGGTACTGCAGCGATGCGCGGCGGGCGACGCGGTTGCCCAGCCAGTGGCACAGCACCACCGGGTACACGCACAGCCGGTACGGCCAGCGCCCGAACCAGCGGTAAACGCCGCACAGGAACAGGATGCCGGCGGCCGAGGTGGACTCGCCGATCTCGGCCCAGTGCGGGGTGCGTGCGACGGCGCTCATCGATCGGCGACCGGGCGCAGGCGCGCGGCCAGCAGCCGCGGCGCGCGCCGCAGCATGCCGAAGAACAGCCGCGCGTGCATGCGGCTGATGCGCAGGTTGTCGCGCCACACGTCGAAGTGGGAGACGCCGTCGCGCGGATAGGTCACGCGGGTGGGCAGGTTGACCACCTCCACCCCGCGCCAGAACAGCCGCACCAGGATCTCGCTGTCGAAATCCATGCGCCGGCCGATGGTCTCCTCCCCGGCCAGGCGCAGCACCGGCGGCAGCGGATACAGCCGGAACCCGCACATGGAATCGCGGATCCGCAGCGACAGCGTGTTGATCCAGACCCAGACGTGGGTGGCGTAGCGGCCATACAGCCGCGCCCTGGGCACGCTGGCGTCGTAGGCCGGGATGCCGCAGATCACCGCCTGCGGCGACTGCCGCGACAGCGCCACGAAGCGCGGGATGTCGCCGGGGTCGTGCTGGCCGTCGGCGTCGATCTGCAGCACGTGGCTGCAGCCGCGGCGCCCGGCCTCGGCGAAACCGGCCAGCATCGCCCCGCCCTTGCCGCGGTTGTCCGGCAGCCGCAACAGCGCCACCCGCGGCGCGTGCGCGGCCGCCAGCGCATCCAGCGCGCGCGCGCAGCCGGCATGCGAACCGTCGTCGACCAGCAGGCACGGCAGGCCGCTGGCGAGCACGCCCTGGACCACGCCGGCGATCGCGTGCTCGTGGTCGTACACCGGGATGACCACCAGCGGGTCGAACCGGTCCTCCGGCGTCATGGCGGCCGCTTCAGGCGTCATCGCCGAACAGCACCTTGCCGCTGGCATGGGTGCCGTGCGCGGAGACGTAACGGAAGCCCAGGGTCCGCCGCGCCGGGTCCCAGCCCAGCGTCAGCGTCAGCACGTCGCCGGGGCGGGCGACGTGCTGGAATTTCAGCGTTTCCATGCGCAGGAAGCGCGGCGGCATGGCGAAGGCCTCGCGGCCGTAGCGCACCGCCCAGTCCAGCTGCACCACCCCGGGCAGGATCGCCGCCTGCGGGAAATGGCCGTCGAACGCGACCAGTTCCGGCTGCAGCCGCATTTCCAGTTCGGCCGCGTCCGCCTCGCGGCGCAGCCAGCGCACCTGCGGCAGTTGCGGCCGGAACAGCGCGGCCAGCGCCTGCGCGGTGCTCTTGCCCTGGGCGTTGATCGGCAATGCCTCGACGAAGCGCCAGCGCCGCGGCCGCGTCACCGCGTCGTGGCTGGGCGCCAGGTGCGCGGCCAGCGCCTGCGACAGCTGCCGTCGGTCGCCGGCGTGCAGCTGCCGCCAGCCTTCGGCGGTCGGCACGATCACCGCCGCCAGCTGCTCGCGCGTGCCCGGCAGCACCAGCACCTTGGCCTCGGCCACCGCCGGGTGCGCCAGCAGCTGCTGCTCCAGCGCCTCGAGCGAAACCCGCCGTTCCTCGATCTTGACGATGCGGTCGGCGCGGCCGAGCAGGCGGAAGCCGCCCGCGGCATCGGCTTCCACCCGGTCCTGGGTGCGCCACCAGCCGGGCCGGTCCAGGTGCGGCGAGGACACCGCCAGGCAGTCGTCCTCGATCCGCCACTCGACCCCCGGCAACGGTTGCCAGGCCGGTTGGCCACCGTTCCAGCGGCGCCAGGCGATGCCGCCGGTCTCGCTGCTGCCCAGCACCTCGGTGGCGGGCACGCCCAGCAGTTCCCGCGCCGCCTGCGCGGATTCGGCCGGCAGCGCGCCGCCGGAGGAGAACACCGCGCGCAGGCGGCCGTCGAGCGCGCGCCAGTCCAGCTGCTCCGGCAACCGCTTCAGGTGCGCCGGGGTCGCCACCAGGACCGAATCGTGCCGCGCCAGCGCCGCCACCAGGTCCTCGTGGAAGAAGGTGCGCGGCATGATCGGGCGCCCGGCCGCCAGCGGCCACAGCACCCGGAACAGCAGCCCGTAGATGTGCTGGTGGGCCACCGTGCCGTGCACCCGCGCAGCGCCCAGCTGCGCGCCGAACGCGGCCTGCAGCGCGTCCACCTCGTGCGCCAGCTGCGCGGCACGCTTGCCGATCGCGCTCGGTTCGCCGGTGCTGCCGGAGGTGAACACCACCAGTTGCAGCGCGTCCAGGTCCAGCGGCGGCAGTGCCGTTTCCGTTTCTGCTTCCGTCGCCGCCGGCAGCGGCGCGTAGGCGGCCGGCACGTCGCCGGCGAAACCCTGCACGTGCCCGCGCAGCCGTTCCAGGGTTCCGGGCAGGTTGTCGCCGCCCAGGAACACCCGCTTGCCCGCGTGCCAGGCGCCGAACAGCGCGGCGGCGAAGTCCAGCGCATCGTCGAAGTACAGCGCCCAGTCGTCGCCGGGCGCGGCGGCGAACGCCCGCCGCCAGGCCAGCGCCTGGCGCCGGAACTGCGCGTGTTCGACCACGGCGCCGTCGCGGTAACCGACCACCCGCGCCGGGTCGGCCGCATCGGCGACGATGCGTTCGAGCGCGATCCACTCAGCCATGCGCGTGGGCCGCCTTCACCCGTCGCCGCACCAGCCACTCGGCACCGAACAGAATCGCCATCATCACGTACGCCAACAATCCGTTGTAGAGCGCCCAGACCCGGCTCGACGCCCACAGCGCCGTGACCAGGGCCAGGCCGCCGTTGAGAATGAAGAACCCGCACCAGACCTGGGTCACGCGCCGGGTATAGGCCACGGCGAAGCCCGGCAGCTGCGGTTCGCTGAGCCGGGCGATGCGCTCCACCGCGGTCGGCGGGAAACGCAGGCTGGTGGCGAACACCACCAGCATCACCGCGTTCACCAGCGCCGGGTACAGCTTCAGCGGCAGCACCTGGTTCAGCACCGTGGCCGCCAGCGCCAGCACCCCGGTGCCGGCCGCGGCCACCAGCCACACCGGCTGCCGGGTGGCCGCCGCGCGCAGCGCCGCCAGCGCGAACAGCAGCAGCGCCAGCCAGCGCGGCTCGAAGCGGTCCAGCGCCAGGTACACCAGCAGCGGGTACGCCAGCGACAACACGGCAAACGTCGCTATCCGGACCCGGCTCAAGACTGTCTCCGACCGCTGCCTCAGGCAGCCTGGTCGCGGATCAGGCCATGCAGCACGTCGACGATGTCCTGCACCGTACGCACCGACTTGAAGGCTTCCGGCTTCAGGCTGCGGCCCAGCAACGGCTTGAGCTGCACGATCAGGTCGACCGCGTCGATGCTGTCGATGTCCAGGTCGTCGTACAGCCGCGCCTCGGGCGTGATCCGGGCCGGGTCGATCTCGAAGCTGTCATGCAGGATCTTCACGATCCGCTCGAAAAGTTCGTTCTTGGTCATTGCTGAAGTTCCTGCCGAAGCCATCACGGCTGCCTGCGCGAGGCGACGAATTCGCTCAGCGCGCGCACGCTGGAGAAATGCCGACGGGTCTCGTCCGAGTCCGCCGACAGGCTCACCCCGTAGCGCTTCTGCAGCGCCAGGCCCAGTTCGAGCGCGTCGATCGAATCCAGCCCCAGCCCCTCCACGAACAGCGGGGCCGCCGGATCGATGTCCGCAGGCGTGATGTCTTCCAGTGAAAGCGATGAAATGATCAATTCCTTGATCTCGTGCTCAAGTGCCTGCACGCGTGGTCTCTCCGGCGAAATCGAAATATTGGGCAAGGTAGTCGGTCAGACGCCTGGCGGCCAAGGCTTCCCCTCTTGGCGTATCGCCAGCCCCATTCAGAAAAGACGAGATCGGGAGGTCTTCCCCGATGTCTACCAGAACATGAAAGCGCCGTGACGGTACACGATACCATTTTTGGCCTTTGTTCAGCGTGGGTGGGGTGCAGGTGATGCGTACCGGGGTGATGTCCAGCCGTCCGCGCACGGCGATGTTGGCGGCCCCGCGCTGCAGCCGCGGCGGCTGTCCGGGCACGCTGCGGGTGCCCTCGGGGAAGATCACCAGGTTGCCGCCGGCACGCACCGCGGCGATGCAGTCGTCGACCAGGCCGGCGCCGTCGTCGTTGGAGACGTAGCCGGCCGCGCGCACCGGGCCGCGCATGAACGGGTTGCAGGCCACCGCGCGCTTGACCACGCAGTCGGCGTTGGGCAGCAGCGACACCAGGAACACCACGTCGATCAGGGTCGGGTGGTTGGCCAGCACCAGCAGGCCGTCGCGCCGCAGCCGCTCGCGGCCGCGGATCTCGTAGGTCAGCACGCCCAGCCGGTGCATGATCCCGACATGGGTGGCGAAGCTGAGCTGCACCAGCCGCCGCGCGATGCGCCGCCGCCGCTGCGGGTCGCCGATCAGCAGCAGCAGCGGGAACAGCAGCCCGCCCAGCAGCAGCCCGCCGAGGCCGAACGCCAGGAAGCTCAGGCCGGTGCCCAGCACCCGCCAGGCATGATCCATGCGCTGGTACAGCCGTCTAGCCATGGCGGCGCCAGGTCCACTGCTGGTCGCGGTCGGCGAATTCCAGCCGCGGCTCGCCCGACAGCAGGAAGCGATGCACGTCCAGGCCGTGCGGCAGCAGCCCCGCGGCGCTGTCGCCGGCGGCGCCGGCCTCGCCCCAGGCCAGCGACAGCCGCGCCCCCGCCGGCCCGGCCGCGGCGATCCGCCAGCACCAGGCGAAGAACGGGTCCGGCTCGTCGCGGAATCCGGCATACACCTCCGGCAGCGGCGATTCGTAGCCGACCACCAGCACCTCCGGAGCGCCATCGGCCAGCAGGCCGTAGGCCTCCAGGCAGGCCGCCTCGACGGTGGCCTTGCCCGCCGCCAGCGCCAGGTAGTTGCCGCGCTTGCCGCGCACGATCGAATACAGCGCGGCCACCGCGTTGTGCACCGACAGCCCGAACGCGGTCGGCGACAGCGCGGCATCGTCGGACAGGCTGTTGAGCAGCTCGATCGAACGGACGACATCGCCGTGCCGCGAGGCGAACACCAGCGGCACGCGGTCGCCATCGGTCTCGGCCTCGCACCAGCAGGCCGCCTGGATCGCCATGCGCCCCAGCCGCTCGATCCGCCGCCGCTGCATCGCCGGCACCTCGCCCAGCGCCGGGGTGTCCTCGCCGCTGGGCAGGAACGGCTGCCGCGCCCATGCCTGCCAGTCCTCGCGCTGCACCAGTCCCGGTGCCCACGCCGCCCAATCCGTTACCGAAAACTCGATCATCCTTCCTGCCAGCAATACATGAACGCCCCCCTCCGGCGGACCGGAGCCACGACCCGCGGGCCGCCCCCGCCGCATTCATGCAGTTGCCGGGAGCCAGGCCACCAAAGTCGCGCACGCTATCATGGCGGCCTCGCAACTCACACTGCCGTCCCCTGCAATGAGCTTCCCGCTGGCGAATGCCGCGCCGCCCGCCGCCGATCCCACCCCCCCCGTTCCCCGTTTCGACCTGGGCTATGCCGGGGCCGGCACGCTGGACCAGGTGCTGGCCGACCCGCAGGTGCTGGCGGTATTCGGTTTCGCCGGCACGCCGGAGCCGGCGGGCGACGATCCGCGTTTCCTGCGGATTCCGCTGCAGGCCCATGGCCCGGCGATGCTGGAGGTCTGGCGCAGTCCGCGCCCGGTGCGCCACGGCCGCGACGACGGCCTGGCCTGGGCCGAGGACGGCGAAGTGCTGTTCGGCGCACTGGAGATCGACGAGGCCGACGGCGGCATCGAAGCCGCGGCCGAGCAGGCCTACGCGCGGCTGGGGCGGTTCCTCGGCGGCTGCGGCTATCCGCACCTGCTGCGCACCTGGAACTACCTCGACGCCATCACCGAGGGCCAGGGCGACCAGGAGCGCTATCGCCGCTTCTGCGTGGGCCGGGTGCGCGGGATGGGCACGCTGGACGAGGCCAGCCTGCCGGCGGCCACCTGCATCGGCCGCTACGACGGCGTGCGCCGGCTCCAGGTGTACTGGCTGTCCGGCCGCCATGCCGGACGGCCGCTGGAGAACCCGCGGCAGGTCAGCGCCTACCGCTACCCGCGCCAGTACGGCCCGCAGTCGCCGAGCTTCTCGCGCGCGCTGCTGCCGCCGCCGGCCACCGGCCTGCCACTGCTGCAATCGGGCACCGCCGCCATCGTCGGCCACGTCTCGCAGCATCCCGGGGCGTTGCCGGACCAGCTGCGCGAGACCCTGACCAACCTGCAGAGCCTGGTCGACGCCGCGCGCCTGCAGCGGCCGGCGCTGGCGCCGGTGCCGGGCGCCGGCTCGCTGTTCAAGGTGTACGTGCGCCGCGCCGAGGACATGGACGCCGTCGCCGCGCAGATGCGGGCGCTGCCGGCGCCGGTGCCGCCGTTCCTGGTGCTGCACGCCGAGGTCTGCCGCGCCGAGCTGCTGGTCGAGATCGAGAGCCTGCACGGCTGAGCTCCCGCCGCGAGCTTGCGGCGACAGCCGCCGGAAACCGCCGGCGCCGAACCGGCGCGCCATGACCTGTGGCCCAGCCCCGGCCGTGAAGGGACTGTTAGGCTTGCCGGGTTTTCCTCATTGGTGCCGCCCGCAATGCCCAGACTGCTGCCCCTGTCCCTGCTGCTGCTCGCCGCCGCCGGCGGTGTCCACGCCGCACCGACCCCGATCACCATCGAACAGGCCATGGCCGATCCGGACTGGATCGGGCCGCCGGTCGAAAGCGCCTGGTGGTCGTGGAACAGCCAGCAGGTGGAGTATCAGCTCAAGCGCAACGGCAGCCCGGTGCGCGACACCTTCCGCCAGCCGCTCGCCGGCGGCGCGGCGCAGCAGGTGGCCGACGACCAGCGCGGCACGTTGGACGTGGCCAACCCGGTCTACGACCGCAACCGCCAGCGCACGGTCTTCGTGCGCAACGGCGACGTGTTCGTGCGCGACCTGCGCAGCGGGGCGCTGACCCAGCTGACCCGCAGCAGCGAGCGCGCCAGCGCGCCCGGCTTCGCCAACGATGGCGGGGTGATCTGGCGCATCGGCCACAACTGGTTCCACTGGACCGCCGCCGCCGGCGCCACCCAGGTCGCCACCCTGAAGGCGGAAAAGAACCCCGACGAGCCGCCCAAGGCCGATGTGCTGCGCGAGCAGCAGCTGCGCACGCTGGAGACCCTGCGCCGCGACCGCGCCCAGCGCGAAGCGCTGAAGGCGCAGGAGGAAAGCTGGCGCCGCGCCGACGCCACCCGTGCGCCGGGCCCGATCTACCTGGGCGCGGACGTGGAGATCGTCGACAGCGTGCTCTCGCCCGATGCCCGCCACCTGATCGTGGTGACCAAGCCGAAGGGCTTCGACGAAGGCCGCGGCGGCAAGATGCCGCTGTACGTGACCGAGTCCGGCTACGAGGAGGCCGAGGACACCCGTACCCGCGTCGGCCGCAACAATCCCGAGCCGCATGCCCTGTGGCTGGTGGACGCGGCCACCGGCACGCTCAAGCCGCTGTCGCTGGACGGCCTGCCGGGCATCGCCAACGATCCGCTGGCGGCGCTGCGCAAGGCCGCCGGCAAGGACGCGCTCAAGGGCAATCGTCCGCTGCAGGTGCTGCGCGGCAGGGGCAACTCCGGAATCCGCTGGAGCGATGACGGCAGCCAGGCCGCGATCATGCTCCGCGCCAACGACAACAAGGACCGCTGGATCGCCAGCGTCAGCCCGGCCAGCGCCAAGCTGGAAACCCGCCACCGCCTGACCGACAACGCCTGGATCAACTGGGGCTTCAACGACTTCGGCTGGATGGGCGACGGCCGCACGCTGTGGCTGCTGTCCGAGGAATCGGGCTTCTCGCACCTGTACACCCAGCAGGGCGGCGGCAAGCCGCAGGCGTTGACCGGCGGCCGCTGGGAAGCCTCGATGCCGGTGCAGACCGCCGACGGCCGCGGCTTCTACTTCCTGTGCAACCCGCAGGCCCCGCACGACTACGAGGTCTGCACGGTGGACACCGGCAGCCGCCAGGTGAAGGAATTGACCAGCCTCGATGGCGTGGAAGATTTCTCGCTCTCGCCCGACGGCGGCCAGTTGCTGGTGCGCTACTCGGCGTCCTACCTGCCGCCGCAGCTGGCGGTGGTGCCGGCCGCCGGCGGCCAGGCACGGGTGCTGACCGACACCCGCAGCGCCGAGTTCAAGGCGCGCGAGTGGATCCAGCCGCAGCTGGTGCAGGTGCCGTCCAGGCACGGCGCCGGCCATGTCTGGGCCAAGTACTACGGGCCGCAGACGCTGGAGCCGGGCAAAAAGTACCCGATCGCCATGTTCGTGCACGGCGCCGGCTACCTGCAGAACGTGCACCAGCGCTACCCGGCCTATTTCCGCGAGCAGATGTTCCACAACCTGCTGGTGCAGCAGGGCTACATCGTGCTGGACATGGACTACCGCGGCAGCGAGGGCTACGGCCGCGACTGGCGCACCGCCATCTACCGCAACATGGGCCATCCGGAACTGGAGGACTACCTGGACGGCCTGGACTGGCTGGCCCAGACCAGGCAGGGCGATCGCGACCGCGCCGGCATCTACGGCGGCTCCTACGGCGGCTTCATGACCTTCATGGCGCTGTTCCGTGCGCCGGGTACGTTCAAGGCCGGCGCCGCGCTGCGGCCGGTGGTGGACTGGCACCAGTACAACCACGGCTACACCAGCAACATCCTCAACACCCCGGACATCGATCCGGAGGCCTACCGCAAATCCTCGCCGATCGAGTACGCCGAAGGCCTGCAGGACCACCTGCTGATCGCCCACGGGATGATGGACGACAACGTGTTCTTCCAGGATTCGATCAACCTCACCCAGCGCCTGATCGAACTGCACAAGGACAACTGGACCATCGCCCCGTACCCGCTGGAACGCCACGGCTACGTCCGCGCCGATTCCTGGCTGGACCAGTACAAGCGCATCCTCAAGCTGTTCGAGGAAAACCTGAAGTGAGCGGAGGGCGGCCACTGGCCGCCCTCTTCCCTCCATCCCTGCAGGCCCTTGTAGGAGCGACGTCAGTCGCGATGTGGCTTCACCGGTAAAGCCCGGTCGCGACTGACGTCGCTCCTACGGACAGGCAGACAGGGCGCCAGCCGCAAGGACCCGCATGCCTCCCGCCATCCGCATCGTCGTCGCCGTGATCCTCGACGCCGCCGGCCGCGTGCTGGTGGTGCGCAAGCACGGCTCGGACACCTTCATCCAACCCGGCGGCAAGCGCGAACCGGGCGAGGACACGCTGGCCACGCTGGCGCGCGAGCTGCACGAGGAGCTGGGCGTGGCTGTCGTGGCCGGCAGCGCGCGGCCGCTGGGCCGGTTCCAGGCCGAGGCGGTCAACGAGCCGGGGCGCCAGGTGCAGGGCGAAGCGTTCCTGGTCGAGATCGAAGGCGTTCCGGCCACGCAGGCGGAAATCGCCGAACTGGCCTGGATTCCGTTGCAGCCGCCGCATGGCGTGGCGCTGGCGCCGCTGAGCGCCGGCCACATCCTGCCGGCGGCGCGCGCCGTGCTCGCCGGCGCTGGGCAAACGGCGCGGATCGGGCGATAGTGCGGCCCCTTCCCGCATGGACACGGACGATCGCGTGAACCTCCCGCCCCTGCCCGGCACCGGCCAGCCACGTTCCAAGGCCCGTTCCTTCGTCGACGTCACCGCCAAGCTGGCGCTGGTGATGGCGGTGCTCTCGGTGCTGTACAGCGTGCTGCAGCTGGCGCTGGTCGGCGCGCTGGGGCTGGCCGACATCGGCCACTGGCTGAGCGTGCGCGGCCTTGCGCCCCCCGCCGGCCTGCAATGGCTGCTGGACCACGCCGTCGCCCTGGGCGTGCTGATGCTGCTGTTCTCGCTGGCGTTCCTGGCGGTGTCGTGGGGCCTGCTGGCGCGGCACGAATGGGCGCGGCTCGGCTTCATCGCGTTCCTGGTGCTGGTGGCGGTGGCCAACTTCGCCTGCCTGCCGCTGATCGACGCCATGTTCTCCGGCCTGGCCGACATGTTCCCCGCCGAAATATTCGACTCGGTCGAGGGGCGCGAGCTGTGGGCGCAATTGCAGATCAGCCGCTGGACCAGCCTGATCACCGGCGGCCTCACCTCGCTGGCGTTCGCCGTCCTGCACGGCTGGCTGGTGATCCGCTTCAAGCGGGAAGACATACGCGAGCAGTTCCGGCGCTGACCCCGTCGGCCGCGCATCCTAGAATGCGCGGATGACCCGATCCAACGCTTCTTCCGCACCTGGCGGCGGCCTGTCGATGCCCGCCCGTTTTTCCCGCTTCCGCATCGGCCGCCGCGCCGCGCTGCTGGCCCTGCTGCTGACGACGGCGGCGCCGCTGGCCGCCGCCGAACTGCGCTGCGGCACCTACCGCAGCGAAGACGGCAGCGCGCGCCTGCTCGTCGACAGTCCGGCCGAGGCTACCCGCCTCAGCGACGCCATGCCGCCGACGCGCTACCTGGTCCGCCAACGCGGAACGACCCTGGACGTGGTCGACCTGTCGCTGGGCCATGCCGACCAGTACACGCTCAGCGACGACGGCCAGCGCATCGAAGGCGGCTACAGCGGATACGCGCTGGCCGAAGCGGCCGCCTGCAAGGCACCCGCTCCGGCCCCGGCCGGCAGCTGCCGCGCCGACATCGACGCCTGCATCGCCCGGACCTACGACGCCGACGACCGCCAGCTGCGGCAATGGTGCCGGGAGGACCTGCCGTTCGCCTGTTCGCGGCTGCTGGAGCGCTACCGCGAACAGGCGCGCGAGGCCGCGACCGCAGGCGACCCCGACCTGGTCGAACCGGATGTCTGCAAGCAGGATTCGCCGCTGTTCGACGAGAGCGCGTGCCGCACCGCCGCCCATGAGGCGCTGGCCAAGGCCATGGCCCGGTCGCTGCTGGGCGTCGACCACGCCGGCCCGCGGCTGCCAGCCGCATCGCTGCAGGACCTGATGCAGCTGTGCCGCGCGCATCCCGACGGCGATTTCTGCACCAAGGTGGCCGACGAGCACTGGAACGCCGGCCAGTACCTGCAGGCGCGCGAGGCGTTGCAGCTGGCCTGCTCGCCCGGCCTGGACCCCGGTGCCTGCGGCAAGGCCGCCGCGCTGGCCGGCCTGCGCCCGGCCGATGCCACCGCCGCCCCGGCCGCGGCCCTGCCCTGCGGCGACTACCGGGCCGCGGTCGGCCTGATGGACAGCCTGTCGTTCGGCGACCATGGCCTGGTCGTGGTGCCCTTCGGCGGCCAGTTGCGGGCACGGCTGGAAGACGGCCAGGTCCGCATCCGCCACGACAAGGGGGGCGATTTCGTGTTTCAGGTGCTCGACGGCCAGCGCCTGCTCGGCCTGGACAACTGGAACCGCTATGCCCTGTACCAGCGCCAGGGCGGCGCCGACCGCTGCGCCGCGCCGGTCGTCTACGTGGAGCGGCCGCTGCCGCAGGACTGCCCCGCGGTGGGCACCCCCGGCGGCGCCGAAGCCTGCTGCGCGGCCGGCAAGCTGCAGGGCTGCAATGCCCTGGGCCACCACAAGGCGCTGACCGGCGACTGGTCCGGCGCCGCGCCGTACTACCGCAAGCTGTGCGAGGCCGGCGTGCGCGCCGGCTGCGAGAACCTGCGCGGGGTCTTCGGCAACACCGGCGACGACACCATCCCCGAAACCCTGCAACGGATCTGCCTGGGCGACGGCGCGCACACCCACGTCGCCTGCGACGTACACGCCACCAGCAACTGGGCGCTGCTGGCGCTGGGCGCCGGGCTGCAACAGGCCGCCGACGCCCTTGAAGCCGGCGGACACGACGACGGCGACGACGGCGAAGCGACCGCCCCGCATCCGCAGGGCAAGTTCGGCAAATAGCGCGACGGCGCAGGTCCCGGCCAGGGCCTGCGCTAAAGTACCGGCATGAACGAATTCGAACGGGTCCGCACCTGGCTGACCGACCTGCAGGACCGTATCTGCACCGCCATCGAGCAGGCCGACGGCAGCGCCCGCTTCGCCGAGGACTGCTGGCAGCGCGGCGACGGCGGCGGTCATTCCCGGGACCCGGCCTCCCACGGCGCTGGCCCGTCCCTGGGCGGCGGCGGCCGCACCCGCGTGCTGCGCGAGGGCACGGTGTTCGAGCAGGCCGGCATCGGCTTCTCCGACGTGGCCGGCACCCGCTTGCCGCCCTCGGCGTCGGCCAACCGCCCGGAGCTGGCCGGGGCCTCGTGGCGCGCCACCGGCGTGTCGCTGGTGTTCCACCCGCGCAACCCGTACCTGCCCACCACCCACGCCAACGTGCGCTACTTCCGCGCCGAGCGCGACGGCGAACACGTGGCCTCGTGGTTCGGCGGCGGCTTCGACCTGACCCCGTTCTATCCGTTCGACGAGGACGTGCGCCACTGGCACCGGGTCGCCCGCGAGCTGTGCGCGCCGTTCGGCGCCGAACGCTACCCGGCGCACAAGCGCTGGTGCGACGACTACTTCTTCCTGCGCCACCGCAACGAGACCCGCGGCGTCGGCGGGCTGTTCTTCGACGACCTGCACGACGACTTCGAGCGCGACTTCGCCTACCTGCGCGCGGTCGGCGACGGTTTCCTCGATGCCTACCTGCCGATCGTCGAACGCCGCAAGGACACCCCGTACGGCGAGCGCGAACGCGAGTTCCAGCTCTACCGGCGCGGCCGCTACGTCGAGTTCAACCTGGTCTACGACCGCGGCACCCTGTTCGGCCTGCAGAGCGGCGGCCGCAGCGAGAGCATCCTGATGAGCCTG
This sequence comes from Xanthomonas chitinilytica, assembly GCF_026107455.2. GTDB lineage: Bacteria > Pseudomonadota > Gammaproteobacteria > Xanthomonadales > Xanthomonadaceae > Stenotrophomonas > Stenotrophomonas chitinilytica. Next base: position 98,112 of record NZ_JAPCHY010000010.1, on the reverse strand, counting down.
CCGCCGCGGGCGCGCTGGGAATACGGCTTCCAGCCCGAGGCCGGCAGCGCCGAGGCGCGGCTGGCCGACTACCTGGTGCCGCGCGACTGGCTGGATTGAGCCGGCCCGTTCATTTCCCGCGCTGGACGATGGTGATGTGCCCGTTGGTCTCCAGCAGCGCCAGCTCCACCTCGGCGATGTCGCGGCAACCCTGCTGGCGCATCGCCACATCGAAATCGGCACGGGTCACCAGTTCCTGCCTGAGCACCGACTCCAGCAGCTCGCCATGGCGCGCGATCAGCACCGGCTCGCCTTCCACCAGCCGTTCCACCGCAAGGCTGCGGGAACTGACCCAGCCAACCGCGTAGTTCAGCACCACCAGCGTGGCGGCCAGCAGCAGCCCGCCGCCCAGCGAGGTGTCCTTGCCCAGCAACGCGTTCTGCACGGCGTTGCCCAGCAGCACGATCAGCAACACATCGAAGGGCGTGAACTGGCCCAGCGCGCGCTTGCCCGACATGCGCACCATCCCCAGCACCAGCACGTACACCACGATCGCCCGCAGTACGAACTCCCACCAGGGCATCGCCAGATCGAACAGGTCCGACATCGTCATTCCCCCGCACCGACGGTAGCCCATGCTGGCGCGGCCGGGATCAATGCCGCGCGATGGCCGCGAGCTTTTCGGGCAGCCCCGGGATGCGCTTCTCCCGCAGACGGACGAACGGCCATAAAAAAGCCCCACCGACCAGGGGGAGGTCGGCGGGGCCGGGGAACGGAAACTTGGGGAGGAGTTTCCGCTCCGAGATCTGCTCCAGGGGATGGGAGAGATCCACGACAGGTATTGCGCCTGTCGCGAGCTATATGACCACTCCGCACATTGATAGTTCGTGAAGAATCGCAACGCCGGAACGTTCGATTAAGGACGGATTCATTCCCGTGATGCGCACTTGATGGATGAACGCGCGCAACGCAATACACCATTCCATCCGTGCTCGCGAACCCTGTGTTTGGACGCCGGCCGGCCTGTTTTCGGCGCAGGGACGCGAATCGCCTCGCAAACGTGAACAGCGTGCGTCCATGCACCCGGTGCGCCGCATCGATCCTTCGCCGGTGCATCCATCCTGCACACCGGACGTGAATAACCGGTGTCAGCCCGCCGGAGAGTGAATGGCCAGGATCGGTGCGCTTCGTCCCGCGCCGCGCCGCCGCATCCCACAGCGTCCACGCCTGCCGCGTCGCCACGCGCCGGTGGAGTGAAGGGCCAGGATCAGTGCGCTTCGTCCCGCGCCATGCAGCCGCACCCCCACAGCGTCCACGCCTGCCGCGTCGCCACGCGCCGGTGGAGTGAAGGGCCGGGATCAGTGCGCTTCGTCCCGCGCCATGCAGCCGCACCCCCACAGCGTTCACGCCTGCCGCGTCGCCACGCGCCGGTGGAGTGAAGGGCCAGGATCAGTGCGCTTCGTCCCAGTTATCCCCCACCCCGGTATCCACCACCAGCGGCACCCGCAGCGTCGCCGCCGCCGACATCCGCGCCACCACTTCGTCGCGCAGGGTGTCGACGAAATCGGCGTCGGCCTCGAACACCAGTTCGTCGTGCACCTGCAGGATCATCAGCGCGCGCTCGCGGTGTCCGCACAGCCAGTCGTCCACGCTGACCATGGCGCGCTTGATGATGTCCGCCGCCGAGCCCTGCATCGGCGCGTTGATCGCCGCGCGCTCGGCGCCGGCACGCAGGCCCTGGTTGCGGGCGTGGATGTCGTTCAGGTACAGCCTGCGGCCGAACAGGGTTTCCACATAGCCCTGTTCACGCGCCTGAACGCGCATGCGCTCCATGAAGTCGCGCACCGCCGGGTAGCGGCTGAAGTACAGCGACACGTAATCCTGCGCCTGGCCGCGATCGATGCCCAGGTTCTTCGCCAGTCCGAACGCGCTCATGCCGTACATCAGGCCGAAGTTGATCGCCTTGGCGGCGCGGCGCTCGTTGGACGTCACCTCCTCCAGGCTGCGACCGAACACCTCGGCGGCGGTGGCGCGGTGCACGTCCAGGCCCTGCTCGAAGGCGCCGATCAGGCCCGGATCCTCGGACAGGTGGGCCATGATCCGCAGCTCGATCTGCGAGTAGTCGCAGGCCATCAGCTTGCGTCCCGCCGGGGCGACGAACGCCTTGCGGATGCGGCGGCCGTCGTCGGTGCGGATCGGGATGTTCTGCAGGTTCGGATCGGACGAGGACAGGCGGCCGGTGGCGGCGCCGGACTGGTGGTAGCTGGTGTGCACGCGGCCGGTGTCGGGATTGACCATCTCCGGCAGCTTGTCGGTGTAGGTGCTGCGCAGCTTGGCCAGCCCGCGGTACTCGAGGATCACCCGCGGCAGTTCGTGCTGGTCGGCGATCGCCTCCAGCGCCTCCTCGTTGGTGGAAGGCTGGCCCTTGGGCGTCTTCACCAGCGCCGGCAGGCCCAGTTCGTCGAACAGCACCGCCTGCAGCTGCTTGGGCGAGTCCAGATTGAAGGTGCGACCGGCCAGCGCGGTGGCCTTCTGCTGCGCGGCCAGCATGCGCGCGGACAGGTCCGCGCTCTGCCGCTTCAGTTCGACGCTGTCGATGGAAACGCCGTTGGCCTCGATGCGCGCCAGCACCGGCACCAGCGGCATCTCGATCTCGCGGTAGACCTTCTCCAGCGCCGGCTCGGCCTGCAGCTGCGCCGACAGCACGCGGTGCAGGCGCAGGGTGATGTCGGCATCCTCGGCGGCGTAGTCGCTGGCCTCGTCGATGCCGACCTGCGAGAACGGGATCTGCTTGGCGCCCTTGCCGGCCACGTCCTCGAACCGGATGGTCTGGTAGCCGAGGTAGCGCTGCGCCAGCGAATCCATGTCGTGGCGGCTGGCGGTGGAATTGAGCACGAAGCTCTCGAGCATGGTGTCGTCGTGGTAGCCGCGAACCTCCACGCCGTGGCGGCGCAGCACGTGCAGGTCGTACTTGCCGTGCTGGCCCAGCTTCTTCCGGCCCGGGTCCTCCAGCAGCGGTCGCAGCGCGTCGAGCACCTGCCCGCGCGGCAGCTGGCTGGGGGCGCCCGGATAGTCGTGGCCGACCGGAATGTAGGCGGCCTTGCCCGGCTCCACCGCCAGGCTCACGCCCACCAGGTTGGCGCGCATCGCATCGAGCGCGTCGGTCTCGGTATCGAACGCGAACTCGTCGGCCGCGCGCAGACGCTGTATCCATGCCTGCAACTGCTCGCCGTCCAGTACCGTCTGGTACTCGCCCCTGGCGGACAGCGCCGCCTCCGGCGCTTCCCCGGCCGGCACGGCGGCCTTGGCATAGCCGGCGGCGGTGCCGCGCAGGCTGGCCGGGGATTCGCCCCCCGCCGGGACCGCCGGCGCGCCGCCGTCCAGTTCGCGCAGCGCCTGGGTGAAGCCGTAGCGCTGGTACAGCTCGCGCAGCGTGTCGGCGTCGCGTTCGCGCAGCACCAGGCTGCGTGGTCCCTGCTCCAGCTCCACATCGGTGCGGATCGTCACCAGCTCGCGGTTGAGCGGCAGCCGCGGCAATGCGGCGCGCAGGTTCTCGCCGATCTTGCCCTTCATCGCTTCCGCCGCGGCCATCACCCCGTCGAGCGAGCCGTACTCGGCCAGCCACTTGGCGGCGGTCTTGGGCCCGCACTTCTCCACGCCGGGCACGTTGTCCACGGCATCGCCCATCAGCGCCAGGTAATCGACGATCTGTCCGGCGCGCACGCCGAACTTCTCGATCACCGCGGCATCGGAGTCGGTACGGCTGCCGGTCATGGTGTTGACCAGCTGCACCCCGGGCCGCACCAGCTGGGCGAAGTCCTTGTCGCTGGTGGAGATGGTGACGTCCAGCTGCTCGTCCGCCCCGCGCAGCGCCAGCGTGCCGATCACGTCGTCGGCCTCCACCCCGGGCACGCGCAGGATGGTGATGCCCAGCGCCTCGACGATCCGGCACATCGGCTCGACCTGCGAGCGCAGCTCGTCCGGCATCGGCGGCCGGTTGGCCTTGTACTCGGCATACAGCTCGTCGCGGAAGGTCTTGCCCGGTGCGTCGACCACGAAGGCGACGTATTCCGGCTTCTCCTTCAGCGTCGCGCGCAGCATGTTGACCACGCCGAACAGCGCGCCGGTGGGTTCGCCGGCGGCGTTGCTCAATGGTGGAAGCGCGTGGAAGGCGCGGTACAGGTAACTGGAACCGTCAATCAGGACTAGTCTGCTCATGCGGCGATTCTACGCGTCCGCACTCGCGCGGCCTGCGCCGGGGGCATAATCGTGCAGGAACCCCCGAAAGGAATGCCGTCGATGAAGAACCTGATGCTGGTTTCCCTGCTCGCCCTGGCTGGCTGCGCCAGCAGTGGCGGCCTTGCCGACGCGCCCGTGGACGTGACCGGCGCCGAGGTCGCCAGCCGCACCCTGGACAACGGCGACACGGTCGAGGAATACCGCGTCAGCGGCCAGCTGCGCATGGTCAAGGTGACGCCGCTGCGCGGCGCGCCGTACTACATCTACGACCGCAACGGCGACGGCCGCATGGACAACGACAAGGACAAGGTGTCGCCGGTGTACTGGAAGCTGTACAGCTGGTAAGCGGCAGCGGCGACAAGGCGTCGCCGCCACTCCCACTCCCCCGCGTACCGGCCGGAACGGAACGCTCCTTGCTTGCACGGGAGAGGTCATTGCCGTCCTCCCCCTCCCGATGAACACGCCGGAACGCCGTACCCTCCACACTCCCGCGAGCCTGCACGAAGGGCTCACCCCGCAACAACGACAGGCCGTGGAAACCCTGGAGTTCTTCGGCTGGCAGCTGAGGTTCGTCCGCAGGCCGCTGTTCCGCGACCCGGTCCCGGTGCTGTTCGAACGTGCCAGCCCCCGCTACGTCGTGGTCCAGAGCGACGGCACGCTGGACGAATCGCAGACGCTCAAGCTGCGCAACTGAAGGCCGGTGCGCGCGCGGGCGGCCCGGCAGCCGCCCCCACCGTGCCGCCCCCGCTCGGCCGGGACCGCGCCGGCGCTCAGCGGATCACCAGCACCGGCACCGTGCTGCGCGCCAGCACTTCCGTGGTCTGGCTGCCCAGCAGCACCCGGCTCACGCCGCGGCGGCCATGCGAGGTCATCACGATCAGGTCGCTCTGGCACTCGGCCGCGGTATCGATGATGCCGTCGGCCGCGTAGCGGTCCAGCACGTGCCGCGGGGTCGCCTTCACCCCGGCCGCGGCCGCGGCCTCCAGCGCCGGCTGCAGGATCTTCTGCGCGGCATCCTCGCGGTCCTGCTTGTACTCCGGGCTGGTCTCGTAGCCGACGCTCCAGCCCATGGCGTCGTACATGCCCACGGCCCACGGTTCGGACACGGTGACGATATCGACTTCGGCTCCCAGGCCCTGGGCCAGTTCCAGGCCCTTGCTCAGGCCCTTGGCGGAGAGCTCGGAACCGTCGGTGGCGATCAGAATGCGCTTGTACATGTCGTTGCTCCTGGACTGCCCGCGTTCGCGGGATGATTACCATGACACACCGGTGCGGACGGCCGCGCCTTGAGCCAGATCAATTGCCGGCGACGTCGGCATGGCGGGCGCATGGCCGCGCCGGGTTGCCGACCACCGTGCCGGCGCCGATGGTGACGCCCGGCAGGACGGCGGCACCGCCTCCGATCCAGACGCCGCGCCCGATCCGCACCGGCCGCCCCAACTCCAGCCTACCGGCGCGGCCGGCCGCATCGCGCGGATGGTCGGCCGCGTGGTTCCGTATCGCCGGCCCGAGCCCGGTGCCGGCGCCGATGCGGACCTCGGCCGCGTCCCGGACCACGCAGTCGAAGTCCAGGAACACGCCGGCCTCCAGGTGCGGGTTGTAGCCGCAGCCGCAGTGGAACGGAGCCGTACCAGCACGCCGCCGCCGGCCGGGCCGGGCCGTCCGCGCAGCCGCGCATGCCGCATCGCCGGCGGCTCGGCCAACGCCGCGCTGTAGCGCACCATCCACGCCGTCGCCGCCGCCTGCCCGGCCTGCAGCTGCGCATCGCCCGGGTCGTGCGGCTGGCCGGGCGGCATCTTCCGCTTCTCGCTCGGGTCCATCGCCATTCCTCCGCTCGGACCGGGAGGATGCCGACCACGGCGTGACCGTGCGGGAAAGACGGCGGCGGCGATGCCGGTCTCCGATGGTCGTCGGCGACTTCGCTGCAGTGCGCAACCTGGCAGGGCTGGCGGCCATGGCAGAATCGGGACATGCGCCGATCCGCCTTCGTCCTGTTGTGTTCGCTTGCCGTGCTGATGGCCGGCAGCGTTCCCGCCGCGCCTGCCGCCGAGCGCGTCCTGGTCTTCAGCAAGACCGCCGGGTTCCGCCACGATTCGATTCCGACCGCGGTGGCGACGCTGCGGCGGCTGGCCGCCGACGCCGGAATGGCCGCCGACCACAGCGAGGATGCCGGCGACTTCAACCCGGACAACCTGGCCCGCTACCGGGTGGTGGTGTTCGCCAGCACCACCGGCGACGTGCTCGACCCGGCGCAGCAGGCGGCGCTGGAAGGCTTCGTCCGCGGCGGCGGCGGTTTCCTCGGCGTGCATGCGGCGGCCGACACCGAGTACGACTGGCCGTGGTACGGCCAGCTGGTCGGCGCCTGGTTCGGCGGGCACCCGCCGGGCCTGCAGTCGACCCGCGTGCAGCCCGAACGCGACGGCCGGCCCGACGGCGAAGCCTGGCCGATCCGCGACGAGCTCTACAACTACCGCAGCAATCCGCGCGGCCAGGTACGGGTGGTCGCCACCGTGGACGAAACGCTCTACGAAGGCGGCCGCATGGGCGCGGACCATCCGATCGCCTGGTGCCACGCCTTCGACGGCGGCCGCAGCTGGTACACCGGCTTGGGCCACGACGACGCGGTCTACGCCGATGCGAACTTCCTGGCGCAGCTGCGGCGCGGCCTGCGCTACGCGGCCGGCCAGGCGACGGAGTGCTGAAGGGGAATCCGGCCGGCATCGATCATCGCCACACCGGGTGCCCCTTCGTTCCGATATGCCTCCTCCGCTTCCGGCACCCTCGGCATCCATGCCGCCTCAATGCCAAGGCCCGTCAAGCATCAGGCCCGACGCCGACAGGGCTCCCCCCTGCGATTGCGGCAACGTGATGCTCCCGATTCCCAAGGATTCCCCTTCATGCGCACGGCCTTGCTGCTGTCGTTCGGCCTGCTCTTCGCCCCGGCGATCGCTGCCGCCTGCCCGTCGCCCTCGGCGGACCCCGCCACGTTCGAGCGGCTCAGGCAGGGAGACTTCGCCATCGCGGAGTCCGGGCAGCGCCATCGCCTGGCACTGGCGCTGCTGCCCTGCCTGGAAGCGCGGGACCCGGCGCTGCGCGACGGCACCGCGCTGGCCGCGCTGACCGCCTGGATGCGCGGCGGCCTGCTCGACGAGGCGACGCTGCGCGAACTGCGCGAGCATGGCTACGCGCGCCTGCACGCCCCGGACCCTGCCGGCTTCGGCCCGCCGTTCGCCGCGCTGATGCTGGCCGAGATCGCCCGTACCGACCGGCGGGCGCCATGGATGGGCGACGACGAACGTGTGGCGATGGTGGCGCAGGCGGCGCGTTACCTGGCCGGGATCCGCGACTACCGCGGCTACGACAGCCGCGACGGCTGGCGCCACGGGATCGCGCACGGTGCCGACTGGCTGATGCAGCTGGCGTTGAATCCGGCCCTCGACCGCGCGCAACTGGATCCACTGCTCGCCGCCGTGGCCAGCCAGGTGCTGCCGCCGGCGCCGCATGCCTATGTCGAGGGCGAGTACGAGCGGCTGGCACGGCCGGTCCTGTACGCCGCGCGCCGCGGGCTGCACGACGAAGACTACTGGCGGCACTGGTTTTCCGGCCTGACCGCGCGGCTGGACGAGGCCGGACCGGCCTGGAACGATCGCGACTGGCTGGTGCGGCGGCACAACCTGCTGACCTTCCTGGCGGCGCTGAACGCGCAGCTCGATCTCGCCCCGGATCCTGCGCTGGCACCACTGCACCAGGCGCTGCGCACGGCGTTGCGGACCCTGGGCTGACGGCAGGCAGCCGCTCCGGCCTACCCGTCGCAGCACAGCACGAACCCGGCTCCGGGAACGCCCGGAACGCCGAACTTCAATGGCAGCGCCTCGAATGCAACGGCACCCCGCGGGGCGGTGGCCACTCGCGCTGCACGGATCTGCCCACAGCCCACTGCCCGGCATCACCGACCGCTACCGGGCCGGCACGTCCCCGCCCCCCTTGTCCGGTGGGCCGGGACCAGCCGCACGCGCCGGGACTCAACGGCTCACCGTCACCCGCCATTGCCCGCCGGCCTGCCGCCACTCGAACTCGACCGGCAGGAATTTCTCGATCAGGCGCGCGTTGCCGACCAGGTGGTCGCTCAGCACGTGAGTGGTGAAGCCGCCGGCCCCGGCCAGCGCCATCGGCAGCAGCAACTGGTCGGACAGGTGTTCGCCCACGCAGGCGCCGCCATCCAGGTAGCGGCGCACCTCCTCGGCCACGCGCCCGGCGACCCGTTCGGCCGACACGCCGCGCTCGCCGTGGCCGCTGAAGACTTCCACGTGCGCGTCGTGGCGGACCTGGACCAGGACGGTGTTGCCCGGCCCCAGCGCCGGACGCACGCATTCGACGTGGCGCGGATGGGCGTCCACGCCCAGCCGTTCGGCCAGCACCTGCAGCTCGCGCTGGCCGATGGCGGCCGGCAGCCCCGACAGCAGCACCCTGGCCTCGACCGCGGCCAATGCGCCGCGCGCGTCGAAGTCGCACGGCCGCAACGCCGCGCACGGCGCCACCGTAGCGTGCAGCACGCCGCCGCCGGCCGGGTGGAAGCCCGGCCGTTCCAGCGCGAGCGAGGCCTGCACGCCCATCCGCGCCAGCGCCGGCAGGTAGCTGCCAGCGATGAAGTCCGCGCTCGGTGCCAGCGGGTTGTGGGTGCCGCCCTCCAGCCGCAGCCGCGATGGCGCCGGCGCCTGCCAGAGCGCGGGCAGCACGGTCTGCAGCACCAGCGTCGCCGAGCCGGCGCTGCCGGTGGCGAAACGGTAGTCGCCGGCCTGCACCGGGCCGGGCTCGAAGCGCAGCGTCGTCGCCCCCAGCTCAGCGCCGTACGTGCGTGCGCCGCCGATGGCGGCGGCGGCGTTGACGGCGGTCAGGTGCTGGCGCATCAACCCCGGGCGACGGCGTCCGGCGCGGATGTTGCTCATGCCGAAGCCGATGCCGGTGCACAGGCTGAGGGTCAAGGCGGAACGCAGCAGCTGTCCGCCGCCACCGCTCCCGTCCAGTTCGATCATCTCCATATCCGGAAAATCCATTGCAGCTTGCCGGCACCTCGGTGCCGGGATGTCGTTGGATGCATGTCGCGTACGCGCATGCACATGCACGGGCGGCGTGCGCTGTCGCTCAGCCCTTGACGCAGACCACCTGGCGCAGGGTATGCACGATCTCCACCAGGTCGCGCTGCGCCTCCATCACCGCTTCGATCGGCTTGTAGGCGGCCGGCGACTCGTCCACCACCTCGGCGTCCTTGCGGCATTCCACATGGGCGGTGGCCTTGGCGTGGTCGTCCACGCTGATCAGCTTGCGCGCCTGGGTGCGGCTCATCACCCGGCCGGCGCCGTGGCTGCAGCTGTGGAAGCTGTCGGCGTTGCCCAGGCCGCGCACGATGAAGCTCTTGGCGCCCATGCTGCCCGGGATGATGCCCAGCTCGCCCTTGCGCGCGCTCACCGCGCCCTTGCGCGTGACCAGCACGTCCTTGTCGAAGTGGCGCTCGCGGCTGACGTAGTTGTGGTGGCAGTTGACCGCCTCGGCCTGCGCCTCGAACGGCTTGGCGATGACGGTCCGCGCCGCCGCGACCACGTTGCGCATCATCACCTCGCGGTTCATGCGGGCGAAACGCTGCGCCCAGTCCACCGCGAACACGTAGTCGCCGTAGTACTGGCTGCCTTCCGGCAAATAGGCCAGGTCCTGGTCGGGCAGGTTGATCATCCAGCGGCGCATTTCCCGCTTGGCCAGTTCGATGAAGTAGGTGCCGATGGCATTGCCCACGCCGCGCGAACCGGAGTGCAGCATGAACCACACCCGCTGCTCCCCGTCCAGGCACACCTCGACGAAGTGGTTGCCGGTGCCCAGCGTTCCCAGGTGCTTGAGGTTGTTGGTGTTCTTCAGCTTCGGGTGGCGCTCGCAGATCAGCGCGAAGTCGGCCGCCAGCTGCGACCAGCCCTCGACGGCCAGCTCCGGCGGCGTGTCCCAGCTGCCCTTGTCGCGGCCACCGCGGGTCACGCTGCGCCCGTGCGGCACCGCGCGCTCGATCGCGCTGCGCAGCGCCGACAGGTTGTCGGGCAGATCGCTGGCGGTCAGCGTGGTGCGGGTGGCGATCATGCCGCAGCCGATGTCCACGCCGACCGCGGCCGGGATGATCGCGCCGACGGTCGGCACCACCGAACCCACGGTCGCGCCCTTGCCCAGGTGCACGTCGGGCATCACCGCGATCCATTGGTGGATGAACGGCAGCCGCGCGATGTTCTGCAGCTGCTCGCGCGCCTGGTCTTCCAGCGGCACGCCGCGGGTCCACAGCTTGATCGGCGCCGCGCCCGGCTGCTGGATGACGTCGTAATTGATGTTGCTCATGATGGCTTTCCTGTCATCTTCGAATCAAAAGGTGCGGTGACAAGGTGGGGTGGAACCGCTTGCGAGGCCAGGCGGATGCCTGGCGATGCAATCGGGATTCGAACCCGCCCCGAAGGGTTACCTGTGTAGTTCCACCTGCATTCACCGCATGGAACGTTGCAAATCGGTGCCGGCCCGCACGACGAGGGGTGAAGGAACATCCTGCTCTACCACTGAGCTACCACCGCAGCCTGCGGTGGGCGGGAGTCGAACCCGCGACACGGAGATTAAGAGTCTGTAGTTCCTTCGGCATTCGTGCCTGCCGACATTGAAGGGACCTCATGCGCCCGCGCATGAAGCGTTGCGAACCATGGCGCCGGCGTGCACGACGAGAGTGACGGAACATTTGCCGCGGCTCCGCATGGAGACCGCGGCATCCCGCTCTGACCACTGAGCTACCGCCGCGTTGCCGCGGCGGGCGGGATTCGAACCCGCGACCTGGAGCGTGAAGGGCTGTAGTTCCGCCGGCATTCGTGCACGCCGACATCGAAAGGGTGGGAGCAGACGGCAACAGTGGCCTGACGTGCCGGATTCGAACCGGCGGATCCCGATGTAGTCAGGCCGGCATCCGCCTTCTCCCATGTAGCTGATAACTGATTTCTCCTCCCCGGCCCGGCTGGCCCCATTGCCAGCCGGGCATTACCCGGCGACCTCCGTGTCGCCCCCTACAACGCCATCCCGGCGATGCGTTCGACCCAGCGCGGACGCTGGTCCAGCGGCAGGCTGGCGTTGGCCAGCAGCTCGAACACCGCATCGCTGAACCCGCCGATGTGCAGCACGTCCCCGCGCTCCACCGTCTGGCTGGTGGCCACCGGCTGCAGGTCGATGCACACCAGCTGCGCCTGCGGGCAACGCGCCTTCAGCGCGGCCCACTGGCGCATGGTCTCGGTCGGTCCGCCGCCGCGGGTGTCGCGCCAGCTCTCGTTGTCCGACACCAGCACCAGCAGATCCACCCTGGCGCGCCGCTGGTTGAGCCATGCCAGCGGCGCGCTCACCGCGGTTCCTCCGCCGTTGATCGCCAGCTGCCGCGCCAGCGTCATCACGCTGTCGCGCGGGTTCAGGCGCTGCGGGCGCACCGCCGTGTCGAACGGCAGCACCCGCGCCTGCGGATGGCCGCGCAGCACGCAGGCCGCGATCAACGCCGCCACGTCCACGCAACGCGCCGCCGAGGTGGCGCCCTTGCGATAGCCGGTCACCGGCGACTGCATCGACCCGGACACGTCCACCGCCACCACCACGTCGCCCTGCAGCTTCGGCACCGATGCGGTGGCGACTTCCATCGCGTCCTGCAGCGCATCCAGGATCGGCTGCGGCAGGTTCGCGGCGGCGTGGTACGCCATCAGCAACTGGTACGGCAGCACCCGCGAACGGGCGATCTGCTCCGGATCGCGCAGCTTGTCCGCGACCTCGGCGACCATCGCCGGGTCCTCGAACACGCCATGCCGCGCGAAGGTGTTCAGGTTCATCCGCAGCTGCTGCCACGTCGAGTTGCGCGCCAGCAGCGCCCACTGCGCGGTGTCCAGCGCCAGCGAGGTGTAGTACTGGAACGGCAGGTCCGGCAGCATCCCGCGCGGCTCGCGCTTGAACGCCTCGTAGGCCCGCAGCTGCGCCGGCAGCAGCGCCTGGTCGTACGGCCGCCCGATCACCCAGGCATAGAGCGCCTCGCGCGCCGCGTCCTGCGGCTTCGGGTGGACCATGCGGATCACGTCGGCCAGCGACGGCTGCTGGCCGATCGCGGCGCGCACGATCGCCATCGGCGATGCCTGCTCCAGCCATTGCCGCACCATGCGCTTGGGCAGCGAACCCAGCGAACGGCGACCGATCCGGCCGCTGCGCATGATCTGCACGAAGGTGCGCAGCAGACGGCCGTTGTCGACCACCTGCGGGAAGGCCAGCGCGAACGCCTCGGCGTCGCGCAGGCTCAGCGTGGCCAGCAGCAGCGCCGGCATGTCCTTCATGTGCGCGCTCCGGCGGGCGTACACCGCGGTGCGGGCGACGAACCCCGGCTCGACCTCGGCGCACAGCGCCAACACCCGCTCCAGCTGCACGTCGGCATCGGCATAGAAGGTGCCGTTGAGGCAGCCGGTGGCGGCGAACAGCGCCAGCGCCGCACGCGGATCGCGGGCATGGGCCAGGCCGCCGGCTTCGTTGCGGGCACCGGCCGCCGGCAGCAGCCGGCCGCGGAGGGAAGCGAAGAGGGAGGTGTTGGCCATGTCGTTGTCCTTGGCGGGAATGCCCGCGTCGTGTCTTGCCCTGGATAGAGCAACGGCCGTGCCAACTTTCCAGAAATCCACCCAACAAATTGTATTAAAAGGATATTTCTTGATTTCAGGAGATCCAGACGCCACAACCTCAACGGATTTATATATATTTCCATCGCGCCTCTTATAAGGATGGATATGGACCGTCGCCAGGTGGTATTCGGCATGCTCGGCACCCAGCTCGATGCGGGAGCCGGCCCCGGCCGCTGGGAAAAATGGCGCCCCACGGTGTCGCTGGGCATGCACGAGGACTTCCTGCCGGACCGCTTCGAGCTGCTGGTCGACCAGCGCCGCTTCGGCAAGCTGGCTGCCCTGGTACGCGAGGACCTGGCGCTGGTGTCGCCGGAAACCGAGGTACGCCTGCACGACACCTACCTGGCCGATCCCTGGGAGTTCGAGGGCGTATACGCCTGCCTGCACGACTTCCTGGCCGGGTATCCGTTCCGGCCGGAGGAGGAGGACTACTACATCCACATCACCACCGGCACCCACGTCAGCCAGATCTGCTGGTTCCTGCTGACCGAGAGCCGGCATTTCCCCGGCCGCCTGCTGCAGACCGCGCCGCCGCGCAAGCAGAACGGGAAGGACCCGGGCATGTACGCGGTGATCGACCTGGACCTGTCGCGCTACGACCGCATCGCCCAGCGCTTCCACCAGCAGCAGCTGCAGGACCGCGACCTGCTCAAGAGCGGCATCGCCACCCGCAACCCCGCCTTCAACCGGATGATCGAGCAGATCGAGACCGTCGCCACCCGTTCGCGCGCGCCGATGCTGCTGACGGGACCGACCGGTGCCGGCAAGAGCCAGCTGGCCAAGCGCGTGTTCGAGCTGAAGAAACTCAAGCACCAGCTCCCCGGCCGCTTCGTCGAGGTCAACTGCGCCACCCTGCGCGGCGACGGCGCGATGAGCACCCTGTTCGGGCACGTCAAGGGCGCCTACACCGGCGCTTCCGGCGACCGCGCCGGCCTGCTGCGCTCGGCCCACCAGGGACTGCTGTTCCTGGACGAGATCGGCGAGCTGGGGCTGGACGAACAGGCGATGCTGCTGCGGGCGCTGGAAGAGAAGCGCTTCCTGCCAGTCGGCAGCGACCGGGAAGTGGAGAGCGATTTCCAGCTGATCGCCGGCACCAACCGCGACCTGCAGGACGCCGTGCTGCAGGGGCGCTTCCGCGAGGACCTGCTGGCGCGCCTGAACCTGTGGACCTATCGCCTGCCCGGCCTGGCCGAGCGCGCCGAGGACATCGAGCCGAACCTGGAGTTCGAACTGGAGCGCTGGTCGCGCGAGCAGCACCAGCGGGTCGCGTTCAACCGCGAGGCACGCGCCCGCTACCTCGCCTTCGCCACCGGTCCCGAGGCGACGTGGCAGGGCAACTTCCGCGACCTCAGCGCCTCGATCATGCGCCTGGCGACGCTGGCCAACGCCGGCCGCATCCAACTGCAGGGGGTCGAGGAGGAAATCGCGCGGCTGCGCGGGCAATGGCGCGGCGGCACCCGGCCCTCGCCGCTGGACGCGCTGCTGGGCGAAGCGGCGGACCGGCTCGACCGCTTCGACCGCGTGCAGCTGGAAGAGGTGGTGCGCGTCTGCGCCCGCTCGCGCTCGCTGTCCGCCGCCGGCCGCGAACTGTTCGCGGTATCGCGCAGCCAGCGCGCCAGCACCAACGACGCCGATCGCCTGCGCAAGTACCTCGCCCGCTTCGGGCTGGACTGGGAGCAGGTGCGCCGCCCGAGCGATGCGACCGCGGACTGACGCGGCGACCGGTGCGCTTTTGCCGCCCCGATTGCGGGCGATGGTGGCGCCCCGGTCGCGCGCCCGCGTCAGCGCAGGTGCGGCGGCACCTTCTGCCCGAGGAGGCGGACCAGCTCCGCATCCATGTAGCCGTAGTCGTCGGGAATGCCCAGGCAGACGATCTTCTTGCCGCCCAACCAGCGCTGGAAGCGGCTGGACAGACGGGTGCGGTGGACAGGCTCCATCACGAAGACTAGGTCGGCCCACTGCAGCAGCTCCGGGCTCACCGGCACCTCGGCATCCGGCTTGAGTCCGGCCGAGGCGGTCTCGATGCCCGGCCAGTCGGCGAACACCTGCTCGGCGGTCGGGCTGCGCAGCCGGTTCTGGCTGCAGACGAAAAGCACGTGGCGGGTCATCGGGCGCATACCTCGGGTCATCGCCGGATCGGCACGGGCCATCGCCGACTTTTCCCGGAAGGCATCGAGGTTCGGCGCGCGCCCGTCGCGACTGACGTCGCTCCTACGGGGGCATGGAACCCTGTAGGAGCGACGTCAGTCGCGAGCCTTTCGAGCAACGACAGGTACCTGCCCAGAACCTCGTTGTTGTCGCCGCGCCCGAAGAGACATCAAGAAGACTTCGACCTCGTCCAGCCCAACCAGACGCCCATCTGGGCAACGAGTTTCGACACCACGGGGAACCACGCGATTCCGAACAACAGGGACCACCCGCCGCCGAGTGACAAACTCCAGAAAGCGAAAACCCCACCCAGGTAGATGGCCAGGAAGGCGACTCCGCTCAGGAATCCTTTCATCCTTCAAACCATCCGCGACAGCCGGCACCCGCAAGGACCACGGCCCGACCACCACGCCAACCTCACAGCACCGTCAGGTTGGCGTAGGCCATCACCAGCCACTTGCTGCCGGCCTCGGCGAACTCGACCTGCACGCGGGCGTGGGCGCCATTGCCTTCGTAGTCGGTGACCATGCCCTCGCCGAACTTGGGATGGTTGACCAGCGCACCCAGCTTGATCGGCGCCGCCTCGATGTTGGCGTGGCCGCCCATCACCCGGTTGGCGCCGAGCGAGGCCGGGCGCGAGACCTGCACCTTGGGCCGCACTTCGTTGAGCAGCTCGCGCGGGATCTCGCGCAGGAAGCGCGACGGCATGTTGTAGCTGTCCTGGCCATGGATGCGGCGCGACTCGGCGTAGCTGAGCACCAGCTTCTGCCGCGCGCGGGTGATGCCGACGTAGGCCAGCCGCCGTTCCTCTTCCAGCCGTCCGCTCTCCTCCAGCGAACGCGCGCTCGGGAACAGCCCGTCCTCCATGCCGGCCAGGAACACCAGCGGGAACTCCAGGCCCTTGGCCGAATGCAGCGTCATCAGCTGCACCCCGTCCTCGCCGGCCTGGGCCTGGCCCTCGCCCGCCTCCAGCGAGGCGTAGGACAGGAACGCGACCAGCTCGCTCATGTTCTCGCCGGCCTCCTCGATGTCGTCGTCGCGGCGCACGAAGCGCGAGGCCACCGACACCAGTTCGTCGAGGTTGTCGGTGCGCGATTCCGAGTCCAGCGCGTTGCGGCTTTCCTTGGACCAGTGCTCGCGCAGGCTCGAGCGCACCAGCACGTGGTCGATGCGCTCGGCCAGCGGCATGTCGCCGGTCTCGGCGCCGAGCTGGTTGACCAGCACGGTGAAGCCGGCCAGCGCGTTGCGCGCGCGCGCGGCCAGCGCATTGCCCTGGGTGGCGACCAGGGTGGCCTCCCACAACGACAGCGCCTGCTCGCGCGCCAGCCGCCGCACCTCGTCCAGGGTGCGCTCGCCGATGCCGCGCGCCGGCGTGTTGACCGCGCGTTCGAACGCGGCATCGTCGTCGCGGTTGGTCATCAGCCGCAGGTAGGCCAGCGCGTCCTTGATCTCGGCGCGCTCGAAGAAGCGCATGCCGCCGTAGACACGGTAGGGCACCTGCTCGGACAGCAGCGCCTCTTCGAACGCGCGCGACTGCGCGTTGCTGCGGTAGAGCACGGCGATGTCGCCGTAGCTGCCGCCGTCGCGCACCCACTGCCGCGCGCGCTCGACCACGTAGCGCGCCTCGTCGACCTCGTTGTAGGCGGCGTACAGGTCGATCGGCTCGCCGTCGCCGCTGTCGGTCCACAGTTGCTTGCCGATGCGGTCGGGGTTGTGCGCGATCACCGCGTTGGCCGCGCCCAGGATGTTGGCGCTGGAGCGGTAGTTCTGCTCCAGGCGGATGGTCTGCGCGCCCGGGAAGTCCTTGAGGAAGCGCTGCACGTTCTCGACCTTGGCGCCGCGCCAGCCGTAGATCGCCTGGTCGTCGTCGCCGACCACGAACACGTGGCCGCTGTCGCCGGCCAGCACCCGCACGAAGGCGTACTGGATGGCGTTGGTGTCCTGGAACTCGTCCACCAGGATCTCGCGGAAGCGCGTGCGGTAGTGCGCCAGCAGCGCCGGGTTGTCGCGCAGCAGTTCGTGCGCGCGCAGCAGCAGCTCGGCGAAATCGACCAGCCCGGCGCGGTCGCAACGCTCCTGGTAGGCGGCGTAGGCCTGGCGCATCGTCTCCAGCCAGGCGTCGTGCGGCTCGGGCTGGATGTGCTGCGGTCGGCGGCCTTCGTCCTTCTGCTGGTTGATCCACCAGGCGATCTGCTTGGGCGGGTACTTGCCGTCGTCCAGCTCCAGCTGCTGCACCACGCGCTTGACCAGCCGCAGCTGGTCGTCGCTGTCCATGACCTGGAAGCTCTCCGGCAGCCTGGCGTCGTGCCAGTGCAGGCGCAGCAGGCGGTGGGCCAGGCCGTGGAAGGTGCCGATCCACATGCCGCGGCTGCCGTTGCGCAGCTGCAGGTCGGTGCGGTGGCGCATCTCGCCGGCGGCCTTGTTGGTGAAGGTCACCGCGAAGATGCCGTGCGCCGGCACGCCGTGCACTTCGTTGAGCCAGGCGATGCGGTGGGTCAGTACGCGGGTCTTGCCGGAACCGGCGCCCGCCAGCACCAGGTAGTGGCCGGGAGGCGCGGAAACCGCCTCGCGCTGGGCCGGGTTCAGGCCGTCGAGCAGGTGGGAAACATCCATCGGCGCATTTTACGGGAAACCCGCCGGCGCGATGGACGCGCTCAGTCCGCGCCGGCCGGCACCTGCTGCAGCATCCGCAGCGCCGCGTCGCGCGCCTGCACCCGCAGTTCCGGGATCGCCAGGCTTTCCCACAGGCGGCCGATGCGCAGGCTGCCGACCACCTGCAGCCGCGGCTCGGCCCGGCCCCCGGCATCGACCAGGCGGCCGTCGGCGTCGGTATCGATGCCGATGCCGTGCGGGCCGGGCCGCGCATGGCCGCGCCCCAGCATCTGCTGCAGCAGCGGATTGCGCATGGCCTGCGCGCGCATCTCCACGCCGGTGGCGTTGATCACGCACTGCACTTCCAGCTGCAGCGGCCGCCGCTGCGCGTCCAGCGCCGCCACCTGCACGCAGGCGCCTTCGGCGAACACCGTCTCCAGCCGCCCGCGGTGCAGCCGCAGCTGGCCGCTTTCCTGCAACTGCCGCAGCTGCGCGTGCACCGGTTCGGCGATGCGATGGCGGTGCACGTCCCAGTAGCGCACCACGTGGCGCAGGAAACGGCGCTGGTCGGCGCACGACAACGATTGCCACAACGCCTGCACCAGCGGCCGGATGCGGTCCATCACGCTCTGCCACGGGATGCCGCGCGCCTGCGCCTGCGCGGCATGCACGCGCATCGCCCGCACCCGCTGGCGCAGGTCCATCGCCAGCAGCGGCTGCGGGTCGAAATCGGCGGCCGGCCCTTCGGCATGCGGCAGCGGCAGCAGCGCGTGGCGCGAGATCACGTGCAGCGTGCCGCGATGCCGGCGCCCGGCCAGCGACACCACGCTGTCGGCCATGCTCAACCCGGAACCGACGATGCACACCGCCGCTTCGGCGTCGATCGCCTGCACCGCGTCGAAATCCCAGGCTTCCACCCGCTGCCGCGGCGACAGCGCACCGGCGCCGCGTGCCGGCAGCGGCCGCAGCGCATTGCCCGCGGCCAGCGTCGCCGCCCGCACCCACAACGCACCGCCCTGCTGCAACGTCAACCGCAGGCCGTCGGCGGAGGCTTCCAGCGCCACCACCCGGTCCTCGACCACCTCCAGCTGCGCCGCGCTGTCGGCCTGCGCCTGGCGCAACCGCGCCTGCAGGTAGTCCGCATAGTGCGCGCGCGCGACATAGCTGCGCGCCAGGGTGTCGCGATCCAGCTGCGGATAGGCCTGCTGCGCGCACAGGTAGTCGAGGAAGTCGTCCGGCGCGTCGACCAGGCCGCTCATCCGGCCGGCCGGCACGTTGAGCAGGTGCTCGGGATAACGGGTGGCGTAGGCCACGCCGCGCGCCAGCGGCGGCTGCGGTTCGAGCAACGCGATCCGCAACGGCCGGCCGGCATGGTGCAGCGCCTGGATGGCAGTGAGTACGCCAGCGGCACCGCCGCCGATGATGGCGAGGTCGAACACCCGCGCGTTATCGGTTCCGATCATGCGCGGATTGTAGTGGATGGCACCTGACGGACTGATGGCGGCCATGCATCAGGTGATGCGCGACGCTCCTGTTTCGGAATCGTTAAATCACATCAGCGCGTCGGCCAGCCGGGCGATGCCTTCGCGGCTGCGGCGCCAGGTCGGGCGCTGCCGCCATTGCGCCAGCGTCAGCTGCTGCGA
Organism: Xanthomonas chitinilytica; assembly: GCF_026107455.2. Classification (GTDB taxonomy): domain Bacteria; phylum Pseudomonadota; class Gammaproteobacteria; order Xanthomonadales; family Xanthomonadaceae; genus Stenotrophomonas; species Stenotrophomonas chitinilytica. The sequence goes on along the minus strand of NZ_JAPCHY010000010.1, from coordinate 78,809 downwards.
CTGCGCCAGGTAGTCCGCTTCGATGCCGCGCAGGCGCTGCACCAGCGCCGCGTCGTAGCACAGCAGGCCGATCTCGGCGTTGAGCGCGAAGGAACGGATGTCCAGGTTGATCGAACCGACCAGGGCGATGTCCTCGTCCACGCTCAGGTGCTTGGCATGCAGGAAGTGCGGCCGGTACAGCGCGATGCGCACGCCGCAGCGCAGCAGTTCGTCGTAGTAGGCCTGCTGCGCCCACGCGGTGAGCGGCTGGTTGTTGCTGGCCGACAGGATCAGCTGCACTTCCACGCCCGACAGCGCGGCGATGCGCAGGGCGGCGAGCGTGGCCTCGTCGGGCACGAAGTACGGCGTCACCAGCACGATCCGCCGGCGCGCCAGGTGCACCAGCGCATCGACCGAGTCGCGCGCGTTGCTGAACGGATAGGCGGGACCGCTGGGCAGCAGCTGGGTGGCGACGTCGGCGGCGCGGGCCGGCACCGCCGCCAGCACTTCCAGCGCCTGCCCGGTCTCGATGAACCAGTCGCCGGCGAACACCGCTTCCAGGTGCGCGACCACTGGTCCCTGTACCCGCGCGACCAGCTCGCGGTTGGGGAAGCCGCGGATGAATCCGGCCGCAGCCAGGTTCTGCGAACCGACGTAGCCGATGCGGTTGTCGATCATCGCGATCTTGCGGTGGTTGCGCAGGTCCATGCGTCCGCTGCGGCGCCAGCGCAGGCCGCCGGGCAGCATCGCCTGCACCTCCACGCCCGCGGCGAGCAGGCGGGCCCGGTAGCGGCGCAGGCCGCGCTTGGCGCCCACCGCGTCGAGCAGCAGCCGGCAGCGCACGCCGCGCGCCGCTGCCCGTTCCAGCGCCGCGGTCACCGCTTCGCCGACGGCGTCGTCGAACATCAGGTAGTACAGCAGGTGCACGCGTTCGCGCGCCTGCTCGATATCGGCCAGCAGCGCCTGCAGCGCGCCGTCGTAGTCGTCCAGCAGTTCCACCGCGTTGCCGTGGGTGGGCATGAAGTCGCCCAGGCGCTCCACCAGCGGCGCCATCTCGGCCACGGCGGTGTCGGTCCGCGGCGCCCAGCGCTGCGCGTGCTGCAGCGCCTGCTGCTCGCGGATGCGGCGGGATACCTGCGCCTGGCGCTGCACGCGCTGGTGCGACAGCCACGGATGGCCGAGCAGCAGGTACAGCGGCAGCCCCAGCAACGGCACGAACCCCACCAGTAGCAGCCAGCTGCGCGCGGCGCCGGGGCTGGTGCGCACCGGTATCCAGCACAGGGCGGCCAGCCGGATCAGCCAGTCCAGCGCCAGCAACAGCCAGGAAGCCTGGAACCCCTCGGACAGCATCGCATCGCTCGGAAGGGAGGATGACCGATTCTGCTGGAGTGGCGGGGGAACGCAAGCGGCCGGGGGAAGATCGCCGCCCTTGGCGGGAGTGAAAAACACGAAGCCCGCCTTGCGGCGGGCTTCGTTGGAGGCGCAGGATCCCCCGCCTGCGCGGGGATGACCTGCCGGCAAAGACGTTCGCGAAGCGAACGCGCCGCTACGTCACTTGATCTTGCCTTCCTTGTAGATCACGTGCTTGCGGACGACGGGATCGTACTTCTTGATCTCCATCTTCCCGGGGGTGTTCTTCTTGTTCTTGTCCGTCGTGTAGAAATGGCCGGTGTTGGCCGAGGAAATCAGACGGATCTTGTCGCGCTTGCCTGCCATGATGCTTTACTCCTCAGACCTTTTCGCCGCGCGCACGCAGCTCAGCCAGAACGGCGTCGATGCCGTTCTTGTCGATGGTGCGCAGCGCGTGCGCGGAAACACGAAGCTTGACCCAGCGGTTCTCGCTGGCCACCCAGAAGCGGCGCTCGTGCAGGTTGGGCAGGAAACGACGACGGGTCTTGTTGTTGGCGTGCGAGACGTTGTTACCCGTCTGCACTCGCTTGCCGGAAACTTGGCATACGCGGGACATTGCGCACCTCGATAGATGTTGTGACTTCCTTGGCCAGGAAGACGGCGGCCCCGGCGGTTGCCCGCCACGCGTCATGGGAATCAATGGGTTACGCCGTCGAGGGCGGCCGGATGACGCGTTCCCGGCCGCCGGCCCGGAGGTTTCCGGACACAGCGAGCCGACAATTATGCCGGGAGCCCGCCGCCAGTGCAAATCCACGGCCCGCCCACGGCCGGGGCCTCGTCACTCGGGGGCGAACGACAACGTCCGGCGCCAGCGCAGCGGCTCGGCGACCCGGCCGGGATCGGGCGGGAACAGGGTCAGGTAGCCGGCCGCGATCGCCCGGTCGCGCAGGCGCTCGCCCACCCCTTCGGCCACTTCCACCTCCACGTGGGTGACCTTGCCCTGCGGATCGACATCCATCGCCCAGACCAGCCGTCCGACCCATGCTTCGGGCGGGATCGAGGCATCGTAGTTGGGCCGCCCGGCCACGTATGGCACGCCGCGCTCCAGATATTGCGGGGAGTCCTCGATGCGCGGGTCCACCCGGATCTGCGCCGATTGCTCGCGGCCGTCCCCGAGCACGGCACGCACCGTCCAGTCTCCCGGCACCCCGCCCTTGCCGAGGTTGGCGGGGTAGCAGTGCTTGGCGCCGCGGTAGTGCGGATGTCGCTCCAGCGAAACGCGGGCGCCCTGCGCGTCGAGGAACTCCAGCCGCAGCCCGCCCACCTCGGTGGGTTCGGCATTGGCGGCGACGCAGACCTGGTGGTCGTGGTTGCCTTCCGTGACGAACTGCCGAGTCTGCTGCCGGGCGATGGCGCCGGCCGGCGGCTTCGACCACAGGAATTCGATGTAGATGTCGCCGTCCTCGGCAGCGACGTTGCCGCTGGGCGCCAACAGCAGCCCGGCAGCAATGACAGCATGGCGCGCCTTCATGGCCGTCTCCCTGGACATGCCATCCGACCCTGGAAGCGGCGGACGGCCGGCATCATGTCATGCGCGGCTAGCCGGCGCAGGCATCGCCCGGCGGATGCAGCTCGCGCCACGCCGCGCGCGCGACATTCCAGGCCGAGCGCAGGAACAGCAGCAGCAGCGCGACGGCGACCAGCAGGTCGGGCCAGCCGGCGCCGAACGCCCATACCGCGGCGCTGGCGGCGATGACCGCCAGCCCTTCGTAGACATCGTTCAGCGAGCAGGCCCAGGCCGAGGCCAGGTTGATGTCGCCCTGGCGATGCGGCCACAGCAGGCGCAGGCACAACAGGTTGGCGGCGAAGTTCAGCATCGCCGCCAACCCCATGCTCTCGAACAGCGGCACCTGCGGGTGCGCCAGCTTCCAGCCGATGCCCGTCGCCACCGCCAGCGCGGCGGCGAGGATCAGGCCGGCCTTGAACAGCGCCACCCGCGCCTTGGCGGCCAGGCTGGCGCCGACCACCGCCAGGCTCAGCGCATAGGTCAATGCGTCGCCCAGGTTGTCCAGGCTGCCGGACAGCAGCGACACCGCGCCGCTGTGCCAGGCCGCCAGCACCATCATCGCGAACGTGCCGGCGTTGATCGCCAGCACCTGCCACAGCGCCCGCCGCTGCCGCGCCTGCAACGCCGCCACGTCCAGGGTCTTGCCGCAGCCGCAGCACCCGCTCATCGCCTCAATCTTCCTGTCCGGCCCCGTCGCCGGCATTGTCGTGCCGGTACGCCCAGCGGTACAGCACCGGCAACGTGGACGACACGATGCCGCCGATCGCCACCGTGGCCAGCGGCCGCTGTATTTCCGGAGCTGCCGCCCGCCGGCGTGGGGGCGAGGTTACTTGGCGAGACACCCCACCGCGTTGCGCGCATGTTCCTTCCGCGCCCTTGCGCCCGTTGCTCCCGCCCGTGCGGGGCAACGCAGTTCCGCCGCACCCGGCCAGGCCGGGCGACCGGGCCGTGCCGCGCGGATCAGCCCGCGCTGCCACGGGGGGCTTCGTGGCGCCTTAGCCCTGCTTGCGCTCGGCGATGAAGGCCTGGATCTGTTCCTCCAGCACCGGCAGCGGCACCGAGCCCTGCCGGAGCACGACGTCGTGGAACGCCTTGAGGTCGAACTTCTCGCCCAGCTCCTTCTCCGCCTGCGCGCGCAGGCGCACGATGGCGATTTCGCCGAGCTTGTAGCTCAGCGCCTGCGCCGGCCAGGAGATGTAGCGGTCGACCTCGGTGGTGACCTCGTGCTCGCTCAGCGCGGTACGGTCGCGCAGGTAGGCCAGCGCCTGCTCGCGGGTCCAGCCCTTGTGGTGGACGCCGGTGTCGATCACCAGCCGGCAGGCGCGCCACATCTCGTAGGTCAGGCGGCCGAAGTCCTCGTACGGGGTCTCGTAGATGCCCATCTCCACGCCCAGCTTCTCGGTGTACAGGCCCCAGCCCTCGCCGTAGGCGGAGATGTAGTTGTTGCGGCGGAACTCCGGCTGCTCGCCCTGCTCGGCCGCCAGCGCGCCCTGCAGCGCGTGGCCGGGGTCGGACTCGTGCAGGGTCAGCGCCGGCAGGTTGTACAGCGGCCGCGCCGGCAGGTTGTAGGTGTTGACCCAGTAGGTGCCCATGCCGCCGCGGCCGGCGGTCCAGAACGGGGCGATGTCCGGCGGCACCGGGACGATGGTGAAGCGCGCGCGCGGCAGGGTCATGTACCGGCCGATCACCGCGTCCACCCGCTTGGAGATCCAGGCCGCGCGGTGCAGCAGTTCCTCCGGGGTCCTGGCGTAGAACTGCGGATCGGTGCGCAGGAACTGCAGGAAGTCGGCGAAGCGGGTCTGCGGGCTGCGGCCCTGGAACCCGACCCGGTCGATGATCGCGTCCATCTCCTGCTGGATGCGCGCCACTTCCTCCAGGCCGATGCGGTGGATCTGCTCGGGCGTCAGGTCCAGCGTGGTGTATTCGCGGATCTGCTGGCGGTAGAACGCTTCGCCGCCGGGCATCGCCTCGGCGGCCAGCGTGGTGCGCGCCTGCGGCACGTATTCCTCGCGGAAGAAAGTCAGCAGCTTGCCGAACGCCGGCACCACGCTGCCGCCGATCGCCCGCCGGGCCTGGTCCTGCAGTTGCTTCTGCTCGGCGGCGGGAATGCTGGCCGGCAGCCGCTTGAACGGCGCGTACAACGGCGATTCGGCCGGGTCCTGCAGTTCGGCCACCGCCGAGATCGAGCCGTCGCGCCCTTCCAGCACCTCGCGCGGCACGCTGAAGCCGCGCGCCAAGCCGGCGCGCATGTTGTCCATCTGCTGGTCGAAGTAGCGCGGCACGTCGTCCAGCCGCGCGATGTAGTTGCGGTAGTCCTGCGCCGTCTTCATCTCGCGCCGGGCCATGAACGACAGGTTCGACCAGAACGAGGAATCGGAATTGAACGGCATCTCGTAGGCACGCAGCCGCACCGCGTCGGCCAGGTTCTCCACCTGGTAGCGGTAGATGGCGTAGTTGACGCGGTTCTCGGCCGACAGCGCCTTGCTGTCGAGCCGGTCCAGCTGCGCCAGCACGTCCTCCCACACCTTCAGCCGCTCGGCCTGGGCGGCGGCGCCGACGTCGGGCAGGCGGGTGGCATTGGCGGGAGCGTCGCCGTCCTCGCTGGCTTCGCCGCCACCGCTCTGGCGCCACGTCCATTCCTTCTCGTAGATCGCGCGGAACTGCGCATCGGCAGCGCTCTCGGCGGCCAGGCTGGCCGGTGCGGCAGCGGCGGCGGGAGATGCGGCCTGGACGGCGGCGGGCAGGGACAGGACGAGCAGCAGGGCGACGACGAGCGGTGATTTCACGAGCACAGGTTCCCGGGAAGGCAGGCCCCATCATGGCACCCATGGCCGGTCCCGGCATGGATCGAAAGTCCTGCGCGGGCGCAGGCGCCGTCCTGCGGCCGCAGTGATCGCGGCCGCCTGCTACCGATGGGTGAACGAGGCCACGCACCGCTCGCCGACAACCGGCATGTATTCCAGCGGCAGCCCCAGCGAGCAGCCATGCAGGTCCATCCACAGGGGATTGATCATGTCCACCATCCGCCGCTGCCATGCATGCGGCAAGGTCCGGATGTGCGCGGCCCGGGCCTGTGCGCTGGCCTCATCGTCCGCCCGCTCGAACCAGACCAGGTAGGGCGGCCTCCATTGCGACTCGGGCAGGCTTGACTGCTGCTGTTGCACGATGCGCGACCAGGCCGCCTCGATCCCACCGGCATTGGTCGCCACGTCGATGTAGAACGCCTCGCGCCTGGCGTGCGCCAGCAGGTAGACCAGGTGCGGCCCCTGCGTGAGGGCGCGCCAGTCGACGTCCTTCATTTCCTCGACCCACGGCCACTTTTCGAAATCCACGTCAGCCACTGTCGTCTCCGCCTCCATCGTCGCCACTGCTTGCAGCCATCGCCGGCTTGCGCGGCCCCGTACCGGTCGCGGGAAGTATCGCCTGCGGGCCGGCCGTCAATGCGTACCCCGGTCGCGCTTCCAGCCGCGGTGCTTGATGTCCAGGCGCAGGCTGTAGAGCGCGGTGAAGGCGGGGAACAGGTTCTGCAGCACGCCCACCGAATCCTGCTTGGCCGAGAACAGGAAGTAGCTGAGCGTCATCAGGCTGCCGAGCACGCTCATGTACCAGAACAGCCGCGGGATCACCGGCCGGCCGGCGCGGCGCGAGGCGACGAACTGCACCAGCCAGCGGCCGCCGAACATCAGCGCGCCGGTGTAGCCGATCAGCTTCCAGCCGGTGACGTGCAGGCCGGTCCAGAACAGCCACTCGATGGGCCGGTCGAGCAGGGCCAGCTCCATGCTCAACACTCCTCCACCGCGGTGCGCTTGCTGCGCGCGATCAGCCAGGCCACCCCGCGCAGGTCGCGCACGCCGACCAGCGCGCGCCCCAGGTTGGTGTACTTGGACACGCCGCTGCCGCGGTGGCGGTGGTTGACCGGCACGCTGAGCGTCTGCCAGCCAGCGCGCTGCACCAGCGCCGGCAGGTAGCGGTGCATGTGGTCGAAGTACGGCAGGTCGAGGAACGCGGCGCGCTCGAACAGCTTGATGCCGCAGCCGGTATCCGGGGTGTCGTCGCGCAGCAGCCGCCTGCGGATGGCGTTGGCCCACTTCGATGCCCAGCGCCTGGACCCCGAGTCGCGACGGTCGACGCGCCAGCCGGCGAACAGCTTGACCTGCGGCGCGGCGGCGGCGCGCGCGGCCAGCAGCCTGGGGATGTCGGCCGGGTCGTTCTGGCCGTCGCCGTCGAGGGTGGCGATCCAGGGCGCGTTCGCGGCCTTGACCCCGTTGCGGATCGCGGTGCTCTGGCCGCTGCGGTTGGCATGGTGCAGCACCCGCAGTTCCGGGGTGGAGGCCTTCAGGCCCTGCAGCACCGCCAGGGTGCCGTCGCTGGAATCGTCGTCGACGCAGACGATCTCGAACGCGGTGCGGCCGCGCAGGGCCGCGGTTATTTCAGCTACCAGCGGCGCGACGTTGTCGCGCTCGTTGAAGACGGGAATGACCACCGAGAGCTCGGGTTGGTTCATCGCAGGATCCGGCCGTGCCTTGAAAAGCAAAGATCGCGCATTTTCCCTGGCGCAAGTTAGCCGAGGATGAAGTCAGGCGCGTTCCCCGAAATAGTCGCGGCACCATTGCACCACCGGCGGCAGGCCGCTCTCGATCGGCGTCGCCGGCTCGTAGCCGAAGGCGGCCTTCGCGCGCGAGGTATCGGCCATGGTGCGGACCATGTCGCCCGGCTGCATCGGCTTGTAGACCTTGTGCGCGGGCCGCCCGGCGGCGGCCTCGATCACGCCGATGAAGCGCTCCAGTTCCACCGGGGTGTGGTTGCCCAGGTTGAAGACCCGGTGCGGCACCGCCTCGTCCGAGGGATGCGCGAACGCGCCGAGGACGCCGGCGACGATGTCGGAGACATGGGTGAAGTCGCGCTGCATGCGGCCTTCGTTGAACACCTCGATCGGGCGTCCGGCCAGCACCGCGCGCGAGAACAGCAGCGGCGCCATGTCCGGCCGGCCCCACGGGCCGTATACGGTGAAGAAGCGCAGCCCGGTGGCGCGCAGGCCGTACAGCTGGGCGTAGGCATGGGCCATCAGCTCGTTGGCGGCCTTGGTCGCCGCGTACAGCGAACGCGGCTGGTCCACGCGCTGGTCCTCGGAGAACGGCGGCGTGGCCGAATCGCCGTAGACCGAACTGCTGGAGGCATACACCAGGTGCCGCACGCCGCGGTGGCGGCACAGCTCCAGCACGTTGACGAAACCGGCCAGGTTGCTGTCGACGTAGGCGTGCGGGTTCTGCAGCGAGTAGCGCACCCCGGCCTGCGCGGCGAGGTGGATCACCCGCTCCGGCCGGACCTGGTCGAACAGCGCGGCCAGGCCGTCGCGGTCGCCCAGGTCGAGCATGCGGATGTCCGTGTCCGGGCACAGTGCGGCGACGCGGTCGCGCTTGAGCTGCGGGTCGTAGTAGTCGTTGTAGCTGTCCAGCCCGACCACGGATTCGCCGCGTGCGGCCAGGGCCTGGCAGGTGTAGGCGCCGATGAAACCAGCGGCGCCGGTGACGAGGATGCTCATCGGATCGATCCGGCTCGTGATGCGGTAGCTGTACTGGCGCGTGGCGATGCGGCGACGTTCATGGCGTTTCCGTCGTTCCCTGCCCTGGCGCTCACCACAGGGTGAGCGGCGCCTCCCGGGCCAGGGTCTGCTTGCGCTCCTTGCTGAAGGCCCACCACGGCCGCGGCGGTTCGCCTTCCAGGAAGCGGACGATCGACAGGAACACGTCGATCACGCAGGGGTCGTGCATCACCCCGGTGCGCAGGCACAGCTGGGCGTACATGTCGTACGGGTCGCGACCACGCAGGTGCGCCGGCACGCGGATGCCGATCAGGCGCAGATCCTTCTCGCAGGCCGGCCCGACGTTCGGCAGGTCGGTCAGACGCAGCAGGTGGTTGCGGTCGACCTTGTTCGGGTTCATCGGCTCTTCTGTACGGGGTGCGGCGCGACAGGGTCCGGGGGCGTGGCGACACGTGGCATCGGTCGGCGCGCCGGGGTCAGGCGTCGCGCCGCGCGCGCAGCTTCTCGAGCACGCCGTCGAGCGTATCCAGGTCGGTGTAGTGGATCACCAGCTTGCCCTTGCCGCCGCGGCCGTGGTTGATCGCCACCTTGGTGCCCAGCGATTCGGACAGCTCGGTCTCCAGCGAGGCGATGTCGGCCTGCGGCGTGCTGGCGGCCGGCTTGGCCTTGCGCGCGCCGGGCACCTTGCCGGCGGCGAACTGCTGGGCGCGGTGCTCGACCTCGCGCACCGACCACCCCTGGTCGGCCGCTTCCTGCGCCAGCTTGCTGGCCAGTTCCGGCGCCAGCGTCAGCAGCGCGCGGGCATGGCCCATTTCCAGCCGCCGGCTTTCCAGCAATACCCGGATCGCCACCGGCAGTTCCAGCAGCCGCAGCAGGTTGGACACCGCCGCGCGCGAGCGGCCCACCGCCTGCGCCGCTTCGGCGTGGGTCAGGGTGAACTCGCTGATCAGCCGCTGCAGCGCCTCGGCCTCCTCCAGCGGGTTGAGGTCTTCGCGCTGGATGTTCTCGATCAGCGCCATGGCGATGACGGTGCGGTCTTCCAGCTCGCGCACCACCACCGGCACTTCGTCCAGCCCGGCCAGGCGCGAGGCGCGCCAGCGGCGTTCGCCGGCGACGATCTCGTAGCGGTCGCCCTGCAGCTGCCGCACCAGGATCGGCTGGATCACGCCCTGGGCCTTGATCGACTCGGACAGCTCGGCCAGCTTGGTGTCGTCCATGTCGCGGCGCGGCTGGTACTTGCCCGGCTGCAGCTGGTCCAGCGGCAGCTTGCGCAGCACTTCGCCCGGCAGCGGCTCGGCAATGGCGGCAGCGGCCACCTGGGTCACCGCGCCCTTGGGGCCGAGCAGTGCGTCCAGGCCACGGCCGAGGCCGCGCTTCTTGCCACCGGCCGGCTTGCTGATACTCATCAGACGGTCTCCACGGCCCTGGCGGCCTTGTTGCGTTCGTTGTTGCGGCGGATGATCTCGCCCGCCAGCCCGAGATAGGCCACGCCGCCGCGCGAGGCGCGGTCGTAGCCGACGATGCTCTGGCCGTGGCTGGGCGCCTCGGCCAGGCGCACGTTGCGCGGCACGATGGTGCGGAACACCTTGTCGCCGAAGTGCTCGGTCAGCTCGGCCGAGACCGCGTTGGCCAGGTTGTTGCGCACGTCGAACATGGTGCGCAGCACGCCTTCGATCTCCAGCGCCGGGTTCAGGCCGGCGCGCAGCGCCTCGATGGTCTCCACCAGCGCGCTCAGGCCTTCCAGCGCGTAGTACTCGCACTGCATCGGCACGATCACCGAGTCGGCCGCGGCCAGCGCGTTGAGCGTGAGCAGCGACAGCGCCGGCGGGCAGTCGATCAGGATGAAGTCGTATTCGTCGCGGATCGGCGCCAGCGCGCGCTTGAGCCGCTGCTCGCGCTCGCCCTGCTCCATCAGCTGGATCTCGGCGGCGGTCAGGTCGATGTTGCCCGGCAGCAGGTCGAAGCCTTCCGGCGCGGTGACGCGGATGTCGGCGGCGCTGTTCTCGCCCAGCAGCAGGTCGCAGGTGGAGGCGGCCACCTCGCGCTTGTCCACGCCGCTGCCCATGGTGGCATTGCCCTGCGCGTCCAGATCGACCAGCAGCACGCGCTTGGGCGTACTGGCAAGGGCGGCGGCCAGGTTGACGGCCGTGGTGGTCTTGCCGACGCCGCCCTTCTGGTTGGCGATGGCGATGATCCTAGCCATGCAGGAAAGCCTCGTGGGCTGGAGGGTTGGACCGGGCATTATGCGGGCTGGGGACCGGATCAGGGAAATCGGGCTCCCTGCCCTGCGTAGGAGCGACGTCAGTCGCGACCGGGGCCTTCCCGATGAAGCCTGTCGCGACTGACGTCGCTCCTACAGGGGCGGTCGGGTGTGCCGTTATTTCCGGCGGCAGACCACCAGATGGCGCTCGCCTGTCAGGCCGGGGACCTGCAACGGCAACACCTGCGCCACTTCCCAGTCGGGCGGCAGCTGCGCGATCTCCTCGTGCGGGTACACGCCCTTCATCGCCAGCAGCGTGCCGCCGCGGCGCAGCAGGTGGCCGCCGACGGCAACGATCCCGGCCAGGGTGTCCAGCGCGCGCGCGGTCAGGTGGTCGTAGGCCTCCGGCTCGGCCAGCGCCTCGGCCCGCGATTCGGCCACCCGGGCGTTGCCCAGGCCCAGCTGGCGCACCGCCTCGCGCAGGAAGCGGGCCTTCTTGCCGTTGCTCTCCACCAGCGTCACCTGCAACTGCGGCCGGGCGATGGCCAGCGGGATGCCCGGCAGCCCCGGGCCGGTGCCCAGGTCGGCCAGGCTGCCGCTCTCGACATGCGGCGCCATCGCCAGCGAATCGAGCAGGTGACGGGTGACCATCTCGTGCGGGTCGCGGATGGCGGTGAGATTGTAGGTGCGGTTCCAGCGCGCCAGCAGCGCCAGGTAGGCCAGCAGCGGTGGCGCCAGCGTGGCGGCGTCCAGGCCCATGGCCTGCAGGCCACGCTCCAGTTCGGCGGCCACACCGGCCGGCAGGGAAGAATCGTTCATGGCGGCGATTATCGCAGGCGCGCTCGGCCGGACCGCAAACCTTGCGTATCCGACGGCGGGGGGCATGCCTCAGGCGTCCGCCGGCGGCGACTCCGGGCCGGGCAACGAAGGCGGCACCGGCGCGGCCGGGTACCACGCCAGCGCAGCGCGGAAATCGGCCGAGGCCTGCCATTCGTGCAGGTGCCAGCGGCCGGCCTGGCCCAGCGCCGGATCGCACCACGCCAACTGCAGCGCGCCGTCGGCCGTGGGCGCGAATGCCAGCTTGTGCAGGCCGAAGGAGATGCCATGGCCGTGCGCCTTGAGCAGCGCCTCCTTGGCGCACCAGACCCGGAAGAACCAGTGTTCGCGGGCCGTCTGGTCCAGCGCTTCCAGCCAGTCCGCCTCGTCGGGATGGAAGAAGCGGCGCACCACCTCCAGCATCCGCGGCCGCAGCCGCTGCTGCTCCAGGTCCACCCCCAGCCGCACCTGCCGGCCCAGCGCCACCAGCAGCCAGCCGCCGCTGTGGCTCCAGCCGGTGCCGTAATGCGCCAGGCGCCCGTACAGCCACGGGCGGCCGCGTTCGTCGCGGGTCAACGGCAGCTGTTCCGGACTGCCGCCCAGCTCGGCGGCCAGCAGTTCGCGCGCCTGCGGCTCGCCGCGGGTGCCGGGCACGTGCGGCAGCCGCCACACCGTCACCGGGCCGAACCGCCAGCGGCCGTGCCCGCCGGCCATACCGCCGCCGCTCATGCCGCCGGGCCAGTGCACGATGGCTTCACGAGCCTGCGCTTTAACTGTGGCGACAGCACCGGCTCCGGTGCACCGCAGCGACAAGGAGAGGCAAGCATGGGCATCATCATCTGGTTGATCGTCGGTGGCATCGTGGGCTGGCTGGCCAGCATCATCATGCGCCGCGATGCGCAGCAAGGCATCATCCTCAACATCGTGGTCGGCATCATCGGCGCGCTGATCGCGGGCTTCCTGTTCGGCGGCGGCATCAACGATGCCATCACCCTGCGCACCTTCATCTATTCGCTGATAGGCGCGGTGATCCTGCTGGCGATCGTCAACCTGTTCACCCGCAAGAGCATCCGCTAGAGGAAACGCGTCCCCGCATCCGCACCGGCATCCCACGGCCTGCGAGGCGGACCGTGGGCCTCTCCCCGTCATCCCGTACCCGCCACTTCGCCCCAGCCCGCCGACTCAGGGGGCCGGGGCGCACGCTGGCCGGCAGTGCCTCACCCCAGCTGCACCCAGGCCGGCGCGTGGTCGCTGGGACGCTCCCAGGTACGCGGCTCGCGGTCGATGCCGGCGGCCACGGCGCGGGCCTTCAGCGCATCGGACACCAGGGTCAGGTCGATGCGCAAGCCGAGGTCGCGGCGGAAGCCGGCGGCACGGTAGTCCCACCAGCTGAAGATGCCGCCGTCGTCGTGGTGCAGGCGGAAGGCGTCGTGCAGGCCCAACTGCAGCAGCTTGTTCAGCGCGCCGCGCTCGGCGGTGGAGGTGAGGATGTGGTTGTCGTTCCACACCGCCGGGTCGTGCACGTCGCGCGCGTCCGGGGCGATGTTGAAGTCGCCCAGCACCACCAGCTGCGGGTGCCGCTGCAGCTCGTCCCGCAGCCAGTCGTGCACGGCATCGAGCCAACGCAGCTTGTAGGCGTACTTTTCGGTGCCCACGTCCTGGCCGTTGACCACGTACAGGTTGACCACCCGGGTGTCGCCGATGGTGGCGGCGATGGCGCGCTTCTGCTCGTCGTCGAAGCCGGGGATGCCGATCTGCACGTCCTCCGGCGCCTGCCGCGACAGGATCGCCACGCCGTTGTAGGTCTTCTGCCCGGCGAACACGCTGCGGTAGCCCAGCCCGGCCAGCACCGCATCGGGGAACTTGTGGTCCTCCAGCTTGGTTTCCTGGATCCCGACCACGTCCGGGGCGAAAGCGCCCAGCCACTGTTCCAGGTGCGGCAGGCGCACGTTGAGCGAATTGACGTTCCAGCTGGCGATCTTCATGGATGCGGGGTTCGGGCGAAAACGCAGGCCAGTTTAGGGCCTGCCGCCTGCGCAGGCACGGTGCGGATCGAAGGACGGCTTCCTTGCGGGAAAAATCCGCCGCCACCGGGATTCCTGCCGCAGCAGGCGGCACTCCCGTTTTCTGCCAGCACCGGCCACACCGGCAAGACCGCGTCGCGACCGGGGTCGTGCCCGCAGGAAAGCGGCGGGAGCGGCCGGGATCACTTCTTCTCCGCCCACTGCAGCAGGCCATCCAGCGCCGGGCACAGCGCCTGGCCCCATTCGGTCAGGCGGTATTCCACCCTCGGCGGCACTTCCGGGTACACCGTCCGCGCCACGATGCCGTCGGCCTCCAGTCCACGCAGCTGCTGCGCCAGCATCTTCTGCGAGATGCCGGGGATCAGCCGTTCCAGGTCCGAATAGCGCTGCACCTTGCCGTCGAACAGGTGGAACAGGATCAGCAGCTTCCAGCGTCCTTCCAGCAGCCGGATCGTCGCCTCGACGTCGCGTGCCGCCGCTTCGGGGGTGTAGGCCTTCCTGCTTACGCCGGCGTCAGTCACTCACTTTCCGGTGCGTTCTTGTCCATGCGCCAGCCTAGGGCGAGGATGCTCGCCCCGCAAGAAATCCCCCGAGGAATCGTCGATGGACATCGAACTGCCGCAGCCGCTGGCGCTGTACCTGGAAGAGGAGAACCACGACGGCGTGGACGCCATCGCGCGCTGCTTCGCCGCCGATGCCGTGGTGCGCGACGAGGGCGGCACGATACGCGGGATCGAGGCGATCCAGGCCTGGAAGCGCGCGTCCAAGGCGCGCTACCGCTACCGGGTCGAGCCGCTGTCGGTGCAGCGGCGCGGCGCTACCCTGCGGCTGCGCGTGCGCACCAGCGGCGACTTCCCCGGCAGCCCGGCCGAACTGGACTACACGGTCGAACTGGCCGGCGACCGCATCGCCTCGCTGGAGATCCGCTGATGGAGCTGGCGCTGCACGGCAGGCGGGTGCTGGTCACCGCTGCCACCCGCGGCATCGGCGGCGCCACCGCGACGCTGCTGCGCGAACTGGGCGCGCGCGTGCTCGCGGTGGCACGCACGCATCCGCAAGACGCCGATGCACTGTGCGTCGCCGCCGACCTGAGCACGGCCGACGGCTGCGACCGGGTGGTGGAGGCGGTGGCCGAACGCCTTGGCGGCGTGGATGCCATCGTCCATGTGCTGGGCGGCTCGTCGGCGCCGGGCGGCGGCTACGCCGTGCTGGACGATGCGCAATGGCGGAAGGAACTGGACCTCAACCTGTTCCCGGCGGTGCGGCTGGACCGCGCGCTGCTGCCGGGCATGCTGGCGCAGGGAGCCGGCGCGATCGTCCACGTCACCTCCATCCAGAGCCGGCTGCCGCTGCCCGAATCCACCACCGCCTACGCCGCGGCCAAGGCCGCACTGGCGACCTACAGCAAGAGCCTGTCCAAGGAAGTGGCCGCCCGCGGCGTGCGCGTGGTGCGGGTGGCGCCGGGCTGGGTCGAGACCGAGGCCTCGGTGGCGCTGGCGCAGCGGCTGGCCGAACAGGCCGGCACCGACTACGAGGGCGGCAAGCGCATCGTCATGCAGGCGCTGGGCGGCATTCCGCTGGGCCGGCCGGCCAGGCCGGCCGAGGTGGCCAACCTGATCGCCTTCCTGCTCTCGCCGCTTGCGGCCGCCATCACCGGTAGCGAATTCACCATCGACGGCGGCACGCTGCCGGTGACCTGATCGTGCGCCTCAGCGCACGATCAGGTCGATGAAGCGCGCCACCCTGGCATAGGGCGGCTTGAGCAGATCGCTGCCGGCGCGGCGCGCCTGCCACAGCACCGGCAGCTGCTTGCTCATCGCATCGAAGCCGGCGCGGCCATGGTAGGCGCCCATGCCGCTGGCGCCGATGCCGCCGAACGGCAGGCCGTTGATCGCGAAATGCAGCAGGGTGTCGTTGACGGTGACGCCGCCGGCGACGGTGGCGCCGAGGATGCGTTCGATCGCGTCGCGGTCGTCGCTGAAGGGGTACAGCGCCAATGGCCGCTCGCGGCCGTTGACGGTGGCGATGGCCTCGTCCAGCGAGCGGTAGCCGCGCACCGGCAGGATCGGCCCGAAGATCTCCTCCTGCATCACCGCCGCGTCGTCGCCGGGCTGCAGGATCACGGTCGGCGGCAGCAGCCGCTCGCGCTCGGCCACGGCCGGGTCCAGCGTCGCCAGTTCGATCACCTCCAGCCCGCGCGCGCGGGCGTCGTCGACGATGCCGCGCAGGCGCCGGTACTGGCCTTCGTTGACGATCCGGGTGTAGTCGCGCGGATCGGCGAAATCGCCGTAGCGGGCCAGCACCTGCGCGCGCAGCGCCTGCACCAGCGCCGCCTCGCGGCCGGCATCGATCAGCACGTAGTCCGGGGCGATGCAGGTCTGGCCGGCGTTGAACCACTTGCCGGTGGCCAGCCGCGCGGCGGCGCGCTCGAGCGGATAGCCGGGGCAGACGATCGCCGGCGACTTGCCGCCCAGCTCCAGCGTCAGCGGCGTCAGGTTCGCCGCCGCCGCGGCCATCACCTTGCGCCCGACCGCGGTGGAACCGGTGAACACCAGGTGGTCCAGCGGCAGCGCGGCGAACGCGGCAGCCACCTCGGCGCCGCCCTGCACCACCGCCACCCGCTCCGGCGGGAACACCTCGGCCAGCAGCTCCTGCAGGAAGGCGCTGGTGCGCGGAGTGTGCTCGGACGGCTTGAGCAGCACGTGGTTGCCGGCGGCGATCGCGGTGGCCAGCGGCACCAACGCCAGATTGACCGGATAGTTCCACGGCGAGATCACCCCGACCACGCCCACCGGCAACGGCCGCAGCTGCGCCCGCGCCGGCCAGAAGCGCCAGCCGACGCCGACCCGGCGCGGCTTCATCCAGCCCTTGAGGTGGCGCAGCAGGTGGTCGATCTCGCCGAGCACGGCCATGCCGTCGGCGATCAGCGATTCGTGGTGCGAACGGTGGCCGAAGTCGGCGGCGATGGCTTCCGTCATCGCCGGCAGCCGCGTCTTGAACGCCGCGCGCAGCCGCCGCAGGTCGTCGCGGCGCTGCTGGAAATCGGGACGCTGCCGCGCCCACGCCTGGCGTGTGCGCAGCAGGAGGGCATCGAGCGTGACGGGTTGTTCGGACATGGCGGCAGGCGACCGGGTGGCGACGACGGCCCATTGTGGCCGTTCGCCCGCCGCCGCGCAGCCACGCGGTGCCATGGCGGACCGCTCCCGCCATCGCACCGGCAAAAAAAAAGGCGCCGGTGGGAACCGGCGCCTCGGGATGACCGGCAATGCCGGTCCGGGAGAGAACGTTACTTGGTGATGTCCACGTCCTTGGTCTCGCGCAGGAACAGCGTGCCGATCACCAGCGTCATCAGCGCGATGCCGATCGGGTACCACAGGCCGTAGTAGATGTTGCCGGTACCGGCCACCAGCGCGAACGAGATCGCCGGCAGGAAGCCGCCGAACCAGCCGTTGCCGATGTGGTACGGCAGCGACATCGAGGTGTAGCGGATCCTGGTCGGGAACAGCTCGACCAGGTAGGCGGCGATCGGGCCGTAGACCATGGTCACGTAGATCACCAGCAGCCACAGCAGCAGGATCGTCATCGGGATGTTGATGCGGTCGGTCTCGGCCTTGGCCGGATAGCCGGCCGCCACCAGGGCCTCCTTCAGCGCAGCGCCGAAGTCGCCCTGCGCGGACTTGAGCGCATCGCCCGCCAGCCCGGCCGCCTCGTACGAACTCAGCGAGTGCTCACCCACGTTGACCTGGGCCAGGGAACCGACCGGCGCGGCTTCCACGGTGTACGGAACGCCGGCACGGGTCAGCGCGGCGGTCGCGATGTCGCAGGAGCTGGTGAACTTGCGCACGCCCACCGGATCGAACTGGAAGCTGCAGGTGTTGGGATCGGCCACGACCACGGCCGGCGAGTTGCGGCTGGCCTCGTCGATCGCCGGGTTGGCGAAGTGGGTGATGCCCTTGAAGATCGGGATGTAGGTCACCGCGGCCAGCAGGCAGCCGGCCATGATGATCTTCTTGCGGCCGATCTTGTCCGACAGCCAGCCGAAGAACAGGAAGAACGGCGTGGCCAGCAGCAGCGCCGCCGCGATCAGCAGGTAGGACACGGTCAGATCGACCTTGAGCATGCTCTGCAGGTAGAACAGCGCGTAGAACTGGCCGCCGTACCACACCACGGCCTGGCCGGCGGTGGCGCCGAACAGCACCAGCAGCATCAGCTTCAGGTTGCCGCCCTTGATCGAATCGCGGAACGGCTTCTTGGAACCCTTGCCTTCGGCCTTCATCTGCTGGAACAGCGGCGACTCGCTCAGCTGCAGGCGGATCCACACCGAGATGCCCAGCAGCACGATCGACGCCAGGAACGGAATGCGCCAGCCCCAGTCCTCGAACGCCTCCACGCCCAGCGCGTAGCGGCAACCCAGGATCACCGCCAGCGACAGGAACAGGCCCAGCGTCGCGGTGGTCTGGATGAAGCTGGTGTAGAAGCCGCGCTTGCCCGGCGGCGCATGCTCGGCCACGTAGGTGGCGGCACCGCCGTACTCGCCGCCCATCGCCAGGCCCTGCGCCAGGCGCAGCACGATCAGGATCACCGGCGCGGTGAAGCCGATCGAGGCGTAGTTGGGCAGTACGCCGACCAGGAAGGTCGAGATGCCCATGATCAGGATGGTGATGAGGAAGGTGTACTTGCGGCCGATGCGGTCGCCGAGGCTGCCGAAGAAGGCCGCGCCGAACGGACGCACGAAGAAACCGGCGGCGAAAGCCAGCAGCGTGAAGATCATGCCGGTGGTTTCGTTGACGCCGCTGAAGAACTGGCGGGAGATGATCAGCGCGAGCGAGCCGTACAGATAGAAGTCGTACCATTCGAAAACGGTACCCAGGCTCGATGCGAAGATGACCTTCTTGTGGCCCTTGGTGAGTGCACCAGGGGCCGGTGTGGCTGCGGTTGTGCTGGACATGAGTCGCTTCCCCTCCGAAGCAATCGTGTAGCGGGATGTGGTGGGTGTTCAGGACATGGAACGGACCGACGTGGGGATTTGCAGGATCGACGAAGGGGTGCCGGCGCCGGCACCCCTTCGCGTCACCGTCAGAAGCTGTACTTGGTGGTGAACTGGACGCGGCTGATGTCGCCCTTGCGGCCGTCCTCGATCTCGCGCACGCCGTACATCAGTTCGGCGCCGACATCGACCTTGGGCATCGGCGTGTAGAACACGTTGCCGCGGATGCTCTGCACGCTCTTGGTCACCAGCGGGCCGGTGATCGAGGCGTCGTTGTCGTAGTCGCTGCGGGCGTAGATCAGGTTGGTGCGCAGCTTGGGCGTGAACGCATGCCGCCAGCCGACGTAGCCGGCGATCACGCCGGTCGGGTCGAGCTCGTCGCGCAGCACGTCGTAGGACGCGTCCTGGGTGATGCCAAGGCCGACGTAACGGGCGATGCCCTCGCCGCCGCTGAGCTGGTAATGGATGCTGTCGCTGTCGCCGACCACCCACTTGCCGCCCAGGGTCAGGCCGCCGGCCACCTTGGTCGCATCGGCGCCGGTAGCCTGGTTGTCGACCTTGAGCTGGCGCAGCAGGCCGGCGACGCCGAAGGTGCCCCAGTCGCCCTTCCAGCCGTAGCGCAGGGTCAGGTCGGGCAGCGAACCGCGATCGGAGTTGACGCCGCCGATCAGCGTGGTTTCCGGATTCTCCAGCGACGCGCTGAAACCGCCATTGGTGTAGCGGATCTGCGCCTGGCGCACGAACAGCACGCCATCGGTCGGGCCGACGAAATCCACCGCTTCGGGGATCGAGCCGGCGTCCATGAAGTTGGACCAGGTCTGGCCGGCCAGCCAGTTGTTCCAGTACATGTAGGCGTGGCGCAGGGTCACGCCGTAGGTGTTGGTGGCGGTCTGGTTGCCCAGCGAGTTGCCGAAGAAGTCCATCTCCACCAGCGCGCCGGCCTTGTCGCCGGATTCGCTGACGTGGTCCACGCCCAGGTTGAAGCGCGAGAACTTGGCGTGGGCGTTGTAGTCCACGCTGGAACGCTCGCCCGAACCGCCGGCGCCGTGCACCGGGGTCTGCCCGGGCAGGTACAGCGCGCGGCCGGTGGCGTCGTCGGCCAGCTGGCCGTCGCCGGTCTGCGTGGCCAGGAAGTCGGCCTTGATGAAGCCGCCGAACTTGAACGTGGTACCCGGCGCGGCGCCCGGAGTGATGCTGGTGACCTGGATCGGCTGTTTGCCGGCCGGCACCGCCGGGCGTTCGGCCTGGCTGGCCTTGACCTCGGTGATCTCGGTCTGCGTCTGGCTGATCTGGCCCTGCTGCTGTTGCTGGGCCGAAAGCAGCAGCTGCACCTGACGCTCCAGGTCGGCCACGCGGGCCTCAAGCGCCTGCTCTCTGGCGGTCTGCGCGAACGCCATGCCCGGCGCGATCAGCGCGACGAACAGTGCGGCCGCCAACGGCCTGCGGGCCGTCTTCATCATGCGTTGGTTCATTGGATTGCCTCTCTCCCGGTGGCAAGACGTTGCCGCGCTACAGGCACGGTCGGGCCGAGGTTGCGCGTCGCCGGCAAGGGCCGCCATTCGCCATTAGTCGAAGCCGGAGCGGGTTACGACCAAGGTCTAAGCCCGGCCGCGCCTCCGCCCGCGGCGGATGCGGCAAACTGGAGTGGTCTGGCCGCGCGGCATGCTGCGGCCGCACATAAATGTCCAAGTGCAAGGTGAGGGTGCCATGGCTGATATCTATCCCGTCGATCCGCAGTTCGCCGCCAAGGCGCGCATCGACAAGGACCAGTACGAGAAGCTGTACCGCGAATCGGTGGAAGATCCCGATGCTTTCTGGGGCAAGGCGGCCGAACGCCTGGACTGGTTCAAGAAGCCGACGAAGATCAAGAACGTCAGCTACGACCTGCAGGATTTCCGCATCAAGTGGTTCGAGGACGGCGAGCTCAACGCCAGCGTCAACTGCCTGGACCGCCAGCTGGAGAAGCGCGGCGACAAGGTCGCGCTGCTGTTCGAGCCGGACAGCCCGGAGGCCACGGCCAAGGGCGTGACCTATCGCGAGCTGCACGAGCGCGTCTGCCGGCTCGGCAACGCACTGCGCAGCCTCGGCGTGAAGAAGGGCGACCGCGTCACCATCTACCTGCCGATGATCGTCGACGCGGCGGTGGCGATGCTGGCCTGCGCGCGCATCGGCGCGGTGCACTCGGTGGTGTTCGGCGGCTTCGCCCCGAACTCGATCGCCGACCGCGTCGGCGACTGCGGCAGCAAGCTGATCATCACCGCCGACGAGGGCCTGCGCGGCGGCCGCAAGATCCCGCTCAAGGCCAACGTCGACGCCGCACTGAAGCTGCCGGGCACCAATACCGTCGAGACCGTGCTGGTGGTGCGCCACACCGGCGGCGCGGTGGACATGCAGGCCCCGCGCGACCGCTGGTTCCACGACGTGGTCGACAGCCAGCCGGCGCAATGCGAACCCGAGCGCATGAATGCCGAGGACCCGCTGTTCATCCTCTACACCTCCGGTTCCACTGGCAAGCCCAAGGGCGTGCTGCATACCACCGGCGGCTACCTGCTGTACGCGGCCTACACCCACGAGGCGGTGTTCGACCTGCGCGAGGACGACATCTACTGGTGCACCGCCGACGTCGGCTGGGTCACCGGCCACAGCTACATCGTCTACGGCCCGCTGGCCAACGGCGCCACCTCGCTGATGTTCGAGGGCGTGCCCAACTATCCGGACGTGTCGCGCTTCTGGCAGGTCATCGACAAGCACCAGGTCACCATCTTCTATACCGCGCCCACCGCCATCCGCGCGCTGATGCGCGAGGGCGAGGAGCCGGTGAAGAAGACCTCGCGCAGCTCGCTGCGGCTGCTCGGCAGCGTCGGCGAGCCGATCAATCCCGAAGCCTGGCGCTGGTACTACGACGTGGTCGGCGACGGCCGCTGCCCGATCGTGGACACCTGGTGGCAGACCGAGACCGGCGGCATCCTGATCTCGCCGCTGCCCGGCGCCATCGACCTCAAGCCCGGTTCGGCCACGCTGCCGTTCTTCGGCGTGCAGCCGGCTCTGGTCAATGCCGACGGCGAGATCAAGGACGGCGCCACCGAGGGCAACCTGATCCTGCGCGACTCCTGGCCGGGCCAGATGCGCAGCGTCTACGGCGACCATCAGCGCTTCATCGACACCTATTTCCGCACCTACCCGGGCAGCTACTTCACCGGCGACGGCTGCCGCCGCGACGAGGACGGCTACTACTGGATCACCGGCCGCGTCGACGACGTGATCAACGTCTCCGGCCACCGCATCGGCACCGCCGAGGTGGAGAGCGCGCTGGTCTCGCACCCGAAGGTGGCCGAGGCCGCGGTGGTCGGCTTCCCGCACGACATCAAGGGCCAGGGCATCTACGCCTACGTCACCCTGGTGGCCGACGAGCAGCCCAGCGACGAGTTGCAGAAGGAACTGGTGACCTGGGTGCGCAAGGAGATCGGCCCGATCGCCGCGCCCGACCACCTGCAGTGGGCGCCGGGCCTGCCCAAGACCCGCTCGGGCAAGATCATGCGCCGCATCCTGCGCAAGATCGCCGAGAACGCGCCGGACCAGCTCGGCGACACCTCGACCCTGGCCGATCCGTCGGTGGTGGCCTCGCTGGTGGACGAGCGCAAGGTGCGGTAACGGCACTGCCGGCAGGCGGCGGCGCGCGGAGGGAGGGTCCGCGGCCGCCACCTGGCGTGTTCCCCTGTTCCGGTTTTTCCATCCATGTACCAGACTGCCCCCATGCCTACCCTCCTGATTGCCGACGACCACCCCCTGTTCCGCGAGGCCCTGCGCGGCGCGGTGCAGCGGGTGATCCCCGGCGTGCAGCTGTACGAAGCCGACAGCGTCGAGGCGCTGTACGCGCTGGCCGACCAGCACAACGACGCCGACCTGGTGCTGATGGACCTCAACATGCCCGGCGCGCAGGGCTTCAACGCGCTGGTGCACATGCGCGCGCTGCACCCGCAGCTGCCGGTGGTGGTGGTCTCCGCGCGCGAGGAAGCCACGGTGATGCGCCGCGCGCTGGACCACGGCGCGTTCGGCTTCATCCCCAAGTCGGCCGATTCGGACACCATCGGCCAGGCGCTGGGCACCGTGCTCGACGGCGAGCGCTGGGCGCCGCCGGAGGCCCACACCGTGCCGCCCACCGGCGACGAGGAGCGCGAGATCGGCCAGCGCCTGCGCGAACTGACCCCGCAGCAGTTCCGGGTGCTGCAGATGCTCGGCCTGGGCAGCCTCAACAAGCAGATCGCCTACGACCTAGGCGTCTCCGAAGCCACCATCAAGGCCCACGTCACCGCGATCCTGCGCAAGCTCGGCGTCACCAACCGCACCCAGGCGGTGTTGATGGCCGGCAAGCTGGCAATCGACGAGGACGCCATCGTGCTGCCGCCGGAAGAGGACTGAGCCGCTCCTGCACCGGCGCGGCCATGGCGTCGGTGCGAGCGGCACGCTTCCCTGCCGCCGGCCGTTGCCGGACCGGGCGATGCTGCCGACATGCACCGCCCCCGCTGTGCCGCGACGATGCACGTCCTCGCCGTCCAGGCCAGGCGACCGACGCGGCGCCGCGTTCCGGCCGACATCCGCGCCACAGGCCGAGCGCTTGGCCACACAACAGAACCATCGACGATCGCCGTCCGACGGACCGCCACCGCACCTTCGCGCGGATGCGGCGAAACGTCCGCGAGCATGCCCGCGAACACTGCGGCATAGCCAGCGCTATGAATCGAAGCTGGGCCTGCACGTGCGCTAAAAAAGCGCAATCGCCGCATTTCGCGGCGTATCATGCGCGTCCCCTTGGGGAGTAGCCTGCTTCCTGCTCCAGGAAGCGCCCACGTCAACATGCTCGGCCAGTGCGCCGTGGCGTGGGCAGCCAGACCGGTTGGCGAGACCAGCGGCACGCGTGCGCAACGACAGGTTGGGCGCGTGCGCGTGCTGTCCGCATCCGCTCGACCTGTACTGCCTGCGATGTCCCTGCTTTCCATCCTGTTGATCGGTTTCGCCATGTCCACCGATGCCTTCGCCGCGGCGATCGGCAAGGGCGCGGCGATGCGCACTCCCCGGCTGCCCGATGCGCTGCGCGCCGGCCTGGTCTTCGGCGTCATCGAAGGCGTCACCCCGGTGATCGGCTGGTTGCTGGGCCGCGCCGCCTCCAGCTACGTCGAGGCCTTCGACCACTGGATCGCCTTCGGCCTGCTGTGCGCGCTCGGCACCCACATGATCGTCGCCGGGCTCAGGCCCGACGATGCCGAAGACGATTCCCCGGCGCGCCATGGCCTGCTGGCACTGGCGACCACCGGTTTCGCCACCAGCATCGACGCGATGGCGGTGGGCGTGAGCCTGGCCTTCCTCGACGTGCACATCGGCGTGATCGCGGCGGTGATCGGCCTGTGCACGCTGGTCATGGTCACCGTCGGCATCATGCTCGGACGCATGCTGGGCGCGCTGGTGGGCAAGCGTGCCGAGATCGTCGGCGGGGTGATCCTGATCCTGGTCGGCAGCACCATCCTGTACGAACACCTGCAAGCTGCGACATAACGCCTCACGGCCCGAAGCAAGTGCCGGGGATATGGCTCCGACCTACCTCAACCGGCATGGCAGACATCCCCTGTCAGCTTCCACGATAGCGGAGCCTGCTCCGCTGGCGGCCGCCCTCATCATGGCTATTCAATGAAGATCCGAACAGTTTGCTGGAAATGGCCGGAGATATGACCGGCCTCACGAAGTCTGCACCGCAACCGTTGTGATAACGTCATGGCCTTTCCCGTCGTCCACAACGACGGGCACCATGCCTAGGGGGAGGCGCTCGCGTATGGCTGTGATCGAGGTCAAGACGGGATTTTTCGGCGGACTCAGCCTGTCCAGCGCGCTGGCAAAAGCTCAACCAGGGGACGAGATCGTGTTGCCCCCGGGCCGACACGCCCATCCTGCTGGCCGGATCGACAAGGCAGTGGTTCTGCGCGCCGCATCGTCCTCCAACGACACCTTCGTCATCAGCCGGCTGACCATCGCCGCTCCGGCAATACTGCGCAATCTCACTGTGACCATGCCACCCGGGGCGGACGGAGCGATCATCAGCGTGATGCCGCAGGCCGGGCTGAACCTGGAGCAGTGCGTGCTGACGGGCGACGGCACCGGGGTGTACGCCAAGCGGGCAAGCGGGCTGGCGATCCGCGCCTGCCGGTTCTGGCAACTCAACGGCAACGGCATCCTCGCACGCGAGACGCCGCTGGCGGTGGACAACTGCGTATTCGAACAGGTTCGGTTGCCGGCGGTGGCGGTCTCGGAAGGGACCACGGCAGGCATCGGCAAGTGCCGGTTCAAGGCCGTCAAAGCCGCGCTGCTGGTCGACGAGGGCATCGCGTGCACTCTGGCCGACAGCGACATCACCGCCTGCGTCGATGGGGCGGTGCAGGTACAGGGGGCTGGCAGCCACCTGTCGATGCGCTCGACCACGATCCACGAGACCACAAGCAATGCGCTCATGGTCAGTGCCGGCGCCACCCTGCAGGCCGAGGATTGCCGGTTCTCCGCCTGTGGCGGGGATAATTGCCCGGCCATGCACTTCGGCGAGCAGACGCACGGTGAACTGCACCGCTGCACCGTCGATGGCACGCCATCGTCGGGCCTGTACGTGGTGGACGGGTCGCGTGTCGCAGCCGGTGACTGCAGCTTCGCCGACTGCGACGACAATGCGGTCGAGACCCAGGATGGCGGCTCGATCGTGCTCACCGGATGCACCTTCCGCGACAACCGGCCCAACGACGTGCTGTGCGACTCCGATGCGTCGGCCAGGCTGATCGACTGCCACCCGGATGGCGCGATCAAGGTGTTCGGCAAAGTGCAGGTAGAGGCAGGGAATACCGGCCGGGTGGTTCAGGTGGCCGGCGTGCAACGCTCGGCGCTGCACGAGGTGCGGATCCCGCCCCTGCCGGACGGCATTGACCAGTGCGTGCTCGCCAGCTGGCACAAACGTGCCGGCGATGCGGTTCGCTCGGGCGAGGTGCTGGTCGATCTGGAAACCGACAAGGTCGTGCTGGAGGTGCCCTCCCCGGCCGATGGAGTGCTGGAGTCGCTGGCGTTCGAGGAAGGCGACAGCGTGGCCAGCGGTCAGGTACTGGCGCGGATCCAGACGGGCGCCGCCGTGTCGACGGTACCGTCACCGGCCGACGACGGCGACGCGCTGGCCGAACTCGACGCCCTGATCGGCCTGGACGGAGTCAAGGCCGAGATCCGCAAACTGGTGAACCTGGTGAAAGTGCAGGAGCGACGCCGCGCACAGGGGCTGCCGGTGCCGCCGGTGTCCTTGCACATGGTATTCACCGGCAACCCCGGCACCGGCAAAACCACCGTGGCGCGGCTGGTCGGCCGGATCTACCGCCAACTCGGCCTGCTCGACAAGGGCCACTTGGTCGAGGTTGACCGCGGCCAACTGGTTGCCGGCTACGTCGGCCAAACCGCGCCGCAAACCCAGGAGGCGGTGGAACGCGCGCAGGGTGGAATCCTGTTCATCGACGAGGCCTACACTCTGTCCGAGGGCGAGGACAGCTTCGGCCAGGAGGCCATCGACACCCTGCTCAAGGCAATGGAGGATCGGCGCGACCACTTCTCGGTGATCGTGGCCGGCTACACCGCGCAGATGCGCCGCTTCGTGGCCTCCAACCCGGGCCTGGAATCACGCTTCACCCGCTACGTGGAATTCGACGACTACGATCCTGCCGCCCTGCTGGCGATCCTCGACCGGCAATTGCAGACGCACCATTTCAGGGCGACCCCCGGCGCGCGCGAGAAGATCACGCGGGTGGTGAACGAGATGCACCGCACCCGCGACCGCAACTTCGGCAACGCGCGCGCGATCCGACGGCTGTTCGAGGAGATCCTAGAGAAGCAAGCCGAGCGCCTGGCCGGGCAGGACGATGCCGACGCCGCCGAACTGCTGGAGGAAGACATTCCCGGCGGCGCATCCGCGGCGGTGGCCATCGACCTCGACGGGACGATGCGCCGGCTGGAGCAGATGATCGGGCTGGAAGGGGTGAAGTCCGAAGTGCGCAAGCTGGTCAGCCTGACCAGGGCCAACCAGCGGCGCCTCAGCGAGGGCGGCAGGGCGCAGCCGGTGTCGCTGCACTTGGTATTCAGCGGCAACCCAGGTACCGGCAAGACCACCGTGGCCCGGCTGATCGGTGAGATCTATGCCGCTCTAGGATTGTTGCGCAAGGGGCATGTGGTGGAAGTAGATCGCAGCGGCCTGGTCGCCGGCCACGTCGGCCAGACCGCGCTCAAGACACAGGAGGTGGTCCGCGAGGCGCTCGACGGCGTGCTGTTCGTCGATGAGGCCTATGCCCTGTCGCAGGGCGGCGGGCAGGATTTCGGCCAGGAGGCCATCGACACCCTGCTCAAGGCGATGGAGGATCATCGCGAGCGGCTGTGCGTGGTGGTCGCCGGCTACACCACGCAGATGCGGGGTTTCATCGCCTCCAACCCCGGGCTGGCCTCGCGCTTCACCCGCATGGTGGAGTTCGACGACTACGGCCCCGAGGAACTGGCGGGAATCCTGCTCAGGTTCTTCGAGGACGCCGGCTTCGTGCTGACCGACGCAGCGCGGGACGCCGCCGCCGAACTGATGGTGGTGCTGCACCGCAACCGCGACGGGCACTTCGGCAACGCGCGCGCGGTTCGCCAGGTGTTCGAGCGCGCGATCGAGCGCCAGGCCGAGCGCCTCGCCGCAAACGAGTCGGCACAGGCCAGCCTGATCGAGGCCGACGACCTGCGTTGAGCCGGCCGTTCGTTGAGTCCCGCAGATCGGGGCTACGCCTCTTCAGCCAAGTCGCATGTGGAACAGGCGTAGGTGAATGCAAATCCCCAACCTGCCGCCACAAGCATGGCACCCGTTGCCAACACCCTCGTAACCTCGACCTGAACCCACTCCTGCGACAAGCACGGCGGCTACCGCACCGCAGTCAGGAAGGCGCGCAGCGAGGCCGGCTTGACCGGCTTGGTCAGCACCCGGTAGCCGCGCTCGCGCGCCTGCCGCTTCAGTTCGTCGCGGCCATCGGCGGTGAGCAGCGCGCCGGGCAGCGGCCGGCCGCCTCGCGCAGCGCCACCAGCGCGTCCAGGCCGTCCATGCGGTCGTGCAGGTGGAAGTCCACCAGCATCACGTCCGGCCGCTCGGACAGCTTCCGCAGCGCCATGTCCACGGTGCTGGCGGCGATCACCTGCACCTGCCAGCGGCCGAGCAGCGCGCATGCTGTCGAGGATCTCCCCCGCGGCTGCCCGATGCGCTGCGCGCCGGCCTGGTCTTCGGCGTCATCGAAGGCGTCACCCCGGTGATCGGCTGGTTGCTGGGCCGCGCCGCCTCCAGCTACGTCGAGGCCTTCGACCACTGGATCGCCTTCGGCCTGCTGTGCGCGCTCGGCACCCACATGATCGTCGCCGGGCTCAGGCCCGACGATGCCGAAGACGATTCCCCGGCGCGCCATGGCCTGCTGGCACTGGCGACCACCGGTTTCGCCACCAGCATCGACGCGATGGCGGTGGGCGTGAGCCTGGCCTTCCTCGACGTGCACATCGGCGTGATCGCGGCGGTGATCGGCCTGTGCACGCTGGTCATGGTCACCGTCGGCATCATGCTCGGAAGTATGCTGGGCGCGCTGGTGGGCAAGCGTGCCGAGATCGTCGGCGGGGTGATCCTGATCCTGGTCGGCAGCACCATCCTGTACGAACACCTGAACCCGGTCGCGTAGAACCGCGATCCGGAATCCGGGACCTGTAGAGCCGAGCTTGCTCGGCTGGAGCTTGCTCGGCTGGGGCATTGCCGGGAAAGCCCAGCCGAGCAAGCTCGGCTCTACGGATATCGAATCATGCGTCCCGCCCCTTCAACGGGTCGTGGAACGCAGTCAGGAAGGCGCGCAGCGAGGCCGGCTTGACCGGCTTGGTCAGCACCCGGTAGCCGCGCTCGCGCGCCAGCCGCTTCAGTTCGTCGCGGCCGTCGGCGGTGAGCAGCGCGCCGGGCAGCGGCCGGCCCGCCGCCTCGCGCAGCGCCACCAGCGCATCCAGGCCGTCCAGGCGATCGTGCAGGTGGTAATCCACCAGCATCACGTCCGGCTGTTCGACCAGTTTCTGCAGCGCCATGTCCACGGTGCTGGCGGCGATCACCTGCACCTGCCAGCGGCCGAGCAGCGCGCGCATGCCGTCGAGGATCTCCTGGTCGTTGTCCACGCACAGCACCCGCAGCCCGGCCAGCGAATCGCCGCTGGACAGCGCCGGCGACCGTGCGGCCACCGGCCGGCTCGGCAGCGGCGCCACCTTCGGCAGGCTGATCGAGAACATGCTGCCGCGGCCGACGATGCTGCGCGCATTGAGGCCGTGGCCGAGCAGGCGCGAGATGCGCTGGCAGATCGACAGGCCCAGGCCCAGGCCCTGCTCGCCCCAGTCGAACGGCTGCTGGTAGCGGTGGAACTCGTCGAAGATCTGCCGCATGTGGTGTTCGGGAATGCCCGGGCCGGTGTCCCACACCTGCAGTTCCACCTGCTCGCCGCGGACCCGCAGCGCCAGCACGATGCGGCCGGCGCGGGTGTAGCGCAGCGCGTTGGCCATGAAGTTCTGCAGCACCCGGCGCAGCAGCCGGCGGTCGCTGCGTACCCAGGCCTGGCGCGCGAACACGTGCAGGCGCAGGCCGCGGCCGGCGGCCACCGGGGTGTACTGCGCGGCCAGCTCGTGCATCAGCACGCTGGCGTCGAAATCCTCCAGGGTCGGATGCAGGCCGCCGGCGTCGAGCCGCGACACGTCGAGCAGGCCGTCGAGCAGTTCCTCGGCCGCGCGCAGCGAGGCGTCGACGCGCTCGGCCAGGTGGCGCTGCTCCTCGTTGTCGTGCTGGCTGTCGCGCAGCGCCGAGGCGAACAGCCGCGCGGCGTTGAGCGGCTGCAGCACGTCGTGGCTGATCGCGGCCAGGAAGCGGGTCTTGGACTGCTGCGCGGCCTCGGCCGCGTGCGAGCGCTCGGCCACGCGCTGTTCGAGGGTCTCGTTGGCCTCCAGCAGCGCCTTCTCGGCACGCTTGTAGTCGGTGATGTCGTTGTAGCTGGTGACGTAGCCGCCGCCCGGCAGCGCCTGTCCACGCAGCTCGATCACCTTGCCGTCGGCGCGGGTGCGCTCGAACACGTGCGGCGAGCCGGCGCGCATGTAGCGGATGCGGCGGGCGATCTGCACCTCGATGTCGCCCTCGCCCAGCTCGCCGCGCTCGGCGTTGTAGCGGATCAGGTCGGCCACCGGCCGGCCGACGTAGAGCATGCCGTCGGGATAGTCGAACATCTGCTGGTAGCGGCGGTTCCAGGCGGTCAGGCGCATGTCCGGATCGACCACGCTGACCCCGGCGCTGATGTTCTCCAGCGTGGTCGACAGGATCTCGCGGTTGAAGCGCAGTTCCTGCCCGGCCTCGTCCAGCACCGCCACCACTTCGCCCAGGTCCATGCCCGAGCCGCGCAGCAGGCTGGTCAGCAGCAGCCGCGCCGAGGCCGCGCCGATCGAGGCGGCCAGCAGGCGCTCGGTGAACTGCACCCACAGGCGGTCGGCCGCGGCCGAGGACTGCAGCTCGCGTTCGAGCAGCTGCGCCTGTTCCTGGAAGGCGCGGCGGGCATGGCGCTCGCCGACCACGCGCACCGCCAGCGCCAGCAGGTCGCCGACCTGCACGTGCCCGGGCCAGCCGCCGGCCACCACCGGGCGCTGCGCGTAGGGCTCCAGGAACGGCGCCGCGCGCAGGCGCTCGGCCACGCCGGGCCGCCAGCGCGCCGACACCACCATCATCGTGAAGGCGTTGACCAGCAGCGACCAGAACGTGCCGTGGGTCAGCGGATCCCAGCCGGTCAAGCCGAACAGCTGCTGCGGCCGCAGCCAGGAGAGGCCGAACGGACCGTTGCGCAACCAGCCCGAATCGATCCAGCCACCCTGGGTCAGGGTCGGCAGCAGCAGCGTGTATACCCACACCGCGAAGCCGAGCACCATGCCGGCCTCGACCCCGCGGCGGCTGGCGCCGCGCCAGTACAGGCCGCCGATCAGCCCTGGCGCGAACTGCGCCACCGCCGCGAACGCCATCAGCCCGTACGACGCCAGCGAGCTGTCGTTGCTGCTGCTGCGGTAGTAGCCGTAGGCGGCCAGCGCCAGCAGCAGGATCGCCAGGCGGCGGATCCACAGCACCCGCGAGGCGACGTCGGCCGCTTCCTGGTGGTCGCCGGAGCGGCGCAGCAGCACCGGCATCACCAGGTCGTTGCTGATCATCGTCGCCAGCGCGATGGAGGACACGATGACCATGCCGGTGGCGGCGGAGAAGCCGCCGATGTAGGCCACCAGCGCCAGCGCGGTGCGGCCTTCGGCCAGCGGCAGCGCCAGCACCATGGCGTCGTCGGCCACCAGCCCGCTGGCGCCGAACAGGGTGACGCCGGCGGTGGCGATCGGCAGCACCATCGCCGAGATGATCACCAGGTAGCCGCCGAACAGCCAGCGCGCGCGGCGCACGTCGCCGACGTCGCCGCACTCGACCACCGCCACGTGGAACTGGCGCGGCAGGCAGATGATGGCGAGGAAACTGAGCAGGGTCTGCGACACCAGCCCCACCGGCGGGGTGTGCTGGAACAGCGTGCGCACCGACTCGCCGACCGCCGCGGTGCGGTCGCTCAGCCACAGGTAGGCGAACAGGCCCACCGCCACCATCGCCACCAGCTTGATCATCGATTCCAGCGCGATCGCCAGCATCATGCCGTGGTGGTGCTCGGTGGCATCCACCTGGCGGGTGCCGAACAGGGTGGCGAACAGCGCCATCAGCAGCGCCACGTACAGCGCCGGGTCGGTGAAGAAGCCGCTGCCGGCGCTGGAGTCGCCGGCCAGCACCTGCAGGCTCATCGCCACCGCCTTGTACTGCAGCGCCAGGTAGGGAATCACCCCGATCAGCGCGATCAGCGCCACCAGCGCCGCCAGCCGCCGCGAACGGCCGTAGCGCGAGGAGATGAAGTCGGCGATCGACACCACGTTCTCGCTGCGCGCGATCAGCGCCAGCCGCTCGATGATGCGCCAACCGAACAGCAGCAGCAGGATCGGCCCGAGATAGATCGGCAGGTAGCCCACGCCATGGCGCACCGCGGTGCCGACCGCGCCGTAGAACGTCCACGACGAGCAGTACACCGCCAATGCCAGGCTGTAGACCGCCGGGCGCAGCCATGGCCGGTCCGGGTACATCGGGCGACGGTCGCCCCACCACGCCACGCCGAACAGCAGCGCAGCGTAGCCGATCGACACCAGCAGCAGGATCCAGCTAGAAACCACGGATATGTTTCCGGACGGGCCGGGCGCAGTGTAGCCGCTACCGTACGCGTGCCATCGCGCTCAGCCGAGAACGGTGGGCAGCGGCCGCGCCGGCAGCCGCAGGCGGAAGCAGGCGCCCTGCCCGGGTGCGCTGTCCACCGTGATCCGGCCGCCGGCGGCGGTCACCAGGTTGGCGGTGACCGCCAGGCCCAGGCCGGTGCCCTGGCCGCTGGGCTTGGTGGTGAAGAACGGTTCCAGGCAGCGCGCGCGCACCTCCTCGCTCATGCCATGGCCGCTGTCGCACACCTCGATGTGCAGTTCGGCGCGCGGCTCCGGGTACGACAGCGACAGCCGGAAGCGGCCGCCCTCGGGCATCGCCTGCTGCGCGTTGGCGGCCAGGCTCAGCAGGATCAGCTCCAGCTGCGCCGGATCGAAGTGGATCTGGCAGCGCACGCCGCCGGTATCCAGCTCGAACGCCACCTTCGCATCGAACAGCTGGCGCAGCATCGGCTCCATCGCCGCGACGGTCGCCGCGGCATCGAGCAGCTGCGGCCGGGCCACTTCCTGGCGGCTGAAATCCAGCAACCGCCGGGTCACCGCCGACGCCCGCCGCGCGGCCGATTCCACGCCCTGCAGCGCCGCCTTCAGTTCGGCCGGGTCGTCGCTGCGACGGCCCTTGCCGGCATAGCCCATGATCAGCGCCAGCAGGTGGTTGAAATCGTGGGCCACGCCGCTGGCCAGCCGCCCCACGTTCTCGATCTTCAGCGCGTGCACCAGCTGCTCGCGCGAACGCTCCTTCTCCTGCATTTCCAGCTGCAGCTCGTCGCGCTTGCGCGCCAGGTCGTTGCCACGCCGCTGCGCGGTACGCAGGCTCTCGCGCAGCGAGGACATCGACTGGTCGAGCACGAAGGCGGCCATCAGCACGCCGAAGCCGGCCAGGGCCAGGTCCAGCAGCGCCGCCGCCACCCGGTTCGGGTAGTAGAAGCCGGCGGCGGCATCGGACCAGGCCCCAACCGCCAGCAGCGCCGACAGCCAGAGCGCCGCCAGCCACAACGCGCGCCGGCCCAGCAAGGCACCGGCCAGCAGCACCGGCAGCAGTTGCAGCAGCAATCCCTGTAGCTGCGCGCGCAGGCCCCAGTAGCCGTAGGCCACCGACATCAGCAGCAGGTCGACCAGCACGAACAGCGCCGCGGCCAGTTGCAGCCGGCGCCGGCGCAGCAGCTGCAGCGACACCACGCACACCAGCATGCCGCCCAGGGTCAGCGCCAGCATCGTCCGGTCCAGCTGCGCGCCCAGCCGCCAGCCGGCCCACAGCAGCATGACCAACTGGTAGGCGAGCACCAGCAGCAGCAAGCGGCGCAGCATCGATATCCCGCGCTTGTCCACGACGTCGGCCGCGGCCGGCGCGCGCCACCAGGCCGGGCGCGGCGCGAACACGGCGGGATCGGCGGAAGCATCCCGCCGGGGGTCGGTAAGGGGCATCACTCGGGGTCCCGGCGGCATCGGGGTGCCGCCCATGTTCTTGAACAACGCTATATTACGGGTCATCCGCAGCCGCGATGCCCATGCCGCTGTTGCCTCGCGGAACCGTTCCATCGACCGGAAATGCCAGCCTCCATGCCTTTTCCCCCGATCGCCGCGCGCTCCCGCCGGCTGTTGCTCTGCCTTGTCGTGCTCATGGCCGGCCATGCCCACGGTCAACCCGTCGCCGGCAGCAGCCGCCTGATGGAGCAGGTGAGGCGCTGCCATTCGGTCCTGCACGGCGCGCCGCCCCAGGCCCTGGCCATCGCCGACGAGCTGCTGGCGGCATCGCCGCTGCCGCCGTCGGTGGAGATCGGGGCGGTCAGCTGCCGCGGCTTCGCCCAGCAGTTGCTGGGCCAGGGCGGCGCCAGCCTGGCCTCGGCCGCACGCCTGCGCGCACTGATGGATACCCCGGAGCTGCCGTCGACGGACCGCAGCCAGGCCTCGCAGATGGCCGCCGTGCTGCTGCAGCGCAACGGCCAGACCCAGGAAGGCCTGGAGCTGCTCGAGGCACTGCTGGAACGGAGCATCGCCGAGGCCGACCTCAACCTGCAGATCAACGCGCTGATCGGCATCGCGCTGATCCGCGCCGAGCAGATGGACGACCCGGAGGGCGCGCTGCGCTACATGGAACAGGCGATCCGGCTGTCGGACCACCTCAAGCGGCCACCGGTGCCGCAGGACATGATGCTGCATTACAACTACGGCTACACCCTGCTCAACCTCAAGCGCTACGACGAGGCCGGCAAGGCGTTCGCCCGTGCCCAGGCCATCGCCGTCCGGGTGCCGAACCAGGACATCCTGCTGCACCGCATCCGCAGCCACCGTGCCGAGGTGCTGCGCATCGAAGGGCAGAGCGAAGCAGCCCGGGCCGGGTTCGTGGCGATCCTGCCCTGGCAGGAGAAGAACGATCCGCTGGGCCAGGTGGTGACCCTGCAGCGGCTGGCACGGATCGAGCTGGAACAGGGCGGAACGGAGGCCGCGCTGGCGCGTGCCGAGCAGGCGCTGGCGGTGGCCGAACCCGGCAAGTACCCGGAAGGCGTGCGCGACAGCCTGGACCTGCTGGCCGAGATCCACACCGTGCTGGGCAATGCCGCGCAGGCCCGCGACTACCTGCGCCAGGCCCGGCAGATCGACCAGGGGCGGATGAAGGGCGACAGCCTCAACCGCCTGGCCAGGCTGCAGGCCAGGGCGGAACAGGCACTGGACCCGGTGCGGATCAACGCCAGCCAGGAAGCCAACCGCGACCGGCTGCTGCGCAATGCCGCCCTCGCCGCCCTGGGCGTTCTGCTGCTGGGCGGCGGCGGCGCGTACCTGCGCATGCGCCGCCAGCAGCGGCGGCTGCGCCAGCTGGGCACCACCGATGCGCTGACCGGACTGCCGAACCGGCGCGAGGCCGAGCGCCTGCTGCAGGCCGCCACCTCAGCACCCGCCGGCGACAACCGCAGCGCGGTGCTGCTGCTGGAAGTGGACGGCTTCAAGGCGCTCAACGACCAGCACGGGCATGCCGCCGGCGACCTGCTGCTGCGCGCGGTGGCCGACAGCCTGCGCCAGGGCTGCGACCAGCACGACCTGCTGGCCCGCTGGAGCGGTGCCACGTTCCTGATGGTGCGCCACGACACCTCGTCGGCCGCCGCGTTCGCGCTGGCCGGGCATCTGCGCCGTTGCATCGAACGCCTGCAGGTGGAAATCGGCCATGACCAGCACCTCACCCTGACGGTGTCGATCGGCGTGGCGTCCTACCCGCTGTTCCCCGGCGGGCGCATGCGCCCGGACGATGCCCTGCGCGCGACCAGCCGCGCGCTGCAGGTGGCGCGGCGCAGCGGACAAAATGCCTGGGCGGGACTGTGGGGGCTGGCCGCCGGTCGCGATGTCGACCACTACAGCGTCCTCCGCGACCCCGAACAGGCGCTGGCGCAGGGCTGGATCATGATCAGCGGTGACCGCCCGATGTCGTGGTCGCCGCCCCGCGGCGACGGAGCGCCGCCGACGGCGGTGGTGCCGCCACGGTCCGGCGGTGCCGTCCGCGGCGATCGCTCCTGATCCGTCCGCCGCGGGTGCGCATGCCGCCGCACCCGCAGGACCGCGCTCACTCCCCCAGCTCGAAACGCACCTCGACCCGACGGTTGGGCAGCAGGCATTCCAGCAGCGCCGCACGCGGCTTGACGCCTTCGCACTGCTGCACCTGCTGGGTGTCGCCGCGGTACTCGTAGCGGATGCTGTCCGGGTCGATGCCGCGGCCGATCAGCAGTTCGCGCACGGTCTGCGCGCGCCGCTGCGACAGGCCCTGGTTGTAGTCGTAGCCACGTCCCTGCATGCGGTCGGCGTGGCCGACCAGCGCCACCCCGGCCAGCTTCAGCTGCTCGCCCTCGATGGTCGCCAGCGCACGGTCCACGCTCTCCAGCGAGTAGGTGCGGATGTCGCGGTACTGGTCGCGGTCGAACTCGAACAGCACGTTGGCGATCAGCGGGCCGAGCGGCGCCGCCGGTGCGGCAGGGCCGACGTCGCACTGGCGCGCCAGCGCCTCGGCCTCGTTGACCAGGTCCTCGGCGATCTGGATGTAGGGCTTGGAATGGCGCCACTGCTGCTGGTTGAACTCGTTGCCGGCATGCACCAGCTCGACCTCGCCGCAGGCCACCTTCTGCTGCGCGCAGGCGAAGCCCGGGGTGCCGTGGATCACCCGCAGGCGCTGCCACAGGTCGTCGCGCAGGTACTTGGCGCCGTTGACCAGCGGGGTGTCGGTGGGAATCGGCGCCACGCCGTTCTCCATGTCCACGATCAGTTTCTCCGACTCGGTCAGCGCCTGCTGCGGGAAGGCGCTGCGGTCGTTGCGGGTGTACTCGTGGAACGACACGTCCAGCCAGCACTGGGCCTTGGACAGGTGGTAGTCGCGGATCGGACGGCCGCCGTCGTTGAGCGCCTGGATGCGGCCCTGGGTGGCTTCGTAGCCCTGCAGGTCGGCATGGATCGCCTCGTCGGTGATGCGCTTTTCCTGCGGCTGCAGCCGGGTCTGCTGGGCGCCGGCGGCGCCGGCCAGGCCGGCCAGGAGGGCGCTGGCCAGCAGCGTGCGGGACAGGCGGATACGGGTATGCGAAAGAGTCATCGGGTCATCCTCAGCGAGCCGGGTCGCGGTAACGGACCGGGTCCGGGCGGAAAAGGTCTTCATCGAACTTGAAGCGCAGGCGCAGGAAGAAGCCCTGCTGGGTGTATTCGTAACCGTTGAGGTCGCGGTCGCCTTCGAAACCGGTCCAGTTGTAGCCGGCCGACAGCCACAGGTTCTGCCGCAGCAGCCGGCCCACTTCCATGCCGTAGGCGTACTGGTTGGCGCCGTACTGGCCGCGGAAGGTGGAGCCGAGCACGCCGATGTCCCAGTTCTCGGTGATGTCGTAGACCACCCGGCCGGACAGCAGGACCGCACGGAAACTGCTGTCCACGCGCGAGCCGTCGCCATAGGCGAACTGGTCCTGCTGCCACTTGCCGGCGATGCGCCCGGTCAGCCACCAAGGCCGCGACGGGTGCCAGTCGGCATGGGTGGAGACGATGTGCGCGCGGGTGCGCACGTCCTGGCTGCCGCCGTCCACCGCCTGCCCGGCCACCAGCAGCAGTCCGCTTTCGTCGCGTTCGAGCTTGTATTCGTAGCGGGCCAGCGCGTTGACCCGGTTGCGGTCAGTGTCGCGGTAGGCCAGGCCGATCTGGAAGCGGTCCTGCAGTACGTCGCCGCGCTCTTCGTAGTCGGTCGCCAGCAGGTAGTTGCGCGCCAGCAGGGTCCAGTCGCGGCTGAGCTTGCGCGCCAGCATGAACTGCAGCAGCGTGGTGTCGAACGCCTCGTTGGCCTCGGTGCCGGGTACGTCCTCGGAAATCCGGTGCTCGGCACGGATGGCGCCGCGCCACAGCGGGTTGGCGCTGTAGTCCAGCGCCAGCGCCAGGCCGGTGCTGTCGCCGGTGTTGCCGTCGATCACCTTGACGTGCTCGGCCGAGCTGCTCAGGCGCAGGCCCTCGGCGATATCCCAGTTGTTGCGGATGCCCGAGGCGGTCTGCACGTCGCGGCCGCTGATGGCATCGCGCAGGCGGTACTCGCTGAAGGTCTGGGTATCGCGCAGGTAGCTGCTGTCGATACCGAACACCAGCGCATCGGCCTGCCGGTCGGTGGTGGTGATGCCGTAGGCGCTGGTCAGGCCGGTCTGCCTCTCGTAGCGGCCGTAGACGCGGCTGCGCTCGAACACCTGGTAGTCCAGGCCGGCGGCGACGCGGTGGCGGTCCTCGCCGCTGACGCTCTGCTCCGCTTCGGCGCCGGCACTGAAGCGGTCGTTGAAGCGGTAGCCGACGCCGATGCGGGCGCTGTCCGATTCCAGCCTGGTGCCCACCGGCAGGTCGCTGGTGATCGGGCTGCCGGTCGAGGAGCCGTTGATCACCATCAGCCCGGTGGCCGGGTCCAGCGCCTGCTGGCCATAGCCCAGCGCACCGCCGCCGGCACCGGTGGCGAAACCGCCGGTGAGGCCGCCGAGGTTGCCGAACGGCGTCCCCGAGGACCACGGCGAGGTGGTGCCGATGGTCTCGCGGATGCTGCGCACGCCGAGGTCGAAGGTCAGCCGTTCGCTGGCGCCGATGCGCACGCCGGCGCCGCCGGCATCGCGCTTGCCGCCATCGGGATTGCGATCCTCGCTGCGCAGCCCTTCGACATACAGCTCCAGCCGCGGGCCGACGGTATAGCCCAACCGTGCCTGGTACTCGCCGCGGCCGCCGTACAGCGGCGAGGCCGGGTTGTTGAACGCCGGATCGGTACGCGCGGCGAACAGGCGCGCGTCGAACTTCTCGCCGTCGTGGCCGAACTCCACCCGCCAGGCATCGCCTTCCACTTCGCCGCTCAGGTCCTGCAGCCCCTGCGAGGTGATCTGGTTGAGCGAGTTGGTGTTGATCTCGC
Source organism: Xanthomonas chitinilytica (assembly GCF_026107455.2). Classification (GTDB taxonomy): domain Bacteria; phylum Pseudomonadota; class Gammaproteobacteria; order Xanthomonadales; family Xanthomonadaceae; genus Stenotrophomonas; species Stenotrophomonas chitinilytica. The sequence continues at coordinate 40,603 of NZ_JAPCHY010000010.1, read as the reverse complement.
TGCGGGTGCGGGCGAACTCGGCCACCAGCGCGGTATTGGCGCCGAAGCGGTAGCCGGCATTGACGCTGGCCATCTTGAACTCGGCGAACGGGTTGCGGTCGTCGACCGCCGAGGCGCCCACTTCCAGCTTGTCGGTCAGCTTGAACTGGCCGTCGGCACCGACTACCCAGAACTTCTCGGTGCCCTGGTCCAGTTCGTAGGTGATGCGCAGCGACACCGGGTTGAGGTCGCTGTCGAAGGACGGCATGAACTGGTTGAGCAGGATGCGCCCGGAGAACGGCTCGAAGCTGTAGTCCACCAGCCGCGCCAGCGGCCGCACCGAGACGATGCGGCTTGGCTGGTTGCGGTCGCGCACGATCACTTCCACCCGCTCGCTGCCTTCCAGCACCGCGTTGTTGCGCAGCGCGTACGGGCCGCTGCCCTGGCTGCGGAACTCCTCGATCACCTGCCGCAACGAGTCCTGGATCGCGAACACGTTGGAACGCACGCGCTCGCTTTCGAAGTGCCAGCCCAGGCCGGTGGCGGTGCGGTTGTAGGTGCTCAGGCTGCGCTGCGGGATCGCGCCGCTGCCGCCGATCCCGGTGGCCGTAGCCAGGGTGTCGCCGGTCTGGAAATCGCCGTACAGCAGGTAGCTGCGCTTGTTGTCGATGCGCACGTACAGGCGCTCGGCCGAGCGCGCGTCGAAGCCGCGCAGCGACGAGTCGCCGTACACCGGGTAGAACTCCTCCGGCTGGATGTCGCGCAGCAGGCGGCCGCGCACGTCCTTGTCCGAGTCGTAGGCGGCGGTGAGCAGGTACTCGCCCTTGATCCGGCCCTTGACGAAGAACGCGGTGCGCGCGGCAGCGTTCGCCTTGCCGTTGTTGAACTGCTTCTCCCAGCGGCGGATGTCGCGGTCGAACGCGTCGTTGTGCTCGACCGGCGAGATCAGGCTGGCGTTGGACTTGTTGCGGAAGTTGACCACGCCCTCGATCAGGCCGGTGGCCAGCAGCTCGCGCAACTCCGGCAGGAAGCCGATCACGCCTTCGGCGGTGTGGCCGCCGGCGGTGATGCGCAGCACCACGTCCTGCGGCTCGTGCGGGGCCAGCAGGTCGAACTCGGCCACGCCGTCTTCCACCGCCAGCTGGATGCCGGGGGTGACCTTGTCGGCATCGCTGGCGCCGGGACCGAACTCGTCGGTGCGCGAGCCGGGCAGGCGGATGCGCCCGCCGCTGTGCTCGATGGTGGCGAAGGCCTTGCCGGCCAGCGGTCTGCCCTCGGCATCCAGCAGTTGCACGCGGATGTGCACCGGGGTCTGGCCGTCGGCCGGCACGCCGTCGCGGTCCACCTCCACCCGCACGCGGTCCACGCCCTGGTTGAGGCGATAGTCGGCCGCGCCGGAACGGGTGGCGATGGCTTCCGGCGCCGCGTCCACGCTCGCCGGCGAACGCGGGTACAGGGTGTCGGCATCGCCCAGCACCGGGGTGAAGCGGCTGCCGGTGGCCACGCTCTGGGCCAGCGCCGGCGCTGCGGCCAGGGCACAGGCCAGCAGGCTCAGTCGCGGCATCTGCCGCAGGCAGGACAGGCGGCTCACGGCTGCACCTCCTGCGCGGCCGACGCCGATGGCGGGTTGGGTCTGGGTTCCACGATCGGTCTCTGGTTGGCCGAGTCCGTGGCCTGCTGCGGCGCACGGAGCGGCTTGCTTTCAAAACGCAGCTGCGACTGCCCGGTTTCGGTCTCCGGCGCGCGCACCTCGCCCTGGGTGCGGCGTGCCTTGACCTGCTCGATCACCGGGTTGGAGCAGCTGCCCTCGATGAAGTCGGCGCGATGCAGCTCGCCGTTCTTCAGGTCCAGGAACAGGCTGTCGGCGTCGCCCAGGTTGCGGTTGGAGCTGGTGGTCAGGCGCGAACCGGCCGGCAGGGTGGACGGGTCCACCTTCAGCGTGTGGCTCTGCGGCGGCAGGCCGCAGTAGCTGTACTTGCCTTCCGAATCGCTGATCACCCAGGTGCCGTTGGAGAAGTACAGGCGCACGCCCGGGATGCCCAGCTCCTCCTCGTCCTGCACGTGGTTGTTGTTGCAGTCCACGAACACCTTGCCCAGCACGCAGGCTTCCTCGGCGAACACGCCGCCGGTGACGCGCACGCGGTACTCGGCACGGTTGGACGGCACCGAGCCCGGCAACGGGGTCAGGCTGACCGGATCGATGCAGCCGCCGGCGATGGAGCAGCCGTGGGCCTGGGCGCGGTTGACGCCATCGCCCTGCTGCGCGCCGACGCCGATGCGGACGCGGTAGGTCAGCACGATCTGGCCGCCGGTGCTGAGCGGGCCAACGTCGAAGCCCAGCTGCGGACCCGGCTTGCCCAGCGGTTCGGCCACGGCCACGCCGCCGGCACGCGCGGTGCCTTCGATGTAGGTGAAGCCGCGCGGCAGGGTGTCGACCACGTTCACCGTCTGCAGCGGATTGCCCGCGGTCTGGCGGATGGTGATGGTGTACTGCACGGTGTCGCCGATCTCCGCGATGCGGCGGTCGCCGGTCTTGGTGATGACCAGGCCCGGCGCCACCGCCGCATCCAGCGGGATGTGGTTGTGGATGATGCCGCCGGTCGCCGAACCGGAGAACAGCGTCAGCCAGTACTGGGTCTCCGTGCCGACGGCACCGGTCGGCGCGGTCGCCTGCGGCTGCACCGGATGGCTGCTGCCGCGTCCGCCCGGCGGGGACAGCGAACCGTCCTGCGGCGGGATCACCTGCGACACGAACTGGTAGCCGCCCGGCGGGGTCACCGTCAGCCGGAACTCGCAGCGGTCCGGGGCGCCCGGGCCGAACACGAACTGGTAGTAGCCGTTGCTGCCCACCGTCATCGAGATCGCATTGCCCTCGACCGTGTAGCCGCCGCCGGCGGCGTTGAGCACCGCGGTCAGCGGGTCGTAGCCGTTGCACACGCCCACCGGCACCAGCGTCACCACCGCGCCCGGTACCGGGTCGCGGGTGCTGGAGTCGTAGACCACGCCCGACGGATCCACCGGCAGGCTCTGCTGCGGCAGGTGCGCGCCCGGCTTGAGCACGACCTGCAGCTGGCTGACGCCGCCGTCGGTGGTGCGGCAGGCGCTGGCCTCGCCGTTGGCGATGGCCGCCGCCGCATCGCAGGACACGCCGGTACCGGCCGCGTTCTCTCGGTTCACCGGCCACGCCCACAGCGTGCCCGAGGCCGGATCGCGGAAGCGGATGTTCCACTCCACGCCCGGGACCACGTCGCCGAAGCGGTAGCTGCCGTCGGCCGCGGTGGTGGTGGTCTTGACCACCTCGCCGCTGGCCGGATCGACCAGTTCGACGATCCACGACGGCAGGCGTTCGTCGCCGCCGTCCAGCAGCGAGTCCTCGCTGCCGATGTCGAACCACACGGTGCCGCCGACCGACGCCGACAGCTGCACCTCGTTGGGCACGCGGCAGGCGTTGCGGGTGATGCCGTCTTCGCACAGCGGCAGGTCTTCCACGTCGCCGTCGAACGCGGCGCGCTCTTCCGGGGTGGGCGTGCGGAACGGGTTCTCGCCGCCACCTTCGACCAGCACCGCATTGTTCACGGTGCCGGCTTCGGCCGCGGCCGCCGACACGTTCACGGTGACGGTGATTTCCGAGGGCGAGGTCGCACCGGCGCCGATGACGTCCGAGCTGCGGCACTCGAAGCGGGTATCGCCCACCGCGCCGCCGCAGGTCCAGCCGTTGCCGGCCGGGGTCGCGGCCAGGCTCAGGCCCGTCGGCAGGCGGTCGTGCACCACGTATTCGCCGGCGGACGGCTGCTGGCCGCCGTTGCGCACGCGGATCACGTACGTGGCCAGGTTGTTGACCGTGAACTTGACCGTGGTCGAGGACTTGCTGACCAGCATGTCCGGCGAATCGCCGATCTCGCCGAAGTTGTTGTCGATGGACGAGCCGCCCAGCGGCAGCACGATCTGGCTGATCGCCGACGGCGTGGTGTCCTTGTCCGTGGCCACGCCGACGGGGGTGCCGTTGATGCTGCCCGGCGTGGTGATGCCGTTGAGCGTCTCCGGCGGCTGCGTCGGCTCGGTCACGGTATAGGTGCCCGGACGCAGGCCTTCGAAGCGGTAGCGGCCATCGGCGTCGGTGGTGGTGGTCATGCTCACCGGCTGGCCGAGGTCGTCGGTGCCGGTCAGTTCCACGGTGACGTTGGCGATGCCGCCCTCGCCGTTGTCCACGAGGCCGTTGTCGTTGCCGTCGTTGTAGACGCGGCCGGAAATGACGCCCGGCGGAATCTCGCCGAAGTTGTTGCCGGTGGAATGCTCGTTGACGCCCAGCGTGATGCCGGTGATCGCCGACGGCGTGGTGGTGGCCGGGGTGCCGGTGCCGCCCGTGGTGCCCGGAACGGTCTGGCCGTTGTTGGTACCGGCCGGCTGCGTCGGCTCGGTCACGGTGTAGGTGCCCGGCGGCAGGTTCTCGAAGGTGTAGTTGCCGTCCGCATCGGTGGTCACGGTGACCGGCGGCAGCACGTTGCCGGCCGCGTCGGTGCCGGTCAGGGTCACGTCGACGCCGGGCAGGCCGGTTTCGTCCGGATCCACCACGCCGTCGTTGTTGCGGTCGATCCACACCTTGCCGCCGATGCTGCTGTTGCGGGCCATCTCGCCGAAGTTGAAGTCGGTACCGTTGGCGCTCAGCACGATGCCGCTGATGCGGTCGGTGGTGGCCGCGTCGCCGGACACGCCGGTGGCGACGCTGCAGACGGTGCAGGGACTGCCGCCGATCCGGCCCGGACGCACCGCGCTGGGCTTGTTGGCATAGCCGGTGGGCAGCAGCTGGCGCACGGCGTAGGTTTCGCCGCCGACCAGGCCGCTGAACTCGTAGAAGCCGTCGCTGCCGGTAACGGCGGTAGCGGACGGACCGCCGACCGGAACGTAGACGCCGCCCTGCAGGATCAGCAGTTCCAGCGTCGCGCCGGCGATCGGCGTGTCGGTGACGCCGGGCACGTACACGTCGTCGGGTTCGTTGTCGGCGAAGACGTAGCCCGACAGCGACAGCAGGTCGGTTTCCGGGAAGTCGAACTGCACGCCCTGGCCGCCGCTGCCCAGCACGATGCCGCCGATGACGCTGCTGCCCGGCGTGTTGTTCACCGCATAGCCGCCCGCCGCCGGGGTCACACCGGTGCTGGTGCCGTTGCGGTTGCTGCGCGGGGTGTTCGGTTGCGGCACGCCGTTGTTGTAGGCGGCCGGCACCGTGCCCTGGTCCTGGGTGATGGTGTAGCCGTCGGCATTGGACGGGGCCAGGTTGCCGAAGCTGTAGTCGCCCTGCGCGTCGGTGGTGACGGTCAGGTTGACCGTGTTGCCGTACAGGTCGATGCCGGTCAGGGTCAGGTTCACGCCGTTCAGGCCGGCATCCTGCGGAGCGCCGGTGCCGTCCTGGTCGCCATTGTTGTTGCGGTCCAGGAACACGCGGCCGCCGATGGAGGCGTCGCGCACCTGCACCGGACCGTCGCCGTCGTTGTTGTCCGGGTCGCTGTCCTTGGCCAGGTCTTCGCCGTCCGCGTCCTTGCCCGGCGACACGGTCGCATGGTTGTTGACGTTGCTCAGGTACGGGCCGGTGTACACGCCGGCCTTGGGCCGCGCGTGCAGGGTCAGGGTGAAGCCGCTGTTGGCCGGGAAGTTGCCGTCGATGTGGCAGGTGACTTCCTGCTGCTGGGCCGGGCCGGTGACGTTGGCGATGCCGTTGGAGACGTAGCACACGTTGGCCGCGTCCGGCGACGCCGGCGGGCCGGCCAGCACGGTCAGGTTGCCGCCGCCGGCGCTCAGCGTGGCGCCGCCGGTGGCGCTGCCGACGCCGGGCGCGGTGCTGCCGACCCACTCGAAACCGGCCGGAAGGGTATCCACCAGGCGCATCTGGGTGGAGGTGGAGATACCGTTGTTGCGCAGCACGATCTGCCAGGGCACCGGCTGGCCGACATCGACCGGCGACACCGTGGCGGTCTTGCTCACCACTTCCAGGTCGGTGCTCGGGAACAGCACGTTGTTGATCGCGGCCAGGTTGTTGCCGGCCTGGGCCGGATCGGCATCGCACTTGCCCGAGGATTCGTAGCTGTTGGTTTCGTCGGCGCAGACGTTGACCGCGTTGCCGAAGATCACCGTGGTGTCGGCCACGCCCACCGGACGGAACACCAGCTCGAAGTTGACCTCTTCGTTCACGTCCAGCGTGTCGAAGGTGCACACCGCCTCGGCGCTCGGCGCCGCCTGGCTGCAGGCAATGGTCTTGTTGGCCAGGGTATAGCCGGAACTGGCCGGGGCGGCGTTCAGGTTGCCCGGCGCGGGTGCCTGCAGTACCAGGGTGAAGCCGGCCGGCACCGTCAGCCTGTCGGTCATGACGATGCTCTCGGCGATCGACGGGCCGGCATTGCGGATGCTGAAGCGGTAACGCAGGTCGTCGCCGGCGCGGAACTCGCTCTGCCCGGCGGGGAACAGCGGCACCTTGCCCTGCTGCAGGTCGAACGAGGGCACGGTCACGTCGAACACGGCCGAAGCGGTGTTGTTGGCCAGCGCATTGGCGTCGCCGCAGGTGGCCGAGTCCGCCACGCCGTCGACGCGGTACTCGCACATGTTGTCCAGGTGGACGTAGGCGGTGTTGGTGACGTTCTCGTACAGCTTGTCGCCCAGCACGCCGGCGTAGCTCGCCGGCCGCTTGACGCGCGCGCGCACGGTGATGGTCTGCACCTCGTGGCGGCTGATGACGCCGGTGTTGACGCAGGAAATGCTGCCGCTGGCCAGGTTGCTGGCCGCGCAGCTCATCTTCGCCGGGTCGGCCGCGTCGACGCCCAGCACCTCGAACGCCGGAACGGTCGGGCTCGGCGTGCCGGTGAACAGGCTGTCGGTGATGCGGAAGTTGCCGGCGGCGATGTGGTCCTGGCCCTGGTTGCGGGCGGTGATGGTGAACATCACGGTCTCGCCCACCGAGGCCATCGGGTTGTTGCCGCCACTGGCCGGGATCGAGGTCGCCACGGTCTTGCTGGTCAGGGCCACGTCGGCGCGGCGCTCCACCACCACGCGGGCGCTGTCGCTGAGGTTGCCGCCCCCGGACAGGTCCTCCAGGAAGGCGTTGATCGAGTCCAGCGTGGCCTCGTTGTCCAGCCAGCCGTTGGCGTTGGTCACGCCCAGCGGCCGGGTCAGCGTGGCGGTCACCACGATGGTGGAACCCGGCGGCACGTTGTTGAAGTTGCAGACCTGCTCGTAGGTGCCGCCAGTCTCGACCACGCCGTTGCCATGCCCATGGTTCTGCGGGTTGCCGGAGATGCTCGCCGGGCAGCTGTGCGTCACGCCGGGCGCGCCACTGGTGTCGTAGCTGAAGGTGATGTTCGGAGAGACGTAACCGGGCGTACCCGCCGCCCGCATCAGGCCACGGTAGATGTCCTTCACCTGCAGGTTCGGGATGGTCTTCTGCGCGGGGTTCTGGGCGACCGATGCCGTGGTGATGGTCATCCGCCAGTGCAGGTCGTTGTCGGCGGCCGCCAGCGTCGGCGCATCGGCGACGTTGTCGTACCAGTTGGTACCGTCCACCGAGGATGCCTTGACGATGCCGACGCGCGCTTCGCCCGCCAGGATCGTCGTGCCCTGGCCGGTGACGCCGCGGCAGTCCTGGCCATCGAGGCCGTTCTCGCCGATGCCGCCGGACGCGCCGGAATCGGCCGGGTCCGCCGGCTGCGGGCCGTCGTTCTCGTCCAGCCCCAGCAGGCGCAGTACCTCGCTGCCGGTACAGGCCAGGTTCTGCAGCGCCACCGGATCGGGGCCGAGGGTGGCCGCGTCGACCACGGTATGGGTAAAGCTGAACTCGCGATACTGGCCGACCGCCATCATGCCCGGCCCGGTGTGTTCGCAGGACACCTGGGTGGTCAGGTCGGGATAGCCCGCTCGCGGCGAGTTGGGGGTGACGATGCAGCTCCAGCCGCCCGTCGGCGTGCCGATGGCACCGCCGGCGATTTCGCGCGGATCCAGCCAGTCCACCACGCGCAGGCGATGGTCGGCATCCCAGGTGACCGTTTCCGGGCCATGGTTGGTGACGCGCAGGGAGGTGGTGACCGTGCCGCCCGCCGCCACCTTGGCCGGCGACTTGCTCTTGCCCATGCCCAGGTCGGCCGCCGACGGCGCCATCCAGTAGCGCCGGGTCGCGCTGTTGTTCTCCAGCCTGCCATCGTTCTGGCCTGCCGGGGGCGTGACCACCGCCGGCAGGTACAGGCCGTTGCGACCCGCGTTGTCCAGGGTGATGGGCAGCACGAACTGGGCGTTCTGGCCTTCGTTCAATGCACCGGCGGTACAGGTGACCTTGGTGCCGCTCCAGCTGCCGGTCTGGGTGCCTCCACCGACCGGCGGCGAGATGGTCAGGCTGCCCGCTGCGGCAGTGCAGCCGGCCGGCAGCGTGCCCAGGGTGAAGCCTGCGGGAACCACGGTTTCCACCACGGCGCCGGCAGCCGACGTCATCGGCCCGTTGTTGCTCACCGTCAAGGTGATGGTCCGGCTGCTCAGGCCCGGCGACGGCGAGGCCGAGCTGTTGCTGATCGTGCTGGTGATGGCCACCGCCAGGTCCGTGGCCGGATTGGTGTTGTAGGGCAGGCTTACGGTGTTGTTGCCGGCGTTCAGATCGATGTAGAGCGTGTTGCCCGAACTGATCTGGGCGGTGTTGACGAAACTGCCGTGACTCTCGGTGCGGCCGGTGACGTTGATCCGGCTGGCATTGAGCTGGGCTGCGGTGATGGCGCTGCCGCCGGCGCTGTAGGTGCAGGTCAGCGTGCGCGTGCTGTTGGCATTGGCGACGGTGTTGCAGGAGGGCGTAAGCGGGCCGCTGACCACGATCTCCTCCAGCACGAGTCCGGTGCTGGCATTGCCCGGCAGGGTGTCGGTGATGGTGATGCTGCCGCCGACCGGCACCTCGTTGCCGCCCGTGGCGATGTTCGGCGCCAGCTGGAAGGTGACCAGGCCACCGGCCAGCGGATTGCCGCTGGCCGGGCTGGTCATGTCCTTGACGACGGTGAGGTCGCCGGCGTTGCGTACCTGGCCGGAGAACGCCGCCGCCGGGCCGGAGGTGCCGGTCGCGGAGAGGTTGAAACCGCCCGCGATCGCACCCTGCACCGGGAAGACCAGGATGCCGCTGCTGCCGGCAGGCGCCGTGCACGTCATGTTCGGCGCCGAATAGGTGCAGTTGGCCGGCGGCGCCGGCGGATCGACCTGCAGCTGCGCGGGGATGACGATGGAAATGGTGTCGCCTGCGCCCCCGGTGCGCGTCCAGTTGATGGAGACGTCCACCTGCTGGCCGATGCCGATATCCGGCGCGGTGGTGACCTGGGTGGGCGTCACCGCCGCCTGCGCCGATGGCGCAGCCAGCAGCGCGGCCGCCAGGCCAAAGATGCCCAGGCGATGGTTGCCCGCCGAGAAGGCGGCCTTCACCTGTGACAGTACGGCACCCAAAGCGCCCATGCCGGCGCTGGCACGACCCTGCTGCTTGTACACGCGTTTTCCCCTATTCCATCGTTTGCAGCGGCGCTGTCTGCTGTGCGCTGCATGTGGCTGCCTGTGCCGGCTCGCGGACAGGCCATGCCCCTTGTCGGTCAGCGACAATGGGGCGGGGGAATTCTGGGAGGGAGTACCGTCAATGACAGTACCGGACGATCTCGCTCGCTCTCACAGGCTCACGGCAGCCGGGCAAACCCGGCGGGAGCCCCGCCTCGATGCGACGCTCTGATGGAGAGGGTGCCGGAGTCGCGCTGCAACGATCGCGATCGCCGCCCGGCGACGATGCGGATGACGGCGCCCCCGCACCCGGCACCTCCGGCAGGCAGCATCACGCCACGCCGTGGCCATCCATGCGATGGAACCTCTTCGGACGGTCCGGGCGAAGACCCCGGTCGCTACCTGCTCAGTCTCCGTTGGGCAGGCACAGGTAGCCCACGCCACGCAATGCACGCACCGGCAGCGGCTGGCCGGTCGCCGTCTTCACCCGGCTGCGCAGGCGGTGCACCAGCACCTCCAGTCGATGCGGGTCGAAATCCCAGGGCTGGTCGGTGATCGCCGCGATCAGGGTCTCGCGTTCCACCGGCGCGCTGGGCGTGGCGAACAGCGCGCGCAGGAATGCGCGCTCGGCTTCGGTCAGGGCCAGCACCTGGCCATCGGGCGCGCACAGCTTCCAGCCGTCGGCCTGCAGGCTCCATTGGCGCGGCGCCGGCGCCATGGCGGCCGGCGTACCTGCGGCCATCGCCGGCGGCAGGCGCCGGCGCAGGCTGCGCAGTGCCGCGGCCAGCACGTCCAGGTCCAGCGGCTTGACCAGGTAGATGTCCGCGCCCAGCGACAGGCCGTGGGCCATGTCGTGCGCGCCGCCGCGGCCGGTCAGCATGACGATGCCGATGTCCACCGCGCGACGCAGGTGGCGGGTGACGGTGTAGCCGTCCTCGCCGGGCAGGCCGACGTCGAGCACGACGATGTCGCAGCGGCCCACCGCCAGTTCGCGGTACAGCGCCTCGCCGCTGTCCATCCCGCGCACCTGCGCACCGCGCCAGCGCAGGTCGTCGACCATCAGTTCCAGCAGTTCCGGATCGTCCTCGACCACCCAGACCGCCAGCCCCTCCAGTTCCGTGCGCGTGGCCGCCGGCGTGTCGCCGGCCGGATCGTCGTGTCCCCCCATCACCTGATCGCTGCCTCCCCGTCAACCGGGTCGCAGTCTAGCCCGCGGCCGGCGGCCGGCCAAACCGGCGGGCCGCGGCGACCGCCATGACGGCTATTCCTGCGGCACGCCCATCTCCGCCAGCAGGCCGGGCGCCGGGTAGACCTTGGCCATCAGCCAGCGCATGTAGCGCATGTCCACGTGCACCGCACGCTTGTAGCGCGGGTCGAACCACCAGTTGGCGCTGACCGATTCCCAGTTGGAATCGAAGTTCAGGCCGATCAGCTCGCCCTTGGCGTTGAGCACCGGCGAGCCGGAGTTGCCGCCGGTGGTGTCCAGGTTGGTGAGGAAATTGACCGTCTGGGTCTTCAGCGCCGGGTCGGCGGTGTTGCCGAAATCGCCCTTGGCGATGGCGTCGAGCAGCGGCCGGGGCGCATCGAACGGATAGGCATCGGTGTTCTTCTCGACGATGCCGGCCACCGTGGTCACCGGCGGGAAGTGCACCGCATCGCGCGGGTGCAGCGCCTCGACCTTGCCGTAGCTGATGCGCAGGGTGCGGTTGGCGTCCGGGTACAGCGCGCGGCCCTGGCTGCTGCGCCAGGCGAACAGCGCCTGCATGTAGGCCGGACGCAGCCGCAGCTGCTCGCCCTCGCGTTCCTTGCGCTCGTTCTCCAGCCGCAGCTGCGCGGCCACCAGCGGTGCGGTCGCAGCCAGCAGCGGATCGGCCGCCAGCGGCTTGCCTTCGCGCGCGGCGGCGAAGCGCGCCAGGCGCTCGCCCTCCTCGCCCAGCCGGGTGCCGGCGTAGAGCGCATCCAGCGCCTTGCCCAGCTGCGCCGGAGTGCGGCCGAAGGCAGCGTCGAACTCGGGCACGCGCTGCGCGTCGGGCAGCTGCTGGTAGCGGGTGAGCAACGCGGTCAGCAGCACCTTCTCCACCGCCGGATCGTAGCGGCGCTGCACCTGCTTGAGCGTGCCTTCGATCAGCGCCTGGTCGCGCTGCTGGTAGCCGCTCTCGCGTTCGGCATCGGGCCTGGTCGACTCGATGCGCAGGCGCTCGAGCAGCAGCGCCGAACGCAACAGCTGGGTCTGCCCGGCGATCAGCTCCAGCAGGAAATCGCGTTCGGCCAGGGCATCGCCCTGCGACAGCGAGACCAGCAGCGCGTCGATGTCGCCACGATACTTGCCGTCGGTGGCGGCCAGCATCGCCTGCTCGTCGGCCGCGCGGCGGGTCTTGGCATCGCTGCGCAGCAGCCCTTCCAGTTCGCCGGCGGCGCGCTTGCGGTTGTTCTTCAGCGATTGCAGCTGCGAGGCGTAGCGGGTGCGCGCGGCGGCATCGGCGGCGGTGGCGGCCTCGATGGTGTCGATCAGCTGCTGGAACACCTCCACCCGGCGCGGCAGCACCGTGTCGATCTGGCTGGCGAACTCGCCGGCGGTGCGGTGGCGGTAGGTGATCCCTGGATAGCCGGCCAGCATCGCGTAGTCGCCTTCCTTCGGGCCTTCCAGCGACAGCTTCAGGTGCGCCGGCGGCGCGTAGGGCACGTTGTCCGGGCTGTAGGCCGCCGGCTTGCCGTCCCTACCGACATAGGCGCGCAGCAGGGTGAAGTCGCCGGTGTGGCGCGGCCACATGAAGTTGTCGATCTCGTCGCCGTAGTTGCCGATCGCGCGCGGCGGCGCGTACACCAGCCGCACGTCCTGCAGCTCGAGCTGGCGGATGCGGTAGAAGTCCGTGCCGTAGTACATGTTGGCCACCGAGCAGCGCACCGCGCCGTCGGCCTCGCACTCGGCGACGATGCGCTTGCCGGCGCGGTCCACCGCGTCGTAATAGGCACGACCGGTCTTGCCGCGCGCATCGGCCAGCACCTCGTCGGTGACCTTGTCGAAGCCCACCGTCACCATCACCCGGAAATCCGGGTTGGCCGGACGCTCGTCGGCGCGGCCCGTGGCGATGAAACCATCGGCGATGAAGTCGTGTTCCGGGCTGGAGTTGTACTGGATCACCCCCATCGCCACGTGGTGGTTGGTCAGCAGCAGTCCCTCCGGCGAAACGAACGAGCCGGTGCCGCCGCCGGCACGCACCACCGCGCTGAGCGGCGGCGCGGTGACGTCGGCCAGGCCGGAAGGATTGCCCTTGAAACCGGCGGCCTTCATCGACTTGGCCAGTTCCGGCAGCTGGGTCGGCATCCACATGCCTTCATCGGCATGGGCGGTGGCGGCGACGGCCAGTCCCAGCGCAAGCGCGGCGGTCAGGGGTTTGCGATTCATGGGCACTCCACAGGCACGAGCAGGTCAAACGGCGACGGTAGCCCCGGTTCCCTGGCTGGGCAACCGCCAACGGTCATGGGGGCACGCCGTCACCTGCAGCGCGTCACCCACCCATGCCTTTCGGCCCACCAGCAGCACCGCAGACAGCAGCACGCTGCGCATCTATGCCCTTCCCCAGTTTCTGCCTGCGGCCAGCGGGGGAACCGGCTACTTCTCCCTGCGCCAGTTGATCGAGCCGCGGTTCTCCACCGTGCTCGATTCCACTTCGATGTCGAAGCCGCGGCGCAGCAGGTATTTGAGCGTCAGCACCGAGCCGCTGCCGACCAGCGAGACGCCGTAGCCGACGTACAGTTTGGGCGAGAGGTATTTGCCGACGCCGACCACCGAGCCGCCCAGCGCGCGCGATTGGCTGACGCCGGCGTCGTCGAAGCCGAGCTTGGCGCCCAGCTGCGAGGCCAGCAGTCCGCTGCCGGCCGACAGCGCCGCCGCAGCGGCGTTGACCTGCTGCGCCTGGTCGCCGCCGACGCCGGTCAGGCTGCGGCCCAGCACCAGGTAGGCCAGCGCCTCGGACTGCGACATCGCCGGTTCGGACCAGACGTCGGCGCGCGGCGCCAGGGCGCGGCCGGTGACGTCGATGCCGGCGGTAACGTCGCCGATCACGCGCTGGGCGCGGATGTTGATGCGTGGGTCGGATACGACGTGGTTGCTCCACACCAGGTGGCCGCGGGTGATGGTCAGGTCCTGGCCGTAGGCCTTGTAGCGCCCGCTCACTTCCAGCCCGCCGGTGGCGGTCATCTCGCGGCCCGGGCGCGCGCGCACCTGCATCTTGCCGGCCAGCGCGCCCTTGAGCCCGAAGCCGGACATCTTCACCGCGTCGCCCAGGGTCACCGCCAGGTCCATGTCCAGCGGCGAGGAAGCGGTTTCCTCCGGATCGGCCGGGTCCAGCACCACCACGTCCTCGGACACCGAGGTGCCGCGGTCCAGTCGTTCCAGGTCCAGGTCGGCCTCGGGAATGTTGACGCTGCCACGCAGCTGCATGGTGCGGCCGACGATGGTGAAGTCCAGGTCCGGATTGGCCACCGCGCGCAACTCGCTGGTGTTGGCCACCAGCACGTTGTTGCCGCTGATGTGCAGCTGCAGCGGCGTGGCGTCGCCGAACCACGACAGCCCGCCGTCGACCACCAGCGTGCCTTCGCCCGAACGCAGCGAGGCGTTGATGCGCGCCGAGCCGTCCGGCTGCGCGGTGAAGTTGCCCTTGCCCTCGGTGAAGTTCAGGCCCAGCGCCGGGAACTCCCCGGTGAAGTTGCTCAGCCGTGCCTCGCCGCCCAGCGACGGCTGCGAACGGGTGCCGCGCAGGCTGACGTGGCCTTCGATCACGCCCTGCGGACGCACCAGGTCCGGCGAGAACAGCTCCATCCAGTACAGCCGCGACATGTGCAGGTACAGCTCGCCGGTCAACGGCGCGGCGGCATCCCAGCCGGTCTCCACGGTGGCGTCGACGTAGCCGTCGCCCTGGAAGCCGACGCCCAGCCGCGAATGGATGCGCTGCGGGGTCAGGTCCACGTCCCAGGAGAAATGGTCGTAGCGCACCAGTTCGCCGCGGGCGTTGTCGCCCAGGCGGATGCCGCCCTCCAGCGAGGCCACCTTCAACCCGCCCTCCCAGGCGTTGCCGCGCGGACGCAGCGAGCCGTCCAGGGTCAGTTCGCCGCGCAGGTGCATGCGGCGGCCGGCGTTGGGCGGCAGCCACGGCTGCACCAGCGACAGCGGCAACGCGTCGCCGCGCAGCACCAGGCCCTCGCGCGGCCAGTTGGCGGCCAGGCACAGCGCGCCGCCGGTGGCCGCGCCCAGGCAGGTGTCGGTCAGGGTGAAGTCCGCGCCCTGCACGCTGAAGCTGGCCGGCTGCCGCAAGTGCCACGGCGCGCCCTTGGCCGGGTCGATGCGCAGCACGTCCAGCTCGCCGCGCCATTGCTGCCCGGCCTGGCGCACGCCGCCCTGCAGCGCCAGCTGCGCCATCTCGTTGCCCAGCTGCGCGTCCACACGCAGGTCCTCCATGCTGCCGCGGGCGTCCACGCGCACGCTGTCCAGCACCATGCCGACGTCGATCGCGCTGCCGCGCAGCGCCAGCGTGCCGTTGTCGCCGCGCCACGGCAGCCGTCCCTGCAGGCTCAGGCTGTCGGCGCTCCAGTCGTCCCAGCGCAGGCCGTTGCCGGACAGTTCGGCGGTGATGTCCGGCGCATTGCGCGGCCCCTGCACCTGCACGCTGCCGCGCAGGCTGCCGCTGCCGCCGGGCAGCAGGTCGTCCAGTTGCAGCGGCTGCAGCTGCGCGTCGATGTCCAGCCGGTCGCCGACCTTGCCCTTGGCTTGCACCCGGCTGCCGCCCAGCGCCAGCGTCAGCTCGCCCTCGCCCTGCTGGCCCTGCAGGGCGAAGCGGCCCTTGCCGTCGAGCGGGCGGCCGCGCAGCGTGCCCTTCAGGCCGGGAATGTCCAGGCGCGCCTCGTAGCCCGGGCTGGCGGCACCGGCGGCGGGCGCCGGCAGTTGCCGGCCGCGGCTGGCCAGCTGGCCGGACAGGCGCCCGTCCCAGCCCGGCGCGAAATAGCCGGGATCGAAGCCGCCCAGTTTCGCCGTCAGGTCCCACTCCAGCGCCGGCGCCCATCCCAGCGTGCCGGTGACGTCCAGTTCGCCACCCGGCGTGGTGGCGTGCAGTTGCTTGAACTGCAGGTTGTTCTCGTTGCCGCGGCCGTCGAACTGCAGGTGCGCCTGCTCGCCGTCGCGTTCGAGCGTGGCGGTGCCGACCGCGGCCCAGTTCTGCGGGTTGCCGGCCAGGCCCATGCGCGCTTCCACCAGTTCCACCGGCACCGGCGCCTGCCCCGGGGTAGCGGGATCGGCGGCGGGCACGAAGCGCAGCTGGCTGGCGATCACCGAGAAACGGAAGTTGGCGTTGTCCGTGTCGCGGAAATCGGCGGTGCCGTTGAGGCGGATGCGGCCGTCGAAGGCATTGACCACCAGCGGCGCCACCGACAGCACCTGGTCGTCCAGGCTGACGCGCGACGGCTCCAGCACCACCGCCATGTCGCCATAGCGGGCGTTGCCCTGCAGCTGTGCGCGGCCGCCCTTGCCCTCGGCGGTGAAGTCGAACGCCAGCGGCTCGCCATCGCCGGCATCGCCGGACGGCGGCATCAGCAGCGACAGGTCCAGCGCGTCGCTGCGCGCGGTCAGCGCCCACACCGGATCGGTGCGGCCGGTGAATACCAGCTGCGCCTGCAGCGGCGCCGGGGCGTTGCCGGCCAGCGCCACTTCCATCTTCGCCAGGTCGCCGCGCGCCACCAGCCCCAGCGAGGCCGGGGTGCGGCCCGGCGCGGCCGGCAGCCGCGCCGACACCACCAGGTCGGTGCGGTAGTCGCGCCGCGGCAGGTAGTCGCCGTGCAGGCGGAAATCGCCGCGGTCGCTTTCGACCTGCAGCTGGCGGGTGCGCAGCTCGCCGTTGGCGATCTCCAGCCCGCCGCGCACCTTGGCGATGTCGATCAGCGGCTGCTCCAGCTGGGTGATGCGGAAGCCGTCGATGACGATGCTGTCGGCCTGGATCGCCAGCGGCATCTCGATCTGCGGCAGCGAGCCGGGCCACGACGGCAGCTCGAACGGCTCGTCGCTCTTGCCCAGGTTGAGCGTGGCGCCGGTGATCTGCAGCGCGTCCAGCCGCAGCTTGCGGCCCAGCAGCGGACGGATGTCAGGGTCCAGGTAGGCGCGCTTGGCGGTGAAGTGCAGGTCGTCGTAGCGGAACTCCAGGTCGTGCAGGATCAGCGGCCCGGCCAGCGGCCCCTCGGCACGCTCCCAGGTCAGCGTGGCGCCGGCCGGCAGCCGCGCCACCACCTGCGCCATCAGCACCTCGCGCCCGGCCACGGTCTGCAGCAGCCAGTACAGCAGCAACAGCAGCAGCACCGCCAGCGCGCCGAAGGCGATGCCGCTGCGGACGGCCAGCACCCGCAGCCGCGCCCGGCGGCGCGCGCGCAGTTCGGCGATGCGCGCTTCGCGCTGTTCCGGGGTGATGTCGTCGGCAGGCCGGCTCACAGGTCCGCTCCGATGTTGAGGTACAGCTGGAATTGCGAATCGGGATGGTTCAGGCCGTGGGCGATGTCCACTCGCACCGGCCCGACCGGCGATTTCCAGCGCACGCCGAAACCGACGCCGGTGTGCAGGTCGATGTCGTTGTCGAACGCGCTGCCGGTGTCGACGAATACCGCCGCGCCCCATGGACCGCCGCCGAAATAGTGTTCGTATTCGGCGCTGGCGGTGACCACGTTCTTGGCGCCGAGCGCGAACTTGTCCGGCGCCGGCGTGCGCGGCCCGACCTCGCGGAAGGCGTAGCCGCGGATGCTGCGGTCGCCGCCGGCGAAGTAGCGCAGGCTCGGCGGCATCGCCACCAGGTCGCTGGTCCAGGTGGTGCCGCCCTCGCCGCGCAGGACCAGGCGGTTGCTGTCGCCGATCGGCAGGTACCAGCGCAGCGTGGCGTGCACCTGCACGAAGCTGGTGTCCGAGCCGGCGCCTTCGACGCCGCCGCGCAGGGTGGCGTTGCCGCTGAAGCCGCGGCGCGGGAAGAACTCGTCGTCCACCGCCACGTAGTCGGCCACCAGCTGCGGGTACAGCAGCGTGGAGTATTCGTAGCGCGAGCCCTCGAAGCTGTCGGCCGAGCTGTAGCGCCAGCGCTCGCGCAGCGCGTTGATCGAGGCGATCGCGGTCCAGTGCTCGTTGATCTCGCCGCTGCGGCTGCCGATCAGGCGCACGTTGCGCAGGTCGATGTAGTCGGTCTGCTCGTCGTAGGCGGCGGCGGTGAGCGTGTACCAGCCGTCCAGCCAGTGGAACGCCGGGACGCGGTAGCTGGTGGTCAGGCTCTTGCGCTTCTGCGCGTAGTCCAGCTGGGTGCTGAGCTTGTGCCCGCGGCGGTTGACGTAGCGGCGGTCGACGCCGGCGCGCACACCGGCGCCGCTCTCGCTGCCATAGCTCAGGCCGGCCGAGTAGATGTTGCGCTTGGCCAGCGCCAGGTTCACGTCCACCGGCACCCGCCAGTCGTCGTCGGCCTCCTCCGGCCGCGGCTGGATGTCGATGGTGCTGAAGTAGTCCAGCTTGGTCAGCGACTCGCGCAGCCGGTCCAGCTTGCCCTCGTGGTAGTAGCTGCCTTCTTCCCAGTACACCAGCGGGTCGAACAGGTCCTGGTTGAAGTAGTCCTGGTGGAAGCGGGTCGGCCCCATGTCGTAGCGGCCGCCGCTGTCCCAGCTCAGGTCGATGTCGGCGGCGTTCTCCGCGCGCGTCACCGCCACCTGGCGCTGGGTGAAGTCGGCATCGAAATAGCCGCGCTCGGCCAGCCGCCGGGTGATCACCACCTTGCTGGATTCGTAGGCGGTGTGGTCGAACACCTCGCCCTTGCGCGGCTGGAAGTCGCGCAGGTCCTGCTGCAGGTACCGGTCGTCCTCGCCCGGGCCGGTGATGGCGATGTCCGCGCGCCGCACCCGTACCGGCTCGCCCTTGTCGACGTGGATCCGCACCTGCAGGCGGTCGCCCTCGCGCGGCGCCTCCACGGTGATGGTCGGGTTGTAGTAGCCGAACGGCTCCAGCGCCTGGGCGGTCTGGCGTTCGGCCTGGGCCAGCAGGTACTCCAGCCGCGATTCGCCCTGTACCTTGCCCAGGCTCTCGTACAGCGTCAGCGAGACCTCGATGTTCTCGATCATCGCCGCGTCGTCGTCCTTGTCCAGCCCGGTGATCTCCACCTTTTCGATGGTGCCGCGGGCATGCGCGGTCGCGACCGCGGCAAGGCACAGGAACAGGGCGAGCGAGGCGAGGAATCTTGGCTGCATCGCCACAGCATAACGGGGCGTCGGCGACAGACGATATCGCATGACGTGCTTCACAGACGCAGTTAAATCGCCGTGAACGGATGCCTGCTGCGCGTCGACGCGGCGTGCGCATTCGCGGGGCGCATCTGCTGCTCGAAAAGCTCGCGACTGACGTCGCTCCTACAGGGTTCCCTGCTGCCTTGTAGGAGCGACGTCAGTCGCGACAGAAAGGCACGGACTGCCTTCTGGCAAAGAACCTCGCCATCGTACCTACCGCAGCCCCCTCCAAGATGGTCAGCCGCAAACCGGCACCGCAACGCGCAGCCGGCGATCTTGCGGATCGCCGGCCATCGCGGGCAACGTCAATCAGCCGGACAGGTGCTCGATCGCGGCGACGCTGCCCAGGCGGTCGCCCAGGGTGCGCAGCAGCGCCAGGCGGTTGCCGCGCACGGCCGGATCGTCGACGTTGACCATCACCTTGTCGAAGAACGCGTCCACCTGCGGGCGCAGCCGCGCCAGGCGGCCGAGCACGGCCACGTAATCCTTCTGCGCCAGCGTGGCGTTGGTGTCGTCGATGGCGGCGACCACGGCTTCGGCCAGCTCGCTCTCGGCCGGCTCGGCCAGCAGCGCCGGGTCGATCTGCCCCGGAATCTCGCCCTCGACCTTGCGCAGGATGTTGCGGATGCGCTTGTTGGCCGCGGCCAGTGCCTCGGCCTCCGGCAAGGTGGCGAAGGTGCCGATGGCATCGATGCGGCGGTCGAAGTCGTACAGCGAGGCCGGTTTCAGTTCGGCCACCGCGTTGAAGTGGGTAGCCGGGACGCCCTTGTCGGTGTAGTAGCCGCGCAAGCGGTCGAGGATGAAGTCGTACAAGTCGGTTGGCCTCGGGTCGGGATTGACTACACCCATTCCAACTAGCTGAAGGCCGCCCTTTGCAGAAGCATTTCTTTGCATGACTTCGACGCGACTTTCATCCACATTGCCGAAGGCAACACCAAGTAAGTCCGAAATATCCAGATCAAAACCCGACTCAATGACCGTCCGCGCCAACCCCAGCGCATTGCGCCGCAGCGCGAACGGGTCCTTGTTGCCGGTCGGCTTCAACCCCGCGGCGAAGCCGCCGGCCAGCGTGTCCAGGCGCTCGGCGATCGCCAGCACCTTGCCCAGCGGCGACAGCGCGATGTCGTCGCCGCCGAAGCGCGGCTGGTAGGCCTCGTCGATCGCCAGCGCCACGTCGCTGCCCTCGCCGCCGGCGATGGCGTAGTGGCGGCCGGCGATGCCCTGCAATTCGGGGAATTCGTTGACCATGCGCGACTGCAGGTCGTTCTTGGCCAGTTCGGCCGCGCGCTTGGCCAGCACCGGGTCAACGCCCACCTGCGGGGCGATGGCCTGCGCCAGCGCCGATACGCGCTGCACCTTGTCGGCCACGCTGCCCAGCTTGGCCTGGTAGGTGACGCTCTTGAGGCCCTCGCCCATCGCCACCAGGCCCTGCTTGAGGTCCTCGTCGAAGAAGAACTTGGCATCGGAGAAGCGCGGGCGGATCACCCGCTCGTAGCCCTTGGCCACTTCGGCCACGTCCTTCGACTCGATGTTGGCGATGCCGATGAACTTCTCGGTCAGCTTGCCGGCGCCGTCCAGCACCGGGAAGAATTTCTGGTTGACCTCCATGGTCTCGATCAGCGCTTCCTGCGGCACCGCCAGGAACTCGCGCTCGAAGCCGCACAGCACCGCGGACGGCCACTCGACCAGGTTCACCACCTGCTCGAGGTTGTCGTCGGTGATGCGCGCCACGCCGCCGGCCCTGGCGGCGGCGGCATTGACCTCGTGCACGATGCGCTCGCGGCGCGCATCCGGATCGACCAGCACGAACGCGGCCCTGAGCGACTCGACGTAATCCGTCGGCGTGCTCAGCCACACCTGCTTGTCGTGCATGAAGCGGTGGCCGCGGCTCATGCGGTCGGCATCGACGCCGAGCACGCTGGCCGGCACCACGTCCTTGCCGTGCAGCAGCACCAGCCAGTGCACCGGACGGGCGAAGCCGTAGTCGTGGTCGCTCCAGCGCATCGGCTTGGGAATCGGCATCGCGGCGATGGCCTCGCGCAGGATCTCCGGCAGCAGCTGCGCGGTGCGCGCGCCCGGCGTGACCGAACGATGCACGAAGCGCTCGCCCTTGGCGTCGCTGGTGCGCTCCAGCGCGGTCCACTCGATCCCGGCCTTGGCGGCGAAGCCCTGCAACGCCTTGGTCGGCTGGCCGTCGGCATCCAGCGCGATGTTCACGTACGGGCCCAGCACTTCCGAGCGCTGTTCCGGCTGTTCGGTTTCCACGCCCGGCAGCAGCACCGTCAACCGGCGCGGGGTGGACAGCGGCTTGGCGCCTTCGCGGTCGAAGGCGACGCCGCGCCTGGCCAGGCCATCGATCACGCCGTCGAAGAACGCCTGCGACAGGCCCGGCAGCGCCTTGACCGGCAGCTCCTCCACGCCCAGCTCGATCAGCAGCGGTTTCATTTCACTCATATGACGTCCTTGCGCATCGACATCAGGTCGCTGCGCCCAGTTGGGGGAAACACGGAAACATCGGAATCGGGCTTGCGGCGCAGCGCGCGCCCATGCACGAACAGCATCACCGGGCCGGCGACCGGTGCCAGCACCCTGTCGAAGATCAGCCACAGGATTCCGCTGCGCCCGTTGCTCATCGCCCAGGCGGCCAGCAGGGCTCCGAACAGGAAGTTCACGTAGCCGGCGCTGGCGAGCCCGTCGGCTCCGGAAAGGCTCATGGCGCCGATGCCCTCGCGGCCACGGCTTCCAGGCGCTTGGCCTCGTAGAGTTTCGCCACCGCCTGCGCCAGCGCGCGCACGCGCAGGATGTAACGCTGGCGTTCGGTCACGCTGATGGCGCGGCGCGCATCGAGCAGGTTGAACGAGTGGCTGGCCTTGCACACCTGCTCGTAGGCCGGCAGCGGCAGGCCGGCCTCGACCAGCTTCTGCGCTTCCTTCTCGCAGGCGTCGAAGCGGTGGAACATCTCGTCCACGTCGGCGTACTCGAAGTTGTAGGTGCTCTGCTCCACCTCGTTCTGGTGGTAGACGTCGCCGTAGGTGACCGCGGTGCCGTCCGGGCCGTAGGTCCACACCAGGTCGTAGACGTTGTCGCAGTTCTGCAGGTACATGCACAGCCGTTCCAGGCCGTAGGTGATCTCGCCCAGCACCGGCTTGCACTCCAGGCCGCCGGCCTGCTGGAAGTAGGTGAACTGGGTCACCTCCATGCCGTTGAGCCAGACTTCCCAGCCCAGGCCCCAGGCGCCCAGCGTCGGCGATTCCCAGTTGTCCTCGACGAAGCGCAGGTCGTGCACCAGCGGATCGATGCCCAGCGCCTTGAGCGAGTCCAGGTACAGCTCCTGGATGTTGTCCGGGCTCGGCTTCATCGCCACCTGGTACTGGTAGTAGCGCTGCAGGCGATTGGGGTTCTCGCCGTAGCGGCCGTCGGTGGGACGGCGCGAGGGCTGCACGTATGCGGCATTCCAGCTTTCCGGGCCGATCGAGCGCAGGAACGTGGCCGGGTGGAAGGTGCCGGCACCGACCTCCAGGTCCAGCGGCTGGATCAGCACGCAGCCCTGCCGGGCCCAGAAATCGTTGAGGGTCTGGATCAGGCCCTGGAAAGTGATCGGAACAGGCCGGGGTGCGGACATGCTGCGGGTTGCCGTACGGAGGGGTGCGCTAGTATAGCGAGCGGTCGCGGCCGCGCTCCCCGGCATGCCGGCACGCCGCGGCAACGGGCGCGTCGCTGCGCGCGGCGTCTGCATAGGGACGCCTGCAGCGCGACAGCCACCCGGCCGCCGCCCCACCACGATGTACATGGCACGCTCTGAGGAATTTGGCGGATGGATCAGCGGCAAACGGTGCAGTTCGGGCCGGCTCCCAGCGCAGCGCAGCTGCCTCCCGGGCGACTGGTGTTCGAACGCGTGGCCGCGGCGCTGGTCGCCGACGGCATGGTGGCCGAGGCCGACCACGAGCGCATCCGCTTTTCCGCCCAGGGCGCGCGCAACGCCAGCGAGGTGCACCCGCTGGTGCTGCTGGCCAACCTCAAGCTGACCGCGGCGCGGCCACCGGCCGGCGAACTGGGGCTGGAGCGGCTGACCGAATGGCTGGCCGCGCGCACCGGCAGCCGCCACCTGCGCATCGACCCGACCCGGGTCGACGTGGCCGCCGCCACCGCGGTGGTCTCGCACGCCTACGCGCGCCGGCACCGGATCCTGCCGCTGGCGGTGGATACGGAGAAGGTGCTGGTGGCCACCAGCGAACCGACCGCGCAGGACTGGCTGCCCGACCTGCAGCACCTGACCCGGCGCCGGATCGAGACGGTGCTGGTCAACCCGCTGGACCTGCACCGCTACACCATGGAGTTCTTCGGCGTCACCCGCTCGGTGCGCGGCGCCCGCGGCGATGCCCGTGGCGAGGTCAGCGGCACCCTGCCCAGCTTCGAGCAGCTGGTGGAGCTGGGCCGCGCCGGCGACGTCAATGCCGACGACCACCACATCGTCAACATCGTCGACTGGCTGCTGCAGTACGCCTACGAGCAGCGCGCCAGCGACATCCACCTGGAGCCGCGGCGCGACATGGGGCGCATGCGCTTCCGCATCGACGGCGTGCTGCACAAGGTGTTCGAGCTGCCGCCGGCGGTGATGACCGCGGTGGTCAGCCGCATCAAGGTGCTCGGGCGCATGGACCTGGCCGAGCGCCGGCGGCCGCAGGACGGCCGCATCAAGACCCGTTCGCCGGGCGGGCGCGAGGTGGAGATGCGGCTGTCGACCATGCCCACCGCGTTCGGCGAGAAGTGCGTGATGCGCATCTTCGACCCGGACGCCGCGTTCAAGAGCATCGACCAGCTCGGCTTTAGCCCGGAAGAAGCGGCCGGCTGGAACGAGCTGGTGGCGCGCCCGCACGGCATCGTGCTGGTCACCGGCCCGACCGGCTCGGGCAAGACTACCACCCTGTATTCCACGCTCAAGCGGCTGGCCACCCCGGACGTGAACGTGTGCACGGTGGAGGACCCGATCGAGATGATCGCGCCGGAGTTCAACCAGATGCAGGTGCAGACCAACATCGACCTGGACTTCGCCGCCGGCGTGCGCACCCTGCTGCGGCAGGACCCGGACATCATCATGATCGGCGAGATCCGCGACCTGGAGACCGCGCAGATGGCGGTGCAGGCCTCGCTCACCGGCCACCTGGTGCTGTCCACCCTGCACACCAACGACGCGCCCTCGGCGATCACCCGCCTGCTCGACCTGGGGGTGCCGCACTACCTGATCGCCTCCACCGTGAACGGGGTGCTGGCGCAGCGGCTGGTGCGCACCCTGTGCCCGCACTGCAAGCAGCCGGACACCCTGTCCGAGGCCGACTGGGCGGTCCTGCGCGATGCCGATGAGGCATTGCCTGATGAAGTGGCGGCGTGTGCACCGGTCGGTTGCCTGGAGTGCCGGCGCACCGGCTACATGGGCCGGATCGGCCTGTATGAGTTGCTGCCATTGGGTTCGCGGCTGCGCGGGCTGATCCGCGCCGACATGGATCTGGCCGGATTCAGCCGTGCCGCGCGTGGCGAAGGCTTGCGCACGCTGCGCCGCGCCGGGCTTGAAAAGGTGGCCGCCGGGCTGACCACGGTCGAGGAAGTGCTGTCGGTGCTGCCACCGACGGAGTAGAGCCGAGCTTGCTCGGCTGAAACCGTCCCAGTAGAGCCGAGCTTGCTCGGCTGAGGCCTTCCCAGAGCCGAGCTTGCTCGGCTGAAGCCTTCCCATGACGCCCCAGCCGAGCAAGCTCGGCTCTACGAAAGATGGTGCGATGGTTCTTTAGACCAAACCCATGGTTCTAAGGCGCCGGGCCGCACGGCCGCGCCCCGGCGTCCGGCACCGCCTAGAATCGACCACGTACCGTCCCATGTCGCCACGATGAGTCCGCCGCCCTTCCTGATCCTCGAGACCGGCCAGCCGGCCGCCCCGCTCAAGCGCTACGGACGCTTCCCGCACTGGATCCGCGTGGCCGCCGGGCTGGGCCCGCGCGAGACCGTGGTAGCGAACGTGGCGGCCGGCGATCCGCTGCCGGCGCGCACCGGTTTCGCCGGGGCGATCGTCACCGGCTCGGCCGCGTTCGTCACCGACCGCGCCGAGTGGAGCGAACGCAGCGCCGGCTGGCTGCGCGAGGCCGCCCACGCCGGCATGCCGCTGCTGGGCATCTGCTACGGCCACCAGCTGCTGGCGCATGCGCTGGGCGGCGAGGTGGCATACAACCCGGCCGGTCGCGAATCGGGCACCATCCGCCTGGACCTGCAGCCGCCGGCCGCCGACGATCCGCTGTTCGCCGGGCTGCCGGCCAGCTTCCCGGCCCACGCCACCCACCTGCAGACGGTGCTGCGCGCCCCGGCCGGCGCCACCGTGCTGGCGCGCTCGGTGCAGGACAACTGCCACGCCTTCCGCTGGGGCGCCAACACCTGGGGCCTGCAGTTCCATCCCGAGTTCGCCACCCACCACATGCGCGGCTACGTCCGCGCCCGCGCCGACTGCATCGCCCGCCATGGCGGCTGCGCCCGCACCGTGGCCCGCGAGGTCAGCGCCGCCCCGCTGGCGCGGCAGCTGCTGCGGCGCTTCGTCCGCCACGTCCGCACCGGCACCACGCACTGAGCGGCGACGGGCAAGGCGCGGCGCCGCTCTCCAGCGAACCGGCGTCGCCCGCCCTGCGGCACGACCGGCAACGGCACGACGATCCGCGGCCGGCTTTCCTCCGGCCCCGCCTGCCGTCATCGATCGCTCCGGCTGGGACACGCGCACCGGCGGCGGCTACCGGCATCCCCGGCACGGCCCCGCGACCGCCTGCCGCCGCGCCACATCTCACCGGCATCGCTGCCTGCGCCGACGCGTCCCGGCAGCATGGACACGCCTCCTTGCGTCGTGTCGGGCCGCGATCCGGCCAGCAGCCGACCGCCGCTTCCTGTCGCATCGCCGGCACCCGCCCCTCCGTTGCCGAGGAACGTCTTCCGGCCGGGCCCCGGCAACCGCGGGCCCGGCTCGCCGGTGGCGCGGGTTCCGGCGATAATCCCGCCACGTCGGTGACCTGCCGGCGTTTCCCCCTGCTTCGGAATTGGAATGAGCGAGATTCGCAAGGTGCCGGCCTCCGCCGGCGCGGAATGGCTGTTGACCGGCTTCGTGCTGCTGCGCAAGGCGCCGCGGGCGCTGGGCCTGCTGGGCGTGATGTGGGGCGTGGCGGCGCTGGTGGTGATGTCGGTGTCGCTGCTGCACCCGGCGCTGGCCACCGTGGCCCAGTTCCTGCTGGCGCTGGCCGGCCCGGTGTTCTTCGGCGGCATGGTATGGGCGGTGCGCGAAGTCGACCAGGGCCGCGAAGCGCGTCCCTCGCACCTGCTGCAGGGCCTGCACGACGGCCGTGCGCCGCACCTGCTGGTGGCGCTGCTGCCGCAGCTGGGCGCCGGCCTGCTGCTGGGCGCGCTGCTGCTGTTGCTGCTGGGCACCAGCGGCCTGCAGCAGCTGGGCGAGGTGATGACCCGGCTCAACGAGATGAGCCAGTCCGGCGCGCAGCCGGACCCGGCGGCGATCGAGGCGCTGGTCGCCAGCCTGCCGGCCGGGCGCATCCTGCTGTGGCTGCTGCTGGTGGTGGCCACCTTCGCCGCCATGGCGCTGGCGCTGTTCACGCTGTCGCCGCAGGTGATGTTCCAGCACCGCAACGGCCTGCTGGCGCTGCGCGAAAGCCTGCGCGGCTGCCTGCACAACCTGCTGGCGATGCTGGTGTTCTTCCTGCTCGCCTTCGTCGCGGTGTTCGCGATCTACTTCGCGGTGATGATCGTGGCGCTGGTCGCCCAGCTCATCGGCGGCCAGCTGCTGGCATTGTGGGTGGCGCAGCTGCTGCTGATGGCGGTGGTGATGCCGGTGCTCGCCGGCGCCGTCTATGCAGCCTGGAAGCAGATGTTCGACCACGGCCCGCAGACGCCGTCGTCGGTCCCGCAGCCGGACAACATCTTCGCGGCATGATGCACAGAACCCCGGCCCCGGCCGGGGTTTTCGTTTCGGGCTGGCGTTGTTCGCCATCCCCGCGCTGGCGGAAGCGCTCTTCGACAGCCGTTGGGCCGGTCATCCACAGGCGTTCATGCAGATCCGGCACTGGTTCCGGAAAACCGCCGGCTTTCATCCAGCATCGCAGTCGAGTCGCTGGGTCCCCGCCTGCGCGGGGATGACGATCTGGAAGACCCCGCGGCAAGCGGCGAGGCTTCGCTCCCGCTGCAGGAGCGCCGCGGGCGGCCGGCATGGATCCGACCGGCTTCCGTCGCCATGAAGGGGCGCCGCGAAACGCCCTAACGCAGCTCTCCGGCCCGCGGGATCCCGTTCAATTCGTCGATCACCCGCCGCGGCGCGCGCAGGCGGATCTGCACCGGGAACGATTCGTGTACCACCACGTCTTCCACCACGCCGCTTTCCTCCAGCTCCATGACCCTGGCCAGCACCGGGTCCGGGGATTCCGCGCTGCCGACGATCAGCGCGGCCTCCAGCGGCTCGCGATCCACCGCCGGCGGTTTGCCGCCGATGCCACAGCCCGCCAGAAGTACCAGCGTCACGGCAAGCATCCATCTCATGTCCGCCACCTCGCGTCTGGGTTGCTTCGGCGAGAACCGTGGTGCCCGGTCATCCGGGCACCACGGCGACGCCGCTCAGGATCGCAAGCGCCCGCTCACGGGTTGCTGGAGATCCAGTTCTGGATCGTGTTGTACACGGTGCTGGTCAGCCGCGTCCCGCAGTTCTGGCTGGACGAGCCCGTGGTATGTATCCCGCGGACGCGGTTGCCGCTGTCGTAGATGCCGCTTCCGCTGTTCCCGCCGCTGGTGTCGATGGTGTAGCAGAGCCGGTAGGAACCGCTGGTCGAGACCGCCCCGGAATGCGTCCACATCGTCCCGAACGGCTTCTCGCCCGGATACCCGGTGATGGTGTGGTTGCCTCCGGAGTACGTTCCCCAGGCGGCATAGCCGCCATGGGCGGGTTCGCTGAGGACGATCAACGCATAGTCGTAGTTGGTGTTCGCGTTGTTGTGCCACTCCGAGGAGGTGATGACGTTCGCCCACGACTTCGTCCCCCACGGCTGGTAGCTGCCGTTCTGGGCCACGGTGAAGTTCAGGCTGGAATACCAGCTGCCGGCGCCGTTGGACACGCAGTGGCCCGCGGTCAGGACGTGCTTCGGCCCGATCAGCGTCCCGGTGCAGCCGATCCCGATACGACCGATGTTCCAGTACGGCGCGACGGTAGTATTGGTCACCTGCACCCTGTTGTCGGCGCCGATGACGACGTTGGGCACCGCCCAGGCGTCGCCGTGGACGGTCGGCAGCGTCGGCGGCGAGCCGGGCATCGCGTCCGGCACGCGGCCGAGCAGTTCCAGCGCCTTGATCGCATCCTCGAACAGCTCCACGTCCTCGGGAGCCATCCTCGATACGTACTGGTCGCCCTCGCGGGTGACCATGATCGCGCTCAACCCGGCCGCCTTCTGCCGCGGCGTCTGCAGGCGCTCGTCGAGCGAAGCGCCGGTTTCCGGAAACACATCGGTCACCAGGTTGTCGCCGTGTATGAACTTCGCTTTCCCGCCCAGTTTCTCGAACGCCGGTTTCCCCGCCTCCGCCGTGCCCGCCGCCGTAGCCGATACCAGCAGCGCCAAACCCAGTGCAGCCAGACTTTTCATAACACGCTCCTTTGTCGATGGAATATCCATTCGCGAGAGGCCGGGGAGCTGCGTCCTGCGCGCTCCCGACCTTGTCCGGTACGAGCCCGGAGGGTTGCGGAGACGGCGGCGCCCATGCGCCCGTCTCCGCGGACACGGTCTTCCATGGCCGTGCCGACAGGGCTGCCTGCGGCGCCCTGCCGTTCCTGGTGTCGCGATCCGTTGCCTGTTCGTCTGTCGTCGTCGGCCGCCGCGCCCGGGGACGGCGCGGTCCGATCCGCGCAAACGCTGCGGCCCGCTGCCCCACCGGCCTGCTGCGGCCGATGGGCGGAGCTGGGTGTGATCGTGCTGGCTGGGCTATCCAACGCCGGGATGCAGGACGTCATCCGCTGTCGCCTTCGGATTGATGGCATGTCGGCCGATCCCCTGCAGGGAAAGCTAATACCCCGCGCAGCGCGGCGTTGCCGTGACCCGTATCACGGATGCCCGTGCGGGGTGCCGCACGTCGACCGCATCCGTGGGCCGCATGGCTGCCGCTTCACGCGGCGGATGCCGGGAGCATCCATCGATATCCGTCATCCCTCACGCGCTCCGGATGACCGTCCCGTATCGTCCGGTGCATCCGGAGATCGGCAGTTCGCTGGCAGGCGATGCACCTGCGCCTTGCCCGCCAGGGAACATGGGGGCGCTGGTCGTTGCCGATGGCGCGGAGGCGGGATTCGAACTGGCCGGCCGCCGACCATCGAGGTTCGGGCGTCCGGTATCGCGGGCGATGCCGCGGTCAACCGACGGAACGCAGCGGGGCGTTCGTCATTGCGGCGATTCGTTGTGGTCGGGGCGTGGGCCCGGCGACAGCCAGCGCGCGGCGTGGATGCCCAGCTCGTACAGCACGCACATCGGGATCGCCAGCATCAGCTGCGACACCACGTCCGGCGGAGTCAGCACCGCGGCGATCACGAAGATGCCGACGATGGCGTAGCCGCGGCCCTCGCGCAGCTGCGCCGGCGTCACCCAGCCCAGCAGCACCAGGATCACCATCGCCACCGGCAGCTCGAAACTGATGCCGAAGGCGAAGAAGATCGCCAGCACGAAATCCAGGTAGGCGCCGGCATCGGGAGTGATGGCGATGACGTCCGGGCGGAAGGTGGTCAGGAAGTGGAACACCGCCGGCAGCACCAGGAAGTAGGCGAAGGCGCAGCCGATGTAGAACAGCGCCACCGCCGAGCCGAGCAGCGGCAGCGCCAGCCGCTTCTCGCGCGCGTACAGCCCCGGCGCCACGAATGCCCAGGCCTGGTACAGCAGCCACGGCACCGCGACGAACAACGCGGTGAAGAAGGTCAGCTTGAGCGGGGCGAAGAAGGCGCCGGCCGGGTTGGTGGCGATCATCGACTGCCCGGCCGGCAGCTGCGAGATCAGCGGCGTCGCCAGCTGGGTGTAGAGCGTGCGCGAGAACGGCAGCAGCGCCAGCAGCACCACGCCCAGGCCGACCAGGCCGCGTACCAGCCGTGCGCGCAATTCGATCAGGTGTTCGACCAGGCTGGACTCGCCGGCATCGCCGCCGCTCATGGTCGCGGCTCCGGCGGAGTGTCATGCATGGCAGGCGTTTGTGTGGCGGATTCGGATCCGGATTCCGGTTCGGTCGACGCCAGCTTCGGCGCGGCATCGACCGACGCGCCGTCGGCATCCGGAGCCGTGGCGCGTTCGCCGTCCCCGGTTTCGCCCAGCGCCGAGGCCTGTTCCTGCTCCAGCTGCCGGCGCAGTTCGCCGGCCTCGTCGCGCAGCTGCTGCCCGCTGTCGCGCAGCTGGGCTTCGGTCTGTCGCAGCGAGGCCTTCATGTCCTGCAGGTTGCGCTTGAGTTCCTCGGCGTGCAGTTCGCGCTCGAGCTCCTGCTTCACCGAATCCCACTGGTTGCGCGCGCGCCGCACCCACAGCCCGGCGAAGCGCGCCGCCTTGGGCAGGCGCTCGGGGCCGAGCACCACCAGGGCCACCACCGCGATCAGCAGCAGTTCGCTGAATCCGATATCGAACACGCCGGAAAACCCGGATCAGCGCGGGTCGCGGTCGCGCTCGGACTGCGCTTCGCGCGACGCTTCCTGACTGCGCGACTCGTCGCCGAGCTGCGCCGCCGGCTTGTCGTCGTCGCGCATGCCTTTCTTGAATTCCTTGACCGCGCTGCCCAGATCCTTGGCGCCGCTCGTCAACCGCTTGGTGCCGAACACCAGCAGGACGATCACCAGCACCACCAACCAGTGCCAGATGCTGAAACTGCCCATGATCCGCTCGCGTTGTCCGTGAATAAGGAAGTCGAGGATAGCGCACCCGGCAGCGACGGGCGCGCGTGCCGAAGGTCAGTTGTCGCCGTCCAGCGTCTCGGTGCGGATCTCGCCTTCGGAAACCGGCTGGAAACCCTGCTGCGGCACGTCCTGGGCCGGCACCTGCTGCAACGGCGCGGTGCTGGCCTCGGTGTTGTCCGCCGGCGGCGGGACGACCGCCACCGGCGCGGTGCGCGGCGCGGCGCCGGCACCGTTGGTGCCGCGCTTCTCGCGGGCGGCGTAGGTGGACTCCTCCAGGCGGTCGCGGAACGCGACCACGTCGGCGGACGGCAGTTCGTTCACGCGCCCTTCGAAGATCATCCGCGGCGTGGTGTTGGCGCCGTAGGCGTCGAGGTTGGCGGCATCGTCGATCTGCAGCACCGCGCCGTCGAGCGCGACCCCGGCGAACAGGCCGCGCGCGCGCGACCACGACCAGATCTCGGCCTTGAGCTGGCCGTCGGTGGCGGCGGCGGCATTGCGGCCCACCGGGCCGGCGGCCACGCCGGCGTCGGCGCCGAGGGTGAACTTGCCGTTGACGATGTTGTCCAGGCTGCGGTCGTTGCGGAACACCAGGATCACGTCGGAGGACTGCACCCCGGCCTGGAAGCCGATGCTGCCGCCGGTGAGCTTGACGAACACCGGGTTGGACCAGGCGCCGTCGGCCATCTTCACCGACATCAGGCCGTGGCCGCGGCGGCCGCCGATCACCAGGCCGGCCTTGATCGTGTCGGGAATGACGATGATCGCGCGGCCCTCGTCGAGCAGCTTGTCGGGGATGGCCTGCTCGGGGATCTCCTGGATCTCGCTGAGCACGCGCACCGCGTTGCGGGCGCGCTGATCCTCCTGCGGGCCGGCCACGGCGGCGGCGGACAGCAGGCTGGCGGACAACAGCAACACGAGGCACGGCAGGCGGCGCATGGCGGACTCCAGAAGTCGGTGCACAAGAAGATAAAGCAAGTGCCTGAAATTAGTAGCGCGGCGATGAATCGCCAGTGAGCGGATCCGGGGCGCGATCGGTGCGACATATCGCCGCGATCGGCACCGCGGCGTCGCCGCCGTCGCCCGCACCTGCGAGAATGCGCCCATGCTCGACGCACCCGACACCGCCCTGCTCGCGGTCAATCTAGGCACGCCCGAGACGCCGACCGCCCCCGCGGTGCGGCGTTACCTGGCCGAATTCCTCGGCGATCCGCGCGTGGTGGCGATCCCGCCGCTGCTGTGGAAACCCTTGCTGCACGGGGTGATCCTGCCGCTGCGCAGCGGCCGCTCGGCGGCCAAGTACGCGCAGGTGTGGCTGCCGGAAGGCTCGCCGCTGGCGGTCCACACCCGGCGCCTGGCCGAAGGCATGCAGCGCGAGTTGCCGCAGTGGCGGGTGCGCGAGGCGATGCGCTACGGGCAGCCGGCGCTGGACCCGGCACTGGACGCGCTGGCGCGCGAGGGCGTGCGCCGGATCGTGGTGCTGCCGCTGTATCCGCAGTATTCGACCACCACCACCGCCTCGGTCGAGGACCGGCTGCGGCTGTGGCAGGCGCGCAACCCGCAGGTCGCGGTGCGCTGCATCCGCGACTACGCCACCGACCCGGGCTGGGTGGCGGCGGTGGCCGGCTCGATCCGCGACCACTGGCAGCGCCACGGCCGCGGCGAGAAGCTGGTGTTCTCCTTCCACGGCATCCCGCAGCGGGTGGCCGACGACGGCGACCCCTACCCGCAGCGCTGCGAGGCCAGCGCGCGCGCCATCGCCACCGCGCTGGACCTGGGCGACGACGACTGGCGGCTGACCTACCAGTCGCGCTTCGGCCGCGAGCGCTGGCTGCAGCCCTATGCCGAACCCACGCTGTGGGCGATGGCCGAGGGCGGCATCCGCCGGATCGACGTGGTCTGCCCCGGCTTCGCCACCGACTGCCTGGAAACGCTGGAGGAGGTGGCGATGGGCTTCGCCGCGACCGTCGCCGAGCGCGGCGCGCAGCTGCGCTACATCCCCTGCCTCAACGACGCCCCGGCCCACGCCCGCGCACTGGCGGCGCTGGCCAGCGCCGACCCATGACCCCGCAGCCGTTCCGGCTCGACCTCGGCCCGCTCGCGGTCGCCGGGCTGCGCTGCGGCAATGCCGGGGGGCGCAGGGTGCTGGCGCTGCACGGCTGGCTCGACAACGCGGCCAGCTTCCTGCCGCTGGCCGCGCAGTTGCCGCAGCTGGACCTGGTGCTGCTGGACCTGCCCGGCCATGGCCACAGCGACCACCTGCCGCCCGGCGCGCCGTACACCGCGGTGGAGGCCATCGCCCGGGTGCTGGAGGCGGCCGACGCCCTGGGCTGGGAGCGCTTCACCCTGCTCGGCCACTCGATGGGCGCCGGCATCGCCAGCCTGGTGGCGGCCGCGGCACCGGCGCGGGTCGAGGCGCTGGTGGCGATCGAGGCGCTGGGCGGGCTGTCGGCGCCGCTGGAAGACACCGCGCAGCGGTTGCGCGCGCATGTGGCCGCGCTGCGCGCGCTGCCGGACAAGCGCCTGCGGGTGTTTCCCGACCTGGCCGCACCGGTGCGCGCACGGATGATGGCCAACCAGCTCGGCGAAACGTCGGCACGGCTGCTGGTCGAGCGCGGGGTGCGGGAAGTGCCCGGCGGCTACAGCTGGCGCAGCGATCCGCGGCTGATGCTGCCGACCGCGCTGCGCCCGACCGAGGCGCAGATCGACGCGCTGGTGGCGGCCATCGAATGTCCGGCGCAGGTGATCTACGCCAGCCCGGCACAGGCCTATTTCCCCGAACCGCTGCGCAGCGCGCGCGCCGCCTTGCTGCGCCGCGGCCAGCTGGCGGTGCTGCCCGGCCATCACCACCTGCACATGGACCGGGCCGAAGCGGTGGCGCGGATCGTGCGGGAATTCCTGGACGCGGCGCTGCCCGACCCGCGTTGAACATGGTTCGGTCGCGACCTGACGGCCCGAGGCCGCGCAGCGTCGCCCCTGCCCACAGCAGAAAGCCGTTGCAGGAGCGACGTCAGTCAAGAGCTTTCCGGGCAGCCCGCCGAGCGCTGGTTTCCCCCGGGAAATACCGGCTGGGCGACCGGGCGCTGGATTCCCGACTTCATCAGGGCCGTCGGTGACTCACCGGTCACAACCCACGTCGCTCTTGCAACGGCTTTGGGCAGGTGGCAGGCGCGGGGCCTCAGTCCTCGGCCTGCAGCAGCTGCCGCAGCATCGCCTTCAGTCGCCGGCCTTCGGCCTGGAAATAGGCGCGCTCGGCGCGCCAGTCGGGGAAGCGCGCCTCCACCTCGGCCCAGAACGCCGGCGAGTGGTTGGCCTGCAGCAGGTGGCACAGCTCGTGCACCAGCACGTACTCGAACGCCGACGGCCGCCCCAGCACCAGCGCCAGGTCCAGCGCCATCGAGCCGTCCGGCGCCAGCGATCCCCATTGCGAGGACATCACCTTCAGCCGCAGCCGCGCCGGCGCCCGCGGCAACCCCGGCAGGTAGCGCGGCAGCCAGCGGCCGACGTCGGCACGCATCTGCGCCTCGTAGAACTCGCGCAGCACGCGCCGCAGCGCCGCCTCGCCCGCACGCGGCGGCAGGCGGATGCAGGCGCCGTCGGCGTCCACCTCCACCTGCGCGAAGCGGCCCGGTTGCCAGCGCACCGGCAGCAGTTCGCCGCGCAGCGGCAGCCAGCCCGGTTCGTCGCGCCGCAACGGCGGCAGCGCGTCGTCGCGGTGGTAGTGCGCCAGCTGCTCGATCAGCCATTGCCGGTTGGCCTGCATGAAACGCTCGCCGGCGACCAGGCTGGCGCGCGGCGGCAGCGTCAGCCGCACGCCGCGTTCGTCGACGCTGAGCTTGAGCCGGCGCGCGCGCGGATCGCGCACGCGCAGCACGTCGATCTCCGCTTCCTCCAGCCGCAGCCGCACCGTGTCGCGCT
This sequence comes from Xanthomonas chitinilytica, assembly GCF_026107455.2. Classification (GTDB taxonomy): domain Bacteria; phylum Pseudomonadota; class Gammaproteobacteria; order Xanthomonadales; family Xanthomonadaceae; genus Stenotrophomonas; species Stenotrophomonas chitinilytica. Next base: position 6,003 of record NZ_JAPCHY010000010.1, on the reverse strand, counting down.
GGATCACCGGCGTGGCGGGGGCGGGCATCAGGCGACGGAACAGCGAGGGGGACATGGCGACAGCATACGACGGCCGCAGGCAACCTGTAGGAGCGATGTCGGTCGCGACCGGGCTTTCCCGGGAAGGCGTGGTCGCGACTGACATCGCTCCTACAGGAAGGGTGGACGCCGTTGGTGGTTCAGTTGTCGGCCTTGCTCAGCTTGAAGGCCTCTTCCAGCAGCAGGAACAGGCGGCGGATCTCGCCGCTCTGCAGCGCGAAGCGCGCGTCCAGTTCGGCACGGCGGCCGTCCTCGTCGGCGTGTTCGAGCTGGTCCAGGGCGCCGTCGAGGAACTTGAGCTTGCGCACGATCAGGTCGTCGCCGAGCACGAACGAGAGGTTGTCCTCGAACACCAGCGCCAGCTTGGTCACCTGCTTGCCGGCGTCCAGGTGCTTGTCGATCTCGTCGCAGCGCAGTTCCTGGTGCTGGCACTTGACCACCGCGCCGCCTTCCACCGGGTCCTTCATCTCGCACTCTTCGCCCAGGCTCAGGCCGGTGGGCAGCGGCTCGCCGGCGATCCAGCCGGTGAGGATCGCGCGCGGCGCGACCTCGGCGTTGAGCGGCATCGCCGGGAAGCTGCCGAGCAGGCCGCGGATGTCGCTCATCACGTTCTCGCCGGTCTTGCGGCTGGAGCTGTCCACCGCCACGTAGCCGTGCTTGAGGTCGAGCAGCGCATCGGTGCGCGAGCTCTTGACGAAGGCGCGCGGCAGCAGCTCGTGCAGCAGGTCGTCCTTCATCCGCTTGCGCTCGCGGCCGCCGGGCTTGCGCCCTTCCTTCTCCTCGATCTCCTCCAGCTTGCGCGCCAGCAGGTCGTTGACCACCGCGCCGGGCAGGATCTTCTCCTCGCCGCCGACGGTCAGCCACAGCGCGTCGCCGATGCGGTGCGAGAACACTTCCTTCTCTTCGCGGCCGAACGGCGAGATGAAGCCGCGCGAGGTCATTTCCAGCGCGCCGACCGGCTTGAGCAGCACGTGCGGCAGCAGCTTGTCGACTTCGGAGAAATCCACCGAGGTGGGGAAACGGAACAGCGTCAGGTTTTTGAAGAACATGGATTACCAGCAGTCGGGGATTCGTAAGGATGGGAACGCGATCGCGCTCCCGAGATTAACCGGCAGGCGTCTCAGCACCTGCGTCGGGTGTGCCGCCGACCAGCCACGCATGCGCGTCGGGCAGCGGCGCGTCGTCGCGGCGGCCCAGCGCCATGAAGTCGAACAGGGTGGGGTCAGCCAGCTGTGCGGGGCGGACGTCGCCCAGCGCGCGCGCGATCTGCTCGATGCGGCCGGGGTGGTCCTTCTCCCATTGCTTCATCATCAGCCCGACCTGCCTGCGCTGCAGGTTTTCCTGGCTGCCGCACAGGTTGCACGGGATGATCGGGAACCGGCGCGCGGCGGCGTAGTCGACGATGTCGCTCTCGCGCACGTAGGCCAGCGGGCGGATCACCACGTGCTTGCCGTCGTCGCTGCGCAGCTTGGGCGGCATGCCGGAGAGCTTGGCGTGGTGGAACAGGTTCATGAAGAACGTGGCCACCCTGTCGTCGCGGTGGTGGCCCAGTGCGATCTTGGTGAAGCCATGGGTTTCGGCGTAGTTGTACAGCGCGCCGCGGCGCAGGCGCGAGCACAGCGAACACATGGTCTTGCCTTCCGGGATCACCCGGCTGACCACCGAATAGGTGTCCTGCTCGATGATGTGGTACGGCACGCCCAGCCCGGCCAGGTACTCCGGCAGCACGTGCTCGGGGAAGCCCGGCTGCTTCTGGTCCAGGTTCACCGCCACCAGCTCGAACGGCACCGGCGCCTTCTTCTGCAACTGCAGCAGGATGTCCAGCAGGGTGTAGCTGTCCTTGCCGCCGGACAGGCACACCATCACCTTGTCGCCGGCCTCGATCATGCCGAAATCGGCGATGGCCTGGCCGACCTGGCGGCGCAGGCGCTTGGCCAGCTTGTGCTGTTCGCGCTCGGCCACGCGCGGGTCGCGCGCACGGGGGGCGGGATCGGGCAGGGAAATGACGGCACTCATGAGCCGGGCATTGTAGCCGGTGCCCGTCGGGCTCCCGAGCGCTTTTCCCGGCCGCGGCGACGGCGCCGCCGGCGGAGGTCTCCTCCCCCTCCGGCAACGCTTCGCGGCCAGGCCGCGCCGGCGGCCGGCGCCCTTCCGCAATGCAACAAGCCTTTTCGATTTCTGCTGCTAGAGTTCAGGCCTCCACGACACGAACCGCAGCCGCATGCAAGCGATCGCCCCTTCCCCGGTGGCTTTTTTTCGGAGCCGTTTTGGTAGCGCTAACATGAACCCGCCGACCTGCCGGAGCGCGGCATGAGCGGCCTGTTCGTCGGGCTGGACGTCGGCACCCAGAGCGTCAAGCTGGTCGCCTACGACCCGCAGGCGCGCGCCCTCGTCGCCACCCACGACCAGGCGCTGGAATTGATCGCCGGCGAGGACGGCAGCCGCGAGCAGCGTGCCGAATGGTGGATCGAGGCGATCGCCGCCTGCTTTGCCCGGCTGGAACCGGCGCAGCGCGCGCGGGTGGTAGCGATCGGCGTGTCCGGCCAGCAGCACGGCTTCGTGCCGGTGGACGCCGCCGGCCGGGTGCTGGCGCCGGCCAAGCTGTGGTGCGACACCAGTACCCAGGCCGAATGCGGGGAGATCATGGCCGCGCTCGGCGGCCCGGCACGCACCATCGAACTGGCCGGCAACCCGATCCTGGCCGGCTACACCGCCTCCAAGCTGCCGTGGACGCGCAGGCACCGGCCGCAGGTCTACGCCGAACTGGCGCACATCCTGCTGCCGCACGACTACGTGAACTCCTGGCTCACCGGCGAGTACTTCTGCGAGTACGGCGACGCCTCCGGCACCGGCTGGCTGGACGTGCGCAGCCGCACCTGGTCCAAGGAATTGCTGCACGCCACCGATCCGCAGCGCGACCTGGGCCGATGCCTGCCGCCGCTGGTGGAGGCCGGCACCCTGTTCCCGCTGGCGGCGGCCACCGCCGAGGCGCTGGACCTCCCGCATGGCGTCGTGGTCGCGGCCGGCGGCGGCGACAACATGATGGCCGCGTTCGGCACCGGCGCGGTGGTGCCGGGCAGGCTGGCGATGAGCCTGGGCACCTCGGGCACGCTGTTCGCCTATTCGGACACGCCGGTGGTCGATGCCGACGGCGCCTGGGCGGCGTTCTGCTCGTCCTCCGGCGGCTGGCTGCCGCTGATCTGCACGATGAACTGCACGGTCGCCACCGAGTCGATCGCCAGGCTGTTCGGCTTCAGCGCGCGCGAAGGCGATGCGCGCATCGCCGCCACCGCGCCCGGCGCCGGCGGGCTGACCCTGCTGCCGTTCCTCAACGGCGAGCGCACCCCGGACCTGCCGCACGGCAAGGGCGTGCTGACCGGCCTGGACCCGGCCAACGCCAGCGCGGCCAACTTCTACCGCGCGGCGATGGAAGGGGCGACCTACAGCCTGAAGTACGGCTTCGATGCCTTCGTCCGCGCCGGCATGGCCTTCGACAGCATCGTGCTGACCGGCGGCGGCGCCAACAGCCCGGCCTGGCGGCAGATGGTCGCCGACGTGTTCGACCTGCGCGTGGAGGTGCCGCGGCATACCGAAGGCGCGGCCTTCGGCGCGGCCCTGCAGGCGTTGTGGTCGCTGCGCCGGGCGCAGGGCGAGGCGACGCCGCTGGCCGAGCTGGTCGCCGCGCACGTCGCCACCGACCCGGCGCTGGCCGCGGTGCCGGACCCGCAGCGCGTGGCGGCCTATCGCCCCCCCTACCAGCGCTTCCTCGAACACCTCGGCGCGGTGCGGCCGCTGTACGCCAGCTGACGTCTTCCCCCTCGCATATGCATCACGAAAGGAGCATCGCATGAGCATCCAACCCTTCATCGGCGCCCGGGAATACTTCCCCAATGTCGGCCGGATCGCGTTCGAAGGCCGCGACTCGGACAACCCGCTGGCGTTCAAGGTCTACGACGCGGACAGGGAGATCGGCGGCAAGAGCATGGCCGAGCACCTGCGCTTCGCCACCTGCTACTGGCATACCTTCGGCAACGCTGGCCACGACCCGTTCGGCCCCGGCACCCGCCGCTTCCCATGGGAGCAGGGCGAGGCGATGGCCACCGCCGAGGCCAAGGTCGATGCCGCCTTCGAGTTCTTCACCAAGCTCGGCACGCCCTACTGGTGCTTCCACGACATCGACCTGGCGCCGGACGCCGACGACATCGGCCAGTACGAGAAGAACCTCAGGCACATGGTGGCGCTGGCCAAGGCGCGCCAGGACGCCAGCGGCATCAGGCTGCTGTGGGGCACCGCCAACCTGTTCAGCCACCCGCGCTACATGAACGGCGCGGCCACCAACCCGGACTTCGCCGTCGTCGCGCGCGCCGCGGTGCAGGTCAAGGCGGCGCTGGAGGCCACCGTCGCGCTGGGCGGCGAGCACTACGTGTTCTGGGGCGGCCGCGAGGGCTATGCCTGCCTGCACAACACCGACATGAAGCGCGAGCAGGAGCATTTCGCGCGCTTCCTGACCGCGGCCCGCGACTACGGCCGCAGCATCGGCCTGAAGGGCAACTTCCTGATCGAGCCCAAGCCGATGGAGCCTATGAAGCACCAGTACGACTTCGACAGCGCCACCGTGGTCGGCTTCCTGCGCCACTACGGCCTGGACAAGGACTTCAAGCTCAACATCGAGGCCAACCACGCCACGCTGTCCGGCCACACCTTCGAGCACGACCTGCAGGTCGCCTCCGACGCCGGCCTGCTGGGCAGCATCGACGCCAACCGCGGCAACGCGCAGAACGGCTGGGACACCGACCAGTTCCCGACCGACCTGTACGACACGGTCGGGGCGATGCTGGTGGTGCTGCGCCAGGGCGGGCTGGAGGGCGGCCTGAACTTCGACGCCAAGCCGCGCCGCGAATCCACCGACATGGAAGACCTGTTCATCGCCCACATCGGCGGTATGGACGCGTTCGCGCGCGGGCTGGAGGTGGCGCACGCGCTGCTGACCGCCTCGCCGTGGGAGCAGTGGCGCGCGCAGCGCTACGCCAGCTTCGACGACGGCGCCGGCAAGGACTTCGCCGACGGCAAGCTGGGCCTGGCCGAACTGGCCGCGCTGGCTGCCGGGAACGGCGAGCCGAAGCAGCTCAGCGGCCGCCAGGAGGCCTACGAGAACCTGTTGAACCAGTACCTGCTGCGCTGATGGCGCAGGGCGGCCCGACCGGGAATGCGGTAGAGCCGAGCTTGCTCGGCTGCTTTTCCTGGCGAAGCTCCAGCCGAGCAAGCTCGGCTCTACGGATGAATCCACATATCACGAAGGACGGATGAATCCACGCATCACGAAGGACCGCGAAGGCCGGTCGCGACCGGTTCGATCGAGGGAGGGGCACCGGCCCGGCCGGTGCGATGGATCCGAACACAACCGAGGGAATCCACCGGCATGAGCAGCGCCACGCCTGGAACCGCCGCGACCGCGCACGCTGCGGAGAACACCCGTTTCATCGTCCTGATCAGCTGCGTGGCCACCATCGGCGGGTTCCTGTTCGGGTTCGACAGCGGCGTCATCAACGGCACCGTCGACGGCCTGAAGCAGACCTTCCAGTCCAGTTCGGCCGGCATCGGCTTCGAGGTGGCCTCGATGCTGCTCGGCTGCGCGATCGGCGCGTTCTTCGCCGGGCGCCTGGGCGACCGGATGGGCCGGCGCGGGGTGCTGATCGTGGCGGCGCTGATGTTCCTGGTTTCGGCGCTGGGCGCCGGCGCCGCGGGCAGCTCGCTGGTGTTCATCGTCGCCCGGGTGATCGGCGGTTTCGCCGTCGGCGCGGCCAGCGTGATGTCGCCGGCCTACATCGCCGAGGTCGCCTCGGCCCGCTACCGCGGGCGGCTGGCCACGGTGCAGCAGATCGCGATCATCAGCGGCCTGTTCTGCGCGTTCCTGTCCAATTGGCTGCTGGCCAAGGCCGCCGGCGCCTCCACCGAGGCGCTGTG